>JASBSY010000016.1 GCA_030148705.1 Pukyongia sp.
GGCTTCCGGCTTTAGGCTTCACCCCTCACTCCTCACCCTTCACTACTCACTACTCACTACTCACTAAACTCACCCGAATTTCTGCCGCTCCACCAAATAGGTAGTCAATATCTTGTTGAAACCGGCATTAATATCGGCCTCCACATACTTGATCCGGTATTGCCCGCACTTAAGCCGTAAATCGGAAAAATACCGCGCCACGGCAGCTTCATAATTCTCCCGTATGGTATCGGCATACAAATTCACATGCTCCCCCGTCTCCACATCCACAAAACGCCTGGGCCGGTTGCTGAAATCGAAATGCAATTCCTTTTCCTTGTCGAAAGTGTGGAAAAAAACCACCTCGTGCTTGTTGTATTTCAAATGCTGTAAAGCCTCGAATAATTGTTGTTCCTCCACATCATCCTGAAACATATCAGTGAAAAGAAAGACCAGGGAACGCCGCTTTAGCTTTTCGGCTATAAGGTGCAAATGACTGTAGGTTCGGGTTTGCTTTGCTTCCCCGGGTGTGGATATGGCCTCGTTCAGCTTGCCTAACAACATATGATGGTGCCTTTCGCTGCCTTTCTCATTGGCGTAGAACTCGTACGAATCGCTGTAAATACTCATCCCTACCGCATCGCGCTGCCGCTTCAGCAGGTTCATAATGGCCGCTGCCGCTAAGGCCGAAAACCCCGCCTTATTCAGCTTAGTTATATTGAACTCCTTTATAGGCGGATAATGCATGGAACTGCTGTTGTCCATGATTATATGACAGCGAAGATTGGTCTCCTCTTCGTATTTCTTGGTATACAGCTTGTCGGTCTTCGCAAACAGCTTCCAGTCGATGTGCTTGGTGCTCTCGCCGGTGTTGTAAATCTTGTGTTCGGCAAACTCGGCCGAAAATCCGTGAAACGGACTTTTATGCAATCCGGAAATAAACCCTTCCACCACCTGAGTGGCCAGTAATTCAAGGTTCTTAAACCCTGTGATTTCGTTTATTTCTTTTTCTATATTCATTGATAGGTGAGGAGTGAAGGGTTAAGCGTAAAATTAATAAAAGTACAGTCCATTATTCGATTTTCTTTCGCTTTCCAACTCGTTTAGTTTGATTTTTATATACTTCCCTCCCCTCCGGATATACTTCATATTCATCCGCCAGATTTATCAAGTACTATGTGAGGCGGACAAGCTCGAAGAGACATCTTCCCCCGCCCGCCGAAGCTCTTCAGCCGCCAAAGCCAAGCTACTTCGGCGAAGGAGGCTAGCGAAGGCGGGCCGGCTTCAGGCTTCCGGCTTTAGACTTACATCCCTTCCGGTGATTTCGAAACACTCCCGCTCCGCGGAACCACTCAATCACCTCACTTCTCACTATTCACGCTTCACTCTTCACTCTTCACGCTTCACTATTCACACTTCACTATTCACGCTTCACTACTCAACCACTTCTCGATACTAATATGAAGTAGCTCCCGCACTTCATATTCATCCGCCAGATTTATCAAGTACTATGTGAGGCGGACAAGCTCGAAGTGACATCTTCCCCCGCCCGCCGAAGCTCCTGCGAAGGCGGGCCGACTTCAGGCTTCTAACCTTTCACTACTCACTACTCACTACTCACTACTCACTACTCACTACTCACTACTCACTACTCACTACTCACCCTTCACTCACTACTCCTTATCCACAATCCTATCCACGATCCCGTAAGCCACAGACTCCTCGGCACCCATCCAGTGGTCGCGATTAAAATCCTTCATAATACGTTCGTAATCCTGTCCGCAATTCTCAGCCAAGATCTGGGCGCTCAATTCCTTGGTCTTCAAAATTTCCTGAGCCGTAATCTCAATATCACTGGCAGGTCCCCTCGCACCGCCACTGGGCTGATGTATCATCACCCTGGCGTGCGGCTGGATAAGGCGTCTGCCCTTTTGCCCGGCCGACAACAATATGCTGCCCATCGAGGCGCATAAGCCGGTACAAATGGTGGCCACCGGACTCTTTATTCCCTTAATAGTATCGTATATAGAAAAACCCGAAGTTACATACCCCCCGGGGCTGTTGATGTACAATCGTATTTCATCATTACTCAGTGAATCCAGGTAAAGCAGCCGATCCACCACATGCTTGGCAGATTTGTCATCCACCATTCCCCAAAGAAAAACCTTGCGCTCCTTTAATAAGCTGTTGTCTATCTGATCCTGTACTTTGTTTACTTTTTCCATACTCAAGCCGTTTTCGGCACTGTTTTACTTAACATTTAACTTCTATTCACCCCATCCGCAGTTCGCAGATGGTCTAAAGAACTAAGATAAAAAAAGGCCCGGCATAACGCCAAGCCTTTCTATAATAATTTCGGTTTCAGGGATTACAGCAACGAATCGATTGCTTCGGTATATACGTTCTTTGGCGCTACACCCACCTGTCTGCCAACCAATTCTCCGTTGTTGAACACAAGCACGGTAGGGATATTCCTAACCCCGTACTTAGCCGCAAACTCCTGGTTCGCATCTACATCTACTTTTCCAACAACCGCTTTCCCGTCGTATTCATCACTAATCTGGTCAATGATGGGGCCAACCATTCGGCAAGGTCCGCACCAAGCAGCCCAAAAGTCCACCAGCACCGGTTTATCACTCTTTAATACGGTTTGCTCGAAGGTTGCATCTGTTATTTCTAAAGCCATTTTAATCTGTTTTTTAAGTGTTAAGCAAAAATAATCATTTTAAAACGGAATAAATACCGCCTTAACATTACTTTGAGTAATGCGGTTATCGAATTTATCAATACAGTTACGACTTTTATTAGGCGGGCTGCTCCTTCGTTCCGCCCTGCTTCACTTCGGTGCACCGGGCTATTCGCTCTATCTTTTTGTATCCGCTTCGAGTGGTTTTTGCAGCAAAGCGAAAAAACCAGTATCCCACCCCCGGCGGGACCACTCGAAGCCACAAAAAGGATGCCGCTGCTATCCCTGCCCGGATGCGAAGCACACAGGGCCTGCCCGGATGCGAAGCACACAGGGCCTGCCCGAAACAGTCCGGAAATATGACAGCGAGCTGATTACAAAATCCTAATTCAATCTAAAAGGTATGTCCAGTTCCTTCAACTCTTCCAGTAACTCCTTGCTGATCGCAACCTTGTGCTTCCTGCTGGGCATATTAAGTTTTACCTTTTCCTCCATGTCGTACATGGTGAAATGCAACTGCGCCTTCCCTTTATGCATCTTTAAAAGCCCTTTCAGATCAGTGATCCTGTCTTCTTTCAGCTCCTGTATAGGCAGCTGCAGGGTTATCTTACGAGCCTGGTGCTCCATCACATCATGCAGCAACTGCATACTGTTGTACTGCAACCTGGGCTCACCCTTCTTGCCGGTTTCCCTGTTTGTCCATCCTTCCCGCACCAATACCCGGGCATAGATAAAGGAATTGGGAATTAAGAAATGTCTGAATTTCAAATACTCCTCCCCGAAGATCTTAAACTCAAAGCTGTCGTCGTAATCTTCCACCGTAAAAATTGCCCAGCCCTTTCCGGCCTTGCTTTCCCGGTGTTGCACATCGGTAACCACCCCGCCAAAGATCATCTCCCGGTTTACAAACCGCTCCAGATCATTGAAATCACTCACCTTACAGTTACAAAAACTCTCGATCTCGGTCTTAAAATCGTCCAGCGGATGGCCCGAAATATAAATGCCAACCACTTCTTTTTCCTGCTTTAATTTTTTCATGGTACCCCACTCCTCACAGGGAGGCACCTCCGGCTCGGGAATCTGCACTTCACTGGCTTCACCGAAGAGGCTAACCTGCGAAGAATTCTGAGTTTCCTGGTATCGGGCAGCGTATTTCAGTACTTTTTCAAAGAAGGTAATTCCATCGCCCTCATCGTGCATATACTGCGCCCTGTGGGTGTCGAAACTGTCGAATCCGCCGGCGAGGATTAGGTTTTCAAAGGCCTTCTTATTGGCAGCCCTCAGGTCGATGCGCTTGGCCAGGTCGAACACACTTTTATACTTGCCGTCCTTCCTGTTCTCCACTATGGTGGCAACCGCATTCCCGCCAACCCCTTTAATGGCTCCCATCCCAAATCGGATGGCACCGCGGTCGTTAACGGTAAACTTATAAAAGGATTCATTCACGTCAGGGCCCAGCACTTCCAGCCCCATACGCCGGCATTCCTCCATAAAGAAAGTAACCTGCTTGATGTCGTTCATATTGTTCGAAAGCACCGCAGCCATATACTCGGCCGGATAATGCGCCTTCAGGTAGGCAGTCTGGTATGCGATCCAGGCGTAACAGGTGGAGTGCGACTTATTAAAGGCATAGCTGGCAAAGGCCTCCCAGTCTTTCCAGATTTTTTCCAGTTTTTCCACCTCATGGCCATTGGCAGCCGCCTGCTCCAGGAACTGTGGCTTCATTTTGTCCAGTACCGCTTTTTGCTTCTTCCCCATAGCCTTCCTCAGTACATCGGCCTCGCCCTTGGTAAAACTTGCCAACTTCTGCGAAAGCAACATCACCTGCTCCTGGTAAACGGTAATCCCGTAGGTTTCCTTCAGGTATTCCTCCATGGCCGGCAGGTCGTAGGTAATCTCTTCTTCCCCGTGCTTCCTGCGGATAAAACTCGGGATATACTCCATAGGTCCCGGGCGATACAGGGCATTCATGGCAATAAGATCGGCAAAAACAGTAGGCTTGAGGTCCTTCATATGTTTTTGCATCCCCGGCGATTCGTACTGGAATATCCCTACGGTTTCCCCTCGTTGAAAAAGCTCGTAGGTCTTTTCATCATCCAGCGGAAAGTTGTCCGGATCCAGCTCTATCCCATGCTTATGCTTTACGATCTTAACCGTATCCTTGATAAGGGTAAGGGTCTTTAATCCCAGGAAATCCATCTTCAGCAAGCCCGCACTCTCCACCACCGAGTTGTCGAACTGGGTAACGTACAATTCCGAATCCTTGGCAGTGGCAATTGGGACAAAATTCGTAATATCATCAGGGGTGATAATCACCCCACAGGCATGGATACCCGTGTTCCGTACCGAACCCTCCAGCACTCGCGCCTGTTTAATGGTTTCGGCCTCCAGGTCGTCCCCTTCCGATAGATTCAGCAGTTCGTTTACCTTAGGCAACTCATCACTTCTGAACCTCCCTCGCAATTCCGCATCACTAAGCCCGAAAATCTTGTTCAGTTTGGTCATGTTAGGAATCAACTTGGCAATTCGGTCTGCATCGTTTAACGGTAAATCCAGCACTCGAGCAGTATCCCGGATAGAGGACTTCGCGGCCATGGTTCCATAGGTGATGATCTGTGCCACCTGGTTGGCCCCGTATTTTTCGATCACATAATCCATTACCTTGCTCCTTCCCTCGTCGTCGAAATCGATGTCGATGTCGGGCATACTCACCCGATCAGGGTTTAAGAACCGCTCAAAAAGCAGGTCGTAGGCAATCGGATCGATGTTGGTGATTCCCAGGCAATAGGCCACTGCGCTTCCCGCAGCCGACCCCCGACCGGGACCTACCGAAACCCCCATCTTCCGTGCTTCAGCAATAAAATCCTGTACAATAAGGAAATATCCCGGATATCCGGTATTGGCAATAACCTCGAGTTCAAAATCCAGGCGCTCCCTGATCTCCTGGGTAATCTCCGGATAGCGTTTTTCAGCTCCTTTAAAAGCCAGGTGCCGCAAATATGCATTCTCCCCCCGCTTACCGCCGTCAGCGTCTTCTATATTGTAAAATTCCTTTGGGATATCAAAGTTCGGAAGCAATACATCCCGCATCAGTGTAAATGGCTCTATCTTCTCAATGACTTCAGCAATATTGCTGATCGCCTCCGGCAAATCTTCGAACAGGGCCTTCATCTCTTCCTGCGACTTGAAATAATACTCCTGGTTGGGCAAACCGTAACGATACCCCCGCCCCCGGCCAATTGGCGTAGCCTGTTTTTCGCCATCTTTTACACAGAGCAGGATGTCGTGTGCATTGGCGTCCTCCTTTTTTATATAGTAGGTATTGTTGCAGGCCAGCAACTTTACACCATGCTTCTTTGAAAATTCTATCAGGCTCTGGTTGATCCGTTCTTCATCCTCCTGCCCGTGCCTCATGATCTCGATATAGAGGTCTTCTCCAAACTGCTCCTTCCACCACAGCAATGCTTCCTCTGCCTGGGCTTCTCCTATATTGAGTAATTTTGAAGGTACCTCCCCGTAGATTCCCCCGGTGAGTACGATGATATCCTCTTTATACTTTTCAACCACACTCTTGTCGATGCGCGGCACATAGTAAAAACCATGGGTATACGCTATTGAGGCCATCTTGGCCAGGTTGTGGTAGCCGTTCTTATTCTTTGCCAGCATCACGATCTGGTAGCCGTGATCCTTATGGGATTTATTGGTGTGATCTTCACATACAAAGAACTCACACCCCAGGATTGCTTTGATGGGTTTTTGCTCATCGGCTTCTGAAAGGGACTTGTTGTAATCGTTCACAGCTTTCACAAAGTGAAATGCCCCCATCATATTCCCACTGTCCGTAAGCGCAACGGCCGGCATATTGTCTTCTATCGCAGCCTGTACCAGGTCGAAGGTCGAGGCTGTGGATTGTAAAATTGAAAATTGGGAATGGTTGTGCAGATGCGCAAAAGCCGTTTCTTCCAGGATGGCGATGTTCTCATCTATCTCTTCCGAACTAATCGCCTCGGTCTCGGTTTTGGCTTCCAGTTCCTTTCGAATTGCCTTGGAAGCGCGTTTTAAATTGATATGCTCCAGGCCTATTAACTCAATGGGCTGTGGATTCTCTTTGTTGAAGCGATCGAAATAATCGGGCTGAACATCCAGTTCTTCCGCAGAAAAAATACTTCGGCGAATGAGTTCAAGGAAACAGCGGCTAGTAGCCTCCACATCGGCAGTGGCATTATGGGCTTCAGCAAAAGCTTCGCTAAAGAGGAATTGGTGTAACTCGGTAAGGGTAGGCAGTTTAAACTTGCCGCCCCTTCCGCCGGGTAACTGACAAAGCTGGGCGGTGGTTTCGGTACAGGTATCCAGCACCTGCTTACCTTCCAACGGATTATCGATTTGCAGTCGGTAATATTCGGCACCCATGATGTTGAGGTCGAAGTCCACGTTCTGCCCGACTATAAATTCCGCCTTATTCACGGCGGCAGTAAATTCTGTGATTACCTCTTCCAGGGGTATACCTTCCCGAGTTGCCAGTTCGGTGGAAATACCGTGTATCTTCTCCGAATCGAACGGAATATTAAAACCCTCCGGCTTCACAAGGAAATCCCGGTGTTCAATGAGGTTTCCCATCCTGTCGTGCAATTGCCAGGCGATCTGTATACACCTTGGCCAGTTGTCGGAATCGCTTAGTGGAGCGTCGAAACGCTTAGGCAGTCCGGTGGTTTCGGTATCGAAGATTAAATACATAGATGTGTTTGAGAGGTGAGTACCCGGGAAAATTCCCCGAAAAAACTGAAGTAGTAAAAATAGGATTTTGAAGCCTAAAAAGGAAGTAAAGTTTTAAACAGTTTCCTTCAGTTATAAACAAAAAACCGGACGCTCAGGCCCGGTTTTCCAATTATAAAATATGCTGTTTAATAATCGAATTCGGTATCTCCGTTAGTCACCTCATTTGTGGTGGTGTTAAACTGAAAGAATACTTTTCCTCGTCTTAGGTCCGTGTTGATAAAATTAACCGTGATAGTTCCCGTTTCGGCAACCTCAACCATATTGTTTAGGGTTACACTTGCGCTAAAGCCCGGAGTACCAATGCTATAGGAGCCCGATTCAGCATTTACAGGTACTTTTATAGTGATATTCTTATGTTCGAAGAATCCGTTTAAAACGATCTGTCCCCCGGTTTCGTTAGCCGACAGTTCTTCTGTCTGCATAGCTTCTCCGTTAATAGTAGCGTTCATAAATCCATCAGATAAGCCGTCGTCTACTTCGCCGAACAGGTAAGGAACCTGGTAGAAATACCCTTTTTGCATATAAATGGTGTCTACCCCCGGCTTTATTGCCACAAAATTGAATCTTCCACTGATCTCGCCACAGCTTTCACAGTGATTTTCGATCACCAGTCTACCCTCACCTTCCTCGGCTGTCGTGAAAATAGTTCCGTTAGCATCTTCATATCCGGCAGTATTGGGCTCATCGGGCCCCAGCAGGTATGCCCCGGGATTTACCCCGCTTAAGACAAATGTAAGTTTCTCATCCTGATTTTCACCCTGAATGGTGAAGGTGCCGTCTGCGTTCGGCTGCCCGTTTATATTAATCGCTTTAAAGAAGACATCGTTTATCTCGCCCTGCATGGCCGGCGAATTGTCGGCTATATCCTCACAGCCCGTAAACAATAATGAAAACGCGAATAGTGTTAAAATTATTCGTTTCATGGTAATTTGGGTAAATAGGTTCCTGACAAATGTAAAATAAAAAGTTTAATCTATTGAATTTCATATTAAAAATATAGTATCTTTGCCGTCCTTAATTATAAACGGGGTCGTGTACCTCATAACTTAATTACTATGCCTGTAAAGATCAGATTGCAACGACACGGAAAAAAAGGAAAACCTTTTTACTGGATCGTAGCGGCCGACAGCCGCGCTAAAAGAGATGGCAAATATCTCGAAAAATTAGGAACTTATAATCCTAATGTAAACCCAGCAGAAATCAATTTGGATATCGACGGATCGGTACAATGGCTTCAAAACGGAGCGCAACCAACCGACACCGCCAGAGCCATCCTTTCTTACAAAGGAGTGATGATGAAAAAACACCTTGCTGAAGGAGTGAAAAAAGGTGCACATACCGAAGAAGAAGCTGAAGAAAAATTCAACAAATGGCTTGAAGATAAGGCCGCAGCTGTAGCGAACAAACGCAATAAGCTTGCCGATGCAAAAGCCAAGGAAAGAGCTGAAGCTCTTGAAGCTGAAAAAGCTGTAAACGAAGCCAGAGCTGCCGAAGCTGCTGCAAGCGAAGAGGTTGCTGAAGATACGGCTGAAGAAGCTCAGACTGAAGCCGCAACTGAAGAAGCTGCAACTGAAGAAGCTGCAACTGAAGAAGCTGCAACTGAAGAAGTTACTGCTGAAGCTTCGAAAGAAGAAGAGTAATTTTTTAGACGATGCAAAAGAAGGATTGTTTCTTCGTTGGCAAAATCGTTAAAAAATATAGTTTTAAAGGGGAACTGCTGGTAAAATTAGATACCGACGACCCCGAAGAATTTCTTGAAATGGAATCGGTTTTTGTCGAACAAGGCAAAAATTTGATTCCATTTTTTATTGAATCGCTTTCCCTTCATAAATCCAGCCTTCTAAGGGTAAAATTCGAGGAGGTGGAGACCGAGGCAGACGCCAATCAATTGCTGGGCTCCGAATTATTCATGCCTTTGAACCTGCTGCCACCCCTTAGCGGTAAGAAGTTCTATTATCACGAAATAATCGGTTTCGAAGCCATTGATGTAAACTTCGGCAGGCTTGGAATCGTCCGGGGAGTGAACGATACCACTGCCCAGCATCTCTTCGAGATCGATCACAAAGGCAAAGAAGTACTGATCCCGGTAAACGACGATATCATCAAAAACGTGGATCGCGAGAAAAAAATACTACAGCTCCAGGCCCCGGAAGGACTCATCGAATTATACCTCTGATGTCGCAGCCCTTCCATTTCAAGCAATTTTCCGTAGAACAGGATCGCTGCGCCATGAAGATAGGCACAGACGGAGTACTCCTGGGAGCATGGGCAACCATCCCTTCAGCTTGCTTTTCCATCCTCGACATAGGAGCCGGAACCGGCCTTATCGCCCTGCAATTGGCGCAACGCAGTAATGCCGAACTCATCGACGCCCTGGAAATAGACGAATCGGCCTACGAACAATGCGTAGAGAATTTTGAGAACTCACCCTGGGGCGACAGACTGTTCTGTTATCACGCAGGTTTCGATGAATTTTTGGAAGAGATGGAAGAGGAACGCTACGACCTAATCGTTTCCAATCCGCCATTCTATTCGGAAGATCATAAAAGTGAGGACAAGGCCCGGGATACCGCTCGTTTTAACCATGCATTGCCTTTCGAACTTCTATTGGACGGGGTGTCTCAACTCCTGGCCGATGACGGTAACTTTGCTACCATCCTCCCCAGAAAAGAAGAGGAACAGTTTATTTCCATGGCAGCCGAAAGAAATCTCTTCCCAATAAGGATCTGCCGCGTAAAAGGTACAGACCTTCCCAATCGTGGAAAGGAGGCCGGGGAAAAAAGAAGCCTGATGGAGTTTTCTTTCGGAAGCTCAGTGCCGGAAATTACGCAACTCACCATTGAAAAGGAGCGTCACAACTATTCCAACGAGTATAAAAAACTGGTAGAAGATTTCTATCTAAAATTATAAGCGCCTGTTTTTATTCCAGTTCATAAGAATATAGAAGGGTATCCCGGTCATCAATAACAGGAATCCATAGAAAACCGTATCCCGCCCCGAACCGTAAATCGCCCATAAGGAATAGGCCATTCCCAGGCCGCCCAGCGCCAGCGTTTTTACCCAATTATCAACATTGATGCGTTTCTCTATCAGAACCAGGATATAGGCAGCAGACACAAACAGATAGGGTATTAAATTGGCAAAAACCGTTATCTCTATGATAATCCTGAACTGGTCTACCAGCCCTTCAGTAAAATTCATCAGCATTACCACAGTAGACAGCAAACTTCCAATTATCAGTCCGAATATCGGCGCACCTTTCTTATTCTCTCTTTTGAAGATCTTCGGAAAGAGATCATCCTTAGCCGTAGCCATAGGAACCTGCGCCATAACCAGGATCCACCCGTTTAGCACTCCCAGACCCGAAATAATTACCCCCACGGCCACAAAATAACCCCCGAATTCTCCCCCTATCAGCCTGGCCGCCTCGGCAAAAGGCGCAGCCGATGTCTTTAGTATGTCCACCGGTAATATCCCAAACAAGACAACGGTACCCAGCATATAGACTGCAGCAGTAAAAACAGCTCCCAGCATCGTGGCCCTGGGCACTGTGCGTTCCGGGTCCTTTACGCTTGCTGCGGGGATGGTGGCACACTCTATCCCCAGGAATGCGTAAAGCGTGAGTGTGGCCACCATCGGGATGGCTTCGAAAGTACTTTCCCCGGTTAGGTTGAAAGCAGGGAAATTGGCACTGTTAAAAAAGAAAAGTCCCGCCACTATCACGAACAACAAAGGCAGGATCTTTAACACCGTGGTGACGACCTGCACCTTACCCGAGGTCCTGATTCCCCTTGTATTTATCCAGGTAAAAAACCAGATCAGTAATAGCGCACAGCTTACCGATAACAATGGATCTGTTGAAAGCCCCGGAAAAAAGAAACTCAAGGCTCCAATTATGGCGATGGCAATTGCACCGTTCCCCACCCAACATGAGATCCAATACCCCCATGCCACCAGAAACCCGATAAAATCCCCAAAGCCGGCACGGGCATAGGTGTACGGACCCCCACTCTTATTTACGATAATCTTGCTGAAATTGCTGAATATCTTTGCGAGGATCAAAGCCCCCGTCGCTGTAAAAAACCATCCTAATAAGCTAATACTTCCATATGCAGATAAGGCGGCGGGTAGCACAAAAATTCCAACTCCGATCATATTCCCAACTACCAAAGAAGTAGTTGTGATCAGCCCGATCTTCTGCGTTTTACTACCCATGAATTGTCTCGTATAACATAATTACCGATTAAATACTTACTTTAGAGGAAGTTAAATATACAGCTATTAAGCAGATGCAGTACAAATTCTTTATCGATCCCGATATTTCGAAAGCGGAAACCCTACCGGCGTCATTTTATAGGGACAACGAGATCTTTGAAGCAATCAGAGAAAAAGTCTTTCTTAAATCATGGCAATGGATTGGCGATGAATCTCTGGTGCCACTATCTCAAAGCGTTTACCCCCTGGTGCTTCTCGATGGATTTCTTACCGAACCCTTGCTGCTTACGAGGACTGAGGACGACACTATCTCCTGTATGACGAATGTTTGTACCCATCGCGGGAATCTGGTGGTACAGCACGGGGGAAAGGCTTCCAAACTGGTATGCGGTTACCACGGAAGACGCTTCAATCTGCAGGGAAAATTTTTAAGCATGCCCGAATTCGAGGCCACCCAAGATTTCCCAAGGCCCTGCGACGACCTGCACAAGTTTCCACTGGAGAAATGGGGTCCCATGCTATTTATCGGTCTTAATCCCGAACTCGATTTCAGTAAAATAATCGACAAGATGGACGAAAGAGTGGGATTTCTTCCTCTTGATAAATTTAAATTCGATGCTACCTTGTCTAAGGACTTTCTGGTTCACGCGCACTGGGCACTTTACTGTGACAACTATCTGGAAGGATTTCACATCCCCTTCGTGCACGAATCCCTCAACGAAACCCTGGATTACGGACAATATCGCACAGAGATCTACGACTATTGCAACCTGCAAATAGGATATACGGACGAAGCCACAGAAGTTTTCGACCTGCCGGCAGGCCATCCTGATCACGGGAAAAAAGTAGCCGCTTATTATTACTGGGTGTTCCCTAATATGATGTTTAACTTCTATCCATGGGGACTTTCGGTGAATATCGTAAAACCACTTTCAGTAAACCGAACCAAGATATCCTTCATTTCCTACGTATACGATGAATCTAAACTTGATAAAGGCGCCGGGAGTTCGCTGGAAAAGGTTGAGCGGGAAGATGAATTTGTCGTGGAAAACGTGCAAAAAGGGGTCAACTCTTCGTTTTACAAAGCAGGGCGCTTCTCTCCCACACGCGAAAAGGGGGTACACCACTTTCACCGGCTGCTCGCCGAATTCCTTTCAAAATAGCAGGTAATTTTTATAGAAAGATTTGGATGTAATAAGCGGTTTTTCACAGGCAATCCCTAAATTTGTGCTTCAAAATTTAAATCCAGATGAAACCCGATCTATTCGAATCTCCCGACTACTACAACATTGACGAGCTGTTAACCGAAGAACACAAACTAATTCGTTCGGCGGCCCGCGAGTGGGTTAAACGAGACGTATCCCCCATCATAGAAGAAGCCGCACAAAAGGCCGAATTTCCGAAATCCATAATTCCAGGACTTGCGGAAATTGGCGCATTCGGACCCTATATTCCCGAGGAATACGGGGGTGCAGGCCTGGACCAGATATCCTACGGCTTGATCATGCAGGAAATAGAACGCGGCGACAGCGGGGTTCGCTCAACAGCCTCGGTTCAGTCTTCCCTGGTAATGTATCCAATCTGGAAATACGGTACAGAGGAACAACGCAAGAAATTTCTTCCTAAACTGGCCACCGGCGAATGGATGGGATCTTTCGGACTTACTGAGCCGGATTTCGGCAGCAATCCCGCCGGTATGGTTACAAATTTCAAGGACAAAGGAGATCATTATCTGCTGAACGGAGCAAAACTGTGGATCTCTAATTCGCCATTTTGCGACGTAGCGGTAGTTTGGGCTAAAGATGAAGAAGGTAGAATACACGGACTGTTGGTAGAACGGGGAATGGAAGGATTCAGCACCCCGGAAACACACAATAAATGGTCCCTGCGTGCTTCAGCAACCGGCGAACTTATCTTTCAGGACGTCAAAGTTCCCAAGGAAAACCTGTTGCCGAATAAATCCGGCCTGGGTGCTCCTCTGGGTTGTTTAGACTCGGCTCGCTATGGTATCGCCTGGGGAACTATTGGTGCTGCCATGGACTGTTACGATACCGCCTTGCGTTATGCCAAAGAGCGAATCCAATTTGGAAAACCTATTGCAGCCTTCCAGCTTCAGCAAAAGAAGTTAGCCGAAATGATAACCGAGATCACCAAGGCACAACTTCTGGCCTATCGCCTGGGGCAGCTTAAAAATGAGGATAAGGCCAGTTCGGCCCAGATCTCCATGGCTAAAAGAAACAACGTGGACATGGCGCTTAAGATAGCTCGAGAAGCCCGGCAAATACTTGGCGGGATGGGTATTACCGGCGAATACAGCATCATGAGGCATATGATGAACCTGGAAAGTGTGATTACGTACGAAGGCACCCACGACATCCACCTGCTTATTACCGGCCTGGATATTACCGGCCATAACGCTTTTAAATAAGCCGATGATCATATTGAATAGGCTTCCTTCGGGAAGCCTTTTTTATTTGTGAATTTGATGAAGTTAATGCAAGTTGTATCTTGGGCAAAAGTACGTGCATGTCTTCGAGAAAACGATTTACAAACGCCTATAAGAACGCGCGAAGGATCTCCTTCGATGATACTTCCAAATTTATCATCTTTAGTGATTGCCACAGGGGAGATAACAGTTTCGCCGACGATTTCGCCAATAATCGCAACACCTACTTCCACGCCTTAAAACACTATTACCAGGAAGGTTTCACTTATTGCGAGCTGGGTGATGGGGACGAATTATGGGAAAACCGGGATTTTAAATCCATCTTCGAAGCACATGAGAACGTATATCAGCTTATGAAGAAGTTCTACGAACAGGGTCGGCTGTACCGCGTTCTCGGCAATCACGATATGGTTTATAAAAATGAACGCTTCGTGAAAAAGCAGCTTAGCAGTTATTTTGATAAAGTGAATGGGGTGGATGTTCCCTTGTTTCCCGGAATCAGTTTCTCGGAAGGAATTATCCTAAAACACGACCACAGCGGACAGGAGATTTTCCTTATTCACGGCCACCAGGCCGATTTTATGAACTACGTAGGCTGGAAGATAAACAGGTTTATGGTGCGCATACTTTGGCGGCAGCTGCAGATATTCGGCATTGGCGATCCCACCAGCCCTGCCCGGAATTACAGTGAACTGAAAAAGGTGGAACGTCGTACCAAGAAATGGATCATCGAGAACGACAATATTTTTACCATTACCGGGCACACTCACAGGCCCCGTTTTCCCGAACCCGGAGATATTGCCTATTTCAACGACGGAAGTTGTGTACATCCAAGGTCCATAACCGGGATTGAAATTGAAAAGGGGAAAATTTCGCTTATCAAGTGGCATATTACCACTAACGATGACGGGGTACTTACAGTGAGCAGGCGATTACTCGAAGGGCCGGAAAAACTTATCGATTACAAGCTTACCGATTAAAATATCAGCTTTCGGGAGCCAATTCTACTTTTAAGCCCTCCAGTTCCGGGTTTAGGTGGATCTGACAACCAAGTCTGCTGTTGTCTTTCACATAAAATGCTTCAGCAAGCATAGCTTCTTCCTCATCGCTTCTTTCAGAAAGCTCATGATCACTTAACACATAGCACTGACAGGATGCACACATTGCCATCCCCCCACAGACGCCTATGGTTCCTTCAGGAGCCAATTCATAGGAACGGACAAGTTCCATCACATTCATATTCATATCGATGGGAGCCTCGATCGTATGTTCCACGCCCTCCCTGTCGATTATGGTTACTTTAATATCCTGTTTCAAGCTTTTTATTTTTGGAATTAAACTCAATTCCCCACTAACTCTTCACTACAACCACTTCTCGATACTTTCCTGCTCTGCAGGAACATCCGCCAGATTTATCACGTACTACCTGAGGCGGACAGGCTCGAAGTGACAGCTTCCACTTCCACTTCTCGATACTAATATGAAGTAGCTCTCGCACTTCATATTCACTCGAAGTGACAATTTCCCCTGTCCGCCGAAGCGCAAGCGTAGGCGGAGGCTTCAGGCTTCCAACTTCAGGCTCACTACTCACCACTCACTATTCACCCATCAATCCGGTGATTTCGATACACTCCCACTTTGCGGGACCACTCAATCACTTCGTTTACAACTTTTGACTTCTGACTTCCGGCTTCCCACGTCCGCCGAAGCTCTTCAGCCGCCGTAGCCAAGCTACTGTGGCGAAGGTGGCCTGCGAAGGCGGGCCGACTTCCGGCTCACCCTTCACCCTTCACCCTTCATCGACTTTAGTCTCCTAATCAATCGACTTTATCACCGCCTTAGGGGCTTCTTTTTTGCTGCCGTCGAATCCTTCTACCCCCCCAACGGTGGTATATTTCATAACATAACGCTTGTCGGGATGAATGCGTTGGTACGCACTCTGGCACATCAGGGTAGCTTCATGAAACCCGCATAGGATCAATTTAAGTTTTCCCGGGTAAGTATTTACGTCCCCTATCGCGTATATGCCCGGAATATTGGTTTGGTAGTCCAGGGCATTATTCACTTTAATGGCATTTTTCTCTATTTCAAGCCCCCAGTCGGCTATGGGCCCCAGTTTTGGAGCAAGACCAAAAAGCGGTATAAAATGGTCGCATTTTCGGTTGAAGACCTCTGCACCTCGTTTTACGGAAACTCCTTCAACCTTATTCTCACCAACTATATCGACTACTTCGGCCGGGGTAATAAGTTCGATTTTTCCCGAATTTTTGAGTTCCTGCACCTTTTCAACGCTGTCCAATGCTCCCCTGAATTCATTCCGACGGTGAATTAGGGTAACACTCTTGGCGATATCGGTTAAAAAGATACTCCAGTCAAGGGCCGAATCCCCGCCACCGGCGATTACAACCTCTTTATTCCTGTATAACTCCGGGTCTCTGATGATATACTCAACCCCCTTGTCTTCATATTCGGCAATTCCGGTAATGGGCGGTTTGCGCGGCTCGAAACTTCCCAGTCCCCCGGCGATCGCAACTATCGGCGCTTGATGTTTAGTGCCTTTATTCGTAGTTACCAAAAAGCTGCCGTCATCAAGTTTTTCAATGGTCTCTGCCCGCTCTCCCAGGGTAAACCCGGGCTGGAAAGGCTCGATCTGTTTCATGAGGTTATCCACCAATTCTCCGGCAAGAATCTCCGGAAAAGCAGGAATATCGTAGATTGGCTTTTTAGGGTATATTTCGGAACACTGCCCACCTGCCTGTGGCAGTGCGTCGATGAGGTGACATCTCAACTTTAATAATCCGGCTTCAAAAACGGCAAAAAGCCCCGTGGGGCCAGCGCCAATAATTAATATATCTGTCTTAATCATTTATTTCAAGACTATTTGTTCGGGGCACATTTACTTTTTAACTTCAACTTCCATCTTTAAACACTCAGCACAGATTCGATCTGCGGGGCGTGTTTCTTGATGGTCATCTCCACACCACTTTTAAGGGTCATTTGATTCACCGTACAACCCACACAGGCACCTTGCAATTGAACTTTTACAATTTTGCCCTCGTCGATCGAAATCAGAGAAATATCCCCGCCGTCGCTCTGTAGAAAAGGACGTATCTCTTCCAATGCGATCTCAACCTTTGATAATAATTCCTGCTCTGTCATCATCTTTTGTTTACGGCACTGCAACCTGCCATGGTAGTAATTTTTATTGCTTCCGTTGGAGGCAGTGCCTCATTGCGACGCACTGTTTCTTCAACTACCTTTTTTGTTACTTCTTCAAAGGCCGATTCGGTGGCTGTTGCGGTTTGCATGGCAGCCGGTCTTCCTACATCCCCTGCTTCACGTATGCTTTGCACCAGCGGTATCTCCCCCAGGAAAGGTACATTTAGATCGTCTGCAAGATTCTTGGCACCTTCTTTTCCAAAAATATAATATTTATGATCCGGCAATTCTTCCGGAGTGAAATAAGCCATATTCTCTATTATTCCTAAAACCGGCACCTGTATACTTTCCTGCTGGAACATGGATACCCCTTTTCGCGCATCGGCCAAAGCGACATTTTGCGGGGTACTAACTACCACCGCCCCAGTAATTGGCAGGGCCTGCATTATACTTAGATGTATGTCTCCTGTACCGGGCGGCAAATCTATAAGCATAAAATCCAGTTCCCCCCAGTCGGCATCGAAGATCAATTGATTTAATGCCTTGGATGCCATAGGACCTCGCCAGATCACAGCCTGGTCCGGCTTGGTAAAAAAGCCGATTGAAAGAATCTTAACCCCGTAATTCTCCACGGGCTTCATCTTACTCTTCTCGCCCACCTGTACCGACAGCGGCCGTGCTTCGGCCACATCGAACATAATTGGAATCGATGGTCCGTAAATGTCTGCATCCAGCACACCTACCTTAAAACCCATATTTGCCAGGGTAACGGCCAGGTTTGCCGTAACAGTAGACTTTCCTACGCCACCCTTTCCGGAGGCCACCGCAATAATATTCTGTATCCCCGGAATGGGTTTCCCTTTTATAAGGTTGGCCTTTTGTTTCTCTTCTTGTTTCGGAGGTGCCTCAACAGCTATATTTACCTGTACTTTTGCTTCCTCGGATATCTTTTCCTTTATGGTCTTAATTATATCGGCCTCTGCCCGCTTCTTAATATGCATGGCAGGAGTCGACAGGGTTAGATCGACGATTATCTCGTCGGCAAAAGTAACCACATTTCGAATTGCGCCACTCTCCACCATATTCTTTCCTTCACCGGCAACCGTAATTGTTTCCAAGGCTGCTAAAATCTCCTGTTTCTTATAACTCATAATTCGTTTCCGCAGTAATTTAGATTAATTCTAAAGTGCAAATATACAGGTTAAAGTTCGGATTTTAAAGGGCTGTAATCGATTTGAAACAGCCTGTGTAAAACAATATTTTATAACTCTTTTACTGGGTCCCAGAAAAGTTCGGAGAATCGCTGCACGCGGTTGTCGATCACTTCAACTCCTTCATTCTCGAGAAGCTGCTGCATTAAGTTGGTCCCGCTGAAATGGTGTTTACCGCTAAGTAGTCCGATTCTGTTAACCACCCGATGGGCAGGTACCTCCGGATCGGCATGGGAGGCGTTCATCGCCCACCCCACCATCCGGGCACTTCCCGCTGCTCCCAGGTATCTGGCGATGGCACCATAGGAAGTTACCCTGCCGTATGGAATTTGTTTAGCCACTTTGTAAACCTCTTTGAAAAATCCTTCAGAAGCCATCAGAAATCGTTAAAAATCTTGATAATGGTGATCACCGATATTGCAGCAGTAATAAACCCGATAATATAATTCATATTGACATTGAATCTCGGGTTGTCTTCTTTTCTTCTGAAGAATTGTACATACAACATCAGCATCATAAAAGTCCCCATCCCGGAGGCCAGTACAGCCGCCCAAATACCCGGTTGTTCGAAGGTAAACCACCTGAAGCCGGTGAACGTAATACTGATATATACCCAATAGGGTAATGGTAACAAATTGAGTAAGGCCAGTAGCATTCCCGATACAATTCTGTTTGTCTTGGGACGATCCAGCTCCTCAGGTATGCTTCTGCGAGTGTCTTTGGCAATAAAAAAGAAATACACGGTAATTGCCATAAAAATACCCAACGCAATCTTCTGCAGCAGGTCCACGTACTCCGGATGCATGTCCAGATAGCGCGCAAAGATCAAAGCCACATAAGTCTGCACCATTACGGTAAAACACACGCCCAGCGAAAAAAGCAGACCTCGTTTCCTGCCTTCCTTCATGCTGATCTTCGCAGCAGACATGTTCAGTAAACCGGGAGGAATTACGCCAATTGCAGAAGCGACGAAGCCAACAATAAAATTGTAGATAAAGATCATTCCCGGTGGTTGATTCGGTTAAATTATAAAAGCTATTTTAAATTGAACCGGATGTATGTTATTTTTTTTCCGACTTCAAGATACTGACTTTCATAATAAGTCTGAATTGCGGTTACCTCCTCCGGGCTGTGATCGTTGCCATAGACGTCATGATGGGCATAGACGATCTCTTCCTGAAGCCCGTGCAACAGCCCCAGAGTATAGCCATGCATAAACTCACTATCTGTCTTTAGATGGACTGAGCCTTCCTTTTTTAGAATCTTGCGATACTTATCGAGAAAATCGGTATTTGTAAGCCGATGCTTGGTACGCTTGTATTTTATCTGTGGATCGGGAAAGGTGATCCATATCTCGTCCACTTCATCCACTTCGAAAATACAATCGATCAATTCTATTTGGGTTCTTAGAAAACATACATTATCCAAACCCTCTTCCAGAGCTGTTTTAGCGCCCCGCCACATCCTGGCTCCCTTTATGTCGATGCCGACAAAGTTCTTATCAGGGTATTTTCGTGCGAGGCTTACCGAATATTCTCCTTTTCCGCAGCCCAATTCCAGCACAAGAGGGTTCTGATTCTTAAAAATTTCAGCTCGCCACTTCCCCTTTAGATTTAGACTGCCGCTTAATATCTCCTCTCGCCCGGGCTGAATTACATTCGAAAAGTTTTCATTCTCTTTAAATCGCTTTAACTTATTCTTACTACCCAAGTTCTAAATTTTAAGATTTCGGTAAAATTAAGGAATATTAATCTGCCACAATTATTCTTATTTTTGTAATAGGGGGTATCATAAATTTTATCTCTTCATGCCTTGAATCCACGTAAAACAATCTTGGTGGCTCCTCTCAACTGGGGGTTGGGACACGCCACACGCTGTATACCGCTTATTAACCAGTTGCTCCAGTCGGGATATGAAGTACTTATCGGTTCAGACGGAGCGGCGCTAAAGCTGTTACGGGCGGAATTTCCTTCTCTCGAATCGATAGAACTGCCATTGTATAATATTCAATATTCGAATAGCGGGTCTTTTTTAAAGGCAAAGCTATTACAACAATTACCTCATATTAGTAATGCTATATCGGCCGAAAAAAAGATGGTAAAGGAACTCGTAAAGGCCCAGCGGATCCATGGAATCATTAGCGATAATCGTCCGGGAGTGCGTTCAAAGAAAATTCCTTCGGTTTATATCACCCATCAGCTGCACGTACTTTCGGGAAGTACTTCCTGGCTTAGCAGCAGTATTCACCTGGGTCTTGCACGAAAATTCCACGAGTGCTGGGTGCCCGATTTCAGCGGAGCGGAAAATCTCAGCGGTAAACTGGGACATATTTCATCTGATAGTATTAGCCCGAAATATATCGGTCCGCTGAGCCGGATGAAAGCAAGGGAGACAAAGATCCGTTACGATATCTTATGCCTGCTGTCGGGCCCCGAACCTCAGCGAAGTATACTGGAGAATAAACTTCGGCATGTTTTTAAGAACAGTCCGAAGAAGGTCCTGCTGGTCCAGGGCAACGTGGAAGATGAAAAAATACGAACCGTTGAAAACGGCATAGAAATTATCAACTTCCTAACCACACCGGAACTCGAACAGGCAATCAACGAAAGCGAATTGGTAATAGCCCGCTCCGGCTATACAACCATCATGGATCTTTCAGCCATGGGAAAAAAGGCGTTTTTTATACCAACTCCCGGGCAGTACGAGCAGCGTTACCTGGCAAAACGACTAAAATCCAAGGGAATAATACCATCTTGCAAACAAAGCAATTTCGATATACATCAACTGAAAAGGATTGCGGCCTATAGCGGTTTTAAAGCTCCTATGGAGGAGGTGGATCGCAGGGATTTATTTCGCCTTTTCGAGGGTAAATGAAAACTCCGATCCCACGCCAAACTGACTTTCAACATAGATGCGTTCCTTGTGCGCCTCTATGATATGCTTTACGATAGCGAGACCAAGTCCGCTTCCGCCTTCCTTGCGAGACCCGCTCTTATCGACCCTATAAAACCGTTCGAACAGCCGAGGAATATGTTCCTGGGCTATTCCTTCGCCATTGTCGGACACGCGGACAATAACCTTATTCCTAATAAGATCTTCAATATTCACTTCGGTAGTGCCTCCTTTTTTACCGTACTTCACGGAGTTTACGATCAGGTTCGACAAAACTTGTTGAATCTTATCCTTATCGGCCGAAACCATGATGGGCGCGGTATATTCTTTATCCATGGCCAGGGTGATCTGCTTCTTGGAAGCCTTCATTTCCAACAGGTCGAATACGTTTTCGATGAGTTCCACTATATCGAATTTTTCCCACCTCATATTCAGCTCCCCTACCTCGAGCTTGGTGATCATGTCCAGGTCTTTTACAATATAAATAAGCCGCTCCACTCCTTTGCTGGCGCGATGTAAGTACTTCTTCCGAACCTGTTTGTCCTTCATCGCACCGTCGAGCAGGGTAAGAATATACCCCTGTACCGTAAAAAGAGGGGTTTTAAGTTCATGGGAGATGTTTCCTATAAATTCCTTTCGATAGGTTTCCCTGATCTTTAAGGCTTCGATCTCCAGCTTTTTATTCTGAGCAAAACGTTCAACCTCCCTGGTTAACGTTTCCATATCTGTGGAGATCTGATGTTTGCTCAGCGACCTGGCATCCAGCAGCGACACATCGTCGTAAATCTTTTTAATGCGGTTGAAGATTAAATGCTCCACCCGATACTGTATGATAAAAAAAGAAATGACAAAGAGAACCAGAGCAAAACCCAGGAGCAGCCAGATATTAAATTCTCCGCTGAAATAAAAAAAAACACCCATGGCGAGTGTGAGTGCAATAGTTATTGCAAATGCCGTATAAGCAGCAAAATTATAAGTCTTCCTGAAGCTTCTGGACATTATTCAACAAACTTATACCCTACACCTTTTACGGTTTTAAAGCGGTCATCACCTATTTTTTCACGTAGTTTACGAATGTGAACATCTATAGTCCTGCCTCCAACAACAACCTCGTTCCCCCAAACCCGATCCAAAATATCCTCACGTTTAAAGACCTTTCCCGGTTTAGACGCCAAAAGTGCGAGTAATTCGAATTCTTTCCGCGGAAGTATAACCTCCCTTTTACCTATCAGGATCTTATATTCTTCCCTGTTAATGGTCAAGTTACCTATTTTAAGTACACCTTCCTCTTCCTCCTGCGATTTAAATCGCCTCAACAGCGACTTTACTTTGCTTAGAAGTAACTTCGGCTTAACGGGCTTGGTTATATAGTCGTCGGCTCCTGCCTCGAATCCGGCCACCTGCGAATAATCCTCGCTGCGCGCAGTTAGAAAGGTGATTATGGTTTCGTCGAGTTCACTGATGTTCCGAATTTTTTCACAAGCTTCTATCCCGTCCATTTCCGGCATCATCACGTCCAGAATGATCAGGTGCGGCTTGTGTTTCTTTGCCTGAGAGATTGCTTCAACGCCATTCTCTGCAGTGTAAACCTGATAGCCTTCAGAAGAGAGGTTATACCCTATTATTTCAAGTATATCCGGCTCGTCGTCAACAAGTAAGATTCGGGTTTCTTTTTTCTTCATATTAAGCAAAAGTTATTATTGCATAAATATACCACTAATTGACACTTTAACTTTCAGCCCCTGAATTCTTAACAATTAGGTAACATCTACAGTCGCTTAATAAACCGTGTGGTACTGTGGTGTAATTTCGCTCTGTAAGTCTTCTGAATCTGAGCCTGCATGCACCATAATTTGCGTACTTTTGAAACTCCATAGGATGAATTCTCATGTTGGAACAGAACATTTTTAACATCGATTCCCCTGCAAGCTTTACTCGTTGTGCACTGGAAATTTTTGAATACCAGTACCAACAGGTCTCGATTTACCAGCGGTTCTGTAATGCGCTGAATAGAAACCCTTCCAATGTTTCGACACTAACCGAAATACCTTTCCTGCCTGTTGAGTTCTTCAGAACACATCCCGTCCTAGATTCATCTGTTAAAGCTGAAATGATTTTCACAAGCAGCGGAACCACCAATACCGTCCCGTCTAAACACTTTGTGGCAGATCTTTCGCTATATGAGCGCAGTTTTTTGTCCTCCTTTGAACAATTTATCTCAAAGCCTTCAAAAATAACCATTATGGCATTACTGCCTTCCTATTTTGAACAAGAACAATCCTCGCTTATCTATATGGTCGACAAGCTTATTAAGCACTCCGGAAAGGCCGAAAGCAAATTCTACCTGGCGGATACTGAGCAATTGGTTAAAACCATGAACAAACTTGAATGGGAGGGGCATCCGGGATTATTGATAGGAGTTTCATATGCCCTTTTGGACCTGATAGAAGCGCATTCCTTTAATCTCAACCATGTGGCAATCATGGAAACAGGCGGGATGAAAGGTCGACGGAAAGAAATGATCCGTGAAGAATTGCATCGGGATCTGAAAAACGGCTTCGGAGTAGAACAAATTTACAGCGAATACGGGATGACCGAACTATTATCACAAGCGTACAGCCTGGAAAACGGAATTTTTAATTGTCCGCCCTGGATGAAAGTCCTTACGCGAGACACAGAAGACCCGCTTACTTATGTTCAAAATACTACCGGCGGTGTGAACGTAATCGATCTGGCAAACAAGCATTCCTGCTCCTTTATCGCAACCCAGGACCTGGGTCGCGTGTACGAGGATGGGAGTTTTGAAATTTTAGGTAGATTTGACCAGAGTGATATCCGCGGCTGTAATCTTATGGTATTGTAATGAACTTATCTCCGAAAAAGAATCCAAGTGGCTGCCTGTGGCTCCTGGTTATGGTTATGATGCTCACCGTGATCTTTGGAGTAATGACTGTCTCTTTGGAAATCCCAATACTTATTACGCTACTTCTATCTGTTGCCTGCGCTGTCTTTATAACGATAAAGTTGGTCGGAAAACCCGCCCTGATAAGCTTATTGAAAATTCTTCTCATTGTAGGGTTTATAGTTGGAATTATTGGAGCGGGAATAGCCTTTCTTATAAAACAGACCGGCATCGAATACGATGATACAAGGTTTACGTCCGATGAAAATGTTGAACTGAAAATGTATCTCGACGGCCGCGACAGTATCCGGGTATATGCCTCGACCCGACACTGGCGCGATAATTACGGCAACGATTACGGCACCACGCTAATGGTTCGGAATAGGGACTTTCTTCGCCTACGGAACCATATAACGAACTATCGACCTAATTCGAGTCCAAATTTCTGGGGCGAACTTTACGATTATATTGAACGCACAGACAGCCCCAGCCTTGACTTGATTATACAAGGATTTTCAGCTATTCAGAAGGAAAAGGAATTAAACGCCACGGAATTCGCCGAAATGGTCGTTAGTTGTATACAGGACATTCCATATTCTTTTGTTTTTCCCGATGAATGCCACCCCGCCGAACAATACGAAGACGCTATCAGGATTGTACTCCAACAATGCCCCGAATGCTGCATAGGAAATATATCATATGGCATACAGAACCCTGTGTCATTTATGCAGAATCTGAAAGGAGATTGCGATACCAGGACGGTTATCATTTATACCATCCTAAAACATTTTGGTTACGACGTGGCAATTTTAAACAGTGATTTTTACCGGCATTCAATTCTGGGGGTGAACCTGCCCGCAACAGGATATCACAAAATTCACAATGGAAAGAAATATATACTTTGGGAGACTACGGCCAAATATTTTGCCGCAGGAAACCTCCCTGCAACATATAACGATATTACACAATGGAATGTAGTACTAACCAGTAAATAACTACTTTATGAATTCTCAACTTTTTACCCTTGCCATCCTCGAGATTATTATGGCCATAGGCTTTTCGGTTATCATAATCTTTATCTCTTACCGCATGTTAAAGTACCTCTTCTTTAAAAAGGCCGATCTGCGCAGTGACAATCATGCATTCAAGGTGTTTACTTCCGGTATTATTCTCTCGATAGGACTTATCCTGAGCGAAATCATTCCTTCGATCACCAATATTATCCGGATTCAGGCCACTCAAACCGAGAGTGTCGATTACGGTACCCTGATAGCATATTCTGGGCTTTATCTGTTTATAGGGTTTGTGATGGCGGTGATCATTAATGCAGCAGTGTTCTTTCTATTCTCTATTTTAACGCGCGGTATAGATGAATTTAAGGAGATTCAGAACAACAACCTTCCCGTTTCCATCCTGGTTACGGCAATTCTCGTAAGTATTACCCTCATCGTTAAGGAAAGTATCGCGCTGCTCATCAGTGCGCTGGTACCATATCCGGAAGTAACAAATTATATTTAACGGATGTAAGCAGAAGTTCTCTTTTACGACCAACTAATGGTGAATAAAAATCCTTTACAGGAATTGTTCATAATTGGTTGGTTAGTTAGTTAAGAATCCGGAAGCGTCATGTTTCCGGATTTTTTTATACGGCTCGTAAAATAAAATAGTTCTTTTTGCCCCTCTGAAGCAGTACAAACTGGCCGTTGATAAGGTCTCCGCTGTTGATCACATAGGTATCGTCAACTTTTTCGCGGTTAACGGCAATCGAATTTTCCTTCAGGGCACGTCTCGCTTCCCCGTTCGATTTGAGAAAACCGGATTCTTCGGCCAAAGCCGAAATGATATCAAGCCCTTTAGCTACCTGATCTCGCTGTATTGCGGCCTGCGGAACTCCGTCGAATACATCGAGGAAGGTTTCGGCTGTAAGAGATTTCAAATCTTCCGAAGTGGACTTTCCGAAGAGAATATTAGAGGCCTTAACGGCATTCATATGCTCTTCAGCCCCGTGTACAGTCGTTGTAACCTCCTGGGCAAGTCGTTTTTGCAATAAGCGCAGGTGCGGAGTCGATTTGTGATCATCCACCAATTGGTTCACTTCTGCTTCATCGAGAAAAGTAAATATCTTGATATACTTCTCCGCATCCTCGTCGGAAGTGTTAATCCAATATTGGTAAAACTTATAAGGAGAGGTACGCTTAGCATCCAGCCAGACATTCCCGCCTTCACTCTTTCCAAATTTACTGCCGTCGCTTTTAGTGATCAGCGGACAGGTTAGCGCATAACCCTTTCCATTTCCGATTCGCCTGATAAGTTCCGTCCCCGTGGTAATGTTTCCCCACTGGTCGCTGCCTCCCATTTGCAGCGTACAATCGTGGTTCCTGTACAAATGCAGGAAATCGTACCCCTGCACTAACTGGTAGGTGAATTCGGTGAACGACATTCCTTCCGATTCTTCCCCGGAGATTCGGTTCTTTACCGAATCTTTTGCCATCATATAATTCACCGTGATATGCTTCCCTACATCGCGGATAAAGTCGAGGAAAGAGAAGTCCTTCATCCAGTCGTAATTATTCACCATCACGGCTTCGTTCTTACTTCCGGAACTGAAATCCAGGAATTGAGACAGCTGCTGCCGCACACATTCCTGGTTGTGACGCAGTGTCTTTTCGTCCAGCAGATTGCGCTCGCTCGATTTGCCCGAAGGGTCACCTATCATCCCGGTGGCACCACCAACCAGCGCAACCGGCTTATGCCCGCATCGCTGAAAGAAGGCCAGCAACATTATAGGTACAAGGTTTCCGATGTGTAGAGAATCGGCAGTTGGATCGAACCCCACATATGCAGACCGCATTTGTTCTAACAGATGTTCTTCCGTTTCGGGCATCACATCGTGAATCATTCCTCGCCATTTAAGTTCTTCGACAAAATTTTTCGGCTGCATATTTTTGAATTTCAGCAAAGATAGGGGGAACCCCGAAAAGATAAAAGCATACTTTAAAAAAGACTATTTTTACGGCATGATTCTCGTAACCGGAGGCACAGGGCTGGTAGGCTCGCATCTGTTGTATTCCCTTCTGAAGAAAGGGTTCAGGGTGCGTGCCATTCACCGAAGATCCAGTGATCTTTCTGCGGTTGAAAAGGTTTTCGGCTACTATGAAGAAAATTCAGCTGAGCTCTTCAGCACCATCGAATGGTTTGAAGCCGATATAAATGATATCCCCGCACTGCAACTGGCATTTCAGGGGATAACCGAGGTATACCATGCCGCGGCCTGTATCAGTTTTAACCCAAAACGCTTTCAAAAACTGAAAAAAGTAAATATCGAAGGCACGGCAAATGCGGTCAACCTCGCAATTGCGAATGGAGTGAGCAAATTTTGCCACGTCAGTTCAATTGCCACCCTCAGCCACCGCAGAAACGGCGAACTGATATCTGAGGAGAACCACTGGAATCCGGAGGCCGAAAACAGTGTTTATGCCATTACCAAATACGGGGCCGAAATGGAAGTGTGGCGGGGATCACAGGAGGGCATGAAGGTCGTGATCGTCAATCCCGCGATAATTCTCGGCGAGGGTCATTGGAATGCCAGTAGTGGTACTATAGTAAAATTAGTGGCGAAAGGTAATCCGTATTACACTCCCGGGGGTAATGCGGTGGTGGATATCCACGACGTGGTTGAGGCTATGATCGGGTTGATGCAAAGCGATATACACAATGAGCAGTTTATTCTTGCAGCAGAAAATATGTCGTATAAAGAACTTACCTCTAAGTTGGCAGCCGCCTTAAAGGTAACTGCACCCAAAAAAGAACTGGCGTTCTGGAAGATGAATCTTGCTAGAATTGCCGATTGGTTGCAGAGCAAGTTGTTTGGGACAAGAAGGCGATTGTTAAAGGCTACAGTGAGATCACTCTATCGTACTTCATATTACGACGGATCCAAGATAGAGAGCAGCATTGATTTCACCTATACTCCGGTGGAAGTTACTTTGAAAAGAGTATGTGAAAACTACAATCTTTAAACCCCTATTCTGAATCGGGAGGTGGAATGAGATCCTTCATTCGCTTTATGCTATCTTGTTTCTCCCTCAATTTCGTCGCTCTGGGACCGGCAGCACTATCGGCTTTTTTCAGCATTCTATCCAGACGTTGCTCTATTTCCCTGAATATTTCGTTATAGGTATTGAGGTCGGCGTTATAATAGGCGTGACTTCGCACAAACTGCAGACTGTCGATCTCGTACTTCTGATAGATCAGCGAATCCAGTTTAAAGCCTTTACGTCTCAGCAATCGGTTATTAATACTCTTAGCGGCATTGTTCAGGTATACATCGGTGAGTATATCCACCATTTTGTCCTTTGGAATAAGGTTGTCGGGCTTTTCGGGTCGCTTTACATCCTGGCAAGCCCAAAGTAAAAGCGTTAGAACCAAAAAGATCAATATCCGTATCATCTGTTAAAAGTAAGTCGTTCTCCCTTACTCCTGTTAGGGAATTTCAGGTTTTCGTATGCAAGGCAACCGTTAATAAGGGTATGGGTTACGCGAGACTTGAAAGCCCTGCCTTCAAAGGGGGACCAGCCGCATTTGTACAATATATTTTCCTTGGTTACCGTCCAGGGAGCGTTCAGATCCACGAGTACAAGGTCTGCCTTATATCCTTTTTTTATAAATCCACGCTCTTCAATTTCAAACAGTATTGCCGGGTTATGTGCGGTTTTCTGAACGATGGTCTCCAGACTTAGCTGGCCGCGATGGTACATTTCCAACAGGGCCACCAGGGCATGCTGCACTAAGGGCCCACCCGATGGAGCCTTGGTGTATACATTGTTTTTTTCTTCGGAAGTGTGGGGTGCATGGTCTGTAGCGATCACATCTATCCGTCCGTCTTTTAGTGCCTCAAGCAGGCCATCCCTGTCTTTTTCTGTTTTTACAGCCGGGTTCCATTTTATGCGACTCCCCTTGCTGTCGTAATCCTTGTCGGAAAACCATAGGTGATGAATACATACTTCGGCAGTGATCTTTTTTTCTGAAAGGGGCTTTTTCTTTTCAAACAAAGAAGTCTCTTTTGCGGTCGACAAATGAAATACATGCAGTCTTGCCCCTGTTTTCTTGGCCAGGGCTATGGCCTTGGATGACGACAGGTAACAGGCCTGCTCGCTTCGTATCTTCGGGTGACAGCTCATTGGGATGTCTTCCCCGTATTTTTCGAGATGCTTTTCGAGATTCGCCTTGATGGTAGCTTCGTCTTCACAATGCACCGAGATCAGCAGATCGGTTTTCTTAAAGATTTCCTCCAGTACCTTTGGTTCGTCCACCAGCATATTTCCCGTAGAGGACCCAAGGAATAATTTCAGCCCTGCTACCTTGGTCTTATCCACCTTAAGGATCTCTTCCAGGTTGTCGTTAGTGCCCCCGAACATAAACGAGTAATTGGCCCAGGAGGTCTTTGAAGCAATGTCGAATTTATCTTCCAACAGCTTAATAGTAGTTGCCTGCGGAATTGTGTTCGGCATTTCTATAAAACTGGTAATCCCTCCTGCGACAGCCGCTTTAGATTCGGTTTCAATTGTTGCCTTATGGGTTAGCCCCGGCTCCCGGAAATGGACCTGATCGTCTATCATCCCCGGTAAGAGGTACTGCCCGTCGGCGTCGATCACTTTGGTATCTGCCGACTTAACGCTAATACTTCCGCCAACTTCCACTATTCGATCCTTTTCAACCAGGACATCGCCCTGTTGAATCTCGCCTTCATTGACGATATGTGCATTCTTAATTAATATGGTGCTCATTAAATTTCATTAATATCCGAATTCCTGAATAAACTCCGGAACTTCATTTTTATTACACCAAAAATTGCTTCGGAAATAATTCCCCCGCTCATTTTTGATTCTCCACGTGTACGATCGGTAAATACGACCGGTACTTCCACTATTTTAAATTTCGCAAGGTAGGCTTTGAATTTCATTTCTATCTGAAAGGCATAGCCTATAAATTTTATTTTATCAAGGTTGATCTTTTCGAGTACCCGCCTATGGTAGCAAACGAAACCAGCTGTTGTATCATAGATCCTCATCCCGGTGATAATACGCACGTATTTTGATGCCAGCCAGGACATCAAAACTCGGCTCATGGGCCAGTTAACCACATTCACCCCTTTGATATAACGCGAACCTATGGCCATGTCATATCCATCCTTTACACAGGCGTTGTACAATCGGATGAGGTCGTTGGGGTTATGGGAAAAATCGGCATCCATCTCGAAGACATGATCGTAATTCCTCGCCAATGCCCATTTAAACCCCGATATATACGCTGTCCCCAAGCCCAGTTTGCCGGATCTCTCCAACAAAAACAGTTCTTCTTTATAGTCGGACATCAACGCTCGTACGGAAGCTGCAGTTCCGTCGGGCGAATTATCATCGACCACCAAAATATGGAATGAGCGCTGAAGCGAAAATATATTGCGAATTAAGCGCGAAATATTATCCAATTCATTATAAGTGGGTATTACCACCAATGCTTTCGACATAGCCGTATTTTGGGCAAATGTACCTCTTTTTAGGAAAATAATAATTCCTGTGCCGGCTATTGCTTCACTTTTTTCCGCAACCTAAAATGACCTACCTTTACGGTATAATTCTACAGGTGGAATACATTAGTCGAAACATAGAATCCACAGACTGGGTGACATTGCTGCTGCTGGGCTGCCTGATTATCTTCGCGCTTGCAAAACACTTCTATTCGCGGCGGTTCGACGAGTTCGCCATGCTTCCCATAACAAACAAGTATTTCCTGGTCCAGGGAAGAAATACCGAAATACAACACCCCTTTAACATACTGCTGTTTGTCTCACAGGTACTATCAATTTCCTTACTAATTTATTTATTACTAAAAACGGGAAATCCTGAGGCCGGCGAAGACAACAAATGGCTATTCGTGCAAATCTGTACAGTTTACACCGGCTTTATTCTGGCAAAATACTATATCGAAAAGATCATTGGGGTTGTTTTTTCCATAGAAACCGTTATTAACACTTATCTGTATCAAAAACTCACCTACAGAAACCTAATTGCCATCATAGTCTTTATCGCAAACCTGGTTTTCTTCTATGTGGTACGGCCAACACAGACCACTTTATTGCTCTTTATCGCCGCTATCATTGTAATTAACGGATTTACACTGTTTTATAGTTATAAAATCCACGGAAACATTATTTTAAGAAATTTCTTCTATTTTATTTTGTATCTTTGCGCACTTGAAATTTCACCCTATTTAATACTGTATAAGGTATTTATAGATTAGGAGAATTTTAAAATTTGCGCAGCCTATGAAAGTGAAAACTATTTTGGTGTCTCAACCTGAACCGAAAGTTGAAAACTCACCGTATTTTGATCTCATTGAAAAACAAAAGGTAAAGATTGATTTCAGGCCTTTTATCCATGTTGAAGGAGTTTCAAGCAAGGAAGTAAGAACCCAAAAAGTAGATCTTGGTAACTATACGGCGATAATTCTCACCAGCCGAAATGCCGTGGACCACTTCTTTAGGATCGCTGAAGAAATGAGATATAAGGTACCGGATACTTTAAAGTATTTCTGTTTGAGTGAGGCTGTGGCGTTTTACCTGCAGAAGTATGTGGTTTACCGCAAGAGAAAGATTTACGTAGGAAAACGTACGTTCCAGGAATTGTCTCCACTTATAAAGAAGTACAAGAATGAAAAGTTTCTGTTACCTTCTTCCGATAAGCTAAAACCTGAAGTCCCTGCCATTCTTAACGAACTAAATGTGAACTGGAAGCAGGCTACATTTTATAAAACGGTGGTGAGTGACCTTTCAGACTTAAGGGATGTTTACTACGATATACTGGTATTTTTCAGTCCGAGCGGGATACAATCTCTTTTGCAAAACTTCCCCGATTTCGAACAAAACGACACTCGTATTGCGGTTTTCGGAAACACTACTATCCAGGCTGCCACAGATAACGGCCTGAGAGTGGACATCAAAGCACCAACTCCCGATACGCCGTCCATGACAATGGCGCTGGAAAAATACATTAAAGAAGTAAATAAAAAGTAACGATATTTTATACAAAACAAAAAACGCGCTCCTCCGAGCGCGTTTTTTTATGAGTTATCCTCGTTTGTTATTTAATAACCGGTCCACCTGCAAGTATTTCAGGATTTGCGTGCTCTGCAAACTTTGCAAAATTCTCATTAAAAGATACTGCAAGTTCCTTTGCTTTTACGTCGTAAGCGTCCTTGTGCGCCCAGGTATCTTTTGGATTTAACACTTCGTCGGGAACATTAGGACATTGCTCCGGCATTTTTAGGCCGAAGATCGGATGGGTTCTGTAAGGCAGATCATCCAGCTTGTTGTTTAATGCCGCTGTTATCATGGCACGGGTGTATTTTAATTTCATTCGAGTTCCCTTGCCGTAAGGTCCACCTGTCCAGCCTGTATTTACAAGCCAAACATTCACGCCGGCTTCTTTCATCTTCGCACTGAGCATTTCGGCGTACTTTGTTGGATGCAACGGCATAAACGGTGCCCCGAAACAGGCCGAGAAATTAGGCATGGGCTCATCAATTCCCTCTTCAGTACCGGCTACTTTAGCCGTGTATCCGCTAATAAAGTGATATGCAGCCTGCCCCGGAGTGAGTTTTGAGATTGGAGGAAGTACTCCGAATGCATCAGCAGTAAGAAAGAAAATATTCTTCGGATTCTCCCCAATGGAAGGAATCTGAATGTTGTCTATGTGGTAGATAGGATAACTTACTCTAGTGTTCTGCGTAATTGACGTATTGCTGAAATCAACCTCGTTTTTACTGTTCATAATCACGTTCTCGAGTATGGCTCCGGGTTTTATTGCCCTGTATATATCGGGCTCATTCTCTTCCGAAAGATTGATCACCTTGGCATAACACCCGCCTTCAAAATTAAAGACCCGGTTCTCACCGGTCCAGCCATGCTCGTCATCACCGATCAGCTTTCTGTTGGGATCGGCCGAAAGTGTTGTTTTCCCCGTTCCTGACAGTCCGAAGAAAATTGCGGTTTCCCCATCGTCCCCGACGTTGGCCGAACAATGCATGGGCAGTGTATTCTTATAGACCGGCAAAATAAAGTTAAGGGCCGAAAAAATTCCCTTTTTAATCTCCCCGGTATAACCGGTTCCCCCTATCAGAGCTATTTTTCGGGTGAAGTTCAGAATAGCAAAGTTGTGTTGCCTTGTACCGTCTACGGCCGCATCGGCCATAAAGCCGGGGGCATTCACAACAGTCCATTCGGGGTCGAAACTCTCGAGTTCCGACTCGGAAGGCCTGAGAAACATATTGTAAGCAAACATATTGCTCCATGGGTACTCATTCACTACCCTGATATTAAGCTGGTATTCTTTTTCTGCACATGCATAACAGTCACGCACATAAATTTCTTTACCCGATAAATAATCGACAACCTTATCGTATAGCGCATCGAATTTATCGCTGTCGAAGGGAAGATTGATGTTTCCCCACCAAACCTTGTCTTCGGTGATTTCATCCTTTACTATAAACCTGTCTTTGGGGGATCTGCCGGTAAATTCACCGGTATTGACAGCCAAAGCGCCACTGCTGGCTTCTGTGCCTTGTCCTTTTGATATTGTCTCGTTGTGAAGTTCTTCTGAAGAAAGTTGATAATGGACCTTTGCGTCCCTGATTCCGAGGTTTTCCACCGAAATCGATTTCGTAGTTTGGTTTTTTTCGACCATTCCTTTGTTATTGTTGTGGGGTACAAAAATAAAAAAAAGCAAAGAGATACGGACGATAATACAGATTAATCTATACCCTTAATTGTTAACAAACCTATTGCTAACCATAACCATCCGAGAATGAGCAACAAGCCTCCCAGGGGAGTTACGGGGCCCAAAAAAGAAACGCTGAAAGGAAGGACACTTTTCAACGCAAGCAAATAGATGGAACCTGAAAACAAGATCATCCCCCAAATAAAAAAACGGAAAACCCATTTGCTTACTTTAGTCGGAACGGCACCAGCAAATCCCAGCACCAATAAAGCCAGCGAGTGATACATCTGATAGCGTACTCCTGTCTCGAATGTGTCTACGGCCTCCGAATCGACTAAATTCTGGAGAAGGTGGGCTCCAAAAGCTCCGAATACAACGGCAAAGGCGGCAAAAAATGCAGCCGTTACGACTATTTTTTTATTGAAATGTATCTTTTTCATACAGACATTTTAGTACTTTCGCCCTAATCATTTAGAGGATTCAAATTTACGAAAAACAACCGATGCGCAATATTCTGATAATCGGTGCGGGACGCTCGGCGACCAGCCTGATCCAATACTTACTCGACAAGTCTGATAAAGAGGAATTGTTTATTACTATAGGAGATCTTTCTATTCAAAATTCCCAAAAACTCATCAAGGAGCATCCCAACGCCAGAGCCATACTGCTGGATGTGTTTAACGACATACAAAGACGCCAGGCCATTGAAGGCAGCGACCTGGTTATTTCAATGCTTCCCGCCAGGTATCATATAGAAGTGGCCAACGACTGCATCGAATTCTGCAAACATCTCGTAACCGCTTCCTACATAAGCGAGGAAATGGCAGCGCTGAACCATAAAGCCAAGGCAAAAGGACTGGTGTTTATGAACGAGATCGGCCTGGATCCGGGTATCGACCATATGAGTGCTATGCAAGTGATCGACCGGATACGTGCGAAAGGAGGCAAAATGTTACTGTTCGAATCCTTTACAGGGGGGTTAATCGCCCCTGAAAGTGATGACAACCTCTGGCACTACAAGTTTACCTGGAACCCGCGAAACGTAGTTCTGGCCGGACAAGGTGGGGCCGCCGAATTCATTCAGGAAGGCACTTATAAGTATATCCCGTATCACCGCTTGTTCAGAAGAACCGAATTCCTCGATATAGAAGGCCATGGCCGATTTGAAGCCTACGCCAATCGAAACTCCCTGAAATACCGTAGTGTTTACGGACTTAAGGATATTCTAACCCTTTACAGGGGAACCATCCGAAGAGTAGGTTTCTCCAAGGCATGGAATATGTTTGTACAGTTGGGTATGACAGACGACAGTTATACGATCCCGGATTCTGAGAATCTCAGTTACCGGAATTTTGTGAATATGTTCCTGCCCTATTCGCCTACAGATTCGGTAGAATTGAAATTGAGACACAACCTGAAGATCGATCAGGATGACCTGATGTGGGGTAAACTGGTTGAACTGGATATTTTCAATGCCGATAAAAAAATTGGAATCAAGAATGCCACTCCCGCCATGGCACTTCAGAAAATACTGATGGATAAATGGACCCTTCAGAAAGATGACAAAGACATGATAGTGATGTACCACAAGTTTGGCTACGAACTGGACGGGGAGAAAAAACAGATCGACAGTCATATGGTGATAAAAGGCGACAACCAGGTTCACACTGCCATGGCAAAGACCGTTGGGTTACCGGTTGCAATTGCAGCTCTGAAGATTCTTAATGAGGAAATAACCACCTACGGGGTACAGCTGCCAATTTCCAAAGCGGTTTACGAACCCATTCTAAAGGAAATGGAGAACTACGGCATTGAATTCGTGGAAAGAGCGACCACCTACCTGGGCTATAATCCCGATAATGTAGCCGGATAAAAAATACGCCGACAAAGGAAAACCTCTGCCGGCGTTTAAATTTCTTAGTGATTCCTGATCCTAATCGCGTCCTCCAAGGAAAAGGCTTATAAAATACAGCAGCATGGCCAACGATCCCAAGGCAGCAACCACGTATGTACGAGCCGCCCATTTAAGGGCATCTTTCGCCCCATCGTATTCCTGAGGGGTAACCATATTGTTTGTCTCCAACCAGGCCAGAGCACGATTACTCGCATCGTATTCTACCGGTAAGGTGATAAATGAAAACACGGTAGTCATTGCAAAAAGCCCTATTCCAATAAGAAATATCCAGTTCCCGAAAGCAATACCTGAAAAGGTAAGCACCAGGCCGGCCATAATTACAATATTGGAAAGCTTACTGGCTACTCCAACGGCGGGTACAATTGCCGAACGCATTTGCAACCAGCTGTAGGCTGCCGCGTGCTGTACGGCATGGCCGCATTCATGGGCAGCTACCGCCGCTGCTGCGGCATTTCGCTGCATATAGACTCCTTCACTTAAGTTTACGGTTTTAGACGCAGGATTGTAATGATCGGTTAGCATCCCGGGTGTGGAAATAACTTGTACATCGTAGATGCCGTTATCAGCCAGCATTTTCTCGGCAATCTCCTTACCACTCATTCCGTTCTGCAGCTGTACCTTTGAGTACTTCTTGAATTTCCGTTTCAGGGTGTTGCTCACCAACCAACTTACCAGGAAAATTACGCCACCAATTAGATAATATGTAAACATAGCAGTTTTTTAATTATTGGGTTAAATATACTGTTTGCACAGCAAAAAGCGTGCAAATTTTTATCCCACTATATTAATAATCTTTCCCGGAACTACAATAACCTTTTTTGGGGTCCTGCCCTCCAGATAATGGGCTGTTTTTTCATGTGCCATAACGGCAGATTCTATCTCGTCCTTCGACAGGTCCAGCGGTAATTCGAGTTTAAACCGCATCTTTCCGTTGAACGACACAGGATACTCTTTGGAGTTCTCTACCAGGTACGACGCCTCAAATTTCGGGTAAGCAGCCGTGGCAATGCTCTCTTCATGTCCCAGTTTAGACCATAACTCCTCTGCTATGTGCGGGGCATAAGGCGAAATGAGTATTATTAACGGTTCCAACACGGACCGCTGTGTACATTTCAGAGCAGTCAACTCATTCACCGCGATCATAAAAGTAGATACCGATGTATTAAAGCTAAAGTTTTCAATGTCTTCCTCTACCTTCTTTATGGTCTTATGCAGGGTCTTGAGGGAATCGGACGACGCTTTATCGTCGGTTAGGTGAAAACTGTCGTTCTCGCCCCGGTGATATAACTTCCAGAGTTTTTTCAGAAAACTGTGTACCCCGGTTATCCCTGCCATATTCCAGGGTTTGGCCTGGTCCAGCGGGCCCAGGAACATCTCGTACATCCGCAGGGTGTCCGCCCCGTAGCGTTCACAGATATCATCGGGGTTTACTACGTTTAGCCAACGCTTAGACATTTTCTCTACCTCTCTACCAACAGTAAAATTTAAACCCGATTTATCTATCGCACCATTGTCATTTATAAATTTGCCGTTTTTTAGATCATCCCAAATCTTCAATTTTTCTAAATCAATGATTTTATTCCCCTGATCCACATTATTCACATCTATGCGAATGGGATCATAATTAATTCTTAGCAAATATTTGTGGCTTCTCAACTCTTTATCATATTTATTGTCCATATTCAATGCATCCACAACAATCTTACTCAATTCGTTATCCTCAGCATCAAAGAAATGCCCTACATCAGAGTTATTAACCTTAATTTTATTATTTGATAATTTCATAAGAAACTCAAATGACGCGAATACATTAGACGTTTGCGATATTTCTTTAATCGCATCTAAAGAATAGTCAACTGTAACATCAATAATTCGCGCACTTATCCGATAGATCAATGCACTCTCCCCCAGTATCATCCCTTGGTTAATAAGTTTTCTAAAAGGTTCGTCCACCGGAAGCACCCCCCGGTCGAACAAAAATTTGGTCCAGAACCTGCTGTACAACAGGTGGCCGGTGGCGTGCTCACTCCCACCGATATACAGATCGACGTTCTTCCAGTAATTCAGTGCTGCTTCAGAAGCCAGCATTTCATCATTATGAGGGTCCATATACCTGAACAAATAACAGCTGCTGCCAGCCCAGCCCGGCATGGTATTCAACTCAAGGGGGAACACGGTTTTATGGTCAATTTGAGCCTTGTCCACTACCTTAGATTGCTCCGTATCCCAGGCCCATACCTCAGCCCGGCCAAGGGGTGGTTCTCCTTCCTCGGTGGGGAGGTACTTTTCCACTTCCGGCAGTTCCAGCGGCAAATGTTCATCGGCGATCATCTGTGGCAGACCGTCCTTGTAATAAACAGGAAAAGGTTCTCCCCAGTAGCGTTGGCGCGAAAAAACCGCATCACGCAGTCGATAATTTATTTTTCCTTCACCGGCACCCTGCTTTTCCAACTCGGCGATAACCTTTTTTGTGGCTTGTTTATAATCCAAGCCGTTAAGGAAATCACTGTTTTTTAAACGGGTATTGTCCTTGTCCATAAAGGGCTCTTCAGATATATCGATACCTTCAAAGATATTGGGGATTGGAAGGCCGAAATGCCCCGCAAAATCATAATCCCGGCGATCACCGCCCGGAACAGCCATGACCGCCCCGGTGCCATAGCCCGCAAGTACATAATCTCCTATCCAGATGGGTATTTCCTCCCCGGTAAACGGATGGAGGGCAAAAGCCCCGCTAAACACCCCGGTGATAGATTTTACATCTGCCATTCGTTCGCGTTCACTTCGCCTGGAAGTAGCTTCCACATAATCGTTAACCGCTTCGGATTGGGTCTCGGTGGTAATTTTTGAAACCAGTTCGTGTTCCGGAGCCAGTGCCATATAGCTTACCCCGAAAATTGTATCGGGACGTGTTGTAAACACCTTTATCGTATCTGAATGGTCTTTGATCTTAAAAGAGACCAATGCTCCCTCCGATCTGCCTATCCAGTTGGTCTGAGAATCTTTCAGCGGCTGTGGCCAGTCTATTTTGTCGAGTCCGTCAAGTAACCGCTGTGCGTAGGCGGTGATTCGCATACTCCATTGCTTCATACGCTTGCGGATCACCGGGTACCCGCCTCTCTCGGAAACCCCGTTCACGACCTCGTCGTTAGCCAGAACGGTACCCAGTTCAGGACACCAGTTTACTTCCGTCTCGGCCAGGTAGGTCAATCTGTACTTTAATAAAACCTTCTGTTTTTCTTCTTCCGAAAACGACTTCCATTCTTCCGCGGTAAAAGTGGTCACATCGGGATCACAGGCTGCTTCCAGATCTGTGTTCCCCTTTTCTTCAAAAATGGCGATCAGTTCAGAAACAGGCCTGGCCTTATCCGAACTTATATCGTACCAGCTTTCGAAGAGTCGGATGAATATCCATTGTGTCCATTTATAATAGTCCGGGTCTGAAGTGCGCACCTCCCGGCTCCAGTCGAATGAAAATCCTATCCTGTCCAACTGTTTGCGATATCCCGGAATTTCTCTTCCCGTGTTATCGACTCCCCCTTCAATATTCACCTTGGTGGTTTCTGCGGGGTGTTGCCCTGTTTGAATGGCGTATTGCTCCGCCGGCAGCCCGAAACTATCGTAACCCATGGGGTGAAGCACATTAAATCCTTTGTGTCTTTTATAACGGGCATATACATCGCTTGCAATATATCCCAGCGGATGACCAACGTGCAGTCCGGCCCCGGAAGGATACGGAAACATATCAAGGACGTAATACTTTGGCTTATCACTTTTATTGTCGGCTTTAAAAGTTTGGTTTTCAGACCAATACCTTTGCCATTTCTCTTCTATATCGTTAAAATGATATTTACTCATAGGGTGTTTTGCTGGAAAGGAGCAAATTTAAGATTTATTGACCGAAGTGAGGAGTATTGTCCTTAAAAAATAGGTCGCAGTGTATTCCTTTCAGGGGTTTCTCAATCAAGTGTCGCAAAGTCGATATATGTCCGGTGCATTACAAGCCGGGACTAATATCTTCGGTTATTTCATAAGAAAGCCGAAACTTTCGGCGTTAGAGGATTAAGGAAATAAAAATCATTGTATTTTTACACCGCTAACGACTTCTTTTATGGCAACCTCATTCGAAAAATTCCAAAAGCGAAGGCTTATCTCCTCGTACTTTTCGGTAGTGATCAGTATTTCCCTTGTGCTTTTCCTGCTTGGATTGCTCGGGCTGCTGGTTTTAAACTCCAAGCGGGTGGCCGATCATTTCAAGGAACAGGTGCCCATAGTGATCTTCTTGAAGGACAGCGCCAAGGAAGTTGAGGTTGATCAATTACAACGAAGCCTGGAGCTGGCAGACTATACCAGGTCTGCAAAATTTGTTTCAAAAGAGGAAGCAGCCGAGGAGCACATGGCAGAAATTGGGGAAAACTACGTCGAATACCTGGGCGAGAATCCGTTACAGGACAATATCGATGTTCGTCTGAGAGCCGATTATGTTACCCCTGAAAAGGTGGAAGAAATCATAACGGAAATAAAAAGCAAGACCTTTGTGGAAGACGTGGGTTACGACAAACCGCTCATCGAACAGCTCACCGAAAATGTGAAGAGAATCAGTTTTTGGGTTTTAGTGATTACAGCCATCTTCCTTGTAGTAGCCATACTACTTATAAACAGCTCTATAAGACTTTCTGTTTATGCGAAAAGGTTCACCATAAAAACCATGCAGATGGTTGGGGCTACCAAGAGTTTTATCCGCAGGCCGTTTATCTGGAAAAGCATCCGCCTGGGTATGATAGCATCCATCCTGGCTATGATAGGAATGGCGTTTATACTGTATTATCTGAATAATACCTTCCCCGAGCTGGGGCTTACCGAAGACCGTATCTGGATTATCGGACTGTTCGTCTTTATCTTCCTCATGGGATTTATTATTTCCTGGCTCAGTACATTTTTTGCAACACAGCGATTTTTAAATCTGCGAACGGATGAACTGTATTATTAAGATGATATGAGATCTCGGACGTTATTATTCTTGGCATTACCTATACTCCTCGGGGGTCTTTTGCTGAATGCGGCAATTATTCGAGAAACCACTCCCCAGACCTGTGAAATGACTGTTTTAAAAGTTGCTGACATCGCTGCAGGTAGTTCGGGCGATATCGTTTTTAGTGATTCGGAAAAAAATTTTTACTACATAAACAGGGGGCTTGAAAAGGGATTGACGGTAGCAGAATTGAAAGAAGAAGTTTTAAATAAAAAAGTTACCTTGCATTTGGCCCGCGTATTTTACGGCACCACCGCCCATATAGCCCAATTAAAAGTCGGGGACCAAATAATCTATACAGAATTCGAATAATCATGGGAGAACAAAAGCGAAAGGAACAGGCAGCGAAAAATCAGCGTTTTATTTTTGAACGCACAAACTTTAAATTCATGCTCATCGGGCTGGCTTTTATCGGACTGGGATTCATCCTTATGGCCGGGGGAGGCAGTGATGACCCCAATGTTTTCAACCCCGAGATCTACAATTGGAGGAGGATCAGATTGGCTCCGGCATTAATCCTTATTGGCTTTGGCTTCGAAGTCTACGCCATCTTACTGAATCCTGACAAGAAAAAATAATCCATGGAAATTTGGGAAGCTGTCATTCTCGGGATCATTCAGGGTTTTACCGAGTTTTTACCCGTATCGTCCAGCGGTCACCTGGAATTGGGGAAAGCCATCCTCGGTGACACCTCGGTTCCGGAAGAGAGTTTGTTATTTACCGTTGTGCTCCATTTTGCCACCGCTTTAAGTACTATTGTAGTCTATCGCAAAGATGTCTGGGAAATCCTTAGGGGATTACTTCAGTTTAGGTGGAACGAAGAAAGTCAGTTTTCCTTAAAGATCATCATTTCAATGATTCCTGCAGTTGTCGTAGGCTTACTGTTTGAAGAGCAGCTTGAGGAGTTTTTCGGCGGAAATGTGGCTTTTGTGGGAAGCATGCTTATTGTCACCGCCTTGTTACTCTGGTTGGCAGATAAGGCAAAAGACACGGGGAAGAAAGTTACCAAGTGGAATGCATTCATGATCGGGATTGCCCAAGCCGTAGCAATGTTACCCGGTATTTCGAGGAGTGGGGCTACGATCTCTACTTCGGTGCTGCTGGGAAATGACAAAGGAAAGGCCGCTCGCTTCTCTTTCCTCATGGTAGTACCGCTTATCCTTGGAAAAATAGCAAAAGACATTTATAGCGGAGAACTTTCATCACAGTCTGCCGATCTTTCAGTGCTGGGGGTTGGATTTATCGCAGCCTTTATTTGCGGACTCATTGCATGTACCTGGATGATCTCCCTGGTACGCAAAAGTAAACTGTCCTGGTTTGCAGCCTACTGCCTGGTTGTTGGACTAACCGCTATCTTTATAGGCATATATTTTCAATAATGACTGCGGAAGACTACAGGAACGGACAACTCATACTCGTCGACAAACCTCTGGAATGGACCTCTTTCCAGGTGGTGAACAAGGTGCGCTGGCTCATTCGGCAGAAATTTGGCATTAAGAAATTAAAGGTTGGACATGCCGGAACCCTTGATCCCCTTGCCACCGGTTTGCTTGTACTCTGCACAGGTAAATTCACCAAAAAGATCGATACCTACCAGGCCCGGGAAAAAGAATATACAGGAACAATTACCCTGGGGGCAACTACACCAAGCTACGACCTGGAAACCGAGATCGATAAGCGTTTTGATACTTCGGGAATTTCCGATGAAGAGATTTACCGGGCTACTGAGCAATTTACAGGTGAAATTCAGCAGAAGCCGCCAATATTCTCTGCATTAAAGAAAGACGGGAAAAGAATGTATGACTATGCACGAGAAGGAAAAACTGTCGAAATACCCACCCGAACCGTTGTGGTAAGTGAGTTCGACATCACCCGTATAGAATTACCCGAGCTAGACTTCAGGGTAGTTTGCAGCAAGGGAACCTACATTCGGTCGCTGGCCCATGATTTTGGGCATGCGTTAAAAAACGGGGGCCATTTATCGGCACTCAGGCGCACCCGCATTGGGGAATTCAGGGTTGAAGATGCCAGATCGATAGATTCGCTGATAGATGAGTTTTCAAGTTAAAAACCTATTAATTTTCAGCGTTTTGTAAGGTTTTTCGCGTAAAATTTCTGTAATTGCAAATATGAATTTCGATTATTCATATCGGGCGTTTCTTATTACTTGCTTGCTATTCGGGATATTGTTCCTGACACTTTACACGTTTAAGTTGGGAGAAGGATATGAGCAGGAGGTGTTGTCGTATGACGTGGAATATCTCGAAGAAGAAGAACCTGTATCCGAGGAAGAATTGGCTAAACTGGAAGAGCTTGAACAACGGGCCATAGAAACAAACCGGGCTTATAATGAAGCTTCAAAATTCTTAAACAACCTCGACTATTCCGAAATGACGCTGGAAGAAAAACTAGCCGAGATAGATGAGGCAATCGATGAATCCGGTGATTCGGATACCGGGGAGGAAATAAGAAAAGCCAGGGAGCGACTTGAAAAGGCCAGGGAACTTACAAAAAAGAACAAGGATAAGACTAAGAACGGTACTTCATCGGCCAACCGTAACACTACCATTAGCTACCGCCTAAAGGACAGAACGGCTATGTACTTACCTAATCCGGTCTATACCTGCGAAAGTGGCGGCATCATTGTGATCAATATTACTGTAAATGACCGAGGGGAAGTGACTAAGACTTCTTATAATAAGAATGCATCTACGACCACCAATGGCTGCCTGATAGACAGTGCGATTGAATATGCCGAACAAGCCAGTTTTTCTACAGCGGCCGGGAAAGATTCACAACTGGGAACTATAACCTATAGCTTTCCGGGGCAATATGATTAGGCCTTCCAATTAGAACATCTGAATATGTCAAAAAAACGCTGTCCCTGGTGTGGAACCGACCCGCTTTACATCGCTTATCACGACACTGAATGGGGTGTTCCTGTTAGGGATGATGACAAACTCTTTGAGTTCCTGATCCTGGAAACCTTTCAGGCCGGGCTTAGCTGGATAACGGTACTGCGAAAACGAGAAAACTTCCGCAAGGCCTTCGACGATTTTAACTATAAAAAGGTGGCACAATACGATGATGTTAAGCTGGATTCGTTGATGAAGGACCCGGGCATCATTCGGAATAAACTAAAGATCAAAGCCACGGTAAGTAACGCCATAGCATTTATGGGTATTCAGAAGGAATTTGGCAGTTTTAGCAGCTATATCTGGCAATTTACCGGCGGACAACCAATCATTAACGCCTTTAAAACGATGGCCGATGTCCCGGCTAATACGCCGCTGAGTGATACCATTAGTGCCGACCTCCGAAAACGAGGGTTTAAATTTGTGGGCTCCACGGTCATCTATGCCCATATGCAGGCTACGGGTATGGTAAACGATCATCTCACGGACTGTTTCCGTTATTCCGAAGTAAATAAATTAGCTGATATTAATTAGAATCTGCCACCGTAGGATTCAGGTGCTCGTTGGTGGTAAAGTCGATCGCAAGGGCTTTAAGGCTCTGCTTATAACGAAAAGCAAGTGTTGCATCGGTTAATGCCTCGGTTTCGAACAGTTTTTCATACCATTTCTTGGCTTTCGCATAATTTCCCTTGAAATAATGCCCATTCCCCAACGCTTTGTAGATGGCCGGTGTGCCATATCCCTCCTTTACCACCTGTTCATAGACTATAGTAGGATCGACATCCTTATTGACATCAGTTTGCGCTAAGCCCCCAAAAACAAAGGCTGTAACAACAACGATAGTACAAATAAAACGTGGCTTCATTGGCAGATTAGTAAGAAATTACTTACACAAATATGCAGATAATCGGTCTAAGAAACAAATAATTTCATTTAAAACAAAAAAAGCCGCAACATATTGCGGCTTTAATTCTATGCTGCTTATTTACAGCTTGATAACCTTTTTCGTTACATTTCCGAACTCCCCGCTGAAGTTTACGAACAGGGTGCCGTTCCAGCTTTCGTTGAGGTCGAGCGTAATCACCCCGTCCCCGGTCTCCAGGCTTTCAGAAAATAATTGTTGTCCCAGGATGTTATGTATGGTGACATCTACAGCACCCCGTATATTGTTCAGGCTAAATGACACCGAACCATAGGTAGGGTTCGGGTAAGCCCCTGAAATATTGTTTAACGCATAATCCGCAGTCGACAGAAACTCGGTATCTATGGTCCAGAATCCTTCCGGCGCCACTATTGGGCGGGTTAAAACCTTCCCTGAATTCGCCTCTGCTTCAATATAGTATTCAACATTGGTATCCCCAATAGACAGGTCTGTCGTCCAGCTATCGTCGCTTACAAAGGTCATCGGAGCTTCATTCCAACTCGAGCCGCCTTCTTCACGCCAAAACACATCCACAGATGCTACCCCCGAAATATGTTTTACCATGGCATCCAGGGTAACATCGGTATTTATATCGGCCTGGTAAACCGGTTGGTGTACGATCCACAACGGATCGGCCACACCTATGGTATGCGTAATACAGTGAATAGCTCCAACCAGGGAAATAAGATTCTCCCCGGGATTATCCACGTCTATACCCACGATATTATAACCCGGCATCATTTCCTGCCATTGGGCCAGGGCAGGACCGTCGACCTCGGGACGATAAAGTGGCAGCAGTATAGTTTTATTGACAAAGATGGCGTTTGTAAAGTTTCGGTAATAGCCGCCATTATCGGGGTAATTTCCATTCGAACTTGGCGGTGCATCTATCCACTTGATCCGGTAGGGCGTTCCGAAGGCAGATTGGAAATTATTCAGAATATACTGAACATTCTGTTCTATCTGAGGGCCGTCGGCCACTCCCTCCGGATATTTACTCACCAGCAGGGTCTCCTCGTCCAGTAACTTCATATGCATATCGATATGGTTGATCACATCGTAAGGAAGCGGGGTCATTTTAATATAATTCTCAATCCCCATATAATCGAACATAATAGCATCGATCTCGGCTTCGGTCTTCGCTGTTACCCCGTAAGGATTGCCGGCGGCGTTCTCATTAAGCACTAACTCTGATGCAAAAGCGTTTCCAAGGCCGTCAGACATATAGTTTCCACCTGTATTTACAAGGTCGGCAGGGGCAGTATCGGTAACATAGATCGGTATTCCCACTGTACTGGCATGTGCCAAAGGCATCACGTTATCATTAGGACGTGGTCGGTTATAGATCCAATCGGTTAAGGCTCTTTCACCAACATCATCCGAATAGATCGTATTTCCGGCATAATCGCGAATCCAGATACTGTCCCAGGGTTCATTCAAGAAACTAACGTTGGTAAGGTCTACCCCGTTAGACTGCAGATACGTTTCTACTTGTGCCTGGTTTTGAGTTGTAATGATCACCTTACATTCCTCAACTGCTGCTTCAACTATTTGTCTTAAGATATTCGGAAAATTTGGCTGCCAGGTTATCAGGAGATATTCTACTTCTTCCCATTCGGCAGCTGCACGTACAGGTCCTGTTGGCGGGGGAGTAAATTGTCTTCCGCTGAATTCGTAATCTGAAATAATAGCCCGTTCCCCTTCTGTGAGATGGTTGGGAAGAACTTCCGCTTGCTGGGGAAAAGCACAAAATGTGACCATTCCGATAATGACGGAAAGCATCAATTTTGGGTAAAATATTTTCATTGTCATTAAGTTTAATTCGTGACACGAATATACTGCATTTTTACCGAACCGCATTAAGTCTCTTATTCCTCAGGGAGTTAAATAACTTCGGAATGACTCTCTGGAAATCTCCTCTGCTCCCAAACTTGAAAGATGGTCGGTATACATCTGGCAGTCGATTAGTTTATAGTCTTTCTGAAGGAGATGTTGCCGCAAGTAAAAGAGTGCGATCTTCGAGGCATCACTTACAAGACTGAACATACTTTCTCCGCAAAATACGCTGTATTCTTTCAAATCTACCCCGTAAAGCCCGCCTACCAGTTTACCTTCTTCCCAAACTTCAACCGAACCGGCCCAACCAATTGTATGAAGTTGGGAATATGCAGCGATCATTTCAGTACTGATCCATGTCCCTGCCTGATCTTTTCTATTAATAACCGAACAATTTTCGATTACTTCAGAAAATGCCGTGTTAAATGTCACCCTATACCCCCCTTTTGCTATCTTTCTTCGGAGGCTTTTCGATACGTGGAGTTTTTCGGGAAACAATACCATCCTGGGGTCGGGCGACCACCACATGATGGGTTGTCCGTCATCGTACCAGGGAAAGATCCCGGATCTGTAAGCAAGTTTAAGTCGTTCTACCGATAAATCCCCTCCTATGGCCAATAACCCATCCCCCGTTGCTGACGAGATATCGGGGAACCAGAGTTCTTCAGACAAATGAGTGATCACCATTTACTTATATAGTTTAAAAAAGCAACAATCCTATTATGAAAACCGCACTTCCAATTAACATGGGAATCAATGTATAGGGCAGTATTTCCCTGGCCTTAAGCCTGGTAATTCCCAGGAGAGGAAGGGCCCAAAAAGGCTGCAGCATATTGGTAATCTGGTCGCCATAGGCCAGTGCCATCACTATCTTGGGAAGCGGCACCCCCAACTTCAGGGCCGATTCGATAACTACAGGACCCTGAACGGCCCACTGCCCGCCACCACTGGGAACAAAAATATTTACCAGCCCGGCACTAAAAAATGTGTAAATAGGAAGGGTAGTCTCATTTGCTATGGAAACAAAGAAATCGGAGATCTGTACTATCATTCCGCTATCTCTCATAATACCCATTATCCCAAAGTACAGTGGGAATTGTATTAGGATGCCCGATGCCCCTTTAATGGCTTCTTCCAGCGCGCTTAAAAAAGCGGACAGGCTTCCGTGTAAAATAAGCGCCAGGCCGAACATAATGAAATTAAGCATATTTGGAGTGATGGTATTCTTCTCTATGGAGGCCGCATATTGATATATGAAAGCGAGAAGGACGAGCACACCAAAGGCTACACCAACCCACCTTGAACTGTCTATCCTTTCGGCTCCTTTTATTCCTGAAGGTTCGGTAGAAATCCCACGGTAGAGTGGCAGATTGGTAACTGTAGGGCTTACTTTTTTCGCCTGTACATATAAAAACAGGGGGATGACGATTAAGATCACCGCAAACAGCAATAGGTTGGGAGCACTGAAAATCGTCTCATTAGAACTTATGGTATCCGGCAGCTGCTGCATTATGGCAGGATTGCTAACGCCTGTCATCAGGCTGGCCAAGTGACCGCTTTCCGCTACCTTTAACGGCGCAGACCCGCTCATTCCGCCGTGCCAGATCATAAACCCGATATAGCCGGAAGCACCCACAAGGGGATAATTAATCTGAAAGCCCCGGCTCTGAGCCGCCTCTGCCACTTTTCTGGCCATTATGGCCCCAAAAATAAGGCCAAGTCCCCAGTTAAAGAATGAAACCAGCATGGTGGCTATGCTGATCAGAAGTACAGCACTGGCGGTAGAGTGAACCTGGTTGGTGAGAAGGACAATTAGTCTGTTCACGGGTTTGCTCAAAACCAGGATATGTCCCAGCACCAGAATTAGAATCATCTGATAGGCAAAAACCAAAAGGTCGTTATTCCAAATTCCGCTTTCCCACCAGGACAAGATTGCAAAGAAATGATTCTCATCGGCCGGAGGCTCGGTGAATACAAGGGCGAGGATAACGGTGATTGCCGTGAGAATTACAGCGATAGCAAAAGGCGATGGAAGAAATCTTCGAAAGATGGTTTCGATGGAACGGGTGATGTTCATTTCGCTAAAATAGAAAATCCCGCGTAAATGCGGGATCCTATTGATCTTACAAATCTAAACCTTCTTCAGAATTCAGAAAACCTTAGAAAGGCAGGTCATCGTGGTCATTTTCGTTAAAATCGGTCGCAGGCTCAAAGGCATCTTCGGGAGGCAAGGGCGGCATATCCGTTGATGCGGAGCCGGTAAGGCTTTCGATGCGCCATCCTTGTATTGAATTGAAATACTTTGTCTCTCCTTGTGGATTCACCCACTCTCTTCCCCTCAGGTTAATGCTCACTTTCACCTGTTGCCCGGGTTGGTAGCTATTCAGCAGGTCTGTTTTATCCTGAACAAATTCAACAAGGATATGCTGAGGGTATTGCTCTTCGGTGGTAATCACCATTTCCCGCTTCCTAAAACCGTTATTTCCGTAGGTTTTGGTTTCGTCTATCATCTTAATCGTTCCCTGTACTTCCATTTTACTCGTATTATTGTTAATTAATATTCTTAGTTAATATACTCCAGGCAGTTGGTACATCACCCATTTTAAGTGCTTCCCGGGCCTTGAGCTGATCCTCTTCCTCGAGTTGATCGATTTTCTCGCTTCCGGCAGGCAATGATTGTACGTTTGCCAGCATCCCAAGGTCATTACCGCTAAAGATCTTACTGCTTCTAATTACCTCCGGTAGGGCATCTATCCCAACGCCCAGTGTTCGTACCGGTTTTGGCACTTCGAAAATACCACTGCGCGACCTAGTGTACCAGTTGCCACCCATCCGCGCTACTGTGTCGATCAAGGCCGGGTCGATCACTCCGGTCGCATCCAGGATATCTTCTTTAATATGAAGTCTTACAACTTCACAAATTACAAGATGCCCCGCTCCGCCTTCCTCTCCCAGGGCAATCACTTCGTTCACCTTGCACTCGAACTGAACCGGCGACTCCTTAACCCGGGGTGGTTTAACCAGATCGGAAGGAACTTCCGTAAAACCCGCTTTCACAAACTCATTTACACCTTTGTCGTATTCGGCAGAAGCCAATGACATTTGCTGCACCATATCGTAGCTTACAATATTTACTACAACCTCGGCAACTTGTTGCACATTCTCCAGGGTGTGTTTGGTTGTATTATCCCGTACTCTTCTCGCAGGGGAAAAGACCATAATTGGAGGCTTCGCGCTAAATACGTTAAAAAAACTGAACGGTGATAAATTCACGTTCCCTTCAATATCCACGGTACTTGCAAAACAGATTGGCCTTGGAGTTACAGCGCCTAGCAGGTAACTGTGTAACTTAGCCGTAGGAATTTGATGTGGATCGATGGTTAACATAGATTACAAATGTACCCATTCGACAAAGTTTCTAAAAATTTGACTGCACAATAATATTAACATATTTGCTTTATATTTAACAAGCTGCGATTAAAGTTCCTTTTCGTCTCGCCATCGACGAATTTTACCGCAGCTTGAAAAGCATTAATAAAACAACTATGCAAAATAAAAAGGCGCTGGTACGTTGGTTTTTCGTACTGCTTTCCATCATAATAATCTCACTTATTCTTTGGAACACTTACGCATTCTTTAATCAGTTGAAAGAGAACGAACGAGGGAAGATGCGTATTTGGGCAGCTGCCCAGGAGGAACTTGCCTCTGCAGATGAAATAAGCGAAATGGTGGTGAAAGTACTGGAGAGCAACACCACTACCCCAATGGTGCTTTACAGCCATAAGGAGGATACCTACGATGTGCGCAACATCGACGAAAAAAATGCCGATTCAAGTAAAATTCAGCTGCAGAGAAAGAATCTGGCCGAAAAATTCACTTCAGAATATAAACCGATAGAAGTGTATTACAAGGACGAACTGCTACAGACTATATATTACGGGAATTCTCCTATTATCAATAAGCTGAAATACTACCCGGCCGTACTTATTTTAATAATAGCCTTGTTCTTTACCGCGGTTTACCTCTTTTACCAGACCTCGAAATCGTCTGAACAAAATAAACTTTGGGCCGGGATGGCCAAAGAAACCGCTCATCAGATAGGCACTCCCCTTTCCTCCCTTGTGGGCTGGACCGAGATCCTGAAATCTGAAAATGTGAATGCCAGCTATATAACGGAGATTGAGAAGGATATCGACCGATTGAAAACCATTACCGAGCGTTTTTCAAAAATAGGCTCCATGCCAAAACTCACTCGTAAGGATATCGTTGCCGAAACCCGACAATCGTTCGATTATCTGAAAAGTCGTACCTCCAAACTTATCGAATTCGAGTTGCATTTGCCGGTGCACCCTATTTATGTGGAAATGAATTCACAGTTATACAGCTGGACCATCGAAAACATGGTAAAGAACGGAATAGACGCCATGAAGGGTAAGGGAAAAATTACCATGGTGATCGAACCTACCGCCAAATATGCGCGACTACTGCTATCGGATACCGGAAAGGGCATTCCAAAACGCAATTTCAAAAAAGTATTCACTCCCGGGTTCACGACAAAAAAAAGAGGCTGGGGCCTCGGGCTGTCGCTGGTAAGGCGAATCATTGAAGATTACCACAGGGGTAAGATCCGAGTGCTGAAAAGTACTCCCGGCGAAGGAACCACCATGGAAGTGCTGTTTAAAATTGTGCGTTAATATGAAAGAGACCTTAGAGAAACTATACAACACCCGCCTAAACAATAATTGCCCCGAATGTTATGACGTCAACGGCCTGGAACTAACAATCTATCAAAGGGAAAAAGAAAATGCACTCTATTCTCAAGCCTCGCCGAATATTGAAACCGAGTTGCACTGCAATACCTGCAACACCAGAATCTATCCTGTAAACTGGGACCTCGACATTGAAAGAATTGTAGATTATCACACAAAGCGAGTGAAAACCAAGCCCAGTACTATCAGGCTTAAGAAGCTCGCTTACTTCTTAATTGCCGCCGATATCATTTTGTTGATTTTACTAATCTATTACTTAACGACCTAAGTGTGGTAATTCTTGTTTATTGCAGCGGCCAGATCGGCCATTTCAGCTTCGGTAACAGCGGTCTTGTGCTGAAACGTCATATCGCGCATTTCATTTATGGGAATAAGGTGAACATGAACATGAGGAACCTCTAGTCCGATAACAGCTATACCCACTCGTTTACAACTTACTGTTTTCTCGATAGCCTTAGCTACATCGTACGAAAACGCCATTAATTCGCTGTAAGTGTCCTTTTCCAGGTCGAAGATCTTATTCACCTCTTTTTTCGGGACGCATAGCGTATGGCCTTTTGTGTTTGGGTTTATATCCAAAAAAGCGATAAAATTGTCGTTTTCAGCAACTTTATAAGAAGGAATCTCCCCCGATATGATCTTTGTAAAAATCGATGCCATATCAATCCCGGCTTATTTCCAGTATTTCGAATTTCATTGTTCCGTTTGGCACCTGAATTTCAGCGATATCGCCTACTTCTTTGCCCAATAATCCTTTTCCTATAGGTGAATCCACAGAAATCTTACCCGCTTTTAAATCGGCTTCACTCTGGGCCACCAGCTTGTATTTCATTTCCATACCGTTTGAATGATTTTTAATCTTCACCACCGAGTGCACCAATACTTTCGAGGTATCCAGTACAGATTCGTCTATTAATCGTGCATTGGCCAGCGTTTCTTCCATTTTCGATATCCTCATCTCCAACAAGCCCTGGGCTTCCTTGGCGGCGTCGTATTCGGCATTTTCACTCAGATCGCCCTTATCCCGAGCATCGGCAATAGCCTGAGATGCCTTGGGACGTTCAACATCCTTAAGCTGATTTAGTTCAGCCCGTAATTTTTTTAATCCTTCCGCAGTGTAATATGATACTTTACTCATAACTTCATCGTTTAAATATAAACACAAAAAATCCCATACGCGACGGGATTTTGTGCTCCAAAGGTACTAAAATAATAGATTTTATTGATTTTTGTACTTTGCTGAACCAAAAATTTGCACCCGATGAATCAGAAATTTGCCCTCTTTTTTGCCATTATTTGCCTGATTTCCTGTAAAAACGACGATGATTCGCTCCGGGACGACAACCCCTATCTCAACGATCCTATCGTAAATTTGAATATAAACCTCAACCTGCCGCAGTACGACCCGCTGAAGTTCCCCGGAAATCACATAATCCTGTCCCAACAGGGAATTAGGGGCATAGTGATATACAACGTTAACAATGAACTGTATACCGCCTTCGACCTCAGCGATCCCAATCACCTGCCGAACCAGTGTTCAGCTATGACAATAGAAGGTATTATAGCCAGTTGTCCCTGCCCGGCGGACGATAACGAATACGATATAGTAACCGGTTCGCACAAGACCAATACGAGCGCATACCCCATGCAGCAATACCGTGCACGGCGAAGCGGAAATTTCGTTGAGGTCACTAATTAAATTTCCCCTGTTTAGAAGTTTATTGTCGCTCCAACCAGCACATTTATAGTGGCCTGAGGATAATAACCGGCCCCTTCAATTGTGGTTACGGTTCCCGGCTCACTAAAATCGTCGTCGTAGGTGAAAAAATACCCGTTCGAAACATATTTCACATTGAAAATGTTATTCACCAGGGCGTTAAAAACGATGGATTTTGCAAATGGCACCCGCTCCAGCGTATAAACGATGTTCAAATCATTCACAAAGTAGCTGTCCAGTTTAGAGACTTCACTGTCTATGTTACCCATGTACTGTTCTCCAACATACTTGGATAAAAACGCCAGCTGAAATGATTTAAAAGGGCTGTATTCCAAGCTGTTCCCTGCCACAATTTCCGGAGAAAACGAAATATTGGTCTTTCCAAGATTTACCAGCATCCCATCTCTGGAGGTTACAAAATCGACATTTTTATTACTGCTGAGGGCCAGATTTGGCCGCGCTTTCAGTTTACTTCCAATTTCAAGCTCTGCGTCTATCTCTATCCCCACTCGATAACTATTACCGCTGGTTGCCCTGATAGGTGCACCAACATCGTCCAGGGCCCCGGTTAACACCAGCTGATCCCTATAATCCATATAGAACAGGTTTGTATTAACCGCCGTTTTTTCTGAAGTGAATCGCCATCCAAGCTCATAATCGGTTAGTTTTTCGGCTGTGAATATTCCCTGCTCAAAATCGCTTCGCCTCGGTTCCCTGTGAGCAATTCCGAAGGAGGCATACAATTGGTTGGAAGAGTTGATAAAAAGGGACACACCCGCCTTAGGGTTAAAGAAATTATAATTTTCAGATACTTCCAAAGGAATCCGTTCCGAACTAAGTCCGGAGGTCTTATAATTGACAAAGCGGCCCTGAAGGTCGGCATACACACTCCATTTTGAGTTCAGTTGCCAGGTAGCTTTCGAGAAAACCGTGAATTCACTTTTGTCTCCCGTACCAAAGTAATAACGATCCCGTATCTCGCTGTCTCCTGAATAGCGCGACCAGATAACTTCACCAAAATGATCGCCGTCGTAGAAGCTGTAAAAAGCACCGCCGGTGATGTCAAATTCAGAGTTCTTGTAGTTCAGGTTTGCATTTATGGCATAGAAATCGTTGTCCAGCCAGCGTCTTCGAATAAGATCGGAGGTTGTAATCGTATCGCCCCCTATCGCAATAGGTTCTATCCCGTGAAACTCCAGGTTTGCCTCTTCCTGATACTGCTCGAAAAACCCTCTCCCGTAGGTGTAATTCGCTGCAGTATTCAGATTCCAGTTATTGTCGAATCGCTGGTTCCATATCAACTGGTAGTGATCCTGGGCATAGTTATCCACCTCGTTGTCGTAGAATCTCGTCATCCCGTTTTCGTCTGTGTACATACCGGCAGGATTAAAAGTTCGGTCGGTTTCCAGGGTAGCCGCATCAATTCCGAACCACGACTGGTAGGTAACTTCTTCCCCCCCGAAAGCAATTGCTTTGATAAGCGTATTGTCGTCCTTGAATGCTGCCTGTAGGAAATACGATTTCAAATCTGAAGATGCCCGGTCTATATATCCATCGGAAAGAATACGCGACAATCGGCCGGATAGTTCTACCCGGTCCTTCATCAGCCCGGTGGTGAACTTCAGGGTGTGCTTACGCGTATTATAGGATCCCAAGGACGTAGCGATCTCACCTCCCGGCGTTTCAGACACCCCGTCGGTAAGGATATTAAGACTGGCCCCAAAAGCCCCAGATCCGTTTGTAGAGGTTCCCACCCCCCGTTGCAGCTGCAGATTCTGAACGGAAGAGGTAAAATCGGGTAAATTTACCCAGAAAGTTCCCTGACTTTCAGCATCATTAAAGGGAATTCCATTCAGGGTAACATTAATCCTGGAAGCGTCGCTACCCCGTACCCGCATATAGGTATAACCTACACCGGCTCCTGCATCACTACTGGTAACCACAGAAGGGAGGTAATTAAGCAAATAAGGAATATCCTGCCCCAGATTGCGCTTCTGCAGTTCATCTTTGTCGAGATTGGAATGGGTAACAGGCGCATCGTCCTTAACTCGTACCGCCTGTACGATAACCGCATCCAGGCTCTCTACCTTGGTGGAATCGGGCGTTTTTTCCTGTGCAGCACAGATAATGGAATTTAGAACAAACAGGTAACAAACAAATCTTTTCATTCGATATGGTTTAGCTTCGAATAAAAAGGGGTAATTATTCTAATTAGTTAAAAAAAATCCTGCCTGGTCGCATTCCGGACCGGACAGGGGTTTATTACTTCATTGCTCTATTTAAGAGCATTCCTCGGCAGCATTACCTGCCCAGGTTCAATGGGTATGATCTCAGCCTCTGCAACACAGCTGTTGCATAAGCACCCCTTTTTGAGATGTGCGACAAAGGTAAATAATTATTCTATTTTAGGGGGTTTCCTGTTGGCTTTTTTCAGGGCATTCTGCTTTTTAGATTTTAGTCGTTTTTCAATAGCCGAACGCGAGGGTTTCGATTTTTTTCTGGGTTTGGATTTCCGCAGAGACTGTTTCAGCAAATCGATAAGCCGTTGAATGACGATAGCCTTGTTTCGATGCTGACTTCGGGTCTCCCCACACTGCAGCACCAATATTCCTTCTGAAGTGATCCTGTTTTTTAATTTGGTTCTTATCCTGTCTTTTTCAGATTCACCCAGGGCTACCGATTTCTCGACATCGAAATGAAGTTCGATCTTGCTCGACGTTTTATTTACATGCTGTCCTCCCGGACCACTACTCCTGATGGCCTTAAATTGTAACTCGTTTAACAGCAGCGATGTGTTCATCAGGCATTTGGGCGATGTTCCTTCTGAAGCAGGTCGTTTACTGTCTTCACAGGGTTAAACGTACTTAAAGGCACTTCAACAAAGGCCGTATTCCAATTGGCCATAGCACCATTCCACAGCCCCGGAAGCTCCAATGCTTTTACCGGGATACCGTTCTCGTATTTGTTGGAGATGAATCCGGTGGTGGGGTCGCTGTATTTATGCAAATCGAATTTCTCTCCTTTGTGATTTCGCAGTCCGCAAACTATATCGACCGGATTAAAGTGGGTTGCATCTTTCACTATACTCTCCTTATGTGGGTTTTCCATATCCACCTGGGCCATTTCCACGATCTGTAAACTCACCTCCCCTTCTTCATTCTTTACCCAGAACGGACCACCACCCGGGGCTCCGGTGTTCTTCACAACCCCGCATACTCTTACGGGTCGATCCAGTATTCTAATTAATCCTTTTGTATCGAAGGGAATATCCTTAATACTCAGCTCATTCCACATAAACGACCGAACCTCCTTAATCAGCTCCTCCTTAACAGGCTCCTCGGAAAGTGCCTTCAGGAAGTCGAAAGTCTTTGTCTGTATTCTCAGCAGTTTCCCTGCCAGCAGTTTTTTATAATGTGCGATCTCTTCAACATATTCTTCTGCTACCACATTGTCTATGTTTTTAATGAACACTATATCGGCGTCCACATCATTGAGATTCTCCAGCAAGGCTCCATGCCCAGAAGGCCTGAAAACCAGTTCCCCTTTGGCATCTCTAAAAGGCTTGTTCTCTGCATCGACCGCTATGGTGTCGGTACTGTTCTTCTGAAACGAATAGGAAATATGGAAATTGGTTTTGGTCTTTTTTGTAACCCGTCTTTTTACTGCCTTGAATTCTTCTTCGAAATAAGGGAGGTGTTTTTCCGAAAAGGTGAAGTGCAGATAGCAATCATTTTGTGCCGTGGCGTAAAAAGCGGCTTCGTACAATTGCTCTTCGAAGGCCGTAGTATGGTATTTTGCGTAGCGGTGAAAAGGAATGAGGCCTTTGGGCAGGTTCGAAAAATTTAAACCTTCAGGGCGCATCATCATCTCCACAAAACAATAGAACCGCTGCCCTTTATTACTCTGTTTATAATTGGGGTAATTTTCACGAATCTTTCGTCTTACTTCGTTGATAAACGCAAAATCCTTCATGGATTTGTAAAACAACTCGAGTTCGGGACTATTCGTGCGTTTAAAATATTTATTCAGGGATTCTTCTTCGGGATCATATTCATCCAAAAAGCGGTACAGAAATTTAAACATTCGCGTTGCCGCACCCGAGGCCGGCACGAATTTCACTATGTCCAGTTTCGCTTTCTTGTCCTCGTAAAGGTTAACGAGTTTCTCCTGAATGTGGGGCGGAATCACCTCTATGCCATTACCCACAGAGGCCGCCGTAACGATATTCGCGGGTAGTAAACCGAGAGCAAAGGTTTCGAATTGTCTGTAAATTTGTTGAAGCGATAAGCCGTGCGATTCTATTTGGGCCAGGTCTTTTTCTGTGAACATTACCTCCTCCGTAATTTATCGATTAGTTCTATGGCAAGCGTTAATCTCTGAGATTCGCTACCTCTTATAACGCCGTGGGGAAGCGCATTTCTTTTTAATTCATCTTCAAAAGTACGAAATATGTACAACCTGTCATCAGGTCGGTCCCGAAGATCGTCTGCAACCCAGGGTGTGTCTATATAGGTAAGCAGATATAAATCGTATTCGCTGTGGTTTAAAGAGCGTATAATGGGTTCCGGGCAAAAACCTCCGTAATAATATTCGGAATACACCTTTATTTCAAGGAGATTGGTATCGCAGATAAGAAGGTCGTCTGCATGCGTTGCCGCTTTATTTTCAAGTTCCATCTGACCTTTGGCTATTGGCAGCAAGTCGTTTTTCTCCACCTTCAAACCCTGTTCATCCCATTTCTTCTGAAGGTAAATACGCATATACTCCGGTACCAGGGGGCAGTTGTAATGTTCAGACAATTGTGTGGCCAGAGTAGTTTTCCCGGTCGATTCAGGTCCGAATAAAACTATTTTTAAGCAATCTGAAGGTTGTTGTTCAAGTGTTTTTTCCATGCGTAATATCCGTATATCGCGATGATGGTGAATATAAGATATTGAAAACTGGTAAAAGTAAATCCTTTATAAAAGTACAGGGGTACCGAAATAATGTCTCCGATGATCCAGTAGATCCAGTTCTCGATCTTTCTTTTTGCCATAAGCCACATTCCAACAAAGAACACAGCGGTGGTAAATGTATCCACATATGCCGTCCAGTCGTTCCACTTGTCGAAGCTGTAATAAACTACAAATACGAACACCAGGGTGGCAATAAAGATTATAGCCGAATACCGATGCTCCGCTTTTGTAGTATAGGAGATAGGGGTGACATGGGAGGCATCGACCTTCCTGGTCCAGATATACCAGCCGTAGACGCTCATAATGAAATAGTAGGCATTAATCATCATATCGCCCAGCAAAGACCACTTCAGCAACAAATAGACAAAAATGGCTGTGCTTATCATCCCGGTTGGAAATACCAGGATATTGTTTTGTTTTGAAAACCATACCGATAAAAACCCAAAACAGACCGCAACGATCTCCAGGACAATATCGACGGTATCATAATCGCTGTACTGGCCGAAGAAAAACTCAAGTATGGGGCTCATAATCGCTTCTGTCCGATTTTACAATTTTCATATATATCAGCCCGCGCTCAATCGAATCCAGTGCAACTTTCATTTCTTCTGTAAGCAAATCCATCACCTCATCATAATCCCCATAAACCTGCGTGCTTAGGGGGTTTTCGATTATCTTCAACCCACTCGCTCTCAGTTTGTTTATAAAATTTACGATAGCCGGCTCGAAATCGTCCTGTAAGGGTGTGAGCGTTAGTTCTACTGATATTTTCATACTTAATTGGTTTCAAAAGCGGTTCCCATTACGATCATATCTGCTCCCGCATGGTAGGCCGCACTTAACTGTTCTTTGGTTCGTATTCCACCGCCCACGATAAGCGGTATATTCAATTCATTCTTAACCGCGCTTATAATATCCGGACGCACCGGATATAAGGCCCCACTGCCGGCTTCCAGGTAAACCAATCGCTTACCCGATAGTTCAGCGGCCTTCGCCAGGTCGATAATACGTTGTTTATCTTCCTGTGAAATTGCCGAAGTTCCCGAAATTCGTGCCACTGCCGATTCCTTTCCACCATCGATAAGAATATATCCGGTAGGGATAACTTCCAATTTCATAGTTCTCAGAATTGAAACGGCTTTTACTTGTTGCCCGATGAGATATTCCGGATTATTACCCGAGATCAAACTTAAGAAAAGCAGGGCGTCGGCGTTGGGTGTTAGCTGGTTTACGTCACCCGGAAACAGCACCAAAGGCTTTGCGGTATAGAGCTTAAATTCGGCCACCAATTCCCCGGTCTTATTGTCCTTCACCGAACTGCCGCCAATAAACAGGTGAGTGGTCTCTGCGGGTAAACTTCGAAGAAAAGCCGCCGAGTCTGCAAGTTCGAATTTTTCAGGGTCTATCAGGACAGCCAGTAATTTCTTCCCACTCGAGCAGGCATTGGCAATAGATTTATAGATGTTTCGATCACTCATTAACACTGTTGTCTAAAAGGGCATAGGCACAGGTAAACTCTTCGAACTCCACGAAATTCACGTTATAGCGTTCCTCTTCGTCTCCGAAGGACACTGTGGCGGTGGTTGCCAGATCCTCCAGTCGGAAATCCTCCACATAGATATGCTGAAGGAAACTCAGTCCGGGTTTGGCAAAACTTTTAAACAAGCTCTCCTTAGCGCCCCACACCATGGTAAGTTTACGCATAATGGCATCCTCATTTGCCAGCGTTCTGTACTCTTCTATGGGGGTGAATTTGTGAGCAATCTTTAAGATCTTAGAGCGTTGTTTTTCGATGTCGATACCAACTTCAATATCACTGATGATAATGGCCGAAAAAATAAACGAATGCGTAATGGAGATTTTCTTATCGTCCTTCAGATGTGGTTTACCGTTCCCGTCGTAAAACAGGTCCCGGTCGGAATATCCTTCGGCGGCCAGCAAATGTCGAATACTCATAAAACCGCGCCTGTGCAAATCGCTCTTCATCCCGTCCACCCGCTGTCGGCAATTAGAGGTAAGCTCTATCCCTTCCGAAAGCCAGTCGAAAGATTCTTCTATCTTCCAAATGAGAACTTTAGTTGATGGATTAACTGTTATAGTTTTGTAAAGTGGCATAACAATGTTATGGATATTATGTACTTTTGCAATCCGAATTTGATTCGGAAAAGACTAATATTTAAATCCAAAGATACTAATATGTCAACTAAAACACTGCCGTATGTGGCGTACAAAGTTAAAGATATTTCCCTGGCCGACTGGGGACGTAAAGAAATAGAATTGGCCGAGGCCGAGATGCCCGGACTGATGTCGTTGCGTGAGGAATACAAGAACGAACAGCCACTTAAAGGCGCGCGTATTGCGGGATGTCTGCATATGACGGTGCAAACTGCCGTACTCATTGAAACGCTTATCGCCCTTGGTGCAGAAGTTACCTGGAGTTCGTGCAATATCTTTTCCACTCAGGATCATGCTGCCGCGGCTATTGCTGCTGCCGGGATTCCTGTTTATGCATGGAAAGGCATGACCGAAGAGGAATTTAACTGGTGTATCGAGCAAACACTTTTCTTCGGGGAAGAGCGCGAACCCCTCAATATGATCCTGGACGACGGGGGAGACCTCACCAATATGGTATTCGATAAATACCCTGAACTGGCAACAGGAATTAAGGGGCTGTCTGAAGAAACCACCACAGGGGTTCATCGGCTGTACGACCGTATGAAGAATGGCACTCTGGTAATGCCGGCAATCAACGTGAACGACAGTGTTACCAAGTCTAAGTTCGACAATAAATACGGCTGTCGCGAAAGTGCCGTGGATGCTATCCGCCGTGCTACCGACGTAATGCTGGCCGGAAAACGCGTTGTGGTTTGTGGATATGGGGATGTAGGTAAAGGCACGGCCGCGTCATTTAAAGGAGCCGGATCTATAGTAACCGTTACCGAGATCGATCCTATCTGTGCCTTACAGGCCGCCATGGACGGTTTTGAGGTGAAAAAACTGGAAACAGTGGTGGAGAAAGCCGATATCGTTATCACGACTACCGGAAACAAGGATATTGTTCAGGGGAGACATTTCGAAGCAATGAAAGACAAGACCATCGTATGTAATATTGGTCATTTCGATAATGAGATCGATGTAGCCTGGCTTAATAAGAATCACAAAAAAGTAGAGATCAAACCTCAGGTTGATAAATACGATGTGAATGGAAAGGACATCATCCTTCTTGCCGAAGGCCGCCTGGTAAATCTTGGTTGCGCTACGGGTCACCCAAGTTTTGTTATGAGTAACTCATTTACAAACCAGACCCTGGCTCAGATCGAACTTTGGAAGAACAGCGATCAGTACGAGAACAAAGTATATATGCTTCCAAAACACCTGGATGAGAAAGTGGCCAAACTACACCTGGAGAAGATCGGGGTAGAACTTACCGAGCTAAGAAAAGAACAGGCCGATTATATAGGCGTGAATGTTGAGGGGCCTTACAAACCCGAATATTACAGATATTAATTGAAGCGGGGACGTTTAAACGACTTCCTCGAGTAATTATAGAATGCAACAACTGAAAACCCTTTCAAACTTGGAAGGGTTTTTGCATTTTATAAAATATAATGTTGGAGGAGCCGTTGATAAACTGATGTCGATTGTCAAAACTTTTAAGGGAATATGTCTGCTGCTGTTGTTGTGTGCAACCATGCATTCCAATGAGCTATACAGTCAGACAAATACTTCACGTACAACCACGGGACAGTTGGCCAGGAGCATTACAAGTGGCCACGCTTCGGAAGAAGCCAAAGTAAAAGCCCTTTTTTTGTGGATCGCCAATACCATTTCCTACGATCACGAATTGCAAAACAGTGTTAAACTTCAGAAAGAGATATACACCACCGAGGAAAATGTGATAAAACATGTTTTAAAACGAAAAAAAGCCCTTTGCGGTGGCTATGCCTTTCTTTTCACCGAATTGTGTTCTCGCCTGGGAATCGAATCTAAAGTAATTCACGGCTTCAGCAAAAAATATACGCCCGGCGCTTATGAGAACAAACAGGTGGACCATTCCTGGAATGCGGTAAAGATCAACGGGAAATGGGAGTTGCTGGATATTAACTGGGCGGTGAGCATGAAGGAAGGAGAGAAAATAAGCATGTACTGGTATCGCACCAACCCTGAGCATTTTATCTATTCACATTTTCCCGCGGATCCCAAATGGACCCTACTGGACCGAAAGGTTTCCAGGGAAGAATTCTACGGCCTTAAATAAAAAAACCCAACCTGACGGCTGGGTTAATTTATAGTATAAAAAAGATTCTTAAGCTTCTCCGTTAGGAACAATACTAACGTAAGACTTGTTGTTCTTTTTCTTCGTGAACTTTACAGTTCCGTCTACCTGTGCGTGTAATGTATAGTCTTTACCGGCATATACATTTTCTGCAGGGTGATGTTCCATTCCGCGTTGACGTACGATGATGTTACCCGCAATTGCGTTTTGTCCACCAAATATTTTTACGCCAAGGCGTTTCGATTCCGATTCGCGTCCGTTCTTCGAACTACCTACTCCTTTTTTATGTGCCATAATTGAAAGGGTTTATATTGTTATTATTAGCTTAGGGCTTTGATTAATTCGGCTTTCTTCATTGAAGAATAGCCTGTTATACCCTTAGCTTTCGCCATTTCTTTAAGTTCTGCAACTGTTTTTGAAGAAAGATCCTGCTTAGCCGTCTTGGCTTTAGGTGCTTCCTTCTTAGGTTCACTCTTAGCCTTTGTTTCCTTCTTAGGTTCAGCTTTAGCCTTAGTTTCTTTCTTAGGTTCAGCTTTAGTCTTTGTTTCCGGCTTAGGAGTCGCTTTTGCAGCAGGCTTTTCAGCTTTAGCGGCAGGCTTTGCTCCTGAAGCTACGATGCTTTCAATAACGATCTGTGAAAGTGGCTGTCGGTGACCATTTTTCTTCTGATAACCTTTTCTGCGTTTCTTTTTAAAAACTATTACCTTATCACCTTTTAGGTGACGAACGACTTTTGCTCCAACTTGAGCGCCGTTTATAGCCGGGGCGCCAACAGTAACTTTGTCACCATCGCCGATAAGAAGGACATTGTCGAAAGACACTTTTTTTCCTTCTTCAGTCGACAAACGATTAACAAAGACTTTCTGGTCTTTCGCAACTTTAATTTGCTGCCCTGCTATCTCTACAATTGCATACATAGCGTCTTGTTTAAATTATTTGTTTTTCTGAATTTGAAGCCCTCATCAACTGCGGCTTTCATATACCATTACAAACTACGTCTGCAAAGGCGGGTGCAAATATAATTCTAATTAATTAAACTACAAATTGTTTACTGAAATTATCAGCTGCTATTCCTGGTGTTTTTGGTTCCATGAGTCCTTTAACAGCTGCATAAAGGAAAGGGTAAGTACAAAGGTGGTTGCAAAACCCATAATGACAAGGGAGATGATAAGGATTAAAGACCCTTTATTGAAGTTGAGATTCCAGCTGTCCAGCACCGCCTCGGCGAACTGTTTATCCAACTGAAAAATATACAGCGCCATAAATATGGAGAATAAGATAGTGGCCAGACCGCCGGTAAACAAGCCCAGCTGGAATCCGTCCTGGTATTCGAAACTGCGATGCTTGGATTTATAATTCTTGATGGCAAAGAAGATCCCGGCCCCGATTATAACGCCATTCGCTGCACTTAAAACCGGGTATTGATGTAAACCCAATAATTTAGTGATGAGAAAGTAACCTATTAATCCGATAGCCGTGATTATTCCGTAAGAAGTATATGTTTTCTGCATTATAAAGCCGCTTTTGTATACCCTAAATTTCGGAAAAAATTTGGGAAACTCGATAAATTTTAAAGATTATTCCTTAAGCTTTGCTCTTTTATTGGCCAAATAGACTCCACAGAGAATTACTCCGGCAGCGACGATCTGAGTGAATCCAAAGGATTCGCCATCAAGTATGCCCCAGCCCACAGCGACAAGCGGCATGGTATAGGTTACCGACGATGCAAATACAGGACTTGCAACCTGCACCAGCCTGTTAAAAAGCACTTTGGCAACTGCCGTGCCTATCAACGACAAGATTAATATGTACAGGGAAGCAATTTGCATTTCCCGCGACTCTGAAATTGTTTCGAAAAATCCCGTCCAGATCAACAATACAAGTGCCGGAAAAACAATCCAGAGAAAGTTACCTGTAGTAATTGCCAGCACGTTGGTCTTGCTGAGGTATTTTTTAATGATATTCACGTTGAAAGCGTAGCCGATGGTTGAAATAATAATAAGTATGCTGAACCAGTAATCCTGGTTGGGATTGAGGTCGGCACCGGCCATCAGAAGCATAACAGTTCCGATAAGCCCTACAAAAACTCCCAGTATCTGAAGCCTGGTATTCTTCATCCCCAAAAATATCACCCCCACAACTACAGTACTTAAAGGTGTGAGCGAATTCAGGATGGAAGCTACGGCGCTGTCGATGTGATTCTGCGCCATGGCAAAGAAAAAAGGTGGAAAGAAGGACCCGATAAAGCCCGAAATGGCAATCCATTTCCATTCGGTCCTGTTTACGGTTTTCAATGTTTTAAAACCAACACTGAACAGAAAGATGGAAGTGAGTACAATTCGCAGGGCTCCCACCTGATAGGCCGTAAGCCCTACCAATCCCTTCTTTATAAGGATAAAAGAACTTCCCCAGATAAGAGAAAGTATGAGAAGGTATAACCACTTAATTCGGTCGTTTTGCATAGCTGTTTTGCTCAAGGCAAAAGTCGGAAATAATAAGAAGCCGCAAACCTCAGGGCGATAGATTTTAAATATTCAGAAATAAGTAAAACAGCATGCGAAAACAAGACTATTGCTCCCGGTTCTTCCACTGAATACTCTCCATAATGCGCCTCACATCATTCCTAAGGTAGACTACGGCAGGATAAAGCGAATCGAAATTCGGCTTTGCCTCAAAATATACCGACCCTGTGATAAAGTGATTTATACTGTCGGTAACATAGAATTGCGATTGAGTGGCAGCGTTTCCATTGATCATATAGAACATGCCGTACACCTTGTTCACCGAGTCCACCCGCGGCTGTTCGAGTATGGTCTCTGCCTTGATCGTATGGTCGTACGTGAGCTTCTGTGCATCGTAGAGTAACGAATCGAGGTTGTTGTTGTGAACAGATTGGTAAGTTAAATAAATGGTGGCATTCATTGAAGGGTAACTTAGATTCATCCAGCAATTGTCTCTCATTTTTACCGAAGCGATCTCGTTCTTTTGTAAGGAATAAGGACAGTCGGGATCTACGTCTACATATTCCGGGGCCGGGTATTCCAGTCGGAATTGCGCCGCCGGTTTAACCACCTGCTCGTCCTGGCATGCGAAAATACTTAGTAGGATTAATAAGCTTATAATTTTAGGCATTTCAATGATTTATGGACAACTTGATTTGCTTGATTCGCTTGTTGTCGAAGGCTTCTATGGTAAACGCATAATGGTGGAAGGATAGTATCTCGTCCTTTTTAGGGAAGCCCTTGGAAATTTCCAGCAAGAACCCTGCAAGTGTTTCAGCTTCACCCCTGGCTTCGTCGAAGATGGTGGTGTCGTCAATCTGGATGACCTTAAAAAAGTCCTTTAGAGGAGTCTTGCCCTCAAACACAAAGGTATTGTTGTCCAATTTGGAGAAGACCAGATCCTCGTCGTCGAACTCATCGCTTATCTCACCTACGATCTCCTCGATTATATCTTCCAGTGAAATAAGGCCGCTGGTACCGCCGTATTCGTCGACTACGATTGCCAAGTGCATCTTCATATCCTTAAAATCGTTTAGCAGATCATCCAGTTTCTTATTTTCAGGAACGAAGTATGCTTCCCGTTTCAACTTTTGCCAATCGAAGGTTTTTCGGTCAATATAGGGCATTAGGTCTTTCACATACAGTATCCCGGTAATATTGTCTATACTATCCTTATAAACGGGAATTCGCGAGAATCCGTTGTCGATGATCTCGGGCATGATCTCCTGATAGCTGAAAGCTTCATTCAGGGCAAAGATCTCCATCCTCGGTTTCATCACCTGTTTGGTATCCATATTGCCAAAGGTTACTATCCCTTGTAATATTTTCTGTTCCTCCTGTGTTGTGTCGCTTTCGTTGGTTAACTCCAGGGCCTGTGATAGCTGGTCTACACTAAAACCCGATTTTTGTTTTCCGAAACGATTCTCCAGATAGATGGTTACCGAGCGCATAGGCAGGCTGAGAGGCGACAGCAATTTGTCCAGTACACTCAAGGGGTAGGCCATCATAGCCGCGAATTGAGTATTGTTCCTGCTGGCATAGACCTTCGGAAGAATCTCGCCGAACAAGAGAATGAGAAAGGTGGCCAACCCTATCTTCAGCAGAAAAACCGCATCCACCGCGAAGAAATACAGGTTGAGTGAATAGTTCCAATCCCCGAACCAAATAGTGCTGAGGGATTCGAACAGCAGTACTATGGCGATGTTTATAGTATTGTTCGAAATTAGAATGGTAGCCAGCAGCTTTTTGGGCCTGTCCAGCAGTCGCTGAATAATGGCCATTTTCCTTGAAACAGTCTTTTCGTCATTTCCTTCAAAATCTGAAACGGATAAGGAGAACAAGGCAACTTCTGCCCCCGAGATCATAGCCGAGCCGAGAAGCAATAACAATAAAAAAACGATTCCCACTATATGTGAGGCAGACATTATCGCGATAAATAACAAACTGGGAGGTTCTATATCCAATATCCTGGGTTTAATTCAACACTAAAACGGAAGATCGTCATCGTCTTCGCCTATTGGTTCTTCTACCTGGTGTTCCCGGTTATCGGCTGATGAGCTTGGTTGAGAATGCTCATTCGAACCGCTGTTATGCTGCATACCCCCGCTGTCCGATTTAGGGGTGAGGAAAGTGAATTCGGTGCAGTGCACTTCGGTACTATACCTGTCCTTCCCCTGGTCATCTTGCCATTTGCGGGTTTTTAACCTGCCTTCAACATATATTTTGTCGCCTTTATTAAGATACTTTTCACAGATTTCGGCGGCTTTATTTCTCATTACCACATTGTGCCACTCTGTATTCGTCACTTTCTCGCCGGTTGTGCGATTGGTATACGTTTCATTGGTAGCCAGCGGAAACCTTCCAATACAGCCCCCACCTTCAAACCAGTGCATTTTTACCTCATCACCGGTATGGCCTATCAGCATCACTTTATTCAATGTTCCACTCATAATAGTTGTTTATTTTACAAAGGTATATTATAATTTAAAGATAGGGATTTTTTCAGTTTTTAAATACCGGAAATTCTGAAATAAAGTTCTCGATCAACACGGGAACCGGATAATTGGTTATTTCCGAATAGCGAACTGCCTTTTCATCCGTATCGCTTGTTCTCGCAATCCAGAAACGGGTGTTGATATGCTGATGACTCAACTTGTGCACGATCGCTTCCTCGTTGTATAAAGTGAGCCCTTCCACGCTTAGCTTCTTGCAAAGCGACTTATATCCCTCATGTTCCAATAATTCGGCCGCGCTTACTTCCTTATCGGTTTCTACCAAAGGAAATTCATAGAGATGTTGCCAGATGCCTTTGCCATTCCGTTGCCTGAGCCAGGTTGAATTGTGCGCTTCGGAAAGCATTACTATATAATTGAAAAATCGCTTCCTAACGGGTTTCTTCGACAGTTTAACCGGCAGCTTCCCAACCGCCCCTGTCCGCAGCGCTTCGCAGTTTGTTGCGAAGACACAGTTCGGGCAGTCCGGGTTCTGGGGCAGGCAGTGGCGCGCCCCGAACTCCATTATGGCCTGGTTGAAAGTCCCCGGGTCATCGCTATCTATAAGATGCTGAGCCAGGGCTTTGAATTCTTTGGCACCTGCAGTACTGTTAACAAGTGTGGAAATTCCGAAGATACGCGAGAGTACACGGTAAACATTCCCGTCGACCACGGCAGTTGGTTCGTTAAAACATATGGATGCTATGGCGCTTGCCGTATAGTCGCCTATGCCTTTAAGTTTTTTTAATTCAGCATAGGTTTCTGGAAATTGACCGTTTCGTTCGCTTGCGATGATTCGCGCAGTTGCATGAAGGTTTCTGGCGCGGGAGTAATAACCAAGTCCCTGCCAGAGTTTCAGCACTTCTTCTTCCGAGGCATCAGCGAGATCGAAAATAGTAGGATATTTACTTATAAATTTAAAATAATACGGAAGTCCCTGATCCACACGTGTTTGTTGCAGGATTATTTCAGAAAGCCATATATAGTAGGGCGACACCTGCTCACGCCAGGGGAGATCCCTTTTGTGTTTTAAATACCACGTTCTTAATATGTTATGAAATATTTCACGTTTATCGAACATTTAGTTAAATTACTGCTTATGTGTTTATATTTAATAGGTTACCGTTTGATACTTTGATTATAAAATCCTTATATTTGCCGTCTTGAATTTTCAAGAACCCAAACTTAGTATAATTAAAAATAAAAGAGAATGACGAAAGCAGATATCGTAGCTAAAATTTCAGAGAAATTAGGAATGGAAAAAGGAGATGTTCAGGCTACAGTAGAGACCTTTATGGACGAAGTAAAAAGTTCATTAGAAAGTGGTGATAATGTTTATTTAAGAGGATTTGGCAGTTTCATCATTAAGAAAAGAGCCGAAAAAACCGGAAGAAACATTTCAAAGAACACTACCATCAAGATCCCCGCTCATAATATCCCCGCATTCAAGCCGGCAAAAGTTTTTGTTGAAGGCGTGAAAACGAATGTCGAAGTCAAGTAACAAGATAATAACCGGTCCCGCTCCCCGGCGGGACTTTTAAAAAAGTTAATATGCCTAGTGGTAAAAAAAGAAAAAGACATAAGGTTGCGACGCATAAGCGTAAAAAACGCAGACGCGCGAACCGCCACAAGAAAAAGTAGTTTCGCACTACTTTTTTAGTTTAAAGTATTTGTAAAATGTTCTTTGAAAACGAGACCGAACCGCCAAAAAGGCCCTCGGTTTCTGCGGGTATAAAAACCTGTGAAAAAATTATTGTTTAATCCATCCCGCTGTCCTCATGACAATGAGGCGGGATAAAAATTAATTATAGTGAGCTACGAATTATTTATCAGATCCAGTTCACAAGATGTTGATTTTGCCCTTTTAAAAGATGGAAAACTAATCGAATTACACAAGGAAGAAGACGACACCAAGTTTACGGTTGGCGATATTTTTCTTGCCAAGATTCGTAAAACGGTACCCGGCCTGAACGCCGCATTCGTAAATGTAGGTTATGAAAAAGATGCATTTTTGCATTATCATGACCTGGGACCCAAAGTGCTTTCTTTGTTGCAATTCGTAAAACGTGTAAGCACAGGTAAACTTAAAGATTTTTCTTTAAAAGATTTCCCATTTGAAAAAGAGATTGATAAGAATGGAGGCATAAACCAAGCCCTCAAATCCAATCAATCTATTCTGGTACAGATCGTAAAAGAACCCATTTCCACAAAAGGACCGCGAATTAGTTCGGAGCTATCCATAGCTGGCCGATACATAGTGCTGGTTCCTTTTTCCGACCGAGTTTCTGTTTCTCAAAAAATAGAATCGAAGGAAGAAAAGGACCGACTAATTCGACTCATAAAAAGTATCAGGCCCAAAGGATTCGGAGTGATTATTCGCACTGTGGCAGAAGGCAAAAAAGTAGCAGAACTGGATAGAGATTTACAGAATCTCTCGGATCGCTGGACAGCGATGTGTAAAAAGCTACGCGGGGCGCACCACCCGAGCAAGGTGCTAAGTGAGTTAGACAGAGGCGCATCGATATTGCGAGATTTATTTAACGACCAATTCTCGGCAATTCATATCGACGACGAAACTCTATACTTACAGATTAAAGATTATGTGCAAGAAATTGCACCAAAACAGGAAAATATTGTTAAGCTTTATGATTCCAAGGTCCCAATGTTTGAAAAATTCGGGATCGAACGACAAATAAAGACGTCCTTCGGGAAAACAGTATCCAGCAGCAAAGGCGCCTACCTGGTAATTGAACACACCGAAGCCATGCACGTTATAGACGTGAATAGCGGAAACCGTTCAAACAAATCGAAAAACCAGGAAGACACAGCGCTAGAAGTGAATATGATCGCGGCTTCAGAAGTTGCTCGACAATTGCGATTACGGGATATGGGAGGAATTATTGTAGTAGATTTCATAGATATGGGAAATGCTAACAATCGTAAAAAGCTCTACAATCACCTTCGCGAGGAGATGAAAGACGACAGAGCCAAGCACAAGATCCTACCCCCGAGTAAATTTGGGTTAATTCAAATAACCCGCCAGCGTGTGAGACCCGAAATGAATATTAAAACCGCCGAAGAAAACCCCAATATTGGTGACAACGGTGAAATTGAGGCTCCCATCCTGGTAGTACAAAGAATTACCGAAGAGCTCGAAAGACTCTTCAAAAAAGACTATAAAAAGTTAACGCTGAATACGCATCCTTTTATAGCCGCCTTTCTTTCGAAAGGATTTCCATCTGTGCGAACCAAATGGTTTATGAAGCACAAAAAATGGGTGAATATTCAACCAAGAGATGCTTACACATACCTGGAATATCATTTTATTGATAAAGACGGTAACATGATTAAATAGCCTGTACTTCAACCTGCAGACTACAACAAACAACCCTTTGTGGCCCCGGCTGCGAAGGGTTTTTTTATACGATTAATTTGGGCGTTCCCACGCCGTGGGCGTGGTCGGGTCATCCGCTATATCCCTGTAGTAGAATGCTTCACTACAGGGGATGCCGCTGCTACCCCTAACGCAGATCTCTTTTAAAAAGAATGTAAAATATAGTATTTTCACAGCGTGGGAACCCACAGAACATATACAGTCGACGAAGCCAAAGCTCGTATGGAGCGCTACTGTGCATATCAGGAGCGCTGCCACCAACAGCTGAAGCAAAAATTAACCGAGATGCGCATGATCCCGGAGGCCATCGATCTTATCATTCATCATCTTATCACTCAAGATTACCTCAATGAAACCCGTTTTGCCCGGGCCTTTGTAAGGGGTAAATTCCGGATAAAGAAATGGGGCAGGCAGCGGATAATACGCGAGCTGAAGCGGCGGGAAATTTCCACCTTCAACATCCGCATCGCCATGAAAGAAATATCGGAAACGGAATACCTGAGCAGCTTTCACGAACTGGCGGAAAAACGCTGGTCGCAACTCCATTCCGAAGAAAACCTGCAAAAGAAAAAAAAGAAATTCGCAGACTACCTGCTGTACCGCGGCTGGGAATCGCAACTTATCTGGGACAAACTCAGGGAGTTGTGTACACAGTGAGTGGTGAGCCATCACAGCACAAATATCTCCCTTCCTTCCCGGTGATTTCGCTACACCTCACGTCGTGCGACACTCAATCACCCTTCACCAACTTTTGACTTCCGGCTTCCGGCTTTAGACTTCCCTCCTCACCCATAACCACTTCTCGATACTTTCCTGCTCCGCAGGAACATCCGCCAGATTTATCACGTACTACGTGAGGCGGACAGGCTCGAAGTGACAGCTTCTGACCTTCTATTTACTCCTTCTTTTTTGCATTGCCTAGAAAAGAA
>JASBSY010000022.1 GCA_030148705.1 Pukyongia sp.
AATACACAAGAAGATATATGCCCTGGCAACTGTTTTTCACAGAAGAAGTGGCAGACAGGCTTACGGCAAGAAAAAAAGAAATATATTACAAGTCTGGGTGGGGACGTAAAAAGCTTCATCTACATTTGGAGGAATGGCAGAGTGGTCGAATGCGGCAGTCTTGAAAACTGTTGAGGGTCACACCTCCGGGGGTTCGAATCCCTCTTCCTCCGCAAAAAGAAACCACGCCCAAGGGGCGTGGTTTTGCATTTTCAGAAGCGAATAAAGCTTGCTTTAAAGAGTGTATGAAAATGCAAAACCATACAAGCGAAGCTTGTAGAGGTTTCTATGCTTGCCAAGGACTCCCGTAATGGGATCAATGAAATTAATCCCCTCCTTAAACCCCAGTAGTTTCATCTAAAAAACCAAACAAGCGAAGCTTATAGTGGTTTCTATGCTTGCCAAGGATTCCCCTAATGGGATCAATGAAATTAATCTCTTATCTCAAATTATTTATATATTTACTTCGCACTCCCCTATGACTTTTTAGCAACCGGCTTTAGACAGATTGTATTATGTTTATGGTGGTTATTAGCAGTTGTATTAATTAAAATAACTCGAATTCATAAAACCATGAAAAACAAAACACTAATAATTTTCATCATTTTCCTTCAATCCTTTGTCATTTATTCACAAGAAACTTATATGAATAATATTGTGGAAAAAGCATGTGAATGTCTATCTGAAATAGATAAAGATGAAGATTTAACCGACATCAGTATTGGTCTTTGTGTTCTTAGCGAAGCAACAAAATACAAGGTAGAATTATTGCGAGACTATAATATTGATATTGAAAACTTACAGAATGAGGGAGAAGAACTTGGGAAAATGGTTGGGATAGAAATGTTCACTGCCTGCCCGGAACAGATTAAGCGTGTCGCCATGCTTAATGAGGACAATTTAAATGATCAGGGAAGCTCATTTCAATATATGGAAGGAACTATTAAATCAATAACCAAAAGTGATTTTGTTATTTTTTCAGTATTAGGCAATGATGGCAAGACTGTAAAATTCTACTGGTTAAAATTTATAGATAGTGACAACGATCTACAAAATGAATATGAGAGTTATCGTGGTAAAAAAGTCAAAATTCGGTATTCTATCGCTGAATTCTATGATCCGAACTTAGCCGAATATCGCAATTACAATTTGATTGAATCCTTAAACATTCTGGATTAACTAACGCCCGATTCTCCTATATCCCTCACCCCTTGTTTTTTGACGGTTTGAGGTTGCCGTGCTTGTCTTGGGTTCCCGTAATGGGATCAATGAAATTAAACCCTTATCCTTTCACACAATAGCTCGTAAACACACTGTTTGCGGGCTTTTTGTTTTTGGAGGCATAATTAGGGGCATATTTTCATTTTACTTTATGTAAATTATCCCAGTCTGAACTTTCGACTAATTGGCTTCTAAAATAGTATATTAGTTTCGTAACAAAGACGCCAATCGCCATGAGCCCTGTGCGTACTCGTTAGTTTGCATTATGAACAGTACAAATATTTATAGATGAAAATATATATTTACATACTAGCAGTTTTTATGATTTCCTGTAAAGAAAACCATAAATCAAATTACAAAATGGCTCTGTTTTCCAAGTATTATTCAGCACAAAAAAATGATTCAAATGACAAATGGAACTTCACCAACGATACAGTTAAATTATGGTTTGACAATAAAGACGGTAAACCCATTTTACAAGTAAAAGGCAAAAAAGCAACAGGTAAATGGAAAGAATGGGACAGAGAAATGAAATCTAATTCTTTTTACGACACTATTTGGTTCGACGAATCGGAGAATGCGGTTAAAGGTTACTTTTATGAGAAAAATGACTTTTACAGCCTAATCGGCAAACCGCCGACAAAAACCCTTAGGACATATTGGTTTGATGTAAATGACAAGATAAACGAAATTTTAATCTATTGGATTCCTGAAGAAAATACGATTACTGCAGAATACTTAAAACCAATCGTCAAGTGGGCAATGGCAAATGATTCAATCGAAATCAACCAATTGTATCCTAATGGAAATATCGTGCCTTCTCGCGAGAATGCTATTCGCTGGAAAAATTTGATACGAAAATACCAGAAAGAACAAAATTCATATAATCATCAAAGGCAACAATCGACAAACTAGATGAGGCTCACTCTTGTAATATTAACAGTATTACTTCTGAATTCTTGTGAAAATAATATTCAGAAGTATACAATTTTAAGGAATTGCAATATTATTCCAATGAATAAAGATACAGTTCTTCTAAAAAAGAATGTAATAATTCAAAATGAAAAGATAATTGTCATTAGTGATGAAGTAGATAAAAAGTTTTTGAACAATAAAAGCATCATTATCGACTGCCAGGATAAATATATTCTACCCGGGTTTTTTGACAGCCATTTTCATTATGGTAGAAATACTGAACAGTATAGGCTATTGGACTCGTTGCTCTTAAATTATGGAGTCACCAATGTTTTTTCATTTCACGGGTCTGAGGAATTAATGAACTACAGAAAGCAAATAGATAGCGGAAGAATTGTTGGACCTAAAATAATTAGTACGGGACGAAATCAAAGGGAGGATAATTTAACAGAAAACGAAGTCTTAAAGAGATTAAAGGAGCACCAAGAGCAAGGTTACGAGTTCATAAAAATATACACACACCTTTCAAAAAACGCTTTTGAAGTTTACAACAAAAAAGCGAAGGACTACAATTTGCGGTTGGTTGGTCATATTCCTCGCAAAATAGGCTTTTATGATTTAATGGAATCCAATCAAGAGCTTATTTGTCACGCTGAAGAAATATTGTACAGTGAACCAATAAATTATCTAATGGGAGTTGATGATACTTCAGAACCAAATTATGAAATTATAGATACTATTGCCAAGACATTAAAAAATCACAAGAAATGGATGAGTCCTACTCTTGTTGCTTTCAAATCTATTTTTGAACAATCCCAAGATGCAGATTTCTCAACAAGTTTTAACGTACCAATCAATGAGATCGCCGACTATTGGAGCTGGTTGCCGCCGAAAAACCAAATTCCTGCCAAATTTGCTACTGATGGTAAACGTTTTCGACTAGAAAAGGGTTTTTTGTTCCAAAAGCTTCTCGTAAAAAAACTAAATGAACAAAACGTAAAACTGTTAGCAGGAACAGATTCACCCGCCTATTGGAACTTAATCCCCGGTCAGTCTTTACACCAAGAACTTCAGCTTTTAAAATCCTGTGGCCTTGATGAATACGATGTGCTGAGAACTGCTACTGTCAACCCTGCGGAATTTTTAAATTTAACTAAGGACTATGGAACTATCCAAATAAATAAAATAGCTAATATTATCATTCTAAATACGAATCCATTGGAAAACATCTATAACACTACCGACATATACAAAGTAATTTTGAATGGAAAAGAGTATAAAAATAACCCAAACTAACATCGCATAGCGTCCATAGCTCGTTTTCAATAGACTTGACGATTTGCATTCAAATAAACAATAAATTTAATCCAACAAACAAGTTGCTCGCGGTTTTGTATAAACACGCAGACTTAATCCCTGGAGCTGGGTGAGAACACCTTGCAGGTAATTCAACCCTACAATAAACAGAATGGAAAAAATTAATAATCAAAACCACTCAATTGAGACTTTTTATTACTGTTTATCCAAAATGCTTGAAAGAGCATCCTATTACGGTTTACGTGCTTTGGTGATTTTATATATGACAGGAGAAATTCTGCAAATGGACAGCTCTGAAGCATTGGTCATTTTCGGTTGGTTTACCGGTTCAATAGTGTTTTCACAACTATTAGGCGCTTTACTTGGAGACTTAGTAATCGGGAATAGGAAATCAATAATCATTGGAGGAATTTTGCAAGCGCTCGGAGCATTTGTTTTATGCCTCGCTTCGAACTTCGGACTTTATGCCGGTTTATTCCTTGTTGTGCTTGGAAACGGTTTGTTTACGCCAAATCTCATTGCTAATTATGGAAAATCGTATTTAAATAAAACCAAATTACTCGATGCCGGATTTACGCTTTTTTATCTGGTAATTAATACAGGTTCGTTTATTGGGATTTTATTCATTGGATCTTCAGGAGAAGAATTTGGATACGATATCGGCTTCGTAATTTGTGGTGTACTGACTTTGCTTTCGTTAGTTCCAATTCTGAAAACAAAAGAAAAAGAATTTCAGCTAAAAGGCAAAATATCAACCAAAAACCGCACATTCATAATAATCATGGCCTTTATTATTGTGGGGCTCTTTTGGGTAGCGTATGAAATATCCAGTATTCGGATTCTTGATTTACACATTAAATTCGCGGAATTAATAACAATAGATATTCCGAGAAGCATTTGGCAATCTTTAAATTCGACGTTAACGTTACCACTTAGTGTTATTGCGATTGTTGTTTGGACTTACTTTTATAATTCTCAGTTGTTCAAATTACTTATTGGATTCATTCTTGGGGCCATCGCATTCGGAATTATACTTTTCATTCCAGAAATGCCTGATGAAAAGCATACATTTTATTTTATAACATCAATGTTGATCCTGGCACTTTCTGAAATACATATTGCACCAATCATTCATTCAATTTTGACTCAATATTCAAACCCAAAATACCTTGCTATTTTAATGAGTATAGCGTTTGTACCAACTAAAATAGCTGCTTTATTTATTGTTCTATTTAACGAAAGGATTTCCGACAATCCATTCTGGGGAATAACATTTGGAACAATAGTAATGATTCTCGTAAGTATTGGAATAGCCGGGTACATATTAATAGATAGAAAAACCACCTATCCCGGCAACTAATGCCGAGTGATCTATTCCAAGCCATCGAAAGGCATTCCATTCCAAAAATCGTATCTTTAACTGAAACCCGGTAACAATTCCCTAAGTTACATTGATATAGACACCATAGTTGTGTAACATAAAAATACCAACATGAAAAGACCAGCCAACACAGCGCTCCTTTTAGCACTATTTCTTAGTTCAATGCTAATAGTAAACGCTCAAACCAATGAATTGACGAGTGTTAAATCCAAGATCATGGAGTTGACAGACATAGAAATCGATGCCTTTAAAACAGGGGATTGCCAAACTATGGGTGACTTAATCGACGATAATGCCACATTTTATCTGGACGGTATGAAGGCTCCAAAGGAGATGATCATAGGTTTTTGTAAACGCATTCAGCGTCCGTTTGAGGCGCCTTCAAAGGTAACAAGCGAATTCTTGCCTATTTCTAATAATTCGGCCTATGTAGTTCGAATTATGGAGTTTTCAAAAGACGGAAAACTGTATAAAAAAGAAATTGTCACAAAAATTTGGGTTAAAGGAGAAGATGGCTGGAAAATAGCACATCTTCATTCCACAATCACACCGCAATAATTTTTTTAATAACGGCACTCAACAACTATCTTTTATACCGGTAAAACTCAATTTACTTAATCCGCCTTTAATAGTTTGATCGTCTTCTCCGCGCTCTTAGAAGCCAGTTTGCAAAAATAGATCCCGGCTGCCTGCTGTGACAGGTCTAAGGAAAAACTATTCTCCCCTATTAACACCTGGTCCAACTCAAAGGCTTGTACGCTTCTTCCCAGTATATCGAAGACTTCGACGGTAATCGGACTTGCGTCAGTGGAATTAATTACCACCTCAGTAGTTTCAGAAAACGGATTGGGATAATTATACCCTTCCATGTGAGAACTTAGAACGAATTGGTTCACACCAAGCAGTCTGTCCAGCGTTCGGTCGATGCATTCAAAGCCCTGAACCCCGTTAGGGTTATAGATGGTAAAGGCCTCGCTCTGGGTGAGTGTCCATACATTTCCGAAGGAATCCACCGCAATATCTTCTACCTGCTTGTGGGCAAGCGGAGAGCTGCCATCCAAAAAAGTGGTAAAGGTGTTGCCCGTCCCATCAAAGTATGAGAACCCCCCATAGTAGGGAAAAATCTGAGTGTTATGCGCACTTAGGTAAACGTTGTTGGCGGCATCGAAATCTATGGCCGTTACATTGTTTGCTGCAATATTACTGTTGCTCTCATCCCAGTTGGTCCAGATGCTGCCATCGAATTTCCACAATCCGCTGGTCGTACCCAACCACATATCATCGTTTGCATCGAAGGCAATATGATACACATGGTCTATCCCCTGTGGACCGAGATCGATATTGGTCCAACTGCCGTTCTCATAGACATCAATTCCCTGATAATGTCCTACATACATGGCATCACCCCGGGAACCCAGACTTAAGGGAGGAGCGGTAAGGCCGTTAGACATATTCCATACAGTCCAGGTATCGGCTACCTTGTCGTACATTATGGCATTGTTATCGTTAAGGGCGAATAACTTGCCGTCGTCGGTGGCGTTCAGCTCTTCAATAAATTGCAGGTAGGGGGTTGAATTGGTATTATCAAAAGTGGTCCAGGCCGCATAATCCATATAATTACCCCCGGGAATATGGATAATATACCCCGATGTCCCCGAATAGGAGAACCAGATATCCCCGTCGGCATCCTCGGTAATGGATGTTCCTATGGTTGTGGAATAAAGCGTCTGTGGATTGGGAAACAAGCCTTCGTTCTCAGGGCCGTACACTTCCCAATTGGGGCAGTCGAAAACCTGTATCCCACCGCTGCCATTGGCAAACCAGCGGCGTCCCTGACTGTCTATAAAAATGTCCTCGTTGAAATTATCCGGCAAGCCGGTGTTATACCGGGTATAGCGCAGCCAGCCTGTGCCGTCGTTCCTGGCCACTACTCCATAGCCCGAAATCCAGTAGGTACCACTATTGTCTATATAGGAATCGAATATAGTCAGGCTCATGTATTCGGAGGTCCAGGTGGTACCGTCGTACAATAACACCCTGGAACCGGCACCTTCGGAAATGATAACCTGATCTCCAAAAACGTCCATGGAACGTGCCTGTACATTGGAGATGGGCCAGTCGCCTTCGTTGATCTGAGTCCATGCTGTACCATCGAAGATATCCACGGCATTGCCTACCAGGGCCCAGACCCGGTTCTGATCGTCCAGGGCCACTTCCCATACGCTATTGGCAGAAAGGCCGCTGTTGGCAGTGGTATAATGTTCCCAGGTAGTTCCGTCGAAGGAGATCAGTCCGTTGTCGGAAGCTATCCACTTCGTTCCGTTATTGTCAACAATTATATCCCTTAACTCCAGGCCTGCCGGAAGATCGGAATTAGAAGAAGTAAAAAAGCTCCATGTAGTACCATCGAAATAGCCCACCCCTCCCAAAGCGGGGTCACTATCGGTATGTACGGTCCAAACCGTATCCCCGGCTCCAATGGCAATACCTTCCACGTTGGTACTGAGGAAAGGGGTGTTGGTAGCGTCATAATGTGTCCAAATCAAGCCGTCTCCGGAAGTGGTAATCCCCGCTTCCGAACCCACCCAGATGATACCGGTACTGTCGAAGGCGATATCATAGATGAGTCCATTGGGTAAATATTCGTCTGAATAGGTAGACCAATTGGTGTACACGGTGCTTGAAGTGGCGATACGAACCAGGCTGCCTTCATTGGAAGATTCGTAACCCCCGGTCCAGATATTGTCGAAGGCATCTCCCTGCACCACATAGTGTAGCGCTCCTCCTATTCCGGTATTTTCCCTTCGAATGTAGGACCAGTTAGGATCCTGGGCGAATGTTTGAAGAGAGATTGAACATACAATAATGCTGATAAGTAATTTTGGTAACATGGACTTTCTTTTTTCGTATAACAATTCAGTAGTAAAATACCCTACTATATAATATAAGAAATTATAAGGAAAATTCATAAAGCGAAGTGTCAACAGCTAAGTGATTTCCGATTTATTGGTATCATGGATTAGGTTTTATGGATCTTAGAATTTAAGCTCGAAAAATCGACCTTTTTAACCGACAAATAAATCGTTAGCATGAGCGTACGAAGTAATGCCACAGTGATTAATCCAGTTAACTAAACTTGATATTTGTCATGGTTTCCATTCCACAGCCTAAGTATCTTGCCTTATAATCCTTAAGCATGAAAAACGTACTCCTACCTACAGACTTTTCGAAGAATTCATTAAACGCCATAGATTATGCCATGAATTTTTTCCGAAACTGGGAATGCAACTTTTATATACTCAATGTTCAGAAAATTTCGGAATACATAAGCGATGATCTGGTAGCGGGTTCAAAAACAGATTCAATTTACGACAGCATTGCCAGCGATAACAAAAAACTTATTAATGAATTAGTCAAAAAATTGAGTAAGCAGCACAAAACGCAAGCCTATACTTTTCATGGATTATTTGATTACGACGATTTTATTTCGGCTGTAGATCAGGCAATAAAATTTCATGCAATAGATCTTATTATCATGGGAACCAACGGCGCAACCGGCGCAAATGAAGTGCTCTTTGGAAGTAATACGCTGCGTGTTATTCGCAATATTTCATGCCCCACGCTAACTATTCCCGAACACTATACCTTCACCCCTATTAAGAGCGCGATGTTCTCATTTCAGGACCCTAAGAATTTTTCCTTACATGCGGTTCGTGTTTTTACCGAGTTGCTGCGTATGCATCAATGCGAATTAAACGTACTGGAGATCGATGAAACGGCCAAGGGTATCCCTCAAAAAAAGGACAATAAAATTCTACGGAAGCTATTCCCACAGACCAAGTACTCTTACTACTTAGTAAATTCAATTCCGGGACATTTGGCAGTGAACACCGCAGCACAATTTCTAAAAGTAGATATACACGCCTTATTCGTTGAAAAAGAACCCTTACTTGACCGACTGCTTTTCGGGTCAGCAAATTCTTCCGCACTATATCGTACCTCAATCCCCCTACTCTTCCTTGCTCGAATTAATTAGAAAAGTTCGTTCTTCGAGGGTACTCCGTTGTCCCAGGCATTAAAATTTTCTATGGTAGTTGAAGCGATATTCTTTAGAGCCTCTTTCGTGGCAAATGCCTGATGTGGAGTTAGCAGTACTTTTGGATGCTGCAGGAGCTGTTGCAATATTGAGTCATCAGGAGTGTTTTGAGGCCGGTCATAAAAGAACACACCGTGTTCATGCTCGTAAACGTCGGTGGCATAGCCCGCAATTCTTTTGGAATCTAAAGCATTGAGGACAGCTTCCGTTTTTACGATAGCTCCTCGAGCCACATTTACAAGGATTGGTTTTTTCTTAAGCTGCTTGATATATTCTTCATCGAATAAATGGTGCGTGTGTTGCGTTAAGGGAAGACAGATGAAAATGATCTCGGCTTCCTTTGCCATCAATTCTTTAGTTAGGTATTTTACTTTGTAGTCCGAAATTAGTTGCTCATTAGCGTGAAGGTCGTTCGCGAGGATATTACAACCAAATCCGTGCAATATTTTAACGATTATACTGCCTATTTTCCCTGTTCCCATGACACCTGCAGTCTTATTGTTTAAATCGAATCCGATTAAATCATCCAATAGGAAGTTATTGGCACGAGTTTGATTCTGGGCTAAATTTATCTTTCTGTTGTAAGTTAAAAGCAAGGCTAATGCGTGCTCCGCTATAGCATAAGGTGAATAATCGGGTGAATTAGCTACCCGAATCCCTCTCCTGGCGGCAGTTTTCAAACTTATATTGTCGTAACCGGCAGACCGGAGTGTAATAAATTTTACTCCAAAATCACCAAGTTTTTCAAGGATAAGACTTGAGGCATCGTCTGCAGAGAAAATTGAAACTCCTTCATAATTAATAGCCTTCATTGCGGTAACCGACGTAAGCCGTTCTTCGGTGTAATTGATGATGTGCCTCCCATTGTTCATGGCTTCTAAAAGAGGCACCTCAAACGGCTTGGCACTGTATACAAGGATCTTCATTAGGATTATAATACTAAGAGATTATTGCCGTGAAGTGAGTCCATAAGAATCTTTATATAGGCGCTTATATTGCGGTTTACTTTATCGGCATCGATTACTTCAATTTCACCTCGCCACAGTAATTCACGTTCCTTACCGGGACATATGCAATACAGTGAAGTTTCGGTTTTATAAACCTGATAACGTTCCTGTTGTTCTTTAAAATATAAGTGTAAGTTCTCATTAAAATAATCCCTGTAACTCTGGGAGTATTTAGTAAAGTTGCGGTAGCTGTCTACTGCAGTAAATCTGCTTTCACTTCCCGTGACTTTTGTAAATAAGACGGTATCGAAGCCTGCCTCCAGAAGCCGCTGCTCTATATTATCGAGCTGAGCCTGCGACTTACTGTTATCTGTAAATGAGTTTTCAAAAAAATCGATGCTTTTAACGGCTATCACTCCTTTATCCTCCAACGCTTCTGCCATTCGTTTCTCAAAAGTTCTCCTTATTTCATTATCGGCCGAAATACCAACCACCAACACCTTGGTTGCCTGGAAATACTCCGTATCCGGATTTTTATACTCCTGTACCAGTTTGGCAGATCCGCAACTGCTTAACAGTAACATGCTAATTAAAAGGCTGATTCTTGCAATGACTGTATTCATAATCTATTGTTTATATAATTATTGAAAATGGCTTGAATGGGTTCCGGCAGTCTCAATCTCAGATTCACTGCAAAGTCCTTCATAGATGCGTTTAGATATCACTATAAATAAGAATCATAATGACTTTTCCTGCTTTCTTTTTCTCATTATTTCTATCATCATATTAAAGATGGTTTGTTTGGTTTGTTTGATATCGTTCTGCAGCCTATTGGTACTATCCATCAGCTGATAATGTTTCGTTTTATAATCGAATAATTCATTGGGCACATCATTATCATCTGTTAGTACTTGCAGATTTGCAGCGTGCCTTTTGAATTCTGTCAATAAGCTTTCGGTGCGATTATCGAGCGCATTCAGGTCTGTGCCAATTTGTTCGGCTACTTCAAAGGGTTTCCCATAATAGGCGCCTAAAATATTTTCAACAACCAGGTCTTTTAAAAAACGGAGTTCATCCCGTATAAATTCTAATTCTGAAACAAAGGCTAATACATCCCTGTGTAAGCCTTTGGTGTCTCTCCATTCTTTGTAGGTATATTGTAATTTCGGTTTCATTCTAATCGAATTATAAAAAAGACAGAAAGCAGTTCCTCACCACATACATTCTGGCTTTAGGTGAAAGAGACTCGAATAGCCCCAATCGAAGTGTGTTCTTCACTTTGGAATTATTGATGTTCTTATCACAGCGCTGCACTTTGATGCGTTTTTCATTGGCTATAGCCCAATTTAGTGCACCTGACCGTGATTGGAAATGACAATTATCAGTTTTGCCACTTCCCACTAAAGAGGCGGTTTCGTTCAGCCGCGAAAGTATCTATAACAACTATGCTATTTATACCCTAATCGTTTCAATGCTATTTAACTTTGGGATAGTAACCTTCCAGCCATATTCGTCGTCTATCTTCAGCCGTAAAGCATCCAATGCAGTTGGCTCTCCGTGAATAAGAAAGATATTTTCAGGGATATTCTTAATGGTAGACAGCCAGTTTATAATACCTTGTTGATCCGCATGTGCCGAAAGATTTTCAATGTGTTCTACCGTGGCTTCAACCGGATAATACTTACCAAAGAACTTAAGTTCGGCAGCGCCTTCCATTAGCTGTCGACCCCGCGTACCCTCAGCCTGATACCCCACCAGCAGAACAGTTGTATTCGTATTACCGATAAGCTGTTTTAAGTAGGTAAGTACTCGACCTCCGGTGATCATTCCACTTCCCGCGATTACTATTTTAGGGCGTGGATCATCTATTGTTTCCCAGGTTTTCCTATAAGATTTAATAATGTTCATCCGGTGTTTCATGGCGGTGAACTCGTTAGGAGGGATTTTATGCCAATCGGCAAATCGTTCAAAAACTCCCAGCACATTATTACCCATAGGACTGTCGATAAAAATAGGCAGCTTGGGTATCCGACCTTCGTTGTATAACTTCCACAACAGGAACATTAAAGTTTGTAAGCGCTCTACGGCAAAAGAGGGGATTATCAAATCTCCGCGATTGTGGATGGTATGGTTTATCAGTCCGATTAGTTTATCTGAAACACTTTCCTGTGGATGTAATTTGTTGCCATAGGTGCTTTCAAGAAAGAGATAATCGGCCCATTGTGGCCTTTGAGGTGGGTACAATAACAAATCTTCCTCCCTTCCTATATCCCCGGAAAAAACGAAGGTTTTTCCGTATAGTTCCAATTCGATGAAGGTAGCTCCTATAATATGTCCGTTATACCTGAAGCGATATCTGATTTGCGCGCTAATGTTCTGCCATGAATCTTTCTCCACCGGAACGAACAGCTCGATGGTTCGTTCGGCATCTTTTACCGTATAGAAAGGAAGTGCCGGGCGGTGACGGGAATAGTTCTCTTCATTGGCTCGTTTAGCATCCTCTTCGTTGATCTTAGCGCTATCCAGGAGTATTATTTTGGTAATTTCCATGGTAGGTGCAGTCCCGAATACGGTTCCGTTAAATCCCTGTCTCACCAATCTTGGCAAGTAACCGGTATGGTCTAAATGACCATGGGTGAGTAATACAGTATCAATTGTTGAAGCTTTAAAGGGTAAATCCTGCCAATTTAACTCTCTAAGTTCTTTCAGGCCCTGGAACATACCACAATCAATGAGAATGTTCCGCTCGGGAGTCTCGATCAAGAATTTAGATCCCGTAACGGTTCCCGCGGCCCCCAAAAAATGAACTTTTATCTCTTTCAAATTAATTTGCGTTACAGAGCATCGAAATTTCCTTTAATATCCCGGACTTTCTTTTCTCCGATATCCCAAGATGATCGAGGTAAAAGACGTCCTTCAACAGCTGACGGCAGAGTACGATATCCCTGCTCAATAAGAATTGTTTTTCTCTATTGGTGAGCAAGGTGGATACGGTTATGGGGTACAAAGCCAGACGATCGATGCGATCCTTTAGTCCGTTATCCCTAGGATGATCCCAGCTGAGCAAGTATAGTCCTACACAGTTTCCATAGGTAATGGCATCGGTTGTAAAGCGCGTATTGGTTACAACCCATCCTTCATTGGGACGTCCTTCCAAATTTGTATACTGGTCTATAATATCGAGATAGCGCGACTGGATATACAAGGGCACCTTTACATTACAGGTGTTGGATTTTTCACCGTGAAACTTACATTCTGCGATAATATGTTCTCCATTCTTCGTGGCAATTACATCCACTTCATGCGAAACACATTTCCCCTGCATAATCTTCCCAACCTTGACCTTATAACCCGCATAGGTCAACAATGCCCCAATAAACTTTTCGAAGGGAAAACCCGTGGGACCTAGTTCGTAGATGGCCTTCTTTAGTTTGTATTTGGAGGCGTAAACAGATTTACTCTTTTTTAGCAAGGCAAAGGCCCGGTTGTAGATCTCGCGGGTAGATATTCCCTGGTATAACTCGGAAAGAACGGCTTCCATTATGGTGTCGACGGTATGGGCATCGGCGCCACTTCTGGACAAACTATTGCGAAGTTTATCATTCGAGAAAGCAACCCGGTCGCCCGATGACTTTACGATTGTAACAGTCTCCTCTTTCATAAAACTTAGTTTCGAAGGTCATGAAGCGCCAGCACAGGTACTTTAGCTGTTAAGCCCAGTTCCTTTACCATTGGCTTTGAAAAGATAGATCCGAAAAATGCGTGCTTTTTATTAATAAAGGCTATCATTTCACTATTTCTGCTTTGTATGAATAAATTAAGGCCCGTTTGCACATCGGTATTCTTAAGATAATGAAAGCTGTAATCTAAACCATCAAAGCACTCTTCCAGCAAAGCCTTCCGCTCCTTTTGCTCTTTAGACAGGCTGTCTTCTTCCGAAATGTGCAGAATCCTGATCGGGGCATTGGTGATTTTTGAAATTTCATAAAGGTGAATCAACTCCCTGCGTTTATAGTGGGTCTTAAAGCTGGTAGGAAACACGATTTCATTAGGCTCATTAAAAACTACATTTGCAGGAATCATTAGCACGGGACAGTTCCTTACCTTTTCCATAAAATCAATGCTATTACTTCCCATCACGGTATTTACATCGTCTGTTTCACCTTTACTGGAAGCAATAACCAAATCTATATCCTTATCCTCTACCAGTTTAACAACCGCTTCGAGCGGTGTATTAAAGTCAGCTACAGTAAAATACGTATGATTTGAAGGGACATCGACAATCTCTATTTGCTTTAATAATTTATGAAGCCCGTGTTCCGATTCCGTTTTTGCAGCTTCATATTTCTGTTCCCCGGGTTGAGGAGTTTTGAGATTATCCAGCACAAAATCGTTGGTGCTAAAAGCATTGAGCAAATAAAAGTCCACTTCTTCATTTCTGTATAGTTCACTCGAATAGCGAACTGCATTCCAGGCATTTTTAGAGAAGTCGGTAGGTATTAATATTTTCTTTTTCATTTTGAAGCGGGTGTAAAGTTCTATGTGATAAATGTAATTCCACTGGCGGGCATTAACTATGACAAATATCAGTTGGCTTTGGGAAGAATCATGAAGCGAATTAGGGTGTGTATTACCGGGTCCTTTACGGTGGCTTCCCTAAACAATCTTACAATTGCGTGATTTTTATAATTAATCTATTTATTCGTGTAGTACCAAAAAAGGGATATGCAAATGATAGCTAATTCGTGCCAGCTGTGGTTTAAAGAGTATACGTTGAAAGAAATTCAGGTTTTTTGCAATCATTGCTACCATATCGATTCGCATGGAACTGACAAACAATTGCAAGGCTTCTTCCAGCCTGGGGTTTTCGATTAGATGAAAACTATGGGGTATCTCATTCAGTTGTTCTTTCAGAAGTTCCCGATTGAGGTGTTGAGAGTGATCCAAAGGAATTTGGGTTTGGGCCACCCGCAGCACTTTGATGGAGGATCCGTGCATACCACACACCCGCAGCAAGGTGCTCATAATCCTGGGTTCATAAGCCATATTAAAATCGGTTGGAAATCCAAGCGTGAGCGGAGTTTTAAAGCGGGCGTTCTCGGGTATCACCAGGATAGGACATTTTACCCGGGTAATTACTGCACAGGTTCTGCCACCGATTGTCTTTTCCTTTAGACCCGAGGCACCTTTGGTTCCCATCACTATAAATTCTATCTGCTGTTTTGAGACGAACTCCCTAATTCCGTCGATGAAGGTCGCCTGAATAACGGTTTCGACAAAAAAGTGACGTGGATTTGAGCACAGCATACGTATACGACTCATCCACATCTTCATTTGGGTTTTCGCTTCTTTCGAAGCCTGCGGTAAGATGGTAACCCCGGCACTGTAAACATCCCGTTCGTTGCGCATCTGCATACGACCTTCAATGTGAAGAAAATGAAATGTAATAGGTTCCTTTTCGAAAAATTGTAAGGCGAAAGACGTTGCATTCAACGCATTCTCAGAAAAATCGGTGGGTATTAAAATCCGGCGCATCGTACCATTTATTGTCGTAAAAGTATCAATGTTCAGCAGGCCGATATATGACAAAAATCAGTTTACCGTTTATTCCACCTCTTCCAATGCCTCTAATTGCAGAATTCTAATATTCCGACCCTCAATCTCTATTAACCCGTTCTTTTTAAACTCAGACAGCGTACGGATCAGGCTTTCGGTTGCTATCCCCGCCACACTGGCCAGGTCATTCCGTGAAATTCGTATAGTATCGTCAGTTCTCGGATTCATTATTCGAACAAACTGCAGAATGGTTTGTGCTGTTTTCTTTCTAACCGAACTATAGGCCATCTGTATAAGCTGTTCCTTTATTTCAGAAATGTTCTCACTGAGCAGGTTCATCAATTCCAACGACACATTCCGGTTGATACCCAGAATTGCCTTAAGTTCATGCTTGGACATGCCGGCCAGTTTAACATCTTCCACGGCTGTGGCCGTCTCCTGATACGGGAAGTTGTCGGCAAAGGAAGTAAATCCTAAAAAATCATCGGGTTTGTAGAGGGCCGTAATCAGTTCCTTACCGCTTTCCATCATTTTGTGATTTTTTACCACTCCTTCCAGGATAAGATAAATATTGTTCGAGGGGGCTGTTTCCCTGTAAATGATTTCTCCTTTTTTATAGCTGGTAATCACCCCCGAATCATCGAACAGGTTCTTTAATTCATTGAGGTTACGGATTTCTACCGCTGCCTCTTTTTTTTTTGAGGGGTCGGTTCGCATCCGGGACAGTAATTCGGCCTTGGCCAGGCGACTTTCTATGGCGCTTAGGAGTTCGTGCTCTTCAAAGGGCTTTGTAAGGTAATCATCGGCTCCCAGATCCATGCCCCGGCGTATCTCTTTATGCTCTGTTTTGGCCGACAAGAATATAAACGGGATATGTGTGGTTTCTGGATCGGCAGACAAGGCTTCCAACACTCCATACCCGTCTAATTCGGGCATCATTATATCACAAATTATAATGTTGGGTAATTCTCTCTTAGCCACCTCCACCCCTATTTTTCCGTTAGGGGCCGTATACACCCGGTAGTTTTCGAGTTCTAATAACTCGGCGGTGTTTTCACGGAGGGCAGTATCATCTTCAATTAATAGTATCGTCTTCATCCTATTGTTGTGTAGTTGCCTTTGGAATTGTCACCGTAAATTCAGATCCTTCATTCACAGTACTGGTAAAGGTAATGCTACCCCCCAGGTTTTCCAAATGGGTTTTAACAATGTTCAAACCAATACCGGTGCCCTGATTCAGCAGGGCGTTTTCCGCGCGAAAGTACCTGTTGAAAATGTATTTCTTTTCATTTTCGGGAATACCGATCCCGTCGTCGCGTACAGCAATCAACAAATCATCCTTTTCTTCCCTTACAGACAGTTGAATAATCGAGTCTTCAGAAGAATACTTAATGGCGTTATTGATTAGATTCGTTAAAATAAGGGTTAGAATCTTTTCGTCGAAATCGATAAATATGGAGTCTATATTCTCCGGGTATTCAATGTTCTGTCCGTTTTTCAATAACATATTAGCATCGTAGATCACTTCGTTAATGACCTTGCTCAAAGGAAAATGTGAGAAATTATACGTTACCTTACCGCTTTCAAGGCGCTCTATCGAGAGGAAATCGTTTATAATGTTGTTGAGATATTTTACCTTACTGGTAATTGTCTTTAAGTGTTTGTCGCGTTTTTGCTGTTGGTCTGCCTCCTTGTACTTACCCGCTAAAGTTGCAGAAGTAAGTATACCGCTAAGCGGAGTCTTAAACTCATGAGAAACAAGGGATAAGAACTTGGTCTTTAATTCGCCCAACTCCTTTTCCTTCTTTAAGGCTTCCTCTAACTGACGGGTGCGTTGTGCCACTGTACGCTCCAGCGTATTGGTATATTCTTCCTGTTCGGTGATGTCGAGTATTATCGCTATTAACCGATCACTATCCTCATCCACAGACCTTTGCAGGTGAACCTCCACCGGATAAGTGCTCCCATCCTTTCGCCTATGTATGGTATTAAAAGTTAGCTTTTCTACCGTATTTTCAAGCAGGGGATTGATCTTTTCAAGAAATTGTGCTCTGTTGAATTCCGGTGTTATATCGACAAGGGTACGGGTACGGATCTCGTCCAGGGTATACCCGATATTCTTCAGAGCCCCCTTATTCACATCGATAAAACCAAGACTGTTCAGGTCGAAGATATAAATTTCATTAAGGGATTCGTTGAAGATACTGGCCCAATGCTTTAATTCTTTTTCGGCATTCTTCCGAACGGTAATGTCGATCACGAGAGCCATCACGTAATCCTGGTCGTAAACCGAAAACGGATTAAGCCCGGCTTCGAGTGGAAATTGGGATCCGTCCTTCCTACTTCCATACAGGTCCCGACCATGTCCCATCTGCCGTTTCCCGCTTTGCTCCATAAACCCGCTAACATGTTTATGGTGGCTGTTGTGGTATTTCTTCGGTATAAGAATATCGAGATGCTCTCCTATAAGCTCCTCCCCCTTATATCCGAATAGTTCATTGGCTGCCGAATTGGTAGCAACAATCTGCTGTTCGGTGTTGACAATAATAATGCCTTCGGAAACAGCTTCAGAGAGGATTTTAAAAACGTTGCTTCCTTTTTTAAAAACTTCCATTGGATAAAGATACATAATTATTGAACTGACAAATATCATAGTACAGGCCATTATCCCGGCATATTTTTATATCATTAAAAAGTTGAAAAATGGATATTATAAATGACCGGGAGTTGTTGTTCTACCAAAAATTGGGAGAATTGTTCTACGCAGTTGCAGCCGCAGATAAGATAGTGCGAAAATCGGAATACGACACCCTAACTGAGATGGTGGAAAGACAATGGAAACAACAGGACGACTACCAGGACCAGTTTGGCACCGATGCTGCCTACCAGATCGCAATAGTCTTCGAGTGGTTCGACTATGAGCGTATGGATGCCGATATCTGCTTCGAGAGTTTTGCAGACTATTACAAAAAGAATAAGAACCTCTTTTACGGAACTCGTAAAGCACTTATTATGAATACAGTTATTAACATTGCCGATGCGTTTAGCGGCACCAACAAAAGCGAATTAATAATGATCACCAAGCTCAAGTTTCTCTTTAATAACAACTAACATTCAATTATGAAATATCATCTCCTATTTATTGCGGGCATTATATTCTTTTCATGCAACAATAAGAACGAACAATCCTCCGATCAACTTGAAACAAATCCCAGCGCTACACCAAATGACGAATCATTCGAAGAGGTGCTCCCCTTTGATTCCATTCATTCCGCCAGCGATATTGAATTTGGAAAGACAAAATCTGTCATAATAAAAAGACAAAGGCTTATAAATAAAAAGGATGATAAGGTAGAATTGCAAAGTCTGATCATTAGAAAAACTTTCAAAAAAGAGGAGGACCTCTATCTGATCGATTTTACCTACCCCCTGTTAAATGAAAATACAAACCCTTCTTATCGCAATTTTAACGAGTACCTGGAAGAGACCTATATGGATATCCCAGGCGTGGAAGCAAGCATCCTTGAAGATAAAGAAATGATCTGCGACACAGTACGCATCAATCGGTTCAAGGAAAAACGCTTTGTCGATTACAAGGTATACAACCTTAATGAATCGCTAATCAGTGTGCTTTTATACAAGGAGAACTATTATTCGGGGACCTTACACCCCACCTATTCCTTCGATTGCCTGAATTTCGATTTAAAACGATCGGTGTTTATGAATTACGACGATTTTTTTACTGAAGGTTCTGAAGAACAAATGACAGATATTCTAAATGAGATAATCGGCGAAAAAATAAATAAAGGCGAAATTTATTACGATTGCTGGAAAATTTCCTTCGACGATTTCTTCGAATACAAGAACAATTTTTTAGTGGACAAATCGAAAGTCGAATACTATTTTGACGATTGTGTGATCTGTCCGTCGTATACGGGAACTTATTCGGTTGAAATCCCTATGAGCCGGGTGTTACCCCTGTTGAAAAACTACCAGTTCAACCCGTTGATGTTATAAGCTGTTTTTGTTTTATAGAAAATGATCGGCATTTATTGTAATGATTAACTTATCAAAACGTATTAAAAAACGCAGACAAAGTATAGTTATCGATAAATAAGAAGCTAATTAGCCAGAATAACCTTGTTCGTCTGCGTTTGTATACGCTTAATATGTGTGGTATTAAGACATTACTCTTTCAATTCAGTAACAATAATCTCATTACCATCTATATCATAACAATGAAAAAAAGCATACTCTGGGGTTGTAATGATTTCCGTTTTCAATTTTACATTATTGCTTCTAAGTCGTTCATAAAGCGTCGCAACTTCAGTGGTATAAATTACCATTGTAGGCTGTTCGCCAGTTTGATTGCCTATACGTTCTCTTTGTTTTTTAGTATCAGCTTTTAAAAACCAAATTCCTAAAGAATCGAGAGGTTCACTACCAATATGTAAGAATCGTTGTCCGACATCAGTAGTTACATCAAACATTCGTTTAAAACCAAAGTGTTTTTCATAGAAATTAGCTGATTTCTCATAGTCCTCTACAAGTAGAGCTATTCTACCTAAATAGTTTTTCATAAAAATTAAAGTTTATAAATTAATAAAATAATAGAAAATTACAGTAAGTTATACTGCAATACTGCCTTTTGATAAAGCTTTTGAAATGCCTGTTTGTCGGTGGGGGAAATCCAATTATAGCCAATGGCCTCCCATTCTTCAGCGTAATGATGTAATTCTAACAATTGAATATATTCAATGCCACATATCACATAATCCGCCCAAAAATTCAGTAAATAACCTCTATTTTTAATTTGGAACTTACTTGCTTCTGTATAACTCTTAAACCACTTATGTATTAATCCAATACCATTGCTTCTAAAAAGCATATCATTTTTTACAACTTGTCGCTTTAAATATTCCCAACGAGCAAACCCGTATTCTAAAGCAATGATATGATAGACGTCTTTTAAACGAATATTCTTTATTTTTTCCCCAATTTCTGAAGAAGATAGGTTTTTAAAAAATGGGTGGTTTAAGTATTTATTGACAGAATTGTCAATATCTAATTTAAAATTCTTGTGAAGTAATTTAGCTTCAACTTTAAGCTGATTAAGCCGTATTGGACGTAATTCTTTCATAATATCCTTTTGGTTGCCATTACTCACAATTGGCGGATTTATGAAACTTATAAATATTGAAAAGAAAAGGTGACATCGTCTTTTGTGAGCACAGGCATCCTTTGAATACCTGTGGACAAACATATAAATAAAATTTCAAATTCAAAAAATGTGGTAATTGAAAATTATTGCGTTATTTTCGACGCTGTGAACATTGGTTTGGGTAAAGATGGGAAAAGGCACTTTGACCGATTGGCGAAAATTGACAAACTACCTTTTGACGTTGATATAAAAGCCAAACTCGACAGCCACACACATTGCCAAGTCACTGAAATCAGAAGTACAACCCCAAGCTTGTCAATAAGTGTGTTTCCCCAACGCACAGACGAAAAGAAAGCACTTCCTACAACATTGTATAAGCGTAATGTGGGCTGAATGGCTAAAATTGAGTATTTGCATCTATCAAAGTTTAGTGTATGCGGATAGCAAAGTGCTTCGAAATCCCGCACTACGCTTATACTTGAGCGTCAACTGCCGAATCTTTACTATTTGAATAGCAAGCGACTCATAAATCCGGACCGGGCTTTCCAAAGTAGCCACATTATCAGAGTCCTGATATAGGAATCAAAAAAAACGCGGAAAACATGCTTACATTTTCCGCGTTGCGTTTAGGCCTGCAGTGAGTAGCACTAAACTTTAAAAGTCATTAATGGCATCGTGATGCGGTTCACCAAAGCTTCGCCGATATTCTCGGAAAAGAAATGTGCCAGCCCCCGTCTTCCGTGGGTGGGAATAACCACGAGGTCGGCTTCGACTTTGTTGCTGTAACTGGAAACTCCGTGTTCCAGTCCATAATCGCAGTAGTAGACGACATTGTCGAGTATCTCGGTATTGTCAATTCCGGTATGTAACATAAACTTAAGGGCTCGTTCTTCCATTTCCCGGTTACTCAGGAACTTTTCCGGAGTATTGATGAAAACAACCTCTAATTCGGTTCCCAGTTCCTTAAAGAAATTCCATGCCCTCTTAAAAGGTGGTATAAAGTCCAAATTAAAGTCGCAGGCAAAGACTACCCGTTCCATTTTAAAATGTGTTTCCTTATTCTTAACCACCAACACCGGAACATTAGATGTTCTTACAACTTTTTCAGTATTAGAACCTACAAAGACTTCCTTAAGGCCACTTGCACCGTGTGAACCCATCACGATAAGGTCTGCACCGAATTCTTCGGCCACGCTGTTTATTTCATTGAATTCTTTGTAATTCTGAACCGTAGTCTCTACGCGGACGCCCTCCAAATAGTCCTTATCGAGGAACTCGCTAAATCGTTTTTCCGCCAGTTTCATATAATAGATGGCTTCAAATACTTCCTGGGATTCGTCCTTGGTCAATACCGCTTCCGATAGTCCCATCATATGAAGGACTACTAATGCGGCATCATGCTTTTTAGCCAGGGTTGCTCCTACTTGTAGAGCATATTCAGAATATTCTGAAAAATCGACGGGAATCAGTATTTTTTTCATTTATGATGATATGTTTTGGTTCGTAAATTTTGCTTTTCGCTTTTTTAGTTGCTTATCGAGATCGCTGATAGTTTCCTTTACCGCCATCTCATAATTTCTTTCGTTCGAAGCCGCATAGATCTTCGGACCAGGTAAACTGAGCTCAATTTCACAGATATTACCTTTCTCGGTAGGATCGTTCTCTTTTTTAAAGAATACATCGGCTCGAATGATCCATTCGTATTTTTTTCCGATACGCTTTAATTTTTTAATGGTGTAGGCAGACATGCTTTCGCTCTGCTTCATCTTTACAAATTGAATGTTGATAATCATAGCTCTGGATTTTTAATCTAAAGCAAATGTACCGGGTAGTGGACCCGAAAACTATGACAATTATCAGTCTGACAGCTTGTAGTTCTATCAGTCTTATAACATAGAAACATTAAAAGAAATGGAGAATGTCTATTCTTAGTGCGGAAGCCGGGATTTAAGTACACCGTATAAGAAAGTGCCCAGCAGGGCTCCAAACACCACCACCAGCAGGGCCGGATATCCTGCACCTATCAGTACGTAGATTGGACCCGGACAGGCACCTGCCAAGGCCCAGCCCAGGCCAAAGATGATTCCTCCGGCGAAATATCGAACGATGCGCTTTTCCTTCGGTTGCAAGGACATACTGCTTCCGTCAAGAGGTTTAATGTTCCTGCGCTTTATGATCTGAACCCCGATGATTCCAAGAACCAATGCCGATCCAATGATACCATACATATGAAAACTGCCGAAATGAAACATTTCATAAATCCTGAACCAGGATGCCGCTTCAGACTTAAACATTACAATTCCGAAGAAAATACCTATTAGCAAATATGTTATATATCTCATAGCTAGAATATAAATGGGAAAATGAAGTGAATCATTATCAGGCCACCGATAAAGAACCCGATTACCGCAATAAGTGACGGCAGCTGTAAATTACTCAGCCCGGAGATGGCATGGCCCGAGGTACAACCTCCTGCATAGCGGGCTCCAAACCCCACCAGAAGTCCTCCTATCAAGAGTATCGCGAGGATAAACGGATCACTCAGCATTTCGGTTGCAAAAATCTCAGTGGGTAAATAACTATCGCCTGCACTTTCAATATTATAATCGGTGGAGAGCTGTTCTGCGATTTCAGGATTTATAGAAACAGTGTTATCACTCATATAATTGGAAGCGATAAACCCGCCGATGATCGCCCCAAGAACCACAGTAAGATTCCAGCGTTCGGCCTTCCAGTTGAATTTAAAGAAATCTGCGGCCTTTCCGGCTCCCATCGCAGCACAGGCCGTTCGCAAATTAGACGACATCCCGAATTGCTTGCCTACGAGTAAGAGCGTAAACATAATAAGCGCGATAAGGGGGCCGGAGACATACCATGGCCAGGGCTCATAAATCCAATTCATATCATTTAATGTTTAAGACGACACTTTTGCACATTTCAATTTAATGCATTTGGTTTAATATCGGGAACAAAGTTAGGTCGATATTATACTGCGAGCGCTAATTAAACTGTTTAACTTCTTCACTGAGATCGAACACCTTTACATCGTTCAGGCTTTTCGCAAGTATGCTGCTCCCCGCAGCGCTGCGATAGCCCCCCGCACAGTGAACTACAATGGGTTTATTAGTGGGGATCGAATTCGCGTTATCACGTAAATCGTTTAAAGGACAGGAGATAGCAGAGTCGAAAATTGTCTTTTCTTCCACTTCACTCTTGTTGCGGACATCAACTATAGTGTATTTATGAGGATTGGCTTTAAAATCTACCAGGTCGAGGTAGCCAGTTTCTACAAAATGTTCTTTCGAGGGGGTGATAACCTGCTTAAGCTGTTTTTCATACCCAATTTTGGCCACACGCTGCAACAGCTTCTCCACAACCTCTTTACTGTCGACTACCATGGTAAATTCTTCTTCAGGTTTAATGATGGCGCCGAGCCAGGTTTCGAATTTGGCATTTTCGGACACCGCCTGGATGTTAATACTCCCCTCCAGATGCCCCTTTTTAAATGCTTCTTCGTCACGGACATCCACAATCAATCCTGTTGCATTTACATTTTCGGCGAAGGGTACCGATTCTATTGCGGTGTTCAGATTATCTGCTCCAGCCTTATTGACATCGACATTATATCCAAAATAAGAAGGGATAAAGGGTTGCCCTTCCAGTAAGGTATCGATAAACTCTTGCTTAGACCGGTTCTTAAAAGCCCAGTTGCTTAAGCGTTCGTTGCCTAACGTGCTGCTATTGGCATCACTCATACTTTTACCACATAAGGATCCCGCGCCATGTGTGGGATATACGAGGGCCTCATCCGGAAGGTCTCGAAATTTAGTATGAATGGTATCGTACATCATCTCGGCCAGTTCTTCCCGTTTGGCTTGTAAATTTCCTGCTTCTTCCCGTAAATCGGGTCTGCCTACATCACCTATAAATAACGTATCGCCTGTAAAGAGTGCGGTTTCATCCCCTTCGTTAGCCACGATGGTGATGCTGTCCGGGGAATGTCCGGGGGTATTAATTGCCGTCAAACTAACAGAACCTAAACTAATATGATCTCCCTCATCGAAGGCCTTATAAGGATAATCTGCACCTAACTTCTCACTATTGTAGATAGTAGCCCCGGTCTCTTTGTGAATCTGTAAGTGCGAGCTTACAAAGTCGGCATGCGGATGTGTCTCTATAACGCAAGTGATCTTAGCGTTGTTTGCTTCGGCAAAATCATAATATTGATTAGGATTCCTTTCAGGGTCTATAACAGCCATTTCACCATTACTGACAACAGCATAACTATAATGTGCCAGGGGCTTGTATTCAAATTGTTTTATTTTCATAACAGGTTTTTTATAAAATTAATTAAAACATATTTTTCTACCTATTCATTTCCGGGGTATCGGCGTTAAAGATTACTTAAAATACTTGCCAACCCTATTCCCAGGATTAGAAACAGCACCAGGTAGCGGAACTGTTCCTGGGACATCCGGTTAAGGATCAACTTTCCAATCCACGTTCCCAGAATGCCGATGATTATTAAAATAGGGACCAGGTATAGAAACTCTGTTCGCATATACCCATTGATATAGTAAACAATTGTTCGACTAAAATCCACCCCCAGGTCGATCACCGCAGATGTGGCTATGAACTTATGTTTGTTCATTTTAAAGGCTGCCAGGGTAATTCCTCTGATAGCCCCTCCGGTGCCTAAAATCCCCGCACTAAACCCGGACAGTATCCCTCCCGTAATCGCATTTTTCGTAGTAGGTTGTACAACTAACTTTTTAAATATGAGGAATGCAAGACTAAGGGTGATCAGGAAAATCCCTAAGATATAGGTGAGAATCCTTGGATCGATAAACTTACTGATAAAACCCCCAATAATTACAAAGATAACGGCCGGCACTCCCAATGAGACAATGAGTTTCTTATCCAATCCTTTTCTGAAAAAAGCGATTTTAGTGATGTTGCTCGAAACGTGATACAGGGCTGTAAGTCCCAGGACAGATTGAAAATCGAGGAAAAAGTTGGCAATTGGTACAAAAAACACCGAAGAGCCAAAACCACCTACCGTTCCAAATATTTCAGCCAACAGGGATAATATGATAAATACAGGCAGGTAGCGTGATAACATTCAAACTTACTAAGCTCCAAAACTACTTTTAATCGAGCTAACGTACTATGACATCTGTCATATTCGCCCTCCGCCTTTCGATGCTAAAATTTAAGGGAGGCGCAGGGCACTATCGCCATCCTTGAACACCATTGGTATTGTAATTAAACAGTGTCATTATCAACTAAAAAACTTCAACAGAGGGCCGTTTTATAAAGACGCATCTTGAGAAAGTGCTTATCCAATTCCCGGTCTCATTAATTTTTTATGAAGTCTTTAGGACGGAGTTAAAGTTTATAGAATTCAGTGCTAAAGGACTGTTATAAGGTAATCACCGAGGTAATTAGTGGAGTATCTTTAAGTATAATAATTTAAAATTAAAGGATTATGAACACACAAGAAAAGAAGCAACAGCAAAGACGAAGAGAGGAGCAATACAATGCTCAAGATCAACGAAAGCAGGATCGTCAAACGGAAAACCGCGAAATGCAGCAACGCGACGAGCAGCAGCAAGGTGACAGGCAGCAGCAAGGTGACAGACAACCGCAAAACGACCGCAACAAAGAAACAACTCGCAATACCCATTGGGACGAAGAAAATCCCGGAGAAAATCAACGGAATCAGGATCCTACGCGAAAAGAAGACAAATGGCAGGACGAAAATTAGGCCCGATTTGCAAGTTGATAATAGAAGGAGATCATTTCTGATCTCCTTCTATTTTTGAACATCACTTCTATCCTAACTAAAATTCATCAGTCAAGGCGATTATTCAATAAGAAGCTCCATTTCATATTGATCGATCGTATTATTCAAACCAAAGTTTTGCAACTGTTTTATCTTACTTTTAAAACGCTCATCAACATTATTGATCTTTATCTTTTCCGAGATCGAACTAATTGCAGCAAACAATCTGCTCCAGGCTTCATCATCCTCAACAAACACCTCGAACTGGGGAATATATCCAAGTTTATTGATGATAAAGACAGCCTCGACTGTACTGCCGTTTAAAACCTGATAACATATAAAGTCCCCTCCTTGTATCGATTCCCTCCTGTTCTCCCATGAATAATCCCGTTGATCGGGGATTAGCCCGAAATCGAAGTCAGCTATTGCGGTTTCAATCAGCTCGAAGCGCATTGGTTTCTGTAAACGTATCGTTCCCGAAAAACATTTGTAATGTCTGGTAATTTGAAACCCAATGCTGTTGTATGCGCGGATGGCATATTCGTTTGCTTTTATAACTTCTAGCCGGGATTTGGTCACCCCATTGCGCTTTAAATCCAAAAGAGCAAAATGGTAAATTGCCTGAGTAACCTTTCGGCCCCGGTATTCGGGTATTACCCCGGTGGCCAGATTAAAGGCTGTGAAATGCCCATCTCTTTTTTCAACTCCGTGGAGAATAAAGCCTACCAGCCGGGAATTGTGAAACATTCCATAGGAGAGGTCATACCTTATCCCGGACAACTCCCATCGCTGCCTGAAATACTCTTTGTCGGAAGGAAATTCTACATAATAATTTGCAAACGCCTTCAAAAAACAAGTCACTATGTCCTCGAAGGAACTGTCAGTTAAATTTTTTACGTGCATATTAAATGGATTAAGAAATAGCAATTAGTGTGAGAAATCCGGTTTTTGTTCCATTCCGGGGGCGAAATTAATTGCATTCCCTCTTCACTCTAACATCCATTAAGAAAATTTGGTAAAATTCTAACACAACCGGGGTCTTTTTTGAGAATTCATTAAAACATTCCGGCCAAGGGTACGTGTATCTTTATATAAGTAATAATCTAAAAACAAAAGACTATGAATTCAGATCAAATTAAAGGAAAGTGGAATCAGTTCAAAGGAAAGATGCAGCAGAAATATGGAATTGCTGTAGATGATAATGAATCCTTTAGTGAAGGAAAGTACAATGAACTGTTGGGTCGTGCCCAGGAGAAAACAGGAAAAACCAAGGAAGATCTAAAACGTGAGATCGAGTCCTGGTAGCCATATAAACCACTATAAAAAACCTCGTAAATTATTTACGAGGTTTTTTTTTTGTTCTGCGGAATGAAATTTAGCTTTAGCTATCAGGAAATTATCGATCAACATCCTCTAACAGCCATGCTTCAATTTCCTTGGATCTATCATCTGTGTGTAATACGGCTATATCCCCGGTTGTTTCAAAAACCACGGCTCTTACCTGGTCTAAGGACAATACGTTGGCTTCCCTCAACTTAGATCGAAGGTCCCCTTCTGAAACCCGGGCCTTGCGCAAGTTATCATAAAGTATATCAGATCCGTCCATCAGCAATAAAGGGGTGTTGTCTACCAACTTCTGAACGGCCTTGTACCTTCTTATCAATGCCAGGCCCAGTTGGAGGGCGTAAAGCACCAATAGTGCAAATACCCCTTCTGAGAGGGTCACTGTTTTTGAAAGTACTGTAGTGGCGATCAAGGAACCAATGGCCACCGTCATCGCAAAATCGAAACTGGACATTTTGGAGAAACTCCTCTTTCCGAAGATTCTGGTAAATAGTATAGTCGCTAAATAAATACCTACTGCTGTGATGAACATAGCCAGCATAGCAGTCATGCTAATTTCAAACCATTCACTCATTTTGCTGAATTATTGATGTATTCTAATGCCTATAGATTCTTGTCGTCCTGTTTGCCGTACTGATTTACGTGCTTGTCCTTCTGGGGTCCCTTTTCTGTATTAGGATTCAGGCTGTCCACGGGTTTACCTTTCTTCTCCGATTTACCCTTCCTTTCTTTATCGACCGATCTCTTTTTATGCTGTGTCACGAGGCAGATGTTTTTCACGTCGGGATTTCTCCTGGTAATTAATTTCTCTCCCGTCAGCTTCCTTTTCCTTTCGGTTAATGGCGCTTTCCTCTATACTCTGATTTTCCGGCTTCCGTTCTTTTTGTTCTTCATCTTTCATAATGCACTCTTTTAATTGATTTATACCAATATAATCACTACTGAAGGCTTACTAAAGAACATTAAAACAAATTAACATAGAATGTTAAATCCTTTTAAACAAGCCTACCCTCAATCTTTGATGAATTTTATACTGTTAGAACGTGATCCCTGCCTCATATTTAAAATATACAGGCCGGAGGGTAAGGATGTAGTATTAATACTTCCGTTAATTTCTTCTGAAGTAAACTCGGCAACCATTCGGCCTGTGGCATCCAGGATTTCAAAGTCAACCGTATTTACCTCTGTTCCCGTTATAAAAAGGGAGTCGGTGGAGGGGTTGGGATACACCGAAATATCCAAAGGATTCCCTGTTGTTACTCCCAGGATTGGCGAAGGTGGCAGTGGCACCATTGGGCCGCCATCAAGAGAAGCCAGATACAGTCCGAATGCCGGACCGTTAGAATTCTGCGAAGGGTCGAAAAACCCGGAAGCCACTATAGTAACCGCATCGCCCTCTAGTCCAAAGGCTTCAAGCGGAGCGACAAAAGCTGCCAGGCCGTTACCACTCTGATCGTTCAGCTGCAGTACATAATCGGTAACATCCAGTTCGAAATACCCTTCAAAATCGGAATAAGCGAAATCGTCTGCCAGTAACCCAAGCCCTTGCCCGGTTTCATAAACATCCACTATAGGCGCATCGGTACTTCCGTGGTGAAGTAACAGGTCTATCATCCCGGGATTGGAAGCTGCCTGTCGCGCCATGTCGTAAACCTCCAGCGAGAATGGGGGTGCCGGATCGTAACCGGTCATGCTCACAATTCCATCCGCAACGATCACATAGGTCTCCCCGGCAGAGAAATTAAAGACTTCGGTATAAAAGGCATCGTCCACGCTGCTGCTGTCACCGGGAGCAATGGATACTGAAAGCGCAATGCCGGCCGGAAGGTCCGTAAAAGGTGAAGCTGTTCTGAAAGGAACATCCGAAAGTTGTAATAATCCGTTTACATAGACATCCACCTCGGCAGCTATGGCATCTGCACAATTGTGTACCACTTGAATACTGGCTACCTGAGAATACCCGGTGAAGCTGCTCAAAACGAATATGGCTAATAATTTTTTCATTGTACAAATTTTTACTAAAGCTATGTAATATAAGTGATTATTAAAATTGTTTTGCGGAATAAAGTCCATCGGCAGCCCTATAAAAATGGACAATATCCCGCATTATTATTCCTTTAACAGCTTCCGTTAAATCTATATCAATTAAGGAAATACTAACAATGAAACGGTTGTTCGATGGCTATATTTAGGTAATTATTAACTGGCCGACAGGCATAAAAATAAGACATATGAAAACGACACTTGAAAAAGCAAAAGAACAGAGTCATGATAATCTTGTAGATAACCTACAGGGATTGTTGCAAAAGAACTATGAAGCAGAAAAAGGGTTTACGAAGGCCATGGAAAACGCAGAAGACAACAGGCTGAAACATTTCTTTAAAAATCAGGCGGCTCAACGCGCACGTTTTGCCAACGAACTGACTAATGAAATTCGCAACCTGAACGAAGAGCCGGTTGAATCTGGTGGAGCGACCGCGGCTTTACACAGAGCCTGGATGGATGTTAAAAACACATTCTCGGCCAACGATGATGAAGCAATGTTGGAAGAATCAATCCGTGGAGATAAAGCCAGTGTGAATGCTTACGAAAAGACATTGGAAGAGAATAATTTTCCTCCTCACATCAGCTCGGTGATTAGTCGCCAGGCTAATGATATCCGGGAAACACTTAGCACAGTAAGACGCCTGGAGGATATCGAGGACAAGTCTTAGAATAATACCCGAAAATAAAAAACCCGGAGAAATTCTCCGGGTTTTTTTTATTATTCATAAAAATTCACCCTGCCATTACTTATATCGTACATACCGCCAACAAGCATGATGTCGCCGGCTTCCTCCATTTCTCTCAGTATTTCACTCCTGTCGCGGATATTGTCTAATGTCATTTGAACGTTTTTCTCGGCTACACGATTAACAAAGTCGAGATTGGATGAATTCCTTTTATCGGCATCGGTTGGTTCTTTTACGGCTTCTACTGCCGGTTCGATCTTATTTACCAGAGTGGTGAGGTTGCCCATTCTGGCGTGGTCGCATGCACCTTTTACAGCCCCGCAACTTGTATGTCCGAGGACTACAAGCAGTTTGGTTCCCGCAAGTTTGCATGCAAATTCCATACTTCCTAAAATGTCTTCGTTTACAAAGTTCCCCGCAATGCGAATACTGAATATATCTCCAATTCCCTGATCGAAGATCAATTCAGAAGAAACCCTGGAATCTATACAACTAAGAACAGTGGCAAATGGAAACTGACCACTTGAAGTATCCTTCACCTGGTCGATAAGATCGCGATTAGCCATGTTCTTGCCGGTAAATCGGTCGTTTCCTTGTTTGAGTTCTTCGAGGGCAGATTTAGGTGTCATTGCTGCCTGAGTTTCTTTAGTATGGGCTTTCATAATGTGTGTTTTAAGCTGATTATAGTGTTCTTTAATTGTAAAAAAGTAAATATAAAAACCCCGGTCGTAATAAAAGTTTGTTTAACATTTTTTTATAAAACCGAAACATTATTAAATCGTTACTTGCAACTCAAATTACAGTAAATTAAGTGGTGTTAACAAAGAATAATGACATTTATTCCCGCCATTGCTCCGCTTAGTGTATATTTAGCAATTAAAAATTTTATAAGATGAAATACGTTTTAGTAGTTGTATTTACAATACTTACACTTTCCTGTAATTCGGCTCAAAATGCCAACACTAAACAAACCAACAGGGTCGATTATGCTGCCACCATTACTGCGGCAGATCTGAAAACTCACCTTTACACTTTTGCCGGCGATGCTTTTGAGGGCAGAATGACCGGCACAGACGGCCAGAAAATGGCTGCGGAATATCTCAGAAACTTCTATATGGACCAGGGAATTGCATCTCCCATAGATGAGAATAATTATTATCAGGTCATTCCGGCCAGTTATCTGGGAAGACGCATAACCAACGATTCAGAAAATGTTCTCGCTTATATCCAGGGCTCGGAAAAGCCGGAAGAGGTCATAGTACTTTCCGCTCATTACGATCATGTGGGAAAACGCGAAGACGGTACTATCTACAACGGAGCCGATGATGACGGTAGCGGTACAGTAGCTATGTTGGAAATTGCGGAAGCCTTTCAAAAAGCGGTTAAAGACGGAAACGGACCCAAACGATCGATTTTATTTCTGCATGTTACCGGGGAGGAAATTGGATTATACGGCTCTAAATATTACACTGAAAATCCGGTGTTTCCGTTGGAAAATACACTCTGCAATTTAAATACCGACATGATTGGTCGGATCGATCCCGACAAGGCCGATAACCCAAATTATATTTATCTTATAGGAAGTGATAAACTAAGTGAGGAGCTTCACCAATTATCAGAAGAGGTAAATAAAACCTATATTAACCTGGAACTGGATTATAAGTTTAACGACGACAACGATCCCAATCGTTTCTATTACCGAAGCGATCACTACAACTTCGCCAAAAACAACATTCCGGTCATTTTTTATTTTAACGGGGTACATGAAGATTACCATAAACCTACCGATACCCCTGACAAGATCGAATATGAACTAATGGCAAAGCGCGCCCAACTGATCTTTCAGACAACCTGGGAAGTTGCCAACCGGGAAGAGCGCATTACGGCCGATAAGCTAAAATAACCTGCTCGTAAAGCCTTCAGGCTGGCGCCTGAAATTCTTTTTTATGAATTCAATTCCGAAAGGTTTAGCTGCGCTGAACCGGACCGAACGTATAGAAAATATCCTGCCTGTCCGCCGAAGCTCTTAAGCCGCCGTAGACAAGCTACTTGGACTTTCTTTAAAGCTTCAGCGATACGAGGATGGCGAAGGAGGCTAGCGAAGGCGGAGGGACATTTAGCGAGGGGCCAGACTGCCGCGGGGAGGAACCTGCTCATAAAGCCTTCAGGCTGGCGCCTGAAAATCCTTTTTTATGAATTCAATTCCGAAGGTTTAGCTGCGCTGAACCGGACCGAGCGTATAGAAAATATCCAGTGGATATTTTTAGCGAGGGGCCAGACTGCCGCAGTGGGAACCTGCTCATAAAGCCTTCAGGCTGTCGCCTGAAAATCTTTTTTATGAATTCAATTCCGAAAGGTTTAGCTGCGCTGAACCGCGCAGTGGGTACCTGCTCATAAAGCCTTCAGGCTGGCGCCTGAAATTCTTTTTTATGAATTCAATTCCGAAAGGTTTAGCTGCGCTGAACCGCGCAGTGGGTACCTGCTCATAAAGCCTTCAGGCTGGCGCCTGAAATTCTTTTTTATTTCCAGAATCTAAAGCAAGCTTCGATTCTGGAAATAAAAAAAGCCTTCAACTTCCGTTGAAGGCTTTATGGGGTGGAAGACCGGTTTCGAACCGGCGACCTCTAGAACCACAATCTAGCGCTCTAACCAGCTGAGCTACAACCACCGTGTTCTTTTTGCTTTAAAAGCGGATGCAAATATAAATTATTTACTCTGCTCCCACAATACTATTATTCAAATTTTAAATCAAATCCGATATGGAATTTACAGCTACATAACGCTCTACTGTAAACCCTTCCCCAAATTCCGTTCCAATCAGCCGGCCCAAATTTCTATTTCTGTAAGTCAAACTATCGGTGGCATTCTTACTCGAAATTGGTGTTAGCGGTTCTTCAGAAGATGCATCGTAAAACTGACTCTTAAAAGCAAAGACAGCCTCGAGTTTCTTTTCCATAAAACCCGTTACATCTACCACAAAATCCGGGCTGAGCTCTTTCCACTGAATGTAATGGTACACATGTTTGGGTCGCCAGGCCTCCTGAGTACTGCCATCAACAGTGCTCTCCAACTTACTCAATCCACTCAGGAAACAGGCTTCACTTACCAGAGTACTTCCTTTTCCATGATCGATATGACGGTCGTCCACCGCATTACACAGCACGATTTCCGGTCTGTATTTTCTAATTTTTTCTATAACCCTCAGTTTTGCCTCCTCATCGTTCAAAAAGAAGCCATCCTTTAACCCGAGATTTTCTCTTACCGACATTCCCAAAATTTCAGCCGCCCTTGCAGCTTCCTTCTCCCGAAGCTCTGCACTTCCCCTTGTACCAAGTTCCCCGCGCGTCAGGTCCAGGATACCCACTCTTTTTCCACCGGCAATTTCCTTGGCGAGGGTAGCCCCGCAACTCATTTCCACATCGTCGGGATGTGCCCCGATTGCGAGTATATCTAATTTCATACAGTATAATTTTGAACTTGTTCTTTACTTACAGCAGCCAGGGCCTGTTCCAGATCGGCTAGCAGGTCGGCCTTGTTTTCAATCCCCGCCGACAAGCGAATTAGATTATCCGAAATTCCCTGTCGCAAACGTTCTTCAGGCCCGAGCAAGGCATGCGAGGTTTTAGCCGGTGATACTACCGTTGTTTCTACCCCTGCCAGGCTCATGGATTGTTTGATAAGCTTCAAAGATTGCATAAACTCATTGGGATCTGCCGAATCGACCAACTCGAAAGACAGCATCCCGGAATATCCCCGCATCTGTTTTTTGGCCAGGGCGTAGTCCGGATGTGATTTCAGACCCGGATAATACACTTTTTTCACCAGCTCCTGCTTTTCCAGCCATCTGGCGATACGTTTGGCATTGCTGTTCTGAGCCTTTACCCGCAATCCCATGGTCTTCAAACTCCGCTCCAGCAGCCATACGGTATAATCGCTTAAACTCCCCCCAAGGTTCTTGCTCACTTCCCAAATCTTCGCTATATTTTCTTCGGAAGCAGCTACGGCACCTGCACAAATATCACTGTGCCCTCCCATATACTTGGTCGCACTGTGAAGAATCACATCAATCCCAAAATCGGCCGGATTCTGATTCACCGGGGAAGCAAAGGTATTGTCTATCATCGTAACCAGTCCGTGCCTTTTTGCCAATTCAGCTATCATCTCGAGATCGGTAATCTGCATAAGCGGATTTGATGGTGTTTCAATATAGATCACTTTTGTGTTTTCTCTGATCTTCTCACTAAAATCCTTTTCAGAAAAACCATCCGTAAAATCGAAAGCTATTCCCAATTTCGGAAATTCCTCGACGACAAGGTTGTAGGAACCCCCGTAGATCGTTTTTTGCAACACCACATGATCTCCCTTCGACAGAAAAGCGAGCAAACTATGACTGATGGCCGCCATCCCACTTCCAAAGATCAGCCCTGCCTCACAGTGTTCGAGAGCGGCAATTTTCTTTGAAAGCCCTTCCTGGTTCGGGGTATTAAAATATCGCGGATAGCGTTTTATCTCCACATTCTCGTATGCATAGGATGTCCCCATATACAAAGGCGAAACTGATCCTTTGTGCTGCTCATCCATTAATTGGCCTGTATGCGTACAAATGGTATTAATTCCGGGAGATTTAGATTTCATAGCTCGCTTTTTTACAGCTCTAATTTATAAATTCCTTTTCAGGTTTGCTATCTTTAGCGGATGAAAATATTGCTCGTAAATATTGACCAATTACTTCAGGTTAGAGAGAAACCACCGTCAAAACTCAAGGGTTCCGAAATGAAAGAACTTCCCACCCTTTCTAACGCCTGGTTATTGGTGGAAGACGATCGTATCGCCCATTTCGGTGCTATGGACACGCCATTCGAAGGTGCTGTCGATTCCACCATCGACTGTACCGGCAGACTGGTCCTCCCTTCATGGTGCGATTCGCATACCCACCTGGTCTTTGCCGGGAATCGGGAACAGGAATTCGTAGACCGGATAAATGGCATGACTTACCAGGAGATCGCCGCTCGTGGAGGCGGAATTTTAAACAGTGCAAACAAACTGCAAAATACATCTGAAGATGAATTGTTCCTACAGGCCGTAATACGCCTGCGGGAAGTAATGCTAAGCGGAACGGGCGCAATAGAAATTAAGAGCGGCTACGGCCTAACTACAGAAGCCGAATTAAAGATGCTCCGAGTCGCGAAACGCCTGGCTAAAGAATTTCCAATTGAAATAAAAACCACCTTCCTCGGAGCTCATGCGGTGCCTCAGGAATTTAAAGGCAATAAAGATGCCTATATCGAGCTTATCTGTAAAGAAATGCTACCAAAGGTTGCTTCGGAAAAGCTGGCAGACTATGTAGATGTATTCTGCGAAGAAGGTTATTTCAGCGTGGCAGATACAGAAAAGATACTTTCAGAAGCAAAAAAATACAACCTCATCCCTAAGATTCACGTCAACCAGTTTAACGCCATCGGTGGCGTGGCAACGGGTGTAAAATACGAGGCACTAAGCGTAGACCACCTGGAAGTGCTGAGCGACGAGGACATCAAAGCACTTCAGGGATCGGACACCATGCCGGTGGCCCTGCCTGCCTGCTCTTACTTTCTTAGCATACCATATACCCCCGGCCGGGCGATAATCGACGCCGGCCTGCCCCTGGCCCTGGCAACCGATTTTAATCCGGGCTCCTCTCCTACAGGCAACATGAATTTCGTAGTATCGGCAGCCTGCATCAAGATGAGACTCACTCCGGAAGAAGCAATCAATGCGGCTACCCTTAATGGAGCTTATGCGATGGGTCTGAGCGATTCCCACGGAAGCATCACCAGAGGCAAAAAGGCAAATCTTATAATCACCAGCCCGGTACCCTCCTATGGATTTCTGCCCTATTCCTTCGGAAGTAATCACATCGAAACGGTAATATGTAACGGCAAGATCCTATGAGCGAGTTGAAGATCTACAACCGAGATTACCTGAAAACCCTGATCAAGCTTCGGGAAGATGAAGAACGATTTGGGGAGAAGGTCGGCATAGTCGATACCCTGGAAGAACTGAAGCAACACCCTGCCCCCTTTGTACTTTTGGGCATTCCCGAGGATGTAGGGGTTAAATCCAATTACGGGAAGCCCGGCACCGACAAGGCCTGGAAAGCCTGTTTAAATGCTTTGGTGAACATGCAGGCTAACGCATTCACCAAAGCGGAGCAAATAATCGTTCTCGGAGAAATAAATTGCGATGAGGAGATGCAGGCGGCAAAACTCCTGGATCCCGGCGCCTCGAATTTCAGTACAGAAATTGGAAATCTCGTGGAATCTATAGACCGGACGATTGCCCCCGTAATTCAGGCAATTATTAGTACAGGAAAGATCCCTGTTATCATCGGGGGTGGACATAACAATGCCCTCGGAATTGTTCAAGGGGCCGCAGCGGCAACCGGCGATTCGATAAACGTGATAAACTTCGATGCTCATACCGACTTTAAACCCCTTGAACACCGCCACAGCGGAAATCCCTTTTCGTATGCGATGGATCGGGGCTACCTGAATAAATATGCGATCTTCGGAATTCATAAAAGTTATACCTCCCAGGCGATCTACGATCGAATGGCACGGCACAAGGACCGCATTGGCTTCTATTTCTTCGAAAACCTGCAGCTGAAACAACAACCACCATTTGAACAGGCCATGAAGACCGCCAGAGACTTCGTCCGATTCAGGAAATTCGGCCTGGAACTGGATGTGGATGCCATCGAAGGATTTCCAAGCAGCGCCATGACTCCTTCGGGTTTTTCAATGACCCAGGCCAGGCAGTTCGTATGCTATTTCCGAAAGAACCCAAAACCCGCCTACTACCATTTTTGTGAAGCCGTGCCTCAAAATTCGGAATTCGATACAGTGGGGAAAGCACTGGCATATTTAGTATTAGATGCAACAACATAACAAAACTTTTTTATCATGCAACAACAGTTAATTGAATGCGTACCAAACATCAGCGAAGGAAGGGATATGGTGCGGATTCGCCAAATTGCCGCAATAGTCGAAACCGTAGAAGGAGTAAAACTACTTGATGTGGATCCCGGTAAAGCGACCAACCGAACGGTGATAACCTTCGTTGGAGAACCCGAACCGGTTATTGAAGCGGCCTTCCGACTTATAAAAAAAGCCTCCGAGCTTATCGATATGAGTAAACATAGTGGGGAACACCCGCGATTTGGCGCCACCGATGTTTGTCCGCTGGTACCCATACGAAATATCACCCTGGAAGAAACCGCTGCCTATGCCCATAAACTTGGGGAACGGGTTGGCAAAGAATTGGGGATTCCCGGGTACTTCTACGAAAAAGCCGCAAAAGAAGAAAAGCGTAAAAACCTGGCAAGTTGCAGGGCAGGAGAGTACGAAGGGCTTCCCAAAAAGCTCAGCGACCCGGAATGGAAGCCCGATTTTGGCCCCGCCGAATTCAACGACCAGGTTAAGAAGACAGGTGCTACCGCCATCTCTGCCCGCGATTTCCTTATCGCATACAACGTGAACCTCAATACCACCTCCACCCGAAGGGCCAATGCCGTCGCCTTCGATATTCGGGAAGCCGGACGTATTAAAAGGGAAGGAAACCCCATAACCGGGAAGAAAGTGCTGGACGATTTGGGAGTTCCGGTTCGGATACCCGGGAAACTGAAAGCCGTAAAAGGAATAGGTTGGTTTATAGAGGAATACGGAATAGCCCAGATCTCATACAATCTCACAAACATCACCATTACATCCATGCATGTTGCCTTCGATGAGACGTGCCGGGCAGCAGAAGCGAGAGGTTTACGAGTTACGGGGTCGGAACTCATCGGACTCATCCCCTTACAGGCCATGCTTGATGCCGCCGATTACTTCCTGAAAAAACAGCAGCGATCCCTTGGTATTTCGGAAGCCGAAAAGATAAAGATCGCTATCAAGTCGCTTGGCCTGGACGACCTGAAGCCCTTCGATCCCAAAGAAAAGATTATCGAATATTTGTTGGAAACCAATTCAAGCAAATTGGTAGGCATGAAACTTAATGAGTTCGCCGAAGAGACCGCCGGCGAATCCATGGCTCCCGGCGGAGGCTCCATCGCGGCTTATGTTGGTACCCTGGGGGTGGCCCTTGGAACCATGGTAGCTAACCTTTCGGCTCACAAACCGGGTTGGGATGATAAATGGGAGTTCTATTCGGAATGGGCAGAAAAAGGCCAACAATACAAAAATAAATTGCTGCAGTTGGTAGACGAGGACACCAATGCCTTTAACCGCATTATCGAAGGCTTCAGGATGCCCAATTCCACAGAGAAGGAAATAGAAATAAGAAAACAGGCAATAGAAGACGCCACCAAATATGCCACCGAAATTCCGTTCAATGTCATGGAAACTGCATTCAATTCAATGGAAGTTATGCAGGCCATGCTGAAGGACGGCTTGCAATCTTCCCTCTCCGATGCCGGGGTGGGAATGCTCTGTGCCCGTACAGCAGTACTCGGGGCCTACTTCAATGTTCGTATAAATGCCAAAGACATAAAAGACCGATCCTTTGCGGAAGACATCCTCCAAAAGGCTAAGGATATATACGAAAAGACCGTGAAGCTTGAGGCCGAAACCATTGCATTTATTGATACCAAAATGTAGTATGATCGAAATTGTTCCGTTTAGCAAAGAATTCACTACCCATTTTTATAAGTTGAACCTGGAATGGCTGGAAACTTTCTTTTATGTGGAGGATTTCGATCGGGAAGTACTGAGTAATCCCCAAAAGTATATTATCGATCCCGGCGGTTTCATCTTCTTTGCCTTGGAGGACGGAGAGGTTTTAGGAACAGTTGCCCTGATGAAAAACTCAGACCGCATTTTCGAATTGACAAAAATGGCTGTCGCTCCCAATCAAAGAGGCAGGAAGATAGGCCAGAAATTACTAACACATTGCATTGATTTTGGCAGGCAAATGAGTTTCGAAGCGCTTATCCTCTATTCCAACAGGAAGTTGGAAAACGCTATCCATATTTATCGCAAACACGGCTTTACGGAGATTGCTGTTGAACCTAATAGTCCCTATGTGCGGTCAAATATTAAAATGAAATTAACATACTAGTTTTCAGCCTTTTGCAGATTCTTTGTATTTTTAAGTAAAATCAATACCATGAAGAATTATATTATAACACTTATTGCAATAATTGCCTTAATCGGATGTAAACAAAATCAGTCGGATGCCGATTCTGATACCGAAACATCCATGCGATCTCCCGATACAACTACCGAGGTTGTGGGTCCCGACCCTGATATCACCCCTATTTCGCATGCAACCATGATTCTGGACTGGGACGGCACCATTATATATGTTGATCCGGTAGGCGGCGAAAAGGCTTTCGAAGCCAGGCCACCTGCAAACATGATACTTATTACCGATATCCACGGCGACCACCTCAATTTAGAAACTGTGCAAGCTGTGGCCGATAATTCGGTTCCGATAATTGGGCCAGAAGCCGTGGGTGATGAACTACGAAGTGTTGGAAACCTGAAAGTGATCGACCTGTACAACGGTGATACCATGGAACAGGACGGTTTTAAGATTGAAGCCATCCCTATGTATAACCTCAGGGAAGAAGCAAAAAAATTCCATCACAAGGGACGTGGCAACGGCTACGTCATTGAAAAAGGTGGAAAACGAGTCTATATCTCCGGCGACACCGAAGATATCCCCGAAATGAGAAGCCTTAAGGATATCGATATTGCCTTCGTATGTATGAACCTGCCGTACACCATGACGGTGGAAAGTGCTGCCGATGCCGTACTCGATTTTAAACCAAAGGTTGTTTATCCCTATCATTACAGAGGTACCGACGGACTTAGCGATGTTGAAAAATTTGCGCAACTCGTCGGGCAAGGGAACGCAGATATCACTGTAAAACAGTTGGACTGGTATCCTACTAAATAACATTCAGCGCTCTCTGAAATGAAGCAGTTGATCCTTGTATTATTGCTGGGTTGTTCAAGTCTTTTGGCTCAACAAGTGGCCGACAGCCTGTACAATCCTCCTATTGCTGTTCCTGCATACCCTGAGGGCGAAGGCCCTGTAGTCTTTATCGATGAAGGGCATAACAACTTCCATACCCGCACCGGCCGCTACAAAGCATTTGCAAACTTACTGGAACGGGACGGATACCGGGTGAAGTCCTATCAAGGGAAATTCACGCGTGAAGGACTGGAAAAAGGCAGTATCCTCGTAATCTCTAACGCCCTGAATGACGTAAATGTCCAACGCTGGATTCTTCCAAACCCCTCTGCATTTACCGAAGAGGAAATTGAGATCGTCAAAAATTGGGTAGCCGATGGCGGCAGCCTCTTCCTCATTGCCGATCATATGCCCATGGCCGGTGCAGCAGCAGATTTGGCCATGGCATTCGATATCGAGTTTACCAATGGCTTCGTTATGGAACCGGGAGTTCAGGGTCCGGCGTTTTTCAACATTAAAGAAGGCTCGCTAGTCGAAAGTGAGATAACAACAGGCAGAAACTCTAAGGAGCTGGTTGATGAAGTAGCCAGTTTTACAGGGCAAGCCTTCAGAAGTACTACTCCCCTGAATCCTATTCTTGTCTTGGATGAACGTTATGTAAACCTGCTTCCCGATACGGCCTGGGTGTTTCATAAGAATACCAAAACCTTACCCACCAAAGGATGGTATCAGGGAGCCTATAAAAAATTTGGCGAAGGGCGCCTGGTAGTATTTGGGGAAGCGGCCATGTTTTCAGCTCAACTGGGTGGCCCTCAGAAAATTAAAATGGGGATGAACAATGAAGTTGCCCCTCAGAACTATAAACTGCTGCTCAATATCACTCATTGGCTGGACGGCAAACTCGATTGATTAAAAAATTATCATTCCTTCTTACTGTACTTTTCAAACCAGGCAAGAGTGTGAGCAATTTTCGTAATCAGGTTACTTGGTCTAGCCGCTATGCCGTGAGATGCCTCAGGGATTTCAACCAATACGGTTTCGATCTTCCTTAGTTTTAATGCATGATATAGCTGTTTGGCTTCACTAGGTGGTGTTCTCAGGTCGTTCATTCCTACCATTACCATGGTTGGTGTTTCTATATTACCAACAAGTGATAAGGGAGAAAACTTCCAATACCCTTCAAAATTCTCCCAGGGTTGTCCGGGGTATCTCGAGTCGGCATAGCCGTAATAGTTATCTGCCACCAGCGTCTTACTAATCCAGTTTATAACAGGCTTTGCAACTACAGCCGCCCTAAACTTATTAGTCTTACCCACTATCCAGGTGGTCATGATACCACCTGCACTTCCACCTGTAACGTACAATTGTGAGGGATCGACCACCCCTTTGGCAAGCAAGGCATCCACCCCGTCCATCACGTCGTTGTAATCCTGCCCTGGATAATTGTTATACAACAGGTTTCCGAATTCCTCCCCATAACTTGTACTTCCCCGTGGATTCGGATAAAATACCACATATCCGGCAGCGGCGTACAACTGCATTTCCGCCGAGAAATGCGGACCGTAATTAAGGATTGGACCACCGTGATTCTCCACCAGTAAAGGGTATTGTTTCCCGGCCACATAATTTGGCGGATACAGCACATAGCCGTGCAAATCCCTTCCGTCGAAAGAAGATTTATACCAAATCTCCTCTACCTTTCCCAAATTCCTGTAGGCCAGCAGATCTTCATTAACGGCACTAATTACTTTCGGTTGCTTCCTACCTTTACCTATAATTGCCACGTCCGCAGGCCGGTCAGGCCTTGAGTAGGTAAACGCAATAGTTCCATCTTCAGAAACACTGAAACTCCCACTCGAATACGGCCGCCCAAGAGTTGTACCCCCAACCTCGTCAGAAATATCACTCACATTGCCTTTAAGGTCGATATATGCGAGCTTGGTTTTTCCCAAATCGTTATACGTAAAATAAAGGCCCTTTCCGTCAGCTGCCCATACCACATCACTGATACTGCGGTCCAGTCCGCCAGACACAAGTTGTTTGTTATCGCCGTTTATATCCATTAACTGTAGCTGCCGCAACTGGTAAGTCTGAACTTTGTCTTCATATCCCAGAAACGCAATCTTGTCGCCCTTGGGTGACACTACCGGCGAATAATCAGGTCCTGGACGAGTCGTTAAAGTGTCGTATTGCAGGCTGCGTGTATCAATGCTGTAGATCTCAGAGTTTCTGAAGTCGTATTCCCAGTCTTCATTCAGGTTTGCTGAAAAATAGATCTTGCTTCCATCAGGCGACCAGGACAGCGACCCGCCGTGATTTCGCTCCATGCTTGTTAGCTGTCGCGGCGATCCGCCCTCTGAAGGAATCGTAAAAATATGACTGAATCCGGGTTTTATATACCCCGAACCGTCTGCTTCGTGCTTCAGCCTATCAGTAATCCTCGGGGCTTCAGCCCACTTGGCTCCTTCCGGTTTTGAAGGCATCTTTGCCAGTACGGGAGGTTTGGCATTGATCTTCATACTAAAGGCGATCTGTCTGCCGTCCGGCGACCAGCTAATATTAGACGGACTGTTCTCCAGTTGAGTAAGTTTCGCTATAACCCCTGTTTCCGTCCAGTAAACATAGATTTCACTACCTTCATCCGTGCTGCTCACAAATGCAATCCGGTCTCCCGATGGCGACCAGCGCGGCTGACTTTCATTGCGTTCCGAAGAAGTTAACTTATGATGTATCTTTCGCTCGTCCGTACTTAGCAGCCAAAGATCCCCCTTTGACCGATCCTTCATAATATCAAAACCGGTGCGGCGATACACTACATAGTTGCCGTCGGGTGAGATCTGAGGATCCCCGGTGTATTCAAGCTGAAATACATCCAGGTATTCGAAGTTAGTAAGGGTTTGAGAAGTAGTCGAAACTGTACAAAGCACAGCCAGGAAGACGATCAGAATATATTTTTTCATGGAATTTAAATTGAGAATGCTAAAGATAATTCATTGGCAGCCCAATTTCAAAATTGAGAGTCGAATTATCCCCAACCCCTACAATATCAGCTTTTAAGAATATCTATCATCTCCGTGGCGGAAGAGAGTAAGCGAAACCTGGGGTGCTCCACCGGTTCTTTTACCAACTCGTGCTCCCAGGTTGTGTGGAAGGGAATATGAAAGGCATGAGCCCCTATATTGAGTACCGGGAGAATATCGCTCTTTACCGAATTGCCAACCATCAAAAATTGTTCGGGTTTTATATCCAGGTGCTTAACCAATTTGGAGTATTGCTTCTCAGTCTTGTCCGAAACAATCTCAATATGATGAAAATAAGGCTCCAACCCCGATTTGATAAGCTTGCGTTCCTGGTCGAGCAGGTCGCCTTTTGTCGCCATAACAAGTTCGTAGTCCCCGTTTAACTGTTTCAGGGTTTCCTCAATTCCCTCGAGCACCTCAACGGGCTCATTCAACATTGCCTTCCCCCTTTCAATGAGTTCATCGATAGCAGCAATCGAAACCCGCCCCTCCGAATATTTGATGGCAGCCTCTATCAGCGACAAGGTAAAAGGCTTTATGCCATACCCATAGAGGGGGAGATTCTGCATCTCCATTTCAAACAACAGCCGATTGGACTCCGCTTCCGGTAAATAATCTTCCATCAGCTTACAGAATTCCTGCTCTGCCTTCCTGAAAAAAGGTTCATTAACCCATAGGGTATCATCGGCATCGAATGCAATGGCTTTTATATCGCGGAACATAGGGACTAATTAACGGTGACTGAAAAAGTTTATCGAATCAGCTTTTTGTATTTTATTCGCTTCGGAAGCAGGTCGCCACCAAGTCGTTTTTTCTTATTCTCCTCGTAATCACTGAATCCGCCTTCAAAGAAATACACCTGACTGTTGCCTTCAAAAGCCAGGATATGCGTACAGATCCTGTCCAGGAACCAGCGGTCGTGAGAGATAACCACCGCACAACCGGCAAAATTGTCAAGCCCTTCTTCAAGCGCCCTCAGCGTGTTTACGTCAAGATCGTTGGTAGGCTCGTCCAGTAAGAGAACGTTGCCCTCCTCCTTCAATGTCATAGCCAGGTGCAGGCGGTTGCGCTCACCTCCGGATAACATGGAGACTTTTTTGTTTTGTTCGCTTCCGCTGAAATTAAATCGACTGAGATAGGCCCTGGAGTTTACCTGTCGGCCCCCCATCATGATTAGCTCCTGCCCGCCACTGAAATTCTCCCAGATTGTCATGTTAGTGTCGATGTTGGCATGTGCCTGGTCCACATAGGCTATTTTGGCAGAGTCTCCAACCTCGAAACTTCCCTTATCGGGCGTTTCCTCCCCCATAATCATCCGGAAGATCGTGGTCTTCCCGGCCCCGTTAGGCCCAATGATTCCAACAATTCCGGCCTGTGGGAGTTTAAAGTTAAGATCTTCATACAACAACTTATCGCCATATGCCTTGGCAACCCCTTTGGCTTCTATCACATTAGTTCCAAGTCTCGGACCATTCGGAATATAGATCTCCAGTTTCTCATCCAGTTGCTTCTGATCGGCACTGGCCAGCTTCTCGTAATTGTTCAGACGTGCTTTTTGCTTAGCCTGACGGCCTTTAGGCGCCATGCGCACCCACTCCAGCTCGCGTTCCAGGGTCTTCTGTCGCTTACTCGCCTGCTTCTGCTCCTGCGCCAGGCGTTTGGATTTCTGTTCCAGCCAGGAAGAATAATTACCCTTCCACGGGATACCCTCTCCCCTGTCCAGTTCCAGTATCCAGCCCGCTACATTATCAAGGAAATAACGGTCGTGGGTCACGGCGATCACCGTCCCTTTATACTGCGCCAGGTGGTGCTCCAGCCAGTGCACACTTTCGGCATCCAGGTGGTTGGTGGGTTCATCGAGCAATAAAACATCCGGCTCCTGCAACAACAGTCGGCATAGTGCAACCCGTCTGCGTTCCCCACCCGACAATACGTTAATAGGCTTATCGCCCTCCGGAGTTCGCAGCGCATCCATGGCAATCTCCAGCTTGGTATCCAGTTCCCAGGCATTGGTAGCATCTATGGTATCCTGCAGCTTAGCCTGCTTATCCATCAGTTCCTGCATCTTATCCGGATTCTCATAAACCTCCGGCAGGCCGAACATATCGTTAATTTTGTTGTACTCATCCAGTACATCCACAACCTCTTTCACGCCTTCCTTTACGATCTCGATCACCGTTTTAGACTCATCCAACTCCGGTTCCTGTTCCAGGTAACCAACCGTATAACCCGGGGCAAACACCACATCTCCCTGGTGGTTCTTATCCCGTCCCGCTATTATTTTTAACAAAGTGGACTTCCCACTGCCGTTCAATCCCAGGATACCGATCTTGGCCCCGTAGAAAAAACTGAGGTAAATGTTCTTCAATACCGGCGTCTGCGCATTTTGATACGTCTTGGACACCCCCGACATTGAAAAAATTACTTTTTTATCGTCAGACATATAATTTAAAAATTAAAAGTTTATACCCGGCCTTTCAGTGCGTTAAAGACCCAGGCGATCGCAAAGAAACCAATCCCGACCGAAGCAAAACCCCAGCCGGCTACGTCGTCGTATTTAAACGCACCCAGCGCAATTAATCCAATTCCAACAATTATCATTATAAATGTGGCCCAGGCCAGCACTGTATTTTTATTCATCATATCATTTTTGTTAATGGCGTTCCCCACCCTCAGCTTACAGCTGCGGTGGGTCAGGCTTTCGCAACTCGCTTTTGCCGCACTCGCGGCAAAGAGCTCACACAGTTTGCTCAATCCTTAACGCACTATTTCCAACTCCCTTGCTAATTTCGGAAGAAACACAAATATCGGTAATTAATCGTAGATTTCAGTATGCATAATACCACACTTTTGTATTTTTGAGCAAACGCATTCAAATAATGGATATTAGCTTCAATAAAAACGAAGATCACAATAAATTACTGCTTTCCGACCTCCGAAAACGCCTTAATACAGTGAAATCGGGAGGCGGGCCAAAACGAATCGAAAAACATCACGCCAAGGGAAAAATGACCGCCCGAGAGCGAATCAACTATCTGCTCGATCCTAAAAGCGACAGTATAGAGATCGCAGCCTTTGCAGGAGACGGCATGTACGAAGAACACGGGGGCTGCCCCAGTGGAGGAGTTGTGGTGAAGATCGGTTATGTGCAGAAAAAACTCTGCATCGTCGTGGCCAACGACGCCACCGTAAAAGCAGGTGCCTGGTTTCCCATTACGGCCAAAAAGAACCTCAGGGCCCAGGAAATATCCATAGAGAACAAGTTACCCATCATCTACCTGGTGGACAGTGCCGGGGTTTACCTGCCAATGCAGGACGAGATATTCCCGGACAAGGAACACTTCGGACGAATCTTCAGGAACAATGCCGTAATGAGCAGTATGGGAATCACCCAGATCTCTGCCGTAATGGGCAGTTGCGTGGCCGGTGGTGCCTACCTCCCCATTATGAGCGACGAGGCACTGATTGTAAACAAGACCGGGAGTATCTTCCTGGCCGGAAGCTACCTGGTTAAGGCGGCCATTGGCGAAAGTATAGACAATGAAACCCTGGGTGGCGCAACAACCCATTGCGAAATAAGCGGTGTAACAGATTACAAGGCCGAAGACGATAAGGATGCCCTGGACACCATAAAGAATATAGTATCCAAGATCGGCGACTTCGAAAAAGCAGGCTACAACCGTATAAAAGCTGCCCAACCCACCGAAAACCCCGAAGACATCTACGGCCTGCTGCCGGGATCCCGTGCCGAACAATACGATATGCGTGAGATTATCAGTCGGTTGGTCGACAACTCCGACTTCGAAGAATACAAAGCAGGATACGGGCAGACCATCCTTACCGGCTACGCCCGCATAGACGGCTGGGCGGTGGGTATTGTCGCCAATCAGCGAAAACTGGTCAAGACCAAAAAAGGCGAAATGCAGTTTGGCGGGGTGATCTACAGCGACAGTGCCGATAAAGCCACCCGCTTTATTGCCAACTGCAACCAGAAAAAGATTCCCCTGGTATTTTTACAGGATGTCACCGGTTTTATGGTGGGCAGTAAAAGCGAGCACGGTGGAATTATCAAGGATGGTGCTAAAATGGTAAATGCGGTAAGCAACAGCGTGGTACCAAAATTCACCGTTGTGATCGGTAACTCGTACGGGGCAGGAAATTATGCCATGTGCGGTAAGGCCTACGATCCCCGGCTGATAGTTGCCTGGCCATCAGCAGAGCTGGCGGTTATGAGCGGTAACAGTGCAGCCAAAGTGCTGTTGCAGATCGAAACCGCCTCCCTTAAAAAACAAGGCGAGGAAATTACCCCGGAGGTTGAAAAAGAATTATACGACCGTATCAAGGCGCGCTACGACAGACAGATCTCTCCCTACTACGCAGCTGCAAGGATATGGACCGATGCCGTTATAGACCCTCTGGACACCAGAAAATGGATCTCCATGGGGATAGAAGCAGCCAATCACGCCCCGATTGAGAAACAATTCAATCTGGGGGTTATCCAGGTGTAAAGCAATTAAATGAACAATCACAAGCCGGGCAAAAACCCCTTTTACTATATCCTGTTGCTTATCCTGGCGGGAGAAGCGGTTTTTATACTTCCCTTTGTGCTGGCCCGGGTATTCAGACCCACCTTCCTCTCTGCTTTCGAACTTAGCAACCTGGAGCTGGGGTACTGTTTTTCCATCTACGGCATAGTTGCCTTGCTGTCTTACGGCTTTGGCGGGGTGATCGCCGACAAGCTTGAACCGCGCAAATTAATGGCCGCCTCTCTAATTCTAACTGCAGCAGGCGGGATTTACCTGGCGACCTACCCAAGCTATACCATGCTCAAGGTCTTATACGGTTATTGGGGCTTTACAACCATCTTCCTGCTTTGGGCAGCCATGATCAAGGCAACCCGCATTTGGGGAGGCGTTAGCCGACAAGGACGGGCCTTTGGTTTTCTCGATGGTGGTCGCGGGTTGGTTGCAGCCGGGTTTGGCTCGTTGGGAGTACTAATTTTTTCGTTATTCATTCCGGGGGAAACAACAGAACTTAGTGACCTTACAAGAGAGGAAGCCTTTAGTTATGTTATCCTGGTGTCATCAGCTCTGGTTGCAGTCATTGGCATCCTGGTATGGTACTTTTTAAAGGTAAAGACGCCCGAAATTCAAAACCGATCCGAAACAAAGATATTTGCACGTAACAATATCAGAACGGTGCTGGGATATCGCTCGGTCTGGTTGCTGATGATCATCATACTTTGTGCCTATGTGGGCTATAAGACTACCGATGTATTCTCGCTCTATGCGAGTGATGTCATGCTCTTTTCCGAAGTGGATTCGGCCAAAACCGGGACTTTTTTGCTGTATATCAGACCGGTGGTGGGTGTTTTAATAGGTTTTCTGGCCGACCGCCATAAGGCTTCTTTCTATCTGGTGGGTGGATTTGTTGTTACCCTAGTCGGCTCGGTTTTGTTTGCCTCCGGCATACTGGGACCGGGACAGGAGATAGCCTTCTTCTTATCGATGTTGCTTACGGCCATGGGTATCTATTCGGCCCGGGTATTGTATTTTGCAGTACTCGAAGAAGGTAAAATTCCATTGGCTCTAACAGGAACCGCCGTGGGGATCGTGTCTTTTATCGGATACACCCCCGATATCTTTGCCGGCCCGATGATGGGGTATTTGTTGGATGAATCGCCCGGAGAGAAAGGTCAGCAACATGTTTTTGCAGTGTTGGCCGTATTTTCTATTGTAGGTTTAATCGCTTCATACCTGTTCTATCGCCTGGCCAATAGGACTCCAGGAAAGCGCATTTCTTAACTTATTTTTTCAACAATTTTGCCTGGTTTTGCGATTATTGAGTAACTTTCTACATATAAATCAATAAATTACAGTGTCATGGGAACAATAAAATCCTTGAATAAATGGGCTAACAGACACTCTTATTACCCGTTGGACCTGTTGCGAATAGCCCTGGGAATCTTCCTTTTCTACAAGGGTGTATATTTTATGTCGAACTTACCCTTATTACTGGACCTCTATGAACCAGTAAAACCGGTGCTTGGCGATATGCTGCTGGTTCATTATATCGCACCGGCTCACTTTGTGGGAGGGGTGCTTATTATTTTCGGATTACTGACGCGTTGGGCAATTTTGGCACAATTACCCATCCTAATCGGAGCAGTGCTGATAAATTTTATTGGCGAAATGCATGTAACCAACCTGGTGCTTTCTACTTCAGTATTGATTGTTTGTATCTTCTTCCTGTTTTTCGGTTCGGGAAAGCATTCGTTAGACAAATACCTGAAAATGCAGAAATAGCCGATTATTCAGTAGGAATGGGCCTGATTGCTTCCTGTCGTTCGTTGACATAGCGAAATCCGTCCGTACCCCAGAACCCTGCTTCTTCAAGCATGATCCGAATATCCTTATCCCATTCGGGGATAAAGACAGTGGTGTTTAACTCGATGGCGTATACCGTATTCGGGTAAAGGGTATAATCTCCACTTCCCGGAACACCTCCCTGCGAATCCCACATCCCTATAGTAGGACCCGAACTATGCCCGTAAGTTCCCAGGGGGTGGGTATAAATAGATGGCCTTAAGCCTTCAGCCTTGGCTTCGGCTAAAGATTTAAGCAGGATTTCGTTCCCGCTGAGTCCTGTTTTAAAATTATTCGTAAAAATATCCTGCACCCGGTTTCCGGCTTTAAAAGCATTCTTTAAAAATTGAGGGACGTCCTCCTCCCCCGGTTTTAAAACATACGCGTGTTGCTGGCAGTCGGTATTCAGCCCGATATAAGTAATCCCAAAATCACAATGCAACAGATCGCCGGGAAGGATCACCTTTTCCTTTTCTCCCTTGCTGAAGGACTCAATATGACTTTTAAGCGCCTCATTGCTGCGCTGTATATCGACCGTTGGGTGAAACCAGGTCTCCAGCCCCATATCGGTTACCTTCTGCCGCAACCACCAGACTACATCCTCTGTGCTAGTGGTGCCGGGGGTTATTACTTTAGTTGAAAAAGCTTCGGCTATGATGTCGTGGGTTATTTCAACCAGGGTGGAATACAGTTCCATTTCCATTTCGGTGCGTGTTTCAATCCATCCGATAGCGAGTTTTTCGGCGGAAACCAGTCTGGATTCAAGATCGGCGGGTAAAGCCTCCTTCAATTCCATATAGTCGGTATGTACAAGCCCGTCGCAAATATTAAAATGCTCCGAAATATTAATCCCGATCTTTTCCGGATTGCGCTCACGTATAATCTCCACCAATCGCTTCCACTGGTCAGGTTCCTTTTCCTTATCCCAGGCCGAAGTGATATTGTCGCCTACATTGTAGCGTGCTACGGCCAGCTTTTCGATGGTACCCGCCTCCTTATCCCTGTAAAATACAAGCATGGTTCTTCGCCTGGCATTCAACCAGCGAGCAGGCAACATCGTACGCATTACCGGATCCTCATTGTATTCGCGGGCGATTACCAGCCACATATCGATCTCCGCCCTGTCCATGAGTTTGGGAAGCAGATTGTTAAACCGATCTTCAAGAATCTTATCTTTCAGAACGGCTCGATCACGTTCAGGTAAAACCTGTGATGTTCCTAACAAGTTTCCAATGAAAAACAGCAATGCGAATAGTCTCATATCAAAAATTATTTTCAATAAATATAAATAAACGAACCAAGAAAAAAGCCGCAAACTGCGGCTTAATTCCATCGAAATCGAAAGTAATTGAAATCATTAAAATGCAGCGATTCTATCCATCAACTGAAGGTCGGCTTCGTCGCTTATCTTTATTAGCTTAACCTCAGCGGTTTGATTCTCACGACCGTAATTTCTGTAGATTGTAAGCTTAACAAAGATGTCCTTTAATTTTTCATCCGGCACTTCGTTGTTATAGGCCACTTTTAAGTAGTACGAGCCCGATTGTAACTGCGCTATCTGAAAAACCTCGGTTCCGTTGCCTTTGGCATTATTGCTTAGCAAACGTCCGCCGGCTTTGGTTTTAGCAGCTTGTGGAGTTGCCACTTCCAGATTGGGATCTATAACCTGCAGATCGATATCTGTATCGTCCCGGTTCCAGTCTATCACTATCCGCATATCGTATTCCAATATTTCTATGTCTTCAGCAGACAGCCCGTATGCCTGTCGGGCAAGGTCGGTCTCGGTTCTCAAAAACCGACTTAATTCCGTTCCGATAATCCTGCTGAACTCGTCAGGTAAATCCCTTGTTAAAATCGCATTGTATTGCTCTAGCGCAAGTTCAGGTTTGTTCAGAGCCTGATAAGCCAGGGCCAGGTTTCTCCTTGTTTGAAGGTCATGAGCCGACAGTCTCAAAATTTGTTGATAAAGCTTTATTGCCAAGTCGTGCCTATTCGCCTGTTCAAGTTTAAAGGCCGACGCTTTCATAAAAGCCATATCTTTAGTATTCACTTCAGATAAAGCTTTGAGAACCTTCTCCGCAAAACCGGGATCTATTCGCTTAAAACGATCATACAGTTCGAAATAGAAGGAGGGATCGGTGCCTAGTTCCTTTTCCATTTCGCGGAAGCGATCCAATTTATCATTACTGCCCAACAGCTCAAGGACAAGATATTGGTATGTGCCCGGAATACCCAATTCCTCCCGGGTCCGCTCGTTTGCAAGCGCCGTCCTCGCTTCTTCCTGTGCTTCCAGGTAGCGCTCGCTGAACGTTTTCTCCGGCGCCATTCCCTGCCCCGTAAACGAACCGGTTTTAGTGGTTATCAGTACCACCCCGTTCCGGCCTTCCTGCCCGTAAAGCACGGTTGCACCCAAACCTCTCAGCACTTCCACTTTTGCAATATTATTCGGATCCAGGTCCAGACCCCTGCTGCTGGATTCTATACCACTCTCAAAACCGGCTATCGAATTCGTACTGGTGTTAAAGGGCATACCGTCTACTACGAAAAGCGGACTGTTATCCCCGTTGATTGAACTTTTTGATCGAATATAAAAGTTCACTCCGGTTCCCAATGCTCCCGAAATAGGGATCATTTGCGTGCCGGGGACTTTGCCTGTTATTGTACGAAGCAGATCCGGCTGAGCCTTGTTTTCGATGTCTTCAGGACCGAGAGATGTTATCGCGGTAGACATGGTCTTCCGCTTTTTTGGAATCCCGTATATCGTTACCACGTCGATCTCTTCAAGTTTTTCTTTCAGTACTACATTCAGAGGGTCATCACTCTTTACGGAAACGATTTCTTCCCCGGTTCCCATATAGCTGAACGCAAGCTGTTGTCCTATTCTTGCTTCAATAGAAAAATTTCCGTCTATATCGGTCTGGACACCTTGCTTGGTCCCCCGCACGATGACGGCCACCCCGTTCAGGGGTTCATTCTGTTCGTCGACTACCCGACCTTCCACTGTGACCAGCTGAGCAGTAAGTTGGAAAGTTAAGAGACATAAAATAGCTGTGATAATTGTTTTCATAACGCTGTGGTTTTAAGATTTACCTAAAACTACGCCTACAAAAACTGCGCTGAAAGAACCATTGAGCAAACAGAACTATTGGGTGAGTGAAATCACTTTTTGTATTTCCTCAATACGGCAAGAACATCCTGTCTTTTGATCTTCCCGGTCTCCGTGTAGACAAACTTAGAGAGGCAATATACGCGCTTGGGCCTTTGGTGGGGTTCGAGTGTATTGAATGCCTCCGCAAGCTTTGGTTTCCTTGCTTCCACACCCTCGTAGATCATGATCACTCGTTCCCCTAACATTTCATCCTTTTCGGAGGCGATTATAAATGGCACATCGAGTGAGGATGCAAGTATGGATTCGATATTTTCCGGATATATCTTAAAGCCGCCGCTGTTTATCATATTGTCGAACCTCCCCTTCCACTCGAAGCTGGTGGACGAATGCAGGCGCACCACATCATTGGTCCCTATGGGTTCACTAATAATCCTGGGTGCCGTAATAACCAGGCACTCGCGTTCATCGATTGAGAATTTCACCTCCGGCAGTGCGTAATATATATCACTTTTGGCAGGCCCGTTCAACCTGCGAACAGCGACATGCGTACAGGTTTCTGTCATTCCGAAGGTGGCAAAAACCTCGGTATTCACTTTTTGCAACCTTTCTTCAAGCTCGGTGGAAACACGGCCCCCACCCACTATGAGTTTTTTAACTTTCCGAAGATCATCCAGGCTGTGCCACAACTGGTATGGTACCATGGCCACGAAATCGTAGTCGTTATCATATTCTGTGAGGCTGTCTCGGGCAGGACTTACAATATGTAGATCCCAACCCAGTACCATTGCACGCACTAACATCATCTTTCCGGCGATGAACTTCGCCGAAAGGCATAACAGTGCCTGAATTTTATTCCCTGTTTTAAAGTAAGCTCCGGTTGCAAGAGCACTGTTGATCATGTGCTCCTTCCGAAGTTCGATCTTTTTTGGTTTTCCCGTTGAACCCGAAGTCTTTACGGTTACGGTTTCAGAAAAATCCAGCCACTTCTCGAGGAACTTGGCCACACTCACTTCCTGCTCATCCCCTGCTTTACGCAGGCCATCGGCAAAATTGAGGACTTCTTCGGCAGATGAAAATTCAAGCCCGTTAAGCTTGAAGTCCGGATGAAGCGATTGTGAGGTTAGTTTCAAGTTAAATTCGCATTAGATTAAATGATCGGGAGATTCTTCATTTACAACGGCAGGGGGTTCTACCCTTCCGAACAAACGCCCTCCCCAATTGGTCCATTTATATCGCCACGCCATAATACCCAAAAATATAGGGTAAATGATCAGAACAGGAGCGATCACATCGAAGCCCGCCGAGGGTTCGGAGATATCCTTAAGTACTGAATTGGTTTGAAACACAGTCCAGTCGGCCGTAACCAGTAAAGCAGCGATCATATTGTTGCCGGCATGGAATCCCAGCGCCAGTTCCAGACCATCATCCATCAGGGTCATGATACCCAGGAAAAGTCCGGTTCCTATATAGTACACCATTATGATACTCCCCAGTTTATCAACTTCAGGATTCAAAAAATGCAGGCCTCCGAAAATCGCCGAAGTAACGATCAGCGGTACCCACCTATTCTTAAAGGCAGCTCCTAATCCCTGCATAAGATACCCTCTGAACAGGTATTCTTCGAAGCTGGTTTGAAGCGGGATCATGATAACAACGATCATAGCAAGGATAACAAAAGGCCAAAGATCGAACTGTACAATATAATCCTCAGGGTTTGCGTAATAATCGATGAGGGTAAGCACCACGGTTGAAAACACGATTAAGCCAAACCCAAACCACACCCTACCCCAGTCGGTCCTTTTTCGTGCCGTAGTGAGTGTCTTAAACGGTTGTCTGTGTAGGTATTTTACAATAAAGTACAGGGCTATTAATCCAAAGACAAAGCTCAGTAACATCAGGAAGAGAGTTAGGTTCGAATCCAGGATGGTCATAAGCTGACTTTCGTCTTCCAGTACACTAAGATCACCACCTTCAGACATCACCTTTAGGGTAGCAACGGCTATAAAAGGAATGGCACCTAACTGGGAAACAAGAAAAACCGCGACGGCTCCCACGGCATATCGCCATCCGTTGTGTAAATAATTGAATACCTGTGCTATATACATAAAAATCTATTCCTTAATATTCATAATCTCGTCCATATTCCAACTTGCATCCCGGGAATAATACAATGCTCCTTCTTTCACTCTCAGGGGAGAAGGGATGTTATTAGTAAATAAACCGCCCGTTCCCAGTCCCTGCGGCAATTTACTATTTTTTGTGAAGGTGAATTGAGAAATCGCGTTTAATCCTACATTGCTCTCCAGGGCAGAAGTTATCCACCACCCGCAATTGTATTTCGAACTAATTGATATCCAGTTATCACTACCTGAAAAGCCTCCAACCAATGTCGGTTTAAGAATAATATACTGTGGTCTTATGGTCTCCATAAGTTTCTGCCGATCTTCGGAATGTACAAGCCCTATCAATTCTTCGTCCAGGGCAACAGCCAGCGGACTCTTCTCACATAAGGAGGCCATTTCCTGCCATTGGCCCTGTTTTATAGGCTGTTCGATTGAATGTAACTGCAGGTCGGACAGACGCTTGAGTTTTTCAAGGGCTTCGGAAGGGGAAAATGCGCCATTGGCATCCACCCGAATCTCAATCTCCGATGCGGAAAATCGCTTGCGGACTTCCCGAATGAGTTGAAGTTCCTTATCGAATTCTATCGCCCCGATTTTCATTTTTATACAGTTGAAACCCGACGCTATCTTTTCAGTGATCTGCTCTCGCATAAATTTTTCATCACCCATCCACACCAGTCCATTGATGGGGATGGAGGCATTGCCTTGTGAGAAATCAGAAGGAAATACCTGGAAGGGGTCTTTGGCAGCTAGCGATCGGAATGCCGTTTCCAGCCCTGTTTGAATTGCAGGAAAGTTTTTTAATTCTTCCAGCAGGATAGCCTCACCCAGGCCTATATTCTCGCAAGTCCATTTTAATTTGGATTCGAAGGATGGTCGGTCATCCATACTCAACCCCCTGAACATACCGCATTCCCCAATTCCCACCCGGCCCATTTGTTCCAGGATGATAAACCAGGTTTCTTTCTGCCGGAGAATACCACGTGAGGTGCCGCTGGCACGCTTAAAAATTAAATTGTGTTTTTTGAATGTTGCTTTAAGCATAGGAAGTGCCCGGTTAGCTACAATTCGATGGATTCCCCGATATCGAGCAACATCAGGTCTTTATTGGCATCATAGAATTTTTTCTTCGCTTCTTCATGGTCGATCTCTATATAACCGAATGTATCGTAATGCACCCCAAGGATTTTGTCGCAGGCCACAAAGTCGCTGGCGAGAATGGCATCGTCAATTCCCATGGTAAAGTTATCGCCTATGGGCAGTATGGCCAGGTCGAGTTTCGTCTGCATGGGAATTAGCTTCATATCCATACAAAGTGCAGTATCCCCTGCTATATAAATATTTTTTCGTTCTCCTTCAATTACAAAACCTCCCGGTTGCCCGCCGTAACTACCGTCGGGAAAGGAGCTGGTATGGATGGCGTTCACGTATTTAACCCTCCCAAAATCGAAGTCCCAGCTTCCGCCGTGATTCATCGGATGCACGTTAAAACCCTTTTCCTGGTAATGTGTGGCAATTTCATAATTACTTACAATGGTTGCCCCCGTATTGGACGCTATGGCTTCCGCATCGAGGATATGATCCTGGTGGGCGTGCGTGAGAAGTATATAATCTGCCTTTAAGTCATTGATATTCACGCGGTCCTTAGACAACGGGTTTCCGGAAATAAAGGGATCGATAATTATGTGAGTTCCCGAGACTTCGATGGCGAGGCTATTCTGACCGTAAAAAGTAATTTTCATAGGAATAATTTTGAATCTAAAGATAAATCTAAAAGAACTGAGAAACAAACAACAGGATTGAAAACAGGAAGGTGCTGAGGGCTACCTTCTTCAGCTCCGGATCGAGCAGGGCCGGCGAACTTGTTTGGTAGACCTTTATAATATTCAGAAAAAGCGGAACAAAGGCAATCAAAGGAATATAGTACAGATAACCATCGCTGCTAAGGAAAAGGTAAGCTACTGCAAAGATAAAAGCCGTAATGATCAGGGCGCTGTGATAGGTTTTCACCTTCTCTTCCCCCAGCACCACTGCCAGGGTAACCTTTTTGGCTTTGGCGTCGGCCAGGCGGTCCCTCATATTGTTCAGGTTTAGCACAGCTGTACACATTAATCCTATACTTACAGCCGGTAGAAAAACAAAGTCGCCCAGACTTCTGCTGAAAAGGAAATAGCAGCCTACAACGCCAACAATTCCGAAGAAAACAAATACAAACAAATCGCCCAGGGCCCTGTATCCATAAGCAGATTTTCCCACCGTATAGGTAATTGCCGCAATGATAGCCGCGATTCCCAGGTTAAAGAAGATAAAGGACAGCAGGAAATTCTCGCTCCCAAAGGCAGCGAATATCAGAAGGCTGGCTATAAAAAGAGTGAGCAAGGCTGTTATAAACATACCCCGCTTGAGTTCCTTTGCCGACAGGATTCCGCTTTGCATGGCACGGGCAGGCCCTACCCGCTCCGCATTATCGGTTCCTTTCACTCCATCCCCGTAATCGTTGGCAAAATTTGAAAGAACCTGGAATCCAAGTGTGGTGAGTAAGGCTAAGATAAATACCGAAGTATTGAATGAATTTGTGCGGATGGCAATGGCACCCGCGGTAATAATCCCTGAGATCGATAAAGGAAGCGTTCTTAACCTGGCGGCAGACACCCATGCGCTGATCTTTGTCATGTAATGTATTTAAGCTACAAAAATACACTTTAAAAAAAATCATGACCAAATGAGTTATACCGAATTGGGGGTTCATTTTTTGAGAACTAAAGAGAAGGCGTGAAAACCCTTAACGCTTCACAACCATGAATAATTAAACCACCGGTCATGGTTAGAGCGATTTAAGCTATCACTCATTACTTTCCTTGAGGGAAAGGAAGAATTTATTAGCTTGCAATTTACATCAGATTCACTATTTTTAACAACCATCAAAACTTAAAAAACCTACTTTATGACTGCTACTCACCACTTTGGCTTACTCTTTTTGCGATTAACTTTTTCCGGAATGATGCTCGCTCACGGAATTCCCAAATTCCTGGAACTCATTCAGGGAGATTTTACCTTTAGTGACCCTATTGGCATAGGTTCTACCCTTAGCAAGTTCCTGGTCGTAATTGCTGAATTTGTTTGTCCTTTGTTGATCATCATTGGATATCGCACAAGGTTGTCGGCCATCCCGCCCATAATCGGCATGCTGGTAGCTGCCTTTATTGCTCAGGCGAACGATTCCTTCTATAGCAAGGAAAAAGCCTTGATGTACGCTTCGGCCTTTATCGTGATCGCATTGGTTGGAGCCGGAAAATTTGCGATCCACAAAAAATAGACAGATGAAATTATTCACCAGGCACTTTAGAATGACTGCTATTAAGAATAATCGTTTTGCCCGCTATCTTTTATATGCAGTTGGTGAAATTGTGCTGGTGGTTGCCGGAATTCTAATTGCATTGCAGATCAATAATCACAATGAAGCCCGGAAGGAAGCTGCCAAACTGCAATCGGTTATAAAGAATGTTTCATACGACCTGGAGCTGGACACTCTGATGGTGAATAATGCGATTGAATTTTATACGATTCGAGAAAAAATAGCTACAGACATTATCGAAGAAAAATACAGCCCGGAGGATTTTAAAACCTGTTTAATCTGCGGCTCAATCGTCAGCACTTATTTTCCCTTAAAAATTAACGATAAAGGGTACACACAACTGAGAAACTTTTACGAATCGACCAACAACAGAGATACCCTTACTGTAGAAATCGTTCAATTTTACAACGCCTACGGTGCATTATTGGATGAATTTGGAGCCCAGGTTAAGGATTTTACTTTAGACAATATTAAAGATTGGCGTGATAATCAGCCATGGTTTTCAACAGTAATTTCAGGTGCGGCAGACCCTCGCTTTACTGAATACATGACCACTCAGGAATTTAAGAATAAGGTTGCTTATTTCAATGCGATAGCCTGTAAAAATTACCTTTTAATGCTAAAACAATACAAGGCACAGGCCTCCGAATTGCTCAACAGAATTGCAGCTCGCAAAAAGGTTTCGGGTTAATCGAAAATTTTGATCAGTAATTCCTTCAGTAAATCTCCCTGAGAAACATTATTGGCACCAACCCCTTTGCTTTTCATATCGGTATCCCGTATGGCGCTAATTATGGCACTTACTTTTTTCATGGGATAGTTCCTGGCTGCCTCATCGTAATCCTTGATAAAATACGGATTGACCTTAAGTTCCTTTGCTGCGCTGCGCTTGTTTGGCAAGGCGTGATACCGAAGTAATTTTCCAAAAAAACTATACAACAGCGCAATCGTCATCTGAATGGGATGGTTCTTGGGGTTCTGACCAAAATAATGGACAATCGTAAAGGCTTGTTTTGTGTTCTTTGAACCAATGGCATTCTGAAGTTCGAAATTGTTGAAGTCTTTACTAATCCCAATATTATCTTCAATGTGCTGGGCATTTATTTGTTCCCCCGGCTTTAAGATAAGCTGCAGCTTCTGTAATTCGTTGTTCACCTTTGCCAGGTCATTACCCAAAAATTCAGTGAGCATCTGAGCAGCTTTTGGAGTGATGTCATACCCTTTGGCTGCTAACACTCTTTTGATCCAGTCGGGAACCTGGTTTTCATATAATTTCTTGCTTTCAAAGAGCACCCCTTTTTTCTGAATTGCCTTTGCCAGCTTTTTGCGAGCATCCAGCTTTTTATATTTATAGCAGATTACCAGGACGGTGGTTGGCTGAAGGTTCTCGATGTAACTCACGAGATTTTCTATGGATTTCGACAAATCCTGAGCTTCTTTTACGATAATCACCTGCTTTTCGGCCATCATCGGGTAGCGCTTTGCTGAACTAATGATATCCTCTACTGAAATGTCCTTACCGTAAAGCACGGTTTGATTGAAACCCTTTTCTTCTTCTGAAAGAATTGTCTCTTCCAGGTAGTCGGCAATTCCGTCGATATAATAGGGTTCCTCCCCCATCAAAAAATAGACAGGCGCAATATTCCCTTTCCTGATGTCGCTAATAATTTTCTTGGCTTGTTCTAGAGGCACAATTTTCTGACTTATGCAAGTGAGGGGCGAATTTTCACGAGGGCTTTCTTACCTTTGTCTGATGCAGCCACTCAATTTCCCACCGGTAAAATTTCGTTTCAAAAATAGGGAAAACAAATCGTTGATCTTTGATGTGATCAGAAAAAAATTCGTGCAATTAACCCCGGAGGAATGGGTTCGGCAGCATTGTATCCATTTCCTGCTTTACGAAAAGCATTTTCCGGGCTCTCATATTAATGTGGAGCGGGAAATTTCGCTTCACAATACAAAAAAACGTTACGATATCGTGGTATTCTACCCGGATGGCAGCATCAGGCTGATCGTGGAATGCAAAGCCCCTTCGGTATTAATCACCCAGCAAACCTTCGATCAGATAGCCCGATATAATTTGGTACTGGACGCCACCTATCTGATGGTGACCAATGGTATGCATCATTATTTTGCCAGCATCGATACCGAAAATGAATGCTACCGGTTTTTAGAGACTATTCCGGCCTACGATAAAAAATAATGCATTTACTTTGCAGTAATGAGCATCGCTGTTGTAATACTTAACTGGAACGGAAAAGAGCTGCTGCAGAAGTTTATGCCTTCGGTGCTAAAGCACTCAGCCGAAGCAACAATTTACGTGGCCGATAATGCATCCACAGACGATTCGATTGCTTTTTTAAATGCGACCTATCCTACAGTAACTATTCTCAGGAACTCCGAGAACGCCGGCTATGCGAGAGGGTACAATCTTGCTCTTAGTAAACTTTCAGAGGAAATCCTTGTGCTCTTAAACAGCGATGTAGAGGTTACGCCTAATTGGTTGGCCCCCTTAACACAGGCATTTGGTGATGATGAAAAGCTCGTTGCGGCCCAGCCTAAAATTCGCGACTTTAATAACAAATCCTACTTCGAATACGCCGGGGCGGCAGGTGGTTTTCTCGATTCCCTGGGCTACCCTTTTTGCAGGGGAAGGATTTTTGATACTGTTGAAGAAGATACGGGGCAGTACGATGAGGATGCTGAAATTTTCTGGGCTTCAGGCGCCTGTTTAGTTGTCCGAAACTCCTCCTTTAAAGAAGCAGGGGGTTTCGACGAGGATTTCTTCTCCCACCAGGAGGAAATCGACCTCTGTTGGCGACTGAAGGCCGCTGGAGGCAAAATAAAATTTCTTGCTAACTCGGTGGTCTATCACGTGGGTGGGGCTACTTTGAAATCGACCAATCCGAAGAAGACATTTTACAATTTCAGGAACAGTTTATTATTGCTTTTTAAGAATGTAAAGGGTTCAAAAGTCTACCGCCTCATTTTGCAGAGAATGATATTGGATGCTATCGCCGCAACACGATTTCTAATTCAGGGGAAACCGCAGCATTTTCTAGCCGTTTTGAAGGCTCATTTCAGCTTCTATTCTTTGCTGCCGAAATTTCGAAAAAAGCGCAAAACTCACAGATCCTCAGTATATTACTACAAAATCAAATCGATTGTCTGGGCGTATTTTATCTCAAATAAACGTACCTTTAACAATCTCTGATAATTTTTACTTAAAATATTGTTAAGTCCGCTGAGGAAGGTGTTAACAATTAATACATTTGACCAACCTAAATAACACTTTAATTATGAAAAACCTATTAATAATTGTCGCATGTACAGGACTGCTATTTACGTCTTGTGTATCGAAGAAAAAATACGCAGAACTAGAGGCTAAGCAAAAAGAAACGCAGGATCTCTTGAATACAGCAACAGTTAAATTGAACAGCTGTCTTACAGACAAGGCTGCAGCTCTTGCCAGAGTACAATCTTTGGAAGAACGCGTTGCCGAAATGAAGCGAACCAATCAGGACCTCATCCAGAGTTCCAAGGAGCTTACCATGTTAACTAAACAAGGTGCTACCAATTTAGAGAAGTCCTTAGAAAGTCTGAAGGAGAAAGATCTTAAAATCTCTCGTCTTCAGGATGCGCTGAACAAAAAGGACAGCGTTACACTTGCGCTGGTAACCAGTCTTAAGCGTGAAGTAGGTCTTAACGACCCCGATATCGAGATCAATGTTGAAAAAGGGGTGGTATTCATTTCCTTATCAGATAAGGTTTTATTTAGATCCGGATCGTACGAACTTTCATCAAGGGCGAATGAGATTCTGGCTAAAGTTGCTACAGTTATCAACAGCAAGCCCGATTTCGAAGCTATGGTAGAAGGCCATACCGACAATGTACCTTACAGAAGCGGAGTATTACTGGACAACTGGGATCTTAGTGTGAAGCGTTCCACCGCTGTGGTTAGAAAACTTCAGGAGCTGGGGGTTAAGCCCGCTCAACTAATCGCTGCCGGACGTTCGGAATATATTCCACTGGTTCCAAATACCACTGCCGATAATAAAGCGACAAACCGAAGAACAAAGATTCTGGTATTACCGAAGATCGATCAGTTCTATACCATGATCGAAGAAGAGTTGGAGACGCTATCCGATCCCGGAAACTAGTTTCTGAACATCTATATAAAAATAAAACCCGGACTTTGGTTCGGGTTTTTTTATTGATGTGATGTTTTTCTAGATTTCGAGGCTGCCCTTTCCTTCCCTTATAAGCAAGGGCTCATTACCGGTGAGATCGATCACCGTAGACGGGACGTTGCCCCCGTATCCTCCATCGACCACAATGTCCACTACCTTTTGCCATTTTTCGAAAATTAGTTCGGGGTCGGTAGTGTATTCTATAACCTCATCATCATCTTTTATGGATGTAGAAATAATGGGGTTTCCCAACTCATGCACAATGGTGCGGATGATATTATTATCGGGCACCCGGATCCCCACTTCCTTCTTTCCTTTAAACACATTGGGGAGGTTATTGTTTCCGGGCAGGATAAAGGTATACGGACCGGGCAGGGCACGTTTCAGTATTTTAAAGGTCGTACTGTCGATCTGTTTAACGTAATCGGACAAATTACTCAGGTCCTCGCATATAAAGGAAAAATTGGCCTTTTCCAGCTTCACCCCTTTTAATTGCGCGAGCCGCTCAAGCGCCCGAACATTGGTTATATCGCACCCAAGGGCGTAAACCGTATCGCTGGGATAAATCACCAAACCACCCTTACGGATGATTTCTACCACCTTTTTTATATCCTTTGGGTTAGGGTTTTCCTCGTAAATACGAATGAGTTCAGACATATTCCTAAGGTACGATTTTCCCGGAAAATATTCTAGAATTTTTAAACGACAACTTAAGACTGTTCAAGTAAGCTCCGTACTTAATTCAGAACATTCAATTTGGCGAAGCGCAGCAGCAGTTTTTTTAGTCCGCCGTTCTCAAATTGAATTTCGGCCTTGGTATCGGCACCCACACCTTCAATCTTCAGTATCTTTCCTTTCCCGAATCGCACATGCTCCACCACGGTCCCCACATCGAGATTTGCCTCTTTGGGATCAAAATTCTTATGGGTATCACTGGCCACGGGTTTTAATCGTCTCAGTTTTCGCAACTGAGCCTCGCTGGGCCCCTTGGGAGGTGTTCCTGCCTGCGGTTTCCGCAACCGCAGTTTGCTTTTATCGACATCTCCGAAAATATCGGCGTCGATTAAAGGTTTATAGCGATTTTCCGTGACCGGGGTGAGATATTCGAGATAAGAGGGATCGATCTCTTCGATAAAGCGACTGGGCTCGGCATCGATGAGTTTGCCCCAGCGATACCTGCTTTGGGTATAGGTGAGATAGGCCTGCTTTTCAGCCCGGGTCACGGCCACATAGAAAAGTCTGCGTTCCTCTTCCAGCTCTGCCCGGGTGTTCATGCTCATGGCGCTTGGAAAAAGGTCTTCTTCCATTCCAACGATATACACAAAAGGAAACTCCAAGCCCTTGGCCAGGTGCACGGTCATCAGGGCTACCCTGTTATCATCCCCTTTATCGTTGTCCATATCGGTTGCCAGGGCCACATCCTCCATAAATTCGGCCAGAGATCCGGTGGTATCTACAATTTCTTTCTGTTCTTCAACAAAATCGCGCATCCCGTTAAGCAATTCTTCTATGTTCTCGATACGCGCAATACCCTCGGGCGTACCGTCTTTTTTCAGTTCCTGGACCAGCCCGGTCTTTTTGGTAACATGCTCGGCAATCTGAAATGCATCGGAGTTCTTGTTCATGATCTGAAAGCTTTCGATCATGGTAACAAAATCATTCAGTTTTCCTTTAGTTCCGCTATTGATCTTAAGCGAGATGGCATCGATGTTCTTCATAACTTCAAACATCGAGCGATTATAGTCGTTGGCAGCAACAACAAGTCTATCTATTGTAGTTTGTCCGATTCCTCTGCCCGGGTAATTGATCACCCGTTTTAATGCCTCTTCGTCCTTAGGATTCAGGATCAACCGTAGGTATGCCAGTACATCCTTGATCTCTTTTCGCTGGTAGAAACTTAATCCGCCGTAAATCCGGTAGGGTATATCTTTTTTACGCAGCGCATCTTCTATGGCCCTGGATTGCGCATTGGTACGATACAGTACGGCAAAATTGTCGTATTTCAGTTGTTGGCTCATTGCGTTCTCAAAGATGGAGCTCGCCACAAATCGCCCTTCATCCCCATCGGTCATGGTACGGTTAACCAGGATCTTATTTCCTTCATCATTGGCGGTCCAAACAACCTTTTCGAGGCGTTGCTTGTTCTTTTCAATAATGCTGTTAGCCGCATTGACGATATTCTTGGTCGATCGATAATTCTGTTCCAGCCTATACACCGTAACATCATCGTAATCTTTCTGAAAATTGAGAATGTTGTTAATATTCGCTCCGCGGAAAGCGTAGATACTTTGTGCATCGTCACCCACCACACAGATGTTTTGGAAACGATCGCTTAGGGCCCTTACGATAAGGTACTGACTGTGGTTTGTGTCCTGGTACTCATCAACCAGGATATAGCGAAAACGATTTTGGTATTTAGCCAATACATCGGGAAAGCGGGTAAGGAGTTCATTGGTTTTCAGCAACAGATCGTCGAAATCCATGGCACCTGCCTTAAAGCACTTATCCACATAGGCTTTGTAGATATCCCCCAACCTCGGCATCTTGGCCATTGCGTCAGCTTCCATAAGCTCTGGATTGCTGAAATAGGCCTTCACGGTAATGAGGCTGTTTTTATATGATGAGATTCGGGAGTATACCTGTTTGTACTTGTAGATATCCTTATCGAGCTGCATCTCTTTGATGATCGCCCTGATAACACTTTGTGAATCCTGGGTATCGTAAATAGTAAAATTTGAAGGATAACCCAGTTTATCGGCTTCAAAACGCAGGATCTTTGCGAAAATACTGTGGAAGGTTCCCATCCACAGATTCTTGGCTTCGCTGCTGCCGACTATCTGGGAGATTCGTTTTTTCATTTCCCGGGCTGCCTTATTGGTAAAGGTGAGTGCCAGGATGTTAAAAGGATCCACCCCTTGCGACATCAGGTAAGCTATCCTGTAGGTGAGTACTCTGGTCTTTCCGGAGCCTGCCCCGGCAATGACAATCATCGCGCCGTCTTTTTGTAATACAGGAGCACGCTGGGCATCGTTCAATTGGTCTAAATACGCTTGCAAAAGGTGTGGATTACTTTTCTTTTTCTGAAGCCGAAAAATACTGAAATTAGAAGGAAAATTCAGGGAGAACGACTATAAATTATAAACAATTCCTCCGGGTTTTAGGTTTGCGGAAATTTAAATATCTTTAGCTGTTCAACGTCTCGTTTGACTTCTGTTTCAGGGGTGCTAAATGATGCCGCTAATCAATAACTACATATCTACTCAGACTACTTCCTATGAAAAAAATAGTGTTCACCCTTCTATCTCTGCTGTTAACAGGAATTGCTTCAGCCCAGATGGACCAACAGCTTTTGAATGATATTGAAAATATAGAGTCCAAACTGATCGAGTGGCGCCGGTATTTCCATCAGTATCCCGAACTATCCAATCAGGAATTCGGTACGGCAAAAAAGATAGAAGAACACTTGCGTTCACTGGGACTGGAAGTTCAAACCGGCATAGCCATCACCGGAGTGGTTGGGATCCTGAAAGGTGAGAAGCCGGGAAAGGTCGTCGCCTTACGTGCGGATATTGATGCCTTGCCGGTAACAGAACGGAATAACCTGCCATTTAAGAGTGAAGTAAAATCTACTTTTTTAGACACAAATACCGGCGTAATGCATGCCTGTGGCCACGACACCCACATTGCCATTCTCATGGCGGTGGCTGAAATCCTTTCAAAACACAAGGACAAGATTAACGGTACTGTGAAATTTATCTTTCAGCCGGCTGAAGAAGGGCCGCCTCCCGGAGAAGAAGGCGGTGCCAAACTCATGATCAAGGAAGGGGTATTAAAGAACCCCGATGTGGATGCCATTTTCGGACTGCACATCAATTCCGGGACACCTGTAGGAACCATCAAATACAAAAGCGGTGGTATTATGGCTGCCGTAGAACGCTTTGTGGTAAATGTAAAGGGTAAGCAAACCCATGGGTCGGCGCCCTGGACAGGAGTTGATCCCATCCTTATTTCCGCCAAGATCATAGACGGGTTTCAAACCATTATCAGTCGGGAAGCACCCCTGGTTGATGAAGCGGCTGTGATCACGGTGGGTAAGATAAGTAGTGGGGTTCGTTTTAATATCATCCCCGAAACGGCAGAGCTCATCGGTACGGTACGGACCCTCGATCCTGATATGAGAACAATGATCATGAAACGCATGAACGAAATGGCCCGCGATATAGCAAAGGCCTACGGCGGTGAGGCCACCATCGAGTGGCAAAATAATACAGTGGTTACCTATAACGATCCGGAATTAACGGAAATGATGCTTCCCTCTCTTGAAGCGGTTGCGGGTACGGAAAACGTGAAGATCATGAAAGCCACTACCGGAGGCGAGGATTTTTCCTATTTCCAGGAGGTTGTACCCGGGTTTTATTTCTTTCTCGGAGGAATGACTCCGGGAAACAGTACCCCATACCCGCATCACACCCCCGACTTCATCATTGATGAATCGGGTTTGTTACTGGGAGTAAAAGCAATGACCAAAGTGTCACTGGATTATCTAAATGCCAATTGATCATTTTTAATACGAACGAATTAAATGGAGGCTGTAATTGAATTCATACAATCAATTCCATGGTGGGCTTGGGTTCTTATCGCTCTGGCACTGATTGCTATCAGGGATATTTTGCAAAGACGGCACACCATCAGTCATAATTTCCCGATCGTTGGACATATACGCTATATCCTCGAAAGCATAGGCCCTGAAATGAGGCAGTATTTTGTCGCCAACAACCGGGAGGAACTACCGTTTAACCGTATCGAACGGGGATGGATATACGCTTCAGCAAAAAAGGAAAACAACTATGAAGGCTTTGGTACCGACCGCGATATTTATGCCCATCAGCATATTTTTATAAACAATGCGATGATACCGTATAAAATCGATGCGGATCATCCCAATGCAACCGATAATAATTTCCTTCCCTGTGCTAAAGTTATGGGTAAGTACAACAACAGGCGCCGACCATACCGGCCGGCTTCGGTGATCAATGTATCGGCTATGAGTTTCGGTTCTCTTTCCGCCAAAGCAGTGGAATCCATGAATAAAGGCACAAAATTATCCAATGCGTATCACAACACCGGAGAAGGCGGACTGTCCCCATATCATTGCAATGGAGGGGATGTGGTATTCCATTTTGGAACTGCTTATTTCGGGGTGCGGGATAAGTTTGGTGCATTTTCGATGGAAAAACTGGTGGAAATGGTTGCCCATAATCCTTATATAAGGGCAATTGAAATTAAACTTTCGCAAGGAGCCAAACCCGGTAAAGGAGGAGTTCTGCCTGCAGCCAAGATAAGCGAGGAGATATCGACGATTAGGGGTGTACCCATGGGTAAGGATGTATTGTCACCTCCCAACCATTCGGCATTCTCCACCATCCCCGAGCTCATGGATTTCATAGAAGATATTGCGGAAGCAACAGGGCTGCCGGTGGGGGTTAAAGCCGCCATTGGAAAGTTAGATCAGTGGGAAGAACTGGCCGACCTGATGGTAACAACAGGAAAAGGTCCCGACTTTATCTCGGTTGATGGCGGCGAAGGTGGTACGGGGGCTGCACCCCCAAGTTTTGCAGATCACGTTTCACTCCCCTGGGTTTACGGCTTCAGTGATCTTTACAAGGTCTTTAAAGACCGGAATATTACAGAGCGGGTTGTCTTTATAGGAAGTGGTAAATTAGGTTTCCCCGCTAAAGCTGCCATGGCGTTCGCCATGGGTGCAGACTGTGTGAACGTAGCCAGGGAGGCGATGATGAGTATTGGGTGTATCCAGGCGCAGATTTGTCATACCAACCGTTGTCCCAGCGGGGTTGCCACACAGAGCAAATGGTTGCAAAACGGCATCGATGTTCCGCTGAAGAGTGAACGCCTGGCACAGTATTTCAGAACCTTCAGAAAAGAACTTATTGAAATTACACATGCGGCCGGATACGAACACCCCTGTCAGTTCAGCATGAAGGATGTGGAGGTGAACGTGGACGATCATAACCTTAGTAAGGCCTTGAGCAGAACTTATATGTATGAAAAGGATGTGGTGGAATTCCAGGGGATGAAAAAACTGAAGGACTGTCCTTATCTTGGAGGCTCCTATAATACTCCTACATCCTAAACTCAGTTAAACAGCCCGAGGAAGATCTTTCGATTCGACCTGGAAATAGGAATTCGGGCATCTGTCTCCATTAGTAAATACCCCTCATTTTCAAAGGCCTTTACGTATTCCAGGTTTACGATATAAGATTTATGACATTTAAAAAACCCGGTTCCCAGATTCTTTTCGAACTTTCCGAGATTATACGAACTCGTGATCACTTGTTTGCCATGCAGGTGAATGCGTGTATAACCCTCAAAACCTTCAAAATATAACACCTCCTTTTCGGGGAGGAATGAGAGACCTTTTGTTGTAGGCACTATGATCTTTTGAGTTCGGTTGATGGATTCCTGGAGTATGTGTATTAGCTTCTCCTGCGAAACCGAATAATTTTTGATTTCGATGGCGAGTGTTGCCTTTTTAACCGCCGTGAGCAGTTCGCTGTCGTCCACCGGCTTTAGGATATAATCTACAGCGGAACCCTTTAAGGCTTTAAGCGCATACTCGCTGTAAGCTGTTACAAAAATTACCTGGAACTCTATTTGCCGAATCTCAGTCAGCAACTCAAAACCGTTCATTCTGGGCATTTCGATATCGAGGAACAGGATGTCGGGAGGATCGTTGATGATTGCTTCCAGAGCCGATTCCGGTTTTTGAAATACGCCTTGTATTATAATTTCACTGCACAAACTCCGAACTTTTCGTTCCAGCAGTTTTAAGGCCGAAGCCTCATCGTCCACTAATACGGCCTTGTATTTTTTCATCGGTTTTGCTTAATAATAAAGGTGGTTACATTTCCTCTGTCTCCCTCAGTTGGATACATTTCCCTGTTTGTCATCGATATATCCCAGCTGCCGGACCTGTTTAGGAAAAGTAAGCGGTCGTTCATAACATCCGATGAATTCCTACCGTTGAGAGACTTCTTTTTCGAATTTACAAATCCTACACCATTATCGGCAATATCGATCTTCAGACCGGCTTCGTAATTCTCGATTTCGATATTAATGGTTCCCCTGGTCTCTTTGTTGAATATACCGTGATTTACGGCATTTTCCACAATGGGTTGAAGTAACATAGTGGGTATTTTCTGTGCTTTTGTATCTATTTGAGGGTCGACCGAGATCCGATAGTCTAACTTTTCCTTAAACCTAAGTTTTTCAATATCGAGATAATTCCTCAGTAAGTTTACTTCCGTTTCTACAGTCACCTCTTTTTCTTTAGAGATCTCGAAAAACTGTCGAACCAATTTAGAAAATTTCACCAGATAAGCTTCCGAAGCAGCGATTTCATTGTTATTAATGCAATATTGAATGGCCGCCAGCGAATTAAACACAAAATGTGGATTCATCTGTGATCGCAACGCATAGAGTTCGAATTCGGCCAATTTCTTCTGGGTTTCAAGCTTAGCAGTCTTTTTGGCTATTTCGTGCCTGCGGTATTTATACAATATAAATCCAAGCATTCCAATAAACATTAGAAGTAACAGCATCCGGATATCCGTTCGCTGCCACCACAAGGGCGTAACCACAAACGAAAACGATTTCTGTTTGTCGTTTGCGCCAAACTGAAGGGTGTATTCAGTTGGTTGAAGCCCACTGAAGTTTAAAATAGATGAGTTGGTGGTAATCCATTCCTTTTGGACCGGTAACAACCTGTATTGATAGCTGGTTAAATTCGCTTTATCCGCAAAGTCTATTGTAGACACACGGAATTCGATAGTATTGTCCGATTGGTAAGCAACTGCAGGCGTGTCCGATTCGAGGGGTTGACCACTGTAATTAACCGTTTCTATATAGATATCGAGAAACTGGGATGGAAAGTTTATGTCCTTATCAAATACGGCAATTCCGTCGTCGGTAGCCACCATTATGGCATTATTCTGTACTGCTACTCCGTTGATTTTACGAGTTGGCATACCCTGGTCTTCTGAAAACGTATCTATGAGAACGATTTCTTTATTGTGGAATGAATAGCGCATTAGTCCGTTATTCGATGCCAGCCAAATTTCACGTCCATCCACGTAGGCATCGGTAATACTCAGGTATTCGCTGCCCGGAAAATTTATTTCAGCCTTTAAGTTGGTTGCATAAGCTCCGAAACCATCTGTGCATACGATCATCCAATCACGATCCAGAGGAACTAAATTAAGAACCGGCTTTTGATAAACCGGAGCTTTGACCATAACAGCTCCCACCGCCGACTTCTGAAGTGATTTTAACCCGTCGGTGGTTCCGAGGTAAAGCTCCCCTTTAAATGCCAAAAGTTTATTGATGCCAACCGATGGATACTTACTTACTATCTCCAGCGTATTTGGATGTAATCTTTTTAAGTCGAAGGAACCGAAACCCCACAAATATCCGTTATGGTACTCAAACTCCTTAATTCCCTCCGCCACAATAATGACATCCTTAGTTAGTATGAGACCATTTTTATCCCTGGATTCCCGCATTATTTTATGTCGGTCTATAAAGAAGGTACTTTTAAGACTGTCGATCCAATTGGCCGAATAGCTGAACTCTTGCTGCTGCAGATATGGCAAAAAATCAGCGGATAAGACATCGTATTCATAAAACCCCTTTCCAAAGACACTTGCCATGATGCGGCCTGGCTCAAGCTCATAGATACTGCTTACCCTGTTTTGTTTAAGGAAGTATTCAATCTTTCCGTTTGTGGCCGGGAGCTTATACATCCCTTCACCAAAAGTGGCAATCCACAGATTCCCTATAGTGTCCAGGGTACTTTGGTGCGAATTGATCTCATCTTTTATAAAATACTCCCGATCTAAATTGTATTCGGCTCCTAAGGTTGCCAGATAATTTGTGTCTGTGATCTGTATACGCCCCTGATAGAGATTGATTCGGGCATATGGTGAAAACCCCTTTTTCCTGCCATCGCTATTGAGAATCTTCTTGGAAAGCGCTCCCGTCTTGTCATTATAAACCGAATAACTGTTATTTGTTACCCATAGTCCCAGAGAATCCTTTTGCCTGAAATAAATCAGTCGCTCGCCGCCTAAGTCGGCCTTCATTTTCGCCTGTATATTTAGAAGATGTTTAATATTCAGATTTTCACTGAAAAGGGTATCACCTGCTTCAACACCCTGCCATTTTTTTGATTCATTCAGAAAATACCACTTATTGCCACTCTCGAAAAACACCTGATTCTCCATTTCGGCAATTTTATAAGGAAAAAAGATGACGCCTTCTTCAGCAGCTTCAAAAGTATGTATCGTTGTATTGTCAATATAACCAATTCTTGCTGCCTTACAGAAAAACCAGACTTTCCCGTCGGGAGTGGTCGCTATTTCCCAGATATCGTTTGTGGGCAGCCCGTCTTTAGTGGTAAACTCTTTGAATTCGGATCCGTTAAAACGCACAATACCATTGTCGGTTATGGTCCAGATAAAGCCTTTGGCGTCCTGCACTATTTTATAAACATGATTACTTGGCAATCCATCCTTAATCCCATACCGGGTATATTCCTGGGTGTAACTAAAATTCCATATCATACAAGCAAGTAGTACGATATGGAATTGTTTTAAGCTCATAATGTCGGGATTAGGCGAGGAATTATCTCACTATTTAAAATTAGGGAAAAATGCCGTTTGTTTATTTACTCCTTAATTAGTTTATGAGTCGTTGTCTTAGCTGTACTGTCTGAAATCCTGATAAAATACAATCCGCTTGGCAATTCGCTAAGGTCCACCCCACCCGAAGGAGGCAGAGGGCCACTCTGAATCTTTTTGCCGGATGGATCGAAAATCACATAAGTTGTTAGATCGTAGCCGGTTACATATACATAATCTTCAGCCGGATTTGGGTAAATGGCAGTACCATAACCCTCTTGCTGGTTACTTCCCAGGATGGTATCATCGCAAAATCGTTCTGAAACAGCCATGTTTGCGGGATTTAAAACCACAGGGCCTGTAGTTACCGGAACAAAGCCAGTGGTTGTGAACATCTGTGTCTTCTGAAGGGCGTTGAGATTTAACGGTTTGCCAATATTGATGCAGGCGTTTTGATAATTCGAGTCGACATTAAAGAATTCGAGCCGTGTTTCTCCCGAGGTGTCGGTGCGATACCCTACGTTGTAAAAAAATGTCCCGGTGCCGTCGTTATTAGTGTAATTTATGCTCATATCGGGAAAGTATATCAGTGGCATCAGATTAGTCCAAAACGAGTACTCCTCCGGCCCGTGTTCGGTATGGGGAATCAAGTATTGCCTCAGCGGTCCAACCTGGTTACCCGTGGTTTTATTGAACTCGTATAAAAACACATTCGATTGGCCAAAGACGGAGTTATTGGAAGCATCGGTCCAGGTCTGATCGCGGTCATAACCGGCAATGACCAGGTTTGCCGGATCATTTATGGACTCCATGATCCTAAAAGCAAACATATTAAGGTCGTTCCAGTCGGTGAGATACCAACTAGCGGGATTCACTGTACCCAACGCATCATCCATAATAGTTACCCCGAAGTAATGCGGTTGCGAATAGTTGGTGAGCATAAAGATCTCATTGCTCGCTGCATTGTAATAAGCATCCACACTAACATCCTGTGAATTTCCAAACAGGTAACTCTCATCCCATTGCGATGCTCCAAGAAAATCGATCTTATGAGCCAGGACAACCTGTTGGTCGTTACCCATAGGTAAGGCCCCACTAACAGATCCGGTAAGAAAGAATCCCGTGGGGGTTTCAAGTATGCCATTGATAAAATCATAATCCAGCGTTCCGGAGGTGGTATTAAAATTTTCGAGCTCCATTGTCCAGATTGGATTTAAGGCCAGATCTACTCGCAACGTAAATCCTATATTGGTATTGCAACTGGCGCTCAACGGAACGCAATTACTGAACACACCGGCTACAACAAGGCCGGGATCCCCTATCATATCACCGTTGGCATCGCTGTTGGAATAAATTATTTTTAAACCCTGTGAATTAAAACTGGGACTAACGATATCGTAGAAGACCGCATTCAATACCGATCCATTGGAGGCCTGCACTTCCGCGATGAATGTACTTCGCGACCCGGGACCGCTTATTTCAACATAGCCCGTTGCAAATATCTTATCGTTTACGCTTACAATATCGAAAACACGAATCGCGGCGGCCCCGGTAGTAGTATAGGTTCTGGCCCAGACCACGTTGCCGGCCTGGTCGAAGCGATGCAGCGCCATAAGCTGGGTAGAAAAATTCTGATCGAAGATATTTCCCGCTACAGCAAAGTGATTTTGCATATCATTAATCGATTCGAGATTAAGGTCGTGATAATAGCCGTTTGGAGGACCAACGTATCTCTGAAACTGTCCGAAAGTACTGGTGAATATTGCAACGGCAACGAATGTTAATAGTAATTTAGTCTTCATAAGATCTTCATTTTCAATTTATTGTAAGACAAGTTCCGCAAAAAAATCCTTATTAACCAAACCTATCTGGTCAAAGTGAGACTTTGTCTTCAGATCTCCATATCTCATTCGACGAACTGTAATTGCCTTGTAAACATTGGAAAAAGGCAGTATGTTTGTTAGAATCAAATTCTAATTATGGAAGATCTCTCCCAAATTCTAGGCTATGTTGCATACCTGCTACCCGCCATTGTTGTAGGTATTATCGCGTATTATTTCTTTAAAGGACATACGGCAAATGAGGAAGGCCGCAGGAGGTACCTTATTCAAAAAGAAGCTCAAAATAAAATACTCCCAACACGTTTGCAGGCGTATGAGCGTATTACCTTGCTCATGGAACGCCTCGATCCCAATAAATTGCTCATTCGTGTTAAACCCTTTTCCGATGAGGTAGAAAAATATGAAACCCTGCTTATTACAAATATCGAACAGGAATTTGAACACAACGTAACCCAGCAGATCTATGTTACTCCCGAGTGCTGGAACCTTGTGAATGCAGCAAAGAATGCTACCATTCACGTTATCAGGCAAGCAGCAATGCACGAAAAGGACAATGATGCCGACGCCATGCGTGAATATTTACTGCGGAATTTTATGGAGGAGATCACTCCTTCCCAAAAAGCACTTGCCTATATCAAGAAAGAAGTGGCCGAACTGTTCTAAGTATCCTGCTGAGGATTGATCTGGCTGGTATCGATGTTAGTCTCACGAGCATAGCGGTAACCGCTGTCCCACCATTTGGTCATCATCTCATTATCGAAAATTAATGAATTGGTGGTCAGTACTGTGGGCGTATAGTAGAAATTTATTACCACATTCTTATGCCCGGCCACAAATTTCCCTATCCGTATGTTTTGCTTTTCCACCCTGTCCAGCATAAAGGCATGCATATTGGTAAGCAGGGAGAACGGGTTTTTAGAAGGCATGCGATTGTAGTAAGTCACTTCGGTTTCAAGGATGATAACGTCTACGGTAGTCGCTCCACGATTAATTGCTTCCTCTATGGGCACCATACTTCCAAACCCCCCGTCTGCATACTCACAGCTTTCTTTCTTGGCCAGACTCATAAAAGGTATATAGTTGCACGAGATCCAGATCCAATCAATAAAATCACTGTATTCGAAATCGTTGATGGATTTGTATTCTACCTGGTTAAGGGAAAGATTGGACACAGTAACCACTACTTCCTTCGGACCCTCTTTGAGTGTGTTGAACTCGTCCCGAGTGAGTGTATTGGAGATCAGGGTTCTAAGTTTATAACTTTCACCGAATGTCTTGCTTCCTCTCAAAAAGTTTCTCAGGACCTTAAAATGATCGATTCCTATCTGTTTTTCTCCGTGTTTGCCTTTTTTAATAACAAAGGGGCGATGACTAAAAATATCGTCCTGTTTAACCGAGGTATAAACATTTTTGATCTTTTCCACCTTGTTAAGGGCGAGGTGGGAAATAAGAAGGCTTCCCGTAGATGTCCCTACAAACAACCCGTAATCGTATTTCATCTCTTCCAGCAGGTATTGTGCCACCCCTCCCGCAAATGCGCCTTTACTCCCTCCGCCTGAAATTACCATTGCTCTCATTCCATCTCGAATTTTTTATTCAAATAAGCTCGTTCTTTTTCAGAATAGGTATAAAACCGCTCAATTACCAAGGCTTTAAACAACTCCTTCTCCATAAGGGAATCGAGTAATTGCCTGCAATAGTCCCTGAATCGCCAGTAATGATGTACACAACCGTTTATCAGGTTGTCTGTGACCTCCGGATTAAACAAGTCGATACCATTCAAGTGGAGTCGGTTTATATTCTGAAAGGCACTCTCCCGTATTTCGAAACTCTTATCAGCGGCGGTATCCTCTTGCAATTCCCGCTTAAATTTCGCTTTCTGTTCCTCCCTGTAATCGTTGGTTGCCAGGGCAAGTGAGAGCCATAGGTGTCGGAAGCTCTTATTCTGAAACCCCTGTATCCCGCTGGTTGCATCCAAATAGCGTGGCTGTGCCTGCGGAAAGGAATTCCACAGACTTAACAGCGCAGCTTCTCTTGTTACATATGAATTGTCGGTTAACAGGGATTCGCATTCATTTTGAAAAATTTGAGGGACAGTTGGATAAAAGGAATAAGCCAGGGATTGTCTGATATAGACATCATTGCGCTGAAACCCCAGTAAATAGAGTTCTTTTACGGCTTCCGGAGTTTCATTGCCCAATTGAAATATGGCCTCGTCGGCGATAAAACTATTCCCCGATCTGATAGCCGTTTCCAAAATGTTGTACTTCTCCTCCAACGGTACATCGCGCCGGGAAACCAGGTCGAAGTAACGATTCATAAATTCCGACTTCATCAGGAATTCGAATACCCGGCTTGCTTTAAAGGCAGTTTGCCGAAGCCAGTCTTCTTTCCACCGGGAAATATCAACATCGGTTACCTTTTCAATTTCCGCGATAAAATCGTCGGTGATGGCATTTTGGTAAGCATTGGCATGCAGGTAGTTCTTAACGGCTTCTGAAAACGCTTCGTCTCCTATCAGTTCCTTCAGAATATGTAAAGCCCAGGCACCTTTTTCGTAAAAGGTGAGGGAACCGGCTGAAGGATTTAGCAGGGATTCGCCCCTTCCCTCCTCACTCATGGCAAGTAGTTGCTCTGCCGACTGGTATAATTTCCAATAAAAATAATCATCCCCGAATACTTCTTTCTCGGCCAGTTGAGCATAGTAGGTGGAAAAACCTTCCTGAAGCCAATGATGCGTGCCCGAGCGGGCAGTCACCAGATTCCCAAACCATTGATGGGCCAGTTCGTGTGCGTTCACGTTTACATAATTTCGGTCGGTAAAACCAATGGAATCCACCACAAAGGCTTCAGAGAAGATAGTGGCCGTAGTATTCTCCATGCCCGCATAAAGGAAATCCCGCACCGGGACCTGTTTGTAATTCTGCCAGGGATAAGACACCCCTATTTCTTTTTCCAGGAAATTAAAGATTTCGCCTGTGTAGCGATAGGTAGGTTCGGTCTTCAACGAATCGGAGGGCGTAAAGTACAACTCGATGGGGACTCCGGATTCGGAACGAATAACGGTCTTATTGAAATCCCCAATAACCACCGCCACCAGGTAGCTGGACATGGGGTGTGTCATATCGAAATTCCAAATTTTCGAATTAAAATCCACCTGCACCACCTCAAGGAGTTTTCCATTAGCGATAACCGTTTTGTCTGAAGGGGCGATTACGCTAAGATCGAACTCTATCTTTTCATTCATATCATCTATGCTCGGCAACCAATGGGATGTATTTTTTCCCTGGCCCTGGGTCCAGATCTGATTGCCGGTAAAATACATCGCCTGCTTAGGAGAAGCAACATAATCGAAAGAGGCTGTGTATTCGAGGTTATGCTGAAAGTTCCCGCTAAACCAGACTTTATCGTCACTTGCCGAGACTCTTACGGCCGGATTAACCGATTGGGATATGTGCATTCCCATCCCGTTTAGGTAGACCGAATCCGCATCTTTTCTCATTCTGAAGGATACATCCAGTCGTCCCGCTACGGTCGAGTCTTCTAAGGTCGGTTGGACAGTGGCGGTAATTCTAAGAAAATCCACCAACTCTGATTGCTGTGCAGAAACTGCATGTAACGGCAGCATCAACATTAGGCCAACGATGGACAAAATCGTCCGATTTGAGAGTTGACATATGATTTTCTGCTCGAAAAGATGCATCAGTATTGGTTTTTCTAAGGGTCAAAAATAACCTTTTTGGCAGTTCTTTTAAATGCGATTCATGAGAATAATGCCCGGGCACTGAATTTGCCGGGATAAGTTGGTTTATGATTCTTGTAAATAAATTACAGCGAATACAAGCTATGCGAGGACAATAAAGGGGAATTCTTATAAACTACGTCATCTGCTCCAAGAGCGTTGTGTTCTCTCTTGAATTAATTAAATTCGTATAATGAACTCAGGTGTACTTCAAACTCCTATCGATTTCCTGAAGGGAGTAGGTCCTAACAGGGCCGATCTCTTAAAAAAAGAGTTGGGTATTCACACCTTCCAGGATCTGATTAATCTGTTTCCGAACCGCTATTTGGACAGGACTCGTTATTACAAGATTGCGGAAATTCAGCGGAATTCAGCGGAAATACAGGTAATAGGGAAAATCATCAACATAAAAACAATCGCCCAGCAAAAGGGGAAACGCCTGGTGGCTACGTTCACCGATGACACCGGCACCATGGAATTAGTGTGGTTCAGGGGGCATAAGTGGATACGGGAAAACCTGAAAGTGAATGTTCCTTATGTGGTATTTGGCAAGGCCAACTGGTTCCAGGACCATTTCAGTATGCCGCACCCCGAGATGGAACTACTTGAAGAGCATGAAAAAAATCTTCGATCGGCCATGCAACCCGTATATCCTTCCACCGAAAAATTAACAAACCGGGGTATCACAAATCGGGTCTTGAATAAGTTGATGCAACAATTGTTCACTGAAGTAAAAAACACCTTTAATGAAACCCTTCCAGATTCGCTGTTGAACCAGTTAAAATTACTGTCGAAAAACGAAGCACTTTTCAACATTCATTTCCCACAAAATTCATCCCTTTTGGCCAGGGCACAATACCGTCTGAAATTTGAAGAATTATTTTACATTCAACTGCAACTGATCCGAAAAAATATCATTCATAAATCCAAGATAAAAGGATATCGATTCGAGCAGGTAGGCGATTATTTCAATAGCTTTTTTTCCCGTCATTTACCCTTCGAACTTACCTCCGCACAAAAGCGAGTTATCCGGGAAATTCGGAATGACATGGGGAGTTCGGCTCAAATGAATCGCTTGTTGCAGGGTGATGTGGGAAGCGGAAAGACCATAGTAGCGTTCATGTCAATGTTAATCGCACTTGACAACGATTTCCAGGCCTGTTTGATGGCTCCAACTGAAATTTTGTCAGTTCAACACTATAACAGTATTAGTGAATACTGTAATAAACTGAATATCAGTGTTTCTATATTAACAGGTTCAACAAGTACTTCAAATAGAAAAGAAATTCATGAAAATCTTGAAAACGGATCACTTCAGCTCTTAATCGGCACCCATGCCCTGCTGGAAGATAAGGTAAATTTTAAAAATTTGGGCCTTGCCATCATAGACGAGCAACATCGTTTTGGGGTCGCACAACGAAGTAAATTATGGCACAAAAATAAGCAGCCTCCTCACATCCTTGTGATGACGGCCACCCCTATCCCCCGCACCCTTGCAATGAGTGTATATGGCGATCTGGATATTAGTATAATCGATGAACTTCCGCCCGGACGAAAACAGGTAAAAACCGTTCATCGTTTCGATGCGAACAGGCTAAAAGTTTTTCGGTTTCTCAAGGACGAAATTGCAAAGGGCAGACAGGTTTATATTGTCTACCCGTTGATACAGGAAAGTGAAGCCCTGGATTACAAAGATCTGATGGATGGCTATGAAAGCGTTGTACGGGATTTTCCAAGGCCCGACTACCAGGTAAGCATTGTGCACGGGCAAATGAAGTCGGCCGATAAAGAGATGGAGATGGACAGATTTATTCGAGGAGAAACCCAGATCATGGTAGCGACCACCGTCATTGAAGTTGGTGTAGACGTCCCCAACGCTTCAGTAATGGTTATTGAGAGCGCCGAGCGCTTTGGTTTGTCGCAGCTCCACCAACTTCGCGGCCGGGTAGGCCGCGGTGCGGAGCAGTCCTACTGCATTCTTATGACCGGGCACAAGCTTACGGAAGACGCCCGAACTCGCTTGCAAACCATGGTCCGCACCAATGACGGCTTCGAGATCGCAGAAACCGATCTGAAATTAAGGGGTCCGGGAGATATTATGGGCACCCAGCAAAGCGGTGTACTTAATCTGCGTATTGCAGATATCGTTAAAGACGGAGAAATTCTCAAAATTGCCAGAAGCAGTGCTATCCAGTTGCTTAGGGACGATCCTTCTTTAACCAAGAAAGAAAATCTGGCGGTGAAACGCACCTATACGGAATTGGTAAAGTACAGGAATATCTGGAATTACATATCTTAGATGGGTGAAAACCAGCATAATAAGTAGTTTATTTTCTTCCTGCCGGGATAATTTCGGCTGGGTGTGGATTTTAATTTGCTGTATACCAACAGGCGTATTGTCCCAAACCTTAACCACTCCCGATCAAGGAGGCCATGAACAGTGGGAATTTATACTAGAAGGTGCGGGCGATGTTTTCCAGGTAGCTATACCTGTAACCGCCGGAATGATCACGCTAATAAAAGGTGATTTCACAGGAACCAAACAATTAGCGATTTCTTACGGTACTACCCTGGCCCTTACCTACTCTTTGAAATACATAATTCGGAAAAGACGTCCGGAAGGCAGGGAGCAATACGATGCGTTCCCGAGTGGGCATACGGCTTCCGCGTTTTCAGGCGCTTCTTTTATTCAACGCAGGTATGGTTGGAAATACGGCTGGATTGGCTACCTGCTGGCCGGAGGCGTCGCTGTCAGCAGAATGGAAGGTCCCGACGGGTATCACGATTTCTGGGATGTGCTGGCCGGTGCAACTGTTGGAATTGGCAGCAGTTATTTATTTACCAACCCTTACAGGGATTCTGCCGCAGAATTCTCATTTCGCACGGGAAACGATACTTTTATCTTTACCTTTAATTACAACTTTTAGTTTTATATTACTGACTATCAGCAAGCTCGGGGTAGTGTTATTTTTATATAACTGAAATAATAATCTATAAAACATAGTGGTATTGAGATTATTAAGTCTACCTTTGCCCTTTAATTTAATTATTTACTATTATGAAAAAAGGAACAGTTAAGTTCTTTAATGATGCCAAAGGTTTTGGCTTCATCAACGAAGAAGACTCATCAACCGAGCATTTTGTACACGCCACTGGCTTAATCGACGAAATTCGCGAGGGTGACGAAGTAGAATTCGAACTTGAACAAGGAAAAAAAGGTCTTAATGCAGTAAAAGTTAGAGTAATCTAATAAGACAGCATCATATTTTTTTTAGACAAGCCCGTGTTCAGCGGGCTTTTTTACGCCTTATAATTAACTGTCTGCCCTATTATTCTGCCAGTAACTGCGCGATAAAAGCCTCAAACTCCGCCACAAATTCATCGTATTTCTCGCCGGTTGCAGGCCCGTTAAAGCCGGTGTGGATCTTCCTTACCTGGCCTTGCTTATCAATGAAGATAGTAGTGGGATAGGATAATACATGATTGAGCATAGGCAGTTTTTCGTTGGCAATTTTTTTATCCCTGCTTCCGTACTGGGCTAATAGTACCGGATAGGGGATGCCTACTTTATCCTTTAAGCGCTTTAAGCCTTCCATTGCTTTTTCTTCGGAATCGACGTATTCGAAAGCCAGTGAAACAAACTCCAGTTCTTCCGAAGGGTTTTTGCTGTAGTACTCTGTAAAATATCGACTTTCATCAAGACAGTTCGGACACCAACTACCCATAACCTGTACCACAACCACCTTGTCTTTGAACTGCTCGTCCTCAAGGGATACCAGATTACCTTCGGTATCGGGAAAGGAAAATGCTATCCTGTCATAGCCTTCTTTCAGGAAGGTGAGTGAATCGGCTTGCGGCAACTCGAATTGCTCGTTCCGCTTTGCAGTAAAGGAAGCGGTATAATGATTACCACTGTAAAAGGTACCCGTCATGCTGCTGTCTGAAATGCCCGCTTCAAATAAAAAGGCATGGGCCATGTCGAAGGTGGATAATCGCAGGGAATCCGCATCCACAATCCCTTCCAAAAACCGATAATCCCCCGTGGTAGTTCTAATGGTACCGGTTACCTTATTCCCATCCTGATCGAAGATGCCTTTTCCTATATAAGTTTCATCCGGGGATCCTTCAGTAAAAACCATTTCCCAATTGCCGGATATATCAGCTGAAGTAGCCCCTTTCCCTTTGAATCGCTCCTGAAGCCCGAAGGTCATGGTAAAAGGAACTTCCCTTTTTAGTCCTGCGGTAATAAAACTACCCCGGATTGTTTTGGCTGTAAAGGTCCCTTTCAGAACTCCCTCGAAGACCGGGTGATGAACAATGATGGAATCGCCTCTGATAATCACAGGTTCGGTGATTATTTCCTCTTCGGCATTGTAAATAACAAAGTGATGATCCTCGGTAAAATCGACCATAAACGGCAGTTTCTTATTATTACCCAGGTCCAGAACAGCCCGCCAACTACCGTGTTCGGGATGATGGGCCCGCTGTGAACATGAAAAAATTAAAATTGAAATCAGGGCGAATAACGAGATTCTCATCATTGGAATTAATTTTAAATAAAACAGGCGTTGACAGCGAACGCCTGAAAAAATGCAACTTAAAGTTAAAAGTACAAATTCTGCATCAATGTTTGAATGGTGAGCGCATTGTTTTATCTTTGTTGGCTTAAATTTCAAGCACAATGAAGATTTCATACAATTGGCTTAAACAATTCATAAATCTGGATTGGCAAGTCGAAAAAACGGCAGAACTGCTCACAGATCTCGGATTGGAAATTGAAGGGGTTCACTCCTTTACATCCGTACCGGGAGGCCTTGAAGGAGTGGTTGTTGGTGAAGTGCTTGAATGTAAGGACCACCCCAATGCGGATAAATTAAAACTCACAAGGGTCGATATAGGTGAAGCTGAAGCGGTGCAGATCGTTTGTGGAGCTCCTAATGTTGCTAAGGGGCAAAAAGTGCCTGTAGCCACGATTGGCACTACCCTGTATGATAAAGACGAGAACCCCTGGCAAATAAAGAAAGGTAAGATTCGCGGAGAGGTAAGTATGGGAATGATCTGTGCCGAGGATGAACTCGGCTTAGGCGAAAGTCATGACGGTATCATGGTTCTGGATGAAAAATTAAAACCCGGAAAGAAGGTTTCAGAACTATTTAAAATTGAAAACGACACGGTCTTCGAAATTGGGCTAACTCCCAATCGCGCAGATGCGATGAGCCACTGGGGCGTGGCACGAGACCTGAGAGCCGGCTTGCTTCAGCACAATAAATCCTTAGAACTCATTACTCCAAGCACTAGTAGTTTTCACGTTGACAGTCGCACCTTAAAGATAGATGTAGAGGTAAAGGATACAGAACTGGCTCCCAGGTATTGTGGTTTAACAATCTCCGGCCTAAAAGTGGAGTCCTCTCCGGCCTGGATTCAGAATCGGCTGAGAGCCATAGGCCTTACACCCATAAATAATGTGGTCGATATAACCAATTATGTGTTGCACGAGTTAGGGCAGCCCTTACACGCCTTCGACGCCGATAAAATAGAAGGAAAAAAGGTAATCGTTCAAACCCTGCCCGCCGGCACTAAATTCATCACCCTAGACGGGATAGAGCGGGAATTAGCCGATGACGATCTTATGATTTGTGATGCGACCAAACCAATGTGTATAGCCGGGGTATTTGGGGGTGAAGAAAGTGGTGTAACTGAAAAAACTACAAAGATTTTCCTGGAAAGTGCTTATTTCGATCCGGTGAGTATACGGAAAACAGCAAAACGTCACGGGCTTAATACCGATGCATCATTTAGGTTTGAACGTGGAATCGACCCTAACAGCTGTGAGTATGCCATGTTAAGAGCAGCAATTCTCATCACCGAGATAGCCGGCGGGGAAGTGACCAGCGATGTGGTGGATATTTACCCCAAAAAGATAGAAGACCACCAGGTGGTATTAAACTATGAAAATGCCAAACGTCTTATTGGAGAAGAAATCCCAAAAGAGACTATAAAGCAAATACTCACCTCCCTGGAGATTAAGATCAATAATGTAACCGATGGGGGAATTGGCATGACGATACCTGCTTTTCGCAACGATGTAACAAGGGAAGCCGATGTGATAGAAGAAGTGCTCAGGGTTTACGGCTATAATAAGATTCGATTCTCTGAAAAATTAAATGCTTCTATTTCTACCTCCCAGGTAGTGGAAGAACACAGGTTACAGGATCGCGTAGCCTCTCAATTAACAGCTCTTGGTTTTCATGAGATGTTAGCTAATTCGCTCAGCTCACCCAAATATCTCAATCTTTCGGAATCCATTAAGGAAGAACACAGCATCACTATGCTGAATCCGTTGAGTGTGGATTTATCGGTTTTAAGACAATCCATGTTATTCGGAGCCATGGAGGCACTTGCGCATAACAGCAACAGAAAGATGAAGGACGTGAAATTGTTCGAATATGGAAAAACCTACCACAATTACCCGGATGCAAGAGCTGAAAAGAAACACCTCACCTTGATCGTCTCGGGCTCACGTACCGATGACAGCTGGACCAACGCTAACAGGAAAAGTGACTTCTTTTATTTTAAAGGAGTGATCAGTGCACTGCTGGATCGCCTGGGAATTAATTCGTACGAAGAAAAGGATGTGCAGGATGATATATTCTCTGAAGGATTATCCCTATATGCGGGCAAAAACAAATTGGTCGATTTTGGAATTGTGTCTAAAAAGGTACGATCACATTTCGATGTAGAAGCAGAGACCCTGTTTGCTGATTTCGACTGGGATGCGATTTTGAAAAATGTGGGTTCCAACAATTTCACCCTGAGCTCGATCCCAAAATTTCCTTCAGTTAAGAGAGATTTTGCACTACTGCTGGATTCAGATGTTAGTTTTGGAAAATTAAAAGAAGCAGCGCTTCAAACAGAAAAAAATCTGCTTAAAGAGGTATCCTTATTCGATGTATATACCGGGAATAAACTTCCAAAAGGCAAGAAATCATACGCCCTGAGCTTCACCCTTCAGGATGAGCGAAAGACGCTTACCGATAAACAGATCGAAAAGATCATGAAAAAGTTGCAGCAGCGCTTCGAGAAGGATTTCGGGGCCAGCTTGAGATAAGTAGCGCTTTTATTCGATTTTCGGAAGTAACAATCCTTCGATAATATGAAAGAATCCGTGCTTGTGATACAGGTCCGAGCCTATGATGGTAGCCGTATTATTTTCTGAATCGAATAGCACTACCTTTCCGTCTTTCAGCCTGGCACCCAGGTTTTCCCCCTGCAGGGTTGCAAAATATGCGGTACCTCCCCCCTTTTCCACAGCTTTTTTAATCCCATGAGCATCAAGTCTCCCCGGAACGATATGGAATTTTAGAATTTTCTGTCGGTTGGAAGCAAGGTTTAAATCCACTTCATCCTCCTCCGTATCCTCCTCCGCTTCAAATGACGAATTGGTGGTAACAAACACAGTTCCCATAAAATCTTCGTCAAAAATTGACACGGCATTTGCTTCGATAAATTCAGCTATAGTTGAAAATCCTTCATATGGCTGGAGATTTTCGAGCAGGCTCTTTTCCGAAGAAAAATTCATGCCGTTATAACTTGTCGCTATGGTATCGTGGGAGACGCTCACATATTTCTGGGCCATTGCCAGGGGTGAAAAAATCAACCCGCATATGACCAGCGCAGTATAAATAGTTTTCATAAGTAAAATATTCAAAAGTAAAATTAAGTAAATACGTTAGCAGAACGCAATTAATAGACGAATATTTAGTCAATCAGTCAAATTGTTAAAAAATTGTAATCCAATTCGCTGCTATTTACCTTTATATAAAATTTGCCATGTTAGCCAAGACAAATATAGAACAACAACTCAGGAAAGTCCGGAACAAGCGGATTGGATCCAAGGATGTATTGGCTGAAATCCAGCGGATATTCGACGAAAATGAAAGTCATCGAACTGCTATAAAAGAATCTCTGGCCGCTCCTGCAAGGAACCAGGTTCTTTTAAACCCTTCAACGCTGGAGAAAGACAACATCTTCCATCTGGAGGATATAAAATCGCTCTGCATCCGTTACAGGCTTCGTTTCCTGGACTCTCATTTTTTTAAAGGTGAGATCCCCGAAGAGGCGATTTCAAAGATCCGTAGGCTGGAAAGCCAATATCAGATTAAATTGTCCGGGTTCAAGGTAATGGCACCTTCAAAACTTCTAAAACTGGAAAATGCCGATGATCCGCTGTTGTTTCTGCCGTTACCAAACAACTATTTTTACCTGCTTCATAAATGGGGGAACGATTTGCACCCGTTCCGCGAACTACTGATGTGGCCGTACAAGACTTTCGAGAATCTCGTATTTACTGTATTTCTGCTCAGTATCCTGTTAACTGCCATAACGCCAATGGAATTGTTTACCAAGTCGGCCGTGACCTTGCAGGAATACTTTCTTATGTTCCTGTTTATATTTAAGGCCGTGGGCGGAATTGTTATTTACTACGGCTTTGCCAAAGGGAAGAATTTTAACACTGCTATCTGGAACAGCAAGTATTATAACGCATAGCAGGGTGAAGACCCGATAAAAGGAATAATTATACTTCTACGGCGTACATTTTTTCCCTCAATTCTTTAATGCTCTTATTGTTCATATATTCATCGAAGGTCATATATCTGTCAATCACCCCGTTTGGAGTTATTTCAACAACCCGGTTACCTACGGTTTGGGCAAATTCGTGATCGTGGGTAGTAAGCAATATAGTTCCTTTAAAGTTCTTTAACGAATTGTTGAATGCCGTGATCGACTCCAGGTCCAGGTGGTTTGTGGGTTCGTCGAGCATTAGAACGTTAGCGCGAAGCATCATCATCCGGCTTAGCATACAGCGCACTTTTTCACCCCCGGACAAGACATTGGCTTTTTTCAGGGCCTCTTCGCCACTGAATAACATTTTTCCCAAAAACCCGCGAATATAGACCTCTTCACGCTCTTCTTCCGTTTTAGCCCATTGCCGAAGCCAATCTACCAGGGACATAGTATTATTGAAGAAATGCTGGTTATCCAAAGGAAGGTAACTCTGGGTCGTTGTAACACCCCACTGATACGTGCCCGAATCGGCTTTCTGATTGTCGTTAATGATCTCGTAGAAAGCGGTAGTGGCTCGTGAATCTCTTGAAAAAACAACCACTTTGTCACCTTTGGCAAGGTTTAGATCGATATTCCTGAAAAGTATTTCCCCGTCTAAGGATGCCGAAAGGTTCTCAATATTCAGGATTTGGTCGCCCGCCTCTCGCTCGCGATCGAAGATAATTGCCGGATACCTGCGACTTGATGGTTTAATAGCATCGACATTCAGTTTTTCGATCATTTTCTTACGGCTGGTAGCCTGCTTGGATTTCGCAACATTGGCCGAAAATCGCCTTATAAACTCCTCGAGTTCCTTTTTCTTTTCCTCCGCCTTCTTGTTCTGTTGTGCTCGTTGTCTTGCCGCCAATTGGCTACTCTCGTACCAGAAGGTGTAATTTCCGCTGTAATGGGTAATCTTACCAAAATCTATGTCGCTGATATGTGTACATACTGCATCCAGGAAGTGCCGGTCGTGTGATACAACTATCACACAGTTGTCGTAATTGGCAAGGAAATTCTCCAACCATGAGATCGTTTCGTAATCCAGATCGTTAGTTGGCTCATCCATGATCAATACGTCTGGATTACCAAAGAGTGCCTGGGCCAGTAACACCCTTACTTTCTGTTTTCCGTCCAGGTCGCCCATCTTACTGTAGTGCAGGCTTTCATCTATCCCCAGGTTGGAAAGTAAGGCCGCCGCATCACTGTCGGCGTTCCATCCGTTCATCTCTTCAAAGGCTACCTGTAACTCCCCTATTCTATCGGCATTCTCGTCTGAATAGTCCTCATAGAGCTTATCGATTTCCGATTTAACCGCGAAGAGCTCTTTGTTTCCTCTCACCACGGTTTCAAGCACCGGGTATTCGTCGTAGGCATTGTGATCTTGCTCCAGTACGGACATTCGCTTCCCTTTTTCCAGGTGAACCTTACCCGAGGTTGGATCCTGTTTTCCGGCGATAATCTTAAGAAGTGTAGATTTTCCGGAACCGTTGGCACCGATGATCCCATAGCAATTGCCCTGAACAAACTGCGTATTCACCTCGTCGAACAGCACCCTTTTCCCAAATTGAACCGATAAGTTTGAAACTGAAAGCATATTCTGGCCTTTTTTGTAAATTTTCGGCAAAATTAGCTAAATAAGCGGGACTAAAGAAACATTAACGTTTTAAAATTCCTTTTAACTACTAATTAACATCTCCACCCTGGCTTCTCAATTAATTTTGTGGATTGTTAACAATTTATATGGTATTGATTAGAAAACTACTCCTCGCTTTCCTGGTACTCCCCTTTTTCAGTTGTGATTCCGACAAGGACAAGCAGGACGAACTTACCTGGATTGGCGGTCAGATTGTAAATCCGAAGAGTGATTTCGTTGTTATTCTCAAGGATAATGAAGTGATCGATACTGCCAGGCTTGATTCGAACAATTTCTTTAAATTCAGCTCGGGCTGTATGCCCCCGGGCCTGTATTCCTTTACCCATAACGAATACCAAATCTTCTATATTGAACCCGGTGACAGCTTGATGCTTAGGGTTAATACAACCGATTTCGACGAATCCCTTACCTATACCGGTAGAGGTTCGGCCGAAAATAATTTACTCATCGACCTCTTTTTGATCAATGAACAGGAAAATACCCTGATGCCATCCTTATACCGCCTTCCTCCTGCCGAATTCGAGAAGAAACTGGATTCTCTGAAAGAGATCCGGATGGCGTTGTATAATGAATACGATGAACTCCACAATCTTCGCAAGGGTTTCAAGCCTATTGCGATTGCCAATATCAATTACGACCTTTACTCGAAGAAGGAACTTTATACCTCTGCAAATTCATTCAATCCAAATCTTAAACCTGAAGACTATCCCAAGAACTTTTACGCATACAGGGATAAAATAGAATTTGGAAACAAAAACCTGCGTACCTTTTACCCCTATTATCGTTTTTTAAACCGTTATTTCGACAATCTCGCTCATAACCGAACCTCAGGTAACGATACCTATATAAACAGGCATGGTTTCGAGCACAATTATCATAAGATCAAGGTTATCGACAGCCTGGTTAAATGCGACACCCTTAAAAACAATCTTTTAAGAACATCCACCAGACGGTACCTTATCAACGCCAAGAATGCGGAGGAAGAAAAACGAATCGTGGAAACCTTTAAAGCGTCTAACACCAACCCTGCACATCATGCCGAAATAAGCAGGTTGGCCGAATCCACCATGCTTTTAACTCCCGGGAATAAGATTCCTAATGTGGTTTTGGTTAATTACGAGAATGTTACAAGCGATCTGCATACTGTGGTCAAAAAGCCAACGGTGCTTTATTTCTGGTCGGCCCAATCGGTGAAACACTTTAAGAACCTTCACATCCGTGCCGCCGAATTAAAAGACAAATATCCCGAATACGATTTTATTGGGATAAACACCGACAGTCATTTCAAAAAATGGCAGGACGTACTCAGAAAGGCAGGATATACAAAATTAAAAGAGTATCAGCTGGAAAACCTCAGGGATGCCGAAATGAAATTACTTATCAATTCCATGAACAAGGCAATTATCCTTGACAAAAAAGGGTTTATTCTCGACGGGCATACCAATCTGTTCTCCCCCAATATAGAAGAAAACCTGCTGGGATATTTAAACAGGTAAAAAAAAGCTCCGGAATTTCCGAAGCTCTCTCGATTAGTTTCCTTTTTTATAATCGGCCAGGAATTTTTCCAGTCCGATATCGGTCAATGGGTGTTTTAACAGACCTTCGATGGAAGATAGAGGTCCGGTCATCACATCACTTCCAATCTTGGCGCATTCTAGGACATGCATGGTATGACGCACCGAAGCTGCGAGAATTTGAGTCTCAAAGCCGTAGTTGTCGTAGATAAGGCGTATTTCGGCTATTAGGTTTAATCCGTCGGTGGAAATATCATCGAGACGGCCAATAAAAGGAGAAACGTAGGTTGCTCCTGCTTTGGCAGCTAATAATGCCTGTCCGGCAGAAAAAACCAGAGTACAGTTTGTTCTGATATCCCGGTCTGCAAAATATTTAATGGCCTTTACACCATCCTTGATCATTGGAATTTTTACAACGATCTGTTCGTGGAGATCTGCCAGCTCTTCCCCTTCCTTGATCATCCCTTCGAAATCTGTGGCGATAACCTCGGCAGACACGTCTCCGTCTACGATATTACAGATATCCACATAGTGTTTCAGAATATTATTCCTGCCTGTAATCCCTTCCTTGGCCATAAGTGAGGGGTTTGTGGTTACCCCGTCCAGGACTCCCAGGTCCTGGGCTTCCTTTATTTGTTCCAGATTTGCAGTATCGATGAAAAATTTCATGTGTTTAGCTTATATTTTTTTATATGTGACAAAAGTACAAATGTAAATCGCGATACTCAACAGATCGAGTGTAATTTTCGCACAATTTGATGTTTATAAATGATTTGCAAAAAATCTTGATAAGATCCCAGGCTATTTCAGCTTATAGTGTTTCATCAGTATTCGTTCGTAGACACGGTCGGGTAGTATTCTCTTAAGTACAACCGAGAATTTCTGAAGAAACGCCCCCTCTTTGTAATGAATGCGAGGCTTGGGAGATTCGATAATTCGGTGGATGGCACGGGCCATTTTAATGGGATTCTCACCTGCATCCACATGAGCATTCATCATTTGAAGCGTTTTCCCGTACGCCTCTTTGTAGGGAGAGTTCTCCAGTTGCGGGGCGTGGTAGCGCCCGTTGGCTATGTTTGTGGCAAAATCTCCCGGGGCGACGTTGGTCATTTCGATACCAAATTGTTTTGCTTCCATTCGGAAGGCTTCAGTGGTGATCTCGAATGCTGCCTTGGTGGCCGAATAGATTCCCCTATAGGGCAATCCCATGTAAGCGGCAATGGAAGTGATGTTTATGATCAACCCGCTTTGTTGTTTTCGCATCTGGGGTATTACAGCCTTCATCACCCGTATAGGTCCGTAAACATTCGTATCGAAAGCCTTGTGAATTTCCTCATCCGGGGTCTCTTCAATAGGACCGGTTATCCCAACACCCGCATTATTGATAAGTACATCCAGACGGTCTTCGGCAGCGATAATATGCTGTACCGCGGCAGCGATGGAATCACCGTTGGTAACGTCCATCTTCAATAACTTAAATGATGATTCTATGGCTTTCTGTGAAGGATTCCTGGAGGTGCCGTAAACCTTATAGCCTTTAGACAACAGATATTCGCCTACGGCCTTGCCAATTCCCGATGAGCCACCGGTTATTAATACAACTTTCTCCATCCTTGGATTTCAATTGGAACAAAGATGCGTTTCTGGGATAAGAATTGCAAAATTTATCGCACAAAAAATGGCAAGCTACCTACATCACACCGCTACGACCGTCTACCCTTGCTGCGTTCCCGCCCTGGGGGATTCAACAGGAGCTGGTTGTGTAGGACTTGCCGATGCAAATATACGGGTTTTTAAGAGTTGCAGCAAGGTTTTTTCATATCAATTAGAAATAAGTATCTTGCCCAAAATTTGAAAATAGTATGCAAATTCTCAAGCTGTTCACTGTCATACTTTTAGTCGCTATCCCCTTCAGTTGCGGGGATGGTTCAGACTCTGCCGAAAGTCATTTTACCCTTCAAAATAACTCCGGAACGAAGGGAATTAATATTTCCAATGATCTTGTGCTTTCCGTTCAGCCGAAAAAGTCCAAACCCATCGATTCTGTTGTATTTTCCATGGACGGGGTTAAAGAGGGAACGACAGTAGGGACCGAATCGGTTACTATAAACATTTCAGAAGAAAAACTTGGGAAACACACTATTACAGCCAGGATCTTTTCCGAAGGAGACAACTATGACCTTACACAACAGTTCACCTTCCTGGCTCCCGGCCGGGCCGAATTGTACACCTATAAGATACTCGAATCCTACCCCCACGACATCAACGCCTACACCCAGGGCCTGGAATTCGAGAATGATACCCTCTATGAAAGCACCGGGCAGTACAAAGAATCGAGCCTGCGTAAAACCGATTATAAAACAGGTACGGTACTAAAGAAAGTCGCGCTGGACGATGCGTACTTCGGGGAAGGCCTCACCATACTCAACAATAAGATTTATCAGCTCACCTGGCAGCAAAAGACGGGGTTTATCTACAATTTAAATACCCTTGAACAGACAGGAACCTTCGTCTACGGAAAAAGCCCGGAAGGCTGGGGCCTCTGTAACGATGGAAATACTATTTACAAGAGTGACGGTACTGAACGCATATGGAAGCTAAATAACAATACTCTGGCCGAAGAGAGTTTTATAGAAATATACACCAATACGTCCAAGATTCCCAAGGTAAACGAACTGGAATGGGTGGACGGAAAAATCTATGCCAACATCTACCAGAGAGATGCCATTGCCATCGTAAACCCTGCCAACGGGGCCGTTGAAGGGGTGATCGACCTCAGCACTTTAAAAGATGAAGTTACTCAGCACGGCAAGCTTGATGTGCTGAACGGAATAGCTTATAAAGGAGAACCAAACATCCTTTATATCACCGGAAAGAACTGGGATAAACTGTTCAAAATAGAAGTGGTTAAGAAATAGTGAATCGTCGGGTTGGGGTGAGGATTCATTTTTAATGAAAAACTGGCTCATACTCGCTTCAAATAAAACTTATTGGTCTTACAATAAGTAGCTACATAAAAAGTTATATTTTTACTGAAATTTAGCGTACATGAAGTATTTATACGGAATCGCGGTTTTTGCCTGCGTCATCTTGTGGAGTTCCTGCCGAAATGATTTTGAAACCATCGCCAGCTCCGGTAATCTTGAATTTTCTAAGGATACGGTTTACCTCGACACCGTCTTTTCCAATATCGGATCCAGCACTTATAACCTGAAAGTATATAACAGAAGCGACGAGGACATCCATATCCCTACCATTGGGTTGGAACGAGGCGAGGCATCAGCTTATCGACTTAATGTAGATGGCATCCCCGGGAAATCCTTTGAAGACATAACTGTGTTTGCCAAGGATAGTATCTTTATCTTTATTGAAACAACCATAGATATTGAAAATTTTCCCAATCCCGACGATGCTTTTCTGTATACCGACAAGATCGTCTTCGATGCCACCGGCTCCCGGCAGGACGTAGAGTTGGTAACCCTTATCCAGGACGCGGTATTCCTTTACCCGGAACGCTTTAAGGATGGTACCGTGGAAACCCTTAACCTGGGGGTGGACGGGGACGGCAACGACATCCTCGTTGAAGGGTTCTTCCTGGAAGAAGATGAACTCAATTTTACCAATGAAAAACCCTACGTCATTTACGGCTTCGCAGCCGTTCCACCCAATCGTACACTTGAAATAGACGCCGGGGCCCGCATACATTTTCACGCCGATAGCGGCCTACTGGTAGCCAACACGGCTTCCATACATTCCAACGGTCAGCCCAGCACAGACCCTGAGCTGATGGAAAACGAGGTTATTTTTGAAGGGGACCGACTGGAACCGGGCTTTTCGGATATCCCGGGACAATGGCTTACTATTTGGCTCACCCAGGGCAGTACCGATAATATCTTTACCAATACCACTATTAAGAATTCGGTTATCGGTATTATCAACGACAATTCGCCACTCTCACTAAGGGATGTTCAGATCTATAACAGTTCTAACTATGGAATATGGGGGCGAAACGCCACTATTACGGGGGATAACCTGGTAATTAATAACAGCGGAGAGTCATCACTGAGATGTTCACTTGGAGGAGATTATGTGTTTAATCACAGTACCTTTGCCAATTACTGGAACAATGGATTTCGAAAGAATCCTTCTGTGCGAATTAGTAACTCTTTGAACCTAGGAGATGTAACCATAACTGAACCCCTGGTACGTGCCGAATTCAACAACTGCATCATTTACGGTAGCGAGCAACGAGAGTTCGCACTGGAAAAAGACGAGTCGGAACAGTTCAATTTTAAATTCAACCACTGCCTCGTTCGGTTTGAAGATCCAAACGACGAATTTTTGAACGATCCTTTATACCAGTTTGAGGATGGTGTTTTCTATGTCGAGGTGGTTAGAAACCAGGATCCGGAATTCTTTGATACCGAACTAAACGACTTTAATATTGAAACCGGCACTTCGGGAGCCGACGGGATAGGAGAACCCGGCATTGGCCCACCCCTGGATATCGATCAGAAACCTCGAGGTTCACAACCGGATGCTGGAGCGTACGAAAGCATTGTATTCCCAGATCCTCCGGGAGGGACACCTTAGTCAGCTTTGATTGAATAGGAGAACAAAAGAAATTCTTTATCCTCATCCGGCAGTCTCACCGTATCCGTCTGAAGAAAACCCAAACGGGTGAGTAAGGCTTTACTGGATGCATTCTCGGCAGTGGTTAACCCATAGATAGTTTCGATACCATAGTTGCTTATTATCTCCGCCATTAATGCTTGAGAAGCCTCAAGAGCATAACCCTTACGATAGTAATCCGGCAATAAGGCAAATCCTAAATCGGGATGATCCAGCGTTGGTCGTTTGAACAGTCCCACGGTTCCAATGGATTTTTTGTTTTCGGCTAATTGAATGAGATAAGCCCCTACTCCTTTGTCTTCATGTACAGCATGGAACTTTTCCCGTATATACTTGCGGGCATCATGCAGGGATCGCAGATTCCGGTCCCCTATATGGGCGAGCCAATCCGGGCTATTTAATAACTCTAAAATAAAAGGTGCATCCCCAATGGAAAACTGCCTTAAAACAAGACGAGCTGTGCGTAACTCCTCCACCTTGTTCTAATTACTGAACAATGGTCTGCCCTTCATCATCTCGTGCACTTTGTCTGCCACAGCTTGCAATTTTGATTCATCCTCAAAATTCGAAATAACTTCGTCGATGAGGTCGACTATCTGTTGCATATCGCTTTCCACCAGCCCGCGAGTGGTAATCGCAGCTGTACCAATTCGAACTCCGCTGGTAACAAAGGGCGACTTGTCATCGAAGGGCACCATGTTCTTATTTACGGTGATATCCGCCTTACCAAGCGCCTCTTCAGCTTGCTTGCCGGTGATGTTCTTATTCCGAAGATCGATGAGCATCATATGATTATCGGTTCCCCCTGAAATAATCTTATACCCCTTTTCCACAAACGCCTGAGCCATTACTGCAGCATTTTTCTTAACCTGTACCATATAATGCAGGAAGTCATCGGTTAATGCCTCCCCGAAGGAAACAGCCTTGGCTGCAATGATATGTTCTAAAGGACCACCCTGATTACCCGGAAAAATAGCACTGTCCAACAGTGAAGACATCATCCGAAGGCTGCCGTTCTTTAATTTTATTCCGAAGGGATTCTCGAAATCTGAGCCCATCAGTATCATTCCCCCCCGAGGCCCGCGTAAGGTCTTATGCGTGGTAGTAGTTACCACATGACAATGCGGGATGGGGTCTGAAATTATACCCTTGGCAATAAGTCCTGCGGGATGAGCGATATCGGCCATCAGGATGGCTCCTACTTTGTCGGCTATCTCACGAAACCGCTTGTAATCGATTTCCCTGGAATAAGCCGAAGCTCCTGCAATGATCATTTTTGGTTTTTCCGAAATTGCCATCTTTTCGACCTCCTCGTAATCGATCCTTCCGGTTTTCTCATCTACACCATAGAATACAGGGTTATATAACTTTCCTGAAAAATTTACCGGAGACCCGTGGGTTAAATGTCCTCCGTGCGCAAGATCGAAACCGAGGAATTTATCACCCGGGTTCATACAGGCAGCAAAAACAGCTGTATTAGCCTGGGAACCACTATGCGGTTGAACATTGGCATAGGAAGCGCCGAATAAGGTTTTGGCTCGTTCGATGGCTATGGTCTCCACCTCATCTACAACCTCACAGCCCCCGTAATACCGCTTCCCCGGGTATCCTTCGGCATATTTATTGGTGAGCACCGAACCGGCAGCCTCCAGCACCTGATCACTTACAAAATTCTCGGAAGCAATTAATTCAAGTCCGTCTAATTGTCGCTGTTTTTCGGCTTCAATAAGTTCAAATATCTGTTCGTCTCTTGCAATCATAATCCTGAAATGTTAATAAAGAATCAAAAATACGAAATGCTCATTGCTAATACTTCAGAAATTATATATTTGATTAACATTTTTACCAACAAACCCGATTAATTACCATAAAAAACAAATCATGCCTTTAACAGCTAATGACCCCACACGCCAATCCTGGCTCGAAGTCCCAAAGAACAGTGACTTCCCAATTCAGAATATTCCATTTGGTGTTTTCCTTACCCGGGACGACATCATCACTATAGGAACGCGAATTGGCAACACGGCCATAGACCTGGGTGCCTTGCACCAGTTGGGTTATTTTAAGGGCATTGAACTTACCGACGATATCTTTTTACAGGACACCTTGAACGACTTTATTGCCGATGGGAGAAAAACATGGCGACTGGTGAGAAATCGGATATCCGATATATTCCTAAAAGATAACCCGGAGCTGCGGGATAACACCGAACACAAAGAACGAGTCTTGTTCACCATGAATGAGATCGAAATGCAGCTGCCGGTGGATGTGGGTGATTATACCGACTTCTACGCCAGTAAAGAACACGCTACTAATGTGGGCTCCTTATTTCGCGATCCGGAAAACGCATTACTGCCTAACTGGCTGCATATCCCCATTGGATACCACGGAAGAAGCTCTTCCATCATCCCTTCGGGCACACCCGTGAGAAGACCAAACGGTCAGACCAAACCCGGAGAAAACGGCACTCCCGGTTTCGGGCCTTCTAAACTGCTGGATTTTGAACTTGAAATGGCTTTTATCACAACTGCTTCCAACGCATTGGGAAGACGTATACCGATCAAAGAAGCCGACGAACATATATTTGGTCTCGTACTATTAAACGACTGGAGTGCACGGGATATTCAAGCCTGGGAGTACGTACCCCTCGGACCATTTCTCGGCAAGAACTTTGCCTCCACTATTTCCCCGTGGATAGTAACATTGGACGCTTTGCACGATTTTAAAGTATCAGGACCCAAACAGGATCCGGAGCCACTGCCCTACCTGAAACAGGGCGAAAAGAAGAACTACGATATCAACCTGGAAGCCAGCATCAAACCGGAAGGCGGTAAAGAGACAGTGGTCTGCCGGTCGAATTTCAAGTATATGTACTGGTCCATGGTTCAGCAACTGGCTCACCACACTATAAATGGTTGTAACGTACGCAGCGGGGATATGATGGGTAGTGGAACGATCTCCGGTCCTACTCCCGACAGCTACGGCTCCATGCTGGAACTCAGCTGGAAGGGTACTAAGCCCGTACAACTTTCCGACGGCAGCAGCAGAAAATTCATAGAAGACGGGGATACCGTCATCCTAAGAGGATATTGCCAGAACGACAAGGTTCGAATAGGCTTTGGAGACTGCGCCGGCAAGGTGCTTCCCGCACGCAAGATTTGATTTTGGCACAACAGTTGTAATTTACTCCTTATAACCAATACAATTTCGTTATGAGATCGACTATTACTTTGCTAATCGCTATGCTATTGCTTTTGAGCTGTAATAGTGTAAAACGCAACCAGAAGTTTATTTCAAGTGGCAACTACGACCAGGCGATCGACCTGGCTGTAAAAAAACTTCAGAAGGACAAGTATTCAGAAAAGAATACAGAACACGTAATACTCCTCGAAGAGGCCTTCGCCAAAGCAGTTGAACGCGATCACAGACGGATTTCATTACTGAAAAAAGAGAGTAAATTGGAATCGCTGCGTGAATTGTTCCACTTGTATAGAAATCTGGAAAACCGCCAGAACCATATTCGGCCACTCCTCCCCTTAACCTATGGCAATGGTAAAAATGCACGCTTCCGCCTGCAGGACTATACCGATGATCTACTGGACGCAAAACAGAAGTTAGGCGATAAATTATCTCTGCGTGCTTCCGATTATTTACAGCGCGACACCAAGAAGGATGCACGAATGGCTTATGCTCTGCTAGAGGAACTGAAGGAACTGCGACCTCACGACGCTTCTGTTGCCTCCCTGCTAAACGAAGCCCTTTTTAAGGGTACGGATTATGTATATGTAAGTTTGAGTAACCGCAGCGGCCAAATAATTCCACGTCGGTTGGAACAGGAACTTTTGGATTTCAATACCTACGGCTTGGATGAATTCTGGACTGAATATCATTCTGAGCGCAACAATAGGTTAGACTACGATTATGGAATTGATCTGGTCTTCCGACAGATCGATTTTTCTCCTGAACGTATCTCCGAGACAGAAGAACGGCGTACCAAGCGTATACAGGATGGTTGGGAATATCGAAAAGACAGGGAAGGGAATATTATCAAGGATGAGGATGGGAACCCTGTAAAATTTGATGTGTTTACTACGGTTTCGGCGGTGATCCGAATTACCATTCAAAATAAAGCTGCCCTAGTGGGAGGAGATGTTATCTATCGGGATCTAAAGAGTGGGCGAGACATAGACAAATTTGCGCTGGGAACCGAATTCGTTTTCGAAAATGCCTTCGCAACCTTTAGCGGAGATGAACGCGCCTTGAGTGATGAGGACAGGGTAGTGATAAAAAACCGATTTAGGCAGTTTCCCTCCAACGCGCAAATGCTACTTGATGCAGGAGATGAATTAAAGCAAAGGCTGAGAGAGATCTTGAAAAATAATCCTATTTAGACCAGTTGCGATAATTGCTCAAAACTGATACTGTGGTGAGAGGCGTGATGAACCACTTCTCCGTCTTTAATTACTATAAGTTGAGGGCTTTGATGCAGCACCCCGAACCTGGCGGCAACCTCATCTGATACATTTCGATACTTCAAAAGGTCCAGGTAATACATATCGAGCTCGTCCTCGGGAATATCGAAAGAATTCTTAAGCTGTCGCAACACCATCGAACTTATCCCGCAGCGGGTAGAATGTTTAAAAATGGCCACCGGTTTAGACGCGGATGCTTCCTCTATTACTTCCAGTTGTTCCTCCGAAGTGAGATGTTTCCATGTTTCCGTATTGTCGTCGTTGCTTTTCGACGATTCTCCCGATCCGAATAATCCAAATAAGCCCATGTGTCAATTTTTTTTACAAAGATACGGCAATGTCCAGCCTAAAAAAAACAGGTCAAAATGTCTTAAAAAGCCCCTATTTACCGGACATTTTGTCTATTACTTACTCTGGCTTAAGTTTTGACTCCTACAGGATAAAAGAGAAACAAACTGAATTTATTCAGAAAAATATATAAGCTATGAACTTTAATAATTTTACAATAAAATCGCAGGAAGCTGTACAACAGGCACAGCAGCTTGCACAGAGTATCGGACATCAGCAAATAGAGAACGAACATCTTTTAAAGGCAATCTTCGAAGTAGATGAGAATGTAACGCCTTTTATTTTAAAGAAATTGAACGTGAACGTCTCCTTGCTGCAGCAGATACTTGAGAAACAACTGGAAAGTCTGCCAAAGGTTTCAGGCGGCGATCTTATGATTTCAAAAGAAGCAGGCAAGACCCTGAACGAGGCGTCCATCATCGCTAAGAAGATGAAAGACGAATATGTAAGTATCGAACATTTACTGCTGGCGATCTTTATGTCGAAAAGCAAAATTGCCCAGAGCCTAAAGGACCAGGGAGTTACCGAAAAAGGGATCAAAGCCGCCATCGATGAACTACGCCAGGGGGATCGTGTTACCTCGGCAAGTGCTGAAGACACTTATAATTCACTTAACAAATACGCACGCAACCTCAACCAACTCGCCAGGGACGGAAAACTGGACCCCGTAATTGGGCGCGATGAAGAGATCAGGCGAATTCTGCAAATTCTTACCCGTAGAACTAAGAACAATCCCATGCTCGTGGGAGAGCCCGGAACCGGGAAGACTGCTATTGCCGAAGGCCTTGCCCACAGAATCGTGGATGGTGATGTTCCGGAAAACCTCAAATCGAAAGAAATATATTCGTTGGATATGGGAGCCTTAATCGCCGGAGCGAAGTATAAAGGCGAATTCGAAGAACGCCTTAAAGCCGTGATCAAAGAAGTAACCGGCAGTGAAGGTGATATAGTGCTGTTTATCGACGAGATCCACACCCTTGTTGGCGCCGGTGGTGGCCAGGGAGCCATGGATGCTGCGAATATACTTAAACCCGCACTTGCACGCGGAGAGCTAAGAGCAATTGGTGCCACAACCCTGGACGAATACCAGAAATATTTCGAAAAGGATAAAGCACTGGAACGAAGATTTCAAAAGGTAACGGTTGACGAACCCGATACGGAAAGTGCGATCTCAATCCTCAGAGGGATCAAAGAAAAGTATGAAACCCATCATAAGGTAAGGATCAAGGACGAGGCCATCATAGCCGCCGTTGAACTTTCCCAGCGATATATCACCAACAGGTTCTTGCCCGACAAGGCAATCGACCTGATGGATGAAGCTGCTTCCAAACTGCGTATGGAGATCAATTCCAAACCGGAAGAACTGGATGTACTTGATCGCAAGATCATGCAATTGGAAATTGAGATAGAAGCGATAAAACGCGAAAAGGACGAAACTAAATTAAAGTCCTTAAGTGCCGATCTCGCTAATTTGAAGGAAGAACGAAATGAACTGAATGCCAAGTGGAAAAGCGAGAAGGAAATAGTAGACAATATCCAGAATGCCAAAAAGGAAATTGAAGATTATAAGCTGGAAGCCGAACGAGCCGAACGTGAAGGGAACTTTGGGAAAGTAGCCGAACTGCGCTACGGCAAAATCAAGGAAACTCAGGAACGCCTGAAGGAACTCGAATCGAAAATGGCGGAGAACCAGCAGGAAAGTTCGCTAATAAAGGAAGAGGTTACCAATGACGATATCGCTGAAGTAGTAGCGAAATGGACCGGTATACCTGTCACGAAAATGCTTCAGAGCGAACGTGAAAAACTATTGCAACTGGAAACCGAACTGCATAAGAGAGTAGTCGGGCAGGAAGAAGCTATCGTCGCAGTAAGTGATGCCATTCGTCGAAGCCGTGCGGGGTTACAGGATGCAAAAAAGCCTATTGGGTCATTCCTGTTTCTCGGTACAACCGGGGTTGGTAAGACCGAACTGGCAAAAGCCCTGGCTGAATACCTCTTCGATGACGAGAATGCCATGACGCGAATCGATATGAGTGAATATCAGGAACGCCATAGCGTAAGCCGTCTGGTGGGTGCACCTCCGGGTTATGTAGGTTATGACGAAGGCGGACAACTCACCGAAGCAGTAAGGCGTAAACCGTATTCGGTGGTGTTACTGGACGAGATCGAAAAAGCGCATCCCGATACCTTTAATATCTTACTACAGGTACTCGATGAAGGCCGTTTAACCGACAACAAGGGCCGCGTAGCCGATTTCAAGAATACCATCATTATTATGACCAGTAATATGGGTAGTGAAATCATACAAGAGCGATTCGAAACGCTTAAAGACCCGGACTCTGCCATGGAAGCCGCAAAAATTGAAGTAGTTGCGTTGCTAAAACAGACGGTGAGACCGGAATTCCTGAACAGGATTGACGATATCATCATGTTTACTCCGTTAACACGTCAGGATATTAAGAAGATCGTAAAGCTTCAATTGAAGGGTGTTACTAAAATGCTTTCTAAACAAGGAATTACCATGGACGCCACAGAGGAAGCAATTTCCCACCTGGCCGAAGGTGGCTACGATCCGCAGTTTGGTGCACGCCCGGTAAAGCGGGTTATTCAGCGGGAGGTGCTAAACGCGCTTTCAAAGGAAATACTTTCAGGCAAGGTGACGACCGACAGCATAATCCTTATCGATAGTTTCGATGATGAATTGGTCTTCAGAAACCAAAATGACCTGGTAAAAAAGTAACTGGTTAGAGTTCCATAAAAACTCATTGATTGATTGGTTGGTTAATTAGCCGTCCGTTGCCTTGGCACGGGCGGCTTTTAGTTTTATCCGAAGGAATTTATGTACTTTCGCTGAGAATGAAGCTGTTTAAATATATCGTTTTTTTGAGCCTGTGCAGCAGCTGTTTTCACAGTTGCCAAAACCGGCCGGAACCAATTGCGGACAGTCGGGTAAACGATTATGCGCTCTATGATGCCGACGGAAATCTTCACCGTCTCTCACGCTACAATAACAGCAAGGCCATTGTACTTTGGGTGCAGGGAAACAGCTGTCCTATCGTGCGCAATGCCTTAACCGATTTCAATGCCATAGTTAACACCTATACTTCACAAGGAATTAGATTCTTTATGCTGAACAGCAACCTGCAGGACGACAGAATGGAAGTGAAAAAGGAGACTGCAGATTTCAATTTTATCGTACCGGTGCTGATGGACGGGGCTCAATTACTGGCCGAGGAGCTGGATATCGATATCACTTCCGAAGCCATAGTACTTCATCCCGTTACCAGAAATATATTATACCGCGGACCGCTGAATAACCGCCTGGATTACGAAATTCAGAAAAACACTCCGAGCAGGACCTATCTCCGCGACGCCCTGGACGCGGTTCTGGCAAACCAACCCGTTCCTAAAGGCCCTGAAATGGCCAGGGGATGTACGGTAACCCGACTTTCGAAAACAGGTGCTTACGATAATCTAACCTATACGGACGATATTGCTCCAATTCTAAAGGACAACTGTGTTCGATGCCATAATCCTGAAGGAATTGCGCCATGGGCAATGGAAGATTATAAAACCATAAGAGGCTGGTCTTCCATGATGAAACAGGTGCTGCTCAGCAAGCGAATGCCACCATGGAAAGCAGACCCCAAAATAGGGTCTTTCGTCAACTCATTCCATTTAGCCGACAGCAATGCAGCTAAGATTGTGCGATGGATCGACAACGGAATGGCGTATGGCGGCGGTGAAGATCCACTGGCTTCATTGGAAATAGTTACATCCGAATGGAAGTACGGCCAACCTGATACAATTATCAAGTTAAACCCAGAAACAATACCTGCCACAGGGCTATTGCCCTATCGTTACCAGGACATTCCTTTGAATTTCGGACAAGACAGGTGGCTGCAGGGTGTGGAAATAAAACCCGGGGCAAAAAAAGCCTTGCACCACCTGGTGCTCACCAATACCGAGAGAAATAAAAAAAGTGAAATTACGAACAGGGAGCAGCGCCCATGGACCGATAATTTTATAGCATTGAGTGGAGGCGACACCAGAGTGACATTTTACAGGAAAGGATCGGCTATTTTGTTGCCGAAGAATATGACTCTCACAGCCCAATTACATTATACCACCACCGGGAAAGTAGAAACCGACCAAACCGTTATCGGACTCTATTTTGCTGAAGAGCCTCCGGCCAAGGAAATTTTTGCCTTATCCCCTTCCAATACTAACCTGAGCATCCCGGCCCATACAGAAGAAATCCGGCAAATCGCGGCAGACACCATTACCAAAGCGATCAGTATCCATTACATCTGGCCTCATATGCATTATAGAGGGAAGAGTATTCGCTTTTCGGTTATAGACCCGGCTGGTGAGAAACACACTCTGCTCTCCGTTCCCGATTATAATTTCAACTGGCAGTGGTTCTATCAACTGGAATCACCATTCCGGGCAGAAGCAGGTTCTGTAATATTGGTGGAAGGAGTGTTCGATAATTCCGTTCAGAACCCATTTAATCCGGACCCGTCCCGGGATGTCGGATTTGGGATACAGAGTTTCGACGAGATGTTAATTGGCTTTTTTAACTATACTCTTGAAGAATAAACCTGTTGCTTGAGTTGTGGCCTGTAACAAAATGCAGCTAACATTCGTCTTAAGGCTATAAAAGATAAAAACCTATTAGAATGAAAGCAAACATTTCAAATTACACAAGCGCCCGCTTACCACAAAGGAATAAACTCTTAGGCCTGTACATTCTTTCGGTTGGTTTTGTTATGATCAGTTTTTCAGTAATAACGGCAATCCAGCATCTGTAAAAAAACCCTTCCGGGAAATCCGAAAGGGTTTCAAAACAATCGTCATTAATCAACTCTAAATCTCACTAAAACTAACTAACTGTTCATACTTACGAAAAAAGAGAGTCGGAGGTTTTAGGATTTTGTATCTTGTCTGAAAAATTTAGGATGCTTAAATATTTATTTGCTTTAGTCATCGTTTTAAGTGTACTTATTAGCTGTAAAGACACCACTTCTGCATCGGTCGAACCTGTTAAAGTTGAACCTGCAAATACGACCTATTACCTTATTCGTCACGCCGAAAAGGAACGTGTCGATCCCCTGGACAGTAATCCGTCATTATCAGTAGAGGGAAAAGCCAGAGCCGATTACTGGGCGCGTTATTTCGACAGTATTCAACTGGATGCAATCTATTCAACAAATTATATTCGAACCTTGATGACTGCCAGGCCGGTTTCTGAAAAGAAAAATCTGGACGTTCGTATCTATGATGCAAATTCTCTCTATGATAAGGAATTTCAAAACAACACGAAGAATAAAAAGGTACTGATTGTAGGACATAGCAACACAACCCCCGATTTTGTGAATAAGATTCTAGGGGTGCCGAAATACAAAAATATGGATGACAACGATAACAGCTCCCTCTACGTGGTGGAAATGCGAAACAAATACAATGTGGTCGATCTAAGGGTAGTCGATGTAGAATAAACCTTATATCATAAAACCCGGTTCATGAAAAAATTAATTTTTATCACTTTGGTCCTTTCTCACTGTTTAGGGCGGGCACAGGCCCCCGAGTATTTAGCTGCTCTGGAGAAGTTTCAAACCCATTACAACAGCGAGGATGCCGAGGCAGTATTCAATTTGTTCAGTCAATCCATGCAGCAGTCGGTTAACCTGCCAACTACCACTCAGATCGTAAATTCCTTTCAGCAGCGTTTTGGAGACCTTATGAGCTTTAGTTTTAAATCGGAAGAAGGTATTACCGAAACCTACAATGTGCATTTTGAGCGCGGAAAGCAGTCCATGCGCATTTCACTGGACAGCAACGGCAAATTCTCAGGGCTGTTATTCAAACCCTTTGAAGACAACAGTAAAGCAAAGATCGAGCGCAATCTTACGGAACTGGCACTGCCATTTAAAGGCAATTGGTTTACGGTCTGGGGAGGCGATACCAAAGCACAGAATTACCACGTTATCGACCGGGCACAGCGCCACGCTTTCGACTTCCTGATCTTAGGAAAGAACAACAAGACCTACGAACGCAGCGGAACCCGGAATGAAGATTATTACGCCTTCGGCAAACCACTTTATGCTGTCTGCGAAGCCGAAGTGATCGCAGTGACTACAGGCGTTGAAGATAATAAACCGGGAGCTATGAACCCTTCACAGCCACTGGGTAACAGTGTTATTTTAAAGACAGACAAAAACGAATATATTGTCTATGCACACTTTGAAGAAGGCACCATAAAAGTGAAAGAGGGTGATAGGGTACGTAAAGGACAGTTTCTGGGAAATTGTGGAAATTCGGGTAACTCCTCCGAACCCCACTTACATCTACATATTCAGGACGGAGCCGATATCTATAGTGCGATCGGAGTAAAGTGCTACTTCGAGAAACTGCTGGTTAACGGAGAACTGAAACGCGATTATTCGCCCGTAAAACTGGATAGAATCGCTCCTTTGAACGAATAATAAAATTGTATTTTTGCCGGGATGACACTTCAGAAAAACGTAAGGATCAAGAACCGAAAAGCGAAGTTCCAGTACGAGATACTGGACACTTTCGTGGCCGGTATCGTATTGCGCGGAACCGAGATCAAGGCTATACGTGAAGGAAAAGCGTCCATAGCAGAATCCTTCTGTGAATTCAGCAACAACGAACTCTTCGTGATCAATATGACGATTCAGGAATATTCGCACGCCACACATTTTAACCATAATCCACGTACAGAGCGCAAGTTGCTGTTAAACCGATCGGAACTCAAAAAACTTGAAAAAGAAGTAAAAAACTCCGGTCTCACCATTATTCCGCTACTTCTGTTTACAAACGACAAGGGACTGGCTAAGCTGGAGATTGCGCTGTGCCGAGGGAAAAAGGAATACGACAAACGCGAAGTGATCAAAAATAGGGACTCGAAGCGAAACCTGGACAGGATAAAGAAAGCCTTCAATAATTAATAATTCGCAACCTTGGTTGAATAAGAAAATAATAAACATTCGTACAGTAAGAAGAATGTTACCGGGTTATTACTCAACACTAAAAACTCATAGTGTACTCTTATGAAAAAAACGCTTTTCTTGCTCCTTTTATGCCTTAACTTCAACCTAAGTGCCCAAATTGTTGGAAAGGTCACAGATCAAAAAGGTGAACCCCTGCCCTATGTCAATATTTATGTTGAAAAAACCTATAACGGCACCACTTCGAACGATGACGGAAACTTTGAACTTTCGGTTACCGAGCCCGGCGATTACACCGTGGTGTTTCAATTTTTGGGGTATGCTACTCAGAGGAAATCGATCTCGATTAGGAGCTTTCCATATGTAATGAACGTTAGCCTTAAGGAGGAACTTGTAAGCCTGGACGAAGTAGTGCTGAACACTTCGGAAGACCCTGCCTATCGAATTATCAGACGAACCATAGAGGCCAGAAAAGTGAACCTGGACAGGATTGCAGCCTTCAAGGCCGATTTCTATTCCCGCGGACTATGGCGAGTAGACAGTTTACCGGAAAAGATTCTCGGACAGGAGGTCGGAGATTTCGACGGACAGCTGGATTCCACACGAACCGGAATTATTTACTTGTCGGAAACCATTTCTAAAATTGCCTATAAGAAACCTGATGATTTTAAAGAAACCATAATCGCTTCCAAGGTTAGCGGTAACGACAACGGCTTTAGTTTTAACAGTGCCCAGGATGCCAATTTTTCCTTTTACGAAAACACAATAGATTTGAATGCAGCCATAGTTTCACCTATTGCTTCAAACGCCCTTAATTATTACAGTTATAAACTGGACGGGGTGTTCTATGAGGAGAACAAGCTCATCAATAAGATCATGGTGACGCCAAAACGGCCAAAAGACAGGGTCTGGAGCGGTGTTATCTATATAGTTGAAGACGATTGGCAACTTTACGGAGCGGAACTTACTACTACCGGGCAGGCTATCCAAATTCCCTTTGTGAAAGAACTTGTCTTCAGACAAAGTTTTAGTTTCGACCCTGCCCAAGATTTCTGGGTGAAGCGATCGCAGACCATCGATTTCAGTTTTGGCTTCTTCGGGATTGAAGGAGACGGTCGATTTATTGCGGTTTACAGCAATTATGACTTTACACCCAACTTTCAGAAGGGTTCTTTTACCAATGAAGTTTTGAGCTTTGAGCCGGAGGCGAATAAAAAAGATTCGATTTTCTGGAGAGGCGTACGCCCTGTTCCCCTTACGGATGAAGAATTGAACGACTACATTAAGAAAGACAGCATTCAAACCCTGAGACGTTCGAAATCGTATCTGGACTCCATCGACGCTAAAAATAACCGGCCGGGAATAATGGACCCCATCTTTGGCTACACCTATAAAAACAGTTTTAAAAAATGGGAACTAAACTACAATGGCCCTCTACCGGGAGTTAATTTTAATACAGTTCAGGGTTGGAACGCAGGGATAGGGCTTTCATATTTCAAAAGATTCGATGAAAACGGTAGCCGATGGCTGTCGGTTGATCAAAGGATAACTTATGGTATTTCAGAAGATCGTCTGAGGGTTACGGCCGGTGCGTCCTTCAATTTTAACCGGATCAACAGATTGAGATTGGGGATTAGCGGGGGAAGCCGGGTAGTCCAATTTAACAGGTCGCAACCAATTAGCCCTTTGATAAACAGCGTTTCAAGCTTATTTTTTGAACGCAATTATATGAAAATCTACGAATTGGATTTCGTTAATTTCAGCTGGAGCCAGGAACTTTTCAATGGGCTTCGCATGGCCGCGGTAATTGGATACGAGGACAGGAAACCTCTTTTTAATACGACCGATTATGTAACGATACCAAATGATGAGGCCGATTACAGTTCGAACAATCCGCTTCAGCCCTTTGAAACTCCAGAAACACCGGGCATACTCCCTCATCATCTGATAAGGACTTCCGTAGCGGCAGATATCACATTCGGACAAAAATACATGAGCTATCCCGACGGAAAGTTTAACCTCGGCAATAACAAATATCCGGCGCTTCGACTGGGTTTCGAAAACGGTTCAGCAGCATCGGTAGATGGGTATGATTTCAGTGAATTAACCGCCCAACTCTATCAGCGCGTGAATACCGGGAATAAAGGCTTAATGATATATAGCCTGCGAGCAGGAACTTTTTTCAATGGCGATGATATCTCCTTTGCAGACTATAAACACTTTAACGGAAATCAGACAAGAGTAGGCACTACTTTCGATTATACTAATACCTTCAACCTACTGCCCTACTACGATCTTAGCACTAATAACTCCTACTTCGAAGCTCACCTGGAACACGATTTTCGGGGATGGATACTCGGAAAGATACCGGGAATCAATACCTTGAATTTTAACCTAGTCGCCGGCGCTCATTTACTAAGTACGGAAGCTAGCCCATACACCGAATTTTCGCTGGGAATCGACAACCTGGGCTGGGGAAAATTCAGGTTTTTAAGGCTGGATTATGTGATATCCCATTTCGAAGGAAACAATAAAGGCGCTTTTATTTTCGGGCTGAAATTTCTCAATATCATAGAATGATAAGGTTGTCGAAACTAACTTTTTCGCTACTTCAGGAGTTTCTTTTAAAGCCATATGTCAATATTCTTTTGCCTGCCTTTAGTATATTTACTGTATGGAGGCAGCTTATTACACGGCTCGACTATATAACAACAAACAGGTTTTTGAAGCCCTGCTGCAGGGTTTATCTTCCGCCGAATATCGGTTTAAGGTAAACCCCGAAGACTGGTGTATCCTTGAAATTATTTGTCACTTATACGACGAAGAGCGGGAAGATTTCCGGCTTAGAGTTGAATCCATTTTAGAAGATCCTTCCAAACCCCTGCCGCCTGCCGATCCTGTTAGCTGGGCAAAGACAAGAAACTATATGGAAGAAAACTTCGAGAACAAAGTGAGTGCTTTCCTTGCCGAACGCCGTAAATCGGTCGATTGGCTGCAATCGCTCCATGAACCAAATTGGGACAATAGCTATATGCACCCTAAAATTGGACCTGTCCCAGCTTCCCTTATTTTGACCAATTGGGTTGTTCACGATGATCTGCATATAAAGCAAATTACCCGCCGGAAATACGAATATATTGAACAGAACGCCTCGGATCGTATAGATTATGCCGGAAAATGGGTGTGATTATTCCTTATCCTCTAAGAGGGGAACAAATCGATACGCCCCAAATTCTTCTTTTTCAAACTTGTTTGCTTCCTCCCGTGTATAAACAGTCATAATCTGGGTATCGGTTCCCACGGGGATTACCAGCCTGCCACCCAAAGCGAGTTGAGCTAATAAGGGTTTTGGCACATAGGGTGCGCCCGCGGTAACAAGTATGCCGTCGTAAGGAGCTTCGGCTTCATACCCCCTGTAACCATCTCCAAAAATTAGTTTTTTTGGCCGGTATCCAAGTTTCGGCAGGAAGAGTTTGGTTTTCTTAAACAATTCGTTCTGTCTTTCGATACTGTACACTATTGCTCCCATCTCTAGCAATACCGCAGTCTGGTAACCACTCCCCGTCCCTATTTCCAGTATTCTATCCCCTTTTTTAACCTCTAGTAACTCGGTTTGCCTTGCCACGGTATAGGGTTGAGATATGGTTTGGTCGGCCGCAATGGGAAATGCCTTGTCGACATAAGCGTGATTGACGAATCCGGAATCCATAAATGCGTGCCTGGGAATCTTATTAATTGCATTCAACACAGCTGTATCCTCAATGCCTTTCAGCTTTAAGGTCTCTACCAGCTTTTTTCTTAAGCCCTTATGCGTGTAGTTGTCTATCATTTACACAAAGATGAAAAGAATGTTGGAAAATGTGTACTGAAATGCATAAAAAAACCCCATTCTGAAATGGAGGTACTGAACTTCAGATTTCTTTAATTTCCCTTACCTTTGCTGAAAACGTACATTCATGCTAAAAGCGGGCGTTCTTGGTGCCGGTCACCTCGGAAAGATTCATCTGAAATTATTAAACCAATCGGACAGCTATAACCTGGTAGGTTTTTACGACGCAAATAAAAAAGCTTCGGCCGCCATCGAATCTGAATTTGGCTATAAGAGTTTCCCATCCATGGAGGAATTGATCGAGGCCTGCGATGTGATCGATGTGGTAACGCCAACCGTATCTCATTTTAAATGTGCAAAATTAGTCGTCGAGGCCGGGAAGCACTTGTTTATAGAAAAACCCGTCACTGAAACGGTGGAAGAGGCTGAAAAGCTGTTGGAGCTTGTTCGCAAACACAAGGTAAAAGCACAGGTAGGGCATGTTGAACGCTTTAATCCGGCATTTATGGCGGTAAACCACATGATAAGCGAGCCGATGTTTATCGAAGCGCACCGACTTGCGGAATTCAATCCAAGAGGAACGGATGTTTCGGTGGTTCTCGATTTGATGATACACGATATCGATGCTATTCTTTCCGTGGTGAACTCGGAAGTACAAAATGTATACGCAAGCGGAGTATCTGTAATATCGGAAACGCCGGATATAGCAAATGCCCGTATCGAGTTTAAGAATGGCTGTGTGGCCAATCTCACCGCCAGTAGGATCTCTATGAAGAAAATGCGGAAAGCCCGTTTTTTTCAAAGAGACGCCTATATTTCGGTCGATTTTCTCGATAAAGCTTGTGAAGTTGTCAAGATGAAAGATGTACCAAAAGGTAAAATAGACGATTTTGCCATGGTGCTTACAAATGCAGAGGGCAAGAAGAAACAGATCTATTTTGACAACCCGAAAATATCACCAAACAATGCCATCCTGGATGAGTTGAACAGTTTTGCCCAGGCCATCGAAAACGATACTACTCCGGTAGTGACCCTGGAACAGGGTACTCAGGCATTGAAGGTTGCCATGCAGATCATTAAAACTTTTAAAAAATTATAGATATTTATGAAAAATGTAGCTGTGATTGGAGCGGGAACCATGGGTAACGGAATCGCCCATACGTTCGCTCAATTTGATTACAAAGTTCAATTAATAGACGTTTCTCAGGCTGCGCTGGATCGCGGAATTGCAACCATAGGAAAAAACCTTGACCGCATGGTGGCCAAGGAGCGGATAACTGAGAGCGAGAAGACAAAGACACTTTCCAATATCACTACTTATACCAATATGGAGGAGGGCGTGGAATACGCCAGCCTTGTGGTAGAAGCAGCAACCGAAAATCTAGACCTCAAACTTAAGATCTTTCGCGACCTGGATAAATTTTGCCCTGATGATACCATATTGGCAAGTAATACTTCGTCCATTTCAATAACTAAGATCGCTTCGGTGACATCGCGACCGGAAATGGTTATAGGGATGCATTTTATGAACCCGGTGCCGCTTATGAAGTTGGTAGAAATCATAAAAGGGTACAATACCAGTGCTGAGACGTATAAGGTAGTTGAAGACCTTTCAAAAAAACTGAATAAAGTTCCCGTCGAAGTAAACGACTACCCCGGCTTTGTCGCCAACCGGATCTTAATACCGATGATCAACGAAGCCATAGAAACCTTATATAACGGGGTGGCCGGGGTTGAAGAGATCGATACCGTTATGAAACTGGGAATGGCTCATCCTATGGGGCCACTGCAACTGGCAGATTTTATTGGCCTTGATGTATGCCTGTCCATACTGGAAGTAATGTACGACGGCTTCAAAAATCCTAAGTACGCACCCTGTCCGCTATTAGTGAATATGGTCATGGCCGGCAAACACGGAGTAAAAAGCGGGGAAGGGTTTTATGACTATTCAGAAAACAGAAAGGCCGAAGTTGTTTCCAAAGAATTCCGCAAATAGATTTTTTATTCTCCTTTACTTAATTGCCAGCTTATGCCCGTAATACTTCCATTTAAAGCCGTACGCCCTACCAGGGATAAGGTGAGCCTTATCGCCTCCAGGTCCTACGACAGTTATTCGTCCGAGGAAAGGGAGTCGCGCCTGCGGGATAATCCGTTTTCTTTTTTACACATAGTGAATCCGGGTTATAAGTATCACAAGGAAATATCGGGTCCGGAACGCTATCAGCTGGTGAGAAACCGTTACCAGGAATTCAAGGAGGACGGCATCTTTGTTCAGGATGAAAAGCCGGGATATTACATTTATAAAATTGTGAATCGGGATGGATTGGAATTTCATGGCCTGGTAGGAAAAGCCAGCGTGGAAGACTATGAGAATAACACCATAAAAAAACATGAGGATACTCTGGAGTTCAGAGAACAAATATTTAAGGAGTACCTCAAGACCGTTGGATTTAACGCAGAAGCTGTCTTACTTACCTATCCGGACCATACCGGCCTGAGGGATATTATTTCAAAAGTAATGGAATCCAGAGCTGAATACGAATTTACTACCACCTACCGCGATACGCACTACCTCTGGTATGTTTCAGAAGAAGCCGTGGTTTCAGCCATAAATAAAATATTCGAGGCCATACCCGCGGTGTATATAGCCGACGGCCATCACAGATCCTGTTCCTCCTATTTACTGGCTAAGGATATGAAGGAAGAGAATAAAAAGCATACCGGGGAAGAACCTTATAACTATTTTATGTCCTTCTTAATCCCCGAAAGTGATCTGCAGATTTACGAGTTCAACCGACTTGTAAAAGACTTAAACGGGCTGAGCAAAGAGGAATTTCTTATTCAACTTGATACCATGTACAGGATTGAAAAGAGAGGAAACGATTACTACAAACCCAGCAAGAAGCATCATTTCAGCATGTATCTCGACGGAGATTTTTATTCGCTGTACCTTCGGAAGCAACAGTACCAAATTAACAACGCACTCGACAGCCTGGATGCCCAGATTCTTTACACCACCATTCTATTACCCATACTTGGAATAGAAGATCTTCGCAACGACAACAGGATAGATTACGCCCATGGAAAAAAAGACCTGGCTTATATAAAAAGTATGGTGGACTCCGGTGCGTTTAAGGTAGGATTCGGGTTGTTGCCGGCAACTACTGAAGAACTAAAACAGATTGCAGACGAAGGGCTTGTGATGCCGCCTAAAAGCACTTATATTGAGCCTAAGCTTAGAAGTGGCGTAACCATTTACGAATTTTAGCCAATTGCTCTTGAATATTTCAGAAAACATATTAGAATTTAAAAAAAAATTACCTGAAGACGTGACCCTGGTTGCCGTTTCCAAAACTAAACCGGTTGAAACCATTATGCAGGCTTATAATACCGGGCACAGGATCTTTGGTGAAAACAAGGTTCAGGAAATGGAAGCCAAATGGAAAGAGATGCCGGAGGACGTGGAATGGCACATGATAGGCCATGTTCAACGAAATAAGGTGAAATATATGGCGCCCTTTGTTAAACTCATTCACGCAGTGGACAGTTTAAAGTTACTCAGGGAGATCAACAAACAGGCAAGGAAAAACAATAGGGTGATAGACTGTTTGTTGCAGATAAAAATAGCAGAAGAGGACAGTAAATTCGGGATGAGTGAAGCCGATGCCCTCGAGTTGTTGAAATCGGAAGATCGGGCAAACTTTAAAAATGTTAGAATTACCGGTCTGATGGGAATGGCCACTTTTACGGAAGATGAAGATCAAATTGAATTAGAGTTTAAGCGTTTAAAAAAAATCTATGATTTGGTAAAAGAAGATTATACCTTAACGGAATTGTCCATAGGAATGAGCGGGGACTACGAAATTGCCATAGCTAACGGAAGCACCATGGTTAGAGTGGGCAGTGCGATCTTCGGGGAACGGGAATAGCATAGGCCGAAAATGAATTCATTAATTTTAGAAAAAGAGATACCCATTAGATGTACGCCATATTAGATATAGAAACGACGGGAGGCAAATACAACGAAGAAGGAATTACAGAGATTGCGATATATCGTTTCGATGGTCATAAGGTAGTAGATCAATTTTCCAGTCTGATAAACCCCGAAAGACATATTCAGCCGTTTGTGGTAAACCTTACTGGAATCAATTCGGAAATGTTAAGGAATGCACCAAAGTTCTACGAGGTGGCAAAACGCATCATCGAAATAACTTCCGATGCCATCCTGGTTGCACACAATGCTCAATTCGACAACCGCATACTGAGTACCGAATTCGACCGATTGGGGTATACCTTTGAAAAAGATACCCTTTGTACAGTCGAATTAGCCAAGAAACTTATCCCGGAGCTTCCCTCCTACAGCCTGGGAAAATTGGTTCGTTCCCTGGGCATTCCGCTCAGCGACAGACACCGTGCCCAGGGAGATGCCAAAGCCACCCTCAGCCTGTTTAAACTGCTTCTTTCCAAGGATAGTTCGAAGGAGATCGTAAAAAAGACCATTCGAAAAGACCCGAAAAGACAGTTGGAACCCAAGCTTTTGGATATGATTGCCCAGGCTCCCACCTCAACGGGTGTTTATTATATGCACAAAGAAGACGGAAGTATTATTTACATCGGAAAAAGCAAGAATATTAAAAAAAGGTTGGTACAGCATTTTACGAGCGACAACCGGAAGTCGAAAAAGATCCAGCTGGAAGTTGCCGATGTTACCTATGAAAATACCGGTAATGATCTGATTGCTCAATTAAAGGAATGCCACGAGATCAAACAAAATAAACCAATTTACAACAGGGCCCTCAGACGAACTTTGTTCAATTATCAACTTACCACCACTAAAGACTCCAACGGTTATATAAGTTTAAAGATTGAAAAGGCCGATGGTAACAATCCGGCGGTAACCACCTTCACCAATTATCAGCAGGCACGTTCTTCGCTGTTTAAGATCACCGAATCCCACAAGCTCTGTCAGAAATTAAACGGACTCCATAAAGCGGCGGGCAGTTGTTTTTCCTATAGCATCAAGGAATGCTATGGTGCATGTATAAATGAGGAGGACCCTGAATTATACAATGCGAGGGTTAAAGAATACCTGGATAATAACAGTTATCAGAACAAAAATATGTTGATAATCGATAAGGGCAGGGATGTGGATGAGCGTTCTGTTATCCTAATCGAAAATGGGGTGTACAAAGGCTACGGCTTTTTTAACCTGAATTATCAGATCAATAATATCGAGATTCTGCGAAGTATAATTAACCCGATGAAAAATAACAGGGATTCTCAACATATAATCCAGAGCTATCTGCGAAAACACAAGGTACTGGACATTGTAAAGTTGCCTCAAACAGCGACAATATGAATAAAGTTACTTATTTTTATATCACATTCAATGAATGCTTAGACATACCCAATTGAATAGCTGGCGAAAAAAGTTACACGACATTATTTACGAAGCGGATACTCCACTGGGGAAGTTGTTCGATGTAGCATTGTTAATACTTATCCTTCTAAGTGTCCTGTTCGTGATGCTGGAAAGTGTACACGGGCTTCCTGAAAAAGTTTACGACTGGCTGTACTATGGCGAATGGGTAATTACGATTTTCTTTACCTTCGAATATATTGCGCGCATCGTCACCGTGAATAAACCGGCCAGGTATATCTTTAGCTTTTATGGCATTATCGACCTCCTTTCTACAATACCGCTATACCTGTCCTTTATACTTGTGGGCGGCAACTATCTTCTAACAGTCCGGGCCCTTCGCCTACTAAGAATATTCAGAATATTAAAGATAACGCGATATATAGGTGAATCGAACAAACTGAAACGAGCCTTGCTTCACAGCCGCCCTAAAATCCTTATCTTTCTATTTACGGTCCTTATAGTTTGTATTATAGCCGGAACCTTAATGTACCTCATCGAAGGGGAAACGAGCGGATTCAGCAATATTCCCACCAGCATATACTGGTGTATTGTTACACTAACCACGGTGGGTTTTGGCGATATCACGCCCGTAACTCCCCTGGGGCAATTTCTGGCCGCGATAATTATGATCATGGGATACGGGATAATTGCTGTTCCAACCGGGATTGTTAGTGCAGAATACACCAAAAGTGATAATGTTGTGCATTTAAACACTTTCTCTTGTCCTAATTGTAATGCGTCCAAACATCGGGATGATGCAAAATACTGTCATCGATGCGGGGACCCTTTACACCCGGAAGAATTTTAAAGGAGATGAAAAGCGGTAAGAAGCTGTTAGTATGTGTAGTCGGGCCAACCGCCATAGGTAAAACCACAACTGCCATCGAACTTGCAAAAGAATTTGATACTGAGATCGTTTCGGCCGATTCCAGGCAGTTTTTCAGAGAAATGAGTATTGGCACAGCGGTTCCAACCGAAAAGGAACTCGCCGCCGCAAAGCATCATTTTATTCATAACAAGAGTATTTTCGATGATTACAGCGTAGGCGATTTTGAGCGTGATGCGCTCGCTACACTTGCTGCCCTATTTCAGAAACAGGATGTTGTAATTTTGGCGGGTGGCTCTGGATTATATGTGGATGCCGTTGTTAAGGGTCTCGATGACTTTCCGGAAGCAGATCCATCGATCAGAGCCGCTCTTAAACGCGATTTAAAGGAAAATGGAATAGAAGCCCTTCAGCAGGAACTAAAGAAGGCAGACCCAAGGAGCTACGAGACCATCGATCTTCAGAATAAACAACGACTTATCAGGGCGCTGGAGATATATCGGGCAAGCGGAAAACCTTATTCCACATTTAAAAAGAGGAATGCGGCCGAACGGCCTTTCCAAACACTCTATATCGGGTTAACAGCAACCCGCGAACATATTTACGACCGCATTAATGAACGGGTGGATTTGATGATAGCAAACGGACTAATAGAAGAAGCCGGGAGGCTGTTCGAATATCGCCACTTGAATGCACTTCAAACCGTAGGATACAAGGAATTGTTCCAATGGATGGAAAACAAGATTACCCGAGAAGAAGCTATTTCAGAAATAAAGAAGAACACCAGGCGTTTTGCTAAACGCCAGCTTACGTGGTATAGGAGGAACAAGGAGGTTAAATGGTTCGAATTCAATGCTGAAACCAGTGACATCATCTCCTATATAAACGAAAAAAAAGGCCATAGTTAGGCCTTTTTCCCACTTAAAATCTCATAAAAAGTTTATTGGTCGACTTCGTCCTTTACAACAAGTCTGAACCCTTCCCCATGGATATTGATGATCTCCACGCCGTCATCGGTGCTGAGATACTTTCTCAATTTTGCGATATACACATCCATACTTCTTGAAGTAAAATAGTTGTCATCCCTCCAAATCTTGGTCAAGGCCAGTTCGCGAGGCATCAGGTCGTTCTTATGAAGGGCCAGTAGTCGGAGCAATTCATTCTCTTTGGGAGACAATTTAATTGGTGACTCTTTCTTATATGTTAAGAATCTCAACTTGGAGTTGAGGTGGAAATTACCAATTTCGAATTCAAATTGCTTACTGTCCGTAATCGAATCGGTAGCTTTTCGTTGGATAATAGCCTTAATCTTCATCAGCAATACTTCGCTGTCGAACGGTTTGTTAAGATAGTCGTCGGCCCCAACCTTGTACCCTTTCAGTACGTCTTCCTTCATCGCTTTAGCTGTTAGGAAGATAATTGGTACATCCTCATTCTTCTCACGAATCTCCTTCGCCAATGTAAAACCATCTTTATACGGCATCATTACATCGAGTATACAAAGGTCGAAATCGTCCTTTTTAAATTTTTCAAAGCCTTCCATTCCATTTTTGGCGTGGGTGACCTGATAGTCATTCATCGCCAGGTAGTCTTTTAATACCGTTCCAAAGTTCGGATCGTCTTCTACAAGTAAGATTTTTTTGTTTTCAGTTTCCATGATTTATGATATTAAGTGTAATTTAATGATAAATGTGCTTCCTTGTCCTTTTTCGCTCTCTACATAAATATCGGCGTCGTGGTCTTCCAGAATTCGTTTCGAATATGCCAGCCCCAGACCATGCCCTTTAACGTTATGGATATCCCCCGTAGATTCGCGATAGAATTTTTCGAATATTTTTTTCTGAACTGATTTTGTCATCCCAATTCCCTGATCCCTGATCTTCAGAATAATATTGTCCTTTACATTCTCGGTATAGATATCGATCTTTGGTTCACCTTCCGAATACTTTATAGCATTATCCAGGATATTGACAATTACATTGGTTAAATGCGATTCACTGGCAAGTACTGACGATTTTAGCGCGCCAAAATGTGTTTTTATATAGCCCTGTCTGTCTTCAACTATAAGCCTCACATGAGAAATTGCCGTATCTATAACATCGTGTAATTTAATTCGCTCCTTAGCCAGGTCGAGTTGATTTTTATCCAGTTTGGAGATGCGCAGTACATTCTCCACCTGGGCGTGCATTCGCCTGTTCTCATCTCGTATCATACCGAGATATCGATCCATATATTCCTCGTTCTCTTTCACCTTGGGATTTTTCATCGCATCCAGAGCCAAATTTATGGTGGCTATAGGCGTTTTAAACTCGTGGGTCATATTGTTGATAAAATCCGATTTGATCTGCGATATCTGCCGCTGTTTAAAAATTTGTGATATGGCGCTGGCATAGGCCAGTACAATTACGCTGGTAAAGACCAAAGAAAGCGCAGCCATTCCGAGAATAGCCTCAAGTACCGTCTTTTTCTTTTCTGAAAAGTTCACCATCAGGTCATACCCTATATTAAGATCCTCATTGACAAACAAAGGAGTTTGCATTGTCTTGTCCGGGTCGTATTTGAAGTTACGCGTGTGTACACGGGTTGCAAGCCCCTCACTATACACGGCAAACTCCACAGCCGATTTCAGTCCGCGCTGTTCCATTTCCTTATCGAGAAACTCCTGGATTACTTCCTTACTAACACGGGTGTGAATAGGCGTTCTACTAGAAATATTCCGGAATGCATTTTCAAAACGCGCCCGTTCGTAATCGGTTAATCTGTTAACAGATTCGATAGTTTCCAGGACCGGTTGTCCTCCATCAATGCCGGGAGTTATCTTGGTCTTGCTTTTCTTATTGATGATTTTCTTAAAAAGTATGCTGTCAATTTCGGTGTCGAGAAAACTGGAGGAAAGCTTGTAATCCTCTTCCAGGATTCCGTCACTGAAAATATAAGTTTCATTACTCTTGTCGCTTGCCGTTTTATAAACCAATTCACTGAAATTAATATTTTCGGGGGTATTGATACTATCGGCCAAATCGCTGTAAATCCGGTAGTAATCGTCTATTTCCCGCATTTCTATATCTTTTGCGACCTCGGTAAGAACCTGGTAATAATTAAAATTAAGTTGATCCTCCTTGGCGCGGTAAGAATTGGTGATCCAATATCCCTGAACAAAAATTATCCCTATTAATGAGAGGGACATAAGAGCTATCAATAAAATAAACAGCCTTTTATTCATAAACCAAAAGTAAGATTTTAACATTTAGCCCTCCTTCCATTTAACCAAATGTTAACAAAATGAATTTTCCCCCGGATTTAAGTATCTAAAAGGCGTTGGTGTAAGGCTTTAACCTGTTTTTTGGTCGCTTGCAAATCTGTGTTTTTTATAACTATGTCGGCCATGGCTATTTTCTTGGTATCGCTCCACTGATTTGCCATACGGGACTCTATTTCAGCCACCGTACTGTTATCTCGCTTTAAGAGTCTTTTAATTCTCTGGTTTTTAGGCGCTGTGACCAGTATGGTTAAATCGCAATTGGAATAGCTACCGCTCTCAAACAAGACAGCCGCTTCTTTAATACAATAAGGATAGGATTGCTTTTTTATCCAACGCTTGAAATGAGCCGCTACCTTAGGATGAATTATACGATTAACTTCATTAAGCAAATCGGGATCGTTAAATATCTTCTCGGCAACGAACTTTCGGTCTAAGACTCCATTTCTATAAACCCGGTCTCCCATTAACTCAACAAGCTTTCGCCTGATTACCTTAGAGCGATTTGTTAACTTTTTAGCTTCTTCATCGGCTATATAGATCGGGACGCCCAGTTCACGAAACATATTGGCTACAGTGGTCTTACCACTGCCAATTCCACCTGTAAGTCCAACTACCTTCAATATCAGTTATTTGAAAATTAAATAATCGATTTTCTTCTCACCAAATTCCAAATTATAAATCCCTTCCGGCTGTTTATTGAGTTCCACCAGCATAAAATTTTCTTCACTATTTCTCTTCTCAAAATCACATACCGCCTTAAAGTCGGTTGCACTTATTAAATTAAAGGAATCGATTGAAGCTTCAAAAGTAAGGCTAAGCGATTCAGGTATAATCTTTACTGAAGTATTGGATGGGACATTGATAAGTTCGATTGGAATAACGAGTTTCTTTTGGGTAAATTCGGTGACCTTTAACCTGATTTGGACAGTTTCAGGTGTGACGGTGATTTTTTTGCCTTTAGGTTTAGCAATTTGCGCACTGATTTCGAAATCTTTGTCCAGATTAGAAGCTACAATGGGTACTGTGCTCAAATAAGTAAGACTGTCTAAAATATTCTTTGCCCCTTGCACGCTGACGGAGTCCGGCTCAATTTCGTAGTCTGAAACCTGCCTGAACCCATCCTTAAAGGTAACTTTTGTGTTGGCCCGAACGGCCACCATCCTGGTTTCAACCACATCAAGATTTATTATCAATTCTGAAATGGCCACATCCTGAGCAGAGATCGACTTTCCCAGCTCTGTACTAATTAACTTACTCAATTCTTCGTTCGAGATGCTTACAATTCTATTTCCATCCTTGTAGTAATCTGTAACCGGAATCGATATTTCAGGGCGTTTTAACTGGTATCTGAGAAAATCAAAACCATTAGCCGTTATATCGAAAGCGAGTTGATCTGCATTAACTTCCGCAAGTACAGAACTAGATGGAAGCGAATGATACTTCAGCGAAGCAGTTACGGTTGCCGTAAAGTCTTTTGAAAATTTACTGAGTACCCAGATCACCGTGGCAACGAGCAGAAATAAGAAAAACGTTCTTAACTTTTTGGTATTATGCGATTTTCGTTTCACTTAAGAAAGGTGGTGTTTTAAGGAAATTAAAGTTACTTAAAAAATAAGTTTGGAAATTGCTTCTCCGGGTCTTTATTAAGCCATCGTACCAGTAGGGTCGATTTCAGAAACCCGCTGCCGTATCCCAAAAACTGTACAAAGACAGCAAATACGCTCATTAGTGCAATAGAAATGCTTTTATTCTTAATTCCGGAATCCACGAAAATAGCCAGTAAATAGACTAATAATGGCAGCAGGATTGCCCAATGCACAATAAGCGAACAAATCACACTAACCAGGACGAATGCCAGGAATACCGAAGGAAACCAAAAAGTAATCCTCCTGCTGTTTGGATGCCAGGAGTTGAGAATTGGTCTCACTAAACCAAATTTGCGTACCTGAGTATAAAATTTACGCCATGAGATGCGCCTCTTATGATAGACAAAGGCATTTGGAATAAAAGTAGTTTCGAACCCGGCATTTTTAATACGATGTGACAGATCCGGATCCTCCCCGGGATGTATTTTTGCGAATCCACCCGTGGCCAAAAACGCTTGTCGACTAATACCCATGTTAAAGCTTCGGGGTTCGAAATGCGACAGGTTCGAGTTTCTCCCGCGGATACCTCCCGTAGTTAAAAAGGAAGTCATCACGTAATTGATGGCTTTCTGTAATGGAGTAAAATCCGGGTGGGCTGCATCTGCCCCTCCGAAACAGTGAAAGAAGGACGCCGAAAGATAAGCAGCTACGGTGCGGAGGTAATGCTCCGGGAGCAGTACATCCGAGTCGAGAATAATATAATAATCTCCTTTAGCTTTTTGCATCCCGAAGTTCCTTGAATCACCCGGGCCTGTATTTTTCTTATAATAATAGGCAATGTTAAGTCGATCCCGGAATGAGTTTACAACATCTTCGGATGTTATAGAAGAACCATCCTCCACAATCACAATCTCAAATGGCGAATTGTAGTCGAGTAGCAGAAAACTATCGAGTAACTCCTTTATTTCCTGTGGTCGGTTGAAGACAGGAATAACAAAAGAAAAGTCTAGCTTCATCCAGCAAATGTAAATAAAAAAAAAGCCACCTATTTAGAACAGGTGGCTTCTAATTAAACTAATATAACTTAACGCTTAATAACCTTATAGGTTCCTATCTGACCGTTGATGCTAACCTTCATCAGGTAAGCTCCTGTAGCCAGTGCGGAAATGTTCAGCTCAGAACTGGAAGCGTTGATATCGCGTTCAAGTACTTGCTGACCAAGTAAATTATATATGGCAACATTCTCTATCAGTTCTACTGAAGTCAAATTGAGGATGTTGTCGGTTGGGTTCGGATAGAAACTGAATCCTTCCAGGGCGTTTTCATCAACTCCAAGCAGGGTTCCATCTATTACGATATCCGTTACTCCTCCTGTGTTCACAACAAACAGGTAATAAGCCTGACCTGCTTCGGTGGTGATATTAGCACTGGTACCAGGAGCACATTGGTTACCTACCTGGAAGAAATATTCGAGGTCGGTTTCAATAGCCATTTCGTTTGGAGCCTTAAAGAAGGTCACATAACTGGCACCGGCCGGAGATACGATCTCTGCCGTGGCAGTTCCGTTTCCAACTGAAACGAAATTGTACCATACTCCATTTGCTCCGTCGATATTACAGCCTGATGGATTTCCATCTTCCAGTGTTGCTGCCGGCATGGCCACAGCAGGATCGGTATATGGGAATCCTATTTCATCCACGTCGATAGAGTTAACAATCATATCGTTTGGCGGTGGGTTCAAACAAGTGATCGAAAGATCGAATGCACCCGAGGCGCCTCCGAATCCATCAACAGCTATATAATATGTGCTTGTACCATCAGAAAGGAAGGATAATTCTGAAGTGAATCCGGCACAACCGGGTCCGTCGTCATTCTGTGCGATTATACTTCCACCACAGCTGTCGTAAACAGTAAGGATGGTATCGTAGGCGGCCTGATCACAGGTTGAAACAGTAACCCATTGCGGGATTCCTCCCGAACCGGTGAATCTGAACCACTCATCCGGGGAACCGTCCCCATTGGTGTCGGTGTTGCCATCGGAAGTGTCGCCCGACAGGGTATCGTCACAATTTATCACAAAGGCGTCCATACAAATATCATTATCCGGTGGGGTGGTGCTTGGAATTGCAACCCATCCCATCTGAGTTAATCCGCCGGGCGTTGTAGACCCCAGGACGCCAACCACGGTTGACGAACCATTGGAAGTATCTACCAATCGCAGCTCTGCCTGGAAGGCAGTACCGTTAAATGCTGTCATATAGATTGCATCATTATTAGGATCGTATCCCATACCTTGTCCAAAGTTAGCATTAAATCCTAAGGGTCCAACGATGGTAGCACTACCGGTAGTCTTATCAATACTATAGAAGTTGTCGTCTACCAGGTCGTATCCCCACATATCTCCGGCGCCATCTATGGCGATCGCAATACCTCCTCCGGGCATACCGGTAGGATTGGGCAGAGCTGTCGCTGTTCCTGCACCAACATCAATGGTGTGTAAATGGTTATCTACTGAGAAATTCCCCGATAACCCATAAAATATTCCTGTGGTTCTATCCAATTCCATTCCTACCCAGGTTCCTCCTGTAGAAGGAAGGATGGTACCTAATGAAGTGTAAACACCTGAAGCGATATCAACCGACCAGAAATCTCCATCGGCTCCTAATACATAGGCTGTATCACCATTCATATTTATGGCTCCTGAATTTTCAAAGGAAGTAGTACCTATCGGTCCTATGGCCGTAAGTACAGATGGCAGCGCCACGTCGAAACTACTGAACTGAGCATTTACATTCTCAGGGCCGTAAGCTATGGAAGGGCCTCCGCCGCCTCCACCACCACCCCCACCATTGGGAGTAAAGGAAACAAAATCGTTGGTTGCAGACCAATCGGTAGAATTCCGACCGGGCGTTGCGATAGCGTCAGAACCAGTGGCATTTTCAAGACCCTGGGTGTGGTTTCCACCATCACTAGGCATAGAGGTTGTATGAATTTCGATAACATTGGTGGTTTCATATAACTGAGTGTGGGCAGTTACGTTATTTCCGGTAGGAAAGTGATCGACGTTAAAGAATTCAACCACGAGTACACGGTTAGGAGCTGTTCCTACGGTTTCGTAGCGTACTACATTCATAGCCGGTTGACCGCCGTTACCCGGATCGAGATCTTCCCAGGCGAATGCAATTAAATTATCCGGTGGTCCGGCAGTTGGAAGTGGGTCTCCGGAACAACATCCGTTATCACCATCTGTATTAAATGTGATAAATCCGTTAGAAGAAATACGGAAGGTTGTATAATCATTCCCGTTAAAATTAAACGTAAATCCAATATTCAGATCTGCAGATACCTCGTCATCCGCCAGCGGAACATTTGTACCTGTAGCGGAAATATCGATTGGATTAAAAGTACCGGTCTGGTCGACAGTATAATCCAAAACAGCAGAACTCCTGCTTGAATTTTGATAGATGCCAAAGGGGGTGCTCTGTATAAATTCCTGAGGCACGGCCCCGGCGGAGTCTTCGAATTGCTGAGCATATCCGAAGAAACACATTGCGAAGGCAATGATAAACGTAGTTTTTCTCATGATTGAAATTTTTATAATTAGTTGATAATGAATAAATATAAGAAGAATTTTGTGATTTTTTTACAATTCGGCTCGAAATAGAACCGACTTAAAACAAAAATCCCGGCAAACTTTCGTTTGCCGGGATCTCCAATCATAATAGAATTTAATTTATCTCTTGATCACTTTATACGTACCTGTTTGACCATCTACGGTCACTTTCATCAGGTATGCCCCTGTTGCCAGAGAAGAAATATCAAGTTGAGAGCTAGTTGAATTAATCTCTTGACCAATAACCTGCTGCCCTAGTAAATTATAAATACTAACACCTTCGATAGTATTCACTGAATTAAGGTTCAGCACTTCATTAGCAGGGTTTGGATAGAAACTAAACCCTTCAATTGAATTCTCGTCCACACCTAACAATGTGCCGTCGATAACGATATCGGTAATTCCACCGTCGTTCACCACATACACATAATAGGCCTGTCCTGCTTCTGTTGTAATATTAGCAGTAGTGGCAGGTGCACATTGGTTTCCTACCTGGAAGAAATATTCTAGATCGGTTTCAATTGCCATTTCGTTAGGCGCCTTAAAGAATGTTACAAAGCTCGCTCCGGCAGGAGAAACAATGGAAGCCGTTGCGGTTCCGTTTCCTGCAGAAACAAAGTTGTACCAAACTCCTTTTCCTCCGTCTATGTTACAACCCTGAGGGTTACCATTCTCAGTGGTAGCCGCCGGCATCGCCACGGAAGGATCGGTATAAGGGAATCCAATTTCATCCACGTCGATAGAGTTCACGATCATATCGTTTGGTGGTGGTACCGGAGTACACGTCATAGTTAACTCGAAGTTTCCGGTTGCAGCTCCAAATCCGTGAACCAGAATATAGAAAGTGGTGTTTCCGTCACTTTGGAAATCTACTTCCGACTGGAAATTAGTACAGTTTGGAGAGTCGTCATTACCTGTAAGACAAGTAAGTGTTCCACAATCTCCTGTGTAAACCGAAATCTGAGTATCGTAATCGGTATTTACACTACACGTATTGATATTGATATCGGTTACCAAGCCGGTAGTATCTTCATAGATATACCATACCCCGTTGGTTGTTCCGGGACCTGTACAGTCCGGAGCAACTCCACTGTCGTCTCCTGCATTGATCGTAGTTCCCATGATAGACTCACCACAGCTAATCGCCACAGCGTCGTCACAAAGGTCGTTTGCGGGAGGTAAAGAACAGGTAACTGTAATATCGAATGCTCCTGATGCACCGTTGAATCCGTCTACCGAAATATAGTAAGTAGAAGAACCATCGGCCTGGAAGCTAAGTTCGGATGTAAATCCTGAACATCCCGGACCGTCATCGTTTTGAGCGATCTGGTTTGCCAGCGTACAATCTTCCCAAACAGCAAGTCGTGTATCGTATCCGGCCTGGTTACAGGTTGATACAGTAACAATCTCACCCGGTGTTGTACTGGTAAATACGAACCACTCGTCCGGACTTAATAAGTTCGGATCGGCAGAACCGTTGGTGTCTGTGTTTCCGTCGGAAGTGTCTCCTGATAAGGTTTCACCACAGGCGATAGGGAATGCATCCATACAAATATCATTATCGGAAGGCGGAGTTCCCGCAATTGCAACGATACCAAGTTCGGCACAGTTGGCGTTAACTGGTCCAAGTGTTGTTGCCGTTCCGGTAGTAGTATCGATAGAAGCCCACTCGTTAACCCCTCCACCGATGTAAAGACCGGCATATAGTGTTCCTGTTGCAGGATCAAAGTCGGCATCCTGAGCGAATGCTATGTTCACACCTAACGGACCGATTACAGTAGCCGTACCGGTAGTAAGGTCCATAGAGTACAGGTTATCCAATCCAATATCTGCCATATAAGCGTTGCCCGCATTATCAATAGCAAGCCATATACCTATTAGCCCCGGGATCGTTGTTGTTCCCACTACGGTAAGTGTACCGGTAGTTAGATCCACGGTATACAGGGTTACATCGTCTCCGGCACCACTTAAAAGATACATGGTTCCCGTCGATTCATCCCAGGCCAGGCCACGGGTATTGTGCCCTGCAACAATATTTGTAAGCGGACCGATTGCTGTAGGCATACCAGTGGTAACATCAACTGTAATTAGTTCCAGCGTGGTGTTATCCATGGCGTATAGTGTTCCTGTATTGTCAAAATCTCCGGAGAAGATAGAAACAGCAAAGGAGTTGATCACGTTTATGGTATAAGGTCCGGCTACAGGGAAGGTTCCGAATTCATCCGAACAGAATCCCGCATCATAAGCGTAAACACCATCCATCGGGCCTCCACCACCTCCACCGGAAGCCATAGTGATTTCAACATCCCATCCACCGTAGTCCACTACAGCAGTTGCATTGAATTCAAAAGTGAACGATCCCGAGGTTCCTGTGAATACAGAAGAACCATGTGAGGCGATCATATCAGCAAGGGTAATATCTCCTGAATTTGCACCACCGCTTCCATTGTCATAAAGTACGGGTCCGGTTGTGTCGGGACCATCGTAAATTCTTAACCAGTCGAAGGTGGCAAATACACTAAAGAATAAAAAGTTAATCTCAGTTGCACCATCCAGAGTCGTAGTTGTTACACAACCACAGTTAGGATAGTTTCCGGGTGTTCCTCCCGTGCTGCTTCCGCCTGGCCCTCCCGGGTCATAAAAATGATCACCTACGGCAACCGGAAAGGTTTCAGTCGCGCCTGCGGTAGGAATAATATCTACTAAGGAATTTCTGTTTTGTTCGTTAAAATACTGCCGAAGAGCCAGTCGCTCTTCCTGGGTAAATAAATTGGCAGGTTCAAGTTCGGTATTGGTACCGTTTGCTTCCAATCTCGCCAACAGGTCATCGATTGAAATTGTTGATTCCTCACCCGCCATATTCGAGGCTTGTAATAGTTCTCTTTCTATGTCAGAAAGCTGAACTGTCTGAGCTAGCAACGGCAGTGCTATAATAGCCATGCAAAAGCTCATCAAAGTAGTTCTTTTCATAATGAAACAATTAGATTAGTGATTAAACAACTAAAGTTATTCAATTAATGCTTCCACACCAAATAAAACAGACAATATTCTTATTTAGTCGATTAAGTAATTTTAATTCTGTTAAAACACAAAAAAACCGGTTTCCACATTAAGGAAACCGGCAACATATCATCTGGAATTTCGAATACTTCAGTTATTCATTTTCAACAAAGGCATCCATTACCGCATCACTTACTCCCATATTGGAAAATCCACCGTCGTTATACAGATTCTGAAGGGTAACCCGCTTGGTTAAATCGCTGAACATAGCCACTGTGTAATTAGCACAATCCAGGGCCGTAGCATTCCCCAGCGGTGACATTTTTTCGGCATAGGCAATAAAACCGTCAAAGCCTTTTACGCCCTGACCCGCGGTAGTTGGGGTGGGCGACTGTGAAATTGTATTGACACGAACTCTTTTGTCTCTTCCGAAGAAATAACCAAAGCTACGTGCAATGGATTCCAGATAGGCCTTGTTATCCGCCATATCGTTGTAATCGGGAAATACCCGCTGAGCCGCCATATAGGTGAGTCCAACGATACTCCCCCACTCGTTCATAGCATCTTTTTTGTAAAGTACCTGCATGGTCTTGTGAAAGGAAAGGGCCGAAACATCCCATCCCTTATGAGTCCAGTCGTAATTAGATTCGGTATAGTGCTTTCCCTTGCGAACATTTACCGACATACCTATTGAATGGAGTACAAAATCCAGCTTGCCACCGAGTATCTCCGTCGCTTTTTCCACCAGATTCTCAAGATCTTCCAAACTGGTAGCATCGGCAGGAATAATTTCAGAGTTTGTCTTTTCAGCCAGGGCATTAATTTGCCCCATTCGCATTGCAATGGGAGCATTAGTAAGGACAAACCGACCGCCTTCTTCAAAAACGCGCTCGGCGGTTTTCCAGGCTATGGAATTCTCATCCAAAGCCCCGAAAATAATACCTCTTTTTCCTTTTAATAAATTATATGACATGGTTTCTGTTTTGATCGATTAGTATTTTTTTGCAAGATTATAAAGATACATTTTAATTCAATAATTCCCTGGCATTGGCAAGGGCGGCTTCGGTTATTTTATCACCCCCGATCATTTTTGCAATCTCAACGATCCGGTCGTCACTCTCCAGGGACTTTAACCGGGTTACAGTTATGTTATCTATGTCTTCTTTAAACACCTTTATATGATGATCGCCCTTGGCTGCGATCTGAGGTAAATGTGTGATGGAAAGCAATTGCATATCTTTACTCATGCGGCCCAGGATGGCAGCCATTTTGTTGGCTATTTCCCCCGATACTCCGGTATCTATCTCATCGAAGATTATTGTGGGAAGGCGCTTGTAATCGGCCAGCACGGACTTGACAGCCAGCATGATCCTGCTCATTTCCCCACCCGAAGCAATTTTTTTTAAGGGGCCGAAAGGCAGTCCCTTGTTTGCGGTAAACTGCAACTCAAGCCTGCTCATTCCGTTCTTCCTAAACTCTTTTCCCAACTCCAGTTCGAAATTAAAACGCGCATTTGGCAAGCCCAGTTCCCGAAGGATGGCTTCGAGTTTGCTTTTAAGTTCCGGGATGGCCTTAAGCCTTTGCTGGTGCAACTTTTCTGCCGTCATTATGGCTATATTCTGCACTTCTGTAAGCTGTTTTTCTGTTTCTGAAATACGCCCGTCCACATCGTGAGTAGCATCGATCTTTCCTTCTAATGCGTCTCTGATGGAAATGAGTTCGGCTATACCTGCCACCGTATGTTTCTGCTGGAGTTTATGAATGGTTTGTAACTTCTCATTCACCTGTATCAATAGTTGCGGATCGGCTTCCAGCTCTTCTATTGCATCCACAAGGCCCTGCTGAAGGTCCTCCAGTTCAATAATCGCACTGTGAAGTCTTTCCCAGAATTCGTTATAGGCTACCGAAAAGCCTTTTATCCTGGCCAAGGCGGCTCGCACTTCCTTAGCTGTTTCCAGACTACCTGTAGGCACATCAGTGAGTTGCTTAATCGCAAGAGACAACGACTCCTGAATCTCTTCGGTGTTGTTGAGTTTTTCATAGGTTTCTTCAAGGTCCTGAAGATCGATCCCGTCGAGAGCAGCTTCTTTTAATTCATTATATAAGAAGGTATTATAATCGAGCTCCCGGGAAGAGGCTTCTTTTTCAGCTTTAAGATCATCTAACACGGCTTTTAGCTTCCCAACACGCTCGAAATATTCCCTGTAGGATATCAGCAACTCCCGGTTTCCGGCCAGGGCATCTATGACTTCCAGCTGGAATGCTTCGGAAGAAAGTGTAAGCGTTTCATGTTGTGAGTGAATATCTACCAGGTGAACCCCAAGCGCCTGTAGTTGTGCAAGGGTAACCGGGGTATCATTTACAAAGGCCCGCGACTTGCCACCGGGAAGAATTTCGCGCCTTACAATGGTGAGTGGATCGTGATCCAGATCATTTTCTTCGAATAATTCCTGCAGATCGTAATCACGGATGGAAAAGTGTGCTTCAATGATACATTTGCGACTTGCATCCTTAACGTTTCCGGGATCGGCCCGTTTTCCCAAAAGCAATGACAAGGCTCCAAGGAGTATAGATTTGCCAGCCCCGGTTTCTCCTGTTATAATGGTGAGTCCGGAATTGAACTTAACGCTTACATCGTCTATAAGCGCATAATTTCGAATGGCGAGATTTGTGATCACTGCGGAACTATTGACAGCAGGTAAACTGCAATTAAATCTAGCTAAAAATACAAGGAATTCTCAAGAACGCAACAGCGGCTCGCACTAAAATTTAATCTCCGCCCAGTTGCGGCGTTTAGTTGGTGCCATCCGATTGAGATTGTCTACCAATTGGGCTATTTCCACCCGTGGCCCCCCGGAGAAAACTGCCTGTATCTCATCGCTTTTCGCATCGAAGAAGGTGCGTAACAGGTAGGAATTCGGCCTACGGTCGTTTATACTTTTTAAAGTCTCGATAGCCGCAACGATGGCTTCTTTTGCCTCTCTGGGTTCTTCACTCATCTTGTCCATCCCCAGCCTGTGGTACTGGTACATGCTATCGTGAAATTCTTTATATACATTGGAGATTAGTGCGTCGTTATAGCGATAGCGGGATTGGGTGCCATCGGTGGCCCTCCACCCGGCAAAATTACTTGCTGCCGCCGTATTGACGATTTGTTTGGCGATCTCGAAGTATTCCTGACCGCCATTTGGCTGAAAGGTATCGGCATCCAGTCCGATAATCGTATATACATGAAACGCCAGTACCGAGATTAGGTTCGAATCGAAATTGTTGATGTTGAAATTGAGGGGTTGAAATTCGATATAATCGAAATTAAACTGACGGTCGTTATAGTTATAGATAGGGCTGTCGTAAGTAGAGCCATAAACCGGCCTCGAGGCCTGAACCTGCAGCGTAGCATTAAACGCATCCGATTCGTAAGAGGTGATGATCAATGAGAAATTACAGTCTATTCGCTCCTGATTCTTATAAACCTTATCGGTCCATTTGGTGTTGTTCAGGAAATCTGTAAGCTGTTGTTGCAGGGTTCTGAAAACCTGCTGATTGGGTTGTCCTGTTTGCTCGGCATCGATGGTTACCGTACAATTCAGTTCCTGAGAAAAAGTCGTGGATGAAACTATTAAGATTGTGAAAAGAAGTATTAATCTACGCATGAAGTTTGTCTATAATAAATTGAAAAATATCCCGGGCAACTTCCGTTTTAGGTTTAACTGTAAAAGGATATACTTTATTGTCTTTGTCGATAAGCGTAACCTTGTTCGTATCCTTTTTAAAGCCGGCTCCTTTATCTTTCAGCGAATTTAATACAATTAAGTCTAAATTCTTTTTTTTGAGTTTTGTTTTTGCATTTTCCAGTTCGTTTTCTGTTTCCAGGGCAAAACCTACCAGAAACCGGTCCTTCTTTATTTTACCAAGGGAAGCGAGGATATCTTCTGTCTTTTCCAGCTTGAGCAGCAATTCAGTATTCTGTTTCTTTATTTTTTCTGAAGCCACCTCAACCGGGCGATAATCTGCAACGGCTGCACTCAAAATCGCAATGTTGCAAGTGTCGAAAAACCGATGGACTTCCTCGTGCATTTCAGCAGCCGATGAAACCTTAACCAGTTTAATAGTGTTATTGGAAATGCTGATGCTAACAGGTCCTGAGACAAGGATAACCTCTGCTCCCAGATTAGCAGCTTCTTCAGCCAGCGCATATCCCATCTTTCCGCTGGAGTGATTGCCAATAAAGCGAACCGGGTCTATGGCCTCATAGGTGGGCCCGGCAGTGATAAGTACACGGGAATTTTTAAGGGGAAGACCTTTAGCCAGGTCCCGTTCTATGAATTTAAGGATGGTTTCGGGTTCAGCCATTCTACCCTGCCCGCTCAGGCCACTCGCCAATTCGCCGTGTTCCGCCGGAATTTGTATGTTTCCGTACGATTCCAGCGTATCGAATGTCGCTTTGGTACTGGGGTGCTGATACATATCCAGGTCCATAGCCGGGGCGTAATACACAGGGCATTTTGCCGAAAGATATACTGCGAGCAGCAGGTTGTCGCTGGTGCCATGAGCCATTTTAGAGAGTGTATTGGCCGTAGCGGGAGCTATTAAAAATAAATCAGCCCAAAGGGCCAACTCTACGTGGTTGTTCCATTGGGCATTTTCATCGTCTTCATTCGTAAATGAAGAATACACTTCGTTTTTGGAGAGTGTGGATAAGGTGAGGGGGGTGACAAAATCCTTGGCTGCCGGGGTCATGACAACCCTTACATTCGCTCCTTCCTTTATAAACAGGCGGACGATCAAAGCAGATTTATATGCGGCTATACCGGCTGTAACACCCAGTAATACATTTTTACCGCTTAAAATCCCCATGGCGTTTATCCCTGAATATCCTCGTCTCTGGTGTTCCTGTAATAGATCTTGTCTTCCAACCATTCCTGTATGGCCAGGGCATGAGGCTTCGGAAGTTTTTCGTAAAACTTGGAAACTTCTATCTGCTCCTTGTTTTCAAAAATTTCCTCCAGGCTGTCGTTATAAGTTGCAAACTCATCCAGTTTTTCCAACAGTTCTTTTTTGATGTCACCGTTTATCTGGGCAGCGCGCTTGGAGATAATCGAAATGGCCTCGTAAATATTCCCTGTCGGCTCATCGATCTTGTTCTTGTCGATGGTCGTAGTATTGATAGGGGCATCTGAATTCTTAATATCTGTCATAATTCGGAAGATTTATTCTATGGATTCTGTATTAGCGAGCCTGGCTGAAATATCGTTGTTTATTTCTTCGGCTTCGGCCATGAGTTCGCTGTTGCTGTAATATTTTTTAAAACTGTTATAATAAGTCCTGGCTGTTTCAAGTCGCTCTTCCACTAAAGAAGGTAAACTGCGGATTGCCAATTCATATCCGGCCCGTAAACGAGCAAAGAATGCATCCTTTCGCAAGTAGGACCCGGGGTGATCGGCGATAAAATTATCAAAGGCCTCAATTGCTGCCTTATAATCTTCGATATCTAGCAATTGGTGTGCGATCTCGTAATCCTTTTTTTCCAGTTTCATCCTCAATTCGGAAACCAGGGCATTGGCTTCTGTTCGTTTCTCGGAAGCCGGGTACTTGTTGATATAAGACTGCAGTTTGTTCAAAGCCGTGTACGTATCTTTTTGATCAAGAGAATAACGGGGAGATAACTCGTAATAACTCCTGGCAGACTTATAGGCTGCAACCTCTGCGCTGTCGCTGGCAGGATAAGAAGTCTCGAAACGCTCAAATTGATATCCCGCCAGGTAGAAATCCTCAAGTTCGTAAAATGTATTTGCATACATATACATCAAACGTTCAGCCTGTGGCTTGCCACGATAAGCAGGAACGATCTGCTCCATCAGTTTCAGGGATTTTTTATACTTACCCAATTGGTAGAGGGAGTCGGCAACGGCATATTTACGCGCTGTATCATCGCCTTTCAAAACTTTCTGATATTCACTGCAGGCCGATAAAAGCACACAAGAAATTACCGCAAATAAACTCGTTCTCATCAATTTATAAAACATCGTGCAAAAATAGTCAAATTAGGATGATAAAAAAAACTTATTATTCTGCTAAAATATTGCCTTCACTGCAAAGAATATCGGGCGTTGGGAACCAATTGCAATTTGAAATGAAATACAGAATCAGAATTGAGATACGAATTGTTTAATTTTTGCTCTCAAACCATCACTTATTCCAACCAATGGAAGTCGGACCGTGTCCCCGCATAGACCCAACTCTTTAAATACGGCTTTGATTCCTGCCGGGTTACCTTCCGCAAAGATATAGTCGATGGCCAGAGCCAGTTTGTAATGCAATTCGTATGCCTGGTCAACCTTCCGCTCCAACCCAAAGTTTACCATCTGTGAGAATTCCTTCGGAAAGCCCTCTCCGATCACCGAAATCACCCCGGCACCTCCTGCCAAAATCATGGGCAAGGTAACCATATCGTCTCCGGAGATTACTAAAAACTCATCAGGGGTGCCATGGATCATTCGCATGGCCTGGACAATATCTCCCGCGGCTTCTTTTATGGCAACGATGTTTTTAAAATCGCGAGCTAAACGAATCACTGTTTCCGGAAGCATATTACTGGCCGTCCTACCCGGAACATTATACAAGATCACCGGCTTGGGTGCAGCATTGGCGATGGCGGCAAAGTGCTGATAGATACCTTCCTGAGTGGGTTTGTTATACATAGGGGAAACCGACAGGATGGCGGTAAAGGCGGAGAGATCCCGCTTCGTCATCTCTTCGATCACTTCGGAAGTATTATTACCCCCAATTCCAAGCACCAGGGGCAGGCGACCATTATTGGCCTCCACTATGGTGTCGATCACTAATTGCTTTTCTGATTTATTCAGCGTAACACTTTCGGCTGTAGTACCCAGTACTACCAGATAATCGATCCCGTTATCAATCTGGAAGTTCACTACCCGCTTTAAGGCTTCAGTGTCCACCTTAAAGTCTTCAGTAAAAGGGGTTATTAGGGCAACACCTGTTCCAATTAACTCTTTCATTCAATTTTATTTAAAATCGTTAGGTATTTTTTTAATTCTTTTTTAAAACCGGAAACATCCTTCGGGTTCATGGCGATGAGTAAATCGTAAAGCCGCTCATCTGCCCCTTGGAATCCAACTTTAAACCCTGCTTTACTCCCGGAAACCATAAGGTCCAGGAACTCATGCTTTCCTTCGTAATATCCCACCAGTACATCGAAAGGGTAATCGAGGAACTCGTTTGCATTCTGATTCAGAATCTCACCTTTCCAGTTAAAATCCTTATTGTTCACCCGGTTTTGTTGCAGGGAAGGAATTCTTTTTCTTACCTCTCTAAATGTAAAGACCTTTACGTCTTTAGGTTGTAAACCATAATCGAGTGAAAACGAATCGAACACATCGGTCTCCAGGATAAGGGTCTCATCCACGAGAAATCCCAGAGTTCGCATTCCTTTATTGATCTGGGAAGTATCCCTACTGCTGAGATTCTGGTCGATACGTTTTCTTAAGGCTCTTCGCTTTAACTTTTCAAACATGGCGAACACTATGCACTAGCACAAAAATACACATTAAAGGTCATTTCCATCAATTGCCTAAGAAATCATTTGCATAAAATCATCTTCCGAAATTATTGGAATCCCGAGGCTTTCGGCTTTTGTTCGTTTGCTTGGCCCCATATTTTCACCGGCCACTACAAAACCGGTTTTACCGGAAATGCTTCCAGAGACCTTTCCGCCATTGCGCTCTATCAATTTTTTAAGATCGTCGCGGGTAACAGAAGTGAATACACCCGATACTACAAAAGTGTTTCCTGCTAACTTTTCGGTCTGTCCGGCCAGCAATTCGGCCGAAATTTCCAACTGCACCCCATGCGATCTCAATTTTGAAACAATGTCCCGGTTATCTTCAGAATTAAAAAATTCGACCACCGATTCGGCTATACGTTCTCCAATCTCATCAACATGTGTCAGATCTTCAATAGTCGCTTCCATCAAAGCATCCAGCGTCTTGAAATGTTTAGCCAGCTTTTTGGCAACAGTTTCACCCACATACCGTATTCCCAAAGCAAAAAGTACCCTGTCGAAGGGTATCTTTTTCGATTCTTCAATACCACGAATAAGATTCTCGGCACTTTTTTCGGCCATACGTTCCAGCGGAAGTATCTGCGACATCTCCAAGGTGTACAGATCGGCATAATTGGAGATCAAGCCGTTGTTTACCAAAAGTGCCACGGTTTCCCCGCCCAGGCCTTCAACATCCATTGCCTTACGCGAAATAAAATGCTGTATTCGTCCGATAATCTGAGGCGGGCACCCTTTGTCGTTCGGACAATAATGCTGTGCCTCCCCTACTTTTCGCTCCAGGGTGGTGCCGCACTCCGGGCAATGCGTAATATATTCGGTGGGTTTGCTTCCCGATAGCCGGCTCGATAATTCAACCCCGATGATCTTCGGAATGATCTCCCCTCCTTTTTCAACAAATACCCTATCTCCTTCACGGATATCCAGTTTTTCTATCTGGTCGGCATTGTGAAGTGAAGCGCGCTTCACAATAGTCCCGGCGAGTTCAACCGGTTCGAGGTTAGCCACAGGAGTAATAGCCCCGGTTCTACCCACCTGGTAGGTTATTTTATGAAGTGTGGTAAGCGCAGTTTCTGCTTTAAATTTATATGCAATTGCCCAGCGCGGTGCTTTGGCTGTATACCCAAGTTCCTCCTGCTGCTGAAGGTCGTTTACCTTAATAACTACTCCGTCTGTTTCGTAGGGTAAGTCGTGCCGGGCTGTATCCCAATAATTCACATATTCGAGTACCGCATCCATGTCCTTACACAGCATTGCTTCCGGGGGCACCTTAAATCCCCACTCTCGTGCTTTTACTAGGCTTTCAAATTGTGTTCTAACGTCAAGATTGTTGCCCTTTAAACTATACAGTAAACATTCCAGCGGACGTTTAGCTACTTCTGCACTGTCCTGCAGCTTTAAACTGCCAGAAGCGGTATTCCTCGGGTTTCGGTAAGCTTCCTCTCCTAACTCCAGCCGCTCTCTGTTCATTTTTTCAAAACCTTCGAATGGCAGGACTATTTCTCCGCGGATCTCGAATTTTGATGGATAATCACCCTTTAGTTGCAGGGGCACGGATTTAATGGTCTTCACATTCGCAGTAACATCATCCCCCTGAAAACCATCCCCCCTGGTTAGCGCCTGCACCAGCTTGCCGTTCTCATAAGTAAGGCTTATGGAAGCCCCGTCGTATTTCAGCTCGCAGGTATATTCCAGTTGGCCATCTACAATCTTCCTAACTCGATTTTCCCATTCCGCCAATTCTTCTTTCGAATATGAATTATCCAGGGAATACATCCTGAATTCGTGTCTCACGGTTTTAAAATTCTTGGTCACCTCTCCGCCCACTCTCTGGGTGGGGGAGTTGGGATCGAAAAACTGGGGGTGTGCTAATTCCAGCTGCTGAAGTTGTTCGAGTTTCTTATCGAAATCGAAGTCGGATATAGTTGGATTATCCAGAACATAATAGTTGTAATTGTGCTCACGAAGTTCGTTGCGAAGGGCATTAATCTGTTGTTCAATATTCATAGAACAAATATAGAAACTGAGGTGATTTTTTTAAGAGAAATAGTGCGATTAAATACGAGATTTCAAATTAATCAACATGAAAAAAGCGGTAAGCTCCCACAAACTATGTTCTTTCTTCGGTAAGCCAGTGCGGACGTTGGGGCGGTTTGAACTCCTCCATCTTCTCGAGCAGCTTCTCAATGGATTTATCAACAAGTAACAGTTCATATGTATCCATTGAAACAAAGCCTTTTCGAACCATATTTTCCAGTAATCTCAGCAGGTCATCATAAAAGCCATTGATATTCAACAGGCCGATTGGCTTAGAATGAAGTCCGAGTTGCAACCAGGTTAAAATTTCGAAAAGTTCTTCCAGGGTTCCTATCCCTCCCGGTAAGGCAATAAAACCATCACTTATCTCCTGCATTTTTAACTTCCTGTCATGCATGTTGGTTGTGGTTATTAGTTCAGTAAGGCCCAGATGCACTACTTCCTTCTTTTTTAAGAATTCGGGAATAATCCCGATAACCTCTCCCTGTTGGTCTAATACCGCCCTGGCGATCTCACCCATAATACCAATCTTTGCAGCTCCGTAAACCAGGGTGATCTTTCGTTCAGCGAAGACTGATCCCAACTTTTTTGCGGTGTCGATAATATGGGTGTCGTTCCCTTCGCTACTCCCGCAGAAAACGCAAATTTTGTTTAACTTAACCATGCTTTGTTGCTCTTATCATCCTATCCTTCCCCCGAAAATCTTGTTTTAATTCGATTTGCTTAAAATCATTAGCCGCCAATAAACGCTTCATATCTTCTCCAAGATACTCATTAATCTCGAAGAACAACATTCCTCCCGGGATTAAAAACGACCGAGACAGTTTGATAATAGCCCTGTAAAACAGTAGTGGATCTTCATCCGAAACGAATAGTGCCAACCCCGGCTCATGATCCAGCACATTCAAACTCATCTGCGATTTTTCTACCTGCCGTACATATGGCGGGTTAGAGACAATTAGCTGATAAAGGCCGGGCAATTGCGAGCTTTTGGTTATGTCCATTTCCATAAACTCGATATCAACTCCCAGCTGTTTAGCATTGTATTCAGCAATTTTTAGAGCCTCTTTTGAAACATCCAAAGCAGTTATCGCTGCCGCCGGCAGTTCCTTTGCGAGTGAAACAGCGATACAGCCGCTGCCTGTCCCTATATCAAGTATTTTAATTGAATCGCTATCAAATTTTCCTTCACCCGTTGCCTGCTTGACAGACATGGAAATCCAGGAGACCAACTCTTCAGTTTCCGGTCTTGGAATAAGCGTATTTGAATCTACTTTGAACTTCAGCCCATTGAACTCCGTTTCTCCGGTAATGTATTGAACCGGTGTAAATGTTTCCAACCGCGATATTGCATCAACGAACTGCCTTGTCACCGAAGGCTCCATCTTCGCATCTTGGTTCAACGAGGCTTCAAAGCGGCTATAGCCCAGCCAGGTTTCGGTGAGAATTGAAAAGATGGATCGTAATTCTTCTGTTGGATAAAGAGAAGAAAGTCTGCCGTTAAAGAGTTCTTTTAGTTCTTTGAGCGTCATGCTAAAGGGTTTTCAGCATATGAGTCTTACAGGCGAAATGCCCTGTGTCGCCCATCGGACCGTCTATATAGTTAAAACCACTGCGTTCGTATAGTTTTTGAGCTGCGATCATATAAGGCATGGTTTCCAGATAACAGCGTTCGTAACCCAATTCTTTGGCCTTTTTCAAACATAGTGAAATCATTGAAGTACCTATCCCCATTCCCCTGGCTTCCGGCAGGAAGTACATTTTCTGAAGCTCACATACAGAGCCGTCGTAATTTTCCAGTTGGGCAATTCCTGCCCCGCCAACTACCCTTCCATCTATTTCAACCACGAAATAAGTTGCCTTTGAGGCCTCATAAGTTTCAAACATACTGTCCAGGGATTTATCGGCATAGGCAGTACCTATTTTCGGAACTCCGAAATCTTCCAGGACAGACCTAATAATCTTGGCTACAACAGCATTATCCGATTTTCGAATCGGCCTGAATTTAGCTGTTTTCATTTGTTTAATTACTTGTATTTTTACCCGGTGAAGGTAAAAGATTTTTTTATGCTGCGCTGCATAGACCTGGCAAAAAAAGGGCTGGGAAGCACCTACCCCAACCCTTTGGTGGGCAGTGTTGTGGTTCATAACAATTCGATCATAGGAGAAGGCTGGCATCACAAGGCCGGAGAAGTACATGCCGAAGTCAATGCCATCGGTTCGGTTAAGAACCCTGCGCTGTTGGCTAATTCTACGCTCTATGTAAATCTGGAACCATGCAGCCATTTTGGTAAAACCCCTCCTTGTGCCGACCTGATTATAAAGTCGGGTATAAAAAAAGTAGTGATAGGCACTACCGATCCCGATCCCAGGGTTGGCGGTAAGGGGATAGAGCGATTGAGAGCTGCAGGATGTGAAGTGGTAACAAGCGTTCTGGAAGAAGAATGTGCCTCACTAAACAAACGGTTCTTCCACTTTCATCTGAATAAGCGACCCTATGTAATATTAAAGTGGGCACAGACTGCCGACGGGTTTATCGCTCCTGAAAGCCGCGAAGTAAAGGGAAAACCCGTCTGGATAACGAATACGTATTCCAGGCAACTGGCCCATAAAATTCGTTCAGAAGAACAGGCAATCCTGGTAGGAACAACCACGGTTTTGGACGATAACCCCAGCCTGACTACCCGAATGTGGCCCGGAAGCTCTCCCCTGCGTGTTGTTTTGGACAGAACTTTGAGAATTCCACTGCATTCAGCAATCTTCGACGACAGGGCTTTCACGCTTATTCTAACTGAAAAGAAAGGAACCGATTTCGGGAAGGCAGTTTTCAGGACGATGGATTTTCGGAACAACCTGGCAACACAGGTTGCAGAAATTTTAGGCAAAGAGGGAATTCAAAGTCTTATCGTAGAAGGCGGACGTAGAACATTACAAGCTTTTATCGATGAAAACATCTGGGACGATGCCCTGGTTTTTACAGGGAATAAGAACTTTAACGGAGGGATACCGGCACCTCAACTTGCAGGGACTCTTATTTCGGAACAACTAATTAACGGCGACAAGCTGCAACATTTTAAAAACCAGAGCTCTTGATCTATCTTATTCTCAGTATCGTTTCGTCCACGGTAATTTTTATTGTCTTTAAATTATACGATCGGTTTAAGATCAATACCTTTCAGGCTATAGTGGTGAATTATTTTATCGCTTGTCTCTGTGGTGTACTTGCTTACGATGCTCCAATCCACCCGGCAGAAATTGCAGCTAAGGAATGGTTTGTTTTTACCGTAGCCCTGGGTTTGCTTTTTATAACAATTTTCAACCTAATGGCTATCACAACACAGCGCAGCGGACTGGCGGTGGTTTCGGTTGCCACTAAAATGAGCCTGGCAATACCCATCGTCTTTGGATTGCTGTATTACCGTGAAAGCTTAGGCATTCTGAAATTCCTGGGAATCCTGCTCGCGCTGGTTGCAGTTTACCTGTCGTCCATAAAGAAAAAATCGGGTTTAAAGATCGAGCGTCGTAATCTTATTTTTCCGTTGCTGGTTTTCCTCGGAAGCGGGATCATCGATACCAGTATAAAATTTCTGGAAGATTCGTATGTGGCAGCAGACGAGGTTCCCATATTCTCATCGGCCATATTCTTTTCAGCAGCCGTGGCAGGAATTCTACTTATGATATTTAAAGGGTTCAAAGGAAAAATTAAACTCGAATTTAAGAACTTTCTTGGCGGCATAGCGCTTGGAATTCCAAATTATTTCTCGATCTACTTTCTTGTACAGGCTCTTCGCAGTGATATCCTTGAGAGCTCGGGTATCTTTACGGTAAACAATGTCGCTATTGTTATGCTTTCAACCATAGTAGGGATATTGTTATTTAAAGAGACCTTACTTCGGAAGAACTGGCTGGGAATTCTCTTTGCCATTATTAGTATATTCCTTGTTGCTGTTAACTCATAGGTATGTCGGTTGAAAAAGATTCGTACAAGACTATTGCAAAGCCTTCTGTTGAAATTCTGTTCAAGGAAAAGGGCAGCAAATTCTTCGGTTATGCCTATCCCGTTTCCTCGGAAGATTCGGTAAAAGAGATTCTCGAACAACTGAAGAAGCAGCATCACGCCGCCCGGCATTGGTGTTATGCCTGGCAGTTGGGCAAGCAGTATGACCACTACAGGGCGAACGATGACGGGGAACCTTCCAACAGTGCCGGAATGCCTATATACGGGCAGATTCAATCGTTCGATCTCACTAATGTGCTAATTGTCGTGGTTCGTTATTTCGGGGGAACAAAACTGGGTGTAGGCGGGTTAATCCAGGCGTATAAAACAGCCGCTATGATGGCCCTGGAAAATGCTAAGGTCGTTACGCGCACCCTGGACGATAGATTCCTTATTAAATGCGGCTATGATGAATTAAATACCGTGATGCGCATTATTAAATCGGAAGATCTTCGAATAGTAAATCAGGAACTCGGTCTCGATTGTCGCACGGAAATTTCCGTTAGACGAAAAGATTCGGATAGGGTGTATGCGCTATTTGAAGCACTACATAAAATTAGAATCAAAAGAAACTGATCAGGCTTTCAATTTCTCCATCAGGTAAGCGGGGGCTCGTCTTAACTTGTTGGTATGCTTATCAATAAAGACAAGGGTGGTAGAGGCAGTAGCGAGTAAAGTTCCTTCACTGTTGTGAATTTCGTAATAGAAATCGATCCTCGCCGTAGGAAGTTTCTTGAGTTCGGTTGAAATGGAAATTACATCGTCATAGCGTGCGGGTTGCTTATAGTCGATTGTGAGATTTACAACGGGCAATTGAATATCGTTCTCCTCCATCGATTTATAGGTAATGCCCAGTGCCCGAAGCCATTCGGTTCTTCCCTGCTCGAGATATTCGGCATAATTTCCGTAATAGACAACACCCATCTGATCGGTTTCGCCATAACGGACTCTTAATTTAGTAATATTTTTTTTCATGAATTTATACCTTGAAAAGGGAAGTTTTTTTGTAAGTTTACGTGTATAAGAGTATGCGAAAAAAAAAGAAGAAATTCAATACCCTATCAATTTTTTTTTTCATTTTTTTGTTCACATATTTGCACTGTTAAGAAATTGTTAGGAAAAACTCTTTTCCTCGTTCTTAATGACACTCTGATAACTAACTAAACTTCGGCGATTACTATGAGCAAAACTGCGGAATCGGTTTGGAACAATTGTTTGTCCTTTATAGAAGATAACATTTCTTCGCAAGCATACAAGACCTGGTTCGAGCCTATCAAAGCAGTGAAACTTACCGACAACGCCCTCAGTATTCAGGTACCCAGCAAATTCTTTTACGAATGGCTTGAAGAGCATTATGTGAAGCTCCTCAAAGTTGGTCTTACAAAGGAATTGGGCACAAGTGCTAAACTTGTTTATGTTATCAAAATGGAAAACACCTACGGGAACAAGCAACCGTTTACCGAAAAAATTCCAAGCACCAACAGAAGGAATGCCACGCATTCGCAGGAAGTGGATGTTCCGTTAAAGAACAAAAGTCCCGAGCTTAAGAATCCTTTCGTGATTCCGGGAATCAGGAATGTAAAGATCGAATCGCAACTCAATCCCAGTTATAATTTCGACAATTTCCTGGAAGGAGAATCGAATCGCCTTGCCCGTTCAGCAGGTATGGCAGTTGCTAACAAACCTGGGGGCACTTCTTTTAACCCACTACTTATATTTGGTGGGGTGGGTTTGGGAAAGACCCATCTCGCTCACGCCATAGGTGTTGAAATAAAAGACAAATACCCGGAAAAAACGGTATTATATATTTCTGCTGAAAAGTTTACGCAACAGTATATAGAATCCGTAAAAAAGAACAACAGGAACGACTTTATTCATTTTTATCAGATTATCGATGTACTGATAGTGGACGACATACAACTCTTGTCCGGCAAGGCCGGAACTCAGGACGTATTCTTCCATATATTTAATCACCTGCATCAGAATGGCAAGCAGGTTATCCTTACCAGCGATAAGGCACCTGTCGATATGATAGATATCGAACAGCGGCTGCTGTCCAGGTTTAAATGGGGGCTTTCAGCCGAACTGAATCATCCCGATTACGATACCCGGGTGGCTATCATAAAGAACAAACTTTACAGGGACGGGGTGGAAATGCCCGAGGAGATCATCGAATTCCTGGCCAATAATATCAAGACCAATATTCGCGAACTGGAAGGTGCCATCATATCGCTCATCGCCCATTCGTCTTTTAACAAAAGGGAAATTACTATTGACCTGGCTAAAAAGATTGTAGACAACTACGTAAAGCACACCAAGCGAGAAGTTTCTATCGATTACATCCAAAAAGTGGTGAGCGAGTATTTCCAAATGGATGTGGACACACTGCAATCGAAGACAAGAAAAAGACATATTGTGCAGGCCCGGCAACTGGCCATGTTCTTTGCCAAGAAGTTCACCAAAGCTTCCCTGGCCTCTATCGGCTCCCAGATCGGTCAGCGAGATCACGCCACCGTGCTGCACGCCTGCAAAACGGTAGACAATCTCTCCAGTACCGATAAGCAATTCAGGAAGTATGTCGAAGACCTCAATAAAAAATTAACGTTATAACACTTCCGGTAATCCTACCGGTTTTTTTTTACATGAAAACAAAAGTCTTAATGGTTTGCCTGGGCAATATCTGCCGGTCTCCGCTGGCCGAGGGAATATTGCGATCTAAAGTCGATCCGGAAAAGGTTTTGGTCGAGTCGGCCGGTACCGGGGGATGGCATGTAGGCGAACAGCCGGACCCGAGGAGTATTGAAGTAGGCAAAGCCAATGGTATTGATATCACCTACCAGCGCGGCCGAAAATTCTCACCTTACGACTTTGAAACTTACGACCATATATTTGTTATGGACAATTCGAACTACAGGGACGTTATTAAACTGGCACGGACGGAAGAAGAAAAGCACAAAGTAAGCCGTATCATGGACGAGTTGTTCCCCGGAGAGAATGTAGACGTACCCGATCCGTATTACGGGGGTGCGAATGGCTTCGACAATGTTTATTCCATGCTCGAACAGGCCTGTGAAAAAATCGCCGCCAGGATTTAATTTAATGACACTTTTCAGAATTATTACTTACCTTCAAATAAAAAACATGCTTCAATTACGTAATTACCTGTTTCTTATCTTACTTGTTTCGGGCGGGGTGTTCGGACAAGGTCTGGAGATCGATCTCTTTGCAACCGGATTAAATAATCCAGTGGCCTTACAGCATGCCGGCGACGACCGGATGTTTGCCGTGGAAAAAGGCGGAACCATACGAATAATCAATGCCAACGGTTCCGTAATCAGCACACCTTTTCTCAATGTGACTTCAATGGTTACCGATCAAAACGAGCAGGGCCTCTTAGGACTTGCCTTTCACCCTGATTACAGCAACAATGGGTATTTTTATGTTTACTACACAGATTTGCAAGGCGACAGCCAGTTGGACCGATATACGGTTTCCGGCAATCCTAACCTGGCCGATCCTACGTCCCGTTTAAACCTTTTATCCATTACACAGCCGGGAACCATTCACAACGGCGGCTGTATAAATTTTGGCCCTGACGGTTATTTGTATATCGCAACAGGCGACGGACAGGGCGGTGGAGATCCAAACATGAATGCCCAAAATACATCGCTCTTACTCGGTAAAATATTACGCCTGGATGTGGATAACCCCGGTGGTGCCAACAATTACGGAATTCCTGCAGACAACCCCTTTGCCGGTGTCCCCGGGAATGCTGAAGAGATTTGGGCATACGGTTTGCGCAACCCGTGGAAATTCTCCTTCGATGCTGTAACCGGCGATTTATGGCTTGGTGATGTAGGCAACAACAGGTTTGAAGAAGTGAATATGATCTCCTCTACCACTGCCGGTGCAAATTTTGGCTGGCGCTGTTACGAAGGGTTTGAAGAATTCATCACTACCAATTGCGACCCTCCCGGTACGATGACATTTCCGGTCTTCGTTTACGAACACGTTATGAGTAATTGCAATGCGATCACCGCAGGCTATGTTTACAGGGGAACCGATTACCCGCAAATGCAGGGACTCTTTTTCTTTGCGGATTATTGTCGTACCTATATTTGGTCTCTAAACGAAAATTTCGAACTTAGAAATTACGGACAGTTCTTCGAACCATTTGTTTCATTCGGTGAAAATTCGGAAAATGAATTGTTTATCGTTAGCAAAGATGGCCAGGTGTATCGTCTAAATGGTGAAATGCTGGGAATTGATGAAGCGGCGGCCCCTAATGATATTACAATACTTCCTAATCCCGCCTCCGAATCATTTGTTATTAAAAGCAATAAGGAATTACTATCTGAACTGTCCGTCAAGGACCTGAGTGGTAAAACTGTGCTCACCTATTCGAATTTGAATCCTTCGGAACAACAAATAGATATAAGCGAACTGGCCTCCGGTATATACTTAGTTAATATTAAAACTGCTGCCGGTGGCAACCACATTGAAAAATTGGTGGTGCATTAAAATTGCAGCTATTTAGGTTGAAATTAACAGTTGGTAAATGGGCATCTGCTTTGAAGTTCGGCTGTTTTTAGCTAAATTTAATGTCAATCTAAAAAAACTGTTATGAAAAATGTTATACCCCTACTTTTATGCCTGCTGTTTGGTACTTACGGGCTACTGGCCCAACCGGACATAGAGCTCGAATTAATCTCATCGGCTTTTAACGACCCTGTAGACATTCAGAATGCCGGTGATGACCGCTTGTTCATAGTGGAGCAAGGCGGACGTATACGAATCCTCAACACAGATGGAACGGTAAATGCTACTCCTTTTCTGGATATTTCTACGCAGGTATCAGGAGGCAGTGAGCAGGGCCTTTTAGGATTGGCTTTTCACCCTGATTATACCAACAACGGCTTCTTCTATGTTAATTATACGGATAATGCAGGTGATACTCAGGTCTCCAGGTTTACTGTAGATCCGGGGAATCCCGATTTGGCACAAGCAGGTTCTGAATTCCCTATTATTGATTACGCCCAACCTTTTTCAAATCACAACGGTGGTTCCATCGCTTTTGGATCGGACGGGTATCTGTATATTTCTGCCGGTGACGGCGGAAGTGGTGGTGACCCGGGAAACCGTGCACAAAATACCACCCTCCTTTTAGGAAAACTGCTTCGAATCGATGTAGATAACCCTTCGGGAGGAAATAACTACGGAATCCCTAACGACAATCCATTTGCCGGCGATCCGGTTAACGCCGAAGAAATCTGGGCCTACGGCCTCCGAAATGCATGGAAGTTCAGTTTCGATAGTGATACGGATGAAGTTTGGATAGCCGACGTGGGGCAGGGTGATGTGGAAGAGATCAATAAGCAACCGGGGAATGCGGCAGGATTAAATTACGGGTGGCGTTGTTACGAGGGTTCACAACCCTTTAATACGACAGGCTGTCCGCCGCCGGGGGCGCTAATATTCCCCGAAGCGGAATACTCATCATCCACCGGAAGCGGGAATTGTTCAGTGACCGGAGGTTATGTGTATCGGGGCTCGATGTTCCCGGACCTTATAGGGTATTATTTTGCTGCCGATGTTTGCAGTGGTAGAATCTTTACTGTCGATTCGGATGGGGATCTGTTCGATCACGGAAGTTTTGGAGGAGCATGGGTGTCGTTTGGAGAAGACATTAACAATGAACTATATATAGCCGACCTCAGCGGGGAGATTTACCGTGTTCAGGGAGATCCGCTAATTGGTTATTCAGATTTCGACCTGTCGACCTTCAGGATGTATCCCAATCCATCCTCCGGTGACCTACAACTGTCTCTGGACTCGGATTTATTCGAAACTATTAAGATCCAATCGCTTACCGGAAGTGTGGTTTTGGAAGAAAACTCCATTAACAAGTCGGAAATGCACCTCGATATTTCAAATTTACAATCGGGAATCTATTTGGTGTCTGTTATTACCAAAAATAACCAGTTTTCAATCAGGAAATTAGTGGTTGAATAATGCAGCCGGAGAAAGGTAATTTATATCTCATACCGAACACACTGGGCGACGGCCCTCCTTTGGAGGTGTTGCCGTTGTTGGTGAAAAAAGCGGTGGAGGAAATAGATTATTATGTGGTAGAGAATGAAAAGAACGCCCGCGCTTTCATTAAAAGCATAGTCCCGCGTAAGTCGCAACCCGACCTGCAATTCAATCTTATCAATAAATTTACCGACGAATCCGAAATCCCCGAAATGCTCAGCCCCTGTCATCAGGGGCTCGATCTGGGTGTAATTTCAGATGCGGGCTGTCCGGGGATTGCCGACCCGGGCTCGCTGCTCGTTACGCACGCACACCAGCAGCAAATAAGGGTGGTCCCTCTGGTAGGCCCCTCCTCTATCCTGCTTGCAATGATGGCGAGTGGCTTTAACGGACAGAATTTCGCATTTAACGGTTATCTGCCTATCGATAAGCGGGACCGCAGAAAGGAAATAAAACGTCTGGAGCACTTATCGGGCGAACAGCAGCAGTCGCAGTCCTTTATAGAAACACCTTACAGGAACAACCAGATGTTCGAGAGTATCATCAGCACTTTACAGCCGCAAACCCGACTATGCATTGCCTGCGATATCACCTTACCAACGGAATACATAAGAACTTATACCGCCGAGGAATGGGGCAAAAAAAAAGTGGATCTCAATAAGAGACCCACTATATTTATCATTCAGAAATAGGTTACAGCACCTTTGCCGATTTATTCGGCTTAATTGATGATGTATCGTAGCCTGAGAATTTCTTCAGGTAATAACCTATAGTCGTTCCAAAAGCATCACTGAATCCAACTTCGCCACCACTGCGCAGGTATTTCTTTACGTTCCCCGCACCGGCCAGGTGAGCCGCAGCCAGTATGCCTGATTCTGTGACTTTCACCCCGTTGATATATCGTCCAACATAGCGATCGATATCGCGTCGTAAGATCCATTTATTTCTGGAAGTATAAGCGTTAAAAGCTTTTTCCTGAAGTCGTGTATCCTTCATAAAACGATCGGCATTATAGATCCCAATCATTTGAAGTGTTCCTCTTCCGAACTGGTATTTTCCCATATAACCAAATTCGTTAACAATCTTGTAGTTACCCCGGGATTCTTTGAACCCGATGGCTTCTTTAAAACCGGTATACGTCTTACCAAGAAAAAGATTAAAATTGGTGTCTGTAAATTCAATTTCCAGATCAGCTTCTTCTTCAGATGGTACATAGTACGATAAGTCATAACCTTCGGTCGTAAACATAGGTGTCTTGGCTTTTCGTTTAGAAGAAAACCCCATAGACATAAATACCGCAACCGCGAGTAAAATACTAATACGTAATAATTTTTTTCTCATTTCCTAATTAAAAATATCAGTAATTTCTTACTAAATAGTTTCAGCTGGCAAAGATACAACAATTTATACAATTCTGATTGTCAATTACTTAATCTCTTTCTGAGCGTTAGCGGGCTTAACTAAATTTTAAGGTATTATCAATAATTATTTAATTCTTTGCAAAAATAGACAAGAACACGTATGCTTAGTGTTAATAGTTTGATAAACAATTAACTAGATATAAACAATGTGAATTCTTATGTAAGTTTGCACAAGCAATGAAGAGACGGCAGATTGCAGGCTATTGTTACCGGGAAGTATCTTAAAACTTTGCTAAAGTTTACTTAAAAGAAAAAAGTCAGGCTGTCGACCTGACTTTTTTCAATAATTATAATGTCACCCTTGCATTTGGATTTGGGAGCACTGATGAAAGGTCGTATCCGGCAAATTTTTTCATGTACTTAGTGATAGGTACATCATTTGCATCTGCGAATACATTTTCACCATTGGAGTCCAAAAATCTTTTCACATTTTTGGCGCCCCCTAAATGGGCTGCGGCAATTAAGCCGGATTCGGTTACTTTAATACCATTTATTATTTGGCCGTCATAATCGGCAATATAATCTCTTAAAACGTGCTTATTGAGTGCAATGAGCGCTTTTAAGGCGTCCTCCTGCAACTCGGGCGAATTAAGAAACCTGCGTCGGTCTTTTATACCGACCCACTTTAGCGCCGATCCGCCAAATTGGTATTTGCCCGCGTAACCCAACCTGTTCACAGCCTTGTAATTACCACTGCTTTCACTAAGGCCGAGGTCATTACTAAAACCAAGGTATGACTTTCCAACAAAAGGACCGTTTTGTCGGAAATTCATGTTAATCTCTTCTATAGTCGGAACATGGGCAAGTCCCTCAACAATTTCCGAGATGAACATCGAACTGCTGTAATCTTCTAACTTTTTATTAGAAAATCCGGTGACAGTTAATGTCAACCCGATCAGCAGCACAGACATTTTCATAAAACGTTTTGCCATGTTTTACTTATTTAAGTTATAATTATTGCCCCTATGCTTCGTGCATAGAGGAAATACTCTTAAATAAACACATACTGTGCCGTAATGTGATATGTCTGAGGTGTTTAGTGTCTTAAGTGTAAGAACGTCTTGATCTTAATTCGTAGAATAAATATACTAAGGCTGATACGGGAAATAGCGCTGCTTAACACTCTTTAACCCCTGATTTTACATAGGTTTAACAGTCATGACCCCTTTTTTCAGAAGAAAAAAAACTTAGTATTTCACAAGTTTGCTGAATGTTTTGGTGGTGGCTGAAGTTAACCTAAGGAGGTACATTCCGGCGGGTAATGAACTAATATCCACCCCGTTTGAAACTTCCGTGAACTGAAGCAATTTTACCCCTGAAACCGAATATATTTCAAACAGATCCACATTATGATCGGAGCTAATATACACATGGGTAGTGGCAGGATTGGGGTAAATTTCGATCAATTCCGAAGAAAACGGACTAGTATCCAGGATTCCGGAAAGGCGGATAAGCCAGTAATCCCAAAAGCCATTTGTATTCTCCGATTTATCCCCCGAAATGCTCGAATACGAATACCCTCCAAGGAAATAGCCCCCGTCGGTGGTTTGATGTACGGTAGTGAGAATATCGGCTATAAACCCACCAATGGTGTTCTGCGATCTGATTGTACCATCGGAGTTTAATTCTACCAACCAGTAATCCGGACCGCCGATATTCCCCTCTGTCTTGTCTGCCGAAGCCATGGAAGTAGAATAACCTGCCAGTAAATAAGTGTTCTCTGTCGTTTCTAACACTTCAAACAAACGGTCGTTGTGATTGCCGCCCAGCGTGTTATCCCATTCTATCTGCCCCGTACCGTCGAGTTTAACCAGCCAGTAATCATCCAGGCCAAGAGCATTCTCCGACTTTTCACCGGAAATATTTGAAACCGAGTAGCCGCCAACCAGGTAGCCACTATCTCCGGTTTGGATTACGGTTGTAAAATCGTCATCTCCCATACCTCCAAGAGTTCTTTGCCATTCAATTTCGCCCTGCTGATTAAGTTTTACTACCCAGTAATCAACGCCTCCCCTGTTCGGTTGGGTCTTATCGCCCGATATACCGGAGGAGGACTCTCCACCCAGAATATATCCTTCATCTGCTGTAATATCTATGGCCAACAATTCGTCATAACCCGTACCTCCAATAGTATTCTGCCATAGGATTTGCCCCGAAACATCAATCTTAACTACCCAAAAGTCGAAACTGCCAATCGAATTTTCTGTCTTATCACCGGAAATGTCGGAATTCGAATAGCCTGCCAGGATAAATCCGTTATCGGCAGTTTGTTTTATCTTCCATAAATGGTCATGATTAAGCCCCCCAATGGTGACGTCCCATTCAATTAACCCGGCACCGTTAATCTTTACCAACCAATAATCGAAACTACCAATGGCATCCTGGGTTTTATCCCCGGAAGTATTCGATTCGGATTTGCCGCCTAATAAATAGCCCCCATCGTGGGTAAGTGCGATGGTATATAAATAATCATCCCCTTCCCCTCCAATAGTATTCTGCCATTCAATTTCGCCTGCCTGGTCGAGTTTTATCACCCAGTAATCGGCTGCGCCCATAGAATTCTCGGTTTTATCTCCGGAACTATTAGATGCAGACCAGCCTCCCACAATATACCCGCCATCGGGTGTCTGTCCGGAAGCCCATAGGATATCCCAGTTACTTCCTCCGATAGTGTTCTGCCAAAGGATGGTTGAATCCTGGGAAGTTGAAACAACAGAAAATAAAAGAAAAAAGAGGATGGGTAGTAATCTCTTCATCTTAGCAAGTTTTTGATGAAGATACGAAATAATCGATTGAATATCAGCTATTAAATACAGACGCCTAAGAACAATTACCTGTTCACACCCTGACTATTGATCCAATTTACGTATTCCCTCCGGTTCGCATTGTGCTGGGAAAGCGTTTTAGCAAATTTGTGATATCCGGGATTATTCACATCGGCTACCATATATAGGTAATCGTGCGCTTCTTTGTTTAAAACAGCATCGATGGAAGATATGTCCGGCATGGCGATCGGACCGGGAGGTACTCCTGAATATTTATACGTATTATAAGGCGAATCAAGCTCCAGGTCTTTGTACAGCACCCGCCTGATTATCTGATCGAAGTCATCTTCGTGCAATTTTTTTGCATAGATAACCGTGGGATCCGCCTGTAACAGCATTCCCTTTTTCAACCTGTTTATGTACAAGCCCGCAACCCTGGGACGCTCGTCCACTTTGGCAGTTTCCTTCTGAACTATTGCTGCTAAGGCGATTACCTGCAGAGGGGATAATCCAAGTGCTTCAGCTTTTTTTATTCTCGTCTCCGTCCAAAACCGATCGTACTCTTCCTTCATTCGTTCCCGGAACGCTTCGGCCGACGTATTCCAGTAGAATTCATAAGTATTCGGCAAGTAAAGCGAAAGGGCATTTTTTTCGGTTAACCCTGCATCTTTAAGGAAGGTAGTATCGCGCATCGCCTGTAAGAGGGAAAGGCTGTCGGCTTCGATCTGCCGTGCGATATTTCCCGCCAGGTCTTCTACCCGTTCCATATTGTTAAATCGCAGCTGAATAGGAATGTTCTCAGACCGGATTGTATTAATGATGTCGTTATTGCTCATCCCCTTTTTAATGATATAATGCCCGGGCTTGATATTGGCCGCGTAACCCTTGCGCTCTGCTACAGCTTCGAAGGTTTCGATATTTTCCAGCAACGGACTTAATTCCTCAAGAACCTGCTCGAAGCGCGCATTGGTAGGAATATAGACATGGGCCTCTTCGTTTTCGAAAGCTGTATTAGGCGCCAGCACGGCATTATAGACAAACCATGCAAAAACTGCCATGGCAAGTAACCCGAGTAGGACTACAGCCCACAATATGCGTTTAAGATTCATCCTGTATCTTTTGATATATTAATTCGTCAATAAATTCAGAGCCCCTGCTTATCCAGTCCCGTTTAACACCCGATCTCACAAAGCCCTGCTTTTCAAACAGCCGAATACTTGAACTATTGTCTTCAGAAATATTTGCATAAACCTGGTGTAAATTAAGATGGGTGAAGGCATAATTCAGGATAAGAGAAATTGCTTCTGAAGCATACCCTTTTTCCCTGTCGACTTCCGAAAACACGACAATTCCGAGACCTACCCGGCGGTGCTTGGGTTCAAAATCATAGAAATCGGTAAACCCCAGGGGGCGATCGGTATCGGCTTCACAGATTACCAGCCGCAGTTGTTTTACCTCGTAGATATCGCGATGGGCATTTTCCAGGTATTGTTTCAGGACATATTTGGAGTAAGGAGTGGTTGTATTACTTACTTCCCATACTGTTTCGTCATTCTCCAGCAGGTACAGGAAATCCAGATCTGAGAGTTCCAGGGCCCGAAGACTTATCTTTGTTCCTTCCAGTGTTTTCATCCCCATTTTCCTTTGAAGACCTGTTTTGCCGGGCCGATTAGATGAATATTGGTGAACTTTCCTTCCTGCTTATTGAATGTCACTCTTAGCTTTCCTCCGGGCGTTATAATTCCAACTTCATTGCCCCCGGCTTTCCCCAAATGTGCCATTGCAATCGCCACTGCCGTAACGCCGGTGCCACAAGACATAGTTTCATCTTCTACACCTCTTTCATAGGTTCGTACGGCGAAATTGTTGTCTTCCAACTGCTCCACAAAATTTATGTTTGAACCTGCCTTGCCATATACGGTATTTCGTATCTCCCTCCCTCTTTCGAAGACTTTGTAATTTTCCAGGCCTTCGACGATTTCCACATGATGAGGGGACCCTGTGTTTAAAAAACTATAATTCTCCGATTCTGTAATCGAATCTACATCGCCCATCTCCAGTGACACCTCTTCTCCATTAATGGTGCTGTTATGCGGTCCGTCTGCCGCAATGAAGTTGGCTTCAGAGTCTATGATATTTAAAAAACGGGCGAACCCGGTAATACAGCGGGCGCCATTTCCACAGAAAGAGCCTTCTGCTCCATCTGCATTATAATAGACCATTTTAAAGTCGTATTCCTCGGTAGTTTCAAGCAGAATAAGCCCGTCCGCTCCTATGCCAAATTTTCGGTCGCACATTAGTGCTATCAATTTGGTATCATTTTTGGAGAATGTATCAAGACGATTATCGATCATGATAAAATCGTTTCCTGTTCCTTGATATTTGTAAAAGTCGATCGGCATACCGGCAAAGGTATAAAAAGCCCTGTCGATTTGGCTTGAATTACGGATGTTAAATGGACGTTAAAACTGAAACTTAGAAAAAATATTTAAGTCTTTATATTGTTAACCATATTAAAGTATGCGCAAATGAAACAAACAATTCGATTATTCTTTGTTGCGCTTATAGCGGGCGCAGCTACTCTAGGAGGATACAAATTAATAGAAGAGGACGACAAGGCCATATTTGAAAGCCAGGTCGAAACTCCCAACTTCATACCCACAACTTATACTGCGGAAACCTCAGCTTTGGATATAGATTTCACCATGGCAGCGGAAAAAACCGTAAATGCGGTTGTTCACGTAAAGAATACAACAATTAGCCGTGCCCCGACGAATATCATGGAATATTTCTACGGAGGGGGTGAACCCCGAGCCATGGTAGGAGCCGGCAGCGGTGTAATTATTACCCCCGATGGCTATATCATCACCAACAACCACGTGATCGCAAATGCTTCCGACCTGGAAGTTACCTTGAACAACAATAAAACCTATAAGGCCGACCTAATCGGGGCCGACCCCAAAACCGACATTGCCCTGATTAAGATCGATGCCGACGATACCTTGCCGTTCGTGCCCTTTGGCGATTCGAACGAGATCAGGATAGGCGAATGGGTACTGGCCGTAGGTAATCCGTTTAATTTAACCTCTACGGTAACAGCCGGAATTGTAAGTGCCAAGGCACGTGATCTGAACGAATTCGACAGCAATCCGCAGTCCTTTATTCAAACAGATGCGGCGGTTAATCGCGGAAACAGCGGAGGTGCCCTGGTAAATATCAGGGGGGAACTCGTAGGAATTAACACTGCCATCACTTCAGAAACAGGTAGTTATGTTGGTTATTCCTTTGCCGTTCCGTCCAATAATGCCAGGAAAGTAATCGAGGATATAATGGAGTACGGTGATGTACAGCGAGGCATATTGGGTATTCAGGGCGGAACCTTAAATTCGCAACGCGCCAAGGCCCTTGGCATCGATGATACTCAGGGGGTATATGTCGCGGGAGTTGAAATAGGCAGCGGTGCCGAAAAAAGCGGTCTTAAAGAAGGAGACATAATAAAGCAACTCGACGGTTATAAGATTGGAAAGTTTTCCGACCTGGCCGGATATCTCGGTTCTAAACGACCCAATGATGTGGTAGATGTAACCGTAATTCGAAATGGTCGCCAACGCGTAATTCCCGTTACCCTGGTTAAACTCGAAACCTTCGAGATAAACGACCTCGGACTGGAAGTAAAAAATGCCACTCGGGAAGAACTTCGTGTCTTAGGCCTGAAGAATGGTGTAAAAATCAACCGGACTTTAAACAGGGACATGGACCGGTATAACCTGGTAGGCCTTATTATTACCAAAATAAACGACGAGGCTGTAAGCGACATCGATGATGTAAAACGGATTATGAACAACAGGTCTTACGGTGAGGATATAAAACTCACATTTGTAAACGGAAATGGTGAGGTTAACACCTTTATCTTTAGGTAAATCAATGTATTTATCTGAAGAAGATACCCCTTTGAATCAAGTATTCGAAGGGGTATTTATTTTTATGATTATGCTTTATGAAAACATTTGAATTCTCTACTTTTGCAAAAAATTTTAAACCCTAAAATTAGCACCTATGAGTTTTGATGACGTTTATGAAAAAGAACTGTCTTTTCAAACCGACCGCCGAAAGGCTTCTGTTGAATTTATTAAGATCGTTAGCGACCTTTGGTATGACAGATCAATCGAGTTGGTTCTCTTCAGAAACCAGCTAATCGACCGTACCGTGAGTGAGATTTTAAACCTGCATGAGTATGCCGGCGAATTTGTGCAAAAGCCCATTTCCATCTTCGATTCGGTTGAAATTGCGCAGGCTATCCGCACGCTGGACCTTCCGCCGGCAAAACTGGATATCGGAAAGCTTACCTACGAATTTCACCTCGAGGACAATAAGTATCAGGATGCCATCGAATTTGTAAGTGACAAGCTGAAAGACGCTAAAAAATCTGATAGTTTGGTGCCAAAAGATGTGGTGCTATATGGTTTCGGACGGATTGGAAGATTACTGGCTCGCGAACTAATGACCAGAACCGGACAGGGAAATCAGATGCGATTACGAGCTATCGTAACCAGGGGTGCTATAGATAAAACCGTTTTGGAGAAAAGAGCATCATTACTACAATACGATTCGGTACATGGGGATTTCCCTGGCACTGTTTCTATTGACGTTGAAAACAAAACTCTTATTATAAACGGAACCACGGTTCATATCATCTCGGCCAACACTCCTGAAGAGATCGATTACACCGAATACGGGATACAAAATGCACTGGTGATCGATAATACCGGGGCCTTCAGAGATGATGTGGCCCTGGGCAGACACCTAAAGGCAAAAGGAGTGGCTAAAGTATTGCTTACAGCTCCCGGCAAGAATGTACCGAACATCGTGCACGGTGTGAATCACAAGGATTACGACCCGAACTCGGTTGATATTTTTTCTGCAGCTTCTTGTACCACAAATGCTATCACCCCGGTACTGAAAGCTATCGAAGATTCGTTTGGAGTGGTTCAGGGGCATTTAGAAACCATTCATGCCTATACCAATGATCAGAATCTGGTTGACAATATGCACAAGAAGTACAGACGAGGACGTGCTGCGGCACTTAATATGGTTATTACTGAAACCGGTGCGGGCAGTGCAGTTTCTAAAGCACTTCCCTCCTTTGAAGGAAAATTAACTTCTAATGCGATCCGAGTTCCGGTGCCTAATGGTTCCCTTGCAATTTTGAAACTGGAGTTAGAGCGACAGACCTCAATCGACGGAATTAATGCAACTATGAAGAAATACGCCTTGGAAGGAGACCTGGTGGAGCAAATTAAATACTCACTGAACAACGAATTGGTTTCCTCCGATATCGTTGGTTCCTCGGCTCCGTCAATTTTCGATAGTAATGCGACTATCGTGGCAAACGATGGAAAGAACGTGGTACTGTATGTATGGTATGATAACGAGTACGGTTACAGTCACCAGGTGATTCGACTGGCGAAATATATTTCGAAAGTGAGACGGTACACGTATTATTAATTGAAAACCGATTAATTTTAGCCCGTCAGAATCTGACGGGCTTTTTTATGCAAATTATTGATATTGTGAAAGCAGTATCTTCAACCTTAATTCCCGACAATGAAAATAACTCGAGCAAATTCACAGCACTTAGAGCAACTTGCTGAGTTGTTCAACAGTTACAGGGTATTCTACAAACAGCCTTCAGACCTTAACGCTGCCCGGACTTTCTTGAACAATCGTATTATGAAGCAGGACTCCGTGATTTTCCTGGCGTTCAACGCTCAAAACCGCGCTATGGGGTTTACCCAACTTTATCCTTCGTTTTCTTCCGTTGCTTTAAAGCCGGTTTATATACTAAACGATCTTTTTGTCGATGAATCATACCGAGGCGAGGGTGTGGCTTCGGGGCTTATGACAAAGGCCACAGAGCATGCGATAGAAAAGGGTTGCAGGGGGCTCACTCTGGAAACGGGAATCGATAATCCGGCACAAAAGCTTTACGAGCGCCTGGGCTGGGTAAAAGACAGCGAGGTATACCACTACACCCTCGAATTCTAATCTGAAGTATTTGCTGTATTTTTATAGTGCAAAAACACACCTATGGATCATTTAACAAAATTGGAAGAGCTGCTCGATCAGGCCAATCTGGACATAAAGGAGGGTCGCTATGATGAAGCTACCAACAAGCTGGAGAAGATTCTCGACATAGATCCAAATTTCGGTAAAGCCTATAACCACTTAGGATATTTATATGAAGTAAAATTCAAGGAATACGAAAAGGGCGAAACTCTTTATAAGCTATGTCTGGAAAAGAGTCCGATGTATCCGGCCGTGTATTACAATTATGCAATCCTGCTATCTACGCTGAACAAATGGGATGAACTTAAGGAATTGCTGGATACCGCGGTAAATATTCCGGGGATAACAAAATCCACAATTTATAATGAATATGGGATAATGTACGAACAGCAAGGGAAACTGGATGAAGCTATAGAACACTATCGCAAAGCAGCGCTCAGCACTTTGGACAAAATGGTACTGGAGCGTGCCAAGGGGTCCATAGACAGATGTAAAATGAAAAAAGATTTAATGTGATGCGTATTGATATCATAACCGTGCTTCCCGAATTATTACAAAGTCCGTTCGAAGCCTCTATCTTAAAGCGGGCAATCGAAAAGGGATTGGTCTCGGTCCATACGCATAATTTAAGAGAATATGCCGTAAATAAATACGGGCAGGTGGACGACTACCAATTTGGCGGGGGTGCCGGCATGGTCCTTATGATAGAGCCCATCGACCGATGCATCAGTAATCTCAAAGCCGAACGCGATTATGAGGAGATTATCTATATGACCCCAGATGGGGAGACCTTTAACCAGCGAATCGCCAATGAGCTGTCCTTAAAAGGCAATATCATCATACTTTGCGGTCATTATAAAGGGGTAGATCAAAGGGTACGAGATCATTTTATCACAAGGGAAATCTCAGTGGGAGATTTTGTTTTAAGCGGTGGCGAGTTGGCTGCTGCAATTGTTTGTGATGCGGTAATAAGATTAATACCCGGGGTGCTGGGAAATGAGACCAGTGCCTTAACCGATTCCTTTCAGGATGATATGCTTGCCCCGCCAATTTACACCAGGCCGGCCGAATATAAAGGGTGGAAAGTTCCCGATATACTTACCAGTGGTAATACACCAAAAATTGAAGAATGGCGTGAGGAACAGGCCTTAAAGCATACCCTGCGCAACAGGCCCGATCTCCTGGAGGAATAAAACAGAATAAGCTTCTGTACCGCCCGTCATATCGGTGAAAAAAGCATCTAAATTATTTGTAGAAAATATTGTAACACTGGAAGAAAACAGTATCTTTGCAGCCGATTTAGTTCAACCTCTGGCGAAAATCGTGAATGTTGATTTAAACAAAACCATTAATACTTTTAACGATGGAAAGTTTAATAAAATTCGTACAGGACGAATTTGTAACCAAGAAAGAATTTCCAAAATTCAGTGCCGGTGATAGCATCACTGTGTATTACGAAATTAGGGAAGGTGAAAAGAAAAGAACACAGTTCTTTAAAGGAGTTGTTATTCAGATCAAAGGAACAGGCAACACCCAAACCTTCACCATACGAAAAATGTCGGGTACAGTTGGAGTAGAGCGAATCTTCCCTATGAACCTGCCGGCGCTTCAAAAAATAGAGATCAACAAAACAGGTAGCGTGCGCAGAAAGCGTATTTACTACTTCCGCGGACTTACAGGTAAAAAAGCTCGCATTAGAGAAAAGAGAAGTTAACTTAACTTCAACTAATAAACTGAAAAGGCTTCCCGATGTGGAAGCCTTTCTTTATGAACAAATGTTAATAACACAGGTTCATAAAATGTTGATATAAATGAAGTTATATTTCTTGCTTTTTTAAAATTCTGTTTTACATTTGAAATATCAATGTGATGCAAATCGCTTGATAAACATAAAGTAACGTTCTTTATCTACTTTTTTGAATCGTTTGAGGTGCTGACCTCCACACGGAAGGTTAGGTCCGAGATTGAGAAAAGTAAGGGTATTGTTTTAAGAGGTTCAAGAAGGATGTTCTCACGAACATCGGTCGGACAACCGTTGACGAAAACAGTCTCATTGAAACAGGTCACAACTGTGAGGGTATAATAAACTCACTTCGAATCGTAAAGATTAGTTGGTAACGACATGTTTCACAAGAAGCCATATCATAGTAGCAATACGGTGATATGGCTTTTCTTGTTTATGGCAATCCCCCTAACATTCATCCGCGGTCGCTTTTAAAACGCAGGCCAATTCACTATATTTGCCTTCCTTGAAATCAAGATAAAAAACACCTCTTCATATGACAAAAACGGCCAGGATTATTTACACCAAAACAGACGAAGCGCCTTATCTGGCAACTCATTCCCTGCTTCCTATAATACAGGCATTTACAGCACCGTCGGGAATAGAAGTCGAAACTCGTGACATCTCATTGGCCGGACGAATCCTCGCGAATTTTCCGGAATATCTAAACGAATCCCAACGGGTAAATAATGCACTGGCCGAACTTGGTGAACTGGCCAAATCCCCGGAAGCCAATATTATTAAACTACCCAATATTAGCGCATCCATGCCCCAGCTTACTGAGGCAATATCCGAATTACAGCAAAAGGGTTACGCCCTGCCCGATTATCCCGACAACCCATCGACCGATGAAGAAAAACGCATCAAGGCTGTATACGACAAAATAAAAGGAAGTGCTGTCAATCCTGTTCTACGCGAAGGGAATAGCGATCGCCGTGCTCCCAAAGCAGTTAAGAACTACGCAAAAAAGAATCCTCACAAAATGGGAGCCTGGAGCAAGGATTCAAAATCGCATGTTGCCACCATGAGTTCCGGCGATTTTTTTCACAATGAAAAATCGGTAACACTACAAAACCCGGAAATGCTCTCTATAGTGCATACAGATTCAGCCGGGAATAAAACCGTGTTGAAATCAGATATCGCTGTTCTTGCAGGCGAAATTATCGATGCTTCCGTAATGGAAAAAAAGGTGCTGCTGAGTTTTCTGAAAGAACAACTAAAAGATGCCAAAGAAAAGGACGTCTTGTTTTCGCTCCATATGAAGGCAACCATGATGAAGGTGAGCGACCCTATTATCTTCGGACATGCCGTACGTGTATATTTCGAAGACCTATTCGAAAAATACCAGGATACCTTCAACAGCATCGGGGTTGATGTGCGAAACGGATTTGGCGACTTACTTAGTGATATTGAAAAACTTCCCGAGGACAAACGCAATCAAATACTTGCAGACATAGAAAACATTTACGAATCCAATGCCGATCTGGCAATGGTTAACAGCGATAAAGGGATTACCAATCTCCACGTGCCAAGCGACGTGATCATCGATGCATCCATGCCCGCCATGATCCGGAATTCGGGACAAATGTGGAACAAACACGGCAAGAGCGAAGATACCAAAGCAGTAATTCCCGATAGTAGTTATGCTTCGGTATACCAGACCACCATCGATTTCTGCAAAGAACACGGAGCCTTCGACCCCACAACCATGGGTACTGTTCCCAATGTAGGGTTAATGGCACAGAAAGCAGAAGAATACGGTAGCCACGACAAAACATTCGAAGTAAAAGCCGATGGTGAAATTTCAGTGCTCGACGGAAACATGGAAACCCTCATAAAGCATCCGGTGAGCAAAGGTGATATCTGGCGTATGTGTATGGTTAAGGATTTGCCTATTCAGGATTGGGTGAAACTGGCCGTTAACCGTGCCAGAGCTACTTCGTCGCCTGCAGTATTCTGGCTGGATAAGCATCGTGCGCATGATGCCGAGCTCATTAAAAAGGTAGAGACCTACCTTCCGCAGCATAACACCGAAGGCCTCGATATTCGAATTCTAGCCCCGGAAGAAGCCACTTTATTTACACTCAGAAGAGTGAAGAACGGGGAGGACACTATTTCGGTTACCGGGAACGTGTTACGAGATTATTTAACCGACCTGTTCCCTATCCTCGAACTTGGTACCAGTGCAAAAATGCTTTCAATTGTTCCCCTGATGAATGGAGGCGGACTTTTCGAAACCGGCGCCGGGGGCTCAGCTCCCAAACACGTACAGCAATTCGTGGAAGAAGGACATCTTCGCTGGGATTCACTGGGTGAATTCCTGGCCCTGGCCGTTTCCTTGGATCACCTGGGCACCACTCACAACAACCCTAAAGCCATCCTGCTGGGGGAAACCCTGGATGAAGCGACGGAAAAACTTCTTGAAAATAAAAAAGGTCCGTCCCGAAAGGTACATGAACTGGATAACAGAGGGAGCCATTTCTACTTGGCAATGTACTGGGCCGAGGCCCTCGCAAAACAAGATAAAGATGAAACGCTGAAAGCGCGGTTTGCACCTGTTGCGGCCATGTTTAAAGCCAATGAAAAACTCATCCTGGACGAGCTCAACGAGGCACAGGGCGATGCCGTAGACATCGGTGGTTACTACAAACCGGACGATCAAAAGGTCTATAGCGAAATGCGACCCAGTAAAACCCTGAACTCCATACTCGAGTCCGTCGAGTAATTGAAACATCACGGACCACCCTAATCAACTGTTGCATATAATCGTTACTTTTGATTTATAATCGCATCGCTGTGAGTTTTAAAAAAACAACGGAAGAACCATCCAATTACGACAACCTGGAACAAATGAGTGTTCGTGAATTGGTAACTGCAATCAACGAGGAGGATAAAACCGTTCCCTTTGCAGTCGAAAAGGCCTTGCCGGAAATCGAAAAACTTGCTGAAGCAGTTTCCGCCAAACTGAGTAAAGGGGGCCGATTATTCTATGTGGGTGCCGGCACCAGCGGACGTCTTGGGGTAGTCGATGCCAGCGAATGCCCGCCAACCTTCGGGGTTCCACACGACCTGGTGATTGGATTAATTGCCGGGGGCGATTCAGCCATCCGAAAAGCGGTAGAATTTGCAGAAGATTCAGAAGAACAGGGCTGGATAGACCTCGAATCCCTTCAGGTGAATCAAAAAGATATCGTAGTGGGGATTGCGGCCTCCGGAACCACACCCTATGTTCTGGGCGCCTTAAAGGAATGCAACCTCCGTAACATTACAACGGGCTCTATTAGTTGTAACGCAGGTAGCCCGCTTCATAAAATAGCCAAATATCCGGTCGTGGTGGTTGTCGGACCCGAATTCGTCACCGGCAGCTCCCGTATGAAAGCCGGTACTGCCCAGAAACTTGTGCTGAATATGATCTCGACAACGGCAATGATTCAATTGGGAAGAGTAAAGGGAAATCGAATGGTCGACATGCAGTTGAGCAACAATAAACTGGTAGATCGGGGTACTCGCATGGTCATGGAGGCAATAAATGTCTCTGAAGAGGTTGCAGCCAGCTTACTTAAAGAACACAAAAGTGTTCGAAATGCAATAAATGCGTATCGCAATGGCTAGAGGACATACAGATAAACAACTGCTGCTAAAAGGAATAAAATACGTAGCACTTACCATTCCGCTATTAGTACTTACCACCTATTTGTTTACCCTGGCATTCCTAAATCCGGATAACTTTATGTTCTATGCCGCGCTGCCTCTTGCTTTAATCAGTATGGCTGCAACAATCTATCTGGGTTTCAAGGGATTTAAAACCGTGTTGAGATCAGTTTTCAAAAATAAATAATTAGAGCCCGTATACCTCTACCCTGCCGTTGTTATTGGTGACCACCAACATCGTTTTTTGCGCCCCTTTTATCACGGCCACATCTCTTGCATCATACTCGGTCGAAAACCCTGTACTCGCCATTGGCATCGCTTTAAACGAATTATCCCCGAATTTAAGAACACTTCCCTTGGAAGCATCGTATCGCACTGTTTCAACTTCAACATTATAGAGATTTCCCACGGTGATTACTTCTTCACTCCCATCTCCGTCTACATCAACAAAGGCAAATCCACTCAATGGAGCCAATTGTGATTGCCAGGGCAATTTACTGATCTCGAATTCGCCGTTCCCGAGATTTTCAATAAAAATACTGTACATCATATCTGCTTCATAATGAAGCGCAGTGTTTAATTTTTCACCGTATATATCCTCAAGGGTGGCACTGGCAAAAGACCTGTAATCGGTAAACTTATCTTTTATAAAGGGCATCTGTTGAGACGAACATTCCCTCCCGCGTGACGGCACAAGCGATCCCTGATAATTACTGCTCAACACCACATCGTAAGTGCCATTATCGTCGAAATCGGTTGTATATATATGAAACTCCTTTTTATCGTCTACTTTAAACTTGGTGTTTAAACCTATATTCCCAACGAAATAATCCATATCCCCGTCCTTATCGATATCGAATTGATCAAGACCAAACCACAACCCTGTAGTCTTCGCCAGAGAAGGAATGGCAGCCTCGCTAAACGTACCCGCCGAATTATTAAACACCTTTACAGGCGACCACTCTCCTACCGTCATCAGGTCATCATCACCATCATTGTCATAATCGGTAAAAATAGCAGCCGAAACTAACTGATCTACCTCTATTAGTCGCTCCTTAAAGCTTCCATTAGTGTTGATTAGTAAATAAGATGCTGCCGGAAACGGATATTTATCGGGAATGATTCGGCCTCCCACAAAAAGGTCGATATCGCCATCCTTATCGATATCAGAGGCAGCTACAGCCTGCCCGCTAACGGCCAGCCGCGGTAAGTTGGCAGACCCGTCCGTAAACCTGCCATTGCCGGTATTTACATACAACCTGTCCCTGTAAACTTCATTTCCTTCCTCCTTATGAGCCCCGCCGCTCACCACGTACAAATCGAGATCCCCGTCCCCGTCACTGTCGAAAAAGATAGCTCCGGTATCCTCGGAAGTTTTGTGTTGAGACCAGGGGCCGTCTACCTTGGTGAAGCTGCCATTGGAATTCTGCCTGAACAAAGCAGCTTCCTGTCCTGCTGCTCCACCTACAAAGATATCTTCTAGCGAATCGCCATTTATATCACCCTTTGCAAATGCCGGGCCCACGGTCGACTGCGAATGAGGCAAAAGAATCTGATTTACATAGTCGTCGAACTTATCTTCTGTATGCTTAAAGCTAAGCCCGGAATTATCGATCTTTCTAAGCAAGGTTTCTGCCTTAACTGGCTCTGTTTCTACTTTCTCTCCTTTTTCATAGGTTATGGTGTGCGTTGTATTTCCCTGGAGGCCGGTTTTAACGGTTTGAGCCCCATCCGGCCAGATGATAGTGACATCGGCTGTTTCGGCCTTACCCAGTCCGAATACCAGGGGGGTATCTACAGACGACAGGTAACCTCTTGAAGTGTATAATTCCATCCATTGCGGTGTATTTTGGGCCGTGCGTATTTCAACCTTTGCCCCCAGAGCCTGTTTATTTGGTTGCGGCCCTTCAAGAATCAACTTTATCCCGTTATTTCCGCTTTTCGCACTCGCAAGACTTTCGTACAAGGTCGCGGAGGCGTCCATATTATTGGTTACAAAATCCAGGTCTCCATCGTTGTCGAAATCGGCTGTTGCCACCCCGTTCGAATTATACAGGCTGGGTTCGGCCCATGTTCCCGAAACATCATCGAACTTGGCATTGCCGGTATTCTCATAGAAGATATTCTCTGAAATATCGCTGGGAACGATCTCCAGCAAGTCGTTTAAGCCCGTTTGAAGGCCTGCCCGCTCGCGTTTGTTCACTTCAGCCTGCAGATCCCTGAACAAGAAATTTTCTTTAATCCCATTGGTGATAAATAAATCCTTGTCACCATCCAGATCCATATCCATAAAAAGCGGCGCCCAACTCCAGTCTGTCTTAGCCGTGCCCGAAAGCTGAGCCACTTCGCTGAAGGATTCATTCCCGCTGTTCAGGTGCATGGTATTAAACATATATTGGGTATGGTAACCGTTTTCCTCCAGCGCCCTGAATTTGGGGATGTTCATGGATGCCATATAGGCCTTCGACCTGAAGTGATCGCTGGGAGCCATATCCACCACGTAAATATCCAGCAGACCGTCATTGTTGATATCGATCATTTCATTACCCATACTGTTGTAAGAAATATGGTTTAGATACGAATCTATCTCATTCTTAAAGGTTTTATTCCCCTGGTTGATCATTAAAACATCGGGCTCTTCAAAATCACTGCTGATATACAGGTCGGGGTAACCGTCCCGGTTAATATCCCCTATCGCGATCCCGTGGCGATAGCCGAAATTCACCAGCTTCGTCTCCTTCGAACGATCCACATAACGGCCGTCGATGTTCTCATAAAATACATCCGACTGTATTTTGCCCGCTTTAATTTCCTCCATATGCTCTTTCACTCCTTTGGCTTTAAACCCGGGAGTAGGATGGTTTAGGAGGTACATGTCGAGATCGCCGTCCAGGTCGTAATCGAAAAAAGCCGCTTGAATGGAATAATCTGCACTGTCCAGGCCGTATTCCTTGGCGGCTTCAGTAAAGGTATTATCCCGATTATTTATATAAAGTCGGTTTATACGTCGGGTTTTGTCCTTGGATGGCCCCGATCGGCAAACGTAGATATCCAGCCATCCATCCTGGTTTATATCCACCATGCTAACCCCGGTACTCCAGCCATTTAAGCCGGACAGTCCGGCAGCTTCGGTAATATCCTTGAATTTTAGTTCCCCTTCATTGATGTATAATTTGTCGTCTGCAGAGTTACCGGCAAAATAGATATCGGGCAACCCGTCGTTATTTATATCGCCTACAGCCACTCCGCTGCCGTTGTAAAGGAATTCGTAGTTCAGATAGTTTTCCTCCATGGTCTCCTTTACCCTGTTGGTAAAATCGAGCCCGGTCTTAGCGGAATTATGGCTTAAAAAAAGAGCCGATTCGGAAGAACCGGTTTGGGAGGTACTGTTATCAGACTTCTTCTTTTGTTCGTTGTTATCACAACTCAGCAGCGCCGCAACGAGCAGAAGTATATAAATTCTTTTCATGGTTATTTAGCTTATTCCTCAAATATATAAAACTGAAGCACTAAATAATAGCATTTTAGTTTGTAAAATTTGAAGTTAGGGGGGTGAGCAATGGCGGGTTGGGAAATTCAGCTTTTGGCAACCCCGCCTTCGCCGGCCTCCTTCATAAACCTCGTGTCTCTAATGTTTTAGAGAAAGTGCAGGCAGCTTGGCTACTGTGGCTGCAGCGCTTCGGCGGGCCGGGCTATCGGCTTTATCTTTTTAGGGCAGTGCTACGTGCACGCCGGCAAAGCTAACAATTAAAAAGGATATCGCCTCTATCCCTGTTGCGGATTGGGTTGAAGCAGCCGGCTTAAGGTTGTCTCT
>JASBSY010000003.1 GCA_030148705.1 Pukyongia sp.
CAGCGATTTTATTCGCAAAGCTTGAACGGGAAAACTGATAAATCAGTTCCCCCTGAAAGATCTAATAGCGGGTCCCCTTATAAAACGCTTCCTTAAAAGGGGTGGCATGTTCAAAAAAGTCCGAATTATTGCACCTCAACTCGTTATACAAATTATTTTATGAGTGATATACCGGAACTGTCCCAGGATAACGATGGGTTGCTGTTGTCGATATACAAATTTTCACTAGGTGGAGCAGTCAACGAATCCAGCGGACTTTTAATTTCACGTAGATCCTTACGGGTTACATGGGTGTAAACCATGGTGGTCTCCGGCCGACTGTGTCCTAATAATTCCTGAATATAACGCAAATCAGTACCATTTTCAAGTAAATGAGTCGCAAAACTGTGACGCAGACAATGCGGATTCACATTTTTCTTAATGCCGGCAAGTTCACTGCTTTTCTTTAAAAAAGCCCGAATACTGTTGCTCGAATACTTCCCGCCTCGCGGATTCTCAATCAGGTATTCCACCGGTCGATAGGTTGCGTAATAATTCTGCAATAAAGGTATGCTATTCTCCGCAATAGTCACATACCGCTCCTTCCGCCCCTTGGCATTTACTATGCGCACCTGCCGCCGTTCAAAATCGAAACTCTTTAACCTCAGGTTAACTAACTCCCCTACCCGCAACCCGCAGCCGTATAGCATGGCAATTACAGTACGGTGCTTAAGATTTTTAGTCGCCTGTAATAAACTAACTACTTCCTCCTTACTCAATACCACCGGTAACTTCCTGTCCCTTCTCGGCATTGTTATTCGCTCCATATCGATGGAACAGGACGGATAAAAATGCGCAAACAGCTTAATGGCACCTACCAATTGTCGGTGCGTGCTTATAGAATAATCCAACTGCTTTACCGCCCACTCTATATACAACCGCACATCCTTCGCGTCCAACTTGTTCACATCCTTTTTACCGCTATGCCGGAGAAAATCCAGTATAAAATTGCCGTAAACATTTATAGTACTTTCACTGTAACGCCTGCCCTCCAGGAATTGAAGAAATTTCTTATGTGTCGCCGCCTTTTTAGGAGTTATAGGCTTTAATAAGAATTCCTTTTTCCGTCTAACTACTTTCGTTTTGGAAGGCTTTTCAACCGTAAACTTATAACCCCCGGCCTTAAGGTGCTTTTTAAACTTCCTAAGCTGCGAATCCCGGTGGTAAAAATAAAAGGTCCGTTTCTGGTACGCCCAGTAAACTCCTTTAAATTGCTTTATGTATTCCTTTAATTTAAAATTATAGGGGAAGCGTATTTCTATAGCCGGCCGCCCCTTGTAGTAGATGGGTGTGAGTACCACTTTCATGGGTGAAACGTATTGCGGGGAGCCGCTACAATTTACTAAAAAAATGTGCATCTTCATACCCCAATCGGTCAAATCCACTTTAAAATTTTAGGCCGAAATATTTACAAAATGTTAAACAGGCAGGAATTGCTATCGATGTATAGTACCTTAGTTTCACATAAAATATAACCGCTGAAAAAAATTACATCTTTTGAAAATCGCTAAACGTATATTACTGTTAGCCGGCCTGTTGATCGTACTGTTGGTCGTTTTTACCTATTTGTCTATTTGGTCCACTAACGAAGCCGGAGAAGACACCATTCTCCTGAACCGAGATAACCTCGATACCACCGACCTAAAAGATACAGACAGTGTGTTGGTTGCTGCCAGTTCACGCTTTGAAAGTAATTTTCTGAAGGAATTTATGCAAGGCGCCCACTACCGGGAAACCTGGGCAGCCCCTGTAAAGGCCCCTGTGCTGTGGCTGGACACCTATCTCGGCGGGTTAAAACCGGTAGAAGTAGGCGGTGGCCAGCAAACCCATTCCCTGGATGTACTCGCAAAAGACGGTACTCTGTATACCCTTCGCAGTGTTAATAAAGACCCCGCTCCCCTTATCCCTAAGTTCGCCGAAACCCTGGGCCTGGAAAATATCGTAACCGACGGGATCTCGGCTCAACATCCATACGGCGCAATCCTGGCCGCTGCCCTGGCCGATAAAGCCAAAGTACTGCACACCAATCCCAAGCTGGTATTCCTTCCTAAGCAACCTCTGCTCGATACCCTGAACGCAAAGTTTGGGAACAGGCTGTTCCTGCTGGAATACGAGACAGAAGATTCTGAGAATTGGACCGGGCTGGACCGAATTATCGGTATGATCGACACCGACAGCCTGCAACTGCTTAAACCAAAACTACAGGAAAACCTCCGAATCGATGAGGCCTCCCTGGTTCGCAGCCGGTTGTTTGATTTTTTAATTGGCGACTGGGATCGGCATACCAAACAATGGGGATGGGCCCTGCAGGAAAACAAGAACGGGACCCTGGCAATCCCCCTTCCGGGCGACAGGGACAACGCATTCTTCAGCCTGGACGGGGTGATTCCTACCCTTATTTCGAGTCGTTTCCTGGAGCCGAAAGTAAGACCCTTCGATGAGGACATCGATTATTTGCCCGGGCTGGTGTATCCCTTCGATGTCTATTTTCTGAAGAATACACCCAAGGCCGTGTTTGTAAAACAGGCACGCTTCCTGCAGCAAAGGCTCACCGATCAGGCCATAGAAGAAGCGCTGAAGCGATGGCCGCCCGATGTATACGAGCTGGATAACGAAAAAATCCGGTTAAAGATCATCGGAAGGCGCGATGCCCTGGTGGAATACGCCGAAGGATTCTATGAAATTCTTCAGCAGCGCCAATACCTCGAAGAACCGCTCAACGGCTCGGACGATATCACCCTGCCTCCTGCGCTTATGAAATGCTTTCAATGCCTCGACAAGAAGTTGCTCACCTCACCTTCCACGGCAAAAGATTCCGAGAATTAAATCTTCTTGGTTTCTATAAATACTTCTGAAGTTATTTTAACGAATCGATCAGTCGATCCAGGCTCAAGGTCTGCTGTTCGCCCGACTTCATATTCTTGAGGGTGTAAGTTTGCGCATCCATCTCACTGCCACCTGCCAGTACGGCAAAGGGAATATTCCGCTTGTCGGCATAGCCCATCTGCTTGCCCATCTTGGCGTCGTCCGGGTATAATTCGGCAGAGATACCGGCTTCTCGCAGGGCTGAGATGGCCTGCATTGCGTACAAAGCTTCCTCGTTTCCGAAGTTTACAAATAACACCCTGGTATTTGCTGAAACTGTCTTCGGAAACAGATCCAATTCTTCCATAACCAGGTAGATGCGATCCAGGCCAAATGAAATTCCTACGCCGCTCATATTCTTAAGTCCGAAGATACCGGTAAGGTCATCGTAACGTCCGCCACCGCCAATGCTTCCCATGTTCACCTGTTCCGGAGCCGCCACCTCGAAAATAGCACCGGTGTAGTAGTTCAGGCCGCGGGCAAGGGTAACATCGATCTCAATAGAACAGGCCTTAAGTTTCAGTTGGTCGATTGTATTTACAATGAATTCGGTTTCGGCGATGCCTTGTTTTCCGACTTCTGAAGCGGATAGCAGCCCTTTAATGGTTTGCAGTTTTTCCGATGGGGAATCGGCCGTACTAAGCAGGGGTTCGATTTTGGTTATAGCCTCCGCTGAAATCCCTTTCTCCTGCATTTCCTTCTTCACCCCTTCCGAACCAATTTTATCCAGTTTGTCAAGTGCTACGGTAAAATCGATCAGTTTTTCCTCTGCGCCTATCACTTCGGCCAGGCCGCTTAAGATTTTCCTGTTATTTATTTTGATGGTTGCGCCCTCTAGCCCGAGTTTTGAAAAAACAGTGTCGTAGAGTTGAACCAGTTCCACTTCCTGCCACAGGGAAGTACTTCCCACCACATCGGCATCGCACTGGTAAAACTCTCGGAACCGGCCCTTTTGGGGGCGGTCTGCCCGCCACACGGGTTGCATTTGGTAGCGTTTAAAGGGGAAGGTAATCTCGTTTTGGTGCTGCACCACGTAGCGGGCAAAAGGAACGGTAAGGTCGTAGCGCAGGGCTTTTTCTGATATCTGCCCCGTTAGTTTTGCATAGTCTTTTTCGCGGTAGTCGGTCTCGTCCACTTTTTTCAGGAAATCGCCGCTATTGAGTATTTTAAAAATTAATCGGTCGCCTTCGTCCCCGTATTTTCCCATCAGGGTGTCGCTGTTTTCGAAGGATGGGGTTTCTATTGGCTGAAATCCGAAATTCGCGAAGGCCTGCTTCATCACATCGAAGAGGTAATTCCGCTTCACCACTTCTTCGGGGGTAAAATCTCTGGTACCTTTGGGAATGGAGGGTTTCTGTGCCACGAGCCTGCTTTTAGGATTACTGATGCAAATATCCAAATTTATAATGAAACTTCGGGCCTGGTTTTTCTTTTCCTATTACCCTATGCTAAATAGCCCTTCTCGATATTAATTTGAAGTAGCTCCCGCACTTCAAATTCACTCGAAGTGACAATATTCGTTTTTTACTTTCTCAACTTTACTTTTCTGTGAATTCCTCTTGTCCGAAGAATCGGACTCATCGGAAGTAGGCAGAAATTGAAGATTTACAAGCACCAACTTATCCAATATTTAGGTGCGAGCTAAACGATGCAAAAGAAAAAATGTCGTTAATCTTTATTTAATTAACTTTCTTTTACTGGTCTAAAAGAAAGTTACAAAGAAAAGGACCCTTTTCTTTTTCAGAGGCATTTTCATTGCCGCTAACGCGCAATGAAACCGTATTTATTTTGCTAAATTCTCTACAGGGATTCGCGAATTCTTAACGCAAAATAAATACCTATGCTGGCCGAAAAAGGATTTTACGGTTTTTAAGAACATTTTGTCTCTACTTCCTCGCTTTTACCCCCTCAGTCTCTTGGTTTACACCTATCACCTCACCCTTCTCTGCTCACGCTTCACGCTTCACGCTTCACCCTTCACTCTTCACTCTTCACTCTTCACCCAAACCACTTCTCGATACTAATTTGAAGTAGCTCCCGCACTTCAAATTCACTCGAAGTGACATCTTCCCACGTCCGCCGAAGCTCTTCAGCCACCGTAGCCAAGCTACTTCGGCGAAGGAGGCCTGCGAAGGCGGGCCGACTTCCCACGTCCGCCGAAGCTCTTCAGCCGCCGTAGCCAAGCTACTTCGGCGAAGGAGGCCTGCGAAGGCGGGCCGACTTCCGGCTTTAGACTTCTAACTCCCCTCCCGGTTATTTCGATACACTCCCGCTTTGCGGGACCACTCAATCACCTCGTTTTCAACTAACAGTTCACCACTCACGCTTCACTATTCACTATTCACTATTCACTCTTCACCCAAACCACTTCTCGATACTAATTTGAAGTAGCTCCCGCACTTCAAATTCACTCGAAGTGACATCTTCCAGCTTTAGGCTTCCGGCTTTAGACTTCAAAAATCTCCCTTAATAATAGTAACTTTACCAACGGAACTGAGTCTAACAACCAACTTGAATCCGCAACTGCTATGTTTAAACTCTTCAGGGAAAACGTTCGTATCGCACTGGAATCGATTAAGAGCCAGCTGTTGCGTACCATTCTCACCATCATTATAATCGGGATAGGGATATGGGCCCTGGTGGGAATTCTCAGCGCCGTAAAAGCCCTGGAGAATACCATTTCCAGCGATTTTGCCTCCATGGGTGCCAATACCTTTAACATACAACGCTACGAGTTCCAAGTGCAGCGACATGGCGGGGAACGGGAAAAAGTAAACCCGGTGATCAGCTATAACGACATCCGCGAGTTTAACGAAACCTATAACTACCCTTACACTCAAACCTCCATTTCCTTCCGGGCAACCGGGGCTGCGGAAGTAAAGTTCGAAAATGAGAAAACCGACCCGGAAGTGCAGGTGTACGGAGTAAATGAACATTACCTGGCCAATACCGGAACCGAGATCGACCGCGGCCGGGAATTCACCTTTTTCGATATTCAGAATAATAACAAGGTCTGCCTTATCGGTTCCGACTTCCTTAAAAACCTTTTTAAGAACGACGATCCCATCAATAAGACGATAAGCATTCGCGGGGTAAAGTTCAAGGTGATTGGGGTGCTGGAATCCAAGGGCGCTACCTTCGGGAACAACCAGGACCTAAAAGTACTTATCCCAATACAGGTAGCCCGTTCCATCTATACCGACCCCATGATCAACTATACCATCAGCATTATGGTGGACGACAAGGAGATGATGGCCGGGGCGCAGGACGCAGCCATAGTGGCCTTTAGAAATGTGCGTAGGTTAAGCCCTATTGAAGAAAATAACTTCGGCATTGAGCGATCGGACGACCTCATCAACCGAATTGCAAGCATTACCGGGGTACTGGAGATCTCGGCCTGGATCATCAGTATCATTACCATACTGGGTTCTTCCATTGCCCTGATGAATATCATGCTGGTGTCCGTCACCGAACGCACCAGGGAGATTGGCGTGCGAAAAGCACTGGGTGCAACCCGATCCACCATTTCCACTCAGTTCTTTATTGAAACCATCGTCATCGGACAGTTGGGCAGTGTCCTGGGAATTATCCTGGGGATAGCCACAGGAATCGCTTTCGCGGCGCTCACCGGCTTCGAGTTTTCCATGCCCTGGATGGCGCTTATAGGAGCCACGATCATTTCCTTCCTAACCGCCGTCATAGCCGGTTCCTACCCGGCTTCAAAAGCGGCTAAATTAGATCCTATTGAAAGCCTGCGCTATGAATAACCCGCTTAGCGGTCCAGTATCTTGTTGAAGAACGTATAGAGTTCCCCCTTGGTGATAACGGCACCCTGTCGGATCAGGTTAAAGATCTCGTCGTTGCGGTCTTCGTTATAGTCTTTTGAAGCGGTAAAGAATTCAACCGAATCGCCGGCATAGTTCTGCTGAAGCCATGTATAGCCTTCAACCGTGGAAACATCCCTGGCCGGATCGAGGATCTTGATCACGATTCCGTCCATGTCGTCCTTATTCAGTTTAAAGAGATAAATGTGCTGGGGTGCAATATTTTCTAGGTATTCGGCTTTATTCAGTACGCCTTCCCATACCAGGTCGCTAAACACGTCCAGCTCCTGTTCGGCTACTTCGGGTTTGGTTTCCTTTATAAGATTCCATTCATCTGCCGAGATGGACTGGGTAGCCAGAAAACGAGCGAACTCCTCGTGCAGCTCTTCAAATTGTTCCTTGGTAAGACGGGTGTATTTCATTAAAAATTCTTTTGAATATAATTGGCTGAGTTTTTTCTAAATAAAAACACCTTCGGTTATGAAGGTGTTTTTTTATAGAGTCTGTAACCGAGTACGTTATTTTGCCTCAGCTACCACGTCGAAAGTGAAATTAGAGATCACATCTCTGTGGAAGCGGATGGTAGCATCGTACTGCCCGGTTCGCTTAATGGCACCTCCTGCGATAGAAATATATTTCTTATCGATGGATACACCTTCTTTTTCAAGTGCTTCGGCCAGGTCGGCATTTGTTACCGAACCGAAAAGTTTATCGGCTTCGCCTGTTTTGGCTGCGATCTTAAGTTCGATGTTATTCAGCTTTTCAGCTTCAGTCTTCGCATCGTCAACGATCTTCTTTTCCTTGTAAGCGCGTTGCTTAAGCGTTTCGGCCAACATTTTCTTTGCAGAAGGTGTTGCCAATACCGCATATCCCTGAGGGATCAAAAAATTACGTCCGTAGCCATTCTTAACGGTCACTACATCATCTGTAAAACCCAGATTGTCTACATCTTTCTTTAGTATAAGTTCCATAATCCTATCTGCTTTTTATTTTAATAAATCGGCCACATATGGCATTAAAGCCAGGTGACGGGCTCTTTTAATGGCCACTGCCACTTTACGCTGGTATTTCAGGGAAGTACCTGTAAGTCGTCTAGGTAAGATCTTACCTTGCTCGTTTACAAACTTCAGGAGAAAATCCGGATCCTTGTAATCCACGTATTTAATTCCTGATTTCTTGAAACGACAGTACTTCTTCGCCTTTGTGGTCTCTATGTTAAGCGGAGTAAGATACCTGATCTCTCCGTCTTTCTTTCCTTTTGCTTGTTGTTGTAATGTCGCCATGATTATGCAGTTTGCTTGTTACGGTTTCTTCTCTTCTCAGCCCAGGCAATTGCATGCTTGTCCAGTGCTACCGTTAGGTAACGCATAACACGCTCGTCCCTTCTAAAGGCCAGTTCCATTTCATTGATGGCCTCGCCATCTACAGTGTACTCGAATAAGTGGTAGAACCCACTTTTCTTGTGTTGGATCGCATAGGCCAATTTCTTCAGCCCCCAGTTCTCCTTCGATATCATCTTAGCACCTTTAGAAACAAGAATATCTTCGTATTTCTTAACTGTTTCCTTTATCTGCTCTTCAGATAAAACGGGATTTAAGATGAAAACAGTTTCATAATGATTCATAAAAATAACTTTAGTTATAACTATTTGTATTCCCGGCACTTTGCCAAGAGCGTGCAAAAATAATACTTTATTTTCATATAATCAACCTATGTTTTAGATATAATGGAGGGAATTACTCCCGGTATTTGTTGTAGGAAAAAGAAAAGATATTCTTACACTAAATGACAAAGGGAACAATTTTTACGACAAAAGTTAAAAAAACTTGCAGTTCATCGATTTTTTGCATATCATTGCTATCAAGAAAATTAGCTAATCGTGGACAAACTAATCCTTAAATGTGCTATAGTAGACGATTCTACCCTGCAACGGCTTTCCATCGTTAAGCTTATTGAGAATCATCCTTCCTTAGACCTTGTCGCCGAGTATAACAACGCCATCGAAGCCAAGATGGGTCTGGCCACTACGCCAATCGACCTTATCTTTCTCGATATCGAAATGCCTATACTCTCAGGTTTCGACCTGTTAGACGATCTTACGCATAAACCACAGATTATCTTTGTAACAGGGAAGACGAAATACGCCTTTAAGGCATTCGATTACGATGCCGTGGATTACCTGAGGAAACCCATCTCTAAGGAGCGTTTCCTCAATGCGGTTCACAAAGCGATTACTAACTACAAACTCAAAAACGACGAAGGCTTCGACGAAGAGGATTTTATCTTCGTAAAGAGCAATCTCAAGAAACGAAAGGTATTCCTCAACGAATTGAGATATATAGAAGCTCTTGGAGACTACGTCAAACTTGTTACCGAACACGACGCCCTGGTTGTACTTTCAACCATGAAGGCCTTCGAGCAACTGCTGCCAAGCGACCGCTTCCTGCGAATCCATAAGTCGTATATCGTAAATCTCGACAAGGTGGAACGCTACAACAGTAAGGTGATCGAACTGGACAAGGAACAACTGCCTCTTAGCCGGAACCGAAAAGCCGAACTGGCCGAAGCACTTGCCGCTACCATGCGCTCCTAATAGTTATCTACATCCACTGTAAGTTTCACGCTAGAGAATTCCTTTACCGAATTAAAACTGTTTATACCCTTTTGAATAAAATCCTTGGTCTTTTCAAGCGACTGCTGCTTGGGGATCTTCACCAACAGGTTGGTGATAAACAAATTCCGTACCCTGCCCACAGGGGGTTGCTCCGGCCCCAGCACCTGGTCCTTTAGCCTGGTCTGCAACAAACTGCCAAACCAGGTCGCAGCCTGCTGCATTTTATTAAAATTCCTGTCTCTGAAGCTTATTCGTATAATACGGTAATAGGGCGGATATTTATACTGGTAGCGTTGCTCGGTCTCGTCTTTGTACATGCCATCATAATCGTTGGTACTTACCTGCTGCAATATGCGGTGATGCGGATTATAGGTCTGTATCAGTACCTTCCCCCTCTTTTCGGTTCTTCCGGCACGGCCTGCAACCTGCTGCAACAGCTGGAAACTGCGCTCATGGGCCCTGAAATCGGGGAAATTCAGCAAATTATCGGCATTCATAACACCAACCAGGCCAATATTCCTGAAGTCTAACCCCTTTGCCACCATCTGGGTTCCCACCACTATATCGACTTCCCTGTGTTCTATGGCCTCGATTAACTTCGCATAGGCGTGCTTGCCCCTGGTAGTGTCCTGGTCCATCCGCTTAACCACGACATCGGGAAATAACACCCCTGCTTCAGCCTCGATCTGTTCTGTTCCAAAACCTTTATAATCGAGCGTCTCACTGCCACAGGCCATACAGGCTTGCAGCATGGCTATGTGATAGCCGCAGTAATGGCAGCGAAGTTCGTTCTTATATTGGTGAAATGTAAGGCTAACGTCACAGTTCGGGCACTGGGGCGCCACCCCGCAGGTGGAACATTCAACGAAGGGAGAAAAGCCCCTGCGATTCTGAAATAACAGCACCTGCTCCCCGTTACCGAGGGTTTCCCGCATAGCCTCGATTAGGGTATCACTGAAATGCCCCGACATTTGTTTCCGTTTGTGCTTTTCTTTGATGTCGATCAGCTGAATTTCCGGCATCAGCACATTCCCGTAGCGTTTGGTAAGTTTCACCAGGCCAAATTTGCCGTGCTTGGAATTACAGGCACTTTCCAGGGAAGGGGTAGCCGAACCAAGGATGGTTTTCGCCCCGTGCAGGTTTGCAAGTACGATTGCCGCATCCCGGGCGTGATAGCGCGGGGCCGGATTGAACTGCTTAAAACTGGGCTCGTGTGCCTCGTCCACAATCACTAGTCCAAGGTTTTCAAAGGGTAGGAACAGGGCCGAACGGGCTCCTATGATGATCTGTGCCTTGGACTTCCGGTCCAGCACATTCTGCCACACCTCTACCCGCTCATTGATGGTGTATTTGGAGTGATAAACCGAAATTGAACTTCCGAAGTACTCCTGCAACCGACTGATCAACTGGGTGGTCAATGCGATCTCGGGAAGGATATACAATAGTTGCTTCCCTGACTTCAGCAGCTCTGAAATAAGTGTTACGTAGACTTCAGTTTTTCCGCTGGAAGTCACTCCGTGTAAGAGACTTACATCGCTCGTCTTAAAGTTTTCTTTTAATTCCTCGATCGCAGTTTTTTGTGCCTCATTCAAGGTTTTTATATCCCCCGGATCGGCTCCTGAATACTGCACCCTGTCCTGCTCGATAAAATATTCCTGCAGTATGCTCTTGTCGATCAGGGTGCGCAGGACCGAAGCTGTACTTCCACTCTTTTTCTGCAAAAGAACGGAAGTAATTGGTTTGTTATTTTGAGAGCTCATCATAAACAGGGTCATGAGCACTTCCCGCTGCCTGGGGGCATTTTTAAGCTGGGATTCCAGTAGTTCCTTTAAGTTTTCTTCGGAAGTGTATTCGGCTGCTAATTTTATGTAGCGCACCACTTTCGGACTGTACTGCTCTACCACGGCCTCTTCGACCTCTATGATTTTCTTCTGAAGTAACTGCTCTATTACCTTTACCACATTCTTCCTGTCGAGGATGGATCGAACATCGTTTATATGAAGCGAAGACTGGTGCTGAAGCGCTTCCAGCAAAAGGAATTCCTCGTCGTTTAACCCGGACTCATCAATTTCGGCATTGGCGACAAGTTTAATGATGGTCTCACTTTCAAGCAGATATGCCGAAGGTAAAGCCGCCCGAATCACCTCCCCCAGGGTACACATATAGTAGGATGCCATCCACTCCCAATGCTTGAGCTGTTTTGAGGTAATTATGGGTTCTTCATCCAGGATCTGGTCTATGGACTTGGTCTCATAGCCGGCCGGTGGGGTTTGGTGGACCCGGTACACCAGCCCGGTGTAAACCTTCGACTTGCCAAAAGGAACGGCAACCCGCATCCCCTGTTTCAGAAAACGAGCCTCATCCTCATTTACGCTGTAAGTGAAGCTCTGCTTTAGAGGAATAGGAAGGATTACATCAATAAAATACACTGTATAAAAATAAAAAAGGTCGTCCATACTTCGAACGACCCGGGCGAGTGGTTATAAACAATTTATTTAATTCGTTCCCAATACTGCGTCCTGCCCAGCAGGGAAAAGCCAATATAGCCCCGCACTTTCAACCTGCCGTCGTCCTGCAATTCGATATAGCATTTATAGAGTTTTCCGGTCTCAGGATCGAGGATCTTTCCGTCGTTGTATTCACTGCCGTCCTTTTCCAGCTCCCTTATTATCACCAATCCTATAACCGGTTTGTCCTTGTCGGCGCCTTCGCAATTGTCGCATACCACATCCTGCTTCTCCGGATTCATGATGGCTTTTACCTTTCCGTAGACTTTACCATTCTTCTCATAGATCTCCACATGCGATTTGGCAGTACCGGTATTATCGTCTATCGTTCTCCATAATCCGAAAACATCCTGGGCAACGGCAGGCCCCGTAATTAGGACCAGCATGGTAATTAGCACTATAATCTTCTTCATTCATTTGGGGGTTTTTGATCCGTATTTCGCTCCTTCAGTCGTTGTATAGAAATATTCAATTCGAATCCCAGCAACAGCAAATTCGAATTTATCCAAATATAGAATAACATGATCAATAATGCACCAATTGAACCGTACAACTCGTTGAACTGAGAGAAATTATTGATGTAAATTCCGAAGAGATAGGTAGTTAGTAGAAATAAAATAGTTGTAAGCAAGGCGCCCAGGGAAAAGAAGTGATTCTGCCTCCCCTCCTTTACACCAAAATGATAGAGAATGGCCGTGGTTAAATAGATCATCACGATAAACACCGTGACCTGCAAAGCACTAATCCAGAAGATATCGTTCGAGATATACTCCCGCCCTTTTAATTCGCTTATCACAAACTCGCCGTAAAGTATCACTCCCACAGTGGTTAGCAGCAATAAGGCCAGGATAAGCGAGACGAGGAAAGCCACCAGGTACTGCCTGATAAAAGCCCGGTTGATCTTTACCTGGTAGGAATTCTCGAAGGCACTGAAAATAGCCGACACCCCGTTGGCCGCAAGGAATAATGACAAAAAGAACACAAAATATGTAAGCCCGGTGCGTTGATTAAGGGCAATATCGACCACGATGGGATAAAAGAAATCGTGGGTTTGCGCCGGTAGCAAATCGTTTATAAACGCCAGGAATCGCTGCTGAAAGCCGGCCACCTTGATATAGGAGATCAGGTTCAGAATAAAAAGCAGGAAGGGGAAGATCGCGATAAAAAAACTATAGGCAATGGAACTGGCCCTGCTCGATAAGGTGCCTTTAATTAAACCGGTGATGTAGATATCCAAAAGGTCGTAGAGGGTAAGGCCATTAAGTCCCGGCAGGATCACACGCTTTAAAGCGCGAACTATTGACCGCAACACAGGAATCTTTAATAGTCCCTCCTCTACTTCATTGTTCATCTAAACCGCTTTTAAACTCAGATCTAAATTATGAACGGAGTGCGTTAGTGCTCCGCTTGAGATATAGTCGACCCCGCATTCGGCATATTTCCTCACTGTTTCGAGGGTAATCCCTCCACTCGATTCGGTAAGGCAACTGCCGTTTATCAATTCAACAGCCTTTCGCGTATCCTCGTAATTAAAATTATCGATAAGAATGCGGTAAACCCCGCCGGCTTCCAGGATCTGTTCGATTTCCGAAAGGTTTCTGGCTTCGACTATCATCTTTAAACTGAGCTTCTGATCTTTCAGATATGCCTTTGTTTTGGCAATGGCCTTGCCTACCCCGCCGCAAAAGTCGATATGATTGTCCTTCAACATGATCATATCGTACAGTCCAAATCGGTGATTCTCCCCTCCGCCAATGGAAACAGCCCATTTCTCCAGCGCCCGTATTCCCGGGGTGGTCTTACGGGTGTCCAGGATCTTAGCCTTGGTCCCTTCCACTTTTTTCACGTATTCGTTGGTCTTTGTGGTAATGGCACTCATACGCTGCATTGCATTGAGGACAAGCCGTTCCGCCTTAAGGATGGATTGCGAATTGCCGGAAACAAAGAAACAGATATCCCCTTTACTTACCCTACTGCCGTCCTTGATCTGTATTTCCATCTCCAGGCCCGGGTCGACGTATTCGAAGACCTGCCTGGCAAATTCTACCCCGGCTATCAGGCCATCCTGTTTTACAAGCAGTCTCGCCTTGCCCTGGGCATCTTCCGAGATACAGGCCAGGGAACTGTAATCACCATCGCCAACATCCTCGCGAATGGCATTGGCTATGATGATATCGATTTCTTTTCTGAATTGTTTTTTTGATATCATGGCACGAATTCTTTACGCTAAAATACTAAAAGAAGTACGAAGCTGGAAGTAAATACTACCTTTGTGATATTCGAACAAAAAGTTCAGGAACATGAAGATTAGCGTTATAAGCATTGGTAAAACCGACAAGCCCGAACTAAAAGAACTCATCGATGAGTATGTAAAACGCTTATCGTTCTATGTGAGTTTTTCCTTCGAGATCATACCCGATCTGAAAAACACCAAAAACCTCAGCATCGAACAACAAAAAGAAGCGGAAGGCACTGAAATCCTGAAACGAATACAAACTTCCGACAGGCTGATCCTTCTGGACGACAAAGGAAAATCCTTTACTTCCGAAGGGCTTGCCGAGTTTCTTCAGAAACAAATGAACAGCGGACTAAAAAACCTGGTGTTTGTCATAGGGGGACCCTACGGTTTTAGTGAAGCGGTATATCAACGCGCCGACGGCAAGCTGTCCCTGTCGAAGATGACCTTCTCCCATCAAATGGTTCGACTCTTCTTTGTGGAACAACTATACAGGGGCTTTACCATTCTGCGGAATGAGCCGTATCACCACAATTAAACCGGAACAAACCAAAGATTTAAACTCTGTACAGCAATCTTATCCACCACAATTTGACGGTGGTAAGGGGGTGATACTTCAGGTTTAACTCGAACCAGCTTGGTTTTTTCATCACGCCTTTTAAGTTTGAAAAGGTCAGGAATCCCGCCTTTAAATGATACCGGCCAAACCCACTGGCCCCTACCCCTCCGAAAGGGAGGTGGGGATTGGTAACATGCATAAGCGCTTCATTGATGCAACCTCCGCCAAATGAGAGCGCGTTCAACACTTTCCTTTGTTCTGCCTTGCGCTTCGAAAATACATAACAGGACAAGGGTTTGGGTAATTGAGCTGCTTGTTTTAGAGCTAGGTCTAGACCGTCGTAAGGGATGACCGGCAGCAAGGGACCGAATATCTCCTCTTGCATTATCGCATCGCTGAAATCAACATTTCGCAGAATCGTCGGACTTATGGTCCTGGCATCCCTGTGGGTTTCCCCGCCATAATATACCTTCTCCTCGTTTAGCAGGGCGAGTAGACGATCGAAATGCCTGTGGTTAACTATCTGCACGTAATTGTGGTTGGAGATGCTGTATTCCGCTTTTTGAATTTCCTCCTTGCACCGCTGCAGGAATTGTTGCTCGATCTGTTTATCCACCATCACATAGTCCGGCGCAATACAGGTCTGCCCGGCATTGATGAATTTAGCATATATCAATCGCTTAACACTCATCCCCAGGTCGCAATTAGCAGTGACGAAGGCCGGGGATTTCCCACCCAGTTCGAGGGTAACCGGTGTAAGATGCTCTGCTGCGGCCTTATAAATAATCTTCCCCACCTCGGTACTTCCCGTAAAAAAGATCTTATCGAATTTATGTTTTAACAGTTCCCGGGTGGTTGCAGCGTCTCCCTCCTCTACCCAGAAATATCCGGGATGGAAATTCTCATTGATCAGTTTTGCCATGATAGCACTACTGGTGGGAGCCAGCTCACTGGGTTTAAGGACTACGGTACATCCCGCCGCCATGGCGGCAACCGCAGGCAGAAGACACAGTTGATAGGGATAGTTCCAGGTACCGATGATAAGGCTTACGCCCAGGGGTTCGGGCATTACAAAGCTATAGGAGGGGAAATTCAGCAAGTTAGTGGCTGCCCGTTGCGGCCGTGCCCAGCGATCCAGTTTCCGCACTGCCTCGCGTATTTCCCTATAGATAAGCTCCAACTCGGTGACAGTGGTTTCAAATTCCGACTTTTGGAAATCGGAATAAATTGCGTCAAACAGTTGTTCTTCGTTTTCGCGGAGGAGCTCTTCCAGCAGTTTTAATTGTGTTCTTCTGAAGTTCAGATCGAGAGTTTCTCCCGAATCGAAAAACGAGCGTTGCGCTTCTATACAATCTTTCATACGACTGTAAATTAAGAAAAGAAAAAAACTTTAACCGGGGTTGCCGGGAGATATTTCAGGAAAGTTCAGGGCCGGAATATTTATGGAGAATTACCCTTTTCCTTTTGCCTGTTCAGCACCTTGTATTCTTCATAACATTCGCTGATAGCATCGAGTATCTGGAGGTCGCTGGCGGTTCGGATAAACCCTTCAGAATAATTACAGCGATTAACAATCTCATCGAGGTCTACCCTCTCAAGCTGCAACACAGCCATAAGAGTCTCACGATCGTATTTGGTAGCCAGTAAATTCCTGATAGCATCGTCTTCCTTCATCTGCCGAAGTTTCCGCATCTGTTTAGGACGCTTTCCGAAGATATTATAAAGGAAATCAGCCGGGTTGAAAATTGAACTCAACACACTGTTCACGGCTCCAGGTTTAGTCTTCCCTCCTTCATAACCCGTACTCAATCCCGAAATCCGGTAGCGGTAGTTATCATACACAGGAATAAGCCGCGCATCCACCTCAACGTAGCCGGTGAGTTCCACCGGGCGAATTACCACTTCTTCAAGCGCAATGCCCAGCTCGGTCATCTTTACCTTGATCTCGCCAAACTTGAGCCAGTCGTTGGTAACCCGAACGCGGATCGACTTAAAACCAAGGTAGCTGAAATACAAGGTGTCATTTACACTGGCACGTATAATAAACTTTCCATCCTGGTCTGAACTCGCTCCCTTTACACTGTTCAGGTTCACAATGTTCACGTTTTCCAGCGGCTCGTCGGTAGCGTCGTTGAGGACGGTGCCACGAATCTCTGCATCGTCCTGGGCCAGGGCAATGGCGGTACACAAGAAAGCTATTAGAAAGACTATCTTTTTCATAAGCGTAAGGCCGTAAAGGTACATAAATAGACGAAAAAACCAGACGATAGTTTCAAGCTTCCGTCAAATTTAAGACAGCATTAACGTCTGCGACGCTTGCCTCCCGTTCCTTTTTCTGCCGGGCGATTGCTGCCTCTGCGGGGCTTCCCTTTAAATTTCGGGCCGTCGGAATACGATCCGCCCTTCTTCTTGAATTTCTTTTTACCTCGCTTGTCAGAGCGGCCCCCGCCTTTGCGACGATCGTCTTTAGAGATCTCAACCGAGATCTTTCTTCCGTTCAGCTTAAAATCGCCGAACACTTCCAATACAAGGTCTTTGAACTTCTCCTCTACGTTAAAGAAGGAGAAACTGTCCATCACATCTACCTTATAAAGGTCATCCTGACCTAATTGCAGCAGGTCTTTCAGGAAGTCTTTAAGCGACATCCAGTCGAAATCATCCTTGGCACCTACATTGATAAAGAATCTTACACCCGAACTCTGTGGCGCCGAACTGCGGTCGCCCGTCGATACGTTCAGGTCCTTGGAGCTCTTGTAGTAATTGTAAAACCTTGTGAATTCAACCGAAAACACCTTCTTTATCAACTCTTCTTTGGTGAAGTCGGATAATACTTCGTTAATACCTTCCAGGTAGGGATCAATTTCGTGATTTATCTTTGTGTCTCTTATACTGCTGGCAAGGTGGAACAACTGCTTTTCGCAGATCTCCATCCCTGAAGGGATCTCCTTTTCAACAAAATTCTTCTGGATGATCTTCTCAATAGCCTTGATCTTCCTGAATTCACTCTTGGAGATGATTACCATTGACACCCCACTCTTACCCGCTCTTCCCGTACGACCACTCCTGTGGGTATAGGTCTCGATCTCATCGGGTAGCTGGTAATTGATAACGTGGGTTATATCGTCCACATCGATTCCACGGGCTGCAACATCGGTGGCAACCAACATCTGGATCTGACGGGTACGGAAGGATTTCATAACCATGTCTCTTTGGTTCTGACTCAGGTCCCCGTGAAGGGCTGCAGCGTTATAGCCGTCTTCGATAAGTTTTTCGGCTACCTTCTGCGTATCGCGTTTGGTTCGGCAGAAAACCACCGAAAATATATCCGGGTTGGCATCGGCAAGTCGCTTCAAAGCCGCATAGCGGTCCCTGGCGTTGACCATGTAGAACTCGTGGGAAACATTGGCAGCACCAACGTTTTTGGTCCCTACAGAAATTTCCACCGGCGTATGCATAAACTTCTTGGCGATAACCGAAACTTCTTTCGGCATGGTTGCACTGAACAACCAGGTACTCTTGTCTTTAGGAGAATGTGAAAGAATGTCGGTAATGTCTTCGTAAAAGCCCATATTGAGCATCTCATCGGCCTCATCCAGTACGCAATATTCTATTTTTGAGATATCGATCATGCCGCGGCCTATCATATCCTTCATCCTCCCGGGAGTTGCCACGATAATCTGGGCTCCCTTCTTGATCTTCTTGGCCTGGTCTGTAATACTGGCTCCGCCGTAAATGGCAACCACGTTAAGACCGGGTACGTATTTTCCGTAATTCTCCATTTCATTGGTAATCTGGAGGCATAATTCACGTGTTGGTGATAGAATAAGTCCCTGAGTGGAACGGCTTTCAGCATTTATTTTCTGAAGCATGGGAAACCCGAAGGCAGCAGTCTTTCCTGTACCTGTCTGGGCTAAAGAAACCATATCGGTTTCCTGTTTTAAAAGAATTGGAATTGTTTTTTCCTGAACTTCCGACGGGGATGTAAACCCCAAGTCGGTAATAGCCTGAAGGAATCTGTCCTCCAGACCTAACGATTGAAATGTAGGCATGTATATGTTTTACCAGTTATGCGTTGACCGGAAGCTTCTGACTGATAAAACCCTACGCTTCAATTGCAACGCTTCCTCACCCTGAGGAATTGCCGGCAAAGATACCTTAATAATCCGTACCAAATTGATTTTGTGGTAAATAATATTTTGAGGCGTATTTTGGAGTAAAACCCCGGTAAAATGGGCTGTTTCGGAACTATTACAAAGTTAGGACATGGGTTTCAGAAGTAGGCGGTAGCTGAAAATTTGCATAACCCAATAATCATTTTGTGCAGAACCGTGAGAAAAATGAAGCGGAAAATTAAAAATCTGATAAGTAGTCGATCAGCTGCCGCATAGCCTTGCCGCGATGCCCGATCTCACTCTTTTCAAGTAAAGTCATTTCGGCAAAGGTCTTATCATAACCCAACGGCTGAAATACCGGATCGTAACCAAAACCATCCTTGCCCCTTGGGGCAGTAATGATTGTTCCTTCGCAAATTCCCTCGAAAAGTACTTCATGTCCTTTGAGCGTTAAGGCGATCACGGTTTTAAATCGGGCCGAGCGGTCCTTAATACCTTGCAGGTTTGATAAAAGTTTGGAAATATTGGCGGCCGCGTCATTCTCCGGGCCGGCATAGCGGGCACTGTACACCCCGGGTTCATTATTCAACGATCTTACCTCCAGGCCGGTATCATCGGCAAAGCAGTCCAACTGGTAATGGAGGCGAACGAATTCTGCCTTAAGCATGGCGTTACCGGCAATGGTCCGGGCCGTTTCGGGAATGGGATCATGACAATCTATATCATCCAGGCTAAGCAATTCTATATGTGAAGGAAGCATGGCCTTCACCTCGATGAATTTATTCTTATTATGCGTGGCAAAAACAAGCTTCATAAAGGCATCAGTGCCGGGAATGCAGTGCTACCCGGTTCCCTTCAGAATCAATAAACACCCCCATATAGCCATGATCCGGCGATATCTGTGTCTTTGGCTGGTAAATGCTGCCCCCTGCTCCTTCCACCCTGTCCAGTTCCTGCTGCAGGTCTTCGGAGTACAAATAGACTAGTGGTCCTTCCCTACTGGGGATATAAGTCTCCTGTTGAATAAGTGTTCCTGTGGCACCCGGTGCATTCTCCTCATTTGGAAACCACGCCATTTTCAAGCCTCCGAAATCCACGGGTTGTAATTTAACATCCATCACCGTCTCGTAAAATTTGATGGCCCGATCCATGTCGTTTACAGGGATTTCTATCCAGGCAAAGGGATTGTGTTTCATCGTAAAAAGTTTATTGTTGTTCCAGTATATTTTTTAAATCGGAAAGCCCTTCATCAAAATCCTTTCCTACGGCCTTATCCATGTTGAAGAACATCATCATTACATTCATTGGTGGTTTATGTTTTCCATAAAACCCCCATGTAACCCTGGTTCCCTCAGTTACTTCCTCCACCCTTAAAAATGCATCACTGGTAGATTTCCAGGGTTTTAGAAAGCGCAATTGGGATATTATTTCTCTGTTCTCGTTTATTCGGAGTATTTCCTGTTCCCCTGTTCCCACATGCTTGTTCCCTTCCCATCTTGAGATAAAACCAACCACACCGTCGGTTCCTTCAAAGCTCTGTACCATATTGGGGTCGCGCTTCTTCCAGGGCGACCAGTGATCCTGGTTTTTAATATAGCGGAGATAATTGAAAACTTCCGATACCGGCCGGTTGATCACTATGCTGCGTTCTACATCATAGTTTCGGGGGGCGATCAGGATGAGTACAACTACGATTAGTACGATTATCCCTAGAATTATCAAGGCCGTATACACGAGTTCGGAGGTTTTGGTTATTAGCTAAAGCTACGAATTTTTCCGGTCATAATAGTGCTTTATGATCTCCTCGGCATTTTTAATGGTGCGCTTGGTCCATTCCAGTTCGATCTGCAGTTTTTCTTCCGAAGAAAGCCGCCAATCTACGCCTTCTTCTCGCATGCGCGTTACCACTTCCTGAAGGATTATCGCCGCCGATACGGAAATATTGAGGCTTTCGGTAAATCCGAACATAGGGATCTTTAAAAAGCCATCGGCCTGCTCCATCACCGACTCGCTTAAGCCAACGCTTTCCTTTCCGAAGAAAAATGCACTCTTTTTACTTACATCGAACTCCTGCAGCATGGTGGAATCGTTATGTGGAGTCGTAGCGATAAGCTGATAACCCTGTTGCTTCAGCTGCTTCATACAGCCGGCTATGCTGTTATACCGGTGAAGGCTAACCCATTTTTGTGCCCCCATGGCAATTTCCTTATCGACTCTTTTCCCCTTTAATTCTTCCACTACATGCAGGTCCTGTATGCCAAATATATCGCAAGTGCGCATCACTGCGCTGGTGTTGTGCAATTGATATACGTCTTCGGTGACTACGGTGAAATGCCGAGTTCGCCGGTCGAGAACCCGTTTAAAAAGTTCCTTTCGTCTGTCGGTTAGATAGGTTTGAAGGTATTCGAATAGTTGCAGATCCAAGGTTTGGCAATTTTGGCTAAGATAGTATTTTTGTTAAAGTTCGTTGGGGGACGCTTAATCGCGATTCGATTAAAATCTTTTAACTTTAACAGATGAAAATAGCAGTACTTACAGGCGCGGGCGTGAGTGCCGAAAGCGGCCTAAAGACTTTCAGAGACAGTAACGGCCTGTGGGAAGGGCACGATGTGATGGAAGTGGCTTCTCCCCAGGGGTTTGCCCGTAATCCCGAACTCGTTCTCGATTTTTATAACCAAAGACGGCGGCAATTACAGCAGGTACAACCCAACGCCGCCCACAAAGCATTGGCCGAATTAGAAAAGCGACATGAAGTGGTGGTCATTACCCAGAACGTGGACGATCTGCACGAACGTGCCGGAAGCTCACGGGTGGTGCACCTCCACGGCGAACTCCTCAAAGTTCGCAGTACCTTCGATGAAGCCCTGGTCATGGACTGGAAAGACGACCTCAACCTGGGTGACTTTTGCGAGCATAACCATCAGTTGCGGCCCCATATTGTATGGTTCGGGGAGGAAGTACCCATGATACCCGTAGCCGCCGAATTGGTATCAGCCGCCGATGCCCTGATGATCGTAGGAACCTCCATGCAGGTTTACCCAGCCGCCGGCCTCATACAATATGCAGCCCACGATTGCCCGGTCTACTTTATCGATCCCAACCCGGCCATATCGACTTCTCAAAGAATTACAGTTATTCCGGAACCTGCCTCAACGGGGGTTCCCAAGGCAGTAGCAATGCTGGAAGCACAACAATAGATGGAATCCTCCCACTTATACACTCAGATCGGCAAGGCCGATGCCTTCCGCGAAAACCGACTTAAGGCGGCCAGGTGGGTTCTGGAGCATCCGGAATCTCTCGAAGAGCTGCTCACTTTTGTTTTTTCAGCAGATTCCGACCTCGCTAAAAAGGCTGCCTGGACTCTGGAGTTTGTATTCCTGGAAGACAAGGCAATTCTTTATCCGTATTTGGAATATTTCATAGCAAACATTTCAGAAGTAAAAGCAGATCAGGTGCTGCGGCCTGTTGCCCATATCTGTGAACACCTATGTGTAGATCATTATAAAAATCGACTTCCGGAACCGGAATCGGTATTTACAGAGAAACAGAGGAACAAACTGAATGAATATGCGTTCCTCTGGCTGCTTTCCGATAAGAAGGTGGCTTGCAAGGTACGCGCCATGACCTGCCTCTTCTACCTGGGAACGGAGTTCAGCTGGATACATCCCGAGCTAAAAGCCATCATCGACCGCGACATCCACACCCAAAGCGCCGGTTATAAGGCAAGGGGAAAACACACCTTAAGGCTAATTCTCAGATATGAGAAAAAGAAGCGAATTTAGCTGCCTGAAGCCCCGTCTCATTATCGTTCATACAAACTAAAATCCGTATCTTTGCATCTTTATTAATCGCAGCGAGGCTCAATCCATAATTCAACCAATCTATGTCTGTTAGCGCACTTAAGGCAATTTCACCAATAGACGGGCGGTACGCGTCCAAAACCAGCTCCCTCATCCCTTTTTTTTCTGAAGAAGCACTCATCAAGTACAGAGTACAGGTAGAGATCGAATATTTCATCGCCTTGGTAGAACTGCCTTTACCTCAGCTTAAAGAATTCGACACCGCTAACTTTGATAAACTTCGCGGGCTATATACCGAATTTTCTTCAGAGGACGCCCAACGCATTAAGGATACCGAAAAGGTGACCAACCACGATGTAAAAGCGGTTGAATATTTTATCAAGGAAGAGTTCGATCGATTGGGGCTTCAGCAGTGTAAAGAATTCATACACTTCGGCCTCACTTCCCAGGATATCAATAATACCGCTATCCCTTTATCGCTGAAAGACTGTATGAATGAGGTTTATGTACCGGGACTTTTTAAACTACAGAACAGGTTAAAGGAACTGGCAACCGAGTGGGCCAACGTACCTATGCTGGCTAGAACCCATGGGCAACCGGCCTCTCCTACCCGCCTGGGTAAGGAGATCGAAGTGTTTGTGGTTCGGCTGCAGGAGCAGTTCGACCTGCTTAACGATATAAAGAGTGCCGCCAAATTCGGCGGAGCCACGGGAAATTTTAACGCGCATAAGGTAGCCTACCCCGAGATCGACTGGAAGGCTTTCGGAACCCGCTTTGTGCAGGAATCGCTGGGATTGCATCATTCCTTTCCCACCACCCAGATCGAGCATTACGACCACATGGCGGCCTTATTCGATTGTTTAAAGCGTATTAATACCATTCTTATAGACCTCGACCGCGATGTATGGACCTATGTGTCTATGGATTATTTCAAACAAAAGATCAAGGAAGGAGAAATAGGATCTTCGGCCATGCCGCACAAAGTAAACCCCATTGATTTCGAGAACAGCGAAGGTAACCTCGGTATCGCTAACGCGGTGTTTGAACACCTTTCTGCCAAACTTCCCGTTAGCAGGTTACAACGGGATCTTACAGACAGTACGGTACTTCGGAATATTGGCGTGCCTATAGGGCATACACTAATCGGTTTCCAATCTACATTAAAGGGCCTGGATAAGTTATTGTTGAACAACTCGAAATTACAAGAAGACCTGGAGAATAACTGGGCTGTTGTGGCCGAAGCCATTCAGACCATACTTCGGCGGGAAGGCTACCCAAACCCTTATGAAGCACTAAAAGGGCTTACACGAACAAACTCTCTTATCAATCGACAGTCTATCCAGGATTTTATCGATACCCTGGAAGTTTCCGACGCCATTAAGGAGGAAATGAGGGCGATAAGTCCGGAAAATTACACAGGAATCTAAAAAAGTAAGGCATCGAATTGCTCCGATGCCTGTATCCAACCTACCTCGGCGGGGCGAGATCTCCGGTTGAACCGGAAAATCTGTTTGCGGGGTATCCTTTTAAACAGATCTTCCACTATTAATTTACAAAAAATTGATGTTCCCAAAAATTTATTCAGACGAGAAACATTTCTTCTCGATATACTGTAGGCTGATTGCCAGGAACTAAACTTCCTGAAAGATAAATTTTCGTACCTTTAGAATACGGTCTGCTTGCTATGGCAGACCCAACCGACTAACCACTAAAAAAATTGCGATGAAAAATTTATTAATACTAATTTGCATTAGCTGCTGTTGTAATGGTCTAACAGCTCAAAATTTCTATTCGAATTTCAATTCCCAAACGCTAGAAAATTGGACCAATACTGATGGCAGTACCACAAATATGGAAGTCCTGGAGTCCGGAAGTGGTTCTACTTACGTGAGTTATTTACACAAAGAATGTGACGGAAGTGCAACCGCTGTGGGTGAAATGGCTATCCGTAATACCGTGGACTATTCGGGCGATTGGACTTGTTACGATCCAAGTGGAATTAACTGTTTTGCATGGATAGGAGTACGAGTAAAAAACGACAATGCATTCGATCTGTATTTGCGACTTGGTATCCGGAGTGGTAGTGGTGCAAAGGCCGTGAGCGATTATGTCATGATCGTTCCTGCGTTTTCCGATTGGGTTTTGGATGAGGAGTTTTACGCAGAACCAATGTACTTCACATTACTGAACGGTCCCGGCACCATAGAAGAATTATTCACAGACATTGTTGAATTCAGGATAATTCATAACCCGTCTGTAGCTTTCGAAGGGGCGATAGTAAGCGGAGTGTTGGACCTCGATCAGGTGTATGTAACTCAATTATTGGGTACAGCCGACAAAATAAACAGCTCTGTAACTCTATATCCAAACCCAATGCAGCAGCAGCTGAATATAGAACCCGGAAACTCAGGGACTAATCGGTTGGTTATCCGGAATGTTTTGGGAGATATCGTGTTTTCGTTAAATATTTCAGATGTGGCGATATCCAGACTCGAAGTTTCTGAACTGGCTTCGGGACTGTATTTTGCGTCGTTGTATAGCGACAATCGTCTTATCGAGCAACAAAAACTCATAAAACGATGACTGTCAATGAAGATGACTTCAGACTAACTAAAAAATTCAAACTATAAGCAAGTATAAATAAAAAATGGCTCCTTTTCGGAGCCATTTTAGGAATGTTCACGAGTGGATTATTCAGCCAGATACGTGGTATCCGCTTTGGTTTCAGTCTTTTCACCAAAGATCTCACCTATTCCTGTCAGGGCCGAAACATCGAGGTCTCCGCTTTCTATGGATCCCATTAGCTTAAGCATCTGTCCGGGTTTCATTTCATCGCCCAGTAAGCGGAATACTGCAAACCCCTTGTCGTCATCGCTGGCAAAGATGATTACTTCGTCAATTGCATCTTCTTCGCCCAGGTACTTCATTGTCATCTTCCTGCCGTCGGAATTCACTTTACCAAGCAAAACATACTTTTCATGGTCCAGTATACTCGACAGTTCCTTGCGCATTTCCTCATACTCGGCCGTATTGTTGTCTTTCAAAGGATAGGCAACCACATTCACTTTCTTGATGGTATTGAGGATCTCTCTTTGTTCGGCCGTAAAATCGGCGTTTTCTCCTTCCAACAGGCTGGTTGCTATATCCACCTTGAGAAATTTATCGTCGTCCTGCTTATCCACCAGGTAGCGTTGCAGAGAGGAGCCGTCATTACAGCTCATCATTGTCAACGCCAGGAGGCTTAATGCCACTATATATCGTATCAGGGTTGTCATATTATTGCTTTTTTTCAATGTTCTTCAACTGGTCGCTTCCGGGTACATCCAGGTCTTTAGTGAGTTTAGATATCTTTTTCAGATCGATATTACCCGTTATGCTCATAATGATGGTACTGTCTTTTCCATCCACTTTTCCGTCGAGGAACATAAGCAGTTCACTCACGAAGTTCTCACTTTTACCTTCCCGTGCATAGAATTTTATATTCTTGCCATCGTCCTTTACGCGCATAAGTTCATTAAGTCCTTTAGCAGAAGAAATATACCTGGCTACATCGGCGGTCATACGCTTGGAAATTTCGGGTTTGTCGGTAATATAGATCTTGATGTTCTCAAGGTTATTTACCAGTTCGAGGTATTCCTTCACCTCAGGATCGTTGGATTCCAGATCGATCTCTGCCAGAAGCTTGAACATATTCTTTGTAACGACCACTGCCGTTACGCCTTTTTCGTCTTCGTACGAATCGAAGGCACCTGCCTGTGCAAACCCGGCTAAGGGCGCCAAAACTAATGCAATTATTACTGCTAACTTTTTCATGTCTAAGTGTTTAAAGATTATTTTAAAATTTTGTTTTTTGATTCCGTAAATTGATTGATATGTACTATTGCTGATGTTCCTTTATTAAATTCTTCCAGGTGATTTATGTTTGATGCTCCGGTATTGAGTCCTTCAGACATTAGCAGCATCACTTTCTTTGTTTCTTTAAGTGCTGCCAGAGCCTCTTGTTCTTCCCGGCTAAGCTCCTGATTGGAAAACATCACCGATCCTACTGTAACTGCAACCAGCAAGACGGCCGCTACACTGTACCAAACCGGTTTGATCGTCCTTGTTTTGGCCGGAAGTGAAACCTCGCTTTCCGAAACTTCATCTCCCGCTGCTGCAAATGCATCGAACATGGGCCTGTATACTTCCAGGTGGGGCGCTACATCCTCTTGTTTAAAATACTCGCGTAGCTGTATTTCCTGCTGAAGGGTGGTGTTCCCTTCAAAATAGCTTTCGAGCAGCTTGTCAATTATTGCTGATTCCATAGTTGTGCTTTTTTATCAATTCTTCTCTTACTGTTTTTCTTGCCCGGGATAATGCCACCCGGATGGCTGTTTCATTCAGTTCCAGCATTTCTGCTATCTCTGCGTATTCGTACTGTTCCACATCTCTTAGCTGAAGGATCATCCGCTGTTGTTCGGGTAAAGTCTCCATGATCTGAAACACTATGGCAACCCCGTCGTTCGCTTCCACTTCCTTCTCCAGGTTCTGTGAATTCTGAAAATTGTTGTGCACGATCTTCAGATTGGCCGCCTGTTTCGATTTTAACCTGTCCAGGCAGTAATTCTTTGTCATCGTTATGGCAAAGGCTTCAGGGTTTTTGTATTGCCCTATCTTTTCTTTCCCTCTCCACAATTTCAAATAGATCTCCTGCACCGCATCTTCGGCTTCATCCTTCGACACCAGTATCCGTTTGGCAAGCCTGTATAGCTTATCCTTAAAGGGTAAAACTGTGGTCAAGAACTCCTGTTGTTTCATTCTTTTGTTGGTTAGTAAACGTCCCTTTCAGGTTGCGTTCTATTCTATCGACGAATAGGTCTAAATTTTGTTACAAATTAATTGAACTTTAGCAATAATGTCGCTATTTTCGGAGTTTACAACTTAGTTGATGCAAAAATCGACCCTATGAAAAAGAACATTATTCTCCTGCTATTCGCAGTTTTGCTGGTATTTACTTCCTGTTTTAAAGACAATGACGATATATTACAACAGGCATCGGCGCTGGAAATACAGAATTTTATCTATCGCGGACTTAATTTTTTCTATCTCTATAAAGCAGACACCCCTGAGTTAGCAAACGATGCATTCAACTCACAGGAAGAGCTGGACAGTTTTCTCAGTGGGTTTGCAACGCCCGAAGCCCTGTTCGATTACCTTATATCAGACCAGGACCCCTTCAGCCTATTGGTAGACGACTATGTTGAACTGGAAAACGCCCTGGGAGGAACCACCTTGAATAATGGTATGGAATACGGCCTTGTAACCTATCCCGACGGCAGCGGAAACGTTTTCGGATATGTGCGTTATATACTTCCCAATACCGATGCCGCAACCACCGGCCTGGAGCGGGGAGACATCTTCTTTTCGGTAGACGGACAACAACTAACCGAAAATAACTTCAGTGAACTGCTGGCTCCCATGACTTATACCATCGGACTTGCCACCTTCGACGGCAGCGAGATCTCCCCTACGGGTGAAACAGTAACGCTCACAAAATCCGAATACACCGAAAATCCGGTTTATATGGCCGAAACTCTTACGGTAAACGGCCAAAAGATAGGCTACCTGATGTACAACGCCTTCACCCGTGAATTCGACTCCGAATTAAATGCAGCCTTTGCTCAATTCCAGGCGGACGGTATAACCGAACTGATCATAGACCTGCGTTACAATGGAGGAGGATCGGTTGAAACTTCCTCCGATCTTTCAAGTATGATAACCGGACAGTTCAACGGCGAAGTGTTCTATACCGAAGAATGGAATGCCGACCGGCAGGATGAATATGCCAGCTCCGGTTTGTTCAACAATGTATTATCGAACGGAGAACCTATCAACAGCCTGAACTTAAGCCAGGTATATGTACTAGCCACGGGAAGAACTGCTTCGGCCAGCGAATTGGTGATCAACGGCCTGGATCCTTACATTAACGTTATCCAGGTAGGTGAGAATACCCGAGGAAAATTCCAGGCTTCATTTTTACTGTACGATGCTCCTGCTCCGGGTTTCAGTCGGTCTGAAGCAAACCCCGACCATACCTACGCCATGCTGCCACTGGTGTTTAAAACCGCCAATGCTAACGGGGTAACCGATTTTGTAAATGGGCTGGAGCCCGATATCTTTATAGAGGAAGATTACTCCAATCTCGGCACACTGGGGGACGTAAACGAGCGTCTTCTGGCAGCTGCCCTAAGCGACATTTTCCCGGCGCCGTTCCCAGATGGAACGAGATCGCCAGGGCTGGAAGAGCTGTCAGACAGTAAAGCCTCATCGGCTGTCGACCAGTTAATGATTGCTGAAAAGAATTTTAAGTAGTACCTTATAACTTGAACTTTTCAAAAATTATCAGGATGAAAAATACCTGGCTTGCTGTAATCTTTAAAGAGAAAGGCTAAAGCCCAGACTGTAATTTCTACCCCTGGTTTGATAACGATACAATTCTTCATATTTAGTGTCGAAAACATTGAATACAGACGCGAATAACGCTATTTCATCATTGAGTTGAGACCTGAATTTCAGACCCACCAGGTCGTAGGATGCCAGATTAACCGTTTCACTTTCGAAGGTATCGGGGTTAAAGAACACATCATCCCGCGAACTAAGGTATTGGTAGTTTACAATTATCTGTCCCGCCTTCCACAGGCGATAACCGAAAGAGCCGTTTATCTTGTGTTCCGGAATCCTCAGTGCGAAGCGTTCATCAGGAACCGTATACGTATAATTCGCGTTGAAGTTCCAGCGCTTGCCGGAGTTTATCGAAGCCGTAACCTCCAGTCCGCTTGCCTCAAACGTTTCAGCACTGTTCTGATACTGATACAAAAACTGATCAGGATCGGTAACAACAAAATCGATAAACCTATCTTCCTTCCTGTTGAAATAGACCGCACTCAGTTCTCCAAGCTTTTTATTCGAGAATTCCACTCCCGCCTCAATAGTCCGGTTTTCTTCGGGTTTCAACTCTTTATTTCCATACACCGGGTCGTAAAGTTGGAACAAGGAGGGAGTAATATAAGCCGTGGAATAAGAAGTCAACAATTTTAATGCATTTTCTCCCAACTTAACCGAATAGGACGGATTGATATTATAGACCAGGTGCATGTCGTACTCGCTGTGTATGTTCAGCCGTATACCGGCATTGAGGTTTAATCCAAATCCCGATAGAAAAACTGCATTGAGATAGGGATCCACAATCGTAAACCTGGCAGTTTCATCATCTACCTGTTGCACAAAATCATCTTCACCAAAAGGAATTGTGGAAGCATTCATCTTAGAGAAATTACCGTTTAAACCCAATAACAGTCTTATCTTATCCGATATCCGATGATCCAGATAGGTATCGAAAGAATAAGCCTGAGAATCGTACAGGGCCGGAAAGCCCGATTCGATCGCTCGCTCGATCCTGGTAAAAGAATCGTTAAAGACATAGGTGCCTTTACCGTACTGCCATTCAAAATTACCACCTGAACGAAATTGTTCGGAAATGGTTCTGTGATCGGCATCCGTATAACTGAAATCATCGAATCCGCTCTTATACTTGTTAAAACTGAAAAACTGACTAAAACGAATCTTTTCGGTAAGCTGTACTCCCAGGTTTACCCGACCGTCATAGCGGTTAAACGTATCCGCCTCGAACTGGGTATCATCATCTGGAGGAGCTATGGCGGAAAGGCCGTCGGTATATCGATTTGAAATTTCAGCCGAATAGAAAAACCGTCCCAGGCTTCCATCGAAGGCAGCGCGATTAGTGATCATGGCAATTGCAGTATTGCTGTCGCCCGAAGCTTTATTAGTGCCCAGGGTTGAAGCAAGGTTCACCCCAAAGGGTTTTTTGGAGGCTTTTTTGGTTCGAATGCTGATTACTGCGGTGGCAGCCCCACTTCCATAGAGGACACTGGAGGCACCTTTTAGAACTTCAATGGATTCTATTGAACTCAGATCAAGCAGTCGTAAGTCGTAATCGTTGGCAATCTGTGAGGCATCGTTCAACTGCACCCCGTCTACCATAATCACAACCTGCCTGTTGCTCCCGCCCCGAATGAAATAGCCGGGGTTTTGTCCGTCGTAACTCCTGGCACCGTTAATTTCAATCCCTGCCTGCTCATTTAAAAGCTCAGCCACACTGCTGCCCTGGCTCATTTTTATTGTTTCCGGTCCGATCTTCACCACTACTTTTCCACTCTCGGTATTGAGTAAGGGCGTTTTTGAATCGATTACAACAGTGTCGAGCTGTTGTTCCGTTGGTAAATTTTGAGAAATTACCGCATTGCCATAGCTACACAGCAATGCGAAAAAGAATACTTTTTTCATTTAAACAGGTTTAAACGGAATAGTGTTGCAGAATAAATCTGCGAAGTCCGGCAATTAGCGAATCAGCTATTGCAATGACCCAAACTCTTATCCCGAAAGTTTGACAATCGTTATGAATCACGGCAGGTCTCCTGGCTCGCCTTGGTCTTACCTTCCCACCCGTTTTCCGGGCAGTGGTTTTGAAGTGACCTTATCTGTTTAAAACAGATGGCTTACAGTTGCGGGAACAGCTCCGGTGTCTCACCGGATTCCCTTTTAAGGAATACACTCGTATTGTATATTCCACCACAATTCGGTACGAAAATATGATTTTATTTGCGTTCGTTAACAATTAAAAACCGTTATTTTTGAACATGCGCAGCGCAGTATATTTAATTTCAGCACTCTTGTTATTTGCCTGTAAGGACAGGCCTCAATCTGCTTCCATCGATAAAAAGCCGATTCCTGAAACCGAAATTAGTTATGCTGAAGGCTTTACCATCGAACGATATGAACATTACAGTGTACTTCATATCACCAATCCCTGGCCCGGTGCCGACAAAGCATTCTCTTATTTGCTTCTGAATAAAAACGCCCCGAAAAACCTTCACGATAACACCCTAATTGACACATCCGAATTCGATGCGGTAGTCCATGTCCCTGTAAGTACCCTGGTAGTTACTTCCACTACCCATATTCCGTCCCTGGACATGTTGGATGAATCTGAAAAACTAGTGGGTTTCCCCAATTTGGATTACATATCATCGCCAAAAACCAGAGCACTGATAGCTGAAGAAAAAATTAAGGAACTGGGGCAGAACGAGTCCATCAATACTGAAGTCCTTATTGAGTTGTCGCCAGATGCAGTTGTAAGTTTTGCAGTGGATGGTGCCAATAAGAGTATCAGCGCAATCGAACAATCGGGAATTCCAGTACTCTACAATTCCGACTGGACCGAGACCCACCCCCTGGGTAAAGCAGAGTGGATAAAATTCTTTGGTGCCATCCTCGGAAAACAAGCTATGGCCGACAGCATTTTCGGAAAGATCGAAAAAGACTATCTGCAGGCGAAAGAGTTGGCGGCTACTGCCCCCAGGGCACCTACTGTTTTAAGCGGTGCCATGTACAAGGATATTTGGTATATGCCGCAGGGAAACAGCTGGGCCGCCAGGTTCATCGAAGATGCCAAAGGCAATTATCTATGGTCGGAAACTTCGGGTACGGGCAGTTTGTCACTAAGTCTGGAGTCAGTTCTGGAAAGAGCCAGAGAAGCCGATTTCTGGATCGGACCGGGGCAATTTGTTACTAAAGAACAGTTTGAAGAGGCACATAATGTTTACGGAGAGTTCGATGCCTTGCAACAAGACAGGGTCTACACCTTCACTGCCCGCAAAGGGGAAACCGGCGGCGTGATCTACTATGAGCTGGCACCTAACCGGCCGGACCTGGTGCTTAAAGATATCATAGCCATCCTGCATCCCGAGCTGCTCCCGGAACACGAGTTTAACTTTTTCAGCAAAGTAGAATAATGGAATCGAAACGCTCATTCAAACTTTGGTTTGTGGTATTATCCGTGCTGCTTCTAGTGGTATTTGTGATGAATATCAGCCTTGGGTCTGTGAGTATTCCCTTTACGGAAGTTCTCGCTTCGCTTACCGGGAACGGAGCATCCAAAGCCAGCTGGGAATATATAATTATCGATTATCGACTTCCCAAGGCTCTAACAGCGGTATTGGCCGGTAGTGGCCTGGCGGTTTCGGGTTTACTCATGCAAACCCTGTTTCGAAATCCTCTAGCCGGGCCATTTGTACTGGGACTTAGCAGCGGGGCCAGTTTGGGGGTTGCCTTATTGATATTGGGGGCAGGAGCTTTCGGGGGGGCTATGGCCGGAATCCTTACAAGTGAGTGGAGCCTGGTGTTTGCTTCTGCTGCAGGTAGTTTCCTGGTGCTATTGGCCGTGCTCGCCGTCACCTTCAGAATAAAGGACAGTATGGCGATATTGATCATCGGACTGATGTTCGGCAGTGTCACGGCAGCCGTCGTTGCTGTGCTGTCGTATTTCAGCAGTGCTGAACAGCTGCAGCAATTCATCTTTTGGTCGTTTGGCAGCCTGGGAAATCAAAGTTGGTATGGAATACTTATTCTGAGCAGCTGTTGTGTACTGGGGATGTTGCTGGCGCTCATTAGTTGTAAATCGCTAAACGCCCTGCTCCTGGGTGAGAATTATGCACGTAGTATGGGATTACACATTAAGCGCACCACTGTTATCATTATACTGGCCACCAGTCTGCTGGCCGGTGGGATTACAGCGTTTGCAGGCCCCATCGCCTTTGTCGGATTGGCGGTACCACACCTGGCCAGGCAGATCTTCACAACTTCAAATCACTTTGTGCTGTTACCGGCCGTGATCTTGTCGGGTGCATTTTTGATGCTTATCTGCGACAGCGTTGCGCAACTCCCCTACAGCGAATATACCCTGCCAATTAACGCTATTACCTCACTTATCGGGGCTCCTGTAGTTATCTGGTTGCTGGTGCGTAAACGAAAATTACTGTTCTGATGGATGAAGAAAGGCAACATAGGGTACTTTCGGTTTCAGACCTAACTGTTGGCTATCGCCACAGAAGGCATCAACATGCTGTGGCTTCCGGAATTGGTTTTGAGCTCGAAAAAGGTACGCTTACAGGGCTGGTGGGTGCAAACGGTATAGGAAAATCAACATTGTTACGCACGCTCTGCGGAATGCAGCCCTCACTAGGTGGTAAGCTGCGGCTCTACGGAAAAGATATAGCGAATTACACTTCAATGGAACTCGCAACAAGGCTTAGCATTGTCCTTACCGAACCTCCAGCCTCTAAAAATCTCACAGTTCGTGAACTGGTAACGCTTGGCCGCCAACCGTATACCAACGGGTTTGGTATGCTTACCGACAAAGACAGGGAAGCAATCGGGCATGCGCTTGAAATTACTGAGAGTACTACCCTGTCTGAACGTAAGTGTTACGAACTGAGCGACGGGCAGTTGCAGCGGGTTGTGATTGCCAGGGCTCTTGCCCAGGACACGGATCTTGTTATACTGGATGAACCCACCACCCACCTGGACCTTTATCACAGGGCATATGTACTGAAATTACTGAAGCGGCTAACTACCGAAACCGGCAAGACCATTCTATTCTCGTCTCATGAGATTGATCTCGCTATTCAGTTAAGCGACAAGCTGATTGTGATGGACGTCGAAAAAACCTATGTAGGATCGGCTAAGGAACTAATAAATGACGGTAGGTTTGATGCATTGTTTCCGAAAGAAACCATATATTTTGATTCCGAAAACGGTCGGTTTACCATTAAGAATTAATTATATTTGAAGGACTGATTTGCACGATCGACTCCCGCTTTTACTGAAATTACCTTATGAACGAGACCTTTATCTTTCTTATCCTTGCAGCTTTCTGTATGCTTGTCGGTGCCTTTATAGGAAATATGTTTGCGCGTCTAAAGCAAAAAAGTGAAACAGCCCAACTGAACGAACGAATTTCACAGTTACAAGCTCAGGAAGAAAAGCTTAACGAACGCTTCGAACAGGCCCTCAATGAACGGGAAGTAATAAGAAAGGAAAAGGACTTCCTCAATTCGGAACTGGTAAAACGAAACGCCGAATTTCAGAACCTGGAGGAGCGCAACCGCGAACAGAAGGCCGAAGTTGAAAAGCTTCAGGAAAAATTCACCAAGGAATTCGAAAATCTCGCCAATAAGATCCTGGACGAAAAATCCACCAAATTCACCAAGCAAAACAAGGAAAGCCTGGAAATGCTGCTGAACCCGCTTTCAGAAAAAATAAAAACCTTCGAAAAACGGGTAGAAGATACCCATAAGGAAAGTATAGACCGGCACGCCATGCTGCGGCAGCAAATCATCGGACTAAAGGAGCTCAACGAACAAATGAGCAAAGAGGCTACCAATCTCACCAAAGCCCTTAAAGGGGACAGTAAGATACAGGGGAATTGGGGAGAACTGGTGCTGGAACGGGTGCTGGAAAAAAGCGGCCTGGAGAAGGATCGGGAATATTTTATGCAGAGCAGTTATACTACCGATGATGGAAAAAGAATACTGCCCGATGTGGTGCTGCACCTGCCGGACCGTAAGAAAATGATAATCGACTCCAAGGTTTCTCTGGTGGCTTACGAGCGCTTTGTCAACGAAGAGGATGAAGGCCAACGGCCACTACATCTTAAGGAGCACGTTAGTTCATTAAAAAAACATATCGAGCAGCTAAGCTCAAAGAACTATCAGGATATTTACAAAATAGAGAGTCCGGATTTTGTGCTGCTGTTTGTGCCCATAGAGCCGGCCTTTGCCATAGCTATTAACAACGATTCGAACCTGTATAACTGGGCGTTTGAAAAGAATATCGTGATCGTTACACCTTCCACCCTGCTGGCTACCCTCCGTACCATAGACAGCATGTGGACCAACGAAAAACAGCAACAAAATGCACTGGAAATCGCCACCCAGGCAGGTAGATTGTACGACTCCTTTACCAACCTAACAGACGAATTGATCAAGGTTGGCAAGCAGATTGGTACCGTGCAGGGTACCTATACCACCGCGATGAAGAAACTAACGGGTAAAGGGAATCTGATCACACGGGTTGAACGCTTAAAGAAACTGGGGGCCAAGACCTCCAAACACCTGGACCAAAAATTACTGGATCGGGCAAAGGAAGAAGAAGAGTAAGAAATTTCACAAATGATATGTCTGAAGAATTTAAACCTATCGCCGCATCGGAGGTAACATTCTCCCAGCTAATGTTGCCGTCCAATACAAATTTTAACGGAAAGATTCACGGAGGCTATATGCTTTCTCTGATGGACCAGATTGCCTTTGCCTGTGCTTCCAAACACAGTGAGAATTACTGCGTTACTGCTTCGGTTGATACGGTTGATTTCAAGATTCCTATCGAGGTTGGCGAACTGGTGGTTATGAAGGCCTCGGTGAATTATGTTGGTAATACTTCAATGATTATAGGCATTCGGGTAGAAGCCGAAAATGTTCGAACCGGCGTTAAGAAGCATTGTAATTCTTCCTATTTTACCATGGTTGCCAAGGATGACAACGGGAAAAGCGTAAAAGTTCCGGGCCTGATCATCGATTCGGAAACTGCCTTGAGGCGATTCGTTAAAGGCGCAGCCAGCATGAAACTTAAACAACAGCGAAAGATTGAGTTTACGGCTTCCGAATTCAGAAAAGAAGACTACCTGGACGAACTATCCGAGTACCGCATTCAGCTTAAATTGAACAAGTAGAAGTCCCTGTTAAAAGATTCGACTTAGGTTAAATCCGAAGTAAAAATCGCCCTCACCCCAATCTCCGCTTCCCTGGGAGATAAAGCCGTTTTCGAACATGGGTTGTGCATTGGTAAAATGCATTTGAAAGACATGGCCGCCTGTCTCCAGGTCCACTCCTATTGATAAGGGATCATTGTATACCGAATTCTTATTTCGGTTCAGGTGAATGCCGTAATCTACATTCACGCTCCATCGTTTAGTAAGTTTATAGCGACCTCCCACCCCAACAGCAAACTGGTCGTTTTCCTCGTCGAATTCCAGCAGGGTTTCATCCGGGAGCATTACAAAACTGCGTGTGGCCAGATTCTCATGCAGATACGTTGGCGCAATCATAACGGTAAGTCGTTCACTTGCTTTGTGAGAAACGATCAGTTGCGAGGTATAACTAAGACGATCGGTAAATTTAAAATCGGCAAATCCATCTTCATCCAGGGCAGTATTAACTGTTAGAAGATTATATCCCACAAGGGTAATTGGATTTCCGGTTGTATTCTGCTGCAAGATGCGGTATTTCAGGTGTGCGCCATAGGTTTTCTGAAACGAACTCCTGGCGATACCCGCATTCAGCCAGTCTGTAAAACCGTAAATGAATTTCAGTTGTGTAACGGCTTCATCCAGGCCGAAAAAGTCGTCGAAACCGTTTTTAACCGTTCCGAATCTATGTGAAACGATAAATACCAGGCTGTTCTTATGAGCCAACTTAGTCGATTCGAAGTTCACCACTTTCAAGCCTTTAAAAGCAGCTCTAACAGCCGTATCTGTACTTAAGCTTTCTTCCAGTTCATTCAAAAGTTCATCCTGAGCACAGAGCATTAAGGGCAACATCAGACTAATAAGCAACCATATTTTTTTCATCTTTAGGTCATTTTAAGATCAGGCATTGATCGAGTTTTACCAGTTCAAACAGCTCATCATAACCTACGCAGCGGCCTTTTACAACTATGATTTCGTGTAAATTCAGTTCGGGTAGTTCTGAAAAACTGCAACTCACCAGTTGGTCCAGAACCAGGGAGTTCCCTTCGATTTCTGTAACTACCCCACTTACTGTTACAACATTGTTTAACAGCAATTTGGAATTCCCGTTGGTAAACCTTTCTGAAATTCTTACAGCTGTGAGCACCTCTACAGCTTCCTCTTCGGAAATATCCCGATGGTCTTTGTACAAATAGCTGTAGCCTACTATGACGGTGATTACAAATAAGGATACTAGTACTATGACGGTCCGTTTTTTCATTATTCGCCCCTTAGGTTAAATTCTACAAAAACGTCAACGCTTTCGGCAATCTTATTACGAACTATTGAAGGAATTTTAATATCAAAGTCTTCCGGATTTAACATAAAGCTGCCGGTAATTTTAATCTTGCCATCAACTTTTGACAGTCCAACCGGTATAACCCTGGATTGACTTATTCCACGAATGGTTATGGTTCCGGGCAGCTGCACTCTTATCACCTTTTCAGTGAGGACGTCCGGATTGAAATTGTCCATCTTTCCCTTGAAAACCGCTTTCGGATGTTCGGTGGATTCCATATAGTTCTCATTGAAGTGTTCTTCCATTAAGGCCACTTTAAAACGGAATCCCTTTATGAGGGCCAGGGCGACAAATTCTCCGGTATCGGTATTGAGAATAGCCCCTACATCACCGTTTACCGCTTTTACCTCTTCGAATGACGGCACAGAAGCTTCGAAGGTGATATTCCCAGTCTTAGTACTGAATTTACCCTGTGCGGTAAGCCCAAAAGTGTTGAATAAAACTATTGATGCGATAATAAGGAGTCTCATAACAGCAGCATTAATTTTCCAATAGTCCGTCGTTATTCCATTCGAAAATAAGATCGATGGTTGCCTGCGGCAGTCTTGGTCCTCCGAATGGCATCAAACCGGCCTCCCCTTCGGCCCTGCTGATTCTGTCCAATAAGCCCCTGTTCTCAACCGCATCCACAACGTCGAGGTAGGTGACCAACGGCATAGGGGCATCGTTTTGCGGTGGATTTGAATGACATTGAGTACAAATATTTTCGAAGACAAATCTTACATCCTGAAAGGTCACATCGTCCTCTATTGGATCCCCCGATACGGGTTGAAGATCATCCAGGTCCCTGGATGAGCAATTCCCCAATACGGTAAGAACCAATACCCCAAGCGGTATTAGCAAATGTTTTTTCATCTTATTTTGTTTCCACTACGATCCTGGCAGTGTGAGAAAGGTCGCCCGACCGAAGATTTACAAAATAAACGCCCGGGTTAAGGGACGCTATGTTCAATTCATTGAAGTTACCACTGATATCGCCATTTTGAACGAGGCTTCCTGTTATGCTGTAAATGCTGAATTCATCTAATTGATACAGGGAAAATACATTCAGCACATCAGTTGCGGGGTTTGGGTATAATTGAAGGTTTCGCACGAATTGGTCCTCAGCAGACAGTATCATTTCGGTGGTAACCGTTCCAAACATGGTAGCCGGGTGTACATCACACTGATAATCTGTGCTACCTACCACCGTGAAGGTGAACGAATACTCAGTTCCCATTCCGGTCATCAGGCCGCTATCGAAGGATTCTGCTCCCCCGGGCAGGCTGGTAACGCTGTGCTGAAGGCCGTCACCCCAGGTCCATCGCACTGTATCGCCCTGTTGCAGGGTTACGTCGGCAGGTCCGGCTCCCACTGTCCAATTGATATCGAAGGTGGTTTGTGCGGTTAAGGAAAAAGTTAGAATAGAAAAACAGGCAATGAAGAGATTTTTCATAGGAATTTTTTTTTGGTTAATATTTTGGTTGTCTACTAATTGAACAACTTAGTATTAAAAATTCCTACCTAAAATAAAACACCCCGGAGAACCGGGGCGTATTTACAAGTATATTTAAGTTTATCTGGTGAGGTACATTTTCCTGCGCGAATACAATTCGTAGAATGCATCGTCTTTAAGGTTGTCGATAAACAAGATGCTTTCCCCCGTACTTTTCATTTCGGGTCCTAATTGCTTGTTTACATTAGGAAATTTATTAAAGCTGAAGACAGGTTGTTTAATCGCATAGCCCTCGAGTTTCGGATTGAATTCGAAATCGGTAACCTTGGCGCCAAGCATGATCTTGGCTGCGTAATTCACGTAAGGTTCACCATATGCCTTGGCGATAAAGGGAACCGTCCGAGAGGCACGTGGATTGGCCTCTATGATATACACCATATCGTCCTTGATGGCAAACTGAATATTGATCAGGCCAACCGTGTTGAGAGCCAGGGCAATCTTCTTAGTATGATCCTTGATCTGCTGCATCACGAATTCACCCAGGTTAAAAGGCGGCAAGGTGGCATTCGAATCGCCCGAATGTATTCCACAGGGTTCAATATGCTCCATGATCCCTATGATGTACACGTTTTCCCCGTCGCAAATGGCATCTGCCTCGGCTTCGATGGCGCCGTCCAGGTAATGATCTAATAGTAATTTGTTATTTGGAATCTTCCGTAACAGATCCACGACATGCTCTTCCAGTTCCTGTTTGTTGATAACGATCTTCATTCCCTGTCCGCCTAGGACGTACGAAGGGCGGATCAATAGCGGGAAGTCCAGTTTATCTGCCAGGGCCAAAGCCTCTTCGGTGGTTTCGGCAGTTCCAAACTCGGGATAGGGTATATCGTTCTCTTTCAGCAGTTCTGAAAAACTACCTCTGTCCTCGGCAAGATCGAGCGCCTGGAAACTGGTTCCCATGATCTTAATCCCGTAGCGATCCAGTTTTTCGGCTAATTTTAGGGCAGTCTGACCGCCTAATTGTACGATTACTCCCTCGGGTTTTTCATGGCGTATGATATCGTAAATATGTTCCCAGAACACCGGCTCGAAATAAAGCTTATCGGCTACATCGAAATCGGTGGAAACCGTCTCCGGGTTACAGTTAATCATTATGGTTTCATAGCCTACTTCCGAGGCTGCCAACACCCCGTGAACGCAGCAATAGTCGAATTCGATCCCCTGGCCTATCCTGTTAGGACCGGAACCAAGTACAATGACCTTCTTTTTGTTGGAGACTTCACTGTCGTTCTCTGCATAAAGATCCCCTTCGGCAGTTTTCATTTCATTTTCGAAGGTGGAATAGTAGTATGGGGTTTCGGCCTTGAACTCTGCCGCACAGGTATCTACCAGTTTATACACTCGCTGAATGTTCAATTCGTCCCTTTTTTTGTATACCTGGCTTTCAAGACATTTCAGCATATGGGCGATCTGGCGGTCGCCATACCCCTTTTGCTTAGCTTCCAGCAACAGTTCTCTCGGCAAGGTATCCAGGGTATAGCCGGAGATCTCTTTTTCAAGGGCGTAAAGCTCTTCGTATTGCTTGAGGAACCACATATCGATCTTGGTGATCTCGTGTATCCTGCTCAGGGGAATTCCCATCTGTATGGCATCGTAAATTACAAATACCCTGTCCCAGCTGGCATAGGTTAGCTTTTCTATAATCTGGTCGTAGTTGGTATAGCTCTTGCCATCGGCTCCCAGTCCGTTTCGTTTAATTTCGAGCGACTGTGTTGCCTTGTGCAGGGCTTCCTGGAACGATCGTCCTATTCCCATCACTTCACCTACCGATTTCATCTGGAGTCCAAGGGTGCGTTCGGAACCTTCGAATTTATCGAAATTCCATCTCGGGATCTTTACAATTACATAATCCAGGGTTGGTTCGAAGAGGGCCGAAGTTGATTTGGTGATCTGGTTGTCCAGTTCATCCAAACGGTAGCCAATGGCCAGTTTGGTTGCGATCTTTGCAATCGGGTAACCCGTTGCCTTGGAGGCCAGCGCCGAGGATCTGGACACCCTGGGGTTAATCTCAATGGCGATAATGTCTTCTTTTTCATCAGGGCTTACGGCGAACTGTACATTACAACCCCCGGCAAAGTCGCCTATGCTCCGCATCATCTTGATGGCCATGTCCCGCATCCGCTGGTAACAGGTATCGCTAAGAGTCATAGCCGGTGCCACCGTAATGGAATCGCCCGTATGGATCCCCATGGGGTCCATATTCTCGATGGTACAAATAATAACTACGTTATCGTTATTGTCCCTTAGTAATTCGAGTTCGTATTCCTTCCAACCCAGTAGTGCTTTATCTATAAGTACCTCGTGTATAGGAGAGGCTTCAAGCCCTCTTGTGAGCAATTCATCAAATTCCTCTTCGTTATGCACAAAAGAAGCCCCGGTACCCCCTAGCGTAAACGAGGGGCGAATCACCACCGGAAAACCGAACTCCTGTGCGATCTCCTTCCCTTTCAGGAATGAGTTGGCGATCTTTGCCGGTGCAACCGGAATATCGATCTTTTTCATCAGGTTTTTAAACTGCTCCCTATCCTCGGTGATGTTGATGGCTTCAATATCCACTCCTATGATCTTGACATCAAAATCCTCCCAAATTCCTTTTTCATCTGCCTCTATACAGAGGTTTAATGCTGTCTGACCTCCCATGGTAGGTAATACTGCATCTATTTCGGGATGGTCTTTAAGGATTTTGATAATGGATTTGGTCGTAAGCGGAAGTAAGTACACATGATCGGCCATGACGGGATCAGTCATGATGGTGGCGGGATTCGAATTTATCAATATGGTTTTAATTCCATCTTCCCGAAGGGATCGCAGCGACTGGGATCCGGAGTAATCAAATTCACATGCCTGGCCAATGATGATGGGGCCTGAGCCAATAATAAGTACTGATTTTAAAGCGTTGTTTTTGGGCATTTATTCGTTTTTATTTCAGAATGCTAAATTTACGATGCGACAGGGTATAAAAAAAAGGTGTTGCTTAGTTAACAACACCTTTTTATTTATGACTTATCAACATTATTTTTTGTGACGTGGTTCAGAAGAAACAGAAAGTTTTTTTCTGCCTTTCGCTCTACGGGCAGCCAATACTTTTCTACCGTTTACTGAAGCCATACGCTCTCTAAAACCGTGCTTGTTTCGTCTTTTTCTCTTTGATGGCTGAAATGTCCTTTTCATTGTAAATTAGGTTAAATCTTCTGAAATTTTCCTTGTTTTTGACCTATTCTCAAAGTCGGGTGCAAATATACAATCATTTTTTACTTTCACAAACCCTTCTGCTAAAATATTTCGGTTTGTTTTTTATACCTTTGTGAGCTCATTTTAAATCGAGAGAATGTTCAATAAGATCTTCAAATTAATACTGGCCGGACTCTGTCTTGCCGCTGCAATCTGGCAGTTTTATGAAACTAATATCGGAAACGGTATCATGCTAATTCTGCTGGGGCTTATCTTCGTTTTTCTCTATTTTAAAAATGAATTGATACTGCTGGCTTTCTTAAGGCTTAGAAAACAGGATTTTGAAGGTGCAAAGAAGTGGCTGGACAGGATTAAAAATCCGGAAGCCGCATTGGTAACCAAGCAGCAGGGGTATTACAACTACCTGAATGGCTTGATGGTTGCCCAAACCAATATGAACGAAGCTGAAAAGTACTTCAGAAAAGCTGAAAAACTGGGCTTATCCATGAGTACCGATATGGCTATGGTTAAGTTAAACCTGGCCGGAGTGGCAATGACCAAGAATCGCAAACGCGAAGCCGAAATGCTGCTGGCAGAAGCCAAAAAGCTCGATAAGCAGAATATGCTGGACGATCAGATTAAAATGATGAAACAGCAGATGAAACGAGCCGGAAATATGCCCAGGCAACCCTATGGTCGCGGGGGTCGCGGCGGCAAAGGCTTTAGATAATTTACATAGTTCCCACTATCTTCAATCGTTCAGCGGATTTTAATCCCACAGTGGAATATTAGTATAATCCTTAGTAATTATCCAAATAGCTAATTACCTTTGCGTTAGTCAACTAACCTGCATTTATGAGGAAGAAACTACTCATCCTCCTTCTCGTATTCCCCTGGTTTTTGTGTTCTCAAGAGATTGTGGAACGCAAGCTGCTATCTGATGTCGTTGGGCAAAACATTCGGGAGTATAAAAAGAAAGCAAAGATTGCTATTCTTCACAAGGACTATGAACGCGCACAATTTCTCTTCGATTCGATAGTTTCCCACGTTATAAATGGCAGCTATCTGGATAATTTCAAAGTGCGAAAATCCAGCGGAAGACGCTTCGAACTACACAGGTTCGACAAACCCATTTTTATGATTACTTCGGCTTCGTGGGTGGCCACCGGCCCCGGTGAAATCCCCGCCTTAAACAGCATTGCCGATGAATATTCGGAACAGGTAGATTTCCTGGTACTGTTCTGGGGACCAAAAAAGAAGCTTCGAAAGCTAAAAAAGAAGTATTCCAGGAATATATGCATCCTATTCGTTAATGAACGGGAAAACACCAACGACCACACAATCCGATCGCTAAAACACAGTTTGGGCTTTCCAACCTCCTTTCTTATTTCAGATACCAAGGAGGTCCTGGATGTTCGTCGCAATGTACAGCATCCGTATTCCAAAGATTTCACCAAATCCTATAATCGGCACTATCAGGCCTTTATGGGAAGCCTGTCCGTCTTACTCCAGGTAGAAACAGACTCTACCTCCGCTCCCAACCAGATAATCGATTGATTATTTCGAGAAGAATAATTTAACCGCCGCTACTACCAGCACAAGGGCAAAGATTTTCTTCAACACATTCTGATTCAGGATCACGGCCAGTTTGGACCCAAAGTAGCCTCCAACCACAAAAAAGACAGCAATAACCAGGGCGTATTTCCAGTCCAGCTGATGCCCGGCACTGTGATAGTTATAGGCAGCGATAAAAGTTACAGGGACGGCAAGTACAGCCAAACTCATGCCTTGCGCCTGGTGCTGATCGTAGCCCAGCAATAAAATCATTAGCGGAATCATGACCACCCCGCCTCCTACACCCATAAACCCACTGAACATACCCGCAAGCAGCCCGATAAGTACTAAAACAAGGAATAAGCTCATACGCATTTAATCTGCAGGATTATAGTACCCTTTTTCAGGAATTTCGATATAATATTCCTTTCCGGAAGCGTTCTTCAGATAGGTTTCCCGCAACCAGGGATTATGTAATTTCAGGATCTTGTAATTGATGTCGAATTTCTTCGCAAAGTCTGCAAAGTCTGTTACGGCCGTATCGACTTTTACTTTATAGGTCGGAACGGGTTTATACAGATCCTGTTCTCTGAAGTTGAAGCCGTATTTCTGTGGATTTGAAAGGATTTCTTTAAAGGCCAGTATCCTGAATACATAGCGACTGGTTTCATCGTTTAACAACAGGTCGTAATAGTTGTTTGGTGCTTTCTGCCGGTCGATCTGGTTCTGAATACCTGCATTCCCCGCGTTATAAGCCGCTGCAGCAAGAGTCCAGCTGCCGAAACGCTGTTTGGATTTCTTGAGGTACTCCGCAGCAACTTCCGTGGCTTTTTCGAGGTTGTAGCGTTCATCTACATAGTCGTTTATCTCGAGGTCGTATTCCCGGCCGGTACCCTTCATAAAGTGCCAGATACCCGATGCCCCTGCAGGGGAACTATTGTTTTCCAGGCCGCTTTCGGCTACGGCCAAATATTTAAAATCATCAGGCAATCCGTATTTAGCCAGCAGCGGTTCGATTATTGGAAAATACTTATGAGCTCTTTTTATGATGAGAAGGCCATTGGACTGCCAGTAGGTGTTAACAAGCAATTCTTTATCCATGCGCTCCCGTATATCGGGTTCATTTAGTGGGACAGCTTCCCCGGCGAAGTCCATTCTTTCGGGTAACTGCAGGGCGTACACATTATAATCATTTACCAGTTTCTCGCTACTGGTCTCCATCGGCTTCGGACTCTCCTGCACCGCATTCACACAAAGGCCGCTCACCGTTAATAAGATGGCAGCCAACCCAATTTTAGACAGTATACTCATGATGTAAATTTTTTATTTAAAGATAAAAAAACAACAGCGCCCGCTAAAGTTTTCGGTAAAATTAATCGTTAATAGCTTCAATTATTTTGCGAGACACCTTACTACCTTTATCAAGCAGCATGATATGGGTCCCCCCTTCTACTATTCTACAGTTCTCAATGTGTTTAATAGGGAAGATTATATCGCTGTCCCCGTGGATATGCACCACGTCCTCGTCGGGGGTTTTTCGATTCCAGCACACCATATTCCTAATTGCCCAGTTGAGATAGCGGTGATCGCGAATATTGAGGAAAGCCTGGTACAATTGCAGTCTTTTTTTAGACCGGGGCCCGATGGCAAATTTTGTGAGGTCGTCCGAACTCAGCATCAGGCGTGTTGGGATGAGCCGGTATAGGCCTGTTTTTCTGGCGAACTTCAGCCGAAAAGGCATTTCCGAAGTAGCTTTTACGCTTGAAATGATGATAAGTTTACGCAGATTTAAAAAAGGCGCCATTTCCTGGGCCACCACCCCCCCGAAAGAAACGCCGGCCAGTATGGCCTGGGGTTCGGTGACGAATTCTGCCATACGCCTGGCATAGGCGGCTATGGGTTCTTTCTTTTCGGGAATAATCCAATCGAGGTAATGAACAGAAAAACGATCCTCCGGGAGACGGATATTCTTAAATATTTCCTTACCTGCGGCCAGCCCCGGTACGAAGTAAACATGGATTTTGGTTTCGGACATAGTGGTTTTACAACTTACTAATGGATTTGGCAGCCGTTTTTCGTAACTTTGTAAGCAAAGATAGAATTATCATTTTCTATCCGGGGCCCAATGAAAAAGATTTTACATCCTGAAGCAACACGCGGAAGCATGAACGCCGGCTGGTTACAGGCGAGGTATTCTTTTAGTTTTGCCAATTATTTCGACCCTAATAGACTCCAATTCGGAAAACTCAGGGTTCTCAATGACGACATAATCGCCCCGGCCATGGGGTTTGGCAAACACCCCCACCGGAATATGGAAATTATCACCATCCCTCAGCAAGGCGCATTAAAACACCGGGATTCTATGGGAAATGAAGGAGTTGTAGGAGCAGGAGATATCCAGGTTATGAGTGCAGGCAGCGGTGTGGAACACAGTGAGATTAACGCGAACCCGAACGAAGCACTAAAGCTGTTCCAGATTTGGGTGTTGCCGGAAACAGAAAATGTGGAGCCCAGGTACGATCAGAATAAGATCGCCCCCTTGCTTAAACCAAACCAATTAAGTGCTGTTGTGAAGCCCAAATCGGAAGCTTCTAACGGCGATCTGTGGGTTCACCAGCAATGCTGGTTCAACCTCGGAGAATTTTCAGAACAAAAAGAAACCACGTATAAGCTACATGACCCTTCACACGGCATATATCTCTTCATTATTGATGGCACCGTTATTGTTGATAACGAAACACTTAACAGAAGAGATGCAATTGGCATCTGGGATACCGAGAGTATTACTTTCAAAGTCGGTAAGAACAGTAAGTTATTGCTAATTGAAGTGCCGATGAACTAAAATTTATTTCCTATGATAGAAGATGTTGAAATTACCGACAATGAATTTTTAAGACAGTTTGAACTCGAAGTAGGCGATAATATGGCCCGAATCGAGTATGCATTACAGGATCGGAAGATCTTTCTCACCAAATACGATATGCCTGAAGACATGGAAGACCAGGGATTCAGGGATATCTTTATTAAAGCGGTCTTCGAAGAAGTCCGGGAACGAGGCATCAGCCTGGTGCCAACCAGTCCCGAGATTGCAGGATTTATGAGAAAGAATCGTCGCAAGTATCGCGACCTGTTACCGGTAGGGATTAGTATCTAAGCCGACACACTTCCGTGGGCGATAGCAGCGTCTTCAAATTCGAAACGCACCAGGCCGTCGGCATCAATTTCTTTGAGACATACCTGATGTAATGTATTCACCAGTTCGGGATCCCAGGGAGCCTTGACTTTTACATAATTTTCGGTGAAGCCGTGAATATAGCCCTGCTTGTTTTCACCTTCAAACAACACCGTTCGCGTAGTACCAAGTTGCTTTTCATAAAAAGCCCTACGTTTCTTAACCGACAACCCTCTTAACATCTTACTGCGTTTATGGCGAATTGATTTAGGAACCACTGCCGACATAGTTGCGGCAGGAGTATTATCTCTTTCCGAATAGGTGAAAACATGTAGATAGGAAATATCCAGTTCATTGAGAAAGTGGTAGGTCTCTAAAAAATGCTCGTCGGTCTCTCCCGGAAATCCAACTATTACATCTACCCCAATACAGGCATGAGGCATCACCTCCCTTATTCTTTTCACCCTGTCTGCATAGAGTTCCCGCATATACCGACGGCGCATTAGCTTCAAGATCTCATTGCTGCCACTTTGAAGCGGGATGTGAAAATGCGGCACAAAACTGTCGGATTCGGCCACAAATTCTATGGTTTCATTTTTCAGCAAGTTTGGTTCTATAGAGGAAATTCGAAGTCTTTCGATCCCTTCTACCTCATCAAGAGCTTCACAAAGTTCGAAAAAAGTGTGCTGGTGCTTCTTATTGCCAAACTCGCCTTTGCCGTAATCGCCAATATTTACTCCTGTTAGTACGATCTCCTTGATTCCTTTTGCTGAAATATCGGCGGCATTCTGAAGTACATTCCCCAACGTATCACTCCTGCTTATGCCCCTCGCTAACGGAATGGTGCAGTAGGTACATTTGTAATCGCAGCCGTCCTGTACCTTTAAAAAAGCCCTGGTTCGGTCTCCTATGGAATAGGAACCTACGTAAAAGTCGGCCTCGGCTATTTCACAGGAGTGAACCTCCCCCATATCGTTCTTGCTAAGGTCATTGATATAATCGGTGATCTTGAATTTCTCGGTAGCACCAAGTACCAGGTCTACCCCGTTCACATCGGCCAGTTCCTGAGGTTTTAACTGGGCATAACAGCCAACAGCAGCTACAAATGCCTTCGGATTTACTGAAAGTGCCTGTTTTACAATCGTTTTAAATCGCTTATCGGCGTTTTCGGTAACACTACAGGTATTAATTACATAGATATCTGCCACCTCATTGAAATCAACCCTGTCGAAGCCCTCGGCAGTAAACCCACGAGCAATGGTGGATGTTTCACTGAAATTCAGTTTACACCCCAGCGTATAAAATGCGACCTTTTTCTTCATAGTAAGCTTCGAAATGAGTGCAAAAATACAAAGTATTATTTATATGAGCCGGAAGTCGGAAGTCGGAAATCGGAAGCCGGAAGCCGGAAGCCTGAAGCTGTCTCTTCGAGTGAATTTGAAGTGCGGGAGCTACTTCAAATTAGTATCGAGAAGTGGTTTTGGTGAAGGGTGAAGAGTCAAGCGTGATGCGTGAGCGGTGAACTGTTAGCTATAACTCAGGTGATTGAGTGGTTCCGCAGGGCGGAAGTGTATCGAAATCACCGCGAAAGAAGTCGGAAGCCGGAAGCCGGAAGCCGGAAGTTGTCACTTCGAGTGAATTTGAAGTGCGGGAGCTACTTCATATTAGTATCGAGAAGTGGTTTTGGTGAAGGGTGAAGAGTCAAGCGTGAAGCGTGATGCGTGAGCGGTAAACTGTTAGCACTAACCCAGGTGATTGAGTGGTTCCGCAGGGCGGAAGTGTATCGAAATCACCGGGAAGGGATGCCGGAAGCCGGAAGCCGGAAGTCGGAAGTCGGAAGTCGGAAGTCGAAAGCCGAGAGTCTCCGCCTTCGCAAATGCTACGGCGGACTGGGGAAGCCGAGATTGGTGAAGCGTGAGCGGTGAACTGTTAGCTCTAACTTAGGTGATTGAGTGGTTCCGCATAGCGGAAGTGTATCGAAATCACCGGGAAGGAAGTCGGAAGCCGGAAGCCTAAAGTCTGAAGTCTGAAGTCTCTTGGTCAAAACCGGATGTAATAAAAACCGTGAATACATCATTATCCCCCTTTTTCGGCCAGCATAGGTATTTATTTTGCGTTAAGAATTCGCGAATCCCTGTAGAGAATTTAGCAAAATAAATACGGTTTCATTGCGCGGCAGAAGCAATGAAAATGCCTCTGAAAAAGAAAAAGGTCCTTTTCTTTGTAACTTTCTTTTAGACCAGTAAAAGAAAGTTAATTAGATAAATTAAAAGGCAATACAAAAAAGAAGAAGCAAAATGTCACTTCGAGTGAATTTGAAGTGCGGGAGCTACTTCAAATTAGTATCGAGAAGTGGTTTTGGTGAGGAGGGAAGTCGGGAGCCGGAAGCCGGAAGTCGGAAGTCGGGAGCCGGAAGCCGGAAGTCGAAAGCCGGAAGTCTCCGCCTTCGCTCAAGAGCTACGGCGGACAGGGGGAGTCGAAAGGAGAAAAAGTGAATTCATTGATCAGATACTAGAACGTATAGAAAGAAATTATGCTAATTTTGAAATAGTAGTTGCTAGCTCCTGAAAACTGTATTTCTATGTATTTTAAATTTGAAAAACTGTTAATCTGGCAACGTGCAATGCTGTTTGGGGAAGAAGTGAATTTCCTTTGTAACAATTTCCCGGGAATTGAACGATATAACCTCGCCACCCAAATGCGAAGAGCGGCAGATTCCATAGCTTTGAATATTTCCGAAGGTTCAATTTTACAATCAAATCCGGAATATCGAAAATTTATAGGATATGCTATTCGTTCGCTGGCCGAAGTTGTAACTTGCATTCACAAAGCAAAAAACAGATCCTATATCACAGAGTCAACTTTCGAGGAACTGTATTCTAAGTCGTATCACTTGATGAACATGATGGTGGCCTTTAAACGTAATATTAAATAATATGAACTTCCGGCTTTCGACTTTGGGCTTTTGGCCTTTGCTATTTCTAATCTCGGTTATAATTGTTTCATGTAGCGTAAATAACGATGCCACCCGCGACCACCTCGTCTTCCGCTACAACGAACACAGTAATATTGCAACCCTCGACCCTGCCTTCGCCAGAAATCCACAGATCATTTGGCCCACAAATCAGTTATATAACGGACTTGTACAACTGGACGATTCCCTCAAGATACAGCCTGATATTGCCAAATCATGGCGGATCGTCGATAGTAGCTGCACCTTTTATTTCACACTGCGCAACGATGTTTTCTTTCATAAGGATAAGGCCTTCGGGGAGCAAGAGACCCGAAAGGTAACCGCCTATGATTTCGAGTATAGCTTCGACCGCCTTACGGATCCGGAGGTAGCATCTCCCGGGAGCTGGGTAATGAATAACGTTGAAATGTACGCCGCCGAGAACGATTCCGTTTTTAAGATTATGCTGAAAAGCCCCTTTCCACCCTTCCTGGGGATGCTGGGGATGCGCTATTTTTCTGTAGTTCCGAAGGAAGCCGTGGAATACTATGGTTCCGAATTCAGAAGAAACCCCGTGGGCACAGGCCCCTTCCGGTTTAAACTCTGGGAGGAAAACGTAAAGCTGGTGCTGCGAAGGAACCCACTGTATTTCGAAACCGACTCCCGGGGACAGCAACTGCCTTACCTCGAAGCCGTATCCATCACCTTCCTGCCCGATAAACAAAGTGAATTCCTTCAGTTTACCCAGGGCAAGATCGATTTTATTTCCGGCCTCGATAACTCCTACAAGGATGAGATCATTACCACCACAGGCAGGCTTCAACCGGCATATAAAGACGAAGTAAATCTAATAACAACCCCCTATCTCAATACCGAATACCTGGGGATTTTTATGGGTGCCGATACACCGGAAATCCAGTCGAAAGCACTCCGACAAGCAATTAACTACGGTTTCGACAGGGAGAAAATGGTGATCTACCTTAGAAACGGCATGGGGATTCCGGCCGTGCACGGCTTTATCCCAAAGGGCCTGCCGGGCTTCAACAGCATAGACGGTTATACCTATCAGCCCGAAAAGGCCAGGGCTCTGGTGGAGCAGTATAAATTGGAAACGGGAGATTCGAAACCCCAGATCACTATCGGCACGAATAGTCAGTACCTGGATATATGCGAATACATTCAACGGGAGTTGGAAAAGATAGGGATAGACGTAGAAGTTGATGTAATGCCTCCTTCTACGCTGCGTCAGATGAAAAGCAGTGGCGAACTGGATATATTCCGTGCCAGCTGGATAGCCGATTATCCGGATGCTGAAAATTATCTCTCACTGTTCTACAGCCCCAATTTTACGCCAAACGGGCCTAACTACACCCATTTTAAGAATAAGGTGTTCGATAGCTTGTACACGGAAGCTTCGCGCATATCGGACATAGAACGGCGTAAAGAACTGTACACTAAAATGGATTCCATCATCATTGACGAAGCCCCGGTTGTGCCGTTATTTTACGATATGGCAGTGCGATTTGTGAACAAGGACGTAAGCGGACTGGGGATAAACCCGCAAAATTTCCTTGTTTTAAAACACGTTAAGAAGTCCAAATAAAACTCATATTAAGCATAAGTGGGGATTGAGCATGTTGTTAAAGCAGTTTAACAATTTGCCCGGCTGCCGAACATTCTTATTTTTGTAGCGAATTCCATCCTTAAGCCCTATGAAAAAGTTCCTGCTTCTGTTTTTGTTTATCAGTCCGATACTGGCCGCCCAGGAACTGATGCCCATTGATACTACCTCGTTTTCACAACGCGCAGCCCTGAAAGAATTATATCAGCTAGAGTTTGAAGGATTCAACGATAATATAAAAAAAGAGTACCGCTCTAAACTTCGCAGGGAGCTAACAGATATACACGAAATGTCCCAGAAGGAATTCTACCGTATGATCGACGAGGGAGAGTTTATTTTCGATACCCGCTATACCGACTACCTCAGAGATCTTTCAAGCAGGATAAAAGAGCAACTCGCCGGGGATGGCGCAACCGATTTTAGGTTATTGTTGTCCAGGTCGAACACTCCTAATGCTTTCTGTCTGCCGGGAGGGACCATAGTGTTGAATATTGGTTTATTCCGCTACTTCAGTAATGAAGATCAGTTGTTATCGGTAATTTGCCACGAGCTTGGGCATTACATATTGAGACACCCGGAAAACAGCGCCTTGAAAAAAGCAGAACTCAGTGTGTCCCGATCCCTTCGCGGAGAGGTAAAAACCATTGCAAAGGAAAAGAAAAAGCAAAATCAACAGGCCTTTGGGATCCTCAAGAACATACTGTATAGCCAGGGAGCAAGCAGACGTGCGGCAGAACAACAGGCCGATTCGATTGGATATACCTTATTCAGGAAAATATCTTCGCAGCGCACCGAATTTGTAAATGCCATGTATTTTCTGAAGGATTTCGACAGCCTGCCGAACATCGCAATAGAAGTGGCAGACTACAGGAGATTGTTCGATTTGCCCGAACAAGCCTTTAAGGATTCCTGGATGGAAATGGAAGATTATTCCCGGTATAATTACGACTTTTACGAAAGCCGAATCAATGAAGACTCTATTAAATCGCATCCCGAGATGGTAAACAGGATAGAAAAACTAAAAAAGGATTTTGAGATCCTAAATTCGGTTGAACAATATACCACCAACAGCGACACCACCACGGTTTATCACGATCTAAAGAACCTTGCCCGGCAGGAAGTGATTCACAATTATTATAATGCGGAAGAATACGGCCGAAGTATATATATTACTCTGGCCCGCCTTAAGAACAACCCCGAGAGCAGCTGGCTTAAAGCCTGGCTGGGTAAAAACTTCAGCAAATTATACGAGGCTAAAAAAGGATACCGGCTTAACAAATACGTCGAGCATCTCAACCCTGAGATCGAAGATGCCAGCTATCGGCAATTCCTTTCATTTATCTGGAACCTCAGGCTTGAGGAATTGAAGGCAATCGGGGAATATTACTCTGAAAACGGGTAACTTAAAGGTTTAGCCGTTCCAGCCTTATCTGGTTGTGATTCGATTTTCTGTTGTATTCCCGCAATAAGATGTATCCTTCCTTAGCGATATAGGGGTCGATGGTAAAGTCTTCGGAAGACATTGGAATTCGCTCATAATTTATCTTACCATCAATGATCTTTACGATTCCCAGTACCCAGTTGCGTTTATTGGTGGCCGATTCTTTCTGGTAATCCTGATAGAAGAAAACCACGTCTTTCCCGTCATTGATCCCTTGTGAGAACAGGTAATCTGAAATATAATACTTCGACTTGTCCTTCAAAATGGTCTCCACATTGCGTAAACTGAAATCGGCATCGAACTGCATGAGCACGAAATCGGTCGCCTTGGGAACATTCATCCCCATCAGCAGGTTGTAATTGTCCTTGAATTTTTCAGCGAGGAAGGTAATACGGCCGTCATCGAAAATAAAATAATCCTGGGCCAGTAAGCGGTAGCCTTTCTCAAGTTTCCCGTTTTCCTTGATCTCGAGATAGTCGGACGCTTCTTCCCAAAGAAAGAACTTTCGCATTTTCTCAGTCCCGTCCACACCCAGCACTATCTTAAACAGGCCTTTTGCCGATTCAAAACTATATCCCGAACTGCTGTAATCGCTTATCTTACCGGTAAGCACCAGTTCGTCTTCAATACGTTTGATGGTATACGAATAATTGTAATCGGATTCCCTTGTCTCGAGAATATATCTAAAAAGTTCTTCCCCGGTTTCAGGATTGTGCACATGGAAGATCTTGTCGTACTTGTCCGATTCCAGGACCACCAGAGTCTCCTCGTCTGTATAAACGATAGAATGCTCAAGGTATCTGCCTGATTTCTTATTCTCCTCATCCACATAACTTTGCTCCCATTTCAGGTTCTTGTCCAGCCCATAGATGGCAATGCTGTTTATGTCTCCCCTGCTCTTCTTGTCTTTCGACATCTGAAAGGAAAGGTAATCATCATCTATCCCGTACAGCAGATCTAGGTTTTTGTAGCGTTTCTGCCGTTTTAGCAGCTCGTCGGCTTTGCGATAGCCTTCGATAAATTCCCCCTCTTGCAGGTAAAAGGTTTTGGACGGGGTGTTGGTTTTCAGGTCGATCTCGGTATGAGAGGTAAAGGCCACATACGACTTCTTATAAGAAAGGTACAACCGGCTTATAAGCAGTCTGTCTTTTATCTTTTCCAGCGAATAGAACCTGCTTTCGATCTTTTTATACTCAGGAGCCATAAACTCGCCATTGGCTACTTTTATCAGTCGGGTATCGAGGATGACGTATTCGAATTTCTTTTCGTTTTCATTTTCGTTGCCCAGGTCGTAAATCGCCAGGTATCCGTAAATTGATTTGTCCTGTTCGAAAATAGGATTGAAGAAGGTTAGCGTACCACCTGCCATGGAAAACAGGTCCTGCATCTGTGCATTGGTCTGGTTGAATGTGATTAACAGGAGTAATAATAATGCGAATCGTTTCATCGGAATTCGGGACTTTGGTTTCGACAAAAATGCGATTATTATTGAATTTGGGCCAAGGTTTGCCGCATAAATTTCAGCAAAGACTAATTTCTGCGGAATTTAGCTGTCAATTCGAAGACGTGCTGCAGAATTTCGGAATCTTCTTCCGAAAAGTCGATCCCGCGGCGTTCCATCATCGCTTTAGCCGTTTCGAAGGCCTTATCGGTATTATAGGTAGTTACGCCTCCATGGCCGCCCCAGCTGAAACTGGGAATAAAATTCCGTGGAAAGCCACTTCCGAAGATATTTGCGCTAACGCCCACTACGGTGCCTGTGTTGAACATGGTATTGATCCCACATTTGCTGTGATCGCCCATCATCAGGCCGCAAAACTGCAGGCCGGTGTTTGCAAAACGTTCGGAGTTATAGTCCCACAGCCGCACTTCGGTATAGTTGTTCTTTAGGTTGGAGGTATTTGTATCGGCGCCTATATTGCACCACTCCCCCAATACCGAATTTCCGAGGAAACCGTCATGCCCCTTATTCGAATAACCGAAAAGAATGGAATTGTTTACCTCTCCTCCTATCTTACAATACGGGCCAACGGTGGTTCCTCCGTAGATCTTGCCGGCCATTTTTACCGTGGCGTGATCGCAGAGCGCAAAAGGACCGCGTATTACCGATCCTTCCATGATCTCGGCATCCCGGCCGATATAGATAGGACCCTCGTCCGCATTGAGCGAACAGTGCAGCAATTTAGCCCCTTCTTCAATAAAGATATTGTCCGGATTCATCGCAACCACTCCTTTAGGGAGGGGTTGGGATTTACGGCCTTTTGTGAGCAGTTCAAAATCCCTCGCAATGGCTTCATGGTTCTTTGAAAAGAGATCCCAGCAATATTCTACTCTAAGCACATCATCATCGGGGTACTCGATGATATCGTACGCATCGAAATCCACTTCCTGGTCTTCAACCGAGTAAAAGGCCACGGCTTCATCCTTGTAGAAGATTGCCTGGTTTTCCTTTAAATTTGTAATTAGGTCCACCAGCGCTTCAGAAGGAATAAAAGAAGCATTAATAAGTACGTTGGCTTCCAGTTCGACCATAGGCCAGCGTTGCGAAAGATAGTCTTCCGTAACTGTAGTCGTTGTAAAACCGAGGTGTTTCTCCCATTTTTCGCGTATGGTGAGTATCCCGATTCGCAGGTCGGCCACAGGTCTGGTAAAGGTAAATGGCAGCAGCTGGTCGCGAACTGCACCGTCGAAAAGGATATAATTCATGCTGTGAATTTTGACGTCTTGCTTCAAAGCTAAATAAAAAAAGCCTTCGAACATCGAAGGCTTTTAAATATCGTGAAGAAAAAGACTACTCTTCTTCCTTAACAGCGTCTTTGCTGAATTTCTTGTATTTGTTCTTGAATTTGTCGATTCGACCGGCCGTATCGATAAGTTTTGCCTTTCCGGTATAGAATGGGTGTGATGATCTGGAGATCTCCATTTTAACCAACGGGTACTCAACGCCATCAACCTCGATAGTTTCCTTGGTATGGGCCGTAGACTTGGTAATAAAAACATCGTCGTTAGACATGTCTTTGAAGGCTACTAGTCTGTAATTTTCAGGATGGATCCCTTTTTTCATCTTCGTACTGTTTTCGGTTTCTCTCGATTTTTGAGAGTGCAAATTTAATCAATATTAATAAATGAACAATAGTAAAGTAACATTTTTTTACTATCTCAATAAAACATTCGGAATGTAACGATTTACTATATTTGTTAACTAACAAACCAAAACTCCCCGTCTACTCAGGCGGCTAAAAAACTTTTCAACTATGGACACACCAACCGCATCTGTTAAAAAAATTGCATTGAATTATGGTATATATTTAGTGCTGGCTTCTATACTGCTTCATGTAATATCAGTAATTACCAATAATCATATCGATCAGCCCTGGTACTTATCTCTTATTGGATTTATAATCTCAGTAATTCTATTCGTTTATGCATTAAAAGCATTTAAAAAAGAGAATGGTGGTTTTATGAGTTTATCCGAAGCATTAAAAGTGGGAATGGGTGCTGCAGTTATTTCTGGAATTATTTATGCGATCTATTTCTACATTTTTGCTGCATTAGTAGAACCTACCTATATATCAGATTTAATGGAGTTCAGAATGGATCAAATGATTGAAGGTAAGCCTAATATAACTCAAGAGGAGATTGATCAGACTTCAAAAATACAAGCCATGTTTACCAAACCGTGGATAATGTCGGCTATGGTAATCATTATTTCACTTTTTTGGGGGTTTATCATCTCTCTTATCGCGGGATTGATTATGAAGCAAAACAGACCGGAACACTAAGAACTATTTTTAATGAATATTTCCATCGTTATTCCACTTCTCAACGAAGAAGAATCGCTGAATGAACTCTATCATTGGATTGCAGACGTTATGCAATCCAATGGTTTTTTATACGAGCTTATCTTTATAGACGATGGAAGTACCGACGATTCCTGGAAGATTATCGAAGGGCTGTCGGCAGCACACAAGGAGGTTAAAGGAATAAGATTTTTGAAGAATTTCGGGAAATCCCAGGCCCTGCATGCCGGCTTTGCGATCGCCCGGGGAAATGTGGTAATTACCATGGATGCCGACCTACAGGATAACCCTGAAGAGATCCCCGAATTGTACAAAATGATCATGAAAGACGGTTACCAGCTTGTTTCAGGTTGGAAAAAGAAACGGTTCGACTCGGTTATCGGGAAAAACCTTCCTTCCAAAATCTTCAATTTTGCCGCACGAAGGACCTCAGGCGTAAAACTGCACGATTTTAACTGCGGCCTGAAAGCTTACAGCAATGAAGTGATCAAAACCATAGAAGTAACCGGCGAAATGCACCGCTATATCCCTGTATTGGCGAAGAATGCCGGGTTCAGCAAGATTGGTGAAAAGATCGTACAACACCAGGCTAGAAAATACGGTACTACCAAATTTGGGATGGAACGATTTATTCGCGGCTTCCTGGACCTGATTACCATCTCCTTCCTCTCCCGCTTCGGGAAAAGGCCCATGCACCTGTTTGGGGCCTGGGGAGCAATAATGCTCTTTATCGGGTTTTGTTTTGCCCTTTACCTCGGAATCGATAAACTCTTTATAAACCCGGGGGGCCGACTTATTACCGCCCGACCTCAATTCTATATCGCACTCACTGCTATGATCCTGGGTACACAGTTGTTTGTAGCAGGATTCCTGGGAGAACTCATCCTGAGAAGCAAAAAGAACAGTCGGAACTACATTATTAAAGAAGCGATAAACTTAAACTAGTCCGAACAAGATTCGTTATTTTTGCAGCTAAATTATCCGGCTTACCTAATTTTATCGCATGATCTACGTTGACCCGAAAATCCTGGAACGAGTAAACCAATGGCTTACGCCTGTTTTCGATATAGATACCCAGCACAGCATCAAGGAAATGATTGCCTACGACCCCGAAGGGCTTGAGGACAGTTTTTACAAGAATCTCGAGTTTGGAACCGGGGGCATGCGCGGTATTATGGGGGTGGGTGATAACCGGATCAACAAATATACCCTTGGAAAGAACACTCAGGGCCTTTCCAACTACCTGCACAAACAATTCGGCGGGGAACAGATTAAAGCGGCTATCGCTTACGATTGCAGACACAACAGCAAAGAACTTGCGAAGGTGGTTGCCAATGTATTTTCAGCAAACGATATAGAGGTGTACCTCTTTGAAGACCTGCGCCCTACCCCCGAGTTGTCCTTTGCAGTAAAAGAGCTGGGCTGTCACTGCGGAATCGTTCTAACTGCCTCTCATAACCCACCCGAGTATAACGGTTATAAGGTCTACTGGCAGGATGGCGGACAGCTGGTCCCTCCACAGGACAAGGAGATCATTGCCGAGATCAACGCGCTTGAATACGCCCATATTAAGATCGAGCCAAAGGAAGAACTTATAAAGTCCATTGGAAGCGAGATCGATAAAAAATTTATAGAAGCCTCGGTTAGGAATGGTAGTTTCCATACCTCTCAGCAGGCAAAGGATGATCTTAAGATCGTTTTTACCTCCCTGCATGGAACGTCCATCACCCTTATCCCCGATGTGCTGGAAACGGCCGGTTATAAAAATGTAAGTTTAGTGGAAGAACAGGCCAAGCCGGATGGGAACTTTCCTACGGTAAAATCGCCCAATCCCGAGGAACCGGAAGCCCTGAAATTGGCTATTGAACAGGCCGACAGAGAGCAGGCAGACATCGTAATTGGTACTGACCCCGATTCGGATAGGCTCGGGATCGCGGTACGGGACAGTTCAGGAAAAATAACCATTTTGAGCGGTAACCAGGCCATGGTGGTTATGACTCATTTTCTGCTAAGCCACCGGAAAAAAGAAAATAAACTCAACGGAAAGCAATTTGTTGCATCTACTATAGTATCTACCCCGCTGGTAAAGAAAATCAGCGAGCGGTTTGGAGTAGAATATATGGAAGGGCTAACCGGATTTAAATGGATTGCGAAGATGATAAAGGATCATCCGGAATTGGAGTTGATTGGAGGAGGAGAAGAGAGTTTCGGCTATATGGTGGGAGATTTCGTTCGGGATAAGGATGCAGTGACTGCTACCTTACTGGCCTGTGAGATCGCAGCGACAAAAAAATATGAAGGCAGTAGCATATTTCAGTATTTAAGTGCTATTTACGCCGAGTACGGATACTATAAGGAAGCTCTGGTGTCTCTGGTGAAGAAAGGTAAGAAGGGGGCTGAAGAGATTTCGAAGATGATGAAATCGCTTAGAGCCAATCCGCCAAAAGAACTGGATGGCAGTCGGGTAGTACGGGTTGAAGATTACGATATACGTTCGGCAGTAGGAAGCGACGGACAGCGGATGGATTTAGACCTGCCGAAGTCGAACGTACTCATCTTTCATACGGCCGATGGCAGTAAGATAGCTGCGAGGCCAAGTGGCACAGAACCTAAGATAAAGTTTTACATCAGCGTACAGGAACCGTTCGAAAGCCTGGCAGAAAGCGAGAAACGCCTTCAGCAGAAAATAGATCGTATTAAAACCCAACTGGAAATTTAATGCATTATTTCAGAAAAATACTCCGCTATGCCCTGCCATACAAGCGTTATGCCTGGCTGAATATCATCGCAAACATCTTTTATGCCTTTTTTGGTTCCCTGGCTTTCGTTTCGCTGATACCAATGCTAAAAGTACTTTTCGACGATTCGGAAGTAGTTGCCGAGATGCCGGAATACACCGGGATTGCCAATATTGGCGATTATACCGAAAGCTACCTGAACTATTATATCAGTAACAATATAGCGACTTCGGGGGAGATGAATACGCTGGTTATTATGATCGCTTTGGTGATCTCTACCTTTCTGCTGAAAAACCTCTTCGGCTATCTGGCGATGTTCTTTATTACTTTTCTGCGGAATGGGGTACTCAAAGACCTTAGGAACGACCTGTACAGGAAAACCGTCGAGCTGCCTGTTTCCTTTTATTCTGAAAAGCGAAAAGGAGACACCATAGCAAGGATATCCAGCGATGTGCTGGAGATACAGCATTCCTTTCTGTCCATACTCGAACTCATCGTTCGGGAGCCGTTGATGATATTGTTCACCATAATTTTTATGTTAATCATTAGCGTAAAGCTTACCATTTTCGTTTTTATTTTTATTCCGGTTTCCGGATTTATCATCTCCCGCATCGGGAAAAGCCTGAAACGACATTCGGACAACGTGCAGCGCGAACAGGGATTTTTTCTTTCCATCCTGGAGGAAACCCTTGGCGGATTAAAGATCATTAAAGGCTTTAATGCCGAGAACATCTTCAACCGAAAGTTCAGAGAATCTACCGACCGCTTCTTTAAATATTCGAATACGCTCTTAAACCGACAAAATCTCGCCTCGCCGGCCAGTGAGTTTCTCGGGATACTCGTTATTGCCATCCTGTTGTGGTTTGGCGGATCCATGGTGCTGGTAGAGCAATCGCTCGAACCGGCCCAGTTTATAGCTTATATGGGATTGGCCTATAACATCTTAACCCCGGCCAAGGCGATTAGCAAGGCCAGTTATAATGTCAAGAAAGGAAATGCCGCAGCAGAGCGGGTTCTGGAGATATTGGAAACAGAATCTACCATAAAAGATAAACCGAACGCCGAGGAGAAATCCGACTTTAACGAGAGTATTACTATAAACGACGTATCGTTCAAGTATGAAGATGAATGGGTGCTGAAGGATTTCAGCTTAAAAGTACCCAAGGGAAGTACTGTGGCTCTGGTGGGACAAAGCGGAAGCGGTAAAAGTACGATTGCCAACCTTGTTACCCGCTTTTACGATGTAAACAAGGGCACCATTTCCATAGACGGGGTGAATATCACAGATATGAGTCAGAAATCCCTGCGCGGCCTCCTCGGCCTGGTTACACAGGATAGTATACTGTTTAATGATTCGGTGAAAGGAAATTTATTGATCGCAAGAGAATCGGCAACCGACGAAGAACTGATCGATGCGCTTAAAGTTGCCAATGCCTGGGAGTTTGTGAGCCTGTTGCCCAAAGGCATGGATACCAACATTGGTGATGGAGGAAATAAACTCAGCGGCGGACAGAAGCAACGCCTTAGCATTGCGCGGGCCGTGCTTAAAAATCCGCCAATCATGATTCTGGACGAAGCCACCTCGGCTCTCGACACCGAAAGTGAACGCCTGGTACAGGTGGCGCTGGAGAATATGATGAAGAACCGAACTTCCATTGTGATTGCGCACAGACTGTCCACCATTCAGAATGCAGACCAGATTGTGGTTCTTTCTAAAGGCAAGATCGTGGAGCAGGGAAGACATTCCGAACTGCTGGCATTGAAAGGGGTCTACTCTAGCCTGGTGGAGATGCAATCCTTAGCTTAATTACAGGCATAAAAAAAGAGCGGTTGGGGCTCCGCTCTTTTTCATTCTTTGTCTCCGTATTTGGGGCACACGTCGACAACTATAATCATAAGTATGGAGCTAATATATATCCTAAATTTTAATTCACCAAATAAATTTTGCATTTAATCTACTTATTATGCATTTCATCGATGTTTTTACCGGTTTACTTCATGTTTTTTCCTACATTTTGTCAGAATTGAGTAAAAATGGGATTTCTTTGGAAAGCAGAGTTAAAAGCATAAAAAAAACGGGCCAGCCCCCGCTTAGGCCCGTTTTAGGTCGTCCTTATTACAGTTGGGGCTAATAATAAAGAACATATACATAAGAAGTATAGCTCGAAATTAGTAAATATTTTCCTACAAAAGAAATATTTTTTCATTTAATCGTCTTTTTTATTCTTTTTATCGATGTTTTTTAACATATCACAGCTATTCGCCCTACAAAAAGCCGTAAATTAAACCTTAGTTAATCCGAATAGTCTAAGAGCAAACGATAATATACGTGGTTGAGGAACAGGAATTGATCGAAGACCTTAAATCTGCAGGCAAAGAAGCGGCTTTCAGCCTTCTTGTGTCCACCTATAAACAGCGTTTATACTGGCATATAAGGAATATGGTGCTAAATCACGACGATGCCGACGATGTGCTTCAGAATACGTTTATCAAGGTATTTAAGAATATCGATAAGTTTAAAGGCGATAGTAAGATTTATACATGGATGTATCGCATAGCTACCAACGAGGCAATTACCTTTATGAAAAAACGAGCAAAACGCCAGGGGATTACTCTCGAAGATGTTAAGGATAGCGCAGTGGAAAATCTAAAGAGTGATGTTTATTTTGAAGGAGGCCAGATTGAGCTCAGCCTTCAAAAAGCCATTGCTACCCTGCCTCATAAACAACAGTTGGTATTCAATATGAAATATTTTGAAGACCACACTTACGAACAACTTTCAGAAATCCTCGACACCTCGGTGGGTGGATTAAAGAGTTCGTATCATATAGCGGTTAAAAAGATAACGGCATTTCTGAAAGACAATGAAACCATTTAACTTTAAAGCTGTCTAAAACCTATGAAAGAAAAGCATGATAAAACTCATTTTGAAGCACCTCAGGGCTACTTTGAGGAGTTCGAGGATAGACTGATGCTGCGCCTGATGGAAGAAAGCCTGCCCGATTCCCCGGGCTTCGCAGTTCCTGCAGCTTATATGGATAATCTCGACAACAGCCTGCTTGAAAAAGCAACTGCTTCGGAAGGAAGAATGATCAGCCTCTTTTCAGATCGACGGATTTATTACACTGTGGCAACAGCTGCCTGCCTTGTGCTGATCTTTACATTGTTCAGGTCTGTAAACGGTGGTACCGAAATAACCCTGGCCGATGTACCCGTTAATAGTGTCGAATCCTTTATCACCCAAGGTGAATCGGGAATTGATACCTACGACGTGCTCGCCTTTATGAATGAGGAAGAAATAAATGCACTTACACTTGAGAGTGAATTAATTTCTGAAGAATCTCTGGAAGATTATATAATCGAAAACCTGAATGAAACCTCTCTTTTAATTGAATGATGATGAAACACCTAATTATATTATTTGCATTGCTAAGCCTTAGTTCCGTACTTGGGCAGCGAGGTTCGAACGAAAAGATAAAAGCGCTTAAGACCGCTCATATTACCGACGCCCTCGATCTAACCCCTTCAGAAGCTGAAAAATTCTGGCCCGTTTACAACGATTACGAAGAAAGAATGCAGCAGCTTCGGAGAAATGAACGCCGTGAGATTATTTCGGTGGCTCGTTCAGGCGTGGATGCGCTTAGCGAGGCAGATGCCAATGATGTAATAGACAAAATGCTGGATTATAAATCACTTGAACTTGAATACCAGAAAGAACTGGTTAAGCAGTTAAGAAAAGTGATTTCGCCCCAGAAGATACTCAGGTTACGTAAGGCCGAAGACGATTTCAGAAAAATGCTGGTGGAGCGCCTGCGCCACCATAAAGGCAAATCCTAAAACCTCCGTTTATTTAAAGAGAAGTCGGGCGATACGGTTTTTCCCTGCAGCAAACGCAACAGTGTCGTTTACAAATTCCAGCGCGAAAAACCCTTCTTTTGATAATTCAACCCAGGATTCACCCTGGTCGGGACTATAAGAAATCCCCGGTGAACCCAGGGCAACGATCCCCTGCCCTTCAGTTCCGGGTACGAAACGAACCGACGAACGATAGCCCGGGCCCGAACCATTGCTAAGCAGCGTCCAGGTCTTTCCACCATCCCGTGTAATCGCTTTATTACCTTCATTATACTCCTTTTCATCCCAGTTTCCGCCGAATATTACCCCGGTGGAAGCATCGTAAAAATCCACACTATAAATCCCGGTCATGGGTTTTCCCTGTACAATTGGGGTATCAAAAACTTCCCACGTCCTACCCCTGTCGGCCGAATGAAAAACCCTGGCTCTGGCTCCGCCCGAAACAATCCACGCGTGGTCGCCAAACAAGGCAATATTCGAATTACTGGCTGCAAAAGCAGCCTCGCCTTCCGCAGTTTCGGGTAAGTTAGAACAGGGTACCTTATTCCACGTATTTCCACCGTCGCGGGTTATTAATACCGACAAACAATTCTCGGTGGGATCACCCATGGCTATACCTTCGGACGAATCCCAAAAAGCCATGGCATCGTAAAATACCTTCGGGCCGCGTTCCAGATATACTTCTTCAATGTTGGTGGCCTCCCTTCCGTCGAACCCAATTTTGTACAAAACCGCCGGCGTAGCCACACTAAGCACAAAAACCGTGTTTCTTACCGCGGCGATCGACCTGAAATTTAGCAGCGTATCCTCGTACTTGATGGTTGCCAGTTTTGGAGTGAGGCTGTCAATTAGCCCTACCCTGCCCGAATTTGCCGCAAACCAAACCCTGTGCTCATCCAGCGGGGCTATGGCCCGAATACTGAGGCTGTCTTCAAATACGGTCTCTATGTCAACCCGACTAAACTCTTTGGAATCGACGGTCGAACAGCCCATGCACAAGGATATACAAATCGAAAGAAGAAAATAACGCATGATATTTTTTTGCCAAAAGTAACTAAAAGTAAGCGTTGCTTATAATACCTTTGCAATCCAATTCAGTTTACATGAGACTACACCGAAATCTTGTATTCGCAAGTATCGATTCCCTACATCTTATTTTTAACGAAAAGAAGCAGGCAGATAAAGTTCTAAAGAATACCCTTAAACGAGATAAACGCTGGGGCGCCCGGGACCGTGCGTTTATTGCCGAAACCACCTACGATATTGTTCGTTGGAAGCGGTTATATGCAGAGATTGCAGAGGTTAAGGAGCCCTTCGACAGGCCAAACCTGTTCCGGATCTTCACGGTATGGGCAACCCTCAACGGGATCAAACTGCCCGATTGGCCGCAGTTTGAAGGTACGCCAACCCGGCGTATAAAGGGAAGATTCGACGAACTATCAAAGGTGAGAAAATTACGGGAATCCATTCCCGACTGGTTGGATGAACTGGGGGCCAAGGAGCTGGGCAAAAAGTGGGACAAGGAAATCCACGCTTTAAATGAACTTGCAGATGTCGTATTAAGAGTTAATCCATTGAAAGCAACAGTTGAAATGGTGGAGGCCGCTTTAGCGGAAGAAGGTTTTCAGACCGAACGTATAAAAGGATATCCCCATGCGCTAAAACTGGCCGAACGAGGAAATGTGTTTTCAACAAAGGCTTTTAAAGATGGCTGGTTTGAAGTACAGGATGCCTCGTCTCAAAAAGTTGTACAGTTTATGGATCCACAACCGGGAATGCGGATAGTGGATGCGTGTGCGGGCGCGGGGGGCAAAAGTCTTCACATGGCTGCCATGATGGAAAACAAGGGGCAGATCGTCGCTCTCGACATCTACGAAAACAAACTCACCGAACTAAAACGGCGCGCCAGGAGAAATGGCGCACATAATATTGAAACCCGACTTATTGATTCGACCAAGGTCATCAAAAAGCTAATCGGAAAGGCCGACCAGGTACTGATTGACGCTCCCTGCAGCGGACTTGGCGTATTAAGACGAAACCCTGATACCAAATGGAAATTATCACCCGAATTCCTGGAGAGCGTTAAGAATACGCAGCAGGAGATCCTGGTCGATTATTCGCGTATGGTTAAACCCGGAGGTCAGCTGGTATATGCTACCTGTTCAATCCTGCCTTCCGAAAACGAAAAACAGGTAAAACAGTTTCTCGATTCTGATAGCGGGAGTGAATTCATACTGCTTAAACAGGAAAAAATCTCTCCGGCCCAAAGCGGCTTCGATGGGTTCTATATGGCCTTACTTCAAAAGAAAGAATAGGGATACACTTTACAGCATAAAAAAAGGCGGCCCCAAGGACCGCCTTTTATATTCAATAGTAATCGTTATTTTACAATAATCCGGGCAGTTTTAAATGAAGTGGTTGTCTGTCCACCCATTTTTACAAGGTACACTCCACTTGACATTTGTGCCATATCCAGGTTGATACGGTATGCACCGTTTATCTTAGGAACAGACTTTCTGAATCCAACTTCCTGTCCCAGTATGCTGTAAACTCCAAGGAATACCGGCAGGTCGTAACCTGTATTCATCACAACCTCAAATTGGTTATTTGGCTTACTAACGATAATGAGTTCAGAATCGGAGATCGCAAAATCGTCCACTCCCAGTTCTCCGATATTCATGGTATAGTCTTCCGTTTCCCCGAAGGTGGATTCCAGACAAGCGTCGATTGGAACCGGGCCTCCCCTGTTCGACTTTACACGCATAATGTGCGCGCCCAGGTCTGCATCGGCCGGGATTGTAAGGTCGAAGGTTTCGGTGAAGGTTCCAACTGTTTGTCCGGGTGCAATAACTTCGTTTATAAGTACGCGCTCGCCGGGAGCGAACGTAAAGTCATCATTAAAATCGATCCACACCGTTACAAACTGGTCTCCTCTACCTGTGGTAAAGGTAATATCATTGGTGCTCCCCTGTGAAAGGTTGGCAACCAGGTTCATAAAGTCGGCATATCCTTCGCAAGCAGATACGTTATTAATCTCTGCAATTGCTACCAGCTGGAAGCCATCTCCACTGGTACAGATCATTGCCGGCTGACAGATCAGGTTTTCAACGATAGCCATCGCTTCATCATTCGAACTGTCCTGATCTCCCGTCAATTCGGTCGAAGCAGTAACAGTATAGCTTCCTAATGAACCAAAGTCACCCTGGGTTGCAAAGTTATAAACAGCTTCTTCCTCCGAATTCAAGGTTCCTGTATAAATCTCTGTTACCGGTGCACCTCCGTTGATAGTGTATTGTACTTCAAAATTAGACTGTGGATCGGCACCAAAGTTCTTGAGGTTTACACTTACGGTTTCCATTCCCAGCCCAAAGCCGGTTACAGGCGCAGTAATCTCCAGAGCCCCCAGGTCGTCCACGAACAAGTGCTTAACCGATTTCTCATAAGAGTCATTGTTGGTAAATTCATCTCCTGCCAGTGCTGTGCGAACTTCCAGTACATAGGTCTGTCCGGGAGTAGACATATCTACTGTCTGCGCAAAGGTAAATGTATCTGTTTCATTGGCATTCACCGTTCCCGTGAATACTTCTGTTGCCACCAGATTGCCATCCACTCTTAATTCCAACGGAATATTGGTCTGGGATGCAGTCCCGGTATTTCGAATACTTACCTGCACAGTTTCTGCATTGGTAAGTACACCGTTCTCCGGCTGAATTATATTGTTAACTCCAACGTCGTTTGTAAATCCTCCTGAAAGCGAAAATGAAGCGATCTGGGTTCTCCACTGGTTGTTGGAGGAGAAATAATCGGAGGTCCACCAGAAGGTGAAATTGTTCGGGTCCATGGTCATATGCGAATAATCGCCATATCTGTTACTGTTGGTTCTAACCCCAGGGCCATTGATGAT
>JASBSY010000011.1 GCA_030148705.1 Pukyongia sp.
AAATGTTGTGTTGTCACGCCTGAGGCGTGATGTGGTACTGAGAAATCAGTAACCAATGAGAAGCTTTACCTTAAATGGTGAGGCTTTTTTTGTTAGTGAGACAGAGAATCTATGATTCTCGTAGTCGAACTAATCCCGCCAACGGCGGGATCCTTTAATCAACAGATGAAATTGGATATATTGGTTAGTATAGCGCCAGTTACAAACTGGCACCATCTTAATTCAATTTACTATTGCAATGAGGAAGATTATTTCATTTACAAACTGGCGCCAATACGGCTTTTTTTGTTGGAATCCGGGACCCTAACCTATAGCACCGCTAAAGCTATTTATATTTATTAACTTGCGGCTCGACATTAAAGTAAGGGAATTTTATGTCCGGTTGGAGAAATAACTTATTAAAGCTGTCAATAATTCTGGCTTTTGGATTGATTTTTATCAGCGCAACTATCGATCTGAACAACCTGTTTAACTACGCCAATCAAGACATTCCGGATTATATTGTAAAGGATAATACTTCTAATAACCCTATCAATGACAGAGCGGCTACGCTGGGACGGGTGCTTTTCTATGATAAAAAGTTATCAAGTAATGGTACCATAGCCTGTGCCAGCTGCCATATTCAGGCCCACGCATTTGGAGACCCGGATGTTCAGAGTCAGGGAGTTAACGGGCTTACGGCAAGGCACTCTATGCGCCTGGTAAATGCTCGATTTTCTTCTGAAAATAGTTTTTTCTGGGACGAACGAGCCGAAACACTTGAAGAACAAACTACACAACCTATTAGAGACCACATAGAAATGGGATTTAGTGGTTTAAATGGCGATCCTACTTTTGACGATTTGATTAACTACCTTCAAAGTATTGATTACTATAACACCCTATTCGAATTTGTTTATGGCGACTCTCAGATCACCGAAAACAGGATGCAACTTGCACTGGCACAATTTATTAGGAGCATACAATCGTTCGATTCTCGCTTTGACGAAGGCCTGGCTCAAGTGACTTATGCAAATGAGCCTTTTCCTAACTATACATCACAGGAAAATAGCGGTAAAGAGTTGTTTCTAAATATAGGGTGTGCAGACTGCCATATTCCTTCGGAATTTGCATTACATTTAAACTCATTGAATAATGGAGTGATTACGGTTGCAGGAATGCCGGGTGAAATAGATATCACCAATATTCGGGCACCGTCACTTAGGGATTTAGTAAAACCGGACGGAACATTAAATGGTCCCTTTATGCATGATGGTAGTTTTTCTACGCTACTGGAGGTTGTAAATCATTATAATCACATACCTAATAACCCGGAAAATACGAATCTCGACACGCGATTAATCGGTCCGAACGGGGAACCGCAACAATTGAATCTTACAGAAAGTGAAAAACAGAACCTGGTGGCTTTTTTAAAGACACTGGGTGGCTCAGACATTTATACCAACGAAAAATGGTCAAATCCTTTTGATCCCGATGGTTCCATAAAAATAATTGAAGAGGTACTAACTGTTTCAGACCTAAACGCATTACCCGATATTTCAATCTACCCCAATCCTGTAATTGATGCTGTATATATTGAAACCAACCAAGGAGCATTTAAAGTGTCGATCTATTCCAACACGGGTAAGTTATTAGTTGAAAAGGATGCTTTTTCACAGACTGAAATTGATTTATCTGCAATAGCGACCGGATTGTATTTTGTGAATATTTCTTCAGACGATGGCGCTAAAATAACACGAAGGTTAATTAAAAATTGAGACCTTGTTTTAAACGTGATTTAATATTCAGAATTTGTCCGTTTTCTTTTCAAACACCGTTGCTGGCCCCAGTTTGTAACTGGGGCCAGTGAAATCATGCTGTCCCGCTTTATCGGTGCTGATACCAGTTTGTATTAGGCGCCTACACTCTGAACGATATTAAAACCCAACAGGAGGCAAGGCAACTCCTGCAGGTAAATTGAGCATATCGACCGTAATGCTGTTTTGTTCCTTGGCGATAAAGCCTTTCCTGTAGATCATCACATTCAGCCACATATCAATTTCAGTATCTACGTAGGTAGTGCCATTATACCGCTGCCAGGTCGAATTGTTGACGAATGCCTTTAAAAACCATGTTCCTGTCGAGGGATTCGGATAGGCATATATTTGATATCCTTCTATATTCAGAGTGGAGACCGAACTACTCGGCATTATACTACCTGTCCGGCCGGCGCCGGCAATTCCGCAAGAATAACCCTGAATACTAACCAGATAATCAGCGGTCGATATTTTGGTGTCGTAATCCAGCAGGCCCTCTGCCGATAAATTCCTGAACGCAAATTCTACATAGTTGATCGGGCCGTATTTACTGATGTCTATATCGTAACGTGATAGCACATTGGACGTTGTTCTAACCAGGAATTTCGATCCTCTGATCGCCGTATTGTCTCCCGGAGATTCTAAGTAAAACGAACCTTCAATTAAAACTTCGCCGTTTACATCGAGCGCAGACGAAGGTGTGGTGGTGTTTATTCCAACCTGGGCGTAAATGGCCACGGTTGAGATTGTAAATGCGAGTATAGAGAGTATGTTTTTCATAATGGTCGATTTATTCAAAAACGGGAACTGAAGAGGCGGTACCGGTGTTAGATCCGCCCAAATTTGTGATTATCGCAGGAAATTCCCGAAAATACAGTTTGTTATACACTATTAAGGTAATATAGTATTCCAACGAATCTGAAACATTCAGGTCCAGCTCCTTGTTGCTAATTTCCAGGTGCCAGGTTCCCCCGCTTTTAAAAGTTCTAACAACAAAATGGCCGATGGAAAAATTATCTCCTCCGGGTACTTTTTGAACAGCATCTCCTACATGTCTGAAATTGGCAACGCCCACTACATACTTATCCTGATCGTACATTAGATCCACATCGCTTAGGTTGTCCAGATGCACGTTCACAAAGTGATAATCCACAGTGTTTATTGGTGCTACATCCATGTAATCGGGATCCAGGATAGTGATTTTACCTACCGGATTGGAATTTGTAATTCGTGTAACAAGTTTAAAATCCTCTTCAGATGAAGAGACTGTACTTAGATTGGTAGTTACTAATCCACCTTGCACAAGCGCGTCTCCTACCACGTGTAAATCAGCTTGAGGGGTGTCTGTGCCAATTCCAACTTGCGCAAAGATAGCTCCGCTACAAAGTAGTATATATAATGAGTAAATTATTTTCATAGCTATGGTATTAGTTAATAATGGGTGAAACGGCTGCTCCTGTAGTAGAACCTGCCATGGGGACATCCACAGTTCCAAACTGCTTGGATACATCGTTCGAGAAAATCAAGGTGCTGATTGTCCAGACACCAACGGCAGTTTCGTCTATACTTGCCGCCTGAGGGTAGTCTGCTACCAGTCGCCAGGTGCCATTTTTAACAAAGGCTGAAGCAAAAGGTAAACTCGCATTATCCGCGGCACCCGGATTGTTTGTAAGATCCAATTCCTGATTAAAACTGGCCGAAGTCACAATTACAACATAATCGTTGGCATCAATTTGAGTGTCGAACTCCTTTACCCAGTCCAGGTTTGGTTCCTCGATTATATACTCCTGTATATAAGCTAAGGCAACCCCGGTTGGGTTACTAACATCCAATGATTTAATTGAGTTATCTGCTTCTTGAATAAGAAAGGTACTGGATTCAACCTCTTGTAGAGTGCTGTAATCGATAATCTCCAGGGCACTCGAAACGTTCATGTCACCGGCGACCTCTAGAGATGTTCTGGGGTTATTCGTATTGATTCCTACCTGAGCAATTACAGGAATGCTTAAAATGAGGAAGCAAATTACAGGAATCGCAGCGGGGGCTTTGTACGATTTCATAAGTATTAATTTGGGTACCACAAAGATAGACGAATATCTGTAAGTAACTGTTAAAGAATAAGTTGCAAGATGTTAAACAACGAGTATATTATGCATTACAACGGATAAATACAAAATTGCGCCCAAATTTGTAAGAAATACTTGTCTGGAATTGTAAGAATTATACGTCCGTTCGTTGGCTTTTTATCTGATTTTCATCTGCTTATTAATTTTAAATTAAGTTGTGATGACATTTTTGGTATTTCTCGATGTTTCCTAAAACACCAATCATGAGAGCTAAAATATATACATTGATCCTAGCGGCAACCGTTATAACTTCTTCCTGCAGCAAGAGCGATGACGACAATCAGCAGCAGCAAGGCCCCTTCGAGAATTTTACTTCCAGCATCTGTCCCAATGCCACCGGTCCCGCCGGCTTGTACTGGGATTATGCAAATGCCTTGCCCGTCCCCTTAACCGAGGTTCCAACCATTCAGAATCCCGGGCAGCAGTTTGTACATAGCGGGTATCCGCTTTTAGGATTCCAGATGCCTCAGGGCTATAGGGCCGAGGAAATTTCCAGTAATAACCCGCCCATATTGGGTGTAAATGTCTTAAGAAACGACAATCAGGTGCTATGGCGTTATATTCCCCTGCTCTCTCTCAGCGGCCAGGTGGGAATAAACGATGTGGTCGCTTTCGAAGTTAACTCTATGTTCGACTTCTATAATTTTAACGGGAACTTCAATGTGCTGTGTACCGAAACCAAGACTTCAACTACAAGCGGTTTCCAGCTAACCTTCAGCGCGCGACTAATTCAGTTTGGTAACTTCACCGGGCTGGTATGGGTAAATACGGTTTATGCCCCGTCCACCAATACCACTTCGGTAGCGGCCTCTGTTTCGGCAGCACCCACATCAGAATTCAATAATGTGGTTTTCGAGACCTACCTGCCCATAAGTTTCCAATTGCTGTTTATAGACAGGGAAGGCGAGCGGGACTCCGACCTGGACGGCTTTCCTGACAGTGTGGATAACTTCCCTTTCGACCCGGACCGACATTAATTTTTAGATAGATTTCAAGGTTAAAAAACAAATAAAGCGGGTTCACGCTTTCAACCTCTGTTATTAAACCGTGTCCATCGAAACACTCTTCTTGATAATATCGAGCAACTCATCCATTTCAAAAGGTTTGCTTACAAAGTAGTCGGCTCCGGCCCCCCCGCAATCCAGTTCGCCCGAAGGATGAGCAGACATCATCACTATGGGGATGTGATTCAGCTCCGGGCTCATCTTTATATCCCTGCAGGCATCGCAGCCATTGGCCCCCGATAAGAGCATATCCATGAGAATAAGGTCGGGCGTATCCTGTTTAAGGTCGTGTACAATATTGTAAATGTTTTCGCGGGTCTCTATTTGAAACCCTTCTGAAGATAACATCGCTTCCAACAACGAAAGGATGTTTTCGGAGTCTTCAATGATCAGTACTTTTTTAGTTTTACCTTCCATAACATTACATATTTGATGGTTCTATCGGTATGCTAAAGTGAAATTCGGATCCTTCGCCTTTTTCACTTGTCACAGCGATAGTGCCCTGGTGCTTCTTAATAATTTCTGATGATATATACAGTCCAATTCCAAACCCGGGAAAGGTTTTTTCATTCTTGCCCTGTTCCCGGTAAAAGCGGTTAAATACCTTGTCCTGGTTAACCTTGTTGATCCCGATACCAAAATCCTTAACATACACTGTGGCCGTACTTTGGGTGAATTCACTCCTCACTTCGATTCTCCTTGAATCGGGCGAGTATTTCACCGCATTATTCAGTAAATTGTTCAGCACCTGCCTGATACGTTCCTTATCGGCCACGACCTCGGAGGTATTGCCGGGCTTGTAACTGATCTCGTATTTCGGATTGATAAGGGTTGTCTCTTTAATCACTTCGGTGATTAATTCACAGAGTGCAAATCGTTCCGGGTGGAGATCCAGGCCACCGGTAGTCATTTTAGACAGGTCGAGCAGTTCTGAGATGAGATTTGTCACTACCCTGATTTGGTTATCTATGATCGACAGCGAATTCAGTAGAAATTCATCTTCTGAATCTTCATATCTTTTTTTAAGGATCTGGGCATACCCTTTAATTGAAGTGACCGGGGTTTTCAGTTCGTGGCTCGCCATTCCAATGAACATATCCTTCTGCTGTTCCTGGAGTTTTATATCGTGAACGTCCATACAGGCATGAATATAACCCTCGTAACTCCCGTCTACCGTAAAGCGGGGTACTCCTATATTTGAGAGCCACCTGTAACTGTCGTCATGCATTCGGACCCGATATTCAGCACGAAACTCTTCACGCCTTTTAACACAGCTCTTATACAAACTAACGGCTGCCTGATGATCGTCCGGATGAACGCGCTGTAAGGCTTTTTGACCTATATAATCGGAAGCCTGTACCCCGGTAAATTCCTGCCACATCTTATTTACAAAATTGATCCTTCCCGTTGCGTCGGTCATCTTTATCATTACTGGGGCACTATTTGCTACCTTTCGGAAGCGTTTTTCGCTTTCTTCTATCTTGTTAAGTGCCTCCCGCACCGCAACTTCGTTCCGTTTTAGTTCATCGATATTTACACTGGTTGTGGCTAAATTCAACAGGTCGTTAGTAAACTCATCGCGGATGGGGAAAATGTTCCACTTTATCCAAAAAGGCTTACCGGTTTTTTCGTTAAAGAGCCTAATCTCATCCGAAAGCGACTGCTTGTGCATTAGCGAATTCAGTAATTTACGCGCTTTGGGGAGGTCTTCTTCATAAATACAATCGGAAATTGTTCTACCCTTGTAATCGTCCCAGCCAAGCATCTTTAAGCCTGCAGGGTTGATGTATTCGGCTTCTTCATCCATATTGGCCGCTCCAATAAATTCATTGCTTTTTGAAACAATAGCACTTAATTTCTTATTCTCGTTTTCTATTTTTGCCTGCTCGGTAATGTCGAGCACTATGCCGTACATCTGGTAGGGCTCTTTATTGTCGTCGAACCAGGTACGACCAATGCTCCTGAGAGTCTTTATCTCGTCGTTTGAAGGGTTAATAATTCGGAATACTTCATCGAACTTGCCTCCGGATTCGTAATTTAGGCTGCGTTGTGTAGCTTCGAGAATTCGAGACTTGTCCTGCGGATGCAGGCGTTCAATCCCAGTTTCAGAAGGATTTACTTCGTCGTCGAGTTTGTACCACTCTTTCAGACGATCGTTCGATCTGAAAGTGTAACTTTTCATATCGAAACTCCAGGTGGCCAGGTTGGCCGAATCTATAGTGAATTCCAGTTGTTTTTTACTCTCTTCTAATTCTTTAAGAGTATTCACTTTTTCTGTGGTTTCCATACAGGTTACCCAAACCCCTGCAACCTCGCCCGACTCGTCCGTTAAGGGGCTATAACTAAAAGTCCAGTAGATATTCTCAATAGCCCCGTTGCGATAGAAAGGGATCAATTGATCCTCACTCCAGGTGGCCTCGCCTCCGGACATAACTTGGTCGATAAGGGGTTTTATTATATCCCAGATCTCACCCCAGTATTCTTCCCCCGGAGATCCCAGAATATTGGGATGTTTACCATCCACGCCCAGGCTGGGTCGAAACGCATCGTTATAAAAACAAATAAGTTCGGGGCCCCAGAAAAGAAATTTCGGGAATTTGGAATGCAATAAAATACTCAATGCGGTCTTTAGGCTTTGTGGCCATGTATCGATTGGCCCCAGGCTTGTAGTATTCCAGTTTTTGGTTTCAATCAATGTACCCATTTCCCCGGCATTGGCCAAAAAGGGAAATTGGTGAGTATGAGTAGCTGTTTCCGACTTATTTTTGATCGCCTGCCCCATTGGTTTAATGCTGGAGTTAACAATTAAATATAATAATAAATTGAATTAATTTGATAGAATAATAATTCATAATCAGGTACTTATTATATTAATAAAAGGTCGATTTAGAGCGAAAATTATCGGGCCCCGGGCGAATTGAACCCCCAAAATTTATGTTCTCACTCTGTAATTATAACTTTCTGCATCGCAGGTAGGTCCAGTAATTTTCTCTCACCGAGCATTCGATGTCGCTGAAACCGGCCTCTTGAAGCCATAAGAGTTGATCTTCCAGAGAATCAGGTTTATCAAAGGCGTCGTAGTGCTCCATGATCCATTCCCATTTTTCACCATCCGGAAAACTCTTGTAGACAAAGGCCTTCCAATCCTGAAGCAGTTCGGGGTGAGAGCTGTTTTCCTTATTGATCATAAGGTCTGTGATGCCAAATATTCCTCCGGGTTTCAGAGCCGTATGGATTTTTCTGAAAAGCTGCTGTTTTTCTTCTGAATTACAGTGATGCAGACTAAAACCTGCGGTGATCATATCGAAGCTGTTCTCCGGAAAAGGATAATCGTTAAAATAGGAATGACACGGTTCCACCGAAAACCGGGAAAACCTGCCTTTGCACAACTCGAGCATTTCGGTTGAAGCATCGACCAGAGTAACACTAGCATGGGGAAATGATTCCAGGACTTTTGCAGAAACGTTTCCATTGCCACAGCCGAGATCTAGAATATTCTCCGGATTAAAATCCTCCGGCAAATCGCGCGTCATCTCATCAATAAGGAACATATAATAAGGCACACAGGCGATCATGTCGTTGGTGTAATTGATGGAGAATTCGTTGAATTCATTTGCTATGTCGGAAGCTATTCTCATTTCCTGGCTGAACGGTTTAAAGCATTATTACTGATTGATCGTGACCTAATTATTCCAAATTAAAGGTAAAACAAAAATCGAAATTCTGTAAATAAATGTCTAAGACAGTTGCCTATTGCACTTGCCGGATAATAATGGTTTATTTTATTCACTACAGAAAAAGAATTTTTAATGCAAAAATTGAGTTAACATTTTCCCAAAAACACCACGATTAACCGGGCAGCAGTAGATAACATCCCGGGAATGATTATCTTTATGTTTAATTTTTTTGAGGGGAATATTGAGGTCGTACATGGTATTAGTAATAAAATAAAAGGCTGATAGATGTGATAACATTTAAAAATTTCAATATTGCAGATTGGTTTTCTTTTTACCGCATATGCGCAGCACCCTTTCTGCTTATCTTAATTTTTCTCGATCTTCGAATTGCATTTACCTGGTTACTGCTCATCAGTTTTAGTACCGATGCCATAGACGGCTTTCTGGCGAGGAAATACAAATTGATAAGCGCGAAAGGAGCTCAACTGGACAGCCTGGGCGATCAACTCACTACCATCGCCGCGCTAATCGGTCTTTATGTCTTTGAAAAAGACTTTATTCATGAGAATCTGCTAGTAATTATTATCGCCTTTGTACCTTATTTCCTCCAGATGGGTTTGGCTTACTGGAAATATGGCAAGACTACGGCTTACCATACATATTTGGCGAAGCTCTCTGCCCTGCTACAGGGGGTCTTCTTCCTATGGGCTCTGTTCTTTTCACCTTCTTATACCCTTTTTTGTATAATGATTGGTTTTAGTATTCTGGAAACCCTGGAGGAAATTACCCTTATCTTTATGTACGATAAATGGGTATCGGATGTGAGAGGAGTCTATTGGGCATTACGTGATAAAAGGCGATTGAAAAGGAATGAGAAATGAAGTCTTATTCTTTTTTCTCGATCGTTCTCCTATGCGTGTTTATTCTCGTCATTGACGCACTTGCCTTCTACTGGTTGCAATCGATTACCCGGCTTATTGACTCGTCTTTAATTTCCAGAACGATACACATCCTCTTTTGGGTCTTCAGCATCGGCCTGGTGGTTTCCATATTAATTCTGAAAATGAGGTTGGATAGTATCGATCCTGTTCGGCGACACCTCTGGATCTCTTCATTTTACGGATTGACCGTCGCCTCCCTGGTTCCAAAGATTCTGTTCGTAGTCGTAATATCCATACTTTATTTTTCGAATTACTTCTTTTCATCAACCGAGTCCATGGTGGTCATTGCCCTGGGGGGCATTGTTTCGGGACTTATTCCCTTTGTGGTGATACTGTATGGCATCTTTAAAGCAGCCTACCGGTTTAAGGTTTACCATCATGTAATTTCCTTCGTAGCCCTGCCGGAGGCATTCGACGGATTGCGGATCGTGCAGATTTCCGATATTCATCTGGGAAATTTTAATTATCGGTATGCCGTGTTAGAGCGAGCCGTTGAAGAAATAAATAGGTTGGAACCCGATTATGTATTCCTTACCGGAGATCTCATCAATAATTATAGCTGGGAATTAAGAGGTTGGGAAGCTGTATTTGCAAAGATCTCCGCTTCCAAAGGGAAAATATCTATCCTGGGCAACCACGATTACGGGGATTACAGCCAATGGGAATCGCCCGAAGCCAAAGAGGAGAATTTCGCGGCGGTAAAACGCTTTTATCAGGATACAGGCTTTCAATTATTAATGAACGACGCTGTAATCGTACAGGAAGACGAGGATGCCTTGGCGATAATTGGCGTTGAAAACTGGGGCGCACCCCCCTTTAAACAATATGGCAACCTCAAGTTGGCTACCAAAAAGATTCAGCATATTCCGTTTAAAATTCTGCTGTCGCACGATCCTACGCATTGGGAAGAGGTATTACAAAATACCGATATAGCGCTTACCCTCTCCGGCCATACTCATGGGATGCAGGCAGGCTTTCAATTCAGGAAGAAGCAGTGGAGTCCGATAAAATTCAAGTATAAGCACTGGGCCGGATTGTACAATGAGGGGGAGCAATATCTGTATGTGAACAGGGGCCTGGGTTGGCTGGGTTTCCCGGGGAGAATTGGTATGCGCCCCGAGATTACCTTGTTAGAGCTTTCTCGTTCAAGCTGAAGCCCTTTGTTTGAAGGGGTTGGGAAATTGAAAGGTGTTTGTTGTAGTGGAAATTATGGTACCTTAGGCCCATAAATAATAATGATGAATTCCTTTTTTCGAATAGCAATCTTTATCCTGCCATTGATTCTATCTCCGCAAATTCTTGCCCAGGATTCCATTCAATGGCTTAGTGTGGAAGAGCTGGAAGTGGCCAATGCAACATCCCCAAAACCGGTGTTCTTCGACATTTTTACAGACTGGTGTGGTTGGTGTAAGAAGATGGACAAATCTACGTTTAGGGATCCCAGGGTAGTGAAATTGCTCAACGAGGAGTTCCATCCGGTTAAGTTCAATGCCGAACAGCGGCAGGGGTTTACATTCATGGATCACGACTTCAAATTCGTTCAAAACGGGAATCGAGGGTATAATGAACTGGCCGCGGCACTGCTGGATAACGCCATGAGTTTTCCGAGTTTTGTTGCCTTAAACGAAAAGTTTGAGCGCATCACCATTGTCCAGGGATATCACAAAGCCGAATCCCTGCTGCCCATCCTCCGTTACATAGCCGAAAAGCATTATCTCGATACCACCTGGAAGGAATATAAGAACTCCAAAAGACAGTAGAAGCCATTATTCTATCCGAATATAATTTTCAGAATTATACCGCCTTCCTTTCGAATCCAGGGAGATCTGACTGTATGAGTCTTCCATTAAGACGAGCTCGAACTTGAATACTGCCACGGTATCTATGATCTTCATCATGGAATTAGACGCGTATTCCAGGTTTTCAATTAACATGCCGTCTTTCACCTCATATGTTCCATACCCAAACCATTCGTTCGAATCGGCCGGGTTAAATCTGGACCACATCACCTTGCCTTTGGTATAGATTTTTACCTGTCTGTAACCACTTCTATTGAACAGCGTATCCGAGATCTGGTCGTTTTCATAAAGAAACTGATGCTCCAGTTCCCACACACCCTCAAGGCTCAGAGTTGTATCAGGGGTAGAAGTTTTGATTGCCGATAAAAGGATTGCGGCCCCAATTAGACAACAACCCAGTACGAGTGTTTTTTTCATGAGTGTTTATTTAGTTGAAGTAGAGGTAATAGTACAATTAAGATACGAAATTAGAATCGTATTTTGACCTAACTTTCTGGTTTTTTGATTTTTAGGGAATGGTTTCAGTTGAAATTTCATCACGATTTACGCACTGGATATTAATGTTTGTATCTTCGCAAATCGCCGGTTCGGCCGGGGGATAATAAAATTTTAATTAAATACACTTCTATGTCGAGTACAGAGCTAATTGAAGTAATAAGAACGAGACGAGCTGTATACCCGGTGCAGTACAATTTGGATGCGATTTCCAGGGAAGAGATCGAAACTATCCTGGAAGCCGCCAACTGGGCTCCTACGCACAGACGTACGGAACCCTGGCGATTTAAGGTGTTCGGTGGAGAGGCGAAAAAAACACTGGGAATTTTTCTGGCTGAAAAATACAAGGAAACGGCTTCTCAATTTTCTGAATTCAAACAGAAGAAAGTGCTGGAAAAAACAATGCAGTCTGCTTATGTGATCGCAATTTGTATGCAGCGGGACCCGCACGAATCGGTGCCAGAATGGGAGGAGGTGGCATCTACTGCCATGGCGGTTCAGAACATGTGGCTAACCGCACATTCAATGCGTATTGGCTCCTACTGGAGTACACCGGTAATGAAGGATTACCTGGGAGATCATATTTCCCTGGAGCCGGGCGTGCGTTGCCTGGGATTCTTCTATCTCGGAAAATACGACGGGGAGCTCGATCCCGGTACCCGTAAATCGCCTATAGAAGAAAAAATCACCTGGATTGAAAATCAGAATAAGCACAAAGACAATTGATCCATTATTATAAGATTTTTGAAAATGATTCTATATTTGCAGCGACCTTAAAAGTGTACCGCAATTGCAAGGTGTCTCAAAAGGTAAATTGAAGAATGAGTTGCTGAATAACTTTACATAAGTAATGGATAAGAGACAAAAGTTGACCTTGATTGTAGCCCTGATGATCTTAGTACTGATACTGGATCAGGCACTGAAATTCTACGTAAAGACCAGCTTTCCCTTAGATGGAGGATTTAGAATGCTGGGTCTGGACTGGGCCCAGATAAAATTCACTGAAAATTACGGAATGGCCTTTGGAATGGAACTGGGGGGCAAGACCGGGAAGATACTCCTGGGTGTATTTCGTATTCTCGCAGGTTCTGGTTTGTTATACTATACCTTTAAATCCTTAAAGGAAGACAAGCGATTCTCATTCGTGATTTCCCTGGCACTGATCACAGCAGGGGCCATAGGAAACATAATAGACGGCCTGTTCTACGGCGTTCTCTTTTCAAAATCCACTAATATCACTACAGCCGAGTTCATGCCTGCAGATGGTGGTTACAGTACGTTCTTCGACGGCCATGTAGTCGATATGCTCTATTTTCCAATCATAGAAACGCATTGGCCCGAATGGATGCCGTTCGTGGGGGGAGAACTTTTCAAATTCAATAACTATATCTTTAACCTGGCCGATCTTTCAATTACCATTGGGGTTATTTGGATCATCATGCTGGGAGCCTTCTCTAAAAAATTCACCTTATAGCGAATCTAAAATAGCAGTTCGCTATGTGTCCATACCTTCCAAATATACAACCCCAGGAACACCAGGGTCGCGAAGAATTTAATAAAGGTGGAAGCCAGGAAACCTACAAACGAGCCGAAAGCAGCTTTAACAGCCTGTGGTCCTTCCGTTTTATTGACCAATAGTTCCCCAATAAGGGCACCTAGAAAGGGGCCTATAATAATGCCGAACGGGATGGGAGCGATAATTCCAACAAACAATCCTATTACAGCACCCCAGGCACCCGCTTTACTGCCTCCAAATCGTTTTGTGCCCATTGCGGGAATAATATAATCCATTATGTATATTCCTATGGCAATTACTCCAGTGCTAATAATAAATGGCCAGTTGAAGGGTAGCGAAGGAGCCAGGTACAATACTATCAATCCCGCCCAGCTGATGGGAGTTCCCGGGATAACGGGAAGTATGCTGCCGGCAATGCCAATAAGCATCAATATAAAACCCAGTATTACAATCAATAAATCCATCTGCTGATCTGATTAGATGTTAAAATTACATTTATGTTACAAATTTTAAACTAAAACTTTAGTTTAAACTAATTATTTAGTTATATTTGAATTCTGATAATTGATATTTCTGTTGGAACAGGCGTTCCACATAACTTTTTTAAACAGTTAATCCGGTATGAAGCAATTAACCAAAGCTGAAGAAGATATTATGCAGATCCTTTGGGATCTGGGTGAAGGTAACGTAGCCTCGATCAGGGACGAACTCTCCGAACCCCGGCCTGCATATAATACCGTATCGACCATTGTGCGTATCCTGGAAAGCAAGGATTTCGTCGATTACAGAAAAGAAGGCCGCGGCCATGTTTACTATCCAAAAGTGAAAAAAGGTGAGTATAGCAACCAAACCATTAATAAGCTGGTAGACGGCTATTTTCAGGGTTCCTTCAAAAGCATGGTCTCCTTTTTTGTCAAGAAGAACGACATAAGTGTGAATGAACTTGAAGCCATTATGAAGGAGATACATAAAAAAGAAGAAGAATGATACATTACTTTATACAGATCATAGCATTTCAGTTGCTGTTTCTCATCGTTTACGACCTGTTCCTTAAGAAGGAAACATTCTTTAACTGGAATCGTGCCTACCTGCTGCTTACCCCGCTAATCAGTTTGCTGCTACCATTTATACAGATAGAGGGGGTTAGGCAATCCATTCCGGAACCCTATCTGGTTCAGCTTCCGGCCGTGGTTTTAGGGGGTAATGGTATCTCCCAGACTACATACAACGATAGTTTATGGAGTTTTTCCTGGCAGTCGTTCTGGTATGCCGGAATGCTTCTTAGCGCCTTATACTTTGTCTTCAAATTCATTAGACTAAAACATTTAACCAAAAACAGTGTACAAATATCAAAGGACGATTACGTTCTGCGGATTCTGCCCAATTCGAAAGCCGCATTTACTTTTTTAAACACCATTTACCTCGGAGAAAATCTTTCGGAAGAACAAAAAGGACAAATCCTTTCACACGAAGAAATACATGTGCGAAAATGGCACAGTCTCGATCTTATCTTTTTCGAACTACTTCGAATTGTCTTCTGGTTCAACCCGCTGCTGTATATATTTCAAGCGAGAATTGGCGCGGTACACGAGTATGAAGCCGACAGGGAAGTTGTGGGCATGGAAAGAAACAAATATTACGAGAGCTTGCTGTCGCAAGTCTTTCAGACCAATTCGGTCTCATTTATCAATACTTTTTTTAATCATTCATTAATCAAAAATCGAATCCTTATGTTACAAAGATCAAATTCAAAAAGAATACTGGGGTTAAAATACCTGCTTATCGTACCCATTATCTGTACCATGTTGGTTTATACTTCCTGTGCCCAGGAAACAACCAATAGCAATTCGGAAACCGCAGTAGACTTAAAGGAGCAGTCCGAATCTGAGATTCTTCAGCAGATAGAGGAATTACAGGCTAAGATCGCGGCCAAAGGTGAAATTTCTCCTGAAGAGGCCATAGCACTTAGGGCATTGTTGCTTGCCAACAAAAAACACACAGACCACGAGGGACACGATATGCATTTCGATGAAAAGACCTCAAATGGCGGCATGGCCTTCGCTGCAATAGACAAAGTTCCGGTATATCCCGGCTGTGAAGGTTTATCGTCCGATGCTGCCAAAAAGTGTTTCACAGAGAAAGTAGCGACATTTATCGTGGATAATTTTAACACCGAGAAGTTTAGTAAAGAAGCGGTAAGCGGCAGGCAACGGATCGCAGTTCATTTTACCATTAGTGATACAGGCACGATTGGCAATGTTAAGGCTAAAGCCGATTTTGCCCCCTTTATAGCAGAAGCCGAACGAGTGGTAAAGCAGTTGCCGAGGATGACTCCCGGCGAACACCAGGGGAAAAAGGTAAATGTACAATTTGCCGTACCAATCATCTTTGAAATGGAATAAGCAGCATCGAAATTCTGAAGTAAATGCCGGTACTCCACAGTATCGGCATTTTTTTAAACTGAAGATTTCTCTAAAATTTGTACTTTCGGCTTGTATAATGTCTCCATGAAATTTTCTAATAAGCTGTTCTTACTATTGTTGCTGTCACTTAACAGTTGTCAGTTATTCGAAACTGAAAAGATCTCGACCGAAACATTCTATAAGGAAGAATTGAACTCCATAGACTGGAATGACGTAGACCAGTATCCCGTCTTTAAAGCTTGTGAAGAAAGGACGGAAAAGGAAGTGCAGAGGCAATGTTTTGTCAATTCGCTTTCGGAAACCCTATACAACACCGTTCAAAAAAATATATACGGCACCTACCAGTCGATCAGCAGTACAGTATTAGTCGAATTATCAGTTTCAGAGCGAGCCAGATTTTCTATTGATACCATCCGGATGGATAGCCTTCTCCTACACACATTTCCGCGATTGAAGTCGGCCTTATACAAGAGCGTCGATTCCCTGCAATTGATTGCGCCGGCGTATAAAAGAGGCATTCCGGTAAGAACACAGTTTACCCTCCCGATACGAATCGAAACCCGGGAATTATAGACGGAATTTATATCCCACAGAGAAATCTATCGGGAAATTTCCGTTGCTGTCCACTCCAATTCCAACGATGTCGTTGTAAGTGATAAAAAGAAAACCCTTTCCAAGGGCAAAATCGGCTCCCAGGCCAAAGGTTGCCGGTGCGGAAAGATCGCCGCCCGAAGCAGTTTCAATAGTAGTTATCGGGGGCATCACCGTTGAATCCAGGACTACCTCGAATTCACTGGTGGAATAGGTATACGCAACAAATTTTCCGTTTACATACACATCGAGCTTAGGCGTTTTGATGAATTTAAAACGATAATTAAGCGAAAACTGCGAGGCACTGTAAACAAATTCGTCATTTTCGAATGTTTGCCTGAAGCGGAGCACTACCGAATGTCGTCTTAATTTAACCTCATCCACCAATTCAAGATCGGCTCCTGCTATTAAAAGAATTGCGTCGTTAGGATTCTTGGTGTAAATAGCGTTCGAGATTCCGGCAAAAGGCCCCAGGCGAAGCTGCAGTCGAATGTCTTCATCTCCGGATGAATAATTGGGGTCTACCCGCAGGTTGTAGGCATCCAGGTAGTTTTTTAAACCTGAAAGTGTAAACTTCACTTTGTCGATATCGCCGGGTGAGTCGGCTGTTTGTTCCCTCAGCACGTCCTTATATTCTTCACTATAACCGCTGGCGGTGCGACTGTTCTTTAATTCGATTATCTGGCCGTTCTTCTTCAGAAAATATCGATATTCTCCATCGATGGTATTCCACAGCAAAGTGGCTGTACCGTCTACTTCGGTCTTAAGGGTATAAGTGGTTCCTTCAACCGTATATTGTTGCTGGGCGATCACGAGATTGCAACTCGCCAGGTAAAGACCGAAAATAAGGAGTAGGCGTTTCATAAGGGCTGGATTTGATTCAGTTAAAGGTAAAAAAAATAATCAATTAGCGATTAAATTGTCTGCCCTTCCAGCTGTATTTACCAAATATACTACGTACCGCTACTGCGGTGCTTATAAAAGGATACAGCAAACTGCCGGGTAAAAGATACTGAAGGGGTATTCGCAAACCGAAGAACCAATTAATTATTGCGATAAACACTAGATCGATAGTGAGCTTCAGAAGAAATAACCCGACATAAAACATCAACAGTTCAGGATTGAAGGCCGTCCAAACCAATCCAATTACCAGCCATAGATTGGTAAGGAAGATCAGTAAGCTTATTAGCATCAGCCATGGGTCTTTCTGACTTGCTGTTTTCGCTGCCCAGCGAACTCGTTGATTAAAAACAGATCGCCATGTGGTATGGGCAGAAGTTTCGATGATAGCAGCAGCGTCATTGGCAAATTGTATCTTGCCCGGATATTGCTTTCTGAATTTATCCAACAGGAACATGTCGTCGCCACTCGCTATGGTATCATTCCCCTTAAAGCCTTTTACCTCGTAGAATGCATCTTTGCGATAAGCCAGATTAGCGCCGTTACTCAGCAATGGGCGGGACCAGCCGAAACCCCCCATGGTGATTCCCTGGAGTGCAAGATTCTCGCAGACCTGGAAGGTCGTTAGCAGGGCCGGGCTTCCGCTTACCTTTACCGGGCCACAGACCATTGTGGTATTTGCCTGTACTATTTGGGAGTCGATGCAATTTAGCCAGGCTTCGGGCAAGATACAATCTGCATCGGTGGTTACAATCCACGGAAAACGGGCAACCGACACAGCCAGGGTGATGGCATCTTTCTTGGGAGCCTGTGAGACCCTGCGATTGATAAGCAACTGCCAATTGAACGCAGTGTGTTTAAGATGTTCCTTAATCTGTATCACCGAATTATCTTCGGAAGCGTCGTCTACAAAAAGCAACTCGAAATGATCGACAGGGTAGTTCAGTTGTCCAATGGAACGAAGGAGGCCCGGCAAGGATTTTTCTTCGTTTCTGAAGGGAATAATTACCGAAAATTTATTTTTAGCCCGACCGCTTTCCGGCTTGAGTTTGTTTAATCTGAAATAACCGGCGACCATGCAAATTAGCAGAATACTATAGAGGAGCATTATTAAACTGCCGATAGTGATCATAAGGCCACAGGTTTAAATTTGAGTACGAAATAACTTCCAAAGAGGGCGGGAATTGCGAAGTTTAGCAGCCACATAACAAAAACAGTGGAAATTACGGCGTATTCGCCCACAGCTGTAAACGAAAAAAGCCATAGTGCTATCCCGCCTTTTACGGCCAGATCGAAGATAAAAAAGACCGGGATGGCCGAAGCCAGTAAATACATGGCGGCAATATACGGGAAGGCCGTATAATACGAAATTTCAGCCCCGAAGAACCTAAGAACGAAAAAGAAGAGGGTGCTGAACAAAAGGTAACGTAGCAAGGCGTAAAGGATTACCGTATTTCTTCTGAAGAAACCCAGTGTCCTAATGAAACTGAGAATTTTCGAGATGGACAGTCCCTTCACCAGTAATTCTTTCTTTCTGAAAAAATATCCACCCATAGACAACAGCAGCAAACACCCGAGCAGCAGCAGTAGGTTCCAGCCTTTTACTGTTAAACTGTGGTTCATACTAACCCAAATCAGGGCAGGGACACCGAAGAATATAGTTGCAAATAACTGACTGAGATTTGAATACAGTTTAAGCACCATTACCTTTTTTCGTCTGGACGGTTTAAAAAACAGGGGTTTTACACCGTATTCTGCAATCTTTCCGGGGGTTGCAACGGATGCCCCGTGCGACATCAGGCATTGTATTGCTGCCTCCTTAATGGAAATCGGGCGAAGGGCAGATACAAGAGTTTTCCACTTGATGACTTCGAAGATCCAGTTCAGCAGGGTAAGTAAAACAAAGATCGGCAGATAACGCATAACCGAAGCCGTTGATACCTGGGACAACATATTTGTAAATGAAATACCCGAGGATGTAAGTCTGGAATAGATAAATATGAGGGAAGCTGTAAGTATTAAAACTTTTAGGGCAATCAATGCATAATGCTTAGCTTTGTTGGAAAGGTGAATCATCAATCGCTAAAGTAGTGAATTCGGAAAAGATTATTCTCGGCATCGATCCGGGAACAACCATTATGGGCTTTGGGCTGATAAAGGTAGTTTCCAAACAGATGCAATTCCTTCAGCTAAACGAACTACAGCTTTCTAAATACGATGACCACTACGTTCGCCTTAAGCTAATTTTTGAGCGTACCATCGAACTTATCGATACCTTCCACCCGGATGAGATTGCCATTGAAGCTCCATTTTTCGGAAAGAATGTACAGTCTATGTTAAAATTGGGCCGTGCTCAGGGGGTGGCCATGGCGGCCGGACTGTCAAGGCAGGTTCCTATTACTGAATATTCACCCAAAAAAATAAAAATGGCCATTACAGGCAATGGAAATGCCAGTAAGGAGCAAGTGGCTAAGATGCTTCAAAACCTGCTTAGCTTGAAAGAACTACCCAAGAACCTGGACAGTACCGACGGATTGGCCGCAGCAGTTTGTCATTTTTACAACGAGGGTAGGCCGGAAGTAGGCAAGAGTTATTCTGGCTGGTCGGCCTTTGTAAAACAAAACGAAGATCGCATTAAATAAAATCGTGGAAACCGATACCTCATATTGCAAGAATTGTGAAGCTCCCTTATCGGGCCCGTATTGCAAACAATGCGGACAGCGAGCAACGGTTTATAAAGTCACTTTTCGCGAAACATTGGAGGACTTCTTCGATTCGGTATTTTCTGTGAATGCACCATTTTTTTATACTCTAAAGGGGCTGTTTGTCAATCCCGGACAAGTATTCAGAAATTACCTGGCCGGTAAAAGAAGACGGTATTACAAACCCGTTGCCTTCTTTATACTTATGACGATTGCATACCTTGTTATTCGGTCACTGATTACCTTTGACCCCTTTGCCAATACGACGCTTAGTGTCACCGACGATTCTCAGCGACAACTGCTTACCGAAGCACGGAATTTTATGCTGATAAACATCAATAAACTGCTGTTTGTCTTTGTGTTTACCCTGGGCATACTCATAAAATTATTCTTTTGGAGAAACCGATCCCTGGCAGAATTCTTGGCGATTTCATTTTATTTGACAGCGGTATACACCATATTTACTACCTTGAATATGTTCTATGTGAAGTATGTGAATGACGGCACACAGTACTTAGCGATACTCTTTATGATGTTGTATTTTGTATACGCCATGGTACAATTCTTTGAACGCAGGAAGCTGTTGGTCGCCATAAAATCCTTGATTCTCTTCCTCATGGCATTTGTCTCATATGGATTTCTGGCTTTTGGAGTTTCATTTCTCATCATATATATAAAGTCTACCTAGATGTCGGGAATCTATATACACATTCCATTCTGTAAACAGGCTTGTCATTATTGCGATTTCCACTTTTCCACTAGTTTAAAACATCGCACTCCGATGGTTGAGGCTATTTGCAAGGAATTGCAACTTCGTAGAACCGAACTGGCCGGAAAGGTTGAGACCATCTATCTTGGAGGAGGAACTCCCAGCCTGCTTACTATGACCGAGTTGGATTCGATTTTTGAAGCAGTTTATAAGCATTACGATATCAGTGACCAACCGGAGATCACGCTGGAAGCGAATCCCGACGATCTGGATCAAGAACGAATTAAAGCGTTGGGGGCTTCGAGCATCAATAGGTTGAGTTTGGGAGTCCAATCGTTCTTCGATGCAGACCTGCAATTGATGAACAGGGCACATTCAGCTGAAGAATCAAGGCGAAGTATAAGCGAGATAAAACAGTATTTTGATAATTACAGCATAGACCTTATCTACGGTATTCCGGGGATGCCAGAAAGCCGATGGCTTGAAAACCTTGAGATAGCACTAAGTTACGAGGTTCCGCATTTGTCTTGTTATGCGCTCACCGTAGAACCGAAAACCGCCTTAAAATCATTTATAGAAAAAGGCCTGGTTCCGGATGTGGATGATGAGGTTGCGCATCAACACCATAAGGCACTGGTGGAAACAACCACCCGATTGGGATATGAGAACTACGAGTTTTCCAATTTCGGTAAGCCCGGATATTTTTCCCGGAACAATCTCGCATACTGGCGAGGTCAACCCTATCTGGGCATTGGTCCTTCGGCCCATAGCTTCGACGGTCTGTCGAGGGCCTGGAACATTTCGAATAATAACAAGTATATTAAAAACCTTAAGGATGACAGCCTGGTTCTTGAGCGCGAGGAACTCTCCAATCGAGACAGGTACAACGAGTTTGTAATGACCCGTCTCCGGACACAGTGGGGCATTTCACTTTCGGAGGTAGAGGAGCTCTTTGGCAAATCGTATAAAATGTATTTGATGGAACAGGCCCAGGCACATATTCAACAGCAAATGTTGGTGTTGGAAGGAGATATGCTAACAGTATCCTCCAAAGGGAAATTTCTTAGTGATGGTTTAGCAGCTGATTTATTCTTAGTAAATTTAGATTTTTGACCCTATTTATGAAGGCAAGTATTCTTACAGATAACAAGCAACAACGTATAGATTTTTCCAAACCTCTGGATATTTCAATCCCTTTATCCGCATCGGCAAAGAATCCAAAAGCATGGTTACAGGGGCGCCCGAAAATTGAACCCGTGGTAATGGATGAATGGATTGGCAAGGTGTCGGAAGGAGCTTCTATAAATTTTAACGATATACATTTCAACCCACATGCTCATGGCACCCACACCGAGTGTGTAGGGCATATTACGGAAGATTTCAGATCGGTGAATACATCCTTAAAACGGTTTTTTTATTTGGCAGAAGTTATCACTGTCGCGCCGGAATATAAAAAGGGAGACATGGTGATATCCAGAGCCCAGTTAAAGTCAATTTTAAAGAAGCGATCACCCGAGGCCCTTGTAATAAGAACACTACCGAATACAGCATCAAAAAAGCGACAAAATCATTCGAATACAAATTGGCCATATCTTGAAAAATCGGCAGCGCGATTTATTCGTGAACTCGGGGTGAAGCATCTACTCATCGACCAGCCTTCGGTCGACAAGGAGCAAGACAAGGGGAAGCTACTTGCCCATCGTGAATTCTGGAATTATCCGGAATCACCCAGAGATGATGCTACGATCACTGAAATGATCTATGTATCCAACCGAATTAAAGACGGATTATATGTTTTAGACCTTCAAATGGCTCCCTTTGTTAACGACGCAGCACCAAGCCGCCCCGTCCTTTATAAACTGACAGACGAATGAAAGGGCTTGGATTCATATGCACACTATTGATTTTTAATTGGCTTGCCGCCCAGGATTACGAGCGGGTAGATGCTACCATACAGTTCTATCCGGATCGATTTGATAATCCCGAGGCCCTATCGGCCATGATCAGCCGGGATTTTACATCGGAAGAAGATAAAATACGGGCTATTTACGGCTGGATTATCAAGAACATTGCTTACGATCCCGCCGAGTACAAAAAATTCAACTATAGTTTTAAAAATTACAGGGAGCGCAATTCGAAGGAAGAAAAGACCCGGGAACAGATTATTCTAAGGACGTTGAACAGTGGGGTCGCCGTATGTGAAGGTTACGCCATGCTATTCGAAAAACTGTGTACCATGCAGGGCATCTCCAATTATCTGGTCCGTGGGGATATTAAGACGAATTTTAATGATATCGGACGGCCATTCAGTAAAATTCATATGTGGAATGTTGCCCTGATCGACGGCGAACGATACCTGTTCGATCCTACCTGGGGTGCCGGTAAATATCGCGATAAGTTTATCAGGGAACCTTCGTATTTTTATTATAAAACGCCTCCCGAACTATTTGTAAAAACGCATTTTCCGGATCAGGAAGAGGATACCCTGCTTTCGGAGATCATCGGAAGAGAAGTGTTCGCCTCCTGGCCGCTGATCATTCAGAAAGAACTTACTTTAGACGATGTTGAAATGCCGTACCTGGGGGTGATCGATTCGGCAAATTCATCGGGAGAGATATCTTTTGGCATTCGTACCGACCTCGATACCAAAGTTACCTATAGTTACGACAGCAAACAAATAGCCGTAGAAACTTCAGCAGAAAATGGGGTGTTGAAGTTTGTAATTCCAATTCAGTTGGGACATGAGAATCTGCTTGTTTATTTTAATGAAAAACCTGCCCTGGCCTACAAAATACGATAGATGAATATTGAAGAATTTAGAGAATATTGCCTGTCTAAAAAAGCGGTAACGGAGTCCTTTCCCTTCGACCGGCATACCCTGGTATTTAAGGTGATGGGTAAGATGTTTGCACTAACCGGGCTGGAGCGTCTTCCTACGCAGGTAAATCTTAAGTGCGATCCGGCCCGCGCAGTAGAACTGCGTTCAGAGTACGATGGCTTAATCCTTCCGGGATATCATATGAGTAAGATTCACTGGAATACGGTTCTTTTAAACAGTAATCTTCCTCACTCCCTGCTAATCGATCTGATTGACCATTCCTACGAGTTGGTTGTTGCCTCTCTTACTAAAAAGGCACGTGAAGAACTTGAAAATTTCTAAGGATGAAGAAGGTGGTAATAATAGGTGGAGGTGTTATAGGATTATGTGCAGCATATTTTCTTAAAAAGGAGAACTACGACCTTACCATCATCGACCAGTCCAGTATGGATTTCGGGGCCAGTTATGTGAATGCCGGCTATGTGAGCCCGAGTCATATTATCCCATTGGCAGCACCGGGGGTTGTTAAGCAAGGCCTGAAATGGATGTTCAACCGTGCGAGTCCTTTATATATAAAACCACGTATGCAAGGGGATTTTCTAAAATGGGCCTGGGCATTCAATAAATCCTGCAGCAATGCCAATGTGGAACGATCTATTAAGGCGATTAAGGAAATCACCGTCCTGAGCAGCGATTTGTTCTCTAAGATTAAAGCAGACGAAGGCTTTACTTTCCACCTGGAAAACAAAGGCTTGCTTATGCTGTGTAAAACCGAGGCCATGTTAGAGAAGGAAATGCAAGTCATCGACAAGGCCCAGTTGGAAGGCCTGGATGCAAGAGTGCTTTCACCGGATGAGTTAAGACTACTGGAACCAAAGGTGGAATTAAATGTTGCCGGGGCTACTTACTATAAATGCGATTGGCATACTACGCCTCATGAGTTTATGTCTGAAATAAAAGAATATCTCCTTCAGCAAGGGGTGCAGTTCTATACGAATGAAAAAGTAACAGACATAAAGGTGAGCGATGGTCATATCCTTGAATTACGGTCGGAAGACAAGACTTTTAAAGCCGATGAATTCGTGCTGGCCGCCGGATCCTGGAGTCAATTGTTGGGCAAAAAATTGGGAATATCCCTCCCTATCCAGGCCGGTAAGGGTTACAGGATCAATTCGGAGCAGGTCACCGATATTTCGGTGCCGGCCATTCTAGCCGAAGCCAAGGTTGCGGTAACGCCCATGAACGGGTTTACGCGCTTTGCAGGCACCATGGAGATCGCAGGAATAAATCACAACATTCGCCCGGAACGGGTGAACGCTATTGCCAGGGCGGTAAATGATTATTATCCCCATATACAAATCCCGGAAGAAGACCGGCAAAATGCCGCTTGTGGACTGAGACCGGTTTCTCCCGACGGCCGACCTTACATCGGCAAATCGGGAAAATGTGAGAATCTTACGATCGCTACAGGACATGCCATGATGGGCTGGAGCATGGCTCCTGCTACCGGGAAACTGGTTTCCGAGATTATAGGAGACACACAGCCATCAATTTCTTTGGACCCCTTTCATCCCGACCGGAAATTCTAACAACTTGTATCGGCAATAATCTTCCACTCACCATCGATCCTTTTAAAGATGATCATAAAGATTCCGTTGGCGTTTCCGACCTTTCTGCTGAGAAAAAATTCACCCATAACATAGTAACTGTTCTCCTCAATCCTGGAGATGGAGGTAATGGTGAATTCCAGAGTACCGGTATGTTCTTTATTGGGATATCCCCGTTTGTACCTGTCGAGGGTATTCTGCCAACCGTAAGTAATACCACTCTTTCCAAAGAATTTAAGAGAATCGCTTTTCCAGTATCCCTGCATAAAGCCTTCCAGGTCGTGGTTGGACCAGGCTTTGCTTTGTTCATTTAGAACTGCAAGAATGGCGCTTTTATCATTCGCTTCAGTTTCTGTTTGGGATAGGCAGATAAACCCTATAAAAAAGACGAATAGGAAAACCAGATTTTTCATATGAAAGAATTTAAGCTTAAAGATACTCCTTTTCCGAAGTATCCTCCAGGCCTAGAAATCTTTTCGAAGGGCCTTGTGTCTGATAAACCATGCGGGAATGACTACCCAAAGTACGAGCATTAGAAAGGAGATTAGAACTCCAAAACCGGTTCCGAAGAATTTCTGAAACAGTGCTCCTGTATACCCCAACAGCGCCGAAATATCCAGTTTAAGTAAAATAAGAACCCTGGAGAGATCAATTGGGTTGAACATAGTGGCGATCAAAGAGAAGGTATCCAGGGGATAATCTTCGAACATGATTAAAGACAACAGGAAAATCCCGTCATAGATTACCGCCATAAACAACCAGGTCAGGATGGCATATCCAAATCCTTTGATCTTATTCTCGTTGCACAGAGCGATGCTGAACGCCAGAGCCGTAAAGATGAGTGTCAAGAAGCTCCCTGTTATCAACAGCAGTGAAAAATCCCATATCGCATCAGAACGGAATATTCCATAGAAAACGAAGGGAATTCCCAGTCCGATGATAAGGCTAACGGCCAGGGACAAGGCAACTCCCAGGTATTGGCCCAGGAAGATAGAAGAGCGGTTAATAGGTTGTGCGAGCAATAGTTCGGTAAATTCTTTAGAATTGTAATAATACATAACCCCGAAGATGGTTCCAATAAGCGGAACCAGTATAATGATAACGTTCATGAGGGTGATCACTGCCTTCGACAGATTATTGTTCAGGAACAGCAATACGATTCCCAGTAGGAGGTAGAATAAAAAATACACATAGCTCCATCGGCTGCGCATTAGGTCGTAAAAGCTGTATTTTAATATTTTAAGCATAGCTGTGAGTTAATATGGATGCGATGGCATGTTCAAAATCGGGTTGATCGGTTTTCTTCTTCAATTCGGAGATACTGCCTTTAAAATAGATTTTCCCCTCCAGTAAAAAGACGATCTCATCGGCCACCTCTTCCACAAAACTCATAATGTGCGACGTAATGATGATGGACTTACCCTTTTTCTTTTCTGAAGCGATCAATTCTTTGAGCCGTATAAGTGAAATAGGATCAAGCCCTGAAGTTGGCTCATCAAGGATAATGATAGGGCTGTCGAACATAAAGGTGAGCAGCAAGTTTACTTTCTGTTTGGTTCCTCCCGAAAGGTTGCCGAGTTTTTTATTCAGAAATGGTTCAAGACGGAATAAATCGATGAGGTAATGTTCGTCTGCCTGTGGCTGTCGACGTAAATCCTTGATCATTCTGATGAGTTCCTGTACGCTCAGGTTGTTGGGGAAATTGGCTATCTGCGGCAGATAATCGATACGGTCGCGATATTTCCAGTCCTTGCTGATGTTCTTTCCTTCTAGGAGGATGTCTCCTTTGTTTGGGAGCACCATACCCAGAATACACTTTATAATTGTTGTTTTACCGGAGCCATTGGGTCCCAGCACCGCAATAATACCGTTACCTTTAATCTCAAGGTTTACCCCTTTGAGTACCCGGTTCTTTCCGAATTGTTTATGGATGTCTTTAATTTCTATCATGCTGAATTCTTTTCATCTTTGGAATATTATCCACCAGATTATCCGGGGTGAAGACCGGCGAAACCTTTTCCGAAAAATCGATTATATCGATAAAGAGGCTGCGGAGCAAAATGATTGCTTCCGGAGTTCGATTTACCACATAGGAGAACAATTTCACCGGCCTGAAAGGAATGTCGCCAACCCCGTCTTTATCGAGGTCATAGCCGGTATATTCGCTCCAATAATTGCCTTCAAACTTGTTGTCGTTCAGCTTGCTGTTATACGAGAGGTCGAAGGAATTATAAAGAAAATTGTTTTCCTTAAAGAGGTTAGTATAGCAGGCTCCACGAAATTTAATGGCCCAACCGTTACCAATAAAATCATTATTACTGTATGTTACCCTGTTCGACCCCTCAATGTTAATACCCACGGTATTTTGCTGAAAGGTATTTCCGATGATCTCAGAATCATTGATCTCCTTCAGTAGCATCCCGTATGCCGCTGTTCCCCAGTTGTGCTTAAAAGTATTATGGTGCATTTTTATTCCTTTTGAAAACATCACGGCTACGCCGGCGCCGTTATTCCGGAAGGTGTTCTGGGAGTATAGATCGTTATTGGAAAACATAAAGTGTAATCCATAGCGCAGATTTTCCGAACTCCGGTTATTGGTAATAGTACAGTTATCCGAGAATTCCAAATAGATACCATCCCGAACATGGGTAATGATATTTTGGTCGATTTCAATATTATGACTATACCAGAGTTGAATTCCGTTACCCGAATTATATTCTTCTTCCGCATCGCCGATAATATTGTTATGGTAAATGCGGCCATTCTTAGCTTTTTCAAGGTAAATTCCGAAGAAGAGCTTTTCCAGTACCAGGTTCTGAATTAGGAAATTCTCACTTTTAATCACCCGAACTGCGGCATAGTCGACCGTATAGCTGCTTCCCACATTGATGATAAAGAGCCCGTCGATCGTAACATCATCTGAAGTGATGGTAATGATTTCCCCTTTTAGTTCACCGTCGATGACGGGATAATTAACCCCTTTTAATACCAGAGGTTTGTCGATTCGAATATTATATTCACGGTAGGTTCCCTTATCGACCAGGACCGTATCATATGGTCGTGCATTTTTTACACCTTCTTTAATGGTTTTGATTTTACAAGTCGTACACACCTGCAGGGTTTCCGCCATGAGGCTGTATCCCGAAAATGAGATCATTAAGAAGCTAACTATGGTGAGAATTCGTTTCACAGGATGCGGTTCAATAACAGACTTACCATGATCTGATAATAATGAATTTGGAGTTTTCGACTCCATAAACCGAATGCTGCGTATCGGCCGGAAATTGAAATGTATTATGTTCGGAAAGCCTATAATTCGTTCCCCGGATCTTAAAATCTATTTCACCTTCTAAGACTACCAGAGTAGCGTTCCAGGGGGAACTGTGGTTGGGGAAAATATGGTCCTTTTCAAGTGTTATAAGCAGCACTTCAAGCCGATCGGATTTCGCTAATTTTGTCACTTTTAATCCATTGACCAATGTCGAATTAATTGTATTGTTTATAGTGTACATAGGCTTAATTGTTTAAATGTTCAATTAACTCATTCCAATTGTAAACAGTACCTTCTTTATTCTGAAGCAACATAACAGCATCGTTTTTTGCAGGAACTGCCGATAAGTTGGCACCCATCGGACTTGGGATGGCTTTAGAAATGATAAAGGATGCGTTTGTAGCATCAATTAGCGTTTCCGGTCGGCTATAATCGGTTACCAGAAGCATACCAATATCTTCTTCATCCACGCCTTTAAGGTAGTTTATAAGGCATTCGGCAGCATCGAAATTGTAGGTTTTGCCCTTGTCGTTAATAAACTGTGCTGCATGTTGCCGATCCACTATGGTCATACGGCAGAAGTGGCATGCCTGTTCTCCATAGGCAATTTTTTGAGGGCCAACCTGACAGGAAAGCATTAAGGCCAGAATAGGTATTAGCAGAATTATTCTCATAATTGGTTGTAAATTATAGTATTATTAGCCGAAATGGCGTTTCGATGCTTCCACCCAATAAAGGATGCAAACAACGTAAGCATCATACCAATAAACATCATCCATGCACCGGTAGCGGGCAGGGATTGAACATCGAAATTCAACATTTTGGTAGATCCAAGTAAAGGAGGTTTATAAGACATAGGGGTGCCGTCGGGATTTGCGAGTTTCATTATGGCATTCGGGTCTAAATTGGTTCCATAATCTACCATCCAGGCGTTGAAATCGTACATGCCTAAAATTCCTAATACGGACATAAGTACAAACCACCCGATAAACCATTTGTAATCCACTTTTTTTAAGAAGCCTAATAGTCCGATAAGAACTCCAAGTCCAATCATCGCACCGATTACGATCGGAAAAGTGCTAAATTCCCACATTTCCTCAGGCTTCGGAAGTTTTTTCATACCGATATAGTGATTAAGCCCGTCTATGTTTTGTATATCGAACTCGTTCACATCACGAATCCCGTCTATATGGATGTATATGCCCAATGGATCAGGATATTGGGGAGCGCCAAGCATAATAGTCCACAAGGGAAAAACATACAAGCCCAACAGGAAAAGCGGACCGATCATCATGATCAAACTTGCTTTTTTCATGGTAGTTTACTTTAAGTTTATTGAAGCCGGCTTTAACAATTTCAGAAGCAAGGCGGAAGTGAAGTACTCCCGCCTTTAGGAAACAATGTAAACACTAACATGTACGTATTTCCTAATCAAAATAAGTTAATCATCTCCCAGTGACCAGGATAACTCGATGTTGGAAGAGGCAGGGGACACTCTAACATATCCTTGCATTTCCTGGTGCAGTGCAGAGCAGAAATCGGTACAGTAGAATGGCCAGACCCCTACTTTTTTGGGTTCCCAGATCGAAGTTTTGGTTTGTCCCGGCATAATCAACAGTTCTGAAGTATTCTGCCCGATCATGGAAAACCCGTGAGGTACATCGAAATCCTGTTCGTGATTTGTGATATGGAAGTACACTTTATCGCCAACCTTTACACCTTCAATATTGTCCGGTGTAAAGTGGCTTCGAATGGTACTCATATAAATGTGTACCTCGTTCCCTTTGCGTTCTACTCTGGCATCGGCCGGGTTGGGTACTGCATAAGGGTGTTTGTTCTCATCCAGTCTATAGATCTTTTTAGAATTTGCAGCCAATAGTTCGGCCGGACAGCCAGCTGCATAGTGAGGCTCACCATGTGTTGGAAAGTCGTAGATCAATTCCATTTTTTCTCCCGAAATATCATAGATCTGTGCCGAATGCTCCATTTCGGGACCCGTTGGCAGATAGCGGTCCTTGGTAATCTTGTTCATTGCTACCACATACTTACCAAATGGTTTTCTCGAATTACCCCCGGGGATCATAAGGTGACCAACAGAATAATAGGTAGGTTTTCTGTCGATCACTTCCCAAGTTTCCAATTCCCATTTAACTACTTCAGATGAAATAAAGAACGTGGTGTAGGCATTTCCTTTTCCGTCGAACTCGGTGTGTAAAGGGCCTAATCCACCACTTTTTACCGTACCTGCAAGTACATCTTCAAATTTCAGAATAGGAATTCCATATGCTTCTCCATCGAATTTTTTATCGTTAATCGCAGCAATCATTTTGTCGAATGAATGCACTGTTAGGTCGGCCGATAGTTTCCCGTTGCCAATAATATACTGGCCTGAGGGGTCTACATCACAGCCATGAGGCGATTTGGGTGTTGGTAAGAAAAAGACGGCACCCGGAACATCCAAAGGATCTACCGTTAAAACCTCTTTTTTCATGGTTGTTGTTCCCGTATGCGTAGCTTCGTCGTAGATGTTGTGAGCGTAATTGGTAGGCATTTTAGTTCCGCCGCCATTGTTCACATATTCTTCTATCATTTTCCAGTTTATGGCCGCTATAAAGTCTTTATCGTTTTGAGATGAATTTACTTCCATAAGCGAATTGGCTTCTTCGGTATTATAAGTTGTAAAGAAGAACCATCCGTGCGATTTACCACGACCCGGGTGTGAGAGGTCATAATTAAATCCGGGCATCAGCAACTGGAATTTTAAATCCATGTGGCCGTGCTCAGGATCGACACTAAGAAATGACAGCGCTCCTTTAAAGTTACTCTTGTACTCATTAATAGGCATATCGCGCTGAGGTACAGGCACCGAAAAACGTGTTCCGGCCACCACATATTCTGTGTTCTCGGTAATAAAAGATGAACTGTGGTTACCTGCACTGTTAGGAATTTCTATAATCTCCTCTGTTTCGAAAGTGGACAAACTTATTCTGGCAATTCTGGGTGTATTGTTCCCATTGATAAATATCCAGCGACCGTCCAACTCTCCATTGGTTTGGGAAATATCCGGATGGTGAGCATCGTCCCAGGGAATAAAACCGAAGGAGGTGTTCAGCATGGGTTTGGTTTCTTCAGAGTATCCGTATCCCGAGGTTGGGAATTGTGAAAAAACAGGGATTTCCTTGAACATTCTACCGGAAGGAAGCCCGTAAACTGTAAGGTTCCCACTGTAACCTCCCGATAGGAAAGCATAGTATTCATCTTGTTCGCCCGGAGCCACGTATACTTTTTCCGCAGCACTGGAGGACAAGGCTCCTTTGCCCGAATTATTTGCACCTTGTTGGCATCCAACAAAAAGTAGCGCCAGAGCGGCAATTGCACCTAAATAATATTTTGATTTATTCATTTTGTTTGTTTTAAAATTAGAGTTAGTTAGCAGGAGGCAAAATCACAGCATCGACTACATGAACGATACCGTTGCCGGCTGGGATGCTGGCAACTATTTTAGCCCCACCAACATAGACTTCTCCATCCTTTATTTCCACGGTGGTCTTCAAGTCGCTCGCCTGTCCCAATTGTTTGAATTTTTTGAGGAAGTCTTTGTCGTAGTTCCCCGGAGTTACATGATGTTTCAGAATTAAGGCCAACTTTTCCTTATTTTCCGGTTTTAAGAGATCTTCAACCGTACCTTCGGGTAGGGCATCAAATGCGGTGTTCGTGGGAGCGAATACCATCAATGGACCTGCATTTACCAAAACATTTTCCAGATCGGCTGCCTGAACAGCTGCGACCAGGGTGGTATGATCGGGTGATCCAATTGCAATTTGGAGCACATTGGGTACTGCCACATCGTTTTCAATAAATGCCTGACCTTGTTCCTGGGTCTCTCCCATAGTGTCTGTATGTAACGACGAATCGCTATTCGAGGTCTCGTTCTTACATCCGAGCAATAACAACATGCAGAATAAAGAACCGGATACGTAATTAAGTTGAATAGTTTTCATAGGGTTTATTCTAAGGTTCTGAAATATTCGAGTATATCCCTGGCCTGGTCGAAGGTCAGGTTCTGGTTTGCCATGGCAGCCCCGTTGAACTCCACCAGGAGATCTTTGGCGCAACGGTCTTCCGCCACCATTAACTGGGGATCCAGTATCATGTTCATGATCCATTCTGGGCTCCTTCGCTTGGTGATACCTGTGGGAGAAGGACCAATAAAACGTTTGTCGATTTTATGGCAGGCAGTGCAATTGGTTTTGAATAGTTCTGCACCTCGAGCAACCATTTCCTGATTAATTACCGGGTCTAAGGGAAGGTCTTTTACCTCTCCCACGCCTTTGTTGTCGAGGGTAATCCGTTCCGAAGCAGGAACCTCATCAGTGGCAGCAGCTGTGGGAGAAGTTTCTTTTTTCACTTCTTGTTTAGCCCCTCCAATCTTAATGCTGTCGTCTTTTTTCTCTTCCTTACCTCCGCAGCTTAATTGTATGGCCGCAGCTACTATCAGCAGAAATTTGATCCTATGTTTCATGTTGGTATAGTTTAGAATTTGGATCAAAAATACCGAGGGGACGAACGATAAAATATGACAATTATCATAAACGGATATTTTTATCTTTTGATAAGTCTCCTTAATTTAGATAACACTATAATACATTGGGCCATGCTGGCAAACTCATCAAAATATGCTATTAAAGCATTACATTATATCGCTTCGAATGCTTCTGAGGAGCGAAAATTACTAGTAAAGGATATTGCTAAAGCTACCCATTTGCCAAAGCCATTTCTTTCCAAGATCCTGCAACAACTTTCAGCCGGGGGGATGATTTCTTCCTCTAAGGGTAGAAATGGCGGATTTTTCCTCTCCCCTAAGCAACTTGATGAGTCCGTCCTGAATATCATCGTCGAGATCGAGGGCAAAGACCGGATGAAGTTATGCGCCATTGGCTTTAAAGAGTGCGATGCGTCTAATCCCTGTCCCATTCATCATTTGATCGCTGCAGAAAAGGATAAACTCAGGGACTGTTATCAGCGAATTAGACTTGCCGATCTTATTTCCATTTAATTGCAGAAAACAGAAAACTGTAGGGGTGGATCGCTTTCACATTTGCTGAAAACAAGCTAACTTTCAACCTGAATTTTTTAAGGAATGACCGACATCACCATCCTAACAGACAGGCGCTATTACAAGCCAGAACAGATCACGCCTTATATCCGAAATATTCTTGTTGAAGCCTCACTTCTGACAGAGGCCCTGGAAGCCAGGGGGCTCAAAGTTGCAAGAACTTACTGGGACAATCCGGATTACGATTGGACCACCACTCGGGCCGTTGTATTCAGGACGGTTTGGGATTATTTCGAACGAATTGATGAATTCCGTAATTGGTTAGAGCAGGTGAACGAGTTGACCCTCTTGGTCAATCCTCTCTCCCTGATAGAATGGAATATCGACAAACACTACCTGGCCGATTTAGAGCATAGAGGCATTGCCATTGTCCCTACCCATTTTGTCGATGCTGCAGCACAACTTAGCCTGCAGGAAATAGTTCAGGTAAATGGCTGGAAGGATATTGTAATTAAACCTGCCATTTCGGGTGCAGCCTTTCACACCTATAAGATCCGGGGAGAAGAAATTCGAGATTGGGAAGATCGGTTTAAAAAGCTGACGAGCGAAAGACAAATGCTGGTTCAGGAATATTTGCCTACAATCACTAACATGGGTGAAGCATCATTGATGGTGTTCAACGGCACCTATACGCATGCAGTCCTGAAAAAGGCCAAGAAAGGTGATTTCAGAGTGCAGGATGATTTTGGAGGAACGGTTCACGAATATCAGCCCACGGCTGAAGAAATCCGTTTTGCAGAAGCTGTTTTTGCCAGTTGTGAGCCCGTACCTGCCTATGGAAGAGCCGATATCGTTTGGGATACACAGGGAAATTTCCTGCTTTCCGAATTAGAGATCATCGAACCCGAACTCTGGGTGCGAAATCATCCGGCCGCTGCCGCCCCATTTGCTGACGGAATTGTTCGCTTTTTAGACGGCGGATAATCAAGGAGCAACTGCAGCCGGTAATTCTTCGTAGAAAATGAGGCTAGGATCAGGACATATGGTTTTCCATCGGCTTATTTCTGAAGGGTAGGCAACTCCGTTGTAGTTTTTGGTTTCATCAAGGAGATCTGTTATGAGTTGGAAGTGTAAATGTGGAACCCAATGCCCGTTCTCACTTTCGTTCCCTATATAACCCAGTAAATCACCTTGTTTTAGTTGTTTTCCTTTTTTTGAAAGGGAGAGGGACGCACTGCTCAAATGTCCGTAAAGCGTATAAAAAGTATCATTCCCGAAGCTATGTGCAATGACCAGGGTAGGTCCGTAATCCTTGTGATAAGCATTGTTATGAGAAATCTCTACTGTTCCGTCATAGCAGGCGTGAACTGCAGTGTCCGCCGGCACCCAGAAATCAGTGCCCAAGTGAATATTCCTGAACTCAATGGTACCGTTTTGTGTGCGTTCGTAGGCTTTAGTATTATAGAATGCCCGCTGCTCCAGGTAGCCGTTCGCAAGTAAGGCGGTTGGATGTAATTTCTGAAATTCCTTAATTCGTTGCCCGGCACTTTCCAGGTTCTCATGATCCCGGTTTGTTCCGAAGAAATTACTATGAACCGACATATCCGGAGCCACAACATCTTTGAACTGTAACTCGGGAAACATGGTCTTTAAGGAAATGCGATTTGCAATCGCCCATTGCTCAAAGTTCATAAGCCAACTTTAAAGAACAGACTTTTGTTTTTTATAGAAGGCATCGGCCTGCATTTGCATTAATTCACGTGCTTTTTTACGCTTGTAGTCGTAAAGCTCCTGTTCTTCGGCAATATCGGCGTAAACGCGGTTATTCACCTCCCGGTCTGTAGTTACGAGCACTTCTCTCTGGGTTTTCTGTTGGGTTACCCATGTTTTCACGGCCCCTTCCTGTTCGGCCAGTTTAAGGTCGTAAGCCCCTTTGGGAGAAAGTAACTTGGCGAAGATGGGTGAAGTCTCGATCGCCAGGAACAGCAGGAAAATAAAGAACGAAGGTAACCAGGGCAGTTTACCCAGTGCATTCACTCTTGCCATGAGTCCGTCGAAGCCATCGATAACAGGTTGCGTATCGGCTACCCTGGTTTGGTATTGGTCTGAAAGCTGGGCAATCTGAGCTTCGGCAGCTTCAATTCGCGCAGCATTATCCGCACGCAGCTGCTGCAAAGCGGTAAGTTCAGCGTCATGTTTCTCGCGTTTTTCTTTATAAACCGGACCTTTTCCTATGATCTCGGTACCCTTACGGCCTTCGGCTTCGGCTATATAGGTTTCATACAGGGCATTCACTTCGGTTTCTTTGTCGACGACTTCCTGTTTCAACGTGGCAATTTCCCCGTTTAACGCCTCGATGGAGGGCGTGTATTGCAATGCCAGTTGGTTTTGGTTTTCCAGGGTCATCGTGTTTTTCTCTTCCAGTAATACCTGGTTGATCTCTTTTTCAAATATTTTCAGTTCGAGTGGTTTTGCGATAACAATGGCGATGATGATCGCCAGAGCAATCCGCGGGGATGCCTGTATGAGTTCATCAAAGAAGTTGTCGCTTTTCTTTATGGTAGAAACAATAAACCGGTCCAGGTTAAAGATGAGCAAACCCCAAATCACACCAAAGAATATTGCTGTATAATAGGTGTCGAAGACAGTGTACAGGGCATAGGAAGCAGCGATGGTCGCCATTACAGCCGTAAAAAAGACAGTGGCACCTATTCCGGCGTATTTGGTTCGTTCTCCCGGGGAACATTGCTCGAGTAAATCGGTGTCGGCCCCGGAGCAGAATATGAAAAAGCGTTGTAGCATAATGAATTGGTTTTTTGACTGATGAGACTATTAGAACGTATTTTTTGTAAAATTGTTACACAAAAAAAGCCCCGACCCCGGAGCTTTTTAAATCTTGTTTAAATTAAAGTTAGTCTTTGGTGAATCCCAATTTGGAAATATTCACAATTGGATTGCTGTTTTTAAAGGTTTTGGTATGAAGATTCAGTTCACCGTTTTTCTTCAGTAATGAAATAGCTTCATCGGATGATATGCGTTTGTCTTCGTAGAAGAAAGCCGCGTTTTGTTTTGCCATCCTGATCACGTGATCCAGTTTACTCTCACTGGCATAGGGTGGCGGTGGTGGTGGTAATGGAGGTTGAGGGTTATCTGGGCCATCAGCAGCAGGAACCGGAGGATCCGGGTTAATGGGTTTGGGCGGATTGTCGGTGTCCGGGGCAGGAGGAGGGGGCAGCGGCTTACCTGCCTTTTGCGCCGGGGTGGGTGGTACCGCTTCAGGGGCAGCGGGAGCAGGTGGGGGTGGTGGAAATTTTGGGAAGGGTTCGGCATCGGCCCGTTGCTTTTTCGACATCTTTTCATAGATGTATTTCAGACGCTCTACTTCATACTGAACAATGTTCATATGATTCTTATCCATGCGGTTGTACTTTTTTGCCAGTCGGTCGTATTCTTTCATTTCTTCTCTGCTGGCGCTCTGTTGCAGGACGATCTCTTCGGTTTCCAGAGGAATTGTCTCACGGGTGCTAAAACTGAATAATGTAAAGGCGAGCAATGGTAACAGCAGGACGGACCTGGCCCAAATTACTCTTTTAGGGGTTTGAGTTTGCATAACTTTAAATCGTTTTTTGATAGATGAATAATTGATTGAATTTGCCAGAACAGGCGAACCGGCAGGTGATGAATATGCCAGGATTGTCTTTTGATAGGCTACGGGGTTGGTACCCTGTCTCAGCACCGAGCGATCGGCAAGGAATTCATGGTTGAGCTTTGCAGACTGGCGCATAAAATGAACTATTGGGTTAAACCAGAAGACGATGCGTATAAATTCGATTATCAGCAAATCTATACTGTGTTTTTCGCGGGCATGGGCCGTTTCATGTAATATGACTTCCCTGGGAATTGAACCGGTTTCGAAACCTTCTTTATTAAAAAAGACATAGTTAAAAAAGGTATGGGGGACTACCTTCTCCGGAAGCAGTACGTTGATTATTTGCCGAAAGCGTATTTTCTTGTTCCTCCGAATGGTTATAAGCGTCTTTCGCAGGTTTGTAATAAACCTAATACTAAAAATCCCTATTCCTGTAAGGTATACCCCCCATAAGACTTTGCTCCACGGAAAGATATAGTGGCTCCCCGATTCGACCTCGGTCACCAACTGCTCCGAAGCAATAGTTTCAAAGGCAGGGGATGGTGTTACATAAGTAGTAAAGGTAATCAAAGGGAAAAGTACAGAAAGAAGTATGGTTGTTATGATGTAATAGCGCTTGAGGTTATGACTACTGGTTTGTTCCAGAACTCCCTTGTAAAAAAGAAAGAATACGGTAAGACAGAGGGTGGATTTAAGGAGATAGAATGCCATGATCACTTATTTTTAATTTGTCTGTCGATTAAATCCTTCAGCTCCTCTAATTCTTCCTTGCTGAGGTCGGTGGTCTCGGTAAAGAAAGAAGCGAATTGGGAGGCGCTGTCGTTAAAAAAATTCTTGATCAGTCCATTTACATGTTTGGCAAAATAGTCGGTCTTCTTTACCAAAGGAAAATACTTTCTCGACCTACCTTGTTGTTTATAATCTACAAATTGCTTGTCCTGCATTCTTTTAAGCAGAGTGGCAACTGTGGTAGGAGCAGGTTTCGGATCCGGATAGGCTTCGATGAGGTCCTTCATAAAAGCCTGTTTCTGTTTCCAGAGGATTTGCATTAATTGTTCTTCGGAATTGGATAAGGACATGAGTCGTGTATTTTATCTCTACAAATGTAGAATAAAAGAATCAATTCTACAAATGTAGAAGTAAATTATTTGTAGAACCCGAGTTTTCCTATAAAGTCATCCCATATTGGATCGTTGTACCCAAGATCGTTCATTATATACGCTTGATCCAACCCTATGAAGACCTGAGAGATTTCTATTCTAAAAACATGAACCTGGGTTTCTTAAGCCTTCATCAGCTCAGTAAAATAATGATAGAACTGTGGAATGGTCTCTATCCCTTTAAAGTAATTCCAGATCCCGAAATGTTCATTTGGAGAATGAATCGCATCGCTGTCCAGGCCGAAGCCCATCAGTATGGTTTTGCTGTTGAGTTCCTTTTCAAAAAGCGATACTATGGGAATACTTCCTCCACTTCGTTGAGGAATAGGTAGCTTCCCGAAGGTAGCCTCATAGGCTTTTTCAGCAGCCTTGTATCCTACACTGTCTATAGGTGTTACATAGGCCTGTCCGCCGTGATGCGGCTTAACCGCAACCTTAACTCCGGCGGGTGCAATACTTTCGAAATGCTCTTTAAAAAGGGTTGTAATTCGCTCCCAGTCCTGATTGGGAACCAGGCGCATACTGATCTTTGCATAAGCTTTGCTTGCGATCACAGTTTTGGCACCTTCACCAGTATAGCCACCCCAGATTCCGTTTACATCGAGGGTAGGACGGATTGAATTTCGCTCATTGGTTGTATAGCCGGTTTCACCGTATACATCCTCGATATCCAACGCCTTTTTGTACGCTTCCTTATCGAAAGGAGCTTTGGCCATTTTTGCCCGCTCTTCAACTGTGAGTTCTTCTACCTTGTCGTAAAAACCGGGAATTGTGATATGGTTGTTCTCATCGTGCAATGAAGCGATCATTTTTACCAGAATGTTGATCGGATTAGCGACAGCACCGCCATAAAGTCCGCTGTGAAGATCCCGGTTGGGGCCTGTAACTTCCACTTCCACATAACTAAGGCCGCGAAGCCCGGTGGTGATGGATGGAATATCATTGGCTATCATGCCGGTATCGCTAATCAGGATCACATCGTTGGCCAGTTTTTCCTGGTTTCGGGATACAAACCAGCCCAGGCTGGCGCTGCCCACTTCTTCTTCTCCTTCAATCATAAACTTCACGTTGCACGGCAGCTGGTTTGTGGCCGTCATATACTCCAACGCTTTTACATGCATATACATCTGCCCCTTGTCATCACAGCTTCCACGTGCGAAGATTGCACCTTCAGGGTGGAGGTCGGTAGTTTTAATAACAGGATCGAAGGGAGGGTTGTGCCACAGGTCTAAAGGATCCGGGGGTTGCACGTCGTAATGGCCGTAAACCAGCACTGTGGGAAGGGACGGATCGATTAGTTTTTCACCGTAGACGATCGGATAGCCCGGAGTTTCACATATCTCTACCCGGTCGCAACCGGCCTTTTCCAGACTGGTCTTGATAACCTTGGCAGTTTTTAGAACATCTTCTTTATAGGCCGAATCGGCACTGATAGAGGGAATTTTGAGTAAATCGAGCAATTCGTTTATAAACCGTTGCTTGTTTTCCTCTATATATGGTTTTGCACTTTTCATAAATTATTATGTAAAATTTGTTGCTCGCAGGTCGTGTCGGAGCAGAAAGACGCTAAGGTACAAAAAGCAGGAATTTTTGAAGAAAAGATTGTTTGTAAAATAATAATCTTATGTATATTTGCACTCCTTCTACAAAAGGCTTCGGAGTGTTAAAGCTCCTAAGAGAAGCGGCTGTGATGGAACTGGTAGACATGCTAGACTTAGGACTTAGCCTAATAATAAGTGTTAAAATATTAAAATGCGGGCGTGGTGGAATTGGTAGACACGTCAGACTTAGGATCTGATGCCGCGAGGTGTGGGAGTTCGAGTCTCCCCGCCCGTACAAAAGCCGAAGAGAAATCTTCGGCTTTTTCCATTTAAAAAACTCTCGAAAAAAAGGTCAGGTACAACATAGGTACAACATTTTGCTAATTTCAGGGCGACATTTGTATTAATGTCAAATATTTCGATTTGTTATTAAACCCTATTAATTTTCTAGTAAAATAATAAATTCTGCTAAATAGCAACCTTATTCCTTCGTAAGGGGAGTTTATTATCATACAATATAACCGCAATTTAAACTCGTAAAATACTTCCATAAAAAGACTACGGCATAAAGCCAACGCTCCTTCCATCGCTTATTTATTCCGTTTCCTTTTGAGCGAAGATTTTATCTTCCGTTTGGTTCCTGCTTAAATATTGTTTAATCTAAAATTTAATTATTATGACAACAAAAGCAGTTAAAACCAGAAAGAACGGTAAAGCGAATGCTACCGTCAAAAAGAATGTGAGAGAGAAAATGACCCAGATTTCAATTGGGCTTCAAATCCAAAACCTGAACATTGAGAAGGTCATTCCCGACCCGATGCAACCCAGAAAGACTTTTAATGAAAAATTTTTAGAAGAGCTTTCCGAAAGCATCAAAAAGCACGGAGTACTTCAACCCATCACGGTACGCAAGTCTGGAAGTGATCATATCATAGTAATGGGAGAACGTCGCTATCGTGCCAGTAAGTTGGCAGATAAGAAGACTATACCGTGTATCGTGAGAGAATATGAAAACAATGACATCTTGGAAATTCAGATTATCGAGAATCTACAGAGACAAGATGTTGAACCCACAGAAGAAGCAGATGCTATCGCTTATTTAAGTGAAAAATACTCTGCTACGGAAATAGCAAAGCGATTGGGTAGAGGCGATAATTTCATAAGACAACGCTTAAAATTAGCTGGACTCATAGAAGGTTTCAAGAATTTTGTTCGCAATGGAGAAATGACAATTTCGCTTGGCGTAGGTGTGGCACTTTTCGAACCGGAAGAACAGCAGATGATGTTGGAAACAATGGGCGAAGATTTCAGTGCCCATCATATAAATAGAATGATTAAGGACCAGACCTATGATTTGGATAAAGCACCTTTTGATGTAGAAGACAAAAAACTGGTAGCTAAAGCAGGGTCTTGTATTGAGTGTCCGTTCAATGCGGCAAATCAAGGTAATTTGTTTGGAGATGGCAAAATGGTCTGTACAAAATCAGCTTGCTACGAGACCAAGAAGAGTAAGTCGTTCTTGAACTTGATTGAAAAATCAAAGAAAGAGAACATCTTGTTGATTCCTGAAATACGAAAGTATTGGGTAGAGGAAGAAAGTAATCAGATAGTCATTTCCCAACTGAAAAAGAATGGTTTGAAGGTCTATCTGCTGGACGATGTTGAAATTTTAGAAAAGCCAATTAAGCCTACTTTAGAATCCATCATAGAAGAATATCGGAATAACGATTATACAGAAGATCAGCTGAATGAAGAACTAAAGGAAGCTATTGAGACCTATACAGAAGAATTGGAAAAATACAATTCAGCTGAAGAAAGTGGATTTGTAAATGGCATCGTTTTCCATCCTGAATCTTATAGGCACAAAGAAGTCTTCTTGATGATTGTTGAAGAATCTGAAAGTGAAGTGCGTTCTGTACCATTATCCAATAGAAAAATGGACGATTGCAGCCCAAATGAACAAATCATCAAAATCAACGAAAGGGAAATCCGGAAGCAGCAAATCGAGAATAATAGACAATTTGAAGAAGTTGTTGAAATGATTAGAGAGACCAAATACATCGAAACAAAGAAAACGCTTTCGGTAGATGAAATGGTGGCTTTCTCAATTTCGCTCTACGAAAACAATGTGGATTATATGGGCCAACAAAAGTACTTTTCAGGATTGTTAGGCGATACTTCTAAAATGACCAGAATTGAAATTGTTGAAAGTTTCAAAAAGAATTTCAAAAAGGAAATTTTTCACAAGCTGATACGGTACATACTCACAAAACAAGTTCATTTTGGGGAAAGTAACCATACAAATAGCTTGACTAATATTTCTTTTTACAACGCAATGCAGGGTTATTATAAAACCAAAATTGCAGACATCGAAAAGGAATATACCGAAAACAGAGATAAACGTGAAAAGCGTTTGAAAGAGCGAATAGAAAATCTTGAAAAAGAAATTCAGGAATTGAAAGATTAGCTTTCGTTGTCAGAAGAGGGGTCAGCATTCGTGTTGGCTCTTCTTTTTTTAGATAATTTTTAATTGTATAGGTTACTAAAAAGTAAAAAATAATCAATCAATATAACCGCAATTTAAACTCGTAAAATACTTCCATCAAAAGACTACGGCATAAAGCCAACGCCTCTTTCTTCGCTTATTTATTCCGTTTCCTTTTGAGCCAAGATTTTATCTTCCGTTTGGGTGCTGCTCAAATATTGTTTAATCTAAATTCAAAAGTTATGTATTTACAAAATTTACAGCAGGATGAAATCTTCGTTCCATCAGAAATGAAATCCTTAAGAACCCTGACACAGATGGAATCCCGAAGAGGGCTCGAAAACGTCATCATTTCAAATGGCAAAATTGTCAATGTAGTATCGAACAGCTACGGACACATTCCAAATCAATTGTTCTTCAAGAAAGCTGAAGAAATGCTATCCGATGCACAATTGAATTACCACAAAAGAACCATCAATCGAAATGATAGGTCTTTCATTACCGACTTCATCATTGATGATAAAAGCCAATTTTCAGTCAAGAACAAAGAGGATTTGATATTACCGATGCTTCGGTTCAAGAATTCCTATGACGGAAGCGAAAAGACCTCTGGCCACTTTGGGTTTTACCGAAAAGTATGTTCGAATGGCCTGCACGTTTCACAGGCTGAAATTGAGTTTTCCATCAAGCACAGTAAGAACAATACCGACCTTATAATGCCAAGGTTGAACAATCTCTTCGAGAAATTTCTGGACAATGAATTCTATACGATAACCAAGAAATTCGATAAGATGAAAGAATTTAAAATTATCGATACCAAAGAATTTGTGAGAGCAATACTTGACAAAACAAAATTGTTTCGGTATGAATGTAGCGATAAGAATAGTGAGCCTTCCAAGAAATCAAGGGAAGTCCTTGAAATATTGAACTACGAAGCCTTGCTGCTTAATGAAGAGCCTAATCTCTGGTTAGGCTACAATGCGTTCAATGCAGTATTGCACCATACGTTGAAGAAAACCTTTGGCCAACAAGAACGGTTAGATAAGAAGCTATTCGATGAAGTTTATGCGATGGCATAGCATCAATAAAGGTTCATCCAGTACCTCAAACTGGATTTTTTGACTCACTAAACACTATAATTTCAAATATTTACCACTTTATTGATATAGTGGTAATAATTAGTTTTCAAATATTCGCTACTTTTTTGTATTTTTGGCAAAGTTTTGATGATTAAGTTATGCCAAAGATTATAGAAAATAAGCTTATTGAAGCATTTAAGGAACGTGGTTCTTTTGATAGGGACGAACTATTTCAGTTCTATTCACACTTTGAACCCGATTTGAAGGAAAGTACTTTTAGTTGGCGAATATATGACCTAAAGAAAAAGGACATTATCAAAACAATTGGACGTGGACTTTATGTTATATCCTATAAGCCAAAGTATAAGCCAGTACTATCGGATAATGTTCTAAAAATAGCAACTAAAACCAATGAAAGGTTTGAGGAAATCCAATATGCTATATGGGAAAACCAATGGCTTAATGAATTTACACAGCATCAAGTGTCCAATCAAATGATTGTGGTGGAAGTGGAAAAGGAATTTACAGAATCACTTTACTATTATCTAAATGATTCCTTGAAAATGGATTTTTTCTTGAATCCGGATGATAAGGAAATTGAGTTCTACATTTCCGAGAGTACTATTCCCGTGGTCATAAAACGTCTTGTTACCAGAGCACCGATAAGTAAGCTGAAAAACAAAAAAAATATAGTTCCGGTTGCCACACTTGAAAAAATAATGGTGGACTTGTTTGCCGATGAAAACCTGTACCATTTTTACCAAGGTTCTGAACTCATAAACATCTATGAAAAAATACTTGAGCGATACAGCATTAATTTCACAAAGCTCTTTAGTTATGCGAAAAGACGAAAGAAAGAACAGGAAATCAAGCAATTTATGAATAACCACATACCGAATATTTTAGAGAATATAATCAATGATTGAAAACAAAAGCTTCACAAAGGAATGGTTGGATATTTTCCGAGCAAAAAAAGAACATAAAGGCATTAATGTGACGATTTTGGAAAAAATGGTTCACGCATTTTCTTTATTAGAACATCTAAAGATAGAAGGACTTGATTTTGTTTTTAAAGGTGGCACATCGCTCGTACTCTTACTTGAAGAAGGCAATCGGTTTTCAATCGACATTGATATCGTTTCAAGTATTGAGCGTGAACCTTTGGAAAAAATTCTTGATACGGTTGTTGCTAACTCACATTTTAAAAGCCACACTTTGAATGAACGTCGAAGTTATAAAGAAGGAGTTCCAAAGGCACATTATACTTTTGAATTTGATTCGGTTTACAACCCGAACGTTCCAGGAACAATTCTGTTGGATATTCTTTTTGACAGTCCACATTATCCAGAACTTATAGAATCTCCAGTTGAGATTTCGTGGCTATCGGTTGATGACCCTATAATATCAATTACCACACCTTCGGTAAATTCCATCTGTGGCGATAAGCTTACTGCTTTTGCACCAGAGACCATCGGTATTCCATATTATAAGGGCGACCAGTTATTTACAATGGAAATCTGTAAGCAGTTATTCGATTTAGGGAAGTTGTTTGAAAACATTACGGATATGTCTATTGTTAAGGCAAGTTTTTCCGCTTTCTCGAAAGCAGAACTATTCTATCGCAGTTCAGATAAAGATTTCGGCAACAGAAACCTCAAAGAAACAGATGTTCTTTGGGATTCCATAAACACCTGTGCCATCATCGCCAAAAGGGAACGCAACACCACCAAAGAAACAAAAAAGAAGTTTGAGGAATTAAACCGTGGTATACGCAGCTTTGGAAGTGCGTTTCTTATGACAGGAAATTTCAGGATAGAAGAAGCCCTTGCAGCTTCGGCCAGAGTAGCCTATTTGAATGCAATCCTGTTACAACCAAAAATTACTGAAATCAAATATTACAAAAGACAAGACATAAGCGAACTTACCATTGAAAAAGAAGATTGGGCATTTTTGAATAAACTGAAGCGACAGCCAGATAAAAGCATTTTTTATTATTGGTATAAGGCGGTGGAACTATTATAAATATATGTAAATGGAGTTTAAATATATTATAGAAATTTGCGTGTCAATCTACAGTCCTATTTGTACAAAAATTTCCAATGGTAAATAATTATAATAGAGTTATCTGATTAAATGCTGAAAAGAATATTGAAATTGGAATTATTAAGATGAAACCTTAACTTGTGTGAGTAATATTGATGATATAAAATAAGTATGCAATTACCTGATCGAATTCCAAATCATATAAAAGAAACAACTTCATTTAAAATATTTTCTAATCATATTCCAGATAATTGGATCATACGAGACGTAACTGAACGTGATTATGGTGTGGACTGTTATGTAGAAATAGTAAATGACAAAAACCAGTTAACTGGAGACCTAGCTTCAATTCAATTAAAATCTACAGAAGAAATAGATTGGAATTTAGATGATACGCTTTTGTTTTCAAAAGTAAAAATTTCAACATCAAACTATTGGTTTCGTAGTCCTGTTCCAGTATTTATATTTCTTACAGATAACAAAAAAAAAGAAGCTTATTTTCTTTCTGTAAAAAACCATATAAGAGATCATTTTTTGAGTTTTGCAAAACAAAAATCTTTTAATTACAGATTTTCCAAGAAAATTGATGTCTTTGATAAAGATTCTGGGCCTTCATTATTTACATTAAGATATGCTTGGCAAGATCGAAGAGAACGTTTTGAAACGGAAATGAAAATGTTCCTATCTAACCTAAATAATTATCAAAACTTTTTGGATGAGCATAACCATAGAGACCACCACTTACCTATAGAATCAATAGAGTTGATTTTCTTTGAATCTATGTTTAAAAATTTTGAATTTTTAGCTGACTATCTTCTAATTGAAAGTAAGGTGGGGACATTAAAAGAATTAAAAACGAAGAGTAAAAAGGTCTTTAAAGATGACTTTTATGAATTATATGAACACGATTTGACTCAAGTTGGAGATTCATTGAGAGAACTATGTAACCAAATCATTAAGGACCTTAAGTCGCTTGTTCAAATAGAAAAGGAATACTGGATGGTCTTAAATATGAATCTATTTAATTATGTAAATAATCTCAGCGATGACGGACAACTTTCTTATTAATAATCTCAAATAACCATATGAACTCAGCTGTTAGTGACGTAGAAGAATTATTTAATGAAGCAAAAGCCGCTAGTGAGTTTGATGTTGTTCTAACTCTTATTAATTACAAGGGTATAAGTTCTCAAAATCTCAATTCCAACTTACTGGAGTGGTTTGAGGCAATTCCATTCTATGCTCGGTTATACCGCGATCTGGAGGGAAACGAAAAGGCACGAGTTGCTTTACAGCTTTACTCAACGTTTTTTGAAAACAGCGATTTCTATAATATGATTGGAAGCATATGCCGGATTACTTTGGGCTATAAGGGATCATCCTATTTGTTTTGGAAAACTCGTAAGTATGAAAGATTATTGGGTATAGGCGAGAAACAGGACTTCCTAATGGAGTTATATGCAGATTCGAGCAAACAAGGACTTATTGAATTTTATGAACAAATCCATTTCAAAGAAATAAGAAACACATTCTTTCATTCCGCATATTCATTTGAGAATGGCGAGTACGTTATGCACGATTCTGACCCTATTAATGTAGATGGCGTACAAAGAAACTCTTTCGAACTATCAACTTTTTTCTATCCAAAAGTCGATGCTGTTCTTGCGGTATTTGAAAAATTTAAAAAGCTCTATTGGGATCTATGGAATAGCTACAGCGAAGACAAGGAAATAAATGGTTACTTCCCTAATCACTCTAAAATTACCATACTTGGTTCCGAAGACGGATTGAAAGGTTTTAGGATAAAGGATGCTGTAAAATTTTACGGTAAACCTCACGATTCTGGTATTTGGTATGATGAGCAATATGGTTTTTGGGCTGGACAGAACATTACAATGTATATGGATCGAGTTGAAGATATCGAGATAGACGATCAACTTAGGCGTTATGAAAACAAAGATGATATTATAAAGAATGATAAAGACTTCTTTAATCTTATTGATAAAATCAGGGAAAAGAACGATCAGAGAAATATTCGTAGAGCTACGATACTATTACTGAAATACGGCGACGTCCGTATAGCTAAAATGGAAGCAGAAGAAAATCCATATAAGAAAAAGAGTTTCTCAAAAATAATTTTACCGTATTATCAATTGGCTTTAGAGATAGGTAGCCACATATTTAAAGACGTTGATGAAATTAAAACAACTATTGCTGGGTTAGAGAAGCTTTAATGATGTGTTGTTTAATCTACACTTTTTATATAACTATTAAAGTGTATAGGAAATAGTAATTGAAAACTCATTCAGCCCATTCCCCTACATTCCGCAGAAAAAGCTTCATTTCGGAAAAAGCGCTTCATTACAAAAGTCTTGGACACAACTCTAAAGCTTCCGATTTTCATTTCACTTGCCCACTCATTCCCGAGAAAATCGGGAAGTGGTCAAACTCCATTTCAACCTACATCTTTAAAGTTAAGTCCGCTTGACATCCTACTTCAAGAGGATAAACAGTTTTCATATTCCGTTCAGCACATTCCCCTGCATTTCGCTAAAAGCTTCATTTCGGGAAAAGAGCTTCTCTGGACAGGTCTTGGACACAATCCCCAATTTCGACTTTCCATTCCGTTAACCCTTCCGCTATGCTGGAAAGGAACACTACATTCCCTTGCCAAAATCGTGAATCAAGTCCGTTTAAAAAAGGAAGTTAATTATCATACAATATACACGCAAGGTAAACTCGTAAAATACTTTCATCAAAAGACTACGGCATAAAGCCATCGCTTCTTCCCTCGCTTATTTATTCCGTTTCCTTTTGAGCCAAGATTTTAGCTTCCGTTTGGTTTCTGCTCAAATATTGTTTAACCAAAAATTTTAACATTATGAAAAATACAGCTGTAAAATCCGACATTTCATTGCAAGAAACAGAAGCACATTATCAATTAAGTAGTGAAAATTACACTATTGAAAGTGCGGAGAGTCATTTAGCTTACTACAGAGAAAAGCATCCCCTTTACTATCAAGTACTTTTAAATAATGTTTAATCTGAAAATCAAAAAGAACTTTTTGTAGAATGAGCTAATTACTCACAAACGTAATATTAACCTTTTATCAAATTCAAACTTCATTACCCGTTCAGCACATTCCCCTTACATTTCGCGAAAAGCTGCATTTCGGGAAAAGCGCTTCCCTACTAAAAAGTCTTGGACAAAACTCCAAAGATTCCGATTTCCATTACGCTAATCCCGATAAAAATCGGGAAACACTTCATTCCCTATCTCCATCTTTGAAGTTCAGTCCGCTTAAATCCTGCTCAATTATTATAATCATATTTCATAATCCGTTCAGCACATTCCCCTGCATTTCGCGAAAAACTACATTTCGGGAAAAGAGCTTCCCTGCACAGGTCTTGGACACAATCCCCAATTTTAGCTTTCCATTCCGTTAACCCGGTCCGCTGCGCTGGAACGGGACACTTCATTACAGAGCCAAAACTTTGAATAGCGTCCGCCAAATCGGAATTCCATTATTCATTTGGTACTGCTTCCTATGTTTTTGTATTTCACAAAAGCCTTTAGACTTACATCCTCACCCCCGCCGTTATACCCTTTTTTTGACAGCAAAATACCAACATTTAGAAGTTGAACGGACTGCATAAACCGTTCTCGCTGCGCTTCACTTTTTATAAGTCCTTATCAATTCCAAATATTGAAAATGTATCAGCAACAAAAAAAGGTAACAGCGAGGGCGCTATGGGAAGTAAATCTAAAACGAAACTTATGAAATCTTACAAAAACATAAAAAAGGAAGCGGCACCAAAGAAAACAAAAAAGGAAAACGCTCAAGATATAATAAGTAAATCATTTCAAAAAAATATAAACGCAAACTGTCTGAATGGTTCAGATAGCATTTTAATTAATCTTTAAATATTTTATTATGAGTACTTTAAAAAATCACGTACAGTTAATCGGAAACGTTGGACAAGAGCCAACCATTACGAACCTTGAAAGCGGAAAAAAAGTAGCCCGTTTTTCAATCGCAACAAACGAATATTACAAGGATGCCAAAGGAGAAAAGCAAACAGAAACCAATTGGCATACGGTTGTAGCTTGGGGCAAGACTGTCGAAATCATTGAAAAATATGTTGATAAAGGCAAGGAAGTAGGTGTTACGGGAAAATTGAAATCCCGAAGCTACGAGGATAAAGAGGGTATCAAGCGATATGTTACCGAAATCGAAGCAAATGAAATCCTTTTGCTTGGAAGTAAAGACAAGTAATCATTAGAATTATAGAGGGCGTTCCTCTCAAACGTTGCGCCCTTTTTTTATTAATAATCTTTAAAACTTTTATTATGAAAACTATTAAAAATCACGTTCAGTTAATCGGAAACATTGGACAAGACCCAGAAGTCACAAATCTTGAAAGCGGCAAAACCGTGGCACAGTTCTCATTGGCTACAAATGAAAACTACAAAGACTCAAAAGGACAGAAGCAATCGGAAACTCATTGGCACAGTGTTGTAGCTTGGGGAAAATTGGCTTTAATCGTTGAGAAATACGCAATAGCGGGAAAACAAATTGCCATCGAAGGCAAATTAGCGCAACGCTCTTATGAAAACAAAGAAGGAGAAAAACGCTACTATACGGAAGTAGTTGCAAGAGAAATCCTTTTGCTTGGGTCTAAAAATGATAAGTAAACATAAAAATCAAAGAGGGCACAGATACCAGTTTTCAATTAGTTCGTGCCCTCTTTTAATTATTCACTTAAAATAAATGAACAATGAAAGCACAAGTTAACGAAATAAAAGAAGGATTGCAACATTTTCACGGTACGGAAATGTTCTATCAAATCCCATTATTAAGAACACGTTTTACGGACGGACTAAAATATCTTGCTAATGTAGCAGATTGTTTTTGGCTCATTACGGACACTTCCGTAATTGCAAAAAGTCTGATGAACCGAAGCGAATTTATAACCATCGATTTTAAAAGATTGTCCGAAGATAAACAGGATATTACTGGTTATGAAGCTGAAATTATTTATACCGATGGCAACGACAATATTTTGGAAAAACACGGCTATCGGGCAACCGATTTTCCACTCGATGAACTGCGCTTATTTTTTGTAAATGATACGCTGATGTTACCAAGCGAATATTAAAAATTAAGGCTATGGTTTATCTCAATTTTACAGACTTGAGCGAGGAGGCTCAAAACCGACTTTTAGAGGATTCTAAAAAAGACGTGGAACGAAAATTTGGCGATGATATTCGCAAATATGTAAGAGAAAATTACACCTGTTTTGAAACGATGATAGAGGAAGAAGCAATGCGAAATTTATATTCCTATACATTTGTATTCAACATCTAATTTTCTAAACTTTATAATCAAGCACCTCTAAAATTTAGAGGTGTTTTTGTATGCGATTAGTATATAGTCAAGAAAAAAAACGTATCTTTATTTTGCTGAAATTCAGCATTCAAATTTAAGTAGGGTTATCCACTTTTCGACTTTCGCCGATAACCGTAGACATCGAAAAATAACATATCGGAAAATCATTTTCCCTGAAAATGGCAATCGGCTTTTTAGCCGGATTGTATGGATTTTTGTCACGCTTGCGCGTGACGAAAAGGAATAGCAAGAGGGTAACACGCTGCGCGATGTTTCGGATTCCTTTTCGTTT
>JASBSY010000023.1 GCA_030148705.1 Pukyongia sp.
AAATCATTCAAACCTCAAAAAAATCTCAAGAGCTTTACTTAGTCTAGTTTATTCAATACAATTCCCCATCGTTTCCAATGGAAAATCATACGCTGTCAATTTCAATATCTCAATGAACTTATTTTCTTAAACTCAAAAAAACAACGCAAAAAGATTAATCCGTTGTTTTTAGCGGGTGCAAATATACAACCCTATTTTTCATTTCGCCAAAACATTTGGTAAAAATTTCAGGCCTTTTTTATCAACAAATTTCAAACCTCTGATCGTGACGATTTTAACCCGAAAAATGTTTTTTGAATCCCATCAAATTATATAAGAGAAGAACACAAAAAACAAATTCTTACCTATAACAAGATTCATTAATAAAAAAGAGCGAACTACTAAGATACGGATTCCAAATTAAACCGACAAGCAAAAGATCAGCTTACTTATCAACAGAATTGGCATTCCAATGAGCCGTCAGATCAAGGTAATCGATCGTAAAAGCCGGCTTCTGCCTTTCCAACACATTGGCCTGAAACGATCGCTCCAATATATCCTCGATAAGATAATCCTCTTTAACCTCATAGGGCATATACTCTTCTTTAATGGAAATATCAAACATACTGGCGGTGGTATTATACCAGAACGCCCGCCATCCCGTACGTAATTCCTTTACCAATGAATAAGCCGTGCGACCGGTCTGCCGATGAATCAACTTCACTAGAATCTGCCCCTCTGTTCGCGTTAGCTTCTTAAGCTTTTCGGAAAATTCTTCTTCAATGTACTTCTGTACCCGCCTGGTGTATCGCTTTCGGTCCCGCTTCCTGTCAAGCGTCTTCATACGCTCCGTCATAGTTGTAAGTCGTTCGGCAGCAAGTTTGGCGTAAGGATATACTTTTCGTGTCTTCCGACGTAATATAAGATACCGCCTCCTGTCTTCCTTGGAAGTGAATTCAAGTTTATTTAGAAGTACAACTTCCTCAAGATCTATATACTCCCTCGGTATTGTATCACCCTCTATTATATAATAAAAAGTTTCGTTGCTGTCTTTATCGGTTTCCCGGAATTCTTTGAAATCCTGAGAAAACCCCTGGCCGCAAACCAGAAAAAATGCCAAATAGAAAAATCTTCTTCCGTTCATACACTAATTATTCTTCACGTCTACCGCTAAAACCGTTCCAAAATTACATTATTTGAACGCCTTTCTAAGTAATAAATTGCTAATTTTGAATTTTCCGAAAAAAACTAAAAATGGCAAAATCCATACTGAATAAAAAATCGATTTCATTCCTTGAAAAATATCTTAACAATGCTGCTCCCACCGGCTATGAATGGGACGGTCAGAAACTATGGATGGACTATCTAAAACCGTATGTAGATGAATTTTTCACCGATACCTATGGTACTGCCGTGGCGGTAATTAACCCCAAAGCCAAATACAAGGTCGTAATTGAAGGACACGCCGATGAAATTTCTTGGTACGTAAATTACATCAGTGATAACGGCTTATTATACGTAATTCGAAACGGGGGTAGCGATCACCAGATAGCACCTTCAAAAATCGTAAATATCCAGACCAAAAATGGAATCGTTAAAGGGGTGTTCGGTTGGCCGGCCATTCACACGAGAAACAAATCAAAAGAAGAAGCTCCTAAACCGGAAAACATCTTTATCGATATAGGGGCAAAAGACAAAAAAGAAGTCGAGAAAATGGGGGTTCACGTGGGTTGTGTTATCACTTATCCCGATGAATTCCATATTCTAAATAAGGACAAATTCGTGTGCAGAGCTCTGGATAACCGTATGGGAGGATTTATGATTGCCGAAGTGGCCCGACTCCTTCACGAGAACAAAAAGAAATTGCCGTTCGGATTGTATATCACAAATTCAGTACAGGAAGAAATCGGCCTAAGGGGTGCAGAAATGATCGCACATAGGATTAAACCGAATATTGCAATCGTTACCGACGTAACCCACGATACTACAACTCCCATGATCGACAAGAAAAAACAAGGCCTTGCGAAAATTGGTGACGGCCCTGTTATTGCATATGCTCCTGCCGTTCAGCAAAAATTACGAGACCTGATCATTGAAGCAGCAGAAACCAACGACATTCCATTCCAACGTGCGGCCCTCTCCCGGGCCACGGGAACCGATACAGACGCATTTGCATACAGCAACGGAGGCGTGGCCAGCGCCCTAATCTCTTTGCCACTTCGATACATGCATACCACTGTTGAAATGGTTCACAAGCAAGATGTAGAGAACGTTATTAAGCTTATTTACAACTCGCTCCTCCTCATAAAAGAAGGTGATACATTCAGCTATTTTGACTAATATTTGGGTTTTGTTTCTAATTTATTTAAGATAATTTAACCCAGCCTCGGCTTACTTTTATGCCATGGTAATAAAAGCGCCGCTGGTTAAGAAGCTATTTAAGAATCCGGTAAAGACCGCCGAGATCGCCGATCTTGAATACGCAGACGACAGTCAACTCACTATTCAAAGGCACCGTCACGGGCGTGGCTTCTACTATACCAGGCGGGGTAAAAGGATCAGCAGCAAGCGCACACTTAATCGAATAAAGTCGCTCGTAATTCCCCCAGCCTGGAAAAATGTACGTATCAGCCATTTAAAGAACAGTCATATTCAGGTGAAAGGTACGGACGATCAAAGCAGACTACAATATATTTATCACCCCCTTTGGAGCAAACTTCGAAATCAGACCAAATTTGCCAAAATGACCGCCTTCGGCAAGGTATTGCCCGAAATACGTAAGCAAGTGGACCTGGACTTAAAACTCCCAACCATGTGCAAGAGAAAATGCCTGGCGCTTGTCCTGCGTTTAATGGAAGAAACCCACATCAGGATCGGTAGCGATTATTACGCAAAGAAAAACAAATCATACGGTTTAACCACCCTACGATCCAAACACCTGGATATTTATAAGGATAATATTAAATTCACCTTCACCGGGAAACGAGGCATCGAGCACACCAAAACTATCAGAGATAAGAAATTACTGAAACTGGTTCAGCAATGTGAAGAGATCCCCGGATGGCAGCTCTTTAAATATTACGATGAGAATGGAGCTCACCATACTATCGACAGCGGTATGGTTAACGAGTATATTCGTGAACTATCCGGCGAATTGTTTTCCGCTAAAGATTTCAGAACCTGGGCCGGCTCGAAAATCTTTTTCGAAAACCTCTATAAGATCGGGCCGGAAGATGACCAGAAGCAAGCCGAAAAAAATACTCTTACAGCCTACGACACCGTTGCAGAAGCACTTGGAAACACCAGGAGTGTATGTCGGCAATATTACGTACACCCCTTTATTAACAACAGTTACCTGGACAAGAGAATAACCCGCTACTTCAAAAAGCTTACCGATAATGAATACCCCGACAACGGGTTGGTCTCTACAGAGCGTGCCATGCTCGACCTGATAGAAAAGTACAGGATAGAACTCTAGTTAAATACACTTCAGCACACAAATGGCTTGTGAAAAGGCGACAAAGGTTCAGTCTTTTTTTATCTTAGCGCTCAAACCAACGGCGAGTGCTGTTCAATTCCTTTAGTTTCGGTTTTTTTCTGGTCATCGTTTACGCGGTGTATCAGCTTATTGGTTACAAAAAACGAATCCACCAGAATATTCTATTATTACTGGCAAGTTATGTGTTTTACGGCTTGTGGGACTGGCGATTTCTTTCACTACTTATAGGAAGTACACTAATAGACTATTTTGCCGGTAAAGCCATTCAAAAGGAGATTAATCCACTGCACAGAAAAGGGTATCTATGGTTCAGTATCGTCTGGAATCTCGGAATACTTATAACCTTTAAATATTTTAATTTCTTTCTCGATTCGTTCTATCAGCTTTTCGGCCAGGAGGTGGCCGCCACAGGCTATAATCTTTGGAATGTAATCATACCGCTAGGTCTCAGCTTTTACACCTTTCAGACCATGAGCTATACCATCGATGTTTATAAAAGACGAATTCCCGCCACCGACAGTTTATTGAATTTCTCCTGCTTCGTAAGCTTCTTTCCACAGCTGGTGGCAGGCCCTATTGAGCGAGCCGAACGCCTGCTCCCACAATTTGAGCAAAAACGAAGTTTTGATGTTTCCACCACCAAAGAAGGCCTGCGACAGATCCTCTGGGGTTTATTTAAAAAAATACTGGTTGCCGACAAAATCGCTATTGCGGTTAACATGGTTTTCACAAATCCTCAAGACTATGGCTGGCTAAGTCTGGGGTATGCGGCTATTTTATTCGCTTTCCAGGTGTATTGCGACTTTTCGGCCTATTCAGACATTGCTATTGGGACCGCCAAATTATTCGGATTCAAACTCAGCAGGAACTTCAAAATATTCTATCTGGCCAAATCACTAACTGAATTATGGAGAGGCTGGCACATAACGCTCACGGGGTGGTTTACCGATTACGTCTATATTCCGTTGGTAAAATATTTTCAAAGGAGAACCTGGTTCAACAAGGCTTTTGCATTATTAATCACGATGTTTCTAATAGGGTTATGGCATGGGGCAAACTGGACCTTTATCGCCTTTGGGTTGTGTAACGGTATCGTCCTCGTCATGGAACGAATACCTATAGGTGATGATCGCAGGCCGATATACACCGTTTTAAAAAAATTTCCGCTCCTGCTATCACTGATATATACCTTTTCGATTTATGCAGTTCTATGTATTTTCTTTAGATCCGAATCCTTGGATCAGGCCTTTTTTATACTTGAACGAATCTTTTCTTTTGAAACCGAACTGCATTATTCCAGTTTGATAGGGGTTAAGTTGATCTATCTTTTACTAATGATTGTGGCTGAAACAATTACCAGAAGACTGGAATTTCCCTTCCAAAACCTGGAACTGCGCATGGCAAAACCCTTGCGGTGGTCTATTTATTATCTTATTATCTTCTTTATAATTCGCTATGCTGAACCTAAAGAAGCATTTATTTATTTCCAATTTTAGATGCAGAAGAAATTATACATATCGGCCCTAATCTTCTTCCTTCCTGTCGTGATGATTCTTTTCGTTACTGAAATGGTTTGCAGGCAGTTGCCTTCGAACTACGCACTTATTTCAGATTATCTCGACACCGATGCCGATAAAATTGAGCTTATGGCATTAGGGACTTCACAAATCAAAGATGGAATAAATCCGGCCCTGATGTCGGTTCCTGCCATAAATCTGGCCTCGGGCAATCAGCATCACGATACCGATTTTAAACTGTATAAAGAGATATCAAAACGACTGCCTGAACTTAATACTGTAGTGCTTGAAGCCTCTTACAGTCATTTCGAAATGCCTCATAACGGCAAAGATTTCTGGAAAAACTCTGTCTATAACCTATTTTACGACGTGAACTGTTTCGAACGCCCTACCTGGTTTAAGGATCGCTTGCTATATATCTCCAACCCATCTTATTTTTCATCGCAACTCCTATTATATTACCGAAAAAACGAGTTAAAGCCGGGCTATAATCGTTATGGCTTCGACACCCTGAACTTTGAAGGACGCTTTAAGCGGTTAAATTTTAACGAGGAAAAGATAGCAGGTACAAACTTCAGAATTAACAGAATCCCGGATCGGATTCTTTTCAAAAAGAACGCTGAACTTTTCATTGATATGATTGAAACCATAAAAACAACCGATAGGCAGATAATCATTGTTAAACCGCCTATGTATAAGACCTTTCTCACCAAAAGGGTTCCTCATATTGTACACCGAAGAGACAGCCTACTCAATTCAATATCCCAAACATTTCCGGATATAAAATTCCTCGATCTCGAAGCGGACACCGTCAATTTCAAGGCCATCCACTATAAGAACCAAAGTCATTTGAATCCTACCGGAGCCAAGGTGTTCACCCAATTGCTACTGGACAAGCTGCATGAATAAACTAAGCGTTATTTAAGCTCCTGAAATAACGCCTGGCTTCCTTGACTACCCGAGGAGCCATAATAATTGTGGCCAGCATGGTTGGAAAGGCCATTATGGCAAAAAAAGCATCAATAAGATTGATCATCAGGCTTAAAGAGGTGGTCGCCCCCAGGATAATGCTTAGCACATAGATATAATTATAATATGAAGCGTGTTTTGCACCAAACAGGAACGACATACACTTGGTGCCGTAGTACGAATATGAAAAAAGGGATGAAATGCTGAATACTGCAATGCAGAGTAATAATAGGTACTTACCCGCAGTGGGGATGGTTTCGGTAAAAGCCTTGGCGGTAAGACTCACCCCGTTTAAATCGGTCGACTGCCATACCCCTGTCACCAGAATTGCCATTGCGGTGAGGGTACAAACAATTAATGTGTCTATGGCCGGGCCCAGCATGGCCACCAATCCTTCCCGAATGGGTTCATTGGTTTTGGCTGCTCCATGTGCCATAGGCGCCGTCCCTATTCCCGCTTCGTTAGAAAATGCCCCACGGCGGATTCCCAGTAAGATCAAGCCTCCCACGATTCCACCGAGAAAGGTGTCGCCTTTATAGAATGAGGCTGAAAAGGCATCGGTGAAAATCATACCGAAATATCGAGGGACCACGTCAATATGCAAGGCTAATATAATTATCACCATCACAAAATACAACACCACCATCGACGGCACCAGCTTTGAAGCTGTATTGCTAATTCGTTTCAGTCCGCCTAAGATTACCACCGCCGTGAGTAATCCTAACGTAATTCCTATTGTGAGGTTGCTGTTAAACCCGGTGTACAAACCACTAGGTTTTAATACGAGATCATTAATGGCCTGGGTAAGCTGATTCACATTGAAGAGCGGTAATGCACCTACCAATCCGGAAATACTAAATATCACCGCCAGAGGCAACCATTTTCTTCCCAGACCTTCTCTAATAAAGTACATGGGCCCTCCCTGGATATCGCCGTTGCTGTCCTTTCCCCTGTACATTACCGCCAGGGAAGCTGTAAAGAACTTTGTTGACATCCCAATAACGGCACTTACCCACATCCAAAATACAGCACCTGGACCGCCTATGGCAATGGCCACGGCTACTCCGGAGATATTGCCCATCCCCACTGTAGCCGAGAGCGCGGTGGTTAAAGCCTGAAAATGAGATATCTCCCCTTCGTCCTCCTTGTTGTCGTATTTCCCCCGCAACACGGCAACTGCATGACCGATATACCGAAAAGGAATGAATTTTATACGAAATAACAGGTACAGCCCACCTCCGATCAATAAGAAAATCAGGTATTCCCAGGCGTAGCCGGAGAGGTCGGACACAAAACTTTCAATTTTTTCCAAAAGACATCTTTAGCGCCAACTAAAGTAATTTAAATTTTAAAATTGAAATCAATTAGCTTTATTTGTATTGCAATGAAGAAACTACTAACCACTTCTATCCTCCTTTTTTCGCTGCTAATCACAGCTCAGGGCGACCAACTGGAAAAAGAATCCAAGTTTATCCTTACCCCTGAATTTATGGTCGGGCAATTGGCCGACCCGAATGAGGGTTTTCCCGATCACGGAACGCCTTTCCAGGTCTTGATGAATTTTGGCTGGGATCATTCTTTCAATTCCCAGGAATGGGCTCGAAGGCTAAAGAGCCCTGTTACGGGCTTAAGCCTTGGTTTTAGCGACTTCGGAAACCGAGACAGCATAGGGTATTCGGTTACGGTAATGCCCTTCATCGAGTTCAACGGCTTCGGAATGGATCGTTTTAAGATCAAGGTGGGCATGGGAGCATCTTACTTTACTGAAAAATACGATGCGATAAGCAACCCCAATAATCAGGGAATAACCACCGACCTGGTATGGTCGTTTCGGACGTTCTTCCACTACCGGGTACTCACCGGACCAAAGGTCGACTGGCGGCTTGGACTAGGGTATTTTCACCATTCGAATGGCCACACCCGCCTTTTAAACCAGGGATTGAATTTGTTTATGTTAAGTCTATCGGCAGATATAAAAACTCTCGATAAAGCATTCGACGGCCTTGAGCCGGTAGCGCTTGAATATGAGAAAAGTAAATCGGATTATTTTTCCTTTAATGCAGGCTATGGTATCAATGTACTATCACTGGCTTACAACGATAAAAAACCCGTTTACACACTTTCAGCCGAATACGGCAAATTATGGAATAAGACCTTTAAAGTAGGGCTTGGTTTCTATTATAGGTTTTATCAGCACTATTACGACTATATCGACAACAACGAATTTTTAGTTCGCGAAGGGGAAGAATTCGATCATTTTCGTGAAGACCCCTGGAGGTATGCCACGAATTTTGGTATTCACGCTTCGGGAGAAGTTTTATTGAACCACATTGGAATTCATGTGGAATTGGGTGTTAATATTCACAAGCCTGCTTACCAGATCGACTGGAGGTTAAATGAAGGCTGGGATAATGTTCCCAGGGAAATTCCCTCATGGTACCAATTAGGCGAATTCAATTCAAAATACCGGATGAAGAAAACCCTGGCTACCCGCATGGGCCTGCGGTATTATCTTATTAATACCTCTAAAAGTCCAAAAAATAATCTCTTCGTGGGATTCCATATCAATTCGAATGGAGGCCAGGCAGATTTTACCGATGTGAGGCTGGGCTACGTTTATAATTTTAATTTGAAATAAGCCGCTTACCCGGTAGCATATCAGGCTAATGGTGGAACTACTTTCGGAGATAGTCTAGAACATTGTCCTTTATTCGCCTGTCGATATCCGAAACATCAGCTTTTACAAATGCTTCGCCGGTGATGTTTTCGTACAGCTCTATATAACGCTCGGAGACACTTTCAATATAGTCGTCGCTCATAAAGGGAACCTTCTGTCCTTCCAATCCCTGAAAGCCATTTAAAATTAACCACTGACGCACAAACTCTTTCGACAATTGCTTTTGAGCCTCACCTTTGCGCTGTCTTTCGGCATAGCCATCGGCGTAGAAATAGCGTGACGAATCAGGAGTGTGGATTTCATCGATAAGTACAATATCACCATCCTTGGTTTTGCCAAATTCGTATTTAGTATCTACTAAAATAAGGCCTCTCTCTGCGGCGATCTCCGTACCTCTGTTAAATAATTTCCGTGTATAATCTTCGAGTATAAGATAGTCGGCTTCAGTGACAATGCCTCTCCTCAATATCTCTTCTCTTGAAATATCCTCGTCGTGATCGCCTTTTTCCGCTTTGGTGGCCGGTGTGATGATCGGTTCCGGAAATTTATCATTTTCTATCATCCCTTCGGGTAAACTCACCCCACATAAACTTCGCTTGCCCGCTTTGTACTCTCTGGCTGCATGGCCACTCAGGTAGCCCCTGATAACCATTTCCACCTTAAAAGGCGCGCACGCCTTTCCTACCGCAACATTGGGATCCGGCGTGGCAGTTAACCAGTTTGGCACCAGGTCCTCGGTTGCCCGCATCATTTTGGTAGCGATTTGGTTAAGAATTTGTCCCTTAAAAGGGATGCCCTTAGGCATTACAAAATCGAAAGCACTCAAACGGTCCGTTGCAACCATTACCAGCACATCGTCTTCCAGTTTGTAAACCTCTCTTACCTTTCCTTTGTAAACCCCCAGCTGGCCGGGAAAGTTAAAATTAGTATCGATAATAGTTTTACTCATCAGTTGCGGTTTTCAATTTTCTTATAGGCTGCAATCACCTTTTTAACCAGGCGGTGTCTTATTACGTCCTTATCGTCCAAATACACCATACCAACGCCTTCTACATCTTTCAGAATAAGAAGTGCTTCTTTTAACCCGCTGATAACACGTCGCGGAAGATCGATCTGCCCGGGATCGCCGGTAACGAGAAACTTGGCATTTTTTCCCATCCGTGTTAAAAACATTTTCATCTGGGCGTGGGTAGTGTTTTGTCCTTCGTCCAGTATTACAAAGGCGTGATCCAGGGTTCGCCCTCTCATAAAAGCCAGCGGTGCTATCTGAATAACTCCTTTTTCTATATAGGAGTCTAATTTCTCATGAGGAATCATATCCCGAAGCGCATCGTATAACGGCTGCATATAGGGATCTAATTTTTCTTTGAGGTCGCCCGGAAGGAACCCGAGGTTTTCTCCGGCTTCTACCGCCGGTCTCGTAAGGATGATCCTTTTTACCTGTTTCTCTTTTAGCGCTTGCACGGCCAGGGCAACTCCGGTATAGGTTTTCCCGGTTCCGGCAGGTCCTATGGCAAAGACCATATCATTCTTTCGCATCAGTTCCACTAACTTGCGTTGGTTGGCGGTTTGTGCTTTGATAAGCTTACCGCTTACGCCGTGAACCAGGGTTTCACCGCTGGCTGCGGTAGTTTCGTAATCGGCACTACTTTCACTTTGCAGCACCCGCTCTATCGCATTTTCATCAAGCTTGTTATACTTGGCGAAATGTTCGAGTAACATGGTTAGCCTGGTGTCGAATTCCTCCAGTATCTCTTCATCACCGTAGGCCGTAATTTTGCTACCTCTGGCGACAATCTTTAACTTGGGAAAATATTTTTTAAGCAAATTAATATTCGAATTCTGTAGTCCGAAGAATTCTCGTGGACTGATATCTGTTAATTCTATGATGAGTTCGTTCAAAGGCGGATTTGTTTATAAGAATTAATTCTTAGCGTAAATATAGTTTTTCTACTCGCAAAAGTACCCTATTTTTGTGTCAGTTATTTTAAGAAAATATCAACAATAACCCCATGAGTATTATCACCCTGACTACAGATTTTGGCGAGAAGGATCACTTTGTCGGCGGGGTCAAGGGTGCTATCTACGCAGAATTGGACAGCGTTAGAATTGTTGATATTTCGCATTCCATCTCCCCCTTCCATATTACCGAAGCGGCTTATATAATCCAAAATGCCTATAACAGTTTTCCGAAGGGTACTATCCACATCATCGGGATCGATTCGGGGCTTACCCCTGAAAATAAACATATTGCCGTTTATCTGGATGGGCACTACTTTATCTGTGCCAATAACGGGATCGTCTCCATGATCGCTTCAGAGATTCGTCCGGAGAATATCGTGGAAATAAATATTCACGATCGACTTCACAGTAATTTCCCTGTTCGCGATGTCTTTGTACAGGTGGCATGTCATATCGCTCGCGGAGGAACCCTGGAGGTAATAGGTAAACAGATAGCTGGGATTAAGGAATTGACAGGGATCAGGCCGGTGGTTAATTCTGAAGGCAATCAGATCATTGGCAATGTGATCTATATAGATAATTACGGCAACGTGGTAACCAACATAAGCAGGGCACTATTTGAAAAGATCGGCATGGGCAGAAATTTTCGTATTATGGCACGAACAGCTTCCTTTACCGAAGTGTTTGAAAATTACAGCGATGCAATCAATTTCAACTTAGCTCCCGAAAAACGGGAAGAGGACGGTAAGAAGCTCGCACTCTGGAATACCGGGAACTATCTGGAACTTGCAATTTATAAGAGTAATCCCTCCACCGTGGGAAGTGCCTCTTCCCTATTCGGATTGGAATTCAGGGACACCGTTACAGTGAACTTCTTATGAGTATGAATGTTAATTTTTGAGTATGTTTACCAGAATCGTTAAAATGGAATTCGAACAGCAGGAAATACCGGGGTTTCTGGCGAGCTTTGAATTGGTAAAGGAGGATATAAGAAATTTTCCAGGCTGTGAGTTCCTCGAACTTTACAGGGATAAGGAAAATCCGACGGTTTTCTTTACCTACAGCAAATGGAAGGAAGAAAAAGACCTGGAACATTACAGGTCCAGTCCGCTCTTTAAGCAGGTGTGGTCGCAAACCAAAGCTCGATTCCGAAATAAAGCCCGGGCATGGAGCGTTGATACGATATACAAACTTGATTAATGACAGCCTTAATAAAAAAAGAAATAAGCACATTTTTTTCAGGACCAATCGGCTACCTGGTAATTGGCCTGTTCCTGGTAGTTAACGGGCTTTTCCTCTGGGTATTTGCCGGCGATTATAATATCTTCGATTCGGGCTTTGCAGACCTGACAGCTTTTTTCGATCTGGCTCCCTGGGTTTTTATATTCCTAATCCCGGCAGTGACTATGCGTGCCATCAGCGACGAGCTCAAACTAGGCACCATGGAATTATTACTTACCAAACCGATTTCTTTACGGGAGTTGGTAATGGCGAAATTCTTCGGAGCCTTCGTTTTAATTATCATTGCCCTGATCCCGACTTTGCTTTACATCAACACCATCTCTGCGCTGGGAAATCCACCGGGAAACTGGGATATAGGCAGCACAATTGGATCGTACCTTGGGCTCTTATTCCTGGCGTCTGCCTATACGGCAATTGGCATTTTCGGATCCTCCTTATCACAAAACCAGATCGTGGCCTTTATCATCTCTGTTTTCTTGTGTTTTATGTGGTATTACGGATTTGAAGGCCTCGCATCATTCAGTAGTGCGTTCGATCTGAGTTATCTGGGCTTAAAAGCCCATTTCGACAGTATCGCCCGTGGGGTTATCGATACGCGCGACCTGCTGTATTTTTTAAGTATGACAATCTTGTTTTTGGGGTTAACCGTATTTAAACTGAGAAGAGGATGATGGAAAAAAAACAATCATACATTTTCCACCTTCCTCTGCTAGTCATTGCGCTTATTTTGATAAATATAGCCGGAAGTTATGTTTATGAGCGTTTCGATCTTACACAGGATAAACGATATACGCTATCTGCTGCTGCCAAAGAAACAATTGGAGAGGTGGATTCGCCAATTGTTGTGGATGTATTTCTCGAAGGGAATTTTCCTTCAGAATTTAAAAGGCTACAAACCGAAACCAGGCAAATACTGGAGGAATTCGCAGCCTTTAATCCCAATGTGAAATACGAATTTATCAATCCCCTGGAAGGAGATGAAAGCACCGATGTAATTCGGCAACAGATGAAGGCTTTCGGTTTAACCGCCGCCCAGGTAGAAGTCCAGGACAATGGGAAAGTGAGTACCGAATTGGTTTATCCCTGGGCCCTGGCCTATTACAATGAAAAAACCGTTAAAATTCCACTACTTAAAAATCAACTGGGCAGCACTCAGGAAGAACGCATTAATAATTCTATTCAAAACCTGGAATATGCATTTGCTGACGGCTTTAGTAAGCTTACGAAGCCAAAAAGACGTAAAGTCGCAGTTCTTAAAGGCAATGGTCAACTGGATGACCGCTATATAGCCGATTTCTTCGGCACCTTAAGGGATTATTATTATATAGCTCCCTTTACCCTGGATTCTGCAACCGTAAATCCGAAGGGAACCCTGGCACAACTATCGGATTACGACCTGGTGGTTTCGGCTGGTCCTACTGAAGCATTTTCCGATAGTGAGAAGTACATTCTGGACCAATACACCATGCAAGGAGGTGCGTCTCTATGGCTAGTGAATGCCACCGAGAACCGGGTCGACACCATAAGCGGAAATACCTTTGCCTTTGGCCGAGACCTCAATTTAACCGATTTCTTTTTTAAATACGGTTTGCGAATAAATCCCAACCTGCTGAAAGATATTTATGCCGCACCTATTGTACTAGCCAGCGGAAATGAAAACGACTCTCAATACGATCGGTATCCCTGGTTCTATAGTCCCTTGAGCAGCAGTGCGAATAATCATCCTATTGTAACCAACATAGAGGCGGTGAAATTCGAATATGTAAGCGGGATAGATACCCTTAAAAACGGGATAGAAAAGACTATTCTTCTTAGTACATCTCCTATCAGCAGAGAGGTAGGGTTGCCTGCCGAGATCAGTATCGACAAGGAAATTCCTGAAAATCTAAAAGTGATCAGGGAAGGCCCCGACCCGGAAAGATTCAATGCCGGGGAAACACCTATTGCGGTACTACTCGAAGGCGAATTTCCTTCTGTATTTACAAACCGGGTTAAACCATTTAAATTGGAATCTGATAAGTCGGTTTCAAGTCCTACCCGCATGGTAGTGATAAGTGATGGTGATGTCATCAGGAATCAACTCGACCGGGGCAGGCCGCTTGAACTGGGATTCGATAAATGGACACAGTCCTTCTACGGAAACAAGGAATTCTTATTGAATACCGTTAATTATCTGCTTGACGACAGCGGACTTATAAACATTCGCACCAAAGAAATTGCGGTTCCCTTCCTAGATAAGCAAAAGACAGCAGTGGAAAGATCGAAATGGCAGCTTATCAATCTCCTGTTACCACTGGCATTACTGCTTATTTTCGGCATGTTCTTCCAATATATGCGGAAGCGCAAATACAGCCGTTAAATGTTAATAAGTTTGTTTTACATAAAAGCGCAATTAAAATATATTTGTAGGTAGCCAGCAACGCTGGTTTTACAACTACTGAATTGAACCCAGAAAGACATCCATTACATGAAATTTATAGTTTCGAGTTCGTATTTACTTAAACAATTGCAGGTCCTTGGGGGCATTATAAACAGCAATAATACACTGCCCATTTTAGATAACTTTCTTTTTGAACTGGACAACAAGTCACTTATCGTTTCAGCTTCCGATTTGGAGACCACTATTTCCTCTAAACTGGAAGTTGAAAGCAACGAACAGGGAAGTGTATGTATTCCGGCACGTTTGCTATTGGATACCTTGAAAACCTTTCCGGAACAACCCCTCACTTTTACGGTAGAGGACAATAATACTGTGGAGATTAGCAGCAATCACGGTAAATATGCCCTCGCCTATGCAAAGGGTGAGGAATTTCCGTCACCCGTGGAACTGAAGGATCCTTCTTCAACAGTAATTCAGGGAGATATCCTGGCCACTGCCATTAGCAAGACTATTTTCGCCAGTGGAAACGACGACCTTCGTCCGGTAATGAGTGGAGTCTTTTTCCAGTTTGCTACCGATGGTCTAACCTTCGTAGCCACCGATGCCCACAAATTGGTGAAATACACCAGGGAAGACGTCTCCGCCTCTCAGGCTGCCGAATTCATTATGCCGAAAAAGCCTCTGAACCTCCTAAAGAGTATATTGGCAGCAGAGGAAGACAATGTCACCATCGAGTATAATGAAAGCAATGCGAAATTCACCTTTAACGGGACCGAGATGGTTTGTCGCCTGATCGACGGCAAGTATCCAAATTACGAGGCGGTGATTCCTAAGGAAAACCCGAACAAACTTACAATCGATCGAAACCAGTTCCTTAATTCGGTGAGACGGGTTAGTATATTCAGCAACAAGACTACGCATCAGATTCGGCTGAAAATCGCCGGAGCCGAACTCAATATTTCGGCCGAAGATATCGACTATAGCAACAAAGCAGAAGAACGCCTTACCTGCGATTACCAGGGAGACGACATGCAGATAGGATTTAATTCCAGATTTCTTACGGAAATGCTGAACAATTTAACAAGCACCGATGTTACGCTGGAAATGTCTCTGCCCAACAGGGCCGGTATCCTCACCCCTACCGACGGGTTGGATGAAGGAGAGCAGGTAACCATGCTGGTTATGCCGGTGATGCTAAACAATTAACAGAAACATTCCGAACATAATGGATTAGATCCCTTGCCTAAGGGATCTTTTTTATTTAACGAATACCCTCTTTTAAAAATCAGTAATACCATCATAGTACTTGACCATTAAATTTGTACCTTTAAACAAGACAACCACCAACCTATGAAAGCATCGGATAAATCTGGTATTTACCAAAAGTTCAATATCAATGTACTAGGTAGTGGAACTCAGCCCATGATGTTTGCCCATGGATTTGGTTGCGACCAGAACATGTTTAGATTTCTCTATCCATACTTCCAGGACGATTATAAAATTATACTCTTCGATTTTGTTGGCGCAGGAAAATCGGATCTAAGTGCCTACGATTCAGAAAAATACAATAGCCTTCAGGCCTATGCCGATGATGTCCTAAGCATATGCGAAGCGCTTGAACTTTCGGAGGTTGTTTATGTAGGTCATTCTGTAAGCGCCATGACAGGTATTCTTGCCTCAATAAAAAAGCCTGATTATTTTTCAAAACTTGTCTTAATCGGGCCCTCCCCGCGTTATATCAATGACGGCAGCTACAATGGAGGCTTTGAAGAATCGGCCATTCTAGAGTTACTTGACACTTTGGACAGCAATTATATGGGATGGTCGCAAGCTATGGCACCGGTAATCATGGGGAATGAGGACAGGCCCCATCTGGGAGAAGAGTTGAGCAACAGTTTTTGCCAGGCCGACCCGGAAATTGCAAAGAATTTTGCGAGAGTAACATTTTTATCCGATAACCGCGACGATTTAAAAAAGGTTTCAGTACCGAGTCTTATCATACAATGTAAACAAGATGTTATCGCACCTATAGCAGTAGGTGAATATATTAACGAAAATATTGGCCCCAGCACTTTAAAGATAATAGATGCAACAGGTCATTGCCCAAACTTAAGTGCCCCGGAAGAAACTGCAAAAGCCATGCAGGACTTCTTGTAAGACGAAGGAAAAGGAGAAATACCGTTCATGAAAATTGAAAACAAACAGCGATTGAGGGTTGCATTAGATCTTTATAATAATGCGCCCTGTGGGGCCGTTTCCTTTCGAAAGGATGGTACGATTTACGATGTGAATCAGACCCTGTGTACCTGGTTGGGATACGAGAAAGACGAATTGCTCGAAAAGCGTACTCTTCCGAGCTTGTTTAAAATTGGCGGACAAATTTTCTTCGAGACCCATTTTTATCCAATGATAGCCATGCAGGGCTATATTAAAGAGATTTACTTCGATATTCTGAAAAAGGACAAAAGTACATTTCACGGGTTAATAAATGTTCGTGAAATTCCTGCTTATAAAGACAATCCTGTTAGCTATCAGGCCACAATACTGGATATTGCCGACAGGAGAAAATACGAAGTAGAATTGCTTGAAGCCAAACGTAAAGCCGAGGCAGATTCGAAAGTCAAAGCCGATATTCTCGCCACTATAAGTCATGAAATTCGCACCCCATTAAACTCCATTCTAGGGATCGGGAACCTGTTACATCAAACGCCGCTTAACAAGAATCAGCAAAAATATGCGCATTTGTTGCTGCATTCCTCCGAACACTTACTCAGCCTTGTAAATAACCTGCTAGACCTCAGTAAGATAGAGGCCAATAAACTGTCGCTGGAAACCGCTCCCTTTAATATCCTCGAACTAATCAGCATCTTAAAACAAACTTTTGCCGTAAAGGCCAAAGAGAAGGGCATAAAGCTTCGAACTAAAGTAGCAAAACACATTCCACCCATTATTGAGGGTGATCAGATGAAGTTGAAGCAAGTACTTACCAATCTTCTCGGGAATTCGATAAAATTCACTAAAAAAGGAGCGGTAGAATTAAGTGTGACTCTTATCGAGGAAAAAGGCGATGAAATTTGCCTCCAATTTATTGTGAAAGACAGCGGGATAGGTATTCCGAAAGAAAAACTCGAATCAATATTTCACGAATTCGAACAGGCCAGTCACGACGTAAGTATTGAATTTGGAGGAACAGGACTTGGTCTTACTATTAGTAAAAAATTGCTTGAATTACAGCACAGTCACCTGGAGGTTTCCAGTGAGTTAAATAAAGGGTCTACCTTTAGTTTTGCTATTTGGTTTACCAGATCTACCGAGAAGAGCCTGGCAGCAGAAAACAGTCCGATCAACGAGAAAGACCATACCTTCGAGGATCTCCGGGTAATGGTTGTAGACGACAATCCTTCTAATATATTCATTGCAGAACAATACCTGGACCAATGGAACACCGATTATATATCGGTAAACAGTGGTAAAAAGGCTATTAGTCACTTAAAGTCTTACCCTGCCGACATTGTTTTGCTCGATTTGCAGATGCCGGAGCTGAATGGTTATGATACGGCAAGAAGAATTCGTGAAATGTCCCTGAAAAAACAACCGCTGATCGTGGCTTTTTCGGCTTCTACGAAAGGAGAAGTGTTGAAACAACTCCAGGAGTCAGGAATAGAAGAACACCTCCCCAAACCCTTCCATCCGGATGAGTTACTTAGCATATTACTGAAATTTCGCAATCGAAAATCTTCAGAGGGAGCTGGGCCTGATTCCAGGATTAGATCCCGAAAAAAGTCCACGCTTCATAAAACCAAACAAACGCCGGAAATTGAAGTAGAAGAGAACAAAAGTTTTAATTTTTCTCGCTTTGAAAAGATGGCCAACAACAATCCAAAGTATCTTCAAAAATTCAAGACCAGTACACTCGATGCCTTCAGGGAATACAAGAAAGAATTTAACCGGGCAGTAGGTAATTCAGATGTAGAGGCATTGTTAGCTCTTATTCATAAAAGCACCATGTCGATCTATTATATACAAGCCGATCGTTTAACCGGTCTCCTTAATGATTGCAGGGATATGTTACAGCTACCGGATACGGATAATAAGAAACTATCCGGATTTACGGAAGTGACAAATCGCGAATTCGATATCATTATCGAAGGATTGGATCAATAATATTTCAGGATTGCTGCAACTTAAGTACCTCTTACCCTATAAACCGTATGGTACAGAAATAGGATGGGTTTTCTCCATTGCTCGCTTTAACCGCATTGACGATGGGAACTATAAAACCTACAATACCAACGAAGATAAGTGAGAGTATGCCCAATCCGAAGAGCAAAATAGCCGGGATACTCACAATAGCAATTAACAGTAATGTAAGTTGAAAATTTACCACAGATTTACCGTGTATATCCATATCCTTTACTTTATCCTTTTGAGTGAGCCAGAGAATCAGGGGCACTATCAATCCGCCAAACCCGGTTATATAGGTCAGTAACTGACTTAAGTGTGTAACGACCAATAAATTGGTGTCAATTCGTTTATCGGTATGGTCTAAAACTTGCATTTTTATGATTTAAAGGTTGTATGTAGGACTCCAATTGGGTTTAAATGTTACAGTTGCTTAATTAAATTCCGGCAGATACCACACCGGCCCTGTTTAAGTTACAGGAGAAAAAATAAATACCGTAGTTTTATAAATCAAAATTATATTTCACTTAATAACCAAAACTTACCCGACCAAATTGAAATCACATTAGTATGCTCACCAAAAAGAAACAGGCCGAATTCAGGAGTAAGTTGTTCCAACATCTGGACGGCATTGTAACAGCCCCTACAGCCTACGCACTAAAGGAAGCCGGGATAACCGATATTCTCCTTAGCGAAAAATCGGTCGAGCTTTCCGTAATAAGCAAAGCATTCAATGCAAATGAAGGATATCTCAATGTGGCGTTGAGAATTTTGTGTTCTCAGGGCTGGCTGGAACAACAAATAGATAACCGAACAGACAGCGTTATTTTTAACACCAACGACTTAACTGAGGCTGCATTTTCACATTTTAGTTTATATGAGGAACCTGTAGCACTACTCCGTATGTCGGAATTCTTTCATCCAAGGAAATTTGAAATGAAGCCATTTTTAAAAATGGAAGCGATTTTCGAAGAGTTTCAATCCAATTTTGGAATCAGAATGTCTTCAGAAAAAAAGAGCCGGGACGTCCAGGAGCAAATACTGCGTCATATCGAAGGGGTACTGCTCGGGCCGACCTTGGTTCATTTGGGGATGGCCGGGATGTTTCACAAATATTTTATGGAAACCAGGTTCAGTCCCGAGGAATTTCATACGGATGCAGAAGGATTTGAACGGCTGCTGGATATATTAACGCAAATCGGCCTGTTTACCAAATCCAACGGTGCTTTTGAATTTACCGATGAAGGCCTGTTCTTTGCGCGGAGAGCAAGCGCTTACGGGGTCACAGTTTCCTATATTCCAACCCTGAGAAAATTACAGGAGTTGATATTTGGCGATCCGCTGATACTGAGAGCAAACGGTCCCGGCCCCGAAAAACATGTGGACAGGGAAATGAATGTCTGGGGCAGCGGTGGTGCTCATGCGGCTTACTTTAAAGTAGTGGATGAAATAATTATCGACATCTTCAATAAACCCATTGACGAACAACCTAAAGGAATACTCGATATGGGCTGTGGTAACGGTGCCTTTCTGCAGCATTTGTTTATGGTAATCGAAAGTCAGACTCTGCGAGGTACGCTTTTGGATGAATTCCCCTTAACGCTTATAGGGGTGGATTACAACGAAGCTGCATTAAAAGTATCACGCCAGCGCCTTATCCAGGCCGAGATCTGGGCAAAGATTATCTGGGGAGATATCGGAAAACCGGACTTACTGGCAAATGATTTGCAGCAAAAGTACGGGGTGGATCTGCGTGACTTGCTTAATGTTAGGACCTTCCTTGACCACAATCGGATTTGGGAGACACCCGATAAAACAGACAATCTAAGACTTAGTATGTCCACAGGTGCTTACGCTTATAGAGGGAAACGCCTTTCGAACAACCTGGTATCCCAATCCTTAAAGCAGCATTTTAATAAATGGTTACCCTATTTGGAAAAACACGGTTTGCTTATCATCGAGCTTCATACCGTCAACCCGGCAGTTGCAGCCTCAAACATCGGTAAAACTGCGGTGACTGCCTATGATGCAACGCATGGGTATTCCGATCAGTATATTATTGAGGTAGATGAATTCAGTAAAATAGTGTCTGAAATTGGCCTTATACCCGACCCCGACAAAGCAAGGAAATTCCCCAATTCGGAACTCGCGACGGTCACAATCAATTTACTACATAAAAAATAAGGGCTTTATTCATTTGATGTGCCGGTGGCTAGAAAATTCGTAAACGGCTTTTAATTTGAGTCTCCGGAGCAGAGAACACATTCTTAATTCCTATTTTTGCAGTATGATGACCCACGACCAGACCATTGCTGCTTTGGCTACACCTGCCGGAACCGGCGCTATTGCCGTAATCCGACTGTCAGGCACGAAGGCGATTAGCATCGCGTCTGAAATATTCAGATCGGTTTCAGGCAAGGAATTATCGCTTCAGCCTACACATACCGTGCACTTAGGAAATATCATGGACGGGGAGCGCATCGTCGATGAGGTCCTGGTAACGGTCTTTAAAGGGCCCAACAGTTATACCGGCGAAGACGTGGTGGAAATTAGCTGTCATGGCAGTCATTATATACAACAGGAAATTATTCAGCTCGCCCTCAAACACGGTTGCAGAATGGCGAATGCCGGTGAATTTACGCTGCGAGCCTTTCTCAATGCCAAAATGGACTTAAGCCAGGCCGAAGCAGTCGCCGACCTCATCGCATCCGACAGTGCCGCGAGTCACCAGCTTGCAATACAACAAATGCGGGGAGGCTTTTCTTCAGAAATAAAAAAACTTCGCGAAGAGCTTTTAAATTTTGCTTCCCTGATAGAACTCGAACTCGATTTTGCCGAAGAAGATGTTGAATTTGCAAACAGGACTGAATTTCAACGTCTGGTAAACAGGATAAAACATGTCTTAAAACGGCTTATCGATTCGTTTGCAACCGGTAACGTTCTCAAGAACGGGATTCCGGTGGCTATAGTAGGTGAGCCCAATGTTGGTAAATCGACGTTGCTCAATGCCCTGCTCAACGAAGATCGGGCGATCGTGAGCGACATTGCCGGGACAACAAGAGACACCATAGAAGATGAGATTAGTATAGGGGGCGTGAGTTTCAGGTTTATCGATACTGCGGGGATTCGGGATACACAAGACACCATAGAAGGTCTGGGTATTAAGAAGACATTTGAAAAAATGGATCAGGCACAGGTCGTAGTGTTTTTGATTGAAGCCGAAAAACTTATCAGGGAGGAAGATTTCTTTAAGGTCGAGATCGAGAAAATTCGAAATAAATACCCTCAGAAGGCCTTGCTGGTGATCGCTAACAAAGCCGACCGGATTTCGGAAGATGAGCGAGAACAACTAAAAGCGGAATTAGAGTCATACACCACAACTAAAGAAAAATGCGGGTTTCTACTATTGTCGGCCAAAACCGGCATGGGCGTGGATAGTTTAAAGGAAGCTTTACTTGAGTACGTTAATACCGGTGCGCTTCGCAACGATGAAACCATAGTGACCAATTCCAGGCATTACGACGCCTTACTTAAGGCGTTGGAAGAAATAGATAAGGTCCAGGCCGGTCTAGATTCTAACTTAAGCGGAGATTTGCTGGCTATCGATATCCGGCAGGCCTTATATCACTTTGGTGAAATAACGGGTGAAATTTCCAGCGACGACCTGCTGGGGAATATCTTTGCTAACTTTTGTATCGGAAAATAATCACGACATCCCCTTCATGGTTAGCAAGGTCGTGGTCCAGATAATTACAGAGGATAAGAAAATGCCAATTGCGTTCGCGGTAAATGCCTTACCCTTTTCAATATTAAATAAATAAGTGGCTATGCTTCCTGCATACACCCCGGTGCCGGGCAAAGGTATCATTACAAATAACAGCAGGCCCCAGAAACCGTATTTCTCGATCTTGGATCCCGACCCGAGTTTCGCCCTGCGAGCCACCCAGATTGCCGATTTCTTATAGAATTTCCATCTACAGAGATAGAGATTTACCTTGTCGAGGAAAAGCATCATTATTGGAAAGACCAGGATGTTCGCGATCAAACAGGCAAAAAAGACGATGTAGATATTCACCCCCTGCAGCATACCATAAGGTATACCTACCTTGGCCTCGCCAAAGGGTGATATACTCCACAGCATCGCTACGATTAAGTCCTGGATCATTTGGGTTTTGTAAATTTTTGCAAAGGTACTGAGTTAATTAGTCTTCCGAATTAAAAATGCTCATAAAATATTACTAAATAAATAACAGCAAATTGAGACTAATCATTACAGCACAAATGGGTTATGTTTTAAATCATTTAATTATATCCGCAGCGGATAGACAATAATTATGCCATTGCACACTTAGAAGTTAAAGGAATATTCGATTCCGCCGCCGGCGATAGTTTCGGACAGATTACTAAAATCCACTCCGCTAACAATAGCAAAAGTTCCATACGATTCAGTCTTATAAGCCAGAGACAGATAATTATACCATGTATTCAAAGTTGTTTCATACGGATTCCTGTAAGTACCCAGGTATTGAGCCAAGGTAGTTTTCAACTTCCAGTCCACTCCCCTAACCGTTCCGGCCACCCCTAAATGATGTACTCTTGATCTGTTACTAACATATGGGGAGTTTATAGAATTCTGTACGACAGTCCTATCGTACACTATAAAGGGAATCCCTATTACATGCTTCTCGTAGGACCAACCGCTTCGGTATACATTATTTCCAAAATACCCATCGAAACCACTGGCTACACTTACCCCACTCTGATCTGAAGTATCCAGGTATTCATAAAGCACGGTTTTAATAATCCCTTCTCCCTGTGGAGTGTATTGCAGCCCCCAGACACCATCGGGGAAATTATCCAGCCTGGTTCCGGAGGCGTCTTCAAACGGATGCTCATGATAAACAGAAAAACGACCGTGGCTGGTTCCAAATTCGTAATCCACTAAATAGGTTCCCAGATGATTTCCTACCCGATTGAGATTGAAAGGTTCGGTACCCGTTTCGACAGCCTTTAAGGCAAAGAATACATTTGAAAAGGCTTTAAAACCGGTGGGCAGGTCTCCGTAGTCAGGGGAGCTACCGCCCCACTGGGCAAAATGCTGAATTTGTGCCTTCAGCTGGCTGTTCTCATTGAATGTAACAATGAGTCCCAACCGCTTATAATGAATATTTACATCGGGAACATATCGATCATCATTTAATTCGTAATGCCCTATACCCCAGTCCAGTGCAAAGGTGGGTGATAATATTATCGGGTCACCGGCTTCGAGAATTAACCCGGGGATAGCCCTGGCGTTGCCCGACCATAGAAAATTCTGGTTCGTTGCCGACAACCCCATAACCTTCTCTTCACGCTCTTTAGCACCCAAGGTGGCCTTCAACCATCGATTCTGAAACTCCAGATAGATTTCTCTGCGTTGAAACTCTTCTTCCAAACCATCCCGGTAAAATCCGGACACTGCTAAGCGGAGTTGTACGTTTTCCTTAGAATAATAAACGAGCGATGAGACCGTACTGTTAAAGTTCGTCTTATTGCCTCGAGCCGTGCCGGTATTGGTATATATCCAGAATGGAATTTCTTCCTGATTGGATATGATGCCGGAGACCGCAACTTCTCCGGAAAAAACGAATTCCTGACTTTGTAGATTTGATACGGATAGCAGTGTTAAGACAAGTAAGAGCTTTTTCATATGATATCCGTCCATTTACCGTTGTTATCTTCTGAACAGGCGTTTGTAAAAAGGAATCTTTTCGTTGGAATATGTGTAACCGTATTTGTTACCATAGCTAAAATTACTCATACTTACACTGTTTAGAATGAGTGCCACATTTGCCAGACGACCGTCTTCGATGGCATCGGCCGGGAATTCCAACAAGCGTTTATCGGTGAAACCGGCCCTTACGGTATACAACAATATATCTGCGAATTTATTGATTAGAATGGTGTCTGTAACAAGCATGGACGGGGCTGTATCGACGATCACATAGTCGAAATTATCGTTTAGTTCCCGGAAGAATGCTCCGGTACGTTCCTCCATGAGGATCTCGGCCGGATTAGGCGGAATCGTTCCCGAAACCACTATTTTCAGGTTGTCGTTAGACTCACTCTTCATCGCGATATCCTGTACAGTAATCGTATTATCCACTATATATTCTGTAAGGCCCTTTGCCGATTTGTATTTCTCGGGCAAATAGCGATGTAACTGCGGATTTCGGATATCGGCGCCCACCAACACAACTCTTTTCCCGGTAAGCGCAAGTGTAAGTGCCAGGTTAAAAGCAATAAAAGTTTTCCCTTCCCCTTTTACTGTAGAGGTAACAAAGATGGTGTGAGAATTAGACGACTGCTCGAGTTTGCGCACAAACAGATATTGCAGATTAGTCCGCAGTATTCGGAAGGATTCAGCCAGTACACTTTTGTCGTTGTGCTGAATGAGTTCAGGATCGCGCTTTTTAAGTCGTGGAATTTCACCAATGATGGGAATTCCAGGCAGGGCTTTTTCAAGTTCTCTCCTACTGGATACCTTTAAGTTGAGGATAATGGTTCCGTAGATTATAAGAAAAGGTACCAGTAAGCCGGCCAACAATGCTCCAATATATGTGAGAAACGGATCAGGTGAGACAGGAATCTTACTGCTGAAGGCGTTGTCGACCACTTTAGCCTTATCTGCTGTAATAGCAAGTGAAATGGATGCTTCCTCTCGTTGCTGCAGTAAAAAGAGGTACAATTGCTCCTTGATAGACTGTTGCCTTTCTATGCCCCGATATATCTTTTCCTTAGTAGGCACTTGCCCGATCTTCGAATTGAGCTGGGACTCCTGGTAGTTGAGATCGCGTAGGGATATTTTTAAGGAATTACTGGTATTTTGTAAACTGCTTAGAATTGATGCTCTGATATCGCGAATCTGGTTACTTACATTTTCGACAACCGGGTTCTTACTGGTAGAATTCTTCAGTAATCGACTCCTCTGAAGTATGAGATCGTTATAGTTTTTAACAGAGCTTGCAATTGCGTCCCCATCCAATCCGATATTTGCAGGAAGCAGATCGTTTTCACTGGTCTGTTCCATATAATCGATCATGGTATTAGTGAGTTCAAGTTGTGTAGCAACATCCAGTTGCCTTTTATTGTATTCACTAACGTCCGATAAAATCAGCTGTGCTTCCGATTCGATATTCGTCAGCCTGTTCTTGCTTTTGAACTGTTCCTTGCTTCGTTCAACCGAATCCAGTTCGCGCGTGATGATCTCCAGCCTGGAATCTATGAAATTTGAGGTCTTTTGCGCCACTTGATTGTTATCTGCAATGGCATCATTGTTATACTCGTCTATAAGTACATTTATAAAATCTTCGGTCTTTTTACTTACCGGCGATAACATACTGATATTAACAACATTACTGTTCTTTATCTCATTTACTACATTAATCTTTCGCTGATAAGCCGATGCAACTGTTTCTATAGGCGTATAGGTCACTGATACCACCTTGTCTATATAGTTATTAAATACATTTGGAATATCGAACACCGGTAACACGGTTATATCTCCAAATGAAAGAGAAACCCGTTCGCCGAAATTGTAAATTCCTTTGACACTGGCAGGGCTTTCAAGTTCGAACTGTGTTCCGGATTTAATCTTTACTAATAACTTAGGAACAACTGGGTTTGGCAGGGTGTCGTTAAATGAGAGGTACTGTATTGTGAAGGGTTTTCGTTCGTAGATCTCGGTAGTTTTAATCGTACCTATGGATTCATAGCGAACGTTTAAAGATAGCTCCTTAATCGCTTCGGAAATAATTCGCTTCGACTTAAATATTGCCAGTTCGTTTTCAATTTGGCTGTTTCTGTACTTCCCAAAAATTCCACCAACCTCAGTAAAAGCTCCCATTTCGAGGCCAGAACCACTTTTATCGTCCTTAATGATAACGGTTGCGTATGTACGGTATAAAGAAGTTGAATATCGAAGGTAGATATAAGCAATACTAAACGCAATTATCACACCAAGAACAAACAAATACCAATAACGCAGATATTGTTCAAGCAATTCCCGTAGTGATGAATCTGTACTGTCCTTCTGAAATTTTCTATCCTTCATAAGTTTCGTTAACGACTAATAATAATTACAGTACTCAGTATTACCGTTACAAGCGATAATAAAGCCGGGACATCCGGAATAAAACCGGATTTCTTCACCCCTTTCTGCGAGGGCTGCACATAGACCACATCATTTTGTTTCAGAAAATAAAAGGGTCCTTTAAAAAAATCGGTTTGCGTGATATCAACGGTTGTAACCACTCGTTTCCCGCCTTCTTCCCGAATAATCGTAATTCGATCCCTAAGTGCAAGTTCAGTTAAATCGCCTGCCAGACCTAACGCCTCAGGCAAAGTTACACGCTCGTTTTTAATAGTATATACCCCGGGGCTGTCAACTTCACCAAGTATGGTAATTTTAAAATTCATAATTCGCACATCGACAACGACATCCTTTACGTATTCCAACAGCCGGCTGGTTAACATATCCTCCACTTCTCCCCGCGTCTTATTGGCAACTTCCATTTTGCCTAATACCGGGAAATTTATTTCTCCTTCCGCGTTAACGAGATATCCCTTTAGATCAGGGTTGGTGTTGTTTACTGAAGTTTCAAGACCAGTCTGTCGGTTAAACGGTTTAATGATATTTTCGTCTATTGAGGAGATCGAAATATACAAGATGTCATTTTGTTCTATTAGTGGCTCAAAAGCCTGCTGAATCTCAGTATTGTTCAATTCATCCTGATCCTGAAAGTAGATAATTTCCTTTTTAGTGGCGCAGGAAATAAAGAATAAGGCAAGAATAATTAGGACTAATGGCTGTTTCATGGATTCATTTAAAGATGCAAATATAAGGTTTTATAGCGCTCTGTTCGGTTCATAACAAATTAGGGAATCACTTAAACTCTACTTTTTCTTTATCAGGAGATTCGGGCGCAGTTATATCCAACGATTCAAATTCAGAATTTTCACTTTTAAATTCAGGAACGATCTCTTTTAATTTCTTTACCACTTCAGGGTCCTTTCCGCGAGTTGCCAGTTTAACTAAAGCCTTTACGTCTTTCTTTATGTCGAGAAACTTTCCTACCGGAACCTTCGTAATCATGATCTTAGCATGATGCGTAGGAAGCGTGGTTGAACTGTCATTCAACAGTTCTTCGTATAATTTTTCGCCCGGTCTTAAGCCTGTTATTTTAATATCGATATCCTCGTAAGGTTCAAGGCCTGATAGCCTGATCATCTTTTCGGCCAAATCCAGGATACGTACCGGTTTGCCCATGTCGAACACATAGATCTCACCGCCATTACCCATAGTTCCGGCTTGGAGAACGAGCTGACACGCTTCAGGTATTGTCATAAAATACCTAATTATATCCCTGTGGGTAACTGTAACCGGCCCTCCTTGAGATATCTGTTTCCTGAAGTAAGGTATCACCGAACCGCTCGATCCCAGTACATTTCCGAATCTTGTTGTGATAAAACGCGTATGTACGCCTGCTTCATTTTGTAAAGACTGAACGTACATCTCGGCAACTCGTTTTGAGGCACCCATGACATTTGTAGGGTTAACTGCTTTATCGGTAGAAACCATAACAAACTTGTCTACATCGTAACTAACCGATAAAATTGCCAGGTTGACAGTTCCCAATACGTTTACGTAAATGGCTTCATGCGGATTTCGCTCAATTAAAGGCACGTGCTTGTAGGCGGCTGCGTGATAAATAAGGTCGAAATCGTACTTATTGAACAGCAGCCCCATTCGATACATATTACTGATATCGGCCAGTTCGGTTATAAAATTCAGAGTGGGATAATTTTGCTGAAGATATAATTCGAGCTCGTGAAGTGCAGATTCGGCCTGGTCCAGAATCACGAGAAGCCTGGGATGAAAGTCAATGATCTGTTTTACGATCTCACTTCCTATGGATCCCGCACCCCCTGTAACCAATATCACCTTATTTGCCAGGTCTAAACGAATTAGTTCGTTGTCGATTACAATAGTATCTCGTTCAAGAAGATCTTCAATATCTAACGGTTTAATATGGTTTTGTATATCTTCCTTTTTATTCCAGGTTTCAAGGTTTGGGACATTAAAAATCTCGAGGTTATTGGAAATACAGTCCTCGATTAACTCATTCTTCCGAACTCCCTGTATTGAATCGGCGACAAGCAACACCCCGTCCAGGTCTAGTTTTTCGACGGTTTCGGTAAAACTATCCTCTATGGGAATTACCGGCTTACCCAAGATCTTAAATCGCCTGGAGTATAAACTCTCTGTTATGAATCCCACCAGGTTGAATTGCATGTTCGATTCGGTGGTTAGCGCTTTCCCCAGTGCAATGGTCTGGTCATCAACGCCTATTATAGCCACTCTTTTCTTCTGGATTCCGGTAGAGGTACTTCTGAGAAACTGATAACTTTCCTTAACCGCTATCCGAAATAACAGCATCATAATAAAGGAAACCAGTATATACAGTAGCAAGGAGGTGGTTAAGAAGAGACGCTCAGATAGTACCTGGTTGCTGATAAAATTAATAGCCAGTAAAATCAGGAACGCAATAAGAGATGAAAACGCAAGCTTCAGTATATCGGTAAAAGTGGAATGCCGAATGATACCTGAAAACGTTTTAAATGCGAAAAACATCACCACCGTGACACTTAGTATTATTATTCCCTGGGCAGGTAATGAGATATAGGTTAAAAAGCGTAATGGTGTTCCCCGGATTATCAAGTATACTAAGAACAAGGACACACAGCATAACAAAACATCAAGAAGTAAAACGATCCATCTGGGTAAATACCGTTGGTCGAGCACTTTTAGACGATTATCGCCTCTGTATAGGTTTCGTAATATGTCTTTGGGGTTCAGCACTTTAAAGCAATTTAGTAAATAAAATCAATATTTAACCGAAATGAGAAATCACTTTTTTAATCCGTTCCCTGTCATTATTGGTTAAATTAGACCCTGAGGGAAGACAAAGGCCGTTTCTGAATAAATTTTCGGATACATCAGATCCGTAGTAAACAGGGTTTTTAAAGACCGGCTGTAAATGCATTGGTTTCCAAAGTGGTCTGCTTTCAATATTTTCTTTTTCAAAGGCTATTCGCAATTCTTCCCTTTCGAAGCCTGCCAGCTGAGAATCGATAGTGATGCAGCTTAACCAGTGATTGGAAGAATACTCCTCTGACGGTTCCGAAAACACTTCAACTCCCGGCATGGCCTCAAAAATTTCCTTGTAAAAGTGATGGTTTTCACGTCTCGCTTTAACGTGATCATTGAGAACCTGCATCTGTCCTCGCCCGATACCGGCACAGACGTTACTAAGCCTGTAATTATAACCTACTTCCCTGTGTTCGTAATGAGGCGCATTTTCTCTTGCCTGCGTGGCGAGGAATATTGCTTTATTCTTGACTTCTTCGGAATGGGCGACCAGGGCACCTCCTCCCGATGTAGTAATTATTTTGTTTCCGTTAAAGGATAGTATCCCTATATCGCCGAAGGTTCCGCACATCCTTCCCTTGAACTTGCTTCCCAGTGCCTCTGCACTATCCTCGATAAGCGGAATGTCGTACCTGGAAGCAATCTCCATTACCCTATCTACTTTGAATGGCATTCCGTATAAATGCACCCCAATGATCGCTTTTGGCTTTTTTCCTTTCGCTATACGCTCCTCAATAGCTTTCTCCAGGTATTCCGGACTAATATTCCAGGTTTCAGGTTCACTGTCCACAAAGACCGGGGTTGCACCCAGGTAAAAGATCGGGTTTGCGGAAGCGGAGAATGTCATACTCTGACAAATAACTTCATCTTCCGGACCAACATTCAGCAATATTAAAGCTAGATGGATGGCTGCGGTACCTGAACTCAATCCGGCTACCTTTACATCATTGCCAAGATAAGACTCCAGGTCCTGCTCGAAACCGGTTACATTGGGTCCCAGGGGTGCAATCCAATTGGTTTCGAAGGCAGACCGGACAAACTCCTGTTCTAAACCTCCCATATGAGGAGAAGATAAATATATCCTTGACTTCATCTTATCTTTTAATTAGTGCGAATAATCTTTGCGGGAGCTCCCATGACCACGGAATTATCGGGTACATCCCTGGTAACGACGGCCCCGGCTCCAACTACAGCGCATTTGCCAATTTTAATGCCCGGAAGTATAACACTACCGGCACCGATCAGGCTGCCTTCTCCTATTGTTACGAGTCCGGCTACGGCGGCTTGGATAGCGATATGAACAAAATCTCCTATTCGCACATTGTGGGAAACTGTCGCGTGATTATTTATAATGCAGTGTTTACCAACAGTTACATCGGCATCCAGTACGGCATTCGGCAGCACCACAGTTCCTTCACCTAAATTCACTGAGGGATAGACTACTGCAGAATTATGTACGAATACCGGATAATCACACTTGAAATCGGCGGCAAGCGCTTTCCTGTCGCTATTGTTTCCTATTGAAAGACACAGATTGGTTATGGACTCCTCATTCAGTGGCTTACGAACAGGCACGCCGAGTATCTCCGACACTTTGGGAGCTCGATCGAGAATAACTTCGGGCTTATATGTACCCGAAGCACGAATAAGTTCGACCACTGCGAACGCATGCCCTCCGGCGCCGTACATTGTAATAGGTTTCATCTGCTAATTAGTTACCTTTAAATCGTGTCGTGGTTGCACTGCCTGCATTGGAAATCCCCTCACGCAGGATCACTTTCTTCACGGTTTTCAACAGGATCGACAAATCCAGTGCAAAATTAAGGTTTTTGGCATAGTACACGTCCAATTCAAACTTTTTTTCCCAGCTAATGGCATTTCGCCCGTTAACCTGGGCATAGCCGGTGATTCCCGGTTTCACCATATGCCGTTGCCTTTGAAAATCATTGTAAAGTGGCAGGTATTCAGGCAATAAGGGCCTGGGACCCACAAAACTCATGTCGCCTTTCAACACATTGATGAGTTGGGGTATCTCATCCAGCGATAGTTTTCTTAATATCGCACCAAATGCACTGAGTCTTTCACTGTCGGCCAACAGCTTCCCTTCGGTATCTTTCTTATTGTTCATGGTTCGGAACTTTATAATGGTAAATAGTTCGCCCTTTTTCCCTGGTCGTTTCTGAAGAAAAAACGGGTTTCCGACCAGGCTGATAGTTAATAGGAGCATAATAATTAAGAAGAGGGGGGCTAAAAGGATTACCAGGAACAGAGAAAACAAAAAATCTAATATGGGCTTAATCCACTTCGGATACATATTTAAAGATATTAAAGATTTTTCAGTAAGTGTTCATACTCCTGATGAATAGCATTAAACAGCAGCCGTCTCTCATAGTTTCCGGTAATTGAAGGCCGTGCGTTTGCCTGAAGTTCAGAGAGAAGTGTTTTATCTTCAATTATTGTACACATGGCATTGAATAAACTGTCTTCGTCCTTTTTTGGACATATGAGTCCGTTCTCACCATGCTTTACAATTTCGTTGCTGCCGTTAATATCGGTTACAATAAGCGGCAATTCCATGGCACCCCCTTGAAGTAAAACATTTGGAAAGCCTTCTCGATAACTAGGATGAACCAACACATCACTGATAGCTAAGTAAGGTCGTACATCTTGTTTAAAGCCTGTATTGATGATTTTGGGGTGATTTATTATTTGATCTAAGCTATGAGGTGAAATGGGATCAATATCGCTCTCATAATCCCCTATTAGCAATAAGGTGCTATGCGGATGAATCCTTTGCAGCCGATTAAAGGCCGAAACAAGCTCATTGATACCTTTGTCCTTCACGATTCGACCCACGAATATAAAAATGAAGTCATCCAGCGGAATATAGTATCTGGCCTTAATTTCATTAATCGACGTTAAATCATACTGTGCTTTGGAAAAATATGAGGTGTCGATGCCGTTCGAACTTCCCGGCCCCAATACTTTTAATTTTTTATCTGAAGTAAATCCGGAGTCTAATATTATTTCTTTTAAGCCATGTGAATTGGGGTATACATGCGTGGCAAAAACATAGGTTAACCATTCAATAAAATTAAGAAGCTGTCTTTTAATTCCGGTAGATTCCAAGAGTGGTAAACCGGCAACTGTATGGAGCCTGAAAGGGATACCCGCAAAATATGAAGCCATCATTCCCACGATACCGGCTTTGGGAGTATGTGTATGAACAATTTGGGGGCGTTCCTTTTTCAGGAACCTATATAGTCTATAAACCGCTTTTAAGTCTTTCCAGGGCGTAATTCTCCGTGTTAACTCGAGTGGAAATGTCCTCACTCCTTCATGTTTCCCGTATCGTTCTAATCTATCCTTGTCTGATGATACAGCAATTAGCTCGTAATATTGCGACATATAGGCCAATTGACCCTCCAGGAGTTTTTCGAGGGACAATGGGACTGTGGTAATACGTATTAGCTTCGGCTTACCCATTGGCATGATAAGATTCACTAACTTCCTTCATGTTTAAAGACTCCATTTGAAACTCCTTGTTCAAATAATGATAGTGCTTTAATATTTCCTCTAAATCCTGAATAGCATATTCAGTATTCACCGCAAAGTTATGTGGATGCCACCATAAATGATATACATGATTATTCTTAGCGGCATGTGTCATTTCTGATTTGATCCTGTTTATTCGAAATTTATTGATCAATGTAAATTTACTTGCATTTCTTAAAAAACGACTTGCCGGTTGTTTTAATACACCATTTACTAACTTCATCGCCTCCCAGGGGTAACTTTTTTTCTTTAAAAATGGAAAATATGCGTCGACAATACGAGTAAACTTGCTTGACAATTTATTTAAGTTTTCCAATTGCCAGTACCAAACATTAGGATTCACTCGAACACTTGTAAAGCCACATTCATGAAGCATATGTTCACTATTTTCAACAAATTGATTCCTTGGTAGTACTAATGACCTCAAAGTATGATTGTGTTGCAATGCCAAATCTTTAGCTTTCTGCAGATCCATTATAAAAGCCTCTGCAGCAGTATTTTCCTCATAACAGTAATAATGACTATAAGTATGCGATCCAATCTCTTGATTCGGGATACTCGCAATTTTTCTTATAATCTGTAGTGCAAAAAAATGTTCGTCTTTGGCTGTTGTTTTATCTATTTGTTCCGCTAAATAATAATTATTTAGTTGCTCATTTCTATAGGATGGTAAAATGTTTGGTTTTGAATTATGCCAGGTTTGCCAATCTTCATTCCAAAGCATGCCAACCGTTGCCCAGGTACAGTGTATCTCATAATGTTGAAATAAGGCCAATATTTTTGGAATCGACTTAATTGTGCAATCAAAGTAAGACATATATGCGCTATAATCAATATGATCGCCAATACCCCAGTAAAGTTCAAAATCAAGCGATATTACAAAGATACCCTTCTTCATACTGTGTCTGAGTCTGAATAACTGATATACCAATTATCTCGATTATTTAAGATGTCTTCGTTTACTGCGAAATTTCGATATCCAAGATGAAGTTCAATGGGACGAAGTTTTTCCGGTAATATTTTAAAGCCATTTTTCTTAAAAGTCCGGTAGCTTGGAGAATGGTTCATACACCAGGCTAAACAAGCATCTGCCTTATTCTCAATAAAATAGTTATGTGAGTCGTTTAATAGTTTCTTACCTGCCTGATAGGATGAAGGATGTATTATAAGTTCCATAATGTAACCTATTTTACCTTGGTGTTTATTTTTTATAACATAAACAATCATCCCTAATAACCTTCCTCTTTTATAGAATCCTTTAATTTGATAGTTTTCTTGCGGTTTCTCTTTAAACCGCCAATTTAAATATGTCGCATTTCGGCAGACAGCCACTTTTATTTTTTTTGAAAAAATATCCCATAATTTGGTTGCCTCTTCTGAAAAGAATTCGATTTCTCGAATTTCTTCGTCAGGTTCGAGGTAAATTTTCCTCTTTCTATACAAATTAAAGTCCAAAATACGTCCCAAATTGTTTCCAAAAATCTTTCGCAGAAAATAGCCTGTTCTAAAAGCCTTGAACAAAAATGGAACAGGATCAATTAATGTCCACCCTAATTTTTTTGTAAAACCATGAACAGAATTTCCATTTGGGAAACCATAAACCAGTCCATACTTTTCATTTGGAGCAGCATCAAAAATAACCTGCGCAGATTTGGTGAAAAGACCTTTACCCCGATACTCTGAATCTGTGAGTGTGTCTAAAGATTGACACCCTTTAATTTTCTCCCCATTGATTTGAAAATAGACCGGCATTGTCGCATAAATAGCTATCAGTTTATTCTGTTCTGAATAAGTAAGACAGGTAAACGAATCCTTTACCGTGTTCTTAAAATGAATCCATTCTAACACTTCAAGTTTTTTTGGGGAACCGTTTGCATCGAAGGCATTTTTATATTCCACCAATGCGCTTGAGTCATTTAGGAATTTATATGTATACAATTCGTTAGACATTATGAGTTTTTCATATGTAGTAGTTGTTCGTATTCCGTTAAATGATTTTCTACCATGGATGCAACTGAGTAATTTTTAACATGATCAAGTCCTTCCGATATCATTTTTCTCCTCAGAGAATCATTCTTTGTCACTTCTTTAATTTTTTGCGCCAAGTGAAGACTATCCCGTTTAGTAAAAAGAAATGACCGATTGGGCACGACTTCTCTAATTCCCGCGACGTCCGTTCCGAGAAAAACTGTGCCGGATGCCAAAGCTTCTAATGTCACTCCCGATAATCCTTCATATAAGGACGAAAGGACAATTAAATCTGCTGATTTCATAAGTTCCGGAATGTCCAACCTGAACCCTGCAAAATAAACTGAATTAGATAACTTTTTTTCAGCTACTAAATTTCGAATCGCGCCTTGGTTTTCTCCATCACCAACGAAAACCAATTGATAATTTGATGGTAACATTTCAAGAGCTTCAATAACGGTGATATGGTCCTTTGGAGGACTAAATCGCGCCACCATCAAAATTGTATAATAATCTGCTCTTAAATTCATTCTTTCATACCAAAATGAAGGAGGGTAGGATTTCGCATTTCTAAATTTAGATTGATTCACTCCATTTGGAATTAAAACAATTTTCTCTGATAACCCTAGCCATTGATCAAGTTTTTCTTTAATTTTTTCGGAAATAGCTACTATTCTGTCATATCTCCCGTACATAAATCGTTCAATGGGGCGCATATAAAATTTGGCGTTGCGCCTATTCTGTGAAGAATGTTCAGTAAATATCAATACAGAGCGACTCTTCATATTTAATGTTGCAAGAGCCACCCAATAAACACACGGAAATAAATGAACATGAATTATATCGAAATGATTTTTCTTGAAGAAAGTTCTCAATTTCTTTATAAGAAGTACATTGCGAAACGACCCATTACTGAGAGTAAAGAACTTTATTCCTGCTTTTTTTACAGAAATTATATACTCCTGGGATTCTTTAATGGATGATAGTTGCAAGATAGATACATCATGTCCTTTCTCCACGTACAGTGGTAATACATCTACCAAAAGCTTTTCGGCACCACCTTTCCCCAAGCTTAAAACAACGTGAATAATCTTCATCTATGAATTGCTCTTGTCATTCGTCATGTTGTAATATAGTTCCTCCTTTTTGAGTTGTTCCAAATTATCCAAAAACAGAATAGAATGAAAAAAGGAATGAACATGTTTTTTTGTCGCAACATTATGCCTAAATTTCCCAAAATAAGTGGAAACGTCAACGCCCCTGCCAAAAAATAAAAAAAAACCCCTTTGACTATGTATGGCGCCAATTTAAAACCCTTTATCGGCTTACTAATAATAGCCAGAAAAGTTAAATATAATAGTAAACTATTTTCAACAGACGCTATTATTGCCAGCACTCCGCTAACATCAAAAAACAAGGGTCTGTATAGAAAAGTAAATACTTTATACGGGTATGAATAACTCGAGATATCAAGACTGGATCCTATTGAGTCCCTACTAAGTTTGGTTGATTTTCTCGTTGTATATTCCTCAATGGTAGCTAATTCAAGATTTTCAATTTGAACGAACTCCAATACGTATTCAAAAATGGATATAAATCCTGTTATAAATACTAAAATAATAACAATTCTCTGATAGCCTTTCATTTTAACATCAAGAAAATAACCAAGCCCAAATCCCAAAAGCAGATAGAGCATGATGTGAGGTCTTATAGCCATTAAAATTAATAAACTCAACAAAATACCCCATTTTCGTTTTCTTAATTTTAAAAAAGAATAAATAAAAAGAACTATCGCGAAAAAAACCAATGTGTCCTTCGCTATACCTGAACACCAAAAATGCATATTCGGCAAAAATAGTATGTACGGAAAAATCTGTATGTTCAATATTTTTATCCCATATAATCCTTCCACTCCTCCAAATAAAGATTGAAAAATTTTATAGAGGTATATGAACCCAAGATAGCCCAATTGAGAATAAATTAAATTTCCAGTAAAAAAGGACAAATCGAACACATTCGAAGGCAAGTAATTAATCAAATACATAATTCCTGTGGCCGATCCGGACTTAATAACATCAAGTACTTGATTTATTGAAAGTGTCTTGGGTGATTCCCAATATAAGATTGGATCTCCACCATTAGCAGTAAGATATAAATGGAAGCCTAAGCCAACAATTAAGTGGAAAAAAAATAACCACACAAGTATTTTTTTATCGAATTTTGAAAAACCCGTAAAATAGTTTTTTAAATTATAGCCTACGATTAACGTTATGATGCAGATACAAATATTAAGGACTATCATAACGAAGATTCTTTATTGAAAATAGTCTGGATTTTCGTCGTCGTTTCATTCGATAAAACAAATGAGTTTGAGCGACTAACGCTTAAATTATTAAACAACCAACCTTTAAAATTAGCATTGAAAATTTCTGAAAAGTAATCTTTTAATCCAATTTTCTTCAAAAAATAAAACCCGCTTTGAAATCTTAAATCCCTTGTTTCGTTAGTCTTTTCAAACACAGGGTTGGTAAAATTGGATATCCCTAAGAACGAAGTTAATCTATCTATCTCCTTGGTCGTATCCATTATTAATTCTTCTAAATGGATAATAAGGACATTATTTCCGAAGCGTGAAGTGTAACTTTTAATTTGATTTTTATAAAAACTCATTCCCAGATAACTATGCCATGGAAGCAAACCCTGTTCATATTGTAGTATTTCGTCGACTATTAAGTTTTCGAATGATTTGGTAGTTCGACCTAGCCCGCAATTCATTTTATAATGTGAATACGCCCGTTCAAGTGGGTCTCTAAGTAATATTATAATCTTCGCTTCAGGATTATATGTTTTTATCCTTTGCCCTACTCCCGGTGCATGTAAATATGAAGAGCTTGCATCAACTTTATACTTATGATCTAACGTAGCCATTGAATAGAGCCTTAAATAATGTTCTTCTTTTACTAAATCAGCGATATGCATATGCTTCGGAAATTCCTTCTCAAAGTAGGTGTCCAAATTAAAAAATCTAGATGGCTCATAATAATTGGGTGGCAAAGTATCTACAAAATAATTAGGCTCTTTAATTGGACTTATATATATTGACGGATGCAACGAAAGTAAACTAACTAATGAGGATGTACCAGCGCGCATAGCGCCTACCAAGAACAAATTTGTTTTTGGCTGCTCCATTATGGCTTTATTTTTTTTAATAGTACATATACATTTTTATATGGGAGCCAACATAACAGACGCAATATAAACTTGGACCATCCATCTAATAAACTTAATAATAACCGGCATACCTCCAGATTTTGTTGGTTTGTATATCTACTGTAATTTTTAATATAGACCAATAAGGTAAATTTATTGTAATATCTGCGAAAATAAATCTTATTAGAGGTGTTCAATTTAGACGCTACTTCCTTGATTGTGTTGATATAAAGAATGAAATCGTTCGCTGAGTAATACGCTGAAGACGCCGAATTTACCTCTGTTTTTCTATAATTAGAAAGTGCCTTATTACAGAAAACAATTCGCTCACTTACACACAGCCGCAACCATAGATCATGATCTTCATAATTATTTTGTCCCGGTTTAAAAAATCCGTATAATTCAAAAAGAGTCTTGTGAATAACAATATTGGATGAATTTATTGGTGGTGGGTAATACGATCCAATGACCTCAAAATAATTTATTATAGAGCACTTCCCCTCTGCCGGTAGAATTGCATGATGATAACGTTCGCTTTCATTAGGAAAAATTCGGCTAAATCCCGTTCCGAATATTTTATTCGTCGGATAAAGACTTATTGTCATATTAAGAGTTTCCAGAAACTCGCATTCCCACCAATCGTCAGCATCCAAAAAGCAAATCCAATCATTTCTGGCACATCTAATACCAGTATTTCTGGCAACTGAAACACCTTGATTCGGTATCGATATTACTTTTAGTCGTTTATCCTGTAAACTTTGTAAAATATCCAGAGAATTGTCTGTGCTTCCATCGTTCACCACAATTAGTTCAAAGTCTTTAAAGGTTTGTTTAAGCACAGAGTTCACGGCCTTCTCGATGAATGCTTCTTTATTATACAACGGAATTACAACTGTGAACATCCTTAATATTTTTGAATTTTCCAATGACTTAAATCCCTTGAAGTCAAGGTTTCCAGAAGTTCCACGTCCTCTCTAAAGAACTCATACAAGCTGGGTTCCAATAAACGGATCTCCTCCGAAATATCGTCCACTTCATTTGTAATGTTCCGTTTGTTTAGGGCATTGGCCAGACCGAGTCCGCCTTTAATACCCAGGCGTTTTTTCAAATGTGTAAATAACGCCAAGGCTTTGCTCAATGCCAGAGATTTCCTTCGTTTCTTTTCATTGATAACCTCATACGACTCCAAGCCTATCACCTCTACTCCAAGAAACCGAAGCACTTCACGGTATACAGCATCTGTATCTTGTTTCAGATCATCCATAAATACAGTGAACATTTGATCGTCCGGGATCAAAGCCTTGGCTTTTTGCAATTGCCTACCCAATTTACAGGCTTCCCCGTATTGCAAAAGATTGGGATCACTACAATTCAGTGCAATATTTTGTCCTTGCCTTCTCGACTCTTGTAATTCCCAGGCTTTAACAGGCGAGCGCTCAGTTTCATCCCCCGCGAATAATAATTCCCGATGAAGCGAAAAATAAAGACTAACCGGATCGCGCAACATAATGATGAATTTGGCATCGGGATTGAATTTCAGAATTTCCGGGATGGCCGTTTCTGAATACAGGTACCAGACTGAGGCGTCTGTTCGGTACACCTGTGACAATCCGGCGGATTCGAACAAGCTGAGATAACTTTTCTCATCGAAATAATAGCGGTGGCCGCTGTCTGTGTTAAAATAATGAGGCTCTTTTGGAGAACATACAAAGATTTCCGGGTGCTGTGACAGGTAATAAGCCATAGAAGTAGTTCCACATTTAGGTGCTCCGGGAATAAACAAGTTGGGTATGTTCTTGGTTTGAATCATTTTAGAAGATGGTAGTATTTACCTGAATATGTTTGCGCACATAATAGAGCAGAAAAAGATTTTGAATGATAAGTATACACCCAAAAATTAAGGCTGCCCCTGTTACATCGAAATAGCGAATTAACGGAATACTAAACACCAGGATTGCGGCCATGGCGATTAAATTACTTTTGGACAGCAGGCCCTGTTTCCCTGTCATACTAAGAACCAGACCAACCGATCCGACGACTGCGCTTAAGAGTTGAGCACCGCAAAGAATTACCAAAGGAACATAGGAATTCTTATAGACCTCTCCGAAAACCAAAGCTAAAAGAGGTTTGCCGCCTATGAAAAACGCAAGCGCAACCGGAAGTGCAAATAAAAATATGATTCTGCTAGTACGTGTTACAACGCGTTGGATTTCCCCAATCCGACCCTTTTCGAAGGCAGAAGAAATAAATGGTGAGATAGCCAAATTTAATGCATCCATAACAAAAGAGACTAGTGAAGCCGCCCTCATGGCTACTTCGAACAAAGCCACAGCCTCTACGCTCCCAAAAATAGCAAGAAGATAAACAAGGGATTTTGATTTAACCACAAATACTCCGCTGTTGATGGAGAACGGAATGGTCTGCTTTATCCATTCCCTGCTGTGAAACTCGGGAACCAGACCCTGTATTTGAGACCACAACTTCCGTCGCAAGAAGATAAATCCCAAAACAAAGGCCACAGCGCCGGCAATTACATGCATCAACATAGCGTTTTGAGGGGTAAGTGTATTATCCAGTAGCATGCAACCAACGATCAATACCGTAAAAATTGCGTTTCGAATCAATGCGTCGGGTAATTCGGCTAGAATAATCAATTTCATTCCTCTGAGCGCAGCATTACGCAGCGCTCCAAAACCCAATACCGGCACAAGCATCAGGGCATACAACATGGTTTCCACCAATTCACTTTCATAAGAACCCCACCAAAAGAAATAGCTGATTGCCGCAATAACAAAAATTGTCAAGGTGGTAATAAGTACCAGTGTATTTGTTTTAATTAACAAGCCTTTAATCGCTCTGTAATTACCGTGTACTTCGTATTTAGATACGTATCGTGTAATAAGATATGGAATTCCAAGAGTGGTTGGTACCGATAACAGCATTACCGTGGAAAAAGCAATTACGTAGTAGCCAAATCCTTCCAGGCTTAGTAGGCGCGCTAATAAAATGCTGTTTAAAAAAGTAAAAAATGCCGATCCGAATTTAATCATCACACTACCTACGGTAGCATGCCTGATTCCCTTTTTGCTAAATAATTCGGACAATCCGGACACCGATAAACGTTTTAGAATAAATTATTTTAATAAATGCTTTTTCGCGATCATTTCTTCAAGCGTCCAGTTCCACCACTCAAGTTTCTCCAACTCGACAATACGTTCTTCCGAAAGCCGATACCTTATGAATTTGGCCGGGGCACCCCCAACTACTGCATAAGGGGGAACATCCTTGGTAACTACTGAACCGGCACCAATGATGGCTCCGTTCCCAACAAAAACACCAGCAACAATGATAGCACGATCTCCAACCCAAACGTTATGACCAATCTTTATACCTGACTTTTCTGATGTTCGGGGCTTATTGCCTATTTTTTTGGCAAGTGCATATTGCAGGTTTACAGCCTCAGAACTATGATTTGACGTAATTAAGGTAATTTGATCTCCGAATGCAACGTAGTTACCAATATCACAACTTCCATTGCCTTTAATAACAACTTTTCCATTAAATCTTGAACCATCTCCAATCAAAGTGTCAGTAGCAATTTTGGAACCTTTTCCAATATAAATACCAGTACTATCTGAGTAATTTCTAAATCTCAGAATAAATCGCACCCAACGGGCTTTATTTCCTTCAAATTTTAGCATCGTTAAAGTATCATCCCCGCCGCAACGGTTTCGTGGGTTGCATCATCGATGAGAACAAAACTTCCGGTAAGGCGATTGTCTCTGTATTCGTCTATCATCAGAGGCCGGGTGGTCCTTACCTTAATGCGGGCAATATCGTTCATGTTCAAGTTCTTGTCCTCTTCCTCCCGGCTGTAGCTGTTGATGTCTATCTTGTACAACACGTCTTTTATCATAGCCTTCTGTTCGTTCGAGGTATGCATGATGGTGTACTTAGCCCGCGGTTTGGCCGCATCGTTATGCAACCAGCATAACATGGCGTCGAATTCCTGTAGCGCTTCGGGCTTGTTGTTTGTCTTTACGATCATATCCCCCCGGCTCACATCGATATCGTCTTCCAGGGTAATTGACACCGACATAGGCGCATAGGCCTCTTCCAGGGGTCCTCCAAACGTATCGATCGATTTGATGACAGAATTAAAGCCCGATGGCAGTACAACCACTTCGTCTCCCGGTCTGAAGATTCCACTGGCCACACGGCCGGCATAGCCCCGGTAATCGATAAATCCTTCTCGCTGAGGCCTTAACACCGTCTGCACCGGAAATCGCGCATCGATCTTGTTAAGGTCGCTACTAATGTGTAGGTGCTCCAGCGTATGCAGCAAAGGTGCGCCTTTATACCAGGTCATGTTTTCGGAGCGGTTTACTACATTATCCCCGTTGAGGGCACTGATTGGAAGAAACCTTATATCCTTTACATAGAGCTTGGAAGAAAATTCCTCGAACTGCTGAATGATGTCCTCATAGACCTGCTCACTATAATCCACCAGGTCCATTTTGTTGATGCATACAATGATATGAGGAATCTGCAACAACGAAGCTATAAAGGCGTGGCGTTTGGTTTGCTCAATTACGCCATGCCTGGCGTCGATGAGAATAAGGGCAGCGTTAGCTGTGGAGGCACCGGTCACCATATTGCGGGTATATTGTATATGCCCCGGGGTATCAGCGATAATGAATTTACGCTTTGGAGTGGTGAAATACCTGTAGGCTACGTCTATCGTTATTCCCTGTTCCCGTTCGTCCCTCAGGCCATCGGTAAACAGAGCAAGGTCCACTCCGTCATGCCCTTTACGCTTACTGGTGTTTTCAACAGCTTCAAGCTGGTCTTCAAAAATAGCCTTACTGTCGTAAAGAAGTCTGCCAATGAGTGTGCTTTTTCCGTCATCCACACTTCCGGCTGTTGTAAACCGAAGTAACTGGTTATTATCTATTTGCGTAGAACTGCTCATTAATTCGATAAGATTTATAGGGAGTTATCAATTTGATGCAAAAGTAATAAAATTCATCGGGCTTATCAGGGGTTATATTGATATAGTGCAGTTGCAATCACTTATTCAATCAGCAACCAGTTATTCATACGCTGCATATATGATTTCCCCGTTTCGGAGCTGACGATATGGAGTACTTCATAGGCTCCCGGTTCAAAAAATATTTTATTGATGGTACAGCTATAAGCGGCAAATCTATAATCTGCTCCCTTTTGCTGAATTAATATCGAATCGGTCCTATTCTCCAGTTCATTTATTGTGACAAATACAAAGTTATCGTCTTTCGCCAATGCTATAACTTTTTCGGACTGCTCAGAGGGAGCATTGGTATGCTTCATCCAGCCTTCAATTCTAACGAACCTGAATTCAGACGGAACCCGAACGGTATCCTTCCTGCCTTCCCTATACGATTTCTTATATATCAATCGGGAAATTGCTCCTTCCATGGAGCCTTCAGCAGCTTCTATTGAATTGTAACTGAGGTATTCCGGAGTCCGATCCAGGGATAAAGAGGAAGGTTGATGGTTATAATTCTCTAAAATGAATTCGGATAGGGCGTTTGATGTTTTTATAATCCCCTTGTAATTTAGATGTTGACTCTTTCTAATTTCTCCTTCATTTATAAGATAGGTTTCATTCAGCCCTTTCAAATATCTGTTGTAATCGAAAAAATGAACCGAGCCATGTCCGGAAATGTGTTCAGACAGTTGTTTATGGAACCGTTCGAAACTGTGTTCTACGAGTTTGTAGTATGAGTCGTATACCGGAACGGTAAAAAATAAAAGGTCGAAATCGTGTTTTTCAGAAAGTGCAATTAGCTTATCCACAAAAAAATGCTCCTTTTTATCCAGATATATCTCATTACCCGGATAGCGTTTTTCCTTAAATTTCTCCACCTGCGCTTTCGTGATAAAACTATTTTTACGCTGCATCAACTGGAGATCCCTTTTATTACTTTCATTCGTTGAATACTTTAAATCATCGATAAATGATTTGGGGTCGAGCAGCCTGTTTTTGTATCTGAATAAATAGAACTTCTGATAAAAATCTTCCCCCCGGTCTTCGATCATTATATCACGATATGTATATGCGGAATACTCATCAAATGCTTTATTATCAACAACTTTTAAAACTGCATCTGAACTGACGCCAAAACTGGATGAATTATGCATGATCATCGGATAGGTTTCAAGTATAACCAGCTTAGGTGACTGGGTTTTAAGTGCTTCGGAAATATTGTGATAAATCTGATAGATATCGGTACCGGCTCCACTTAAGGCCTCCGTTTTCATCCGTGTTCTTGCTTCTAAAATATAGGGGTCCACTCCCAGGCCCATATGTGAATTACCTACGAGAAGAATATCAACAGAACCTTCCTTAGCCTCATAAAAGTCATTGACCATGCCGATTAACCCTGATTTGTTATGATAGAATAATAAATCGGAAGCATACATTAATCCGCAAAAGATAGAGAGAAACAATACTGATTTAAGTATAAGGGTTCTCATAAAAAGGTATTTTGGATGAAGTTAACAAAAAGCGATGTTGATTTAAACATTAAGTTCTAATTCAGACAATAGCAGTTACCTCACCTCCGCTGGTGCCGGCAGCGAATTATTCAATCAAAAGGGAGACCTCAGTTTTGTTAAGGATGATTTCATCCGGTTCTTCATAAACAAGATATAATTCATACACTCCCGGCTCGAACAGAGTTTTGGGTACTCTCCGATTATAAAAACCGGCGGAAGCGTATTGTTCTCCCCGATCTTTTATATGTTCAGGAACCGGAGCTGCCCATAACTTTCTCTGGATATAGACAAAATCATCCTTCTTTAAAGCAAATCGCTTTTTTTTCAAATCATCGGCTCCGTCCGAATCAAAGTGCATCCACCCCTCTATTTTAATATGTTGATCTGCCGGTTTTACCACGAAGTATTTCCTGTTTAAACTATCTATTGGCCTCCTGCCGTTAACCTTTGTTACCGCACCCGATAACCTGGTATCGGAAGATTTACCGATTAAACCATACATATAATCCTCAATTTGAATTTTATCAATGTTTTTTCCGCCGGCTTCAATTTGATACTTAGATTGAATGTAATCGACTACGATTCCTGTAGTTCTTATCTGTCCGGAATAATTAAGGTGCTGATTGGTGTGTAATCTCCTTTCGTTGAGAATCAGGTTTCTGCTGAACCCCCCAAACTCGTAATTGAGATCCAGTAAATCCACGTGGTCGTGTGCGGCTGTTAGCGCATTTAAGTGTTTATGAAGCCGGTCGAATCCCACTTTGACCTTGTCGAAATAAACGTCGTAAACCGGTACGGATAGAAATAACAATTTTATACCTTCTTCTTGTGTGAGGCTAATAATCTCCTTCAGAAAGTATTCCTCATCCTCGGAAATATACATTTTGTCCTCTTTGAACTTATAACGCATATATCGCGGTTCTAAGGCCATACTCATCTGGTCTGTTCGGTAATATCTTCGGTAATAAGCTTCTTCAGCAGTTAAGGTAGTTTCGATTAGAAGGGATTCTTCCATCAGTTCCAGGTTCGTCCAACGTTCGTGGTACCGAAAAAAGTTAAACATATGAAACCACTTGTCGTTACCGGGATACGCCCTGCTAATTTCTTTGTATTTTATCTCCCCAAAACGCTTGGAATGAGGCGCTGAAAAATTTTGGTTTCTTAAATTTCCATCTACAAATAAATTGTTGTTTCCACTACTGGGGGCAAAAATTGGCCAGGTCTCTATAACCACCAATTTCGGAGATTGTGAATTGAGGCTTTCCAGTAAATCATAATACACCTGGGCTATGTTAGAACCGGATGAAAAAACAAGCCGTGAATTTAAGCCTGTACGAGCGTCGAATACCCTTGGATCTATTCCCCTAAACAAATGAGAATTTCCTAAAAAAAGCACATCCAGCGAATTGTTTGCCGTAGCATACAACATTTCGTAGGAATTCACATCCTCTTTCGATTTGTCCAGTAACAGTCGATCAAATGGGTATAAGGCCGCTGCCAGCAGGCCGGAAAATAGTAATGTCTTTAGCAGAAGTCCCTTCATCTAAAATTATAATTATTCTTATTTTATGGCAACCCATTTCCAGGGATCCATAATATAAACAGTCCCTTGAGCTGCTTCAATTAAATTGTAAATTTTATACTCACTATTGCTAAGCATATCTGTTGTAAACAATGCAGTGAAATACTGGCGTTGAGCCTTACGCGGGTCGGATTTAGCTTGTTCGTTTTCTGTAAGCGTGGCTTGTGCCAAATGAATTTCACCATCTTCATTCTTTAACGCCACGTAAAAATTTAATTCTTCTTCCATTTTGCCGGTAAGTTGCATCCAGCCTCTAATTTTAAGTGCTTCAGTGTTTTCGTTAAAGGTGAGCAAATTCTTTGTTGATGAAAATTTATAGGGCTTATTGTTAACAGATTCGGCCGCACCCCTAAATATAGTATCCGACTTAATATTCCCTGAATACAACACCAGGTTTTCCATTTTCATTCTCACTGAATCAACCTTATCTGCCTTACCGTTATAGTAATTTGCTACAGAAGTAGTTGCCCGCACGATTCCTCTGTAATTGAGATGTTGATTAAAGCTAACCTGCTTTTCATTAAAAATAAAACTTCGATCATATCCCTCTTCCAAATAATTGAGGTTGTAAAATTGAATGTTTTCATTTTGCTCGACAATAGAATCCAGCGTGCTTTTTATTCGACCAAATCCTTCTTTTGTTTTCTGAAAATATTCGCTGTATACCGGGACAGATACAAATAGTAAATCAAAATTAAACTCGCGCGATAGTTCAATGATTTTCTGCAGGTAGAATAATTCATCTTCCGAGATGAACAGTTCTTCTGCTTCAAAATCGGTTTGAGCGAACTGACGAACCATGGCATCGGTTAGTTTGGATTTATTAAGCTGTGTCCGTTTAAAGTTTCTTTTAGGGTCATTGTCCTTGCTATAAGAAAGGAAAGACGGATACATCTCTTCCTTAGTCCAGAAATCGTGATATCGAATCATATCGAAAAGCTGATACCAGGAAAGATGGCTGCGGCCAACCACAAAGTTCTGTTCCAGTTCCGATTCGATCTGAATACCTAAATGCGAACCTGTAATAAAACGAAGTGGGTAATATCGCTCATTGATATAATTGGAATATGGATTTGGGGTAACCAACGGCCAGGTGTCCAGGACTACCGTTTCAGGGTTTTGAAACTCCAGGGCTTTTTTAAGATTCCAATAAACCTGATCTATACCGATATCTGTTCCGATAATCATTTCGGTTTTCTTATCGGTTTTTGTTTCAAAAACCACTGGGTCGATGCCTTTCCAAAAATGAGAACTTCCCAACATCAAAACCTCTACCGATCCCCTCGGGGCTTTTAAAAATGACAGTACGGATGAAGTACTGCCCCGCCGGTATTCGATAAAAATAGATTCCAACATAGACAGCCCGCCAAGCAGTAAAAAAAGAAAGACACCTATTTTAAATATCAGTTTCTTCAAAACCGTTAAAATTGAAAGTATATAAATTCCTGGGCATGCTCATCTCCATATACGCCGAAGATGATTATCGTAAAAACAATCACAAAATAAAAAGCCCAACGCAGGACAATACCGTTACGGTTAAGTAACTTCAGCAAATTATAGCGTTGATGAATTACCTCGGCGACTAAGAGGGCGAGAATAGAAAAACACACAACTTTGAACTCATTTGGTTGAAACCCTATGAGGTAGATACTGTCGGTAAAAATGTGTGAAACTTGAAAATCTTTAAAAATACCACCGGCTACCATTATTGCATCACCTAAACTGTTTGCTCTGAAAAACACCCAGGCCAGACATACAAGTACAAACGTAATCCCTCCAAAAAATAGCTGATTCGAAAAAGTCTGTTTATGAAAACCGATTTTGGTAAACCAGGGGCGCTTAATGTTATAGACGGCTTTTTCAACCATTAGTCCGAGCCCGTGAATGGCTCCCCAAATGACAAAAGTCCAGGCGGCTCCGTGCCAGAGACCACTCACCACGAAGACGATAAAGAGATTGGCATAGGTGCGATACTTGCCCTTGCGACTCCCTCCCAGGGGTATGTAAACATAATCCCTAAACCAGGTCGACAACGAAATATGCCATCTTCTCCAAAACTACGTCAGGGACTTGGAAAAATAAGGGGAGTTGAAGTTTTTCATCAGGTCGAAGCCCATAGTTCTGGCTGCTCCAATCGCGATATCACTATACCCTGAAAAATCACAATATATCTGGAACGCAAAAAGAATTGTGGCGTATACGTAAGTCACCCCGTGATGATCGCCTGCGTTGTTGTAGACTTCATTGACATAGATCGCAGCCCGGTCTGCGATTACCATCTTTTTGAACAAGCCAAACGCCATTAACAACAACCCGCTTTTTACCCGTGCATAGTCGAAATTGTAGATCTTCTTAAATTGTGGTAACAGATGAGAAGCTCGTTCGATAGGCCCGGCCACCAACTGAGGAAAAAAGGCAACAAAGGCAAAAAATGACAACCAGTCCCGAGTGGGCTTCAGTTGTTTTTTATAGATATCTATGGTATAGCTTAGTGTCTGAAAGGTGTAAAAACTAATTCCTACAGGTAATATGATATTGAGCGTAGATGCTTCGATCTCCCCACCGAACAGTCTGAATGAATCCACGAAAGACTCGATAAAGAAATTAGCATACTTAAAGTACAGAAGAAAACCAAGGTTTACGCCTAAACTGAGGAACAGCCACGCTTTGCGCTTCTTCGTATCCTCCGTTTGAAAAAGCTTTTGTCCCACTATGAAATCTACCGCAGAACTTATTATTATTAAGAAAAGAAACCTCCAGTCCCACCAACCGTAAAACACATAGCTGGAAACAAGAATAAGTGCATTTCGAAGATTTAATTTTTTGGATACTGCCCAGTACAATAAAAATACGATAGGGAAAAATAGGGCAAAATCAATAGAATTAAAGAGCATTTTGTAAGGTGAGGTTTACATTGGTTTTAATATAGACTCAATTTAAAGAATATGGTTGCGTCCAATAACAATAGGAACTGTACTTCTAAAAGTATCCTTGTCTTTTCCGGTCCTCCATCGCGGTTTCACTGCGCTTATCGTCACTCCTGTTCCCCCGCTCGGTTTGCTTCATGGCAGATACTTCGGCCACGATCTTTTCAAGCGTGTCGGCATCGCTCTCTATACCCCCGGTAATCGTTATATCGCCCAGGGTGCGGAAACGGATTTTCTTTTTGTGAACTTCTTCCCCTTCTTCCAGCTTCAGGTGATCGGAAACAGGAATCCAGGAGTTCTGGCGCCATACAACCTCTCTTTCATGTGCAAAGTAAAGCGAAGGGATGGCTATATTCTCCCGTAGAATGTAATTCCATACGTCCATTTCGGTCCAGTTGCTTATGGGAAATGCCCTGAAGTGCTCTCCTTCGAAATGCTTGCCATTTAACAAATTCCACAGTTCGGGGCGTTGGTTTTTAGGGTCCCACTGACCAAAATCGTCCCTGTGAGAGAAAAATCGCTCCTTGGCCCTGGCCTTTTCTTCGTCCCTGCGGCCACCTCCTATGGCGCAATCCACCTTGTTGGTTTCTATAGCATCTAGCAATGTGGTAATTTGTAAAGCATTTCTGGTAGCGTTCTTTCCTTTTTCCTCTGCCACTCTTCCTGTATCGATAGATTCCTGAACCGATCCCACAATAAGCTGTGCTCCCAGGTCTTTAATCAGGTCGTCCCTGAATTTGATGGTTTCCGGAAAGTTATGACCTGTATCCACATGCATCAGTGGAAACGGGATGCGTGAGGGCCAGAATGCTTTTTTGGCCAAATGAGTAACTACAATCGAATCCTTTCCCCCGGAAAACAGGATCACCGGATTTTGAAATTGCGCCCAAACCTCCCTGAGGATAAAGATTGCTTCCGATTCTAATTCGTCCAGGTAATTTAAATAATACTTACTCATCTGTGTATGCTAATTTAGATTGTATTTTCGATAAAATAATAGTTACGGCTTCTTCCACCGTTAATTCCGTAGTGTCGATCTCAACATCGGGATTCTCCGGTGCCTCATAAGGCGCATTGATCCCGGTAAAATTAAGTATCTCCCCCGCCCTGGCTTTGGCATAAAGCCCTTTTACATCCCGTTTTTCGCATTCCTCCAAAGGGGTGTTCACAAAGATCTCCACGTAATTCTCGGCGCCAATAATCTCGCTTATACGATTCCGGTCTGCCTTATAAGGGGAAACAAAAGCAGCCAGAACCACTAAACCTGCATCGACCATAAGATTTGCTACCTCTGCTATCCGCCTGATATTTTCAGTACGATCCTCAGGGCTGAAGGAAAGATTTTTGTTTAATCCTTGACGCACATTGTCGCCATCGAGTGTGTAGGTATGAACATTGCGCTTCTGAAGTGCGCGCTCAACGGCATTGGCAATGGTAGATTTGCCCGAACCCGATAAACCCGTAAACCATAACAAAAAGGATTTGTGCCCATTTTGAATGTTACGGTCTTTCCTGCCTACGCTAAAATTATGTTTTACAATATTCTTCATTTCAGGCACTTCGTCGTTTTTTAAGGCCAAAATTGAGGCGGTACCATACTCTTTCGTGAATATAATACAAAATCATCTTTGTTATCAGTTCGGCAATTCCAATTTTCAAACCGGTTAGTGGATTACCGGTAATTATCCAGGACAAAAGCATCGTATCGAGCGTTCCTACAGCTCTCCAGGTAAAGGTTTTTGCGATATGTCGTTTCCTGCTTTCGCGCATCACCCCGCTTTTGGACAGGTTGATCTTAAACCAAACCCGTTCATGCAGGTAATACAACCCCATTTTGGTGATCACTTCAGCAAAGCCGATCTTTAGGCCGGTCCACGGATTCCCGGTAATAATCCAGGAGAGTATAATGGTATCGATTGTACCTACTATTCTCCAGGTAACGGCCTTGGCTATATGTCGCTTGTGCGAATGATCCCTCATTGGTTTTTCACAAGAAAATAATTGTTTAGCAGGTTCTCCTTATTGTACTGAAGCGGCTTATTGGTTGTAATATCGATCACCTCTGCTCCTACCGCACTACAGATTGCCTGTCCTGCCGCCGTGTCCCACTCCATTGTTGGTGCATAGCGAGGATACATATGCGCAAGACCTTCGGCCACGAGGCAAAACTTCAAGCTGCTTCCACGCGAGACGATCTCCACCCGCTTACTCTTCTCTATATCTGCAACAAAGGCCCGGGTATCATCATTCAGGTGTGAACGACTTCCTACGATCTTTACCGGCTCCGACAACCCGACCATAGGGGCGATTTCCGATGCTTTGCCTACAATGGACTCCACGGCCGCATCTGTATTGTCCAATTCGATTTTAAAAGATGTACTTCCGTCTTCGGAAGTGAAGTACAGTGTTTTGGTAACCGGAACATAAATTACTCCAAGAAACGGATTTCCCTTGTCTACCAAAGCAATATTCACCGTAAACTCGCCATTGCGCTTCACAAACTCCTTTGTCCCATCCAGGGGGTCCACTATCCAACAACGGCTCCAATTGCGGCGTACATCGTAGGATATTTGTTTATTCTCTTCACTTATAATAGGAATATCGGTCTTTTTCAGGTAGTCGTTTATTACATCATTGGCCTTCTCATCGGCGATTGTAAGTGGTGAGGCATCGCCCTTGTACTCCACGTTGAAATCGGTCGAATAGATCTTTAGGATCTCCTCTCCTGCATCGATGGCTGCGCGTATGGCAAGATGAAGTATATTCATTATATCAGGGCTTTTTTTCAGAGCGCAAAGCTACAACAAATAGCCGACTTTAAGCTTTTCTACACTTCTAAATACCCCATTGTTCTATATCCGGAATTCAATAAAAAAAGTCGTTCTAATGGCGTTAAAGAAATGGTAAAGGCCTCAAAATTATTGTGTTCGTACTAAAGAGGTCGTAATTTTACTGCACAAAATACTAAACTATGAGCTATTTAAACTTAGATAAGGCCAAAACCGAGAAAACGGTTAAGGAACTCAACGTCTTGCTGGCCGATTTACATTTGTACTATCAGAAACTGAGGAATTTTCACTGGAATATTGTGGGAAAACACTTTTTCGATCTTCATATGAAGTTCGAGGAAATGTACGACGACGCAAAATTAAAGGTGGATGAAGTGGCAGAACGCATACTTACACTTCGTTACCAGCCCGTGAGCAACTACTCGGATTATCTGAAATCGTCAAACCTGAAGGAATCTGCTTCCGAATTAAAGGACACAGAAATGGTAAAAGCGCTGCTTAAGGATCACGGAGCCATCATCAAACAGATGCGGGCGGTTGTGGAGAAGGCCGATGCCGCAGGCGATGAAGGTACTATCGATATGATTGGAGCCTATATCGCCGATTTGGAGAAAACAAGCTGGATGCTGGACGCCTGGAGCATGAGTGCCACAGATACGCATTCTAAACTATAACGAAACTTGCCTGCACTATGCAGGCTTTTTTATGCATAGAATTTTTATACTCTTTTTTACACTGCTCATTAGCGGTGGTTGCCAGGATTTTGGTGAATTGGAATTATTGCGCTCGCTACCCGCTTCCCTCAAAGAGGTAAGTGGAATGGAACTTGCCGCCGACAAAATCCATCTCTGGGCTATTAACGATTCGGCTAATGAAGCCAAGCTGTTTTTATACGACCCTAACGAAAACACCGTTAAACACACCATCGAGATTGTGAATGGTAGTAATAAAGACTGGGAGGATCTCGCCACCGACGATGAGGGAAATGTATATATCGGGGATTTTGGCAATAACCGGAACTCCCGCAAAGATCTGGTTATTTATACATTGCCAAATGCACTTACTATTGAAACCACAGCTGCCGAAGCGTTAATTACTAAGTTTAGCTTTGAAGACCAGAAAGCGTTTCCCCCAAAAAAGAAAGATCGTAATTTCGATGTAGAGGCCTTTATCCACTATAAATCTAATTTTTACCTGTTTACAAGAAATCGAAGTTCAGATTTCGACGGCACCACAAAATTATACCGTGTTCCGGCACAACCGGGAACCTTTAAAGCCGAACTGCTCGACGAATACAAAACCTGTAGTGATTCCGACGATTGCATGGTAACCGCAGCCTCCTTCCACGCTGAATCGGGGAAATTGGCCTTACTTAGTTATAATAAGGTTTGGATCCTGTCAGATTTTTCGGGAGATGCTTTTTTTGATGGCAAGGTGGAAAAGATCAAATTGGGGCACTCTTCTCAGAAAGAAAGTATTAGCTTTCAACATGAAAACACCCTGCTCATCGCCGATGAAACTACCGGAATTGAAGGAGGTAATTTGTACCGTCTGCAGCTCGATTAAAAGGAGAGTCCAAAACCAAATTCAATCCGCACTCCCTCTTTCGACCTAAAAGAACTAAAACGCCCGTGAATAGCATCTGTCCAGTGTAACAATGCCCCTCCTCCGTAACTTTGATGCCAGACTTCGGAAGTATCGTTCTTTATCCACACCCTGCCCGCATCATAACCTCCGTAAACACTTAATTGCATGGGAAAGAAAAAAGTCTTTATCTTCTTAAAATTATAGATTAAATCGGCACTGCCAAACAAGCTATGCCGGCCGGTAAAGCGTTGTTCCCTAAACCCTCTCAACCCGTTATCGGCACCCAGCCTAGCGCTGTTATAGAATGCGGGCTGGTCGCCTACCATTCCTTCAACACTTGCCCCGCTTTTTAAAACCAGGCTGTTGTTTTTGAAAATTGCATTGTAAAAGGTGATGGAAGAACGCAAAAATCCGCTAAGATCCTGCCCATTCAGGTCATCGATCAAACCAGCCGAGATTGAAAAATTCATTCCCCTGCCGGGAAAATACTCGTCGTCAAAATTCTTATAGATAAAGGTGGCCTCCGGAATTCCCACGTAAGCAAAATCGCTGAACGCATCAGGCACAGTTTCGCTCACGAAGTTATTACCGTTTCTAACAAGATTTACCCCTTGCAACTCGTATTTAAACGTAAAATAACTGCCGTAATAGGAGGTACTTTCAAAGCCCAGAGCAACTTCATATCGTTCCATATTTACCCGGTTATAATCCAGGCTTAGCTGATCGTCCGGGTTTATTGTTTCGTTTCCGAAGCCAAAGAAATTCTCGGTATAATTTCGGGAAGTGTATCGGCCCGCCCCGGTAAGGTTTAAGGATGAAAGCACCGCCGCATAGCTTTTTTCCAATCTTATGTCCAGGCCCTGAGTGAGGAATTGATAATTAACATTGAAAACAGTTCTTCTGCCATAGGGGTTGTAAATGAGCTCATTAACCGTCTTTTCGAAGCCTGCCTTGAGACGGGCACCGTCATCCGGGTTAAAGCCCATCGCAAAATTGAAACTTCCGCCCGTAGTTCGCTGTTTGAAGAAATCGTAGGTATTAGCTTCGTAGAAATCGGTACGGCGTATTCTGGCACCGGCTTTGGAAACTATTGTATTTTCCTTCGATCGATGGTCGTAAATCACCACTCTTTTTCCTTCATCAAAATCGTAGGTATCATTCTCCTGTCCGCCTATAATTCGTATCAGGATAGGTTTTCTAGCCTTGCCACTAACTTCGAAGATATCCTTGTCATCCAGGCCATACAGCCAAATCTCTTTAGTTTCCCTGTTTGAAAAGGTCCGGTCGAATAACAAGTCACCTTTTTCCCCGTCCTTTATTCTGAAGGCTCTGATTCTCGTATGTTCTTCGTCAATTCGTTCTATCAGAAAGTGGTCGTCCTTATCGGTGCCGGTGAGCATCTGGAACTCCATAAATACTTCGTAATAGCGCTCTGCAATGGAAACAAGATTATCTTTCCTGTTCATCAGGTGCTTTTTAATTTGATGTACGGTGCTATCCTGGACCTCAGTGGGCAAATTCCTGAACGCACTATCAACGGTTTGCTGGTCGATAGCCTGCTGAATGAACTGCGCCTGTTCAATCCATGTACTTTTATCACTGCGCTTTATCAATGCCCGATCCAATCTGGATCCTGCCTTGTTAAACCACCTCACATCCTTTATATCCTCTCCATAAACACCAAACTGGTTTACCGAGCCCATCAATTTTCGGAGGATATTAAGAAATGATCCGTCGAAGTTAGCAAACACCTGATCCCGGTCTCGGGGAATCGGTTCGAATACCGTTTTACCTTCCTCATTCTCGAATATGGCCCAGCGCCACTGATCGCTGTGCCTGTCCCAATCGCCTAGGAGCATATCGAATATCCGTGCTCGGATATACGTTTCTTCGTCCAGGATATTCGACTCGTCTTCCCGCAACATTTCCAGAAGATCATCTGTACTTTCTATATCATCCGGATATCCAAAGCTGCGTCTGTTGTATTCTTCCGCAGGACGTTCAACAATGAGATACAACTGATCCCCGTATTCCTCGCTATAACTCCCAAGGCTCGATTGTCTCGGCACATAATACAGCTCGGGAGTGGTATAATAAACTTTCGCTGCTTTAGCCAGGGCAGGTATTGCCAGGGCCGCATAAGGATGTGCTGCCGTATAAAAATCCAGGATCAGGTCTTCCGGAATAGTGTTTGTAAAATAGGTCTCTCCATCAACCCCCTTAAAAGTGGTTGTCTCCAAAAATTGGATCGCACTTTTCGCAAGTGCCCGCATATTGTACTCCTTGCCGTCCTTTGTGACAAGGCGCAATGATTTTGTCTGATGCCCTCCGCCCGGTCGCACCACGGTAAGGCCGCCGTATAAGGTGTCGAGGATGGCGGTTTTGGCCTTTACCTTAGTTCCGTAAACATCCCTGTAATGATTACCCCAGAACGATTCAAAAAAATCGGATTTATCTACCTGCTCGAAATCATAAACAGATTCGGTATAATGTGTTGGATAATTTTCAGGGAATTTTTCTTCACTAACGGGTACCGGAGCTTCGATAATTCGTCGGCGAAAGATATCGGTGGCTGTGCCGTCCTTTTCGACGGCGGTAAATAACAACCAGACGCTACCATCAGTTTCTACTTCCAACGTGGCAAAACCATTTCCGCCATAACTAAATAAGCCGTGATTTCCCAAGGCCGCGGGAAGAGTTTCTGAAGCTGCGCCCGAAATCAGCTGCTTGATTTTGTCGTGTTCTATATACTGCAAATTTCGTTCGTGCCCTGAAATAAGCAGTATTCGGAGGTCATCTTCATTAAATACAGGTTCTAGGGCGTCCATTAACTCATCGTACCGCATGTTGTATCGGGATTGAACAGTAACAGCACCCTGGGCCCTGATCTGGGTAATTAAACTTGCCAGCCCCGGTAACGGTATCTTGCCGCGAAAAGGAAAAATATGATCTCTCACTGAAAATTTTCCGCCATAAGAACCATAGGTATACATGGGGTGATGCATGGCAAACAGGATTAATTTATGTGAATTTTTCTTCACTTCCCCTTCAACTTCTTCAATTAGTTTCTTTCTAGATTTGATACTGCACTTATCGTTCATTTCCGGAAGTTTGTCCCAATCGGCCAGGTACCACTGAGAGTCGAGAAGTATGAGCTGAATATCCGCGGAAATTTCGACGCTTTCCAAAGGACACCCGTTATTGGGAGTTAAAGCGTTTTCTTTTTTCAATTCATTATCCAGGTAATCTTCAATGAGTTCGAGGCCATCGGCGGCATCCAGTTTCCATTCGGAATTTCCCGGAACGACAAATGAATTTGCTTTGGTAGCCCGGATTAGTGAGATAATGGGGTCCAGGTCCTTTTTCATAGCTTTTTCAGTTTTGGCCTGAATATTGTCTCCTATGAGTATGATATGAGTCGAATCGGAAGCCTGCTCCTGTATCCTGGATTCGAGCACTTTCAGCGTGTTTTCTGAACCCGGCCCCGAAGCACCCCCCACTACATAAAACCTGTTGGAAATGCTGTCGGGTTTCAAAGGACTATGCTCATTATTGCGAACCAACAGCCCATTGCTTGCGCAGCCTGTGAGAAGTATAAGAAGCAAAACCAAAAGCGAGTAGCTGTTTTTCATAAATTTGTATTAGAATAAAAATCCCAGTCCGAAAACATATCGCGTGCCTTCGGCTCCTCTGAATGCACTGGCGGATCCCGTAAGACCTCCCGAGCCATTTATCCATAGCCCTCCACCATAAGAGTTATGCCATTTCTCTGAACTCACCGAATCATGCCATACCTTACCCAGATCGGCCCCTGTATAAATACCTATTTGCAGGGGGATAAGCCCTATTTTAAATTCGTTAAAGCTGTACCTGAAGTCGGCGCTGCCCACAAGAGCCGAAGAACCTGAAAATCGTTCCTCTCTGAACGATCTCAGCCCGTTCTCCCCACCGAGGCTAACTGCCTGGTAGAATTCATAATTATCGGAAAAATTAAATTGCGCCTGTACATTTGTCTTTAAAACAAACTTTTTATTGCGGCTCAGGGCGTTGTAGAACCCCAATCGGGTGTTGAGAAAACCAAAGATACGTTCGGGTTCTTCCAGGTTGGTAGTGCCACCCAAATTCAAATCGAACATCATTCCTCTTGAAGGATTCCTCGGAATATCGAAACTTCGGTAATTGTAAACAAAACGAGCCGTTCCGAAATAGGTGGTTGGCTCGGGGATATCGGTGAGCACAAAACCGGGTACTGTAGTTAAATCACTTTGAACCGTAACTGCAGCGAAGGTGGTTTGCAATTTGTAAAAGCTACCAAAGCTGGAGTTTCTCAACAGGCCAGCATTTACGGCAACGGTCTGTAGTTCAACCCTATTAGCATCTAAACCGGTATTCTCATGGTTGTAAACAGTTTCATTTCCGAAGCCAAAGAAGTTAACCGTGTAATTCGGACTGGTAATACGTGCTCCAAAGCTCAGATTCAGGTCGTTTTTAATATTGGCCAGTTCGCCTTCATACTCCAGGTCGAAACTGCTCGTAGCCGAATAATAACCCCCGGTGACGGTATGTTTGAGTGAAAAGGGGTTCCTTTGGAAGCCATTTTTTACAAAGACGTACTGGAGCCCCGCCTTTAAACCATCGTCCGGGTTGTACCCTGCGGCAGCATTAAAGGAGGAGGAACTAACAATTTGCTTTCTGTAGTCGTAGGTATTAAGGGTGTATACATCTGTCTCCCTTATATTCGCTCCGTTGTTAATCTCGATAGTGTCCGGCTTGCTTTCGTGATCGTACACTTTCAGGTTGTTGCCATTTAGAATACGGTAGGTATCGCTTTCCTGGCCTCCTATCACCCTTAACTGTATCGCATTATTGGTTGCGGGTCCATCCACCACGATCACATCATTGCCGTCCAATCCGTACACCCATATTTCGTCCGTCTCCTCCCGGCTATATACCCTGTCCACGAATTGTTGTCCCTTTTCGCCCCGGTTGTTCCGGTATATTTCAATCTTAGTGTTCCCGTCCGGTTCCCGGGTGATTTCTATGAAGTCTGAATAGTCCGTGCCTACAACTGTCTGCAACCTTGCAAGCAGATTAAAATAAGCTTCCGCTATTGAAACCAGATTTTCTCTTCTTCCTTTTAATTTTTCAATAATCTCCTCCAGGGTTTCATCCCTCACTTCATCGGGTAAGGTGCTAAAAGCTGTATCGATCACCTCATCCGATAATCTGGTTTTTATAAATTCTGCCTGTTGAATCCAGGCGGCTTTACCGGAGCGCTGAAGGAGAGCCCGATCTAAGATAATTCCTTCCTTGTTAAACCACGCCAGGTCGGTTAGATTCTTATCGTACACATGATTTACACGGTTCTTTCCGAAGATTGAACTCGCTATATCGAAAATATCTCCTTCGAAACTGGCAAATGCGTCATCCCGATTCTGAGGTATTGGAACATATACGTTCAGGCTGTCTGAATTAAAATATTCGGCCCAGCGCCAATGATCACTTTCCCGGTCCCAGTCGCCTATTAACATATCGAACATTCGCGACCTGATATAATTGGCTTCATCGACAAAGATCTCCCCTCTTTTTCTCACCTTGATAAGAATATCATCGGTGGTTTCAATGTCATCCGGGTACAAAAAGCTACTCTGACCGGCACTGTTGTCCGTCGGCTCGATCGAAATAAAGTAAAGTTCATTCCCAAACTCCTCGTTAAACCGGCCCAGTGCTTCCTGTTTTGGCACATAATACAAATAAGGCCTGGTGTAAAACACATTAATTTCCGATGCCAGGCCGGGAATCGCCATAATAGCGTAGGGATGTGATGCAGTATAAAAGTTTTCATCGAAGCTGTCGGGTATATTGTATCCCTCTTCTTCCTGGGATTCAGGTTTTTCAACCGAAGCCTCCTCTTCGGTCGCTATTCGGGTAGCGTATTGTAATGCATTCTTACGCAAGGCGCGCATCCTAAATCGATTCCCAAAACTATCCTGAAGAATAATTGCCTTATAATCCGTCCCGCTTCCCTGCCTGATAACCTTCAGTCCTCCATACATTGAATCCAGCCTTGCAACCCTGGCTTCTACCCGCCTTGAGTATATTTCCTTGTATTTTTCTCCCCATACAGTTTTAAAGAATAAGGCCTCGGTTATACTATCCTGGGTGTAGATTGCAGTTTCCACGGTATCCGGCACAACGGTATCGGATGGCTGAAACTTATAACTTACGGTGGGCGGCAGCACTTCCTTTTCATAAAGTAATTTCGGGTTCTGGTTGCCATCATCTCCATAGAATCTTACCCATGAGGATCCGTCTTTAAACACATCCAGCACCGCAAAGCCCTGCCCGCCACTACTGAATAACCCTGAATCACCCAGCCCGGCAAAACCTCCTTTGGAGCCAGATCCGGAAACAATCTGTTTGAGACCGTCTTGTTCGTGGTATTGCAATGTATGCTCGTGGCCGGAAGCAAAGATTATTCTTGGGTTATCTGCAACCAGGGTCTTTAATCGAAGCATCAGATCGTTGTACAACTCGTTATACCTATCCTGTATAGAAACCCCTCCCTGGGCTCTAATCTGTGCAACCAGGGAAGCCAGACCAGGCATGGGTATTTTTTTTTGAGTTGGGTACAAATGCTTATTCGCTGCAAAATGCCCCCCGTGTGCGCCGGTGGTGAACATAGGATGATGCATTGCAAAAATAATCGTCTTATTTCTGTGTTTCTGAAGTTCGATGGAAAGTTCGATAAAGAATTTTTCTCGCGTCTTTATGTCGCAATTTTCATTGATAGCCGGGTGCTGGTTCCAATTCACCAGGTACCATTGGGTGTCGACAAGAATTAACTGTATATCCTCGGAAACGGTAATACTTTCCAACGGACAGCCGTTATTGGGTTTAAAAACACTTCGGTCCTTTATCTTCGATTCGAAATAATCTTCCTGCCGTTTTAATCCTATTACTCCTTCATTGTACCAGTCGTGGTTTCCGGGGATAAAGATGAGCTCGCCATCGTAATCTTTCACCGCCTCGTACTGGGCGTCCAACCTGTATTCTGAATCTTTGCGTTCCGGGTGACCTTCGGGTGGCATCCCCGAAGGATAGATATTATCTCCAAGAAAGATGGCATAATTGCCCGTGGTTTTCTGAGTAGACAAGTATTTGTGAACGATTTTAAGGCCGTCGCTCATGGAGCCGGGTGCCGAATATCCTGCATCCCCGATAAGATAGAACGATCGTGATATATCTTTATCAGACGGATAGTCGTCTGTGCGCTCCACATGCTTATATAGTGGCTCATGGCTCGCACAGGAAATAAATAATAAAACTAGAATCGAATAGATCGAAAACTTCATAAACTCTCTGTAAAATTACATGGATACCGATACCCCAAAAGTAAATCTCAGTCCCTCTGAGGAGGTGAAGAAATTAAAGGTTCCGCTAATGAGATCGGCTGCATTTACCCAAAATCCGCCGCCGTAATCTGAATGCCACACCTCCGAAGTGTCATTTTCAAGCCAAACCCGTCCAATATCATATCCCGCGAATATGCCCAATTGCAGGGGAGTTATACCCGTTTTAAACTTATTAAAGCTATATCTCAGGTCTGCACTTCCCACTGCCGCTGTTTTCCCTGTAAACCTTTCGTCCCTGAACCCTCTCAAACCGGTATCCCCTCCCAGCTGGGCCGCCTGGTAGAATTCAAATTCATCTCCAAATCTAAACTGAGCCTGGGCTGCGGTTCGCAGCACCAGTTTTTTATTCGTGCTAAGCGCGTTATAAAAGTTAAGCGCCGGATCTACAAAAGCGAACAGACCCTCCGCCCCTTCCAGGTTCTGTGTTAAACCACTCACAAGATCGAAGGTCATCCCTCTGGTGGGATTGGCCGGATTGTCTAAACTCCTATAGCCGTAAGCGCCTTCAACGGTGGCAAAGTACTGTCGTTGCTCTATAAGGCCCGGCATTGCAAGTGCGATAAACCGATTGGGGGTATTTTCAACCTCAAGGCCTTCGAATTTTAGTACCATTCTGAAGATGCTGCCGTAATCTGAATCCTTGGTAATTCCGATATGTGCCCCATAACCTCCCAATTGAACTCTGTTGTACTCGCGTTCGAAGGTGTCGGGGTTTTCATACTCGGGATTGACGGTTTCATTTCCGAAGCCAAAGAAGTTTTCGGTGAAATTGGCATTTCGAAAGTAGCCCCCTAAGAGAAAATTCCACTTGCCGAATATGTTGGCAAATTCACTCTCATAGTTAATATCGAAACTCTGGGTAGCTCCGTAGTAACCGAATGAAAGGCTGTGCTGACTGGCAAAAGGATTACGCTGAAATCCGGATTGTGTAAACACGTTGCTCAACCCCAGCATAAACCCATCGTCCGGATTATATCCAAATGAAGGCAATAACAAATTGGTGCTGTTAATTTGCTTGAGATAATCGTAGGTGTTGAAGTCGTAATTGTCCGTGATCCTGAAAGTGGCTCCGGCTTTCGACTGCATCGTGTTTTCAGCCGACCGCTGATCGTACACCTTTATTTTTTTTCCATTGCTGAAATTATAAATATCATTATTCTGCCCGCCAATTATTCTGATAAAAATAAGATCCCTGCCTTCACCTTTAACTTCAAAGACATCGTCGTCGTCAAGGCCATAGATCCACAGCTCCTTAGTTTCAGAGCTGTTGTAATTCCTGTCCACTATTAGATCTGCCTTCGCTCCATCCTTTATTCGGTACACCTTTACATTGGTAATCCCATTGTCCAGACGGGTGATCTCGAAATAATCGTCCTTATCGGTTCCGGTAACGGTCTGTAATCTTGAAAAGTAATCGAAGTACTCCCCTGCTATCTTCACCAGGTTGTCGCGTCTTCCTTTTAGCTTGGATTTTATATCGGCTGCGGTTTCATCCTGAACTTCCGCCGGCAGGTCATTAAACGCACTTTCAATTACTTCATCGGTTATATTATTCTGAAGGATTCTCGCCTGTTCCAGCCAGGAGTCACGCCCGTGATTCTCAATAAGGGCTCTGTCCAGTTTGATTCCCGCCAGGTTGAACCATTTGGTGTGTTCCAGCTCGGCTCCGTAAACCTGAAATTGCCTTGCCGTGCTAAATAAGGTACGTACCACGTTCAGCAATCCTCCGTCAAAATTAGCGTAAACCTGATCCCTGTCTCTGGGAATGGGCACAAACAGGTCTTTCCCTTCCTGGTCCTTGTATTCAGCAAATCGCCACTGATCGTTATGCCTGTCCCAATCACCAATTAGCATATCGAATACTCGTGCCCTGATATAGGCCTCCTCATCCAGTACATTTTCTTCATCCGTCCGTAATTTATCCAGGAGGTCGTCAGTACTTTCAATATCGTCGGCATAATTAAATATTGCACCATCATAAGGTTCGTCCGGACGTTCCACTATCATGTATAGTTCATCCCCGTAGTTCTCATTGAATTTACCAAGCGCCGGCTGTTTGGGCACATAGTATAACTTCGGATTGGTGTGGAACACACCCGCGGCAGCTGAAAGTTTCGGGATGGTAAACGCCCCATAGGGATGTGCTGCCGTATAAAAGTCCATGATGAGGTCTTCAGGAATCGTATTTCTGAAGTCGTCCTCAATTTCCTTATCCTTGATAATTACTGTTTGCAGGAATTGTACAGCACTTTTTTTAAGCGCTCTCATATTGTAATCCTTACCTTCGCTGTCCTGTAAGCGTAACGAACGCGTTTGATGCCCTCCTCCTTCTCTTACCACTTTCAGCCCTCCGTACAGTGTGTCCAGTAAAACTGTTTTGGCGGTAACCTCAGTGCCATACACCTCGCGATAGTGATCACCCCACACGGTTTTGAAAAATCCTGATCTGTTCACCAGTTCGTCTTCATACACAGCTGCTTTAACCGTAGCGGGATAGCCGGATGGAAAATCCTGTTTTATATATTCCTTTTCTTTAGGAATTATCTGTTGCTGATAAACCATTTCTGAAGTTCCGTCCTCATTGGCCTTAAAGAATCGAACATTTACCGAACCATCCTTATACACATCAAGCGCCGTAAACCCTGCTGTTCCGTAACTAAATAGACCATGTCGGCTTAAGTCGGCCCTTGTAGCCGAACCCCCTGATCCCGATACCAGTTGCTTTACATTACCTTTTTGCGAAAACTGCAAGGAGCGGTCGTGAGCCGAAATAACCACCAGTCTTTTGTGGTCTTTTATCATTACTTCAAGCCTTCGGGCCAATTCATCATACTGTTCATTAAATCTGTCCTGTTTGCTTAAAGCTCCCTGAGAACGCAGCTGGGATACCAGCGTTCCAACAACCGGAATCGGTAGTAGCTGTGCTGTAGCTCCGTATTTTCCTCCGTAATAACCATTGGTTATCAAGGGGTGGTGCATGGCCAGTATGATCGTCTTGTGTTTATTCTTTTTTAATTCTCCTTCCAGTTCAATAAAGAATTTTGAACGCGTCTTGATCTCGCATTTATCGTTCATTTTAGGGTGTTTGTCCCAATCCTCAAGGTACCACTGGCTGTCTATAGTGATCAAAGTGATCTCATCCCCTATATCCCGGGTATCAAGCGGGCAACCATTATTTGGTTGCAGTACGTCCTCTTGTTCAAACCACTCTTCTAACAGATCTTCTTCTCTTTCTAATCCATCTACACTGGAGCCCCAGTCCAGATTACCGGGTACGTAAACCACCTGTCCTTTAAATTCCGCTAAAGCAGTTCGGACGTTTTCGAACTTGGCCATTGCGGTATTATAATCGGGTTTATCTTTTTTCGGAAGGCCAGATGGATAGAAGGCGTTGCCCATCAACAGGGCCACACTTTTTTTTGAATTGTGCTCGGCGACATATCTTTTATATGCTGCTACGGCACTGTGTTGGTTATCCTTTGTAATCCCGGGGTTACCCAAAATATAGAATGACCGTTCCAGGTCATTTTCAGAAGTCATATCAGCAGTCGTTGAAGAATCGGCGTACTTCGGATGGTAGGTAGCACAGGCCGATAACAGTAAGAATGCGATAAAAGTTATAATGATGTTAATTTTTCCCATATAAAATAGCTCGACAGTTATTTTTAGTAATTTGGTTCATTATATTATAGGCTATGAGCGATATCATAAAAGAGACAGACGAATTCATTCTGGAGCTGTTTAAAAATGAACTTTCACCAACGTTTTTATATCATAACTATACGCACTCAAAACGTGTATATAAAAGTATAAACGAAATTATTGAAGACTCCCAAATTAATGTTAAAGATGCAACTATATTGCGACTTGCCGCATTATTGCATGATACCGGATATATTCATAAGCGGGAAGGACATGAAGAAGAAAGTGTGAAAATAGCACGGGATTTTCTCGAGTCCAAAGACGTAGAAGCGGATATTATTGATGGGGTGGAAAAATGCATCATGGCGACCAAATTCAAAGGTACACCCAACGATAAAATGGAAGAATTTATCAGGGATGCCGATGCCTCTCATTTTGGGAAGGATTACTTCGAAGAAGCCAGTGAATTCCTTAGACAGGAATTAATGTCTCAGGACATTGAAAACTTTAGTCCAAGGGAATGGCGGGATGAGAACATTGATGTACTTGTAAAAAAGCACCAGTATTACAGTGATTATGCGCTGAAAAACTGGCAGCCCGTTAAGGAAAAAAACCTGGCGAAACTTATGAAAGCCCGTAAAAAGGATAACAAAAAACTTAAGAAGGAACAAATAAAGGCACAGTATAAGGCCAAATACAAGGATGCCAGCCCCGAACGCGGCATTCAGACGTTTTACAGGGTTGCCCTTAGAAACCATATTAAATTGAGTGATATTGCCGATACCAAGGCGAACATCCTACTATCGGTTAATGCCATTATTATTTCTCTTATCCTGGCAAACCTGTTCTCTAAACTGGATTCGAATACGTACCTCGTATGGCCTACCATTGTATTCGTTGTTTCCAGTACAGTTACCATGATCCTCGCTGTAATTGCCACTAGGCCAAACGTTACCCGCGGTCAATTCACAAAAGAGGATGTGAAGAACAAATCGGTGAACCTCACCTTTTTCGGAAATTTTCATAAAATGGAATTGTCTGAATACCAGTGGGCAATAGACGAATTGCTGAAAGACAGGAATTATGTATACTCATCCCTAACCAAGGACCTTTACTTCCTTGGGAAAGTACTCGACAGAAAATACAGAATACTTCGACTCACCTATACGATTTTTGTTATTGGTACCATAATATCCATCCTGGCCTTCGGAATTTCGCTGGCGGTCTTCGATGTAACAGTAGAAGAGGTCACAAAGATAGTCGAGCCTACTGGCTAATGCCTAGTTATTATTGATCTGGGACATCAGATCGTCGTAAGTGTAATATTCTGAATTCTTATCGGATTCTTTACTGTATAGAACGCTTACCCGAATCGCCATCAGGCCGGTCACTCCCTGCAGATCTTCCAATTCGAAGATTTCTACATCCTTATCGAGCAGCTGTTTATGCTGAAGAAATTTGATATATTTTAAGTATTCTTTTTCATCGGCTCGCTGGGAATATACAATAGTGATTTTTCCCGGTTGAGTAATACGCTCTTCTGTACCCTTGATATTGGCTTTATCCACCCGCTTCTTAACCACCTCATACCTTGCGTTATACGTACCGTCAACATCGAATCGCTTTTCGTCCATCCGGAACCTCAGTGAAAGGGATGAATTGAAAACGAGGATCATGGAAGATACATTTACCTGTACCGGTAAGGCATCCTTGATCTGATAAAAACTATTCTCCATTTCGCACATCACCTGCAATTGCCATAGCCTGAGGTTATAGAGATATATCTTATTAAAACTCTTGTGTTTTGTAATAGATTCACCAATGTACAGGTTGTGTTCCACACCGTCGGTCTTAAAGCGCTCGAAATAATGCGGATACATTGCCTGTGCATTGTTTTGCTTCGAATCGATGATATTGGCCAGGGCTTTGTTAATAAGGGTAACCGATTCGTCGTAATCTTTTCGGTGCTTATAGATAAAACCTTTGGAATCGTCTATTTTTTTGTAATACTCATCTATAAGGGTTTTTAAGGCACCGCTTTTCCTACTTAGGTGATCGTATAGCGGAATGATCTCATCCCTTAGAAAAGTGAGTACCTTTCGTTCGGTATCTACTTCAAGAGTGTCTTTAATTTGTTTGAGGAACCTGGTGATCTCGAAATTTATTTGTTCATAGATAGGAAGTTCATCGATCGCATAGATCTTCTCAATGATCTTTCTCACGTGTTTCAGCTGAAGGATTAAATCCTTCTTCGTGGCTTCATTTCGCGCAAGGGATGATCCTTTTATATCGATCTGTCCGTAGAGCGGGTACACATCTTCGAAGGTTACTTCTCTGAACGACAAGGGAGCGTCCGTGTTCCGGGAATCGATTACTCGTTCGGCCTCTTTCTTGAACTTCCAGTGAACGCTGGGATGGATAGCGGTACATTCATCCTGTATGAGCAATTCGATCTCATTGGCACGACGTTCCTTCTTCTGACGAATATAATCGACCAGATAAGGAAGTATATCCTGCAGTTTGCTTGCGTTTACCGTGTTCAGAGCCCGCGGGCTAAAAGATATCAGTTCCATGACCCCCAAAAAGCTACCTCTCGAAACCAGGGGAACAAGGATGGCACTGCCAATTTCTTGCTCGTACAAACGTTTATATAGTTCATTTTCCGGATACAGTTTAAAGTACTTGGGTATATCCGATACTATGTAGGGTTCATTTCGATTGAAGAGAAACTCGTAGGAAGTATCGCATAGTGCGGTCCTGGAAGATTCACTATCCTTGCCGTGTAGAATATAGCTTCGTCCTCCTGAAATTCCCGGGGGACATTCAAAAACCAGTTCTTCTTCATTATAGGTGGTAAAGCCTACTTCCAGTGAGCCTATTGAAAATATTCCCTGGATAATTTTTTTAAAATCGACGAGAAACTCTTCCTTCTCCCCTTCGTTACTAATTAAGTTTTCCTTGAACCGGGAGATGGAAACATCCATGGTAGCATCGTACATATTGGCGATCACAAATCCGCGGAAAAGCCAGCTTTCGGGCGGAAACTTCTCTTTCCAAATCTCAATATTGTGAAAATTATCGATTAATTCGGCTACATCATCATCGGTAATTTCCTTGCTGTTTTTAGTTTTTTCTATCTGTACATAATCCGCATTGTAAAGCACCTTATAATATCTCATAATGCCATGTGCATCGGGAATACTGTAATAAAACGGCCTTCTAAAATCGATTTTATATCCATAATAGGCATTGAGGATGATAGAACAGCCCATTATATATGCTTCATCCTGGTTGAAATCGTTTAACTGGGCTTCAAAATCATCACCTGCCTTACTCGTAATATCGTCGAAGCGCTTGGAAGTGCGAAAAATAATATAGCGATAAGGAATAGATGCAATCTTTATTTCGTTGCTGCCTAAAACATCGGCAAAGAAGTCTGCCAGTACGAAATTCACCTGTTCCTGATATTCGGCCAGTTGTTCAGGCGAATCAATTCCTTCCGACAGCACCGGGTATTCTTCGGCCAGTTCAAGGATTTTCTTCGCCCTGTCCTGCTGCAGCTCACTGAATGATTCCATATCATCCCTGTATTTCGCGAACAACTTATCGAAACTGATAAGAATTTTAAGCGGAAATTCAGATTCTACACCTTTTACCTTCATAGTCAATTGTTTAACCTACTAATTTAAGCATTATTACGGGAATTGATCCCTTTATTTTTATTGTAATGAAATTACAATTATTTTTGCTACTTAATAATCTTATTTATGAGACGATTAATTCCCCTTTTCATTACACTGCTGCTTCTTTCCTGTGCGAATGATTCAGACACCTATAAGCTAATTGGAAATGCGCACGGTTTCGAAGATGGTGCTAAGCTGTACGTTTACAATGTGGAAGACAATAACCAGCCTGAGGTGGTGGACACCCTGGTGGTTCAACAGCAGAAATTTGAAGCATCATATCCCAAGACCGATAAACTGTTGTTGGGATATCTCGGGGTGGAGAATCCAAGGGGAACAGTGGTCTTTTTTCCTGAAAATGAAGATTTAACCGTGCATATTTACAAGGATAGCCTGGCAGCATCTTATGTAACAGGAAGTAAACTCAATGAAGCCTATTCGGATTTTCTAAGAACAGTAAATGCGTATGCACAGCGGAAGCAGGAATTAGGCATGCGTTTTCAGGTAGCACGACAGCAACAAGACCTTGAACTTGCGAGGCAAATTCAATTGGAAAATGCACAACTGGTAGAGGAAGAAGCGGCTTATAAAATGAATTTTGCAAGGGAAAACAACAATTCTATCTATTCGATTATGCTGGTTAATGAAATGCTTAATCGAAAAGAAATTACTGCAGCCGAAGCAAGGGAACTCATTGACAATCTCCCACCTAAATTTGCGGCATCCTTACTGGCTTCAGACCTTAAGGCAACCCTGGCCCAGATGAAAAAGGCAGACATAGGTGAATTAGCACCCGATTTCTCGGCTCCGACGCCCGAAGGAGAAATGCTTTCACTAAAAGAGACCTTAGGAAAATACACCATTGTCGATTTCTGGGCTTCCTGGTGTAAACCCTGTAGAATTGAAAATCCTAATGTAGTTCGTGTCTATGAAAAATATCACGACAAGGGATTAAACATCATTAGTGTTTCTCTTGACCGAGACGGGCAAAAGGAACGATGGTTACAGGCCATTGAGGACGATAACATGGACTGGTATCACGTTTCCAATTTAAAATTTTGGCAGGATCCCATCGCCAAGGCTTACAATGTTCGATCGATCCCGGCCACCTTCCTATTGGATGAAAATGGCAGGATCATCGACAAGGATTTGCGCGGTCCGGCACTGGAAGCTAAGATAGCTTCCCTGTTGGGAGAATGATTAGTTAAGCTCGAAGGTTACATAGACGATCACTTTGATCTCCATTTCCCCCGGGGCCATACTTTGCCCTCCGGAACTTTCCGAATCCATCATCATGGCTGTTTTGTACATTGGCTGAGGCATAGCTGGCGGGTTATCCTCCCTGATAAACATGGCCTTCCCTATGGTTTGGTTTAATACCGAGGCATACTCTTCAACTTTCATCTTGGCTTGCCTAACAGCTTTTTTCCTGGCCTCAGACTCTAATTCGGCTCTCTTTGAGGATGAAAACTCGATCCCGTCTATACGGTTGATCCCACTTTCCATTAAGCCGTTCATTAAACTTTCATACTTGCTAAGGTCGGTTAGCTTAACCGTGATGGACTGATTAGCTGCATAACTGTAGGTCTTGGTATTGTAATCGTAATTCTTATTCAGCCTGATGTACTCGGTCCTTACATTCTTATCGGGAATTCCCTGCGATTTGATAAAGGCCAGGACATTATTGATGATCCTGTCGTTCTGCTGTTTTAGTTCCCTGGCATTCTTGCCCTCATTCTCAACGCGGACACTAACAGTGACCTCATCGGGTACCACGTTTACTATCCCCTCTCCGGAAACTTCGGCTGAAGGTTTTAAGTTGTGTTGGGCCAAAAGGCCGGTGCTTAAAAGCAGGATGCATAATAAAGATATTGTTCTCATGGGTTTTTTAAATTTAGATCTTGTTCATTTTATGGAGTATAAATAATAGAATAATTGGTCCGGCCAGAATAGCAACTATCCAAAGGCTGGTTTGCAGTAAGGACGGTACAAAAGAAATTGTAAGCAGGTAACCAGCGATCGCACCACCGAAGTGAGCATCGTGCCCGATGTTTCCCATTCGCGATCGCATCCCGTAGATCGAATACAGTAAATAAAGTAAGCCAAAGATCCAGGCAGGAATAGGAATGGGTATAAAGAACAGGTAGAGGGACATATCGGGAAATAATAAGATGGCCGAATAGAGCACTCCGGTTACTGCTCCACTGGCACCCACAGCACTGTAGTGGTATTCTTCTTTATGAAAATAAAAGGACAGCAGGTTTCCTACCAGCAGGCTGAGCAGGTAAATAATTATAAATTTCACCGCCCCTACAGAACCTATCACAACATTAGCGAAGAAATACAAGGTAAGCATGTTAAAGAACAAGTGGGTATAATCTACGTGTAAAAACCCCGATGTAAACATCCGAATTTGCTCGCCCCGTCTAATACCGGCAACGTTGAATTTGTATTTTTCGAAAAATGTAAAGTCGCTAAAGCCTTTTAAAGAAATGATGATGTTTGCGGCGATGATTACAATTGTAGCCAGATGGAGGTTTTGCATATCTGTTCTTGTCTTATTCTTGGTTACTATGCGATAAATTTAGTTAGTTTTGCTGTAAATAATTGTATGCAGCGTCTTGTTTATCTGTTAATATTTCCAATATTGTGGCTTACCTCCATAATGCCGCTGCGGCTGTTGTATATCAAATCGGATGTGCTGTGTTTTCTCACGTACCACGTATTCGGATACAGAAAGAAAGTGGTGTTTTCAAATTTAGAACTCGCATTACCCGAGAAATCTGAAAAAGAACGAAAACTCATCGCTAAAAAGTTCTACAAACACCTCTGTGATATTATTTTCGAAACCATAAAGCAGTTAACGATTTCAGAAAAGGAAATACGCAGGCGGTTCAATTTTCAAAACCCCCAACTTCTTCAATCGCTATATGAGAAGGATAAAAGCGTTTTACTGCTGTGCGGTCACTATGCCAGCTGGGAATGGAGTGGCATTATGTCCAGGCAATTCCCTCATAAAGGCCTGGCTGTGTACAAAAAACTGGATAATCCCTCTTTCGATTCGCTTGTAAAAAGAATAAGAGGACGTTTTGGCGGAACCATAGTCTCCAATAAAAAGATCGTTCCCTTGCTCTATAGGCTCGATAAAAAAAATATAAAAACACTTACCCTTATCCTGGCCGACCAGACTCCAAAGGCCGGCGCATACAAGCATCGGGATAACTTTATGGGAATAGATGTGCCTGTCTTTACAGGTTCGGAAGAGTTGGCTAAACGACTGGGATTCGCTACCATGTACCTGCAGGTGGAAAAAGTTAAACGAGGCTATTATTCGGCGACCGTGGAACTTCTGGCCGAGAACCCTAATGAAGTTCCGGATTACCGGATTACCCGTGCCTTTCTCGATCGCATTGAAGCACAAATACACAAGGCCCCGGAGTTCTACCTCTGGTCGCATAAGCGGTGGAAGCTCAGGGCGAATCCTGAGAATTCTACTGAGAAATAGTTCTGATTTCTGCGATGAACCTGTCTGCAAGCTCATCGGCGGTTTGTTGTGTTGCAGCCTCCGCATAGATACGGATAATCGGCTCGGTGTTGGATTTTCTCAGGTGCACCCAGTTTTCGGGAAAGTCGATTTTTACACCGTCTACCGTACTGATATCCTCTGCAGCGTATTTTTTAGCCATTGCAGCTAAGATGCCATCCACATCCAGTTCAGGGGTGAGTTCGATCTTTTTCTTACTGAAGAAATAGGCAGGGTACGTTTTACGAAGCTCGCTAACCGATATGTTCAGTTCTGCCAGATAACTAAGAAATAAGGCAATACCTACCAGGCTGTCCCTTCCGTAGTGCAGCTCCGGGTAAATAATTCCGCCGTTACCCTCACCTCCTATCACCGCATTGGTCTCCTTCATTGTTTGAACTACATTTACCTCTCCAACGGCACTTGCGGTATAGTTGCTGCCATGTTTTTCAGTGACGTCTCTAAGCGCACGTGAGGACGACATATTGGAAACAGTATTACCGGATCTGTGTTTCAGGATATAATCGGCTACCGCGACCAGGGTATACTCCTCGCCAAACATCGCTCCATTCTCATCAACAAATGCGAGTCGGTCCACATCCGGATCGACCACTATTCCAAAATCGGCTTTTTCGGCTACCACCAACTCCATCAGGTCGGTAAGGTGTTCCGCCAGGGGTTCAGGATTGTGAGGAAACAGTCCGTTTGGTTCACAATAAAGCTTTACGGCATGCACTCCAAGCGCATTGAGCAAAAGCGGAACAGCGATCCCGCCGGTAGAGTTCACCCCGTCGACAACCACCCTGAAATTGGCTTTTTTGATGGCTTCGGTATTGACTAGGTCCAGGTCCAGTATTTCATCGATATGCATATCGATATAAGCCTCATTCTTCGCTATTTCTCCCAGCTTATGCACTTCAGAAAAAACAATATCCCCCGAATCGGCGATTTCAAGTATTTTCTTACCCTCATCGGCATTTAAAAATTCACCATCGTGATTCAGTAGTTTTAAAGCATTCCACTGTGCCGGATTATGACTTGCCGTAAGGATGATACCGCCGTCTGCCTTCTCCATGATTACCGCCATTTCCACCGTGGGTGTGGTCGATAGTCCCAGGTCGACAACGTCAATGCCCATGGCTGTGAGGGTGTTCATCACCAATTGTTGTAACATCTCTCCCGAAATTCTGGCATCACGGCCCACGACTATCCTATAGTTTTCTTTATTCCTGTGGTTCTTTATAAAAGTACCATAGGCAGCAGCGTACAGTACGGTGTCGATTGGCGTGAGATTTTCTCCCCGAGCACCGCCTATGGTCCCGCGTATTCCGGAGATGGATTTGATAAGAGTCATGCTTTTTCCAATTTTGCACAAAGATACTTTTTATAGCTATAAAACATTCCCCATTTTGTAAATTGTGCTAATGAATTTTCTCGCACACATTTACCTATCCGGGGAGGAAGAGGGCGTCATACTGGGTAATTTCTTTGCCGATTCCATTAAGGGAAGCCGATACTTGAAATACCCGCCAACCATACAAAAAGGAATATTACTGCACCGCGAGATCGATACCTTCACCGACGCTCATCAAACCGTAAGACAGAGTACGGCGAGACTTCATAAGAATTACGGACATTACAGCGGGGTGATAGTAGATATTCTCTACGATCATTTTCTGGCCAAGAACTGGGACCAATATCACGAGCAGCCACTGGCCGAGTTCGTAGATGAGTTCTACGAGCTGCTGAGACGGAATTTTACCATTTTACCAATGCGAATAAAGCGTATGATGCCGTATATGATTACCGACAACTGGTTGTTGAATTATGCCAGTGTGCAAGGAATAAGCACCATACTTGCTCAAATGAATGTGCGTACAAAGAACAGGTCTAAAATGAATTTTGCGGTGATCGAACTCGAAGAATTCTATACCGAATTTGAAGAAGAATTTACCTCCTTCTTTGCCGAACTCATTACCTTCTCCAAAACAAAACTTGCCGAATTATGAGATTAATTCTTTTGTCTCTTGCCCTTTCCCTTATAGTTTGCTGCGAAAACACAAGCAAAAAGCCGGCCGAGGCTTTAGCTGTTCGAGGGCTGGTGACCGACAGCGCCATGGTTGTTTCAGCGAGAGAAGAAGCGTCCAGGATTGGTGTTGAAATTCTGAAACAAGGAGGTAATGCATACGATGCTGCGGTGGCGGTGGAATTCGCCCTGGCCGTTTCTTATCCCTATGCCGGGAACCTGGCCGGCGGGGGCTTTCTGGTTTACAGGACACAATACGGCGAACGGGGAACTATCGATTTTCGGGAAAAGGCACCCCTTGCAGCCCATCGGGACATGTACCTTGATGATACGGGAAATTATATAAGGGATAAAAGTTCGAAAGGCGCACTGGCAGTAGGAGTCCCGGGGACAGTGGCAGGCTTGTTTGAAATTCACCACAAATTGGGCTCCCTGCCCATGGAAGTACTCATCAGGCCGGCGATTGAACTGGCGCGAAAAGGAGTCCCGGTAACCGCTCACCAACTCGAGCATCTCGATAAATTCAGAGATGAAATAGAGCGTATTTCAGGGGAATCTTCACTTTATACAGCCGAATACCGGGTAGGAGATACTATTGTAAATTCGGCCCTGGCAAATACCCTGGAGCGAATTTCCCAAAATGGTGTGGCCGAATTCTACAGAGGCGAAACGGCTACTATCCTGGTGGATTATATACAGTCGAAAGGAGGTATAATCAGTATGGAGGATATGGCAATCTATGAGCCGCAGTTCCGGAAACCTATGGAATTCTCTTACAAAGACCTCAATATTATCACCATGCCGCTTCCTTCCAGTGGTGGGGTTTGTATGGCCCAGATCCTTGGGATGCTGGAAGCCTACCCTCTTGTTAATTACGGGCATAACAGCATTAAATATATCCAAGTCCTTGCTGAGGCTGAAAGACGGGCTTATGCCGACCGAAGTTACTACCTGGGCGATCCGGATTTTGTCGATATTCCGGTAGATAGCCTCACTCATCCCGATTACCTGAAGTCCAGGATGGAATCATTTAGTTTCGACCGGGCTACCCCCTCTTCGGACGTAAGGCCCGGAGGGGTCACAACCTACGAAAGTGCTGAAACTACTCATTTTTCCATAATCGATCAGTTTGGGAATGCCGCTGCCCTTACAACCACCCTAAATTCAGGATATGGGTCCAAACTCTATATAAGTGAGTTGGGGTTATTTCTCAATAACCAGATGGACGATTTTAGTGCGAAACCCGGCGAGCCCAATATATACGGACTTTTAGGAGGAGAATCGAACGCAATTGAGCCTCAAAAACGCATGCTGAGCTCGATGACTCCCACGATCATCGAAAAAGAAGGGAAACTCTGGATGGTTGTAGGAACTCCGGGGGGCGCAACCATAATTACCACTGTGGTACAAACCATATTGAATGTGTATGAATTCAACATGCACATGCAGCAGGCCGTGAATGTACCGAGATTTCATCACCAATGGCTTCCCGATGCCCTACGCTATGAGAAAGACCGGTTTTCGCCGGAGTTGATCGCCGAGCTCGAAGCCTTGGGATATCCTGAAAATCTTACTGCAGACCCCGTTATTGGAAAGGTGGACGCCATTTTAATCCTGCCGAACGGTAAGCTGGAAGGCGGAGCAGACCCACGTGGCGACGATAAATCCGTAGGGTTTTAAGAGGGAAATAGTCCAACTTCTGTCCCTTTATCGATAAACTTCAACAGATAATCGAATTGTAGGTAAATTACTACATTTTGCCGATTAAATGGCTATTTTTGGTATAGTTATTAACTCAATGAAAGATACATCGCAAAGACCTTAGCGTATAGAAAGAAAGATACTTTAACCCTGTGATAATAAGGCATATACTTAACATGTCGGTACAGGATACGAACAGCAACCCCCGCTAAATATCCCCATTGCGATACTTATGTATGAGAAGGAAATCTTTCTTTAAGGATTTGTATGCCGTTATTCCATTGGTTCTTAGCGGGCTGCTGTGTATTGCCTTAGTTTTCTTTCTTCAGCAAAAGGTTGCATCTACCATCGAATTTGCCCAAACCCTTCGGGATCTGGCATCAATTTTCATCGGAATAAGCGGTTTCCTTGCGGCAGTGGTAATGATCTATCTTGCAAACGCAGCACTTCAGCTAAAGAGCTCGAAGACAACCATAGTGGATCATCTTTCCCGCGTTACCGAACAAATGCATCATTTCAGAAGTATAATAGATATACTCTTCCGTTCGAAAATGTGGCTGCCCGGCTTAAAGGAGTACATCGATGATGAATTTGAAGGACTTACGTTTTTCGATGTAAAGGAATTTTATAAGGGCCGTTCAAAACTGGCTATTGAATTTCTTCAGGAAAACAACAAATTCGAAGATACGGAGAACCTATATCTCGAACTGAAGTCCTTATTAATGACTTCCCCGAGAGATAAGCGAATTCCGGAGGAAATCGAGTATCCCAGGGTTTATAACCAGGATATTGTAGAAAAGTGGATGCAGCATAAATGCGGATCGGGTTTATGGTATTACTTCGGTTATAAATACGGGATTTTTAAAGACGCCCTTAATTATGAAGCTGTTTTCGAACGTCACCAGGATAAGGTGATGGAGCTGGCAGTGCAAATAGACAGTGAAACTTTCGAAGATTCGTCCTTCAACGAAGTATTCTTTTCTAAACTGGGCGAATACGCCACCAAAGAAATCATACCTAAACTCTTCCAGTTCCAGCAGAAATCAACAGGCGGGGTTCCAAGAATGATTTTCTACCTCTACTTAATCTTCGCCTCTTCCCTTGCGATAGGCGTTCTTCTTCCCCTGGCAGTTTTACTATTCGGCCTGCCGGTCATTGCGCTGATCATCAGTTTCTCCTTTGTGATAAGCCTGGTGTTCTTTATCGCCACTACATTCTACCAGTTCCTGTCTTCAGAAATAAACAGCTAAATCTTCATCCAGAATAAAATAAAATGCTTGAAGAATACCTACGGTATAATTTTTCATTCCATTTGAGTACCTTTGCAAATTATGGCAGAAAACGCAGGATTTATCGAAGTTTTAGGGGCTAGAGTCCATAATTTGAAGAATATCGATGTACGCATTCCACGAGAACAACTGGTGGTAATAACCGGACTCTCCGGCAGTGGAAAGTCATCACTTGCTTTCGACACTATTTATGCCGAAGGGCAGCGTCGGTACATTGAAACATTTTCTGCTTATGCCAGGCAGTTTTTAGGAAGTCTGGAAAGACCCGATGTTGATAAAATTGAAGGGCTATCCCCTGTTATCGCCATCGAACAAAAGACCACCAGTAAAAGTCCGCGTTCCACAGTGGGAACCATTACCGAAATCTACGACTTCCTCCGCCTGTTTTACGCCCGCGCAAGTGACGCTTACAGTTATAACTCCGGAGAGAAAATGGTGAGTTACAGCGACGAGCAGATAAAGCAGCTTATCATTGATGATTTTTCAGGGAAGAAAATCACTGTTCTCGCGCCTGTGATCCGCTCGAGGAAGGGCCATTACCGCGAATTGTTCGAACAAATCGCAAAACAGGGTTTTCTTAAGGTCCGTGTAGACGGAGAGATCATCGATCTGGTAAAAGGAATGCGTATAGACCGCTATAAGACCCACGATATTGAAATCGTTATCGATCGACTTAAGGTTTCGGAAGACAGTGACCAGGATAAACGTCTTACTGAAACCATTCTAACCGCGATGTACCACGGAGACGATGTGCTGATGGTACTCGATAACGAAACCGAAGAACTGCGCTATTTCAGCAGATCCCTGATGTGCCCCACTTCTGGTATCTCCTACCCTAACCCGGAACCAAATAATTTCTCCTTTAACTCACCCAAAGGAATGTGCCTTGTTTGCAAAGGACTGGGACGCCTGCATAAAGTAAATCTCGAAAAAATAGTCCCCAACCCCGAACTATCCATCAAACAGGGAGCCCTTGCACCCCACGGGCCGCAAAAGAGTAATTGGATCTTTAAACAACTCGAATTAATAGCCGAACGCTTTAATTTTAAGTTGAGCGATCCGTTTAAAGACATTCCGGACGAAGCTAAAGAGATGATCTTTCACGGTGGTAACGAAAAATTCGATGTCGAGTCGAAAACCCTGGGTATAACCCGTTCGTACAAGATCGATTTTGAAGGGGTTGCTACCTTTCTGCAGAATACCTATGAAGCCAATGAATCTAAATCCCTGAGGCGCTGGGCAAAAGAATACATGGACAGGATCCCCTGTCCTGAATGTCAGGGAACACGCCTTAGGAAGGAATCCTTGTACTTTAAGGTAAACGGCAAGAACATCGCCGAACTGGCGAATATGGATATTGTTGAACTTCATGACTGGTTCTCTAAACTGGAAGGCAACTTAAGTGATACCCAACTGAAGATAGCTTCGGAAATTATTAAAGAGGTGAAAAGCCGACTGCAGTTCCTCATTGATGTGGGGCTAACCTATCTCGCGCTGGATCGCAGTTCCAAATCGCTTTCGGGAGGGGAAGCACAGCGAATTCGGCTGGCCACTCAAATAGGATCCCAGTTGGTGGGAGTGCTCTATATTCTCGATGAACCGAGTATAGGACTGCATCAGCGGGATAATGAAAAATTAATTCAATCCCTTATTTCCTTAAGAAACATCGGAAATTCTGTCATTGTGGTTGAACACGACAAGGATATGATCTGTCATGCCGACTACGTGATCGATATAGGACCGGCGGCAGGTAGGCATGGGGGAGAGATAGTTTCGGAAGGTAACCCCGATGAAATATTAAAACACAACACCCTAACCTCGGCCTACCTGAACGGATCCAAAGAGATAGAGATTCCTAAGAAACGCAGAAAGGGCAACGGAAAAACCCTGAAATTATCAGGGGCGACCGGGAATAACCTAAAGGATGTTTCTGTAGAATTTCCGCTGGGAACCATGATTGGCGTAACCGGGGTTTCCGGCAGTGGAAAATCCACCCTAATAAACGAGACCCTCTACCCCATCCTAAATGCGCATTTCTTCAACGGGGTAAAGAAACCGCTTCCCTATTCAACCATCACGGGTTTAAAGGAGATCGACAAGGTTATCGATATCAACCAATCTCCCATCGGGCGTACGCCCAGGTCTAATCCGGCTACCTATACAGGGGTGTTTTCGGAAATTCGTTCGCTATTTGCTAAGATACCGGAAGCCCAGATTCGGGGATACAAACCCGGGCGATTTAGTTTTAATGTTTCCGGAGGTCGCTGCGAAACCTGTAAAGGCGGTGGTTTAAGAGTAATAGAGATGAATTTCCTTCCCGATGTTTACGTGGAGTGCGAAACCTGTCTCGGTAAGCGCTTCAACAGGGAAACCTTGGAAATACGGTATAAAGGACAATCCATATACGACGTACTGGAGATGACCATTAACGAAGCCTGTGCGTTCTTCGAACATATTCCTAAAATTTACAGGAAGTTAAAGACCATCCAGGATGTTGGCCTGGGATACATCACCCTTGGGCAGCAGTCTACCACCCTTTCGGGAGGTGAAGCCCAACGGATCAAGCTTGCGACCGAATTATCAAAACGCGATACAGGAAATACATTCTATATTCTCGACGAGCCTACCACCGGATTGCACTTTGAAGACATACGGGTGTTACTGGTGGTTCTGAATAAACTGGTCGATAAAGGAAATACCGTTGTGATTATAGAGCACAACCTCGATGTAATCAAAACGGTCGACTATATCATCGATATAGGACCGGAGGGTGGAAAAAAGGGTGGAACCATCACAGGCCTTGGTACACCTGAGGAATTGGTGAGTAAGAACGGGGGTCATACTGCACATTTCCTTAAAAAAGAATTACATTAGCTGTTGAAAAGGAAGTATGAGAAACGAAAGTAAGAATAAGAATTGGAATGAAGTTAAAACAAACGACTCATGGGCTATCTTTAAGATCATGGGTGAATTTGTTAACGGGTACGAGAAATTAAGCCGTATAGGGCCCTGTGTCTCTATCTTCGGATCTGCCCGAACCAAGCCCGATAACCCGTATTACGAACTGGCCGAGCGAATTGCGAGAAAGATCACCGAAAATGGGTACGGAGTCATTACCGGGGGTGGACCCGGAATTATGGAAGCCGGTAACAAAGGAGCTCACCTGGCAGGTGGAACCTCGGTTGGCTTGAATATTGTATTGCCTTTCGAACAACACGATAATCCGTATATAGACTCCGATAAAAGCATCGATTTCGATTATTTCTTCGTACGAAAAGTGATGTTCGTAAAATACTCCCAGGGATTTATCGTAATGCCCGGAGGATTCGGAACACTGGATGAGTTCTTTGAGGCCTTTACCCTCATACAGACTCATAAAATAGAACCTTTCCCGCTTATTCTGGTAGGAACCGAATTCTGGACCGGTTTGATCGATTGGATTCGTGACACGGTGCTTGAGCGAAATAATAACATAAGTCCCGAGGATCTCGACCTGGTACACGTCGTGGACACCGAGGACGAAGTGCTCGAAATTCTCAACGACTTCTACAACAAGTATAAACTTAGTCCGAACTTCTAATGCAACAATATATAAGGAATAATAGTTCTCAATTCGCAATTGGGTTGAAAGCGTCTTGCAGAACGACCTACACCCTCCTATTTAATTTATTCTCTAAATTGGTTCCAACTTGTTAAGGTTGAAATACTTCATAGTTACGATTTTACTGGCAGTTGCCGGCTTTCAATGTTTAGCACAGGACGAGATTAATATTGAGGTTGTACTGGATGCTTCTGAAAAAACCATTGCGAATAACCAGGAAGTACTGTTCAGGAACCATTCCTCCGAAACCTTGAACGAGATCTACTTTAACGATTGGGCAAACAGCTTTTCTTCTAAAACTTCACCCCTGGCCGAAAGATTTGCCGAAAATTACAACAGTTCCTTTCATTTCGAAAAAGAGGAAGACAGGGGTAAGACAACCATCTTAGGTGTTCAGAACGACAAAGGAGACCCACTAACCTGGAGCCGGGGCGACGAGGTTGATATACTGAAGGTGGTCTTAGACAGGCCCCTTCCCCCCGGTGAATCTTACAGATTAAAACTAAACTATACCATAAAATTACCGAACGATAAATTCACCCGTTTTGGAATAAATGATATGGGGGACATTGCCCTTCGGTACTGGTTCCTGTCCCCCGCGGTATACAATGAAGGCTGGAAAGTCTACAGCAATAAAAATACGGAAGACCTCTACGCACTGCCGTCAACTTTCGATGTGACCTTCGTTATTCCTACAGTTTATCATCTCACCAGCAGTCTGGATATTGCTTCCGAAGAATTTCAAAAAGACAAAAAAGTAATCCGGGTGGTAGGGAACAACAGAATGAACCCTAATATCTTCCTGCAAAAGAGAAATTCGTTTGAATCCATTGTCACAGATAAGTTCGAGGTGGTTACAAATATTCAGGATGGTAAGGTGAATGCCCCGTTTCGGGCCCTAGCAGTAGACCGTGTTGTACATTTTATCGATGAGAAGTTAGGGCCTTATCCCTTCCAAAAAATGATGGTCACCGAGCAGGATTACCGCAACAATCCCGTTTATGGCTTAAACCAACTGCCCAATTTCATCAGTCCGTTCCCCGATGGATTTGAGTATGACATTGAGATTCTGAAAACCGCAACGGCCGAGTACCTGGACAATACACTCTTTTTACACCCCCGTAAAGATCATTGGCTATACGGCGCGATCCAGATCTATCTCATGATGGAATATGTAGATAGGTATTACCCTCGCATGAAAATTATAGGAAAGCTTAGCGATTGGTGGGTTATTCGCTGGTCGCACGCATCCGATCTGGAATTTAATGATCAATACCCTTTGCTATTTATGAATATGGCGCGGAATAACCTTCACCAATCACTTACCACCCCGAAAGATTCATTGGTGAAATTCAACCTTGAAATAGCCAACGACTATTACGGGGGAACCGGCCTGAGATACCTGGCCGACTATATAGGTAAAGAGAAACTGGAAGAGGCAATAAAGGAATTTAGTACCTCCGGAAGACTTAAAGCGTCAAGTTCGGATGATTTTGAGGAAATTCTCAATAAACATACCGAGCGGCCGGTTGATTGGTTTTTTGAAAACTTTGTGGGCAAACGTCGAACCATCGATTTTAAGATCAAGAGTGTTCAGCGACAGGGCGACTCTTTACAGGTATTGGTAAAGAATTTAAAAGGGAATCCAATGCCCGTCTCCTTGTATGGAATCAACAAAGACAGTACTGTCTTTAAAAAATGGTTGCCGCCCATTGACAGCACATTTAGAGTTACGGTTCCGGCGAGGAATGTGGAAAAACTGGTCCTAAACCTCGAGCAAAAGATTCCCGAATACAACCAACGAAACAACTATAAGACCGTTAGCGGGCTGTTAAACAGACCTGTGCAGTTTAGATTATTCCAGGACGTTGAAGATCCCGATTACAATCAATTGTTCTTTATGCCCATCTTCGAATACAATTTATACGACGGGCTGACGCTGGGGATGAAACTTTACAACAAAACGGTGCTTCCCAAGGGAATTCATTACAAACTGGAGCCTCAGTTTGGTTTCGGATCCAAGGCATTGGTAGGAAATGGTTCGATAGTATACACACAGTTAAAACAGGACAGCAACCTCTATGCGATGCGCTATGGCCTGTCGGGTAGTTATTTCTCATACGACACCGATTTGTTTTACAAACGGATATCTCCTTTCGTTACCCTGGCATTCAGAAATTCCGACCTTAGAAACAATGAGAAGCAGTACATCAATTTGCGAAACGTTAATGTGTATCGCGACTCGAGCCCTATGAGGCCTAATGACGAGCCAAATTACAGCATTGTTAATTTTCAGTACGTTTACAGCAATCCGAATCTTATCAATTATTTCAGGGCGGTGGTCGACAACCAGTTTGCCAACAAATTCGGAAAGCTTTCAGCAACCATTGAATATCGGAAACTCTTTCTAAACAATCGGCAGTTAAACCTGCGATTCTTCGGCGGATTTTTCCTCTATAACAAAACGGCCGAAACTGACGACTATTTCAGCTTTGCGCTCGATCGGCCCACAGATTATCTCTTCGATTACAATTACTACGGGAGAAGTGAAGACAGCGGACTTTTCAGTCAACAACTAATCATAGCCGAGGGCGGGTTTAAATCGCAGCTGGAGCCCGCATTTGCAAATAACTGGATTGCCACGGTTAATGCGAGTACCAATATCTGGAAATGGATCTACGCATATGGCGATGCGGGATTGGTTCACAATAAAGCCCGGGGAACCAAAGCAGTCTTCGATACGGGGGTACGACTAAGCCTGGTGGCCGATTATTTCGAATTATACTTTCCGTTGTACTCCAGCCTGGGCTGGGAACCGGGCTTGGGTGAATACGATCAGCGGATACGGTTTATTGTTACGCTCAGTCCGAAAACTCTCCTTGGGCTGTTCACAAGGAAATGGTACTAACATATCTCAAAGGCCTACGCTAATACGGACAGCTTTTAGAATTAAATAATTGTATGAAAATAATTAACGATTGGCGGTTTATCGTTGTGGCCTGTCTTACGCTGGGGCTGGCACCCTTCTTTCCCGAACCCCATATTTGGGGCAAAATTCGATGGGTAATCGGTGGGGCAAACGGAATGAAGACTATGGATTGGTTCGATTTAGGGCTGCATTCATTGCCTTTTTTTCTCCTAATAAGACTTATCGTTATAAAATTCATAAAAAAATGATGTGTTTTCGCGATTTTATTAAGAATAATGTAAATTACCATAAGTGGCAGTAATTGTCCATCTCACCGAGTTTTATTATTTTTGTCAAGCCTAAATTCCTGAATATGCAATCGAACCCCGAAACAAAAAAAAACCTCTCTTTCGAAGACTTCAAATCGGAGGTGCTCAACGATTACAGAATCGCGGTTACAAGCAGGGAATGCAGTTTACTGGGAAGGCGGGAAGTATTAACCGGAAAGGCAAAATTCGGGATTTTTGGCGACGGCAAGGAAGTGCCTCAGCTTGCGTGGGCAAAAGCATTTCAGAATGGGGACTGGCGCTCGGGTTATTATCGGGACCAAACCTTTATGATGGCTATTGGCAAGCTTACGATACAACAGTTTTTCGCGGGTTTATACGCTCATACCGATATAGAAGCAGACCCGATGAGTGCGGGGAGACAGATGGGAGGGCACTTCGCTACTCACAGTCTCAATGAAGATGGTAGTTGGAAGAATCTTACCACCCAGAAGAACAGCAGTGCCGATATCTCTCCTACGGCGGGCCAAATGCCCAGGCTGCTGGGACTGGCACAGGCCTCGAAGATATTCAGGAATGTAAAAGGCATAGACACAACTAATTTTTCGATCAACGGGAATGAGGTTGCCTGGGGCACTATAGGGAATGCCAGCACAAGTGAAGGCCTGTTCTGGGAAACGATAAATGCAGCCGGTGTGCTGCAGGTGCCTATGGTGATGAGTGTTTGGGATGACGAATACGGTATTTCGGTACACGCTAAACATCAAACCACAAAAGAGAATATTTCAGAAATATTAAAAGGCTTCCAGCGAACTGAAGACGAAAAGGGCTACGAGATCATGCGCGTGTCGGGCTGGGATTACGGAGCCTTGATCGAGACCTATAAGAAAGCCGGCGAGATAGCCAGATCCGAGCATGTACCGGTGCTAATTCATGTCCAGGAACTCACTCAACCTCAGGGACATTCCACCAGTGGTTCGCACGAGCGATACAAAAGCCAAGAGCGCCTTCAATGGGAACGGGAATACGATTGTAACCTTAAGATGCGCGAATGGATACTGGTGAATAATATAGCCACTGAAGAAGAACTTTCCGAAATGGAAGCTTCGATAAAGAAGCAGGTAAGGGATGGTAAGAAAGCGGCATGGCAGGCATTTCTTGCGCCACAGCAGAAAGAACAGCAGGAGGCCGGTACCCTTATATCTCAATTGGCGGAAAGTTCGCCCAATAAGAACTTCATCGAAAAACTGAATAACGACCTCCTGGCTGAAAAGGAGCCGTTGCGGAGGGATATAATTGCCACTGCCCGAAAAGCACTTCGATATGTAGTGGCTGAAGCTACTGCCGAAAAAAGACAGTTACAGGATTGGATAGACAATTATTTTGAACTTATTCAGCCCAAATACAGTAGTCATCTCTATTCGGAAGCGGAAAACAAAGCAACTTCAATTAAGGAAGTCAAACCACAATACGATACTGATTCTGAAGAGGTGGACGGACGTGTGGTACTCCGGGATAATTTCGACCAGATCTTCAGCAATTACCCCCAGGCAATGGTATTTGGAGAAGACAGTGGTACAATCGGGGATGTGAATCAGGGACTTGAAGGCTTACAGGAAAAACACGGGGAATTAAGAGTCGCCGATGCCGGAATTCGGGAAGCCACCATCCTGGGACAGGGAATTGGCCTTGCTATGCGGGGACTGCGTCCTATTGCAGAGATTCAATATCTGGATTATATACTGTATTGTTTGCAGATAATGAGTGACGACCTTGCGACCATCCGGTACCGTACCCTTGGCAAACAAAAAGCCCCGTTGATAGTGCGCACCCGAGGTCACCGACTGGAAGGTATATGGCATAGCGGCTCGCAGATGGGTGGATTGATACACCTGCTGAGAGGAATGTATTTCCTTGTCCCGCGAAACATGACAAAGGCGGCAGGCTTTTATAATACACTTTTGGAAAGCGATGAACCCGCCGTTGTGGTAGAATGCCTGAACGGTTACAGGCTTAAAGAAAAGATGCCAAAAAACCTGGCGGATATTAGAACGCCCATTGGTCGCGTTGAAACCATTAAAGAAGGAAGCGATATTACCCTTGTTTCTTACGGAAGTACCCTAAGAATCGTTGAAGAAGCTGCTAAAGAACTTCAGCAGGTTGGAATAGATGCCGAAATCATCGATGTACAATCGCTGCTGCCACTCGACCTGGAGGAAGATATGGTAAAAAGCGTTCAAAAGACCAATCGATTGATGGTTATCGATGAAGATGTTCCGGGTGGAGCATCTGCCTATATCCTTCAGAGAATAATAGACGAACAAGGAGGTTACAAATATCTGGACAGTAAGCCCCAGACCCTTTGTGCCAAACCGCACCGACCGGCCTACGGAACAGATGGCGATTATTTTTCAAAGCCTTCAGCCGAAGATATATTTGAAAAGGTGTACGACCTAATGCACGAAGTTAATCCGGCTGATTTTCCGAAGCTGCGATAATAATTTCAGAAAAATCCTTCAAAAAATTTCATTTATTCAGAAATAATCTGATATTTGACTAACAAACAAACAACTACAAGTTATGCTATCCAGCATTTTAAATAATAATACCCTGCCGTAGCAAAAACTTGTCGCGATATACAGCCCGTCAGGTTTTAATCTGACGGGTTTTTTTATGACCAAACAAACTAACAATTCAGCCGGATTGCTGAATTCAACTAACTAAACCACCCATGATATGTGCGGAATCGTATGTGCCTTCGACCTAAAGCAGTCCTCAGAGAGCCTGCGACCCCAACTCTTAACCATGGCAAAGTGCATCAGGCACCGAGGCCCTGACTGGAGTGGAATTTTCGATAATGAAAAGGCCATCCTGGCCCACGAAAGGCTGGCTATTGTGGATCCAACCTCCGGGAAACAACCCCTTTATTCAGAAGATAAAAAGATAATCCTGGCTGCCAACGGCGAAATATACAATCATCGGGAATTGAAAAGACAATTCGAAGGCAATTACAATTTTCAAACGCAGTCTGATTGCGAAGTTATCCTTGCACTTTACAGGAAGAAAGGCGCCGGCTTCCTCGACGATCTCAACGGAATTTTTGGCTTTGCACTATACGATAGTGAACTGGACACCTATTTAATTGCTCGCGACCATATGGGCATAATCCCATTGTACATAGGGTGGGATCAAAATGGAACCTTTTACGTGGCTTCCGAACTTAAAGCCCTGGAAGGAGTTTGTACTAAAATTGAGCTCTTTCCTCCCGGTCATTATCTTCACAGTGCGGACGGTGAATTGAAACGATGGTATAAGCGAGACTGGATGGAATACGAAAATGTAAAAGACAACACCTCCTCTATCGAAGAATTGCGAGCCGCCCTGGATGCTGCTGTGCACCGTCAGCTGATGAGTGATGTACCGTATGGTGTATTGTTGTCAGGAGGTCTCGATTCATCCATTACTTCCGCCCTGGCTAAAAAATATGCCGACAAGCGGATAGAAACCGACGATACTGCTGCTGCATGGTGGCCCCGGCTTCATTCTTTTGCCACAGGTCTGGAAGGCTCACCCGATCTCAAAGCAGCAAGGTTAGTTGCCGAACACCTGGGTACTGTGCACCATGAAGTGAAATTTACAATCCAGGAAGGCATCGATGCAATACGAGATGTGATCTATCATCTGGAAACTTACGATATTACCACCATACGTGCTTCCACACCCATGTACCTAATGGCTCGGGCCATCAAGGCTATGGGAATTAAGATGGTGCTGAGTGGCGAAGGAAGTGATGAGATATTTGGAGGATACCTGTATTTTCACAAGGCGCCCAATGCTGAAGAATTTCACAAAGAAACTGTGCGTAAGCTCGACAAACTGCACCAGTACGACTGCCTCAGGGCAAACAAATCCTTAGCCGCCTGGGGTATTGAAGGCCGTGTACCGTTTCTCGACAAGGAGTATATGGATGTGGCTATGCGACTGAACCCTGCCGATAAGATGATTGACAAGGACAGGATGGAAAAATGGATACTGCGCAAAGCCTTCGAGGATATGATCCCGGAGCAGGTGGCGTGGCGACAAAAGGAACAATTCAGTGATGGGGTTGGCTACAGCTGGATAGACAGCTTAAAAGAACTCGTCAATGAAGAAGTTACGGATGAACAAATTAAAAATGCCAGGTATCGTTTTCCCATTCAAACTCCAACTACAAAAGAAGAATTCTATTACCGCAGTATCTTTGAAACGCATTTTCCAAGCGATACGGCTGCCCTGAGCGTGCCTTCGGTTCCCTCGGTAGCTTGCAGCAGTCCGGTTGCCCTGGAATGGGATGAAAGTTTTAAGAATATGAACGATCCATCCGGCCGGGCGGTGAAGACGGTACATTCGGATGCGTATTCAGACAAATAATGGTTATACTAAGCCTTTATACAGATTAGTCTGTGGGAGAAACTTGCAATTCGGGATAGGTTACTTCCTCGCACACTTCTTTTATATTTCCCACATACGAAGCTCCTCTCAGCCTGTTTACCGGAAAGGCTTCCAGTTCATCATCGGGATAGGCTGTTATAAGTTCCTGAATCGCCTTTACATCCAACTCCTCCTCCACCGGCTTTAACCACTGCTCTTCGATTACCTGAGGCAGAATGAGCGGCATACGCGGACTCTTTAATTTCGGATTGTTATGAATCTTGCCCATTAATCTGTTAGCTTCAGTTGTAACTATGCTAAAACTGTTGATGATCTCTCCGGTTGACTCGTCCACCCATTCCGACCAAAGTCCTGCCAGGCAAAGCGGATGGTTTTGTTTCTGAAAAATATAAAACGGGTAGGTCTTTCCTTTGTAATGATGATGTTCATAGAATCCATCCACATAGACCAGACAGCGATGGTGCCTGGCCGAATTCCGGAAAGACGGTTTTTCGAATATGGTTTCTCCCCGAGCATTCAGTGTATTGTTCCAGTATTTTTTTAGTTGTTCCCTGTCCTTTACCCAATGAGGCACAAGACCCCATATTGCGAGTTCCGGCAGATCGGGGGACCGATCGGGGTAAATAAAGATTTTAGGATGCTGAAAGCCGGAAACGTGGTAAAGCGGCAGGTCGGAGAGTGGAGCTAATTTTTCCATTATCTCACGGACTGCCTGTTCATCGCCCTTTCGCCGGGCGCGATTCAACTGAGATTCTAAACTGGCCTTAATATCGTAGCACATAATCTAATTTCTCCATTTTCACGATTCCTAAAATTACTAAAGGTGTGGCTTTTGAAATAATTTTCAGGCTAAAATGTCACTGATTATGCCTAGGAAGTAGGCTCATTCGACGCGCGCAGGGAAATCAAGATTCCTATCGACAAGGACAAGCCTATAAACATCAGCGAGAACCATTCCGGTATATCGACATACCCTGTAGTCATTAACTTGAGCGAGACAAAGATCAGAATGGCAAAAACACTGAATTTCAAGTATTTGAATTTCTGAAGCATATTTGCCAGGAAGAAATACAATGAACGAAGTCCCATTATGGCAAAAATGTTCGAGCTGTAAACAATAAATGGATCTGTGGTAACTGCAAGTATGGCCGGAATACTGTCCAGTGCGAACAGCAGGTCGGTTAATTCGATAGCTACCAAAGCCCCGAATAATGCAGTAAAAACTCGTTTTCCATTTACTCTGGTGGTGAATTTCCCACCGTCAATTACCGAACTGAATCTAAGATATTTCATAATACCCTTTGGTTCTGTATTGGCATTAGGCTCTACTTCCTTCTTTAACATCTTAAAGGCAGTAAACAAAAGAAACAGACCGAAAATTATACTCATTCCATGGATCTTGTTTATAAGTACCAATCCGAGACCGATAAGCAATGCCCTAAAAATAATGGCCCCAAGGATCCCCAAAAACAACAACCGGTGCTGATACTGTGCCGGAACCTTAAATGACGTGAATATGATGGCTATAACAAAGAGGTTGTCTACACTAAGTGAAAGCTCGATAAGGTAGCCGGTAATATATTTTACTACGGCATCTCCAGCTGACAGATTATTGATATTATCTACTGCATTATTGCTGAAGGCCCAGTAAATGACACCTGCAAACAGAAATGCGTTAACCACAAAGAAAAGGGTTTCATAGAAAGCTTTTCGTACAGAAACGGGACGATTCTTCTTATGAAGTACAAAAAAATCTATGAACAAGAGTAACAGGACGTATCCTATAAAACCAATCCAGGGTAAGGGGTAAGACATGTATTAATTAGTCAAGATTATGCTCGAAACAACATCCAAATTTAGCGGAAAAATTGGTCGGCCACTAAGGTTTAGCACGAATTTAAGAATCTTTCTCGATTCCTTTATAAACTAGGGATGCTGAGATAGACTTATTCGATTTTTTCTATTCTGCTTTTATATTTGAATTCGTCTTCATTAATTAACCTGGCTTCCTGCATATAAGCGTCACCATCAACCTGGACGATGCGCACAATCATATCGGGAGTAGGCATGTCTTTTGGTCGTGACTTCCAGAATGCGTCGTTACCTTCCAGTAAGGAAAGTTGATATGAACAATCATTCAGCCAGGTAACTTTCAGTGTTATTTCCCGATCTCCAAACTTTTCGTATTGCAATGAATCTGTTCGCTCAATTCTGGATTTTACCACCCCATCTTCCACGTTTTGGAATTTTCCGGTTTTGAATTTTGAACAATCTGTTTGTCCCACCATTGCTGAAGTGAACATTAAAAACAGGATAAAGGATAAATTTCTCATCAGATACTAATTTAATTTTCAACAATATAAGAACAAATTTGGTCGTGGCGGTAACATTCTTCAAGATCAGAATTTTTCCATTGCCTCAAGCTTCTAAGGCAACCATTTTTTGTCGAAATTGGGTTTCCGTTTCTCCAGGAATGCATCTCTTCCTTCTTTAGCCTCATCGGTCATGTATGCCAGCCGTGTTGCTTCACCTGCAAAAACCTGTTGCCCCACCATACCGTCATCAGTAAGATTCATGGCGAATTTCAGCATTTTAATGGAGGTAGGGGATTTAGCCAGAATTTCCTGTGCCCATTCAAAGGCGGTATTTTCGAGTTCTGAATGCGGGACCACGGCATTTACCATTCCCATGTCGAAGGCTTCCCTGGCACTGTAATTCCTTCCGAGGAAAAAGATCTCTCGGGCCCTCTTCTGCCCCACCATCTTTGCGAGGTATGCACTGCCGTAACCTCCGTCGAAACTGGTTACATCGGCATCGGTTTGTTTAAAGATAGCGTGTTCCTCGCTGGCAAGGGTAATATCGCAAACGACATGCAGGCTGTGACCTCCCCCTACAGCCCATCCGGGTACCACGGCAATTACTGCTTTTGGCATAAACCGTATTAACCGTTGAACCTCAAGAATATTGAGCCGATGATAGCCGTCTTCTCCTACATAACCCTGATGCCCTCGCACACTTTGATCCCCACCACTGCAAAAACTGTACACGCCGTCCCTGGGCGAAGGACCCTCTGCCGAGAGCAACACAACTCCAATTGAAGTATCTTCCTGGGCATCGTGAAAGGCATCGAGTAGCTCGGAAGTGGTTTTTGGCCTGAATGCGTTTCTAACTTCGGGCCGATTGAAAGCAATTCGGGCAACCCCGTCACACTTTTTATAGGTGATGTCTGAATATTCCTTTGCAGTTTTCCAATTCGGTGTGCTCATATTTTTTATTTTAGCATAAAGATAATCATACTAAACGGTATATCTAAGCATCAGGGCTTAGACAGACATAAGTTCTCCACTAAAATTTTAACTATGCGCTCACTTATTCTCTATTTCAGCATTTTATGTTCGTTATCACTTTTTGCACAGCAACCTTATAATTTTTCAACGGTTATAGACCTTCAGGCAACCCCGGTGATCAGCCAGGGAAATACCGGTACTTGTTGGAGTTTTTCCGGCACCTCTTTTCTTGAATCGGAAATTATCCGACAAAGTGGTAAGCAGATCGATCTTTCTGAAATGTACACAGTGCGGAATACATATCCGAAGAAAGCGGAAAATTATATAATGCGTCATGGTAAAGCCCAGTTCAGTGAAGGTGGTCTCGCTCATGATGTTCTCAACTCGGTTGCTGAATACGGTCTAGTACCCCAGCAAGCCTACAGTGGACTTTTTGCTGAAGAATCCGGTCATAATCACGCCGAGCTAGTGGCGGTACTGACGTCCATGCTAAAGACGTATGTCGATAATCCGGGAAGGCGTTTAAGTAAAAAATGGCGGCCTGCAGTTGATGCTGTACTGGATATATACTTAAACGGAAACCCTAAATCTTTTACGTATGAAGGTAAACAGTATACCCCTTTATCCTTCCTCGAGTTTACGGGGATCAATCCTGCAGATTATGTTTCGGTGACCTCTTTTACCCATGCACCTTTTTATTCTGAATTTATCCTGAATATCCCCGATAACTGGAGCAATGGCAGTTTTTACAACCTGCCTCTGGATGAAATGATCAACACTATCGATCACGCCCTGCAAAATGGATTTACGGTGGAACTGGATTGCGATGTTAGTGAGCGAACCTTTTCGTCTAAAGACGGGGTGGCAGTGATACCCGGCGATTCTGAAAATAACGCTAAGGCGTTGCAAGGTATCTATCCTGAGATGAATATCACCCAACAATACCGGCAAGATGAGTTTGAGAATTATGCGACAACAGATGATCACCTAATGCATATAACCGGTATACTGCGCGACCAGAACGGCACAAAATATTATAAGGTGAAAAACAGTTGGGGCTCTGACGAATCGCGAAATGCCAACGGAGGTTACGTCTACTTTAGCGAAGCATATATGCGGCTTAAAGCTATTAGTATTACGGTTCATAAGGACGCAGTACCACAGGCAACGGCAAAAAAGCTCAATCTTTAGAATCGTGTTGTTAACTTTTTTTGGTGTGATTTTTGCTAGATTTGAGCTGTGAGAATACTTGTTTCTTTATTATTATTGTTACCGACGGCTGTATTTTCGCAGACCGATTTCAACACGCGTTATTTTACCATAACATCTGAATCCCTGCCTGAGATCCAGGACATATCAACCTTTAAGTTATACACCGCGCCGTTTGTGAAACGCAGTATCAAGGACTTTCAGATGAATGCGGATAATTACCGGCAGACGGTGGATATGACTTCGGTTGTGAATGAGGATTATGTCGATTCACCTCAAAACGTCAATCTGCAGGCTATTCAATCTAAGTACTTTAATTTCGGCAGCACCCCTGCTTATATCCCTGATGGTAGTACAGGCGTGAAGAATACCGTTTATAAGGAGATGCGTGGATTAACATTTATGGATGCCTGTCCTCCATTCGGAATTTGCCCTCGATGCGCTCCCTATCGCGTGGGGCGAGGATATTAAGAGTATTACTATTTATAGATCGGATAAAACGTTTTTTGAATTCCTTCTAATCAACGCCGGCTTTAGACTTCTTACCTTTCACTTCCCGGCTCGCTCTTCACGCTTCACTCTTCACCAAAAGCACTTCTCGATACTAATATGAAGTAGCTTGCGCACTTCATATTCACTCGAAGTGACAATTTCCCCTGTCCGCCGAAGCTCTTCAGCCGCCATAACCAAGCTACTTCGGCGAAGGAGGCCTGCGAAGGCGGGCCGGCTTTAGACTTCTTACCTTTCACTTCCCGGCTCGCTCTTCACGCTTCACTCTTCTCCAAAAGCACTTCTCGATACTAATATGAAGTAGCTTGCGCACTTCATATTCACTCGAAGTGACAATTTCCCCTGTCCGCCGAAGCTCTTCAGCCGCCGTAGCCTTATACGCTTTCGCTAAAGCTTCAGCGACACGAGGATGGCGAAGGAGGCCTGCGAAGGCGGGCCGGCTTTAGACTTCTTACCTTTCACTTCCCGGCTCACTCTTCACGCTTCACTCTTCTCCAAAAGCACTTCTCGATACTAATATGAAGTAGCTTGCGCACTTCATATTCACTCGAAGTGACAATTTCCCACGTCCGCCGAAGCGCTTCAGCCGCCGTAGCCTTATACGCTTTCGCTAAAGCTTCAGCGACACGAGGGTTGCGAAGGCGGAGACTTCCAGCATTAACCTATTTATACCTCCAGCTTTTAAGGTCGGCTCCCGGAGGTGCTGTTTCTTTAATTCGCTTCATGATCTTGGGTACATACATACTGTTATAACGCAACCGTGAAATGTGGTTGGGATTTTCCTGATCACCGTTCCAGCAATGCTCGGCCCTGTCGCCATAATCCACTTCTCCGTCGTAATACGGATCGGTGGTGCTTTCAAGAAAATCTTCCATCAGGTAAACCGCATTGTTCAGGTAATAGTTATCCATGTCGCCGCAGTAAATATGGATCTTACCTCTCAGGTCATTTCCTAATTTGGCCCAGTCCCGTTCCAGTATATACCGAAGGTCGTAGTTTTCCCTCCAGTACTCGGCTACTTCCGCATCGATCTCACCTGTATACTTGTCCCAAATTCGCTGGGGATAACCATCGTCTCCCAAAGGCGAATAAGTGGCTTCCCAGATATCCCATTGCTGTCCCGACCTGGACTTATCTCCCAATACCAGTTCCAGGTGGTTATAATCCTTGATGGTAGTACTTATATCTCCGAGATAATTCCTATGGCCGGGTTTTTCTATTTGCCTGAAATCGCTTTCGTAGTAATAGGCATTTTTATCTTCATAAATATTCGTGAGACAATAGGCCCGAAAATCGATAGGGTCCGGGCAGGCCGCAAAACAACCATTGTATTCGTCGGGATACTTTACCTGTACGGCGAGCGCTTCCCAGCCACCTGTAGATCCGCCATAAAGGAACCTCGCCCAGCCTTCACCTATACCCTGGAATTTTTCTTCTATGTACGGAATAAGTTCATAGGTGATCGCATCGCCATAAGGACCCTGGGCAGCCGAATTCACAGCGTAGCTGTCGTCGTAGTACGGGGTTGGATGCTGAATCTCGATAATGATAAACCTGGGAAAATCCGGGCTGTTCCATCTTTTATAGAAATCGTATGCTTCCTGCTGCTGAATAATGTTGTATCCTTCCACACCGAAACGTTCCGAATACTCAGGCTCCAGATCCGGGTCTGGCGGAGTGGTTCGCCAGTCTCCAAAATCGGATGGAAAATGTCCGTGAAAAACCATTAGCGGAAATCGCGCTTCCGGGTGATCACTAAAATCTTTAGGCAACAACACATGTGCTCCAAGATACATGTCCCTGCCCCAGAACTCGCTTAACTTTTCCGATTTGATTTTAACATGCTTAACCCATTTGGTATCTTCCGGTTCCTCTATCGGAGGGATGATCTTATCGATAGTAACAGTTTGTGTGGAAGCTGTTCCGGGATCTATATTCATAGGCAGAGGCAGGTTGTAAATATTTCCGGGCGATCGGTTCCACTGCTGCCCTTCTCCATTATCCATTGGCAGTTTTACAGTGTGACCGGTTGAAAGATTAAAGGTTTCGTATACATGCAATAAGGCCTGCACCTGGAATGTTCCGGCAGGAACATCGGCAATGCTCTCTATGGGATAGCCAAAATCCTGCGCAGTGAAGTGAATCGATTCGCCAGGTTTCCAGTTTTCAACATTCTTTCCGAAGATCAACTGAGAATCTAATCCCCCGTTGATCTGAAACCGGGGTTCGTCATCTTCGTTATTCGACAACATCAGCAATAACCTGCCGTCCAAACCTTCGGTTTGTATGGAATCGCTTAGGGTAACGGAGATAGTGAATTGTCTTGGTTCTTTTTCGGAACAGGAAAGTAAAAACAGTCCGAAACTGAGCAGCAATAGCAGTTGTTTCATAAGAATGATGGTTAATTCCTATAAAATTACGAATTATCAGCTAACTCTATTCCATCCTCCTTTATTAAAATTTGTTTGTCGCGGTAAAGGCTGCCAATGGCTTTTTTAAAACTCTTTTTACTCAGTCCCAGTTCGTTCTTGATTTGTTCGGGATCCGATTTGTCGTGAAGCGGCATAAACCCACCGGCGGCCTTTAGCTCATCAAGGACGTAATTGGCGTTGGGTTCTATGCTTTTGTACCCGGGAGTTTGGAGTACGATATCCAACTTATTGTCTTCACGGATCTTTTTTACATAAGCTTTCAGGCGATCTCCACTCCTTATATCTTCAAATATATCTTCTAAGTAGATCAACCCTTTATGCTTGCCGTTTACAATTACATTTGCCCCTTTTTCGGTAAGATGAGTAACCATAATATTGACCTCATCGAATTTCTCGACCGTAAGATTTTCATTGTTGAGAAATTTATTGGTTTTGCTCGATCCCGTAAGTCGATTCGACTGTTCATCAAGATACATATAAACTATATACCAACTACCTACTTTCATAGGCCTGGCCTGTTCCTTAAACGGAACGAAAAGTTGCTTTTCGAGGCCCCAATCCATAAAAGCCCCGTATTCATTTACGTCACTACAACAGAGGTAGCCAAATTCGTTTAATTTAATATAAGGATCGAGGGTTGTGGCTACCGGTCGTTCCTCGTGATCGAGGTAAACAAAAACATTCAGCACATCGCCAATATCGAATGATTCCGGTTTATATTTTTGCGGAAGTAAGACTTCGTCCCCCTCTTCATTACCAAGATATAAACCCGGGTCGGTGTCTCTTAGAATGCTTAGCTGCTGGTATTCGCCTAATTGTAACATAGTTGCAAAGGTAGCTATTAAATCTACAAAAATCTGCTGTCGGTTTTAAGAAATTACGTAATTTCACGTGCGTATGAGCGCAAAAAACCCTCACAATCTTCCGGATGGTATTTCCCCGGATCACGTCCTGGAATCGACTGTCGGGAAAATTTATTTTTGTAAAAATATTGTGATAGTTGAAGCCAAAGAAGGAATTACCCTTTCTTATAAAAACGGCTTTCCTGTATTGATATCCGGGTTACAGCATATGGGGACCAAACCTTTCGTTTATATTTCTAACAGGGTACATTCGTATTCTGTCAATCCGAATGATTATAAGTATCTGGAAAAGGTTCCAACATTAATGGGGCTGGCCATTGTAACCCCCACCGAACTAGGTAAAAAGAATGCCGAGATGGAACTGAATTTTTTTGGTAAGCCCATGACCATTTTTAGCACCGTCGATGAAGCATTCGCCTGGGCGGAGAACCTACTCACACAAAGCACTACTTCCTAGCTAGGCGAAAGCATATTACCGATTACAGTTAACTTATCGATTTAAAATAATCCTGCAGCACTATATCGTTTATTTCAGCGGGCGTAAAAATCTCGAGTAATCCTGCAGTTTCGGATGGATTGTAAAAATCTTTAAGTTGCTGCTGAAGATCCCCGGGATTATTTACCGAACGATAACTAAGATTAAACATTTCGCAAAGGTGCCGGGCATTGAGATCATGGCGGGTTTCAAAGTACTGAGAAAAATCTTTAACTTCTTTCGCACCCGGCAAAATCCTGAAAATTCCCCCTCCGGAATTATTTACGATTATAATTCGGAAGTTCCTGGGGATATATGAATTCCAAAGGGCATTGCTGTCATAGAAAAAACTCAGGTCTCCGCTTAACAGTACCACAGGTTTTGTAGATGCCACGGCAGCACCAATGGCAGTGCTGGTACTTCCGTCTATTCCGCTTGTCCCGCGGTTGCAATACACCTCTATGTCCGCATTTATAGAAAAAAGCTGGGCATACCTTATAGCCGCACTGTTTGCCACCTGCAATTGCGATTCCAGCGGTAAACTGCGAAACACGATTTCATAGGCCTTAAGATCGGAGAATGGGACCTGCTCCAGGAAATCCCGGTGTTTCTGTAACTTCAACTGTTTCCGCGTTAACCAAAAATCGCGATATCCGCTATCGGCTGGCCTGGAGTTTTCAGTCATGGCCTTCAGAAAGTAATCGGGCGAATTCCGAAAATGCTCCGAGAGTGCGAAGAAGGTATCGTAGGCTTTCTTGCTGTCTATATGCCAGTGATGTGCAGGTGGATTGGCACGTAAAAATGCTTTAATCCTTTTTGAAACGATCATTCCCCCAAAAGTAATCAACAGCTCAGGACTCAATTCGCTGATTTGCCGGGGAGGTAAGTTGGTAATCAACTGGTCGATGGCAGGAAAGAACTTCTCGTGATGAAGGTTGGATGTTGTTTCTGTTAGAACGATCAGTGACGGATCCTGAGCCAGCTTTTCGATTACTCGCCTATCTATCGACTGGGGCTCCATTACCCCGCTGAGTATCATTTTACGACTCGAGTCATTCCACAATTGCCGGAATGTTTCAAAATCGGACGGAAGACTCTCAATATTCGTTCGTGCCGGAACGTGTTGCGGCCGCAGCAGCAGGTCGTCTACGGTTTCGTACAGCGGTTCTGAAAACGGCACATTAATATGAACCGGTCCTTTCAGTTCAATGGCGGTGTTCAATGCGGCATTGATTGCAGTTTCATTGTGTTGCCGATGTTCCTCGCCTTCCTTGCAATTTGCACTGTAGAGGATATGATTGGCAAAAACGCCCTCCTGAATTATGGTCTGCCCGTCCCCTATTTCAACAAGATGCTCGGGACGATCGGCCGAAATCACCACCAGCGGGATATCACTGTAAAATGCTTCGGCCACAGCCGGGTAATAGTTTAGTAAGGCCGAACCGGAGGTGCATACCACGGCCACAGGCCTTCCTAATTGCTGCGCCAGGCCAAGTGCGAAAAAAGCTGCACAGCGCTCATCAACAATGCTGAAATTTGTGAAACCATCCTGCTCGGTAAATCCGATAACCAAAGGCGCATTCCGCGAGCCAGGTGATATTACAATGTGATCTATGTCTTTTATTAGACATAATTGTGTGATGGTCTGGGAGAGACTTTTGCTGGAAAATTTCATCTGTTCAAAGGTACGAACTAGCACATTATAATTAAAGGAACTCACTGAGGACTTTCAGCATGACAGTCTGCTTATTACAGGTTTCCTCCCATTCTGATTCCGCCTCAGACTGGGCCGTAATACCACCTCCTACATAAATCCCTGCTTCTTTCTCCCCGATCTGCGCGCATCTCAGGTTTACATAGAGGGAAGCGCTTAATTCTTTATGGTCTACCGGACCCAGGTAACCCGCATAAAACTCTCTGTTGTAGCTCTCATTCAGTAAGATATATTCCATTGCAGCTCGCATTGGCGTTCCGCATACCGCAGGGGTAGGATGTAATTTTTTTAAAACATCTTCTATCGCAATAGTGTCTTTCAGGATTCCTTCTATGGCGGTACAAAGATGTAGCAGGTTACCTGCCTTATGATCGTGCAATTCTCCAACTTCTAAACTTTGAGAAAAAGGCTCTAAGACATTTTGGATGTAGTTACTAACAAATTGCTGTTCTTTCAACTCCTTATCGGTCCATGGCCGATTGCTTTCGGTCGAGGTCTTGGTAGCAGCCAATGCCATCGTTGAAAATTTTCCATTCTCTATTTTAAACAGTGTTTCCGGGCTTGCCCCGCACCACAAACCGGTATCCGGGTGAAACCACAGATACTTAAAAGCTATGAGATCTGATAAAAACAGGGACGACAAAAATCTTTCAATTGAAAACTCCCTTAACTTATAAGATGCGCGGCGGGAAATCACGACTTTTTCAAGATCTGAAGCTTTTATTGTTTCCACTGTGCGATCTATAAGTTGGATATATCCTTGATGGTCGGCTTCCCTGTTTATCGCGGGAACTTGCCGATCTGAAACCGGTTCGGGAAGATCAGTGCGAAAAACATTACTATTGGATTCAGCAATAAAATACGAGGGTTTATCTTGCCGAAAAGGTGAAAATACAAACCCTTTTCGCCCCTTGATAAAGTGATCGGATTCAACTGTTTGCTTTTCAGCAACAATGCAACAAACTGTCCCGGCATAAGGTTCGGAGTAGATTACAACAGCTGTTTGCGCATAATAACTATCGCGGACGATTTGAAGCACATTCTCGAAATTCATCGCTTATTTTTTCAGGGAAATTGTAGTGAGCTTTACCATAGACACAAGTTCCTCCTGCTCATTTTCAATCCGAATTTGCCATAACTGAATGGTACGGCCTTTATGGATCATTTTTGCTTTGGCATACACATACCCCTCTCGTACAGCTTTTACATGATTGGCCGAGATCTCTATCCCCCTGATGCTAACTTCGGGGCCGAAAAGGCATATAGCCGCAAAGCTGCCAACCGTTTCCGCCAGCGCTACCGAAGCTCCACCGTGCAAAACACCATCAGGTTGATGTACTTTGGCGTTCACCGGCATACGTGCCACGACCCCGTCCTCCAGTATATCTATGAATTCTATTTCGAGGGTCTCAATAAGTGTATTTTTTCCAATCTTATTACCGGCTGCAAGCAGTTCTTCTTTTGAGTAGTTCATAGGTTTCAGTTACTTTTGTAAAAATACGAATTGTACATAGATGTCTAAAGAAAAAAGAGCGGTTTACACAGCATCCTCATCCTATTTAACACAGAATGAACTTAACGAGACCACCCGGAATATCTGGATAATCTTCCATGGGATGGGCTATTTAAGCCGATATTTTTTGCGGTATTTCTCATCCCTGAACGCGGAAGAGAATTACCTCATCGCTCCTCAGGCTCCTTCCAAGTACTATATCGGACCGGAAAACAAACATGTAGGTGCTTCATGGCTTACAAAAGAAGACACCTTAGAAGAAACGAAAAATGTACTCGCCTATGTAGATGCAGTGTGGCAAGCCGAGCAACTTCCGCCCGATAAAAGACTTATCATACTTGGTTACAGCCAGGGAGTATCCATTGCCACCAGATGGATCGCGAGCAGAGAGATAGATTGCGACAAGCTCATTTTACATTCAGGCGGAATACCCAAAGAGCTGGATGCCTCCCATTTCGAATACCTGGAGAAGGCAAGGGTGTATTTCCATTACGGACTGAATGATCAATATATAACTGCAAACCGGGCAGAAGAAGAAAAAGTGCGGGCTTCAGATTTATTTGGAAGCAAAGTAACCCTTAGCAACTTCCCCGGAATCCATGAAGTAGATGTAGATTTCTTACATAAAATGAGCAATTTCTAAAAATTTTGTGCATTTCATCGAATTTATTTGCTTAATATCTATATTATTAAAAATTATTTCTGATATTGTAGGTAAATTCTTAAGCCCCTATTATGAAGACTACACTACTAACCTCCATCATGTTGCTGTGCGTAACCTTTTGCATGGCAGAAGTTTCAGTTAAAGAAAAACAAGCACTTATAGACTTTTATCACAGCACCAGGGGTTCCGAGTGGACCCAGCAATGGGATATTAACTCCCCTGTAGCGGAGTGGCCGGGAGTTTCGGTTGAAAATAATCGCGTTACAGCAATAAGCCTACTGTTTAATAACCTACAGGGTAGCCTGCCCGAATCGATTGGAGACCTCGTCCATTTGCGAATAATAGAACTTTCGTTCAATAAACTCAGTGGATCACTGCCTGCCGCAATAGGAAAACTTGTAAATCTGGAAGTACTGGCATTTAACGGTAATTACCTTTCCGGTACGATTCCTTCTACAATTGGAAATCTAACCAGATTAAAGCAGCTACATTTAAGTAGTAACCAATTAAGTGGTGAAATTCCAACGCTAATTGGAAATTTATCCCATCTTGAAGTGTTGAATGTGTTCGACAATAAACTAAGTGGTGATATTCCTCCGCAGATTGCCGGTATTTCAAGTCTAAAAGAATTGGTGGTAGCAGAGAATAACTTCACCAATACTGAAACCCTATCATCTGTTCTACTTCTAAATACGGCAAAGCTTGACTTACGGGAAACGGGAATTGTACCCGCTATAAACTCCGTAATAGCAATAGAAACAGAAGAAGACGGCAACTAAATATTAATTAAGTGTAATTTAAAAGCGGTTTCACTAGAAGCCGCTTTTTTATTTCTTGTAGTTAGTACTATATTTATGAAAATTAAAACTCACTCATAAATGAAAAGATTTTTACTTCTTGCTTTAACCCTAAGTGCGACTCAGGTTTTTGCTCAAATCACATTCGATCCGAACCTCGTGGACAATATGCAGCAAACCGCAAATGCTGCGAATACGGTAACCACCGGCGATTTTGACGGCGACGGTGATATCGATTTTGTAGGCGGATCATTCCAGTCGGATTATTTTTCACTTTACATTAATGACGGTGCAGGAAATTTTACCAGGAATACGATCGACAACGGATCCACGGCCGACGGCGCCCGGTTTGCAAAGGCCTTCGACCTGGATGAGGACGGCGATCTGGACGTGCTTGCAACCTCTTCAACCGCCGATCTGTACCTCTGGTACGAGAATGACGGCAGTGGTTTGTTCTCCATACACGTAATCGACGATTCTGCCTTTTCTGTAGAAGCTTACGGTATCGATGCGGCCGATTTCAACAATGATGGCACTATGGACATCGTAGGTGGTGCAAACCAGGGAGATGCCCTGGTGATTTACGCCAATGACGGAAATGAGAATTTTACACTTCACAGCGTATTGAGTGTTGGTGATAACCGAACCGATGGAGTTCGCGTTGTAAAAGCAGTCGACCTTGACCAGGACTCCGATACGGATATCGTGGTAGCCGCCTTTACCGGGGATACCTTTTCATGGTATGAAAATGACGGCAATGGAATTTTTACACCGCATACCATAGACGATACTGCCGATGCCAACGGAGCGACAGCCATTGAAGCTGCAGATCTTGATGGCGACGGCGATATAGACCTGGCAGCCGGCAGCAATAACGCCAATCATTTTCTATGGTATGAAAATGACGGTAATGAGAATTTTACTTCTCATATTATCGATAACACAAGCTCTTACTCCCTCGGCCCAAGAGGTCTTGCCTTAGTTGATCTTGAACAGGACGGCGATATGGATATAGTAACCGCTACGATTTCGGGGGATGCCTTTGCCTGGTATGAGAATGACGGCAGCGGGATTTTCAGTGGAGCTGTTATAAGTAATGATCCTACCTATAGCAACGGTGCATTCGCAATTACTACCGGCGATATTGATGGAGACCTGGTTGACGACATCGTCGGCGCTGCTAATATTAGCGATGCCTTCAGTTGGTTTAAAACCGAAGGAATAGTTATTCTGGCCGTTCCTTCAAACCCCCTTGAACTAATCGAGATCTATCCGAACCCTGTGGCCGATCAATTAAACATTTCTTTAGCTGAAGGGATTTCAGAAATTTCAATCGAATTATACGATAACTTAGGAAAATTGCTCCTAGGAAGAAGCTTTTCCGGAGATCGAATCCATGAACTGAACACCGCTTCCCTGCGTTCCGGGGTTTACACCCTGAAGATATCCACACCCGAAAATACCACGAGCAGGAAGTTTATAAAATTATAAAACTACGATACTGAAAGTGGCAGAATGTATCTCACATGCTACTCCCCATCCAAACACAAGCAGCCCGTTTACCGGGCTGTTTGCTTTTGATTATTAATTCCTATTTTTATAACACTAAAACCATCCGAATGATCCGTATAGCTTTTCTCCTGACTTTCATTTTTACCTTTTCCATATCAACCTTCGCACAAGACCCCGAAAACGACGAATCCCCTACCTCCGATAAAACTTTCAGCAGCTTGAAGTGGCGTAATATAGGTCCGTTCCGGGGTGGAAGAAGCGTGGCTTCAACCGGAGTGGTTAAACAACCGGGCGTTTGGTATATGGGCGCTACGGGCGGTGGTGTCTTTAAAAGTACCGACGACGGGATAAGCTGGAAGAATATTTCCGACGGCTTTTTTCAAACAGGAACAGTAGGAGCCATTGCTGTTTCTGATAGCGATCCAAATGTGGTAGTAGTGGGAATGGGAGAACACGCCGCCAGAGGAGTTATGACCTCCATGGGTGATGGGGTATACAAATCCACAGACGCCGGGAAGACCTGGAAACACATGGGTTTAGATTATACAAGACATATTTCCGACGTCATCATCCACCCTACAAACCCGGACGTGATTTTCGTCGCTGCCCAGGGAGCTCAATACGGTCCTTCGAAAGACAGAGGCATATACAAATCTATCGATGGAGGGAAGTCCTGGAGTAAAGTACTTTTTGTAGATGAAAACACCGGAGCCTCATCGCTTTCAATGGATATGAACAATCCTATGATCCTGTATGCTGCTATGTGGCAGCACCGCCGCTACCCCTGGACTATGGAGTCCGGCGGGAAAAGTTCGGCAATTTATAAATCGACAGATGGAGGTGAGAACTGGGAAAAACTTAAAAACGGGCTGCCGGAAGAATTCGGGAAAACGGGGTTGTCGGTATCCAGGGCCAATTCGGAACGAGTCTTCGCCGTAATAGAGGCCGAAGGCGATAAAGGAGGCGTTTACCGAAGTGATAATGCCGGAAAAAGCTGGCAACAGGTTAACAAGGACAGGGTAAATATTGCCCGTTCCTGGTACTATATGGAAATTTTCGCAGATACCCGGGATGAGAATACCGTCTATGTTTTAAATGCGCCCGTCATGAAGTCTATTGATGGTGGAAAGAATTTCACTCCCCTACCCACCCCTCACGGCGACAACCATCATCTTTGGATACATCCGGAAAACAACCGGGTGATGATCAATTCGAACGACGGGGGCGCCAATGTCTCGAATAACGGAGGCCTATCCTGGAGTACGCAAACCAACCAGGCAACCGCACAATTCTACAGGGTTATTACAGACAACCTCTTTCCTTATAACGTTTATGGGGGGCAACAAGACAATTCGGCCATTGCCATTGCGAGCAGGACGAACGGAGGTGGAATCGACTGGAAGGACTGGTATTCGGTGGCAGGTTGCGAAAGTGCCTACCTGGCATTCGACCCGGATGACCCCAAAGTTGTCTATGGAGGCTGTTACCAGGGAATTATAGACCGCTGGATAAAGAAGACCGGCGACAGCAAACCCATTAATCAATACCCCGAACTAGGTTTAAGTAAAGCCCCTGAAGACGCCAAATACCGTTTTAACTGGAATGCACCCATAATCAGTTCACCTCACGATAGGAATACTATCTATCATGCCGGAAACATAGTTTTTAAAACAACCGATGGTGGTATTTCATGGACACCAATAAGTCCGGATCTTACCCGTAACCAAAAGGAAAAGCACGGCCCGGGTGGAGGGCCCTATACCAATGAAGCCGCCGGGGGAGAGAATTACAACACCATTATGTACCTGGTAGAATCACCCCACCAGGCCGGGTTGATGTATGCCGGAACCGATGATGGCCTGGTTCATATTACACGAAATGGCGGAGCCAGCTGGACGAATATCACACCGGGGAACTTTGGAGAAGGGATTGTAAACAGCATTGAAGTTTCTCCCCATGATCCCGCCACTGCCTATGTAGTGGTGATGCGTTACAAAAATATGGACCTTACGCCTTACATTTTCAAAACTAATGATTTCGGAGGTTCATGGAAATCGATCACAGAAGGAATAGACGGAGCGCACAACTTTGTACGTGTGGTACGCGAAGACAAAAAACGCAAAGGCTTGTTATACGCAGGAACAGAAACCGGCTTGTTCGTTTCCTGGAACGACGGAGCACAGTGGGAACGCCTTCAGCTTAACCTGCCTATCGTGCCAATAAATGATCTCACTATCCGGGACAATGATCTTATTGCCGCCACTGCAGGCCGTTCGTTCTGGATTCTGGACGATCTTGGGGCTATTCAGAATAAAGATCGGGTTTCCGGTCCGCTTTCAATCATTAAACCAAAAGACACTTATCTGTTCTTTGGCGGAAACAGCAGTGATCCTGCTGTGGGAAAGAATCCTCCCACTGGAGTCACCATCGATTATCACATTGCGAAACCCATCGACTCACTTGAGGTGTTACTCCAGGTCTACCAGGGAGAAGAACTCCTTAGAACAATCTCCAGTAAGCCCGATAAAAAGTTCCAATCATGGCCCGGAGGCCCTTCGAAACCACAGGTCTTACCGGCCAAAAAGGGCTTCAACAGGTTTACCTGGAACTTTCAAAGAGATCCTTTGCCAGCTGTTAACGATGTCTTTGTTTTTGGAGGGCTCAACGGTTCGCATGTGGGACCCGGAAATTACAGGATTGTGCTGAAACAAGGTGATACTAAGGCTGAATCCACGGTAACCATCAAACCCAATCCCAGCCTGGAGGTAAATCCTGACAATTTTGTTGAACAACAACGAATGCTGGCGGAAATCGCTGCGCTGGTGAAGGAAATTCACGAGTCGGTAAATAATATGCGTTCAGCCAAAGCTCAGCTTTCAACGTATAAGGAGCTTCTGAAGGACAAGAAGGAGGCAGAAGAGTTGCTTAAGAAAGGGGATTCCCTTAGCCAGCGAATTACAAGTTGGGAAGAAAACCTGATCCAGGCCAAACAAAAGACCTTTCAGGATGTTATTAACTTCAATAATAAATTGAATTCAGAATTACTCTTTCTGAAAGGGTTTGTGGAAGGACCCATTCCAAAGGTCACTCAGGGCGCAAAAGAGCGATTTGCCGACCTGCAGCAAGACTGGAAGACCTATGAAACAGAACGCAATGCAATTATCAATACAGAAATGGCAGAATTTAATGCGATGTACAGGGCGTTGAATTTACCGGCCATTATATTGAAAGAGTAATTAACATTAAATGTTGTTTCGTTTTAACTTTCGCTGGATCTTATTAATTGCGGATTCTATGGATTTTTCAGGCTCTATAACGTTGTAAGCTCCCCAAAAATCCGGATCGCTAAAACCGGAAACCGCGTCCGACATAATAACCGTTGGTCTTAACCGGTCTCTTGACCTTAAGCGGCCACTTTCTTCGTCCAGTTCCCAATCGGTAACGGCCATTTCACTTTGAAGTGTATACACCGAATTGAACAATTTCCCTTTCTTATCAACTTTAAAGGTTAGCGAAACATTACCGTAGCCATAATACCACTGTCCGTTCTTTTCTCTGTAATCCACCTTGTAAGCGGCTTCGAGGGGGGTAACCTTAACATCACGTGGTTTTCGTTCGACGAACAGGTTTTCGAGATGTCGATCCATATCCTCTAAATTCAAACGATATTCCGCACTACTCAAGGCCAGTGTCTCGGCATCAATGAAAAGGCTACCGTAATAGCGAGGTAATTCTATATGAGATCTCTGTTTAAAATTTACTACATAAACAGCTTTATTATTGATTGTAGTGGGATTTGCAAAACTGAATTCGTATTCTCCTAACGTTTCGCTGGTAAAGATATATTCGGGATATTTCATTATATCCAGGTAGAGGGTAGAGAAAGGCCCGCCCTGCAATTTTAATGCAACTGTGTCTAATTTCCTGTAATCGGTGCTTTTTCTGGCCTTATGTAATGCTATCGCATCCTTTTCCGAAGATTGATAAGGCTTTTTGTATAAATTCACAACTGCTTCAGTAAGTGAAACGTTTCTGTTTCGCCTTTTAATGGTCTCCCTGTAAAAGGCCGTCATTACAGTGGCTTTATTTAAATTGTTCACCGATTTTTTCTCAAAAACTGCTCTCACCAGGGCTTCGGCATTTTTAAAGGAGGAAATGTTTACTTGTGATAATTCGGTTACGTTCATTTTAAGGCTAATTCTGTTATCGGTGGTTTTAAGTTCCGACAGCATATAGGTCTCAGGCTCGTAACCCAACAGGGAAAAGGTAATCGAGGTAATATCCCTCTCCTCCGGAACTTTTATACTGAAATCCCCTTCCCTGTTGGTAATTGTTCCCAGATTCGTACCATTTAATTTAATACTTACAGATTCCAGTGGTTTTTCCGATCCTTCTTCCACCACTACCCCACTGAATTCTTTGTAATTTAAGATCTGGGCATCCATCTGAACAGCGAAAAACAGATTACAAATAATGGTTACGATTAAGATCTGAATGAGCAATACATTTTTCATAGCGGTAGGATTAAATTAAACAACGCAATCAACTCGTTAATTCTTAGCAGGTTGCAATTAAATGTACGAAAAAAGTAGCCCTCACATACATATAATATTAAGGTGGAACTCGTGATTTATAAATCGTCGGTTCCACTGGATTTTCGGTAAACCGATGGGGTAATGTCCAGGAACTTCGTAAATGCCTTGTAAAAGGTAACTTTGTTGTTAAAACCCGCTTCCCTGGCAATCGCTTCTATTTTTAAATGATGGTGATCGGGACTTCGCAGCAGGCTCTGTGAATAATAAACCCTATGCCGGTTTACAAAATCATTGAAACTTTCCTTAAAGCTCTCGGAAAACGTTTGGGTAATGTAATAAGGGTTTTCGTCTATATGTTCAGCAAGACTTTTAATGGACAGATCATTTCTGAGAAAAATGGCCTCCTCGTGAAATGCAGTCCGAATCTTTTCACTTATTTGGGCGATACGACGCGCATCCAGCGAGGAAGTAAAGTACTTCTTCCTGATAATACTGAAATAATAAGTATCTGCATAAAGTATATAACCTACACCAAAAATGAGAAGACTCAGAACCAGGTAATAAATTGAAAAATCTCGCCATCCCTCGGCGAACCAGGTAAGCCAGACAATCACCAGAGTTGCGGCAATATAAATCCCTACCATGCCAAGCGCATAGGCAATTTGTCTGCGCAAGATCTGATGCTTAAATCTAATAATTATAAAAAGACATAAGAGTGCATATATCAACAATTGAATGGCAAGCAGGTAATTCCAGGTCATAGTCCGACTCAGGAAATGTTCTCTAACATAAGCCCGCCTCAATTCTCCCGGCATTAATAGTACGTCGCCATAACCTAACCAAAAGATCAGAATGGGAAGTAAATGCAATAGATCCTTCCATCCTATTCTATTCTTATGGAATATTATTGCCTGCAGATGTAAAAATAAAACCGGACCGAAAAGCAATCCAATCTCATAGTAGAACCAACTGCTATATTCAGGAAAAATTCTTACCAAACTCCCCGAGCCGTAAAGGAACAATAACATATGAGCCCCGAACAAAGCCATAAGGATGCCAATTGTAACACTCTTTAAGTTTGATTCCCGAAAAAATAATCCCCCGGCTACAAAGAATGCCAGGAGCGCATGGAAAAAAATAATGAATCGGATTACTTCCATTGCCTCTAAATTAGTAAAACACTTTATTTGAGAGTTCCGGTGAACCGCCTAATTGTAAAGAATAAGTATTCTTTATCGGTTAATCCGCATACTGTGGAGCGTACTAAATTCACTCAACTTTTTTGGTTCTGTGAATTTATAAACGTATCTTTCTGAATACTAACCAATTATAGATCTCATGGAAAAGGTAACCCACTTTCTTTGTGCTATCTCCCTTCTGTTGCTGTGCACAATTTCCGCAGAATCACAAACCTCAATTACAGAACTACTTGAAAGACTGGAAGAAAATCACATGGGTGGAATTACCGAAGTCTTCACCCCTGCTGAAATCAAGCTCTTAAGAGCGCACTTCGATGCAAAATCCGAATCTATTCTTAAAGCGGTGCCGGACAATGTTGGAGTTTACATTTACGCTCCCGAGAACGTCAACCTGGATATAGGTGGTTTTTTTAATGAAGATCCCTCGAATTTTACGGTTTATGGTCCCTCGGGAACAGCCGATTTTGAAGGTGCCGGAGCTTATAACCCAATTACAGATATGTACTTCGTGGTCGACAATGCAGGCAATGCCTACGACCTGCACGCCATGAATTACGGGTATACGCTCCGAGGTGTTGTTTCGGCACCTCCCGGCGAATCGTACGTAGGATTGGAATTCGATCCCACCAGTAACACCCTTTATGGCCTTTCAACCGATGGTGCCGGGAATACCGGCCTGTCAACCATCGATCCAATAAGCCTGGATGTCTCCTATAAGGGAAACACCGGACTTACCCTGGGAATTGCCCTTGGATTCGATCTTGATGGAGATGCCTATGCCATTGATATAGACACAGACCAGGCCTATAAAATCGACAAGAACGATGCATCCGCAACCCTGCTAGGAAGTATTGGGTATAATGCGAACTTCGGACAGGGTATCGGGCTAAGCCGTTCTCTGGGGGATATCTATATTACTGCATTTAATAATTCAATCTTTAACTCCGAATTGAGAACTCTCGATACTACAACGGGCAACACGGTTTCCTGGGGGCTGATAGGCGACATGATGCCCGGGGGTACGTTACAGTTTGCATGGAACGGCGCACGGGAAATGGGGCTGGGCAGAACGGATCCCGCCTTTGGCAACTTTATTTACTATCCCAGTCCGGTGAAATCGGAACTGTATCTACAGGCCGACACCGAAATAAGCTCAATTCAGGTTATCAACCTATTAGGGCAAACCGTTATTCAAAAAGATATTCTCGCCTTACAGTCGCGTATAGCTATGAATCATCTCAGTTCGGGATATTATTTAATGCGGGTAACCATCGAAGATAGCAGCAAAACATTCAAATTATTAAAAGATTAATTTGAGAATCATCATCAAGGCCTATTCTGAATGATTCACTATCTTGCTTAGCAGGGAAATCATTCCAAAACTATTCAGAATACCTATTATTAATTGAAACTACAGAAAATGATCAGACAAATTTCTCTCTTAAATCCTATAATTCCTACCGGCCTGTGCATGGTGATTCTAATGCTGATGGGCACAACTGTAATGATGGGGCAGTCGGATGATACAAGCTTTGTAGCTGAAATCAACGAACAGGTATGGGCACCTTTCAAACACGCATATGAAACTCGCAATGCCGAATTGTTTAACAGCCTTCATACCGATGATGCCCTTCGTATCACCGAAGGTGGCATTACCCCCGGTCCTGAGTATAAGGCACGAATCACTGAGGGATTTCAACGCAAATTCGACGGCACGATCACTATCGATTTTGCGCATGAACACAGGTTGTATTACGGAGACCTGGGCTACGAGGTAGGATATTATCGCATTAGCTACAATCGGCCTGGCCAGGAAGAAACAAATAGTTATGGCAGGTTTCATGTTTTGCTCAGGAAGATTGACGGAACCTGGAAAATCGCTCAAGACTGGGATACAGAGATGGTGGGTTCACATAAAATATCGGAAATCGAATTTCTGGGTGCTCAATCCCTGAAAGTCGATTAAGTATGTTTCTTAGTCACGGAACCGGACGATTTACCTCCTTGAAAATTATCTAACTTAAATTTTTCAGAAGAAATGAAATCGCTTAAAAAAGAAGATATCCGGCAAGAGGTGTTCGATCTTTACGACGATTATGCCCATAACAAAATCGAACGAAGGGAATTTATGGAAAAAATTTCCCTCTTTGCTGTTGGAGGGATCACCCTCCCCTCACTTCTCAGTTTTGTCATGCCTAATTACAAAGATGCCATTACTGTTTCCCCCGAAGACCCACGAATAATTTCAGAATACATAATTTATAAATCCGCTAAAGGTGGAGGCGAAATCAGAGGACTGCTGAGTCGACCGGCCAAGATGGATGAAAAATTGCCCGGGGTGGTTGTAGTTCATGAAAACAGAGGGCTAAACCCATATATTGAAGACGTAGGACGACGAGTCGCATTAGAAGGATTTATCAGCCTCGCCCCTGATGCTCTCTGGCCTCTCGGTGGATACCCGGGTAATGACGACGATGGTAGAGCCTTGCAAAGACAGCGGGACCGGAATGAAATGCTTGAAGATTTTATTGCGGGTTACGACTATTTACACGCGCTTGATAGCTGTAGCGGAAAAATTGGTGTGGTGGGTTTTTGTTTTGGTGGCTGGATCTCGAACATGATGGCTGTTAGGGTGAATAATTTAGGTGCAGCAGTACCGTTTTACGGAGGGCAACCGGAGATTTCGGAAGTGCCTGAAATAAAGGCACCGCTAATGCTTCAACACGCCGGCCTTGACGAACGGGTAAACGCCGGACTGGCCGAATACGAAAAAGCACTGATAGCAAATAATAAAGAATTTTCCGTGCATTTTTATCCCGACGTAAACCACGGGTTCCACAACAATACCACAGCCCGTTACGACGAAGCGGCGGCGAAACTGGCTTGGCGCAGGACGATCGATTTCTTTAATGAAAAACTCCGGTAAGTCTTGTCTAAAATATGATGGGTGCTATGAGCTGAGTGTTAAATGAGTTCCTTCAGAATTCATTAATTTAGCTGCCCAGAATCACTGCTATGACGAAAATAATCCTCTTTGGAATCGCACTTCTTTCCCTTAACTATTGTGGATCACCAATCAATAACGACAAAGAATTCGAAATACATGCACACCGCGGAGGGCGGGGTCTAATGCCCGAAAATACAATTCCGGCCTTTTTAAAGGCAGCGGAAATGGGCGTAGTAATAGAGATGGATGTGGTTATAACCAAGGACTATAAAGTTTTGGTTTCACATCATCCCTGGTTCGACAACGATATTTCCCTGGATGCGCAGGGAAACAGCATAGCAGAAGAAGATTTTAGCCAACACAACATATTCAGAATGCGGTATGCTGAAACACAGGTATATGACGTTGGTATGAAGCCCCATCCCGACTTTCCCGAACAGCAAAGAATACCGGCAAAAAAGCCTTTGTTTGAAGAGGCTGTAAAGATCATCGAAAGTGAGGCTGCCAAAAACGATTATAAAACTCCACGCTACAATATCGACATTCGTTTCAGGTCTGAACAGGAGGCGATCTTTCTGCCCAGTCCTCAGGAATTCGGGCAATTAATGGTGCAGGCCATTTCAGAAACAGGGATAAAAGACCGTATTCTCATTAGTTCATATTCGGAAGTAATGTTGCATATTATCAAGGACTTAGAGCCTGAAATTCCCCTGGCACTTATAGTAGAAACCGATTTTCCCCCTGAAGAAAATATAGACTTTCTCGGGTTCGTGCCCGCTGTTTACAGTCCCGACTACAAGCTGGTGGATGAAGCTTTAGTTAGGTTGTGTAGAGAGAAAAATATGAAACTCATTCCATGGACGGTTAATGAAAAAGAGGCTATGCAGGCGATGATCGAGCTTGGGGTTGATGGTCTTATCACAGATTACCCGGACCGTTTAAAGATACTGCTCGAGGAATTTTAGTAATAAGGCTGCCGCTTCCTGTAAATTACATAATCTGTCAACTTTACTTAAAGGCAGTGGGTTATTTTGGCCTGAATTCTTACGATAGAATTTCGTATCTTGTTAAGGATTAACCAATTAAACTTTCAGTCATGCGATGTTCTTTACTATTTCTCATGGGCCTGTTGTTTGTTTCCCTTCCCGCATCAGCCCAGTCGTCCGCCTCAATTTCCGAACTATTAGAACGCAAGAATAAAACCACCCACGAATGTGTTTCCACGATCTTCACTCCTGAAGAAATTGCATTACTGCGGGCTCATTATGGTCATGAAGACACAGGGATTCCGGTTATGGCAGATGGCCCAAAGACTTTTGTCTATGGCATAGAAAACGTTACTCAACGATATGGATTCTTCGATGCCAATGATCCTTCAACCTTTAATACTACTTCAAATTCGCCTATACAGGATCCCAATTTTGAAGGTGCCGGAGCCATCAATGAAGATGGAACCATGGCTTATGTGATCGACAATGAGAACAATTTATATCAGCTGGCAGTACTCACCGGCATCTACACACTATTGGGGGTCCTTGTACCACCTTCCGGGATGAGTTTTACCGGCTTAGAGTTCGATCCGATATCCGGTTTACTCTATGCGCTTGCCACAGACGCAATACAAACGGCATTAATGATCATTAACTTCGTCGCCGTTACGGCTACCCTTGTGGGGATAACCGGAATGGTGCTTGGTATTGCCTTGGCCGCCAGTCCTGCGGGCGATTTGTACGCTGTCGACATAGACGACGACAACCTTTATCGAATCGATAAAGCCACCGCAATTGCTACCCTAATCGGTTTTATAGGCTTCAATGCCAACTTCGCCCAGGGGATGGCCCTCAACTTCATTGCCGGCGTAATACTATTTGCCGCATTCAATAATTCGGTCTTCGATTCCGAACTTAGAACGGTGGATATACTAACCGGGCTTACAACACTCATTGGCGTTATCATAATTGGTACAATCGCCCAATTCGGGTGGATAGGTGTACCTAATCCCGAACTCGGAGTGGATGAGCACACCAATCAATTGTTCAGTATGTTTCCAAACCCGGCCGGAGATTCGGTCTTCCTGCAAGCCACCGACAGGATCGAAAGTGTGAGTATTTACGATATGTCCGGACGCAAAGTGATGTATCAACCTGTAGATGCGGTTACTTCCGAAGTAAATCTGTCATATCTGGCTGCCGGTAATTATATCTGTACAGCTATTGTGAACGGTGAAACCGGGACCTATAAGATTGTTAAGCAGTAATTTGATGTTAAAAGCGATATAAATTGCTCCCGGCTCCGGCCAAAAACGCTTATATTAATCCCTTATGTACAACAAATCAATGTGGTTAGGAATTGTCATGGGGGCTCTGGTCGGTTTGGCCATAGGCGCCTGGATGAATAAGATACCTATTGGTCTGGGTATAGGAATAGCAATAGGAGTGGTGATCGGGGTCGGACTGGCTGCTGTGAAGCGCAGAAAGAAAGATGAGGACAGCTCTGAATAGTTTATTACTCCGGTTCAGGCAGTTAAGGTTTTTTCACTATCTTTAATTACACTAGCAACACTAGCAAACCAATAATTAAAGATTGTAAGTTATGAAACACGATTCTTCCAATTTCTATTTCGAACTATCTGCCAATGGCGAGCATACCAGGTTCAATGCTGTCGACGGAGTTTCTACAACTGTAACCCTGCCGGGCAACCTCAATCCGGGAGATAATCCATACAAGTTCAGGGTGCCGAGTCTACCGAAATCCAGACACCTCGTACTTAAGAACGGTGAATCTTCCGATAGCTCTAAGCTGATGCAGTGGTGTGCGCAATGTGAGAATCCGGAGGCTGCTCCTGAACGATCCAGGGCCATGTTAACCCTCAAGGACAGTGCGGGCAAACCATTAGTTGAGTGGACCTTGTACAACGCATATCCGCAGCAGGCAAAATCGGTAAAGCCGAATCCTAAATCGGCCAATCGTACAATCGAAGATCTGCAATTGGGCTATTCATTCTATACTCTTAATCGCAGGTAAATAAGAACTCTTTCTGCCGTTTTCTATCAACCGAATCCGTAGCGGGGAATTGAATTAGAGCGGAATAATCGTTATATTCCGAAAAAAATCACGAACGCCCGAACTATGAGAACCTATATTTCCCTACTGTTTGCCTTTGTTTCAATGGCTGCATATTCGCAACTTGTCTTTTTACCTGCTTCAGATAATCAACCAGTTACAAACCGGGCAGCCGCGACACAAATTGTAGCCACCATTGGTTACCAGGGCTATGAAGAGATTCAGGAATATTTTGGGGAAGGTGAATACGAGGTTTTTGTCGATAATATTGACGGAGTTCTTGACAACCCGATTATTGTACTGGACGGCTTCGATCCCGGGGATGAACGAGATATTACGGGACTGTACAACAGTCTTAGTTTTGGCGGACAAAATATGGCCGATATCCTTAGGGACGAAGGTTACGATATTGTTATTCTGAATGCCCCGCAATACAGCACCGGAGGAAAGGATATCGACGGAGGAGCCGATTATATTCAGCGAAATGCCATGGTGTTAATTGCCCTTATTGAGCTGCTGAACGATCAGAAAGTGGGAGATGAGGAATTGGTGGTACTCGGTCCCAGTATGGGCGGTCTTATAGCTCGTTATGCCCTTGCTTATATGGAGCAAAACAGTCTGGACCCGGAAACCAGACTCTTTATTTCCTTCGATTCCCCGCACAGGGGAGCAAATATTCCTATTAGCTTCCAGTACCTGGTAAATTATCTCGCTCAGCAAGTTGGCGATCCGGATGCATTGGCTATAGTTGAAAATGTGCTGAATTCCCCTGCAGCCAAAGAAATGTTATACGATCATTTACTGGCTCATCTCGATGCGGGTTCTACCTACGAACAAGACCCGACAAAATTGCTTCCGGCCGGAGCTCCCGGTTTCAGGGATGAGTTCCAGGCCGAATTAAATGCTCTTGGATTTCCGGCAAACGTACGCAACGTGGCAATGGTAAACGGGAGTGCCCTGGGTACCACCACCGGTAATCCCGGCGATCAGATTGTGGACACCACCCTGGACCTGGGCAGTGGGCTTACAGCCGATATCGCCCTCCACTTTACCCCTGAAGCAGGAGCATCGAATAATGTAACCAGCGTGGATTCTTTTCTTTTCGGAATACCGGTTGGAACCTTCGACACCCTTGCTGAAGCGTTTAGCTTTACCGATGGGGTGGACAGTGCTCCGGGAGGAACAACCAGTTTATCAGAATCGCTGGGCAATTCCACCAACCCTGCTATTCTGGCATTTATCGACGCCATAGAGCAGGACGAATACTGTTTTATTCCACTTATAAGCAGTCTTGCAATAGAGAACGAAGACAATTGGTATGCCGTTCCTGATATAGGCGGAACTCACAGTTCAGCTTTTGTTAATACTTATATTCCGGAAGAGAACGAACCGCATGTTTTTGTCTCGGCAGCAAGCGCACAGTTTGCACTGGATGAGATCCGCGGGGATGTGCTCGCAATTTCCGATCTGGACCGTGACAACAGGTATATCCTTGCATCTAACCCCGTTGGACATCAGATAGATGTGCGACTTGATCCAGGGCAGACCTACGAAATGGTGAATATCGAAATATTCTCGGTAACCGGGCGTAAAATTATATCGCATGAAGTTCAAAATCCGGTTCAAACCATCACCATACCCCAGCAACTTTCAACGGGGATGTATATTATGAACATCCGCGATACGCTTACAAGTTTATCCTTAAAATTCTTCGTGAACTAAGATATTCTAACTGAGGCTCTAAATGTGAAAAAGCCCTAATTTTCTGTTAAGGGCGGACTAAAATCTTGGATTATAGTCAATTTTTTGAGTATCTTTCTACTACTCCCTAATTACTTGGAATTCGCATGGCTGGCGATTTCCGTAGTAGGGAGCTTTTTATGCTCTTCAGAAAATATAACAAACCTAATTCATAAAACCATGAAGCATAAGATAATTCTCCCCGCGCAACAAAAAGGAATGAACGACCTCAAAAATGATCTTGAGGCATACGATTTGAATATCAAAACTGCCGAAAAGATCTTGATTCAGGCGGCTGAGAAAAGTTCCAGAATAACCGGAAAGGCATGCGATCATATTGGCGAGATTGTAAAGAACAACAGAGGAAACTGGCTGGAAGAATACAACAGCGATAAATTGTTGTGTAAATGGTTCGGGAAGGCAGAAGATCCGATTCATATACGCGGGGTACACAATAGAATGGAATCTGCCTGCAACCGGATCGATGAAGGATTGACGCTACATTTAAGACCTCAGAATAAATTGCCTAAGACGGCAAGTGGAAATGAAACTCATTTCGGACCTAAGGCAATGAAAGTCTTTCCTTCGGTATTCCGTAATGGTACTGGATCCAAAGAAGTGGCTTCCGTAATTATTCACAATTTGTTGCTTTTGTGGTTCCGCGATCTCAAAGCCAAGGATACAGAGTTGAACAAAGTCGAATTTGCGCGTAAACTGGCCCAAGAATCCCCAAAGAAAGCACGGTTGAATGCGGCTAATTATGAGCGTTTCTTCAAAGAGTTATCAGATGCGTAATTGTAAGCATTCGTAAAACTGGCATAGAATAATTTAACAATCTTTAATCGTAACACGTGTCCGGTCCTTGCGTCTAATGGAACATTATACCATTTATTTTTTATATGAAGACACTATTTAACTCCCTCCTTGTTCTGGCCGTACTATCGTTTCAGGTCAGTCTTGCCGAAATCAATCCGGAAACCCCAATAACTGAATCCGATGTCGTCGTCACTATCGACCTTACGTCCGTCGACAATGATCGGGTGCCTGTAACAGTGAACCCGGGAAAATTCCAACAGGACAATGTTACCTATCGCCTGCCCAAAGTGGTACAGGGAACGTATTCCATTAGTGATTTTGGGAAATATGTGGAAGAATTTAAGGCAATCGACTATTCCGGAAAAGAACTCGAATTCACCAAAACAGATACCAACAGCTGGTTAATTCCCAATGGTGCTCAATTGGACTACATCACCTATTACGTAAACGACACCTTCGATGTAGAAACAACCTCCGGAGGGAATATTCCATTTTCTCCTGCCGGCACAAATATTGAGGATGATAACTACGTGCTTAACCTGCACGGGTTCATCGGCTACTTCGACTCCCTGAAGAACGGGTCCTACTCCCTTGATATTACCGCTCCTGCCGAATTTGTGCGGACCTCGGCACTTCAAACCACCGGAACTAAAGAAAATAAAGAATTTAACACCGTAACTACAAGTTACTATGCCGCCCGTTATTTCGATATAACCGACAATCCTATGATGTATGGGAATCTTTCCGTGGAAGAAATTGAACTGGACGGAATAAGGGTGGTACTCAGTGTTTATTCACCCAACGGATTGCATTCGGCTTCCAGTCTGAAAGAGGCCATGACAACCATGATGCAGGCTCAAAAAGAATACCTGGGTGATATCGACAGTACCCCGCGATACGACATATACTTGTACTTGTCTGAAGGTACGCCCGACTCACCAACCGGGTTTGGAGCTTTGGAACACCACACCTCTACAGTCATGGTTATGCCCGAAGGTATGCCCGGACAGGCTTTGGCCAAAAGCATGGTAGATATCGTTTCCCACGAGTTCTTTCATATCGTAAGTCCGCTTTCAATCCACTCAGAAGATGTACATTATTTCGATTACAACGAACCGACGTTCTCCAAGCACCTTTGGCTTTATGAGGGCGTTACCGAGTACTTTGCACATCATTTCCAGGTATACGAAGGCCTGATAAGTGAACAAGAGTTCTACGCCAACATGATGAGCAAGATACAAACCTCACTGCAACTAAATGACAGTATGAGTTTTACCGAGATGAGTGAGAACATCTTAATGGAACCCTATGCTTCTCAGTACTATAATGTCTATATGAAAGGCGCGCTTATCGGTATGTGTATCGATATCCTTATGCGGGAGGAGAGCAACGGTCAACGGGGCATATTGTCACTTATGAAGGAATTGTCTAATCGTTACGGAAAAAACAAGCCTTTCGAGGACGACAAGCTCTTCGACGAGATCTCAGAACTCACCTATCCTTCCGTACGTCAGTTCCTCGACACCCACGTAGCCGGTAGCACCCCAATCGATTACAGCCTTATCTTCGATAAAGTTGGGCTTGAATTCGTAAACGATCGAATCGAAACCAATTATATACTTAACAACGGAACTCCCATCGTTGATGGTGACGCTGAGCGCGCAGTAGTGTTCTTCTCCGAATTGGCTCTGGAAAACAGCTTCTGGGCCGATCAGGGCGTTCAGCCCGGAGATATCATTAGAGAAGTGAACGGGGAAACCGTAACCCTGGCGACGGCCGAAGGGATCTTTCAGAAGGTATATTCCTGGACCCCCGGCATGGAGATTAGTGTTATACTGGAAAGAGACGGAGAGGAAATTGCAATTGAGACCGTGACAACCCAGCCGTATACCCAAGGGACCTCCCTCCAGGTCAAACCGAACCAGACAGAGGCCCAGATTGCGCTTCGCAAAGCCTGGCTTAAAGGCTAGTTTTATTTTTTATAAAAGTTCAACCCCGCCGGCTGGTGGGGTTTTTTTGTTCCATTAATTTAACCACCGGAGAGAAAAGTCGAGGCTGGGGGATTTAAATATTTTATAAAATTTCAATCCAATCGCTAAATATTTCTTGTTTTCATCCGGGACATTGTTACCTTAGTGTCAGAATTTCAGAATGGCAAGTCCCCCGGCTTATACAAGAAATTTAACGCCATCTGAATGTTCCCCGGATGCTTATGAATTGAATGTGCAAAATTAATAATTCGTAAATGGCAAACTTTATTAAAGGCAGCATGATGATCGCCTGCCTTCAGGAGATACTCGAAGACGCAAAATCGGAGATCATCCTTATCTCCCCCGATATCAGACTGCAGGACTGGATAAAGGAAGCGCTGTCTTCAAAAACAGATGAACCCCAGGTGAAGATCACTGTGGTCTTTGGGAACGAGGAAGAAGCAATTCCCAACAGCCTGAGCAAGGAGGATTTTAAATTCCTGGCACAGTTTCCCAACATAGAAATCAGGCACGAATCGCGACTGCACGCCAGATACTACGCCAATGAGAATAAGGTACTGCTCAGCACCATGGATCTCAATGATTTTTACCTGAATAATAACAATATTGAATTTGGGATACTTGTTAGTCAGTCGTTTATTGGAGGAATCACCGGACATACCTTAGACACCGATGCCTGGAATTATTTCGAAAACGTCATTGAACACAGCAACCTGCTCTTTTTGCGCAAACCGGCCTTCGAAGATAAGATGATGGGGCTGTCTAAGAAATACAAATCCTCCGAAACAGAAATGGATAACCTGAGCAAGCTTCTTCGGGCGCGGGTAAACAAAAAACCTAAACCAGACGAAACTGTGTAAACCGAATAATGAGCCGGCTTTGACAACTTCAATAGCCAGCATATGTTTCCGCCTAAAATTATAAATTAACAATCCTATGTCTGAAGAAATGAAGCCCTGCCCTGTTTGTAAGTCGCCCTACGGTTATTCGTTAAGGGAGGATATCTATGCATGCCCTGTATGTGGCCATGAGTGGAACCCCGAGCAACTTCAAGTAGAATCGGCAACCAAGGTTTTGGATTCCAACGGCAATGAACTCACCACCGGGGACTCGGTAATCATTATAAAGGACCTGCCGGTAAAAGGGGCAGCAAAACCCATTAAAGCCGGCACCAAAGTAAAGAATATCCGCCTCACAGACGGCGATCATAATATCGATTGCAAGATTGACGGCTTTGGTTCCATGGCGTTGAAATCGGAGTTTGTAAAGAAAGCGTAGTGCTGTGTTTTTCATGGATTGATTTCTCCATATTCTTTGAACTCTCAGTTCGAGTGCCGGGTGAAGCGACGTGTATCGATCCGCCGGCGCCAGGCTCCTTTGCCCACCTCATGTCGCTGAAGCATTAACGCAAGCGTAAGTGGCAGCGTTGGCTGAAAAGCTTTGGCGGACAGGGAACCATGTCAGTTCGAGTGTTCCCGAAGGACGCAATATCGAGAACTACCTATTAATTCCATAAAACCACCCCCCGAAATATTCTTTGCCCTTCATAAGTAATTTATAAGTAGATACTTAAGCATAAATTGTTTTACATTTAATAAGACGGAAATAAAAGAGAACTTAGCTGGTGTTTTGCAGGGCTTAGACGCCGCGTGGCGAAATACCGAATCTGTCCATAAGGAGAACTAATTTTTTCCCAGATGCGTGAAATACTAATTCAGAACATTAAAGAGCTTGTTCACTTGGATGAAGCAGAAGCCGCTGTGATAGCGAGCGCCTTCGACACTGTTAGCCTAAAGAAAAAGGATTTCCTTCTGCGCGCCGGAGACCGCTCCAACCATATGCGTTTTATTACCGAGGGCTGCCTCAGGCTCTATAATATCGATGCTTCCGGAAAAGAGCACATCCTTCAGTTCGGGATTCAGGGCTGGTGGATAAACGACCTGTTTGCCTATCTCACCGAAAAACCGGCCACCTACTTCATTCAGGCCATAACCAACAGTGCAGTGCTTCAAATTCAAAGAGAGCGGTTGAATGAACTCTTCGATCAAATCCCCAAACTGGACCGTTTTTTCAGGATCAAAACCCAAAACGGTTACGTGGCATTGCAGGAGAGAACCATTCATTCCATGAGTCAGCCTGCCGAAGAACGCTATACGGCTTTTATAGAACGCTACCGCAGCATGGAGCAGGAAATTCCCCAGTATATGATTGCCTCCTACCTCGGAATTACCCCTGAACATCTCAGCGCCATCAGAAAAAACAGGGGTCGCATCCTTTCTTAAGATACCTTAATGAAATCCGTAAGCATGCATTAGATATTTGTACCATCAAAATATTCTAATCATGAAAACAAAACACATTCTTTTAAGCATGCTGCTGGCTACGCAATTTTCCCTTGTGGCCCAGCTCGGTGAAGCTGTAGGGGAAAGTCCCTGGGGCCCGGAAGATGAGATCGGCCGTCTTAACTTAATGACCGACCAATCCCGCTTTGAAATTTTATGTCAGATTGCTTCCGGCAAAACCTACGACCTCAGTGTTCCTTATTTTGTGGGCATGCCCAGTTTCGACCTGCTGGGTGATCCCGGCTACCAATACTGGCTTACCCATACGCCCAGGGGTACTGTAGTAGACAATCCCAATCAACTTGGGGTTGAAATGAATTCCAAGGTGAGTTATACCGGCGATGCCATCTCCATGTATACCCATATGGGAACCCATATCGATGCCCTCAATCATTTTGGACTCGCCGGAAAAATATGGAATGGGTTTACAGCCGATGTCCACCTGGGGGACAAGGGCTGGAAAAAGACAGGTGCCGAAACCATCCCTCCCATCATCGCCAGGGGGGTACTGATCGACATTAAAGGGCTGAAAGGCTCTATGCCGGAAAACTACCGCATAACCACTATAGACCTGCAGCAGGCATTGGCAAAGCAGGGCACTACTCTTAAGAAAGGTGATGTGGTGTTAATTCGAACCGGGCAGGCAGCACATTATAAAACCGCCAACCACTATCTGGATAATTATCCCGGCATCGGACTGGAAGCCACAAGGTGGTTAGTGGAAGACCGGGAAGTAATGTTGCTTGGGGCCGACAACCTGAGTTTCGAGGCTTTCCCCCCTGAACGCGCCGACAACTGGGTGCCTGTACACACCTACCTGCTCGCGGAAAAAGGCGTAATGTTTATGGAGCAGCTGGACCTGGAAGCGCTGGCTCAAGACGGCGTATATGAATTCGCCTTTATTGCGGCCTCACTCAAACTCACAGGCGCCAGCGGTTCCCCCATGCGACCCCTGGCAATCCCTATCAAAACTGAATAGGCAGCAACATGATACTAGTATTCATTTAAAATTAAATATGTAAAATATGGCAACTTATTGTTTATTTCAGAACCTGGAGATTACCGATCAGGACAAAATGAAAAAATATATTTCAAAGGTGTTTCCTATAACCACTTCCTTTGGCGGGGAATATGTGCTAAGCGGCGGCGCGGTGGAGTTAAAAGAAGGCGACTGGACCCCTACTTGGCCGGTGATGATAAAATTCCCGACCATGGAACAGGCTCTGGCCTGGTACGATGCGAAGGAATACCAACCCCTAAAAGCCCTGAGGCAATCCGCCGGCAGGTTTTCTGCGGTGTTCATGGAGGGGGTATAGAATTCTACTGTTTCGACACCCTTATTACTTCGAGTGTTCCCGCGCTGCGGGAACACTCAATCCCCTCGTCTATAACTATCTCTTCACCCTTAACTCTTCACTATTCACTATTCACTATTCACCAACTTCAGGCTTCAGGCTTCCGGCTTTAGACTTTAAACTCCCTACACGGTGATTTCGATACACTCCCGCTTTGCGGGATCACTCAATCACCTCGTCTACAACTATCTCTTCACACTTCACACTTCACTATTCACCCTCCTCACCAAAACCACTTCCAATATGAAGTGCGCAAGCTACTTCATGTCACCTTTCACCCTTCACGCTTCACTATTCACCCTTCACTCTTCACCAGTGACAAAACAGCGAAAAAAAACCCCGCAACTTCCGTTACGGGGTTATTATTTTTATGCCTTCTCGATACAAATTTGAAGTTGCTCTCGCACTTCAAATTCACTCGAAGTGACAATTATTTAACTTCCTCGAAGTCTACGTCTTCCACATCGGCATTCTCACTGCCGTTCTGAGAGGCGCTGTCGTCTGTACCGGCTCCTGCATCAGCTCCGGGTTGTCCTTGGGCTTCTGCCTGTGCCTTGTACATTTCCTCTGAAGCGACCTTCCAGGCTTCGTTGATCTTCTCCAGTGCGGGTTCGATCGTCTCAACCTCTTTGGTCTCATAAGCCTTCTTCAAGTCTTCCAAAGCATCCTCGATAGGCTTCTTCTTGTCGTCGCTCAGCTTATCGCCAAACTCTTTCAGTTGCTTCTCGGTCTGGAAGATCATGGCATCTGCTTCGTTTATCTTCTCAGCCTTTTCCTTGGCCTTCTTATCGGCTTCAGCATTGGCTTCCGCTTCAGCTTTCATCTTCTTGATCTCTTCTTCGGTAAGACCTGAACTCGCCTCGATACGGATATCCTGAGATTTTCCTGTGGCCTTGTCGGTCGCACTTACCTTGATGATACCGTTCGCATCGATATCGAAAGTTACCTCGATCTGAGGAGTCCCTCTTGGTGCTGGTGGAATTCCGTCCAGGTGGAACCGTCCAATAGTCTTGTTGTCGGTTGCCATCGGGCGTTCACCCTGTAACACGTGGATCTCCACACTTGGCTGGTTGTCGGCCGCCGTACTGAAGATCTGCGACTTCTTGGTCGGGATCGTCGTATTGGCCTCGATCAGCTTTGTCATCACAGACCCCATGGTCTCGATTCCCAGTGAAAGCGGAGTAACATCCAGTAAGAGTACATCTTTTACGTCTCCGGTAAGTACCCCACCCTGAATGGCAGCTCCAATGGCTACTACCTCATCGGGGTTTACACCCTTGCTCGGTGCCTTTCCGAAGAAATTCTGCACGGCTTCCTGCACTGCAGGAATACGGGTTGAACCACCTACGAGGATGATCTCGTCGATATCGCTCTTCTTAAGTCCGGCTGCTTTCAGCGCTTTCTCACATGGCTCGATGGTTCTCTTTACAAGATCCTCGATCAATTGCTCGAATTTGGCGCGACTCAGTGTCTTCACCAAGTGCTTGGGCCCGCTGGAAGTAGCGGTTATATAAGGTAAATTAATTTCAGTTTGAGTAGAAGACGACAATTCGATCTTCGCTTTTTCGGCCGCTTCTTTCAGGCGTTGTAGCGCCATCGGGTCCTTGCGAAGGTCCATGCTCTCTTCTTTCTCGAATTCGTCTGCAAGCCAGTTGATGATCTTCTGGTCTACATCGTCACCACCCAGGTGTGTATCCCCGTCGGTAGACAGTACTTCAAATACGCCGTCTCCCAGTTCAAGGATAGAAACGTCGTGGGTACCACCACCAAAGTCGAATACCACGATCTTCTGGTCGGTGCTCTTCTTATCAAGGCCATAGGCAAGTGCCGCTGCAGTAGGTTCGTTGATAATACGCTCTACTTTCAGCCCGGCGATCTCCCCGGCTTCTTTTGTAGCCTGTCGCTGACTGTCGTTAAAGTATGCAGGTACGGTAATCACGGCACGTGTAACATCCTGTCCCAGATAATCTTCGGCGGTCTTCTTCATTTTCTGAAGGATCATCGCGCTCAGTTCCTGAGGGGTGTACAGTCGGCCGTCGATATCCACACGAGGGGTATCGTTGTCGCCCTTTACTACTTTATAAGCAGCGCGTTCGGCTTCTTTTTTAGATTCAGAATATTTATTCCCCATAAAACGCTTGATGGAAGCGATGGTCTTGGTCGGGTTGGTTACGGCCTGCCGTTTAGCAGGGTCACCCACCTTGATTTCACCATCTTCCACAAATGCGATCACAGAGGGAGTTGTTCGTTTTCCTTCGGCATTAGGGATCACGGTTGGCTCGCTACCTTCCATTACGGCGACACACGAGTTCGTGGTTCCTAAGTCGATTCCAATTATTTTACTCATAGCGTTATAGTATATATTATTTGTGTTTTCAAAAATCGTTTACGCCCGTTATATGACAATCATTATGCCATCGGATTTTATATGACAGCGTGTCAGTTTTATTCTTAGGGCAATCCCCCGTGAAATGTGCTCCGCTCACTTCACGCGGTCGGGCTATCCGCTATATCCCTAAAGTAGAAAATCTCACTTTAGGGGATGCCGCTCCTACAAGCCCACCATAGCTAAAGCGACGGCGGGTCCCTATTGCAGCTGTCACTTAGAGTGATATGAAGTAGCTTACGCACTTCATATTTGTATCGAGAACCCCGTCAGTTCGAGTGTCACGCAAGGCGTGATGTATCGAGAACCAACGGGTCAATTGATTTTTTAAAAACCACTTCTCCCTACACTTTTTCATTTCCTTTTGAATTTTAAAAAACACTATCTTGTATAGTGCATGATAAAAAAGCTCCTGGCCTCGCTTTACCGGTTTCTCACAAACCATAGACCGTATATCGTTTTAACGGCTGTAGCAGCTGGTCTATACCCCCTGGTCTACAACTACGATTCTAATTTTACCCTTGTCAGTTCCTGGCAGCAATTCCTCAACTTCACTGTCGTATGCCTGCTCTTACCGATCATAATCGTTACGCTTTCATATTGGACAGTGAAAAAGATAAGCGTCCTGTCACCTCTTGAAAAATTCGTGCTGCCGGTACTGAATTTTACCATTTTTACAAGCCTGATGATGTTGAGCATATACGGCTTTCAGAAAAAGATACTGTTGCTCGCACTCACCATAGCAGTGCTGCTTGCACTTTTGTTCTTTAGGCATTATAAGAAGGTTGTGTTAATACAACTCCTTATGGTCCTCGTCACCCTGGTCACGCTTATCCCCTATCTGTTACGCGAAATGAGATACGATCATTCCTGGACTCAATTACCCGATAATATCGAAGATGCGCGCTTTAAGAAACAGCCAAATGTATACGTGATCCAGCCCGATGGCTATGCCAATTTCAGTGAAATGGAAAAGGACCACTACAACTTCGACAATACCGAATTTGAATCGTTCCTAATCGATAACAATTTTAAACTCTACCCTAACTTCCGAAGTAATTACTCCAATACCGTTAGCTCGAACAGCTCCATGTTTGCCATGCGCCATCATTACTATGATCGCCCCTATCCCGATGAGCGGAACCCCAACCGCTACCGCAAGGTGATCGCCGGGAACAATCCTGTTATTGCTGCCTTCAAAAAGAACGGCTACACCACTTCCCTGCTGTTGGACAAGTCGTATGCATTGCTCAACCGGCCCGTTTTGTTATACGATTATTGCAATATTTCATACAGCGACATTCCGATCTTTTCCAGGGGGTTCGATCATACCGAAAAGATACTTGGCAAATTGGACAGCTTAATGACTTCCCGGGCAAACCTGAATAATTTTTATTTTGTTGAAAAGATTAAACCCGGACATATTCCGGTTCTCAAATCCGATTCGGAGGGATGGGAGGCCGAACGAGAGGTTTATTTTAATGAGTTGAGGGAAGCCAATATCTGGCTTCAGGATATAATCGACCTCATCGTTAAGAAGGATTCCAATTCACTAATAGTGCTCGTCTCGGACCATGGCGGGTATGTAGGGTGGAACTATACCGGTGAGCGCAGGAAGAAAACTCAGGACGAGCAGCTTATCCGGTCGGTTTTCAGCAATATGCTCGCCATCCGCTGGCCAAACAACCGGGCACCGGAATACGACCTCCAACTAAGATCGAATGTGAATCTCTTCAGGGTACTACTCACCTATCTTTCTGAAAATGCCGGCTATTTGGATGCCCTTGAACCCGATAGCAGCTTTCTTATAATTAATGAAGGTGCACCCTTTGGGGTTTATGAAGTGATCGACGATAAGGGAAACATCGTTTTTAATAAATTTTCTAAATAAACTCCTTGGAATATTGGAATAATTCCATAAATTTGGAATTATTCCAATGTATTTAAATACACATACATATTACAGCCTCCGTTACGGCACCATAAAGCCGAAGGACCTGCTTATCCTCGCAGAGCAGCAGGGCGTTAAAACCCTTGCTGTGACCGATATCAATACCACTTCGGCCTGTCTGGACATCGCCCGTATGGCCCCCGAACACGGGGTGCAGCCCGTGCTGGGGGTCGATTTTCGAAACGGCGCCTCCCAGCAGTTTATCCTGCTGGCCGGGAACAATGAGGGGTTTTTAAATATTAACCGCTACCTCTCTTATTTCTTACACGAGAAAAAACCCATTCCCTCCCATGCCAGGCCTCTGCCCCATACCTTTGTAATCTATCCCTTCCATACCTTCAGTGGAAAAGAACTGGCCGAAAACGAATTTCTGGGAGTGCGTGCCGAAGAGCTCAACAAGCTTAAATTCTCGCCCTGGAAACACAGGCTCGACAAACTACTGGCCCTGCAAACCGTTAGTTTTACGGACAAGAAAGGCTTTAACACCCACCGCCTGCTTCGGGCCATCGACAACAACACCCTGCTCAGCAAGCTCGCCCCCTCCGAACAAGGCAGCGAAACCCATGTCTTCCGTTCCGAAGACTCCCTTAAAAAGACCTTTGCAGAATTCCCTCAACTCATTCAAAACACCCAAACCCTCTTGCAGCAGTGCCGGGTAGAATTCGACTTCAGCAAGGAGGTTCCCAACAACCAGCGGGCGTACACCAATAGCGAAACCCTCGATTACAAACTATTAAAAAAACTCACTTACGACGGACTCTCCTATCGCTACGCCACACCTACCAACAAGGTGTTGGATCGTATTAAAAAGGAACTGGACATCATACGGGAAAAGGGCTATGTATCATACTTCCTTATCAATTGGAAGATCCTCAAATACGCCCGCAGCAAGGGCTACTTCTATGTGGGGCGTGGCAGCGGGGCCAACAGCGTGGTGGCCTACCTGCTGCGTATCACCGACGTGGACCCCATAGAACTGGACCTGTATTTCGAACGCTTTATCAATCTGTATCGCAAGAATCCGCCCGATTTCGATATCGATTTTTCCTGGGCAGACCGGGACGACATCACCCGTTTTATATTCAAGACCTTTAAGAACACTGCCCTGCTAACGGTTTACAACACCTTTAAATACAAAGCCTCCATCCGCGAGCTGGGGAAGGTATTCGGTTTGCCAAAAGCAGAGATCGACAAGCTTTCCGGGGGCGAATACGATTTCAGAAAACTGGATCGCCTCTCCCAGTTGGTGATCATTTACAGCAGGCGTTTGGATGGCTTCCCCAATTACCTGGGGATACACGCAGGAGGTATTCTTATTTCCGAAAAACCCATCCATTACTACACCGCCACCTTTATGCCGCCCAAGGGATTTACCACCACCCAGTTCGATATGGTGGTAGCAGAAGACATCGGACTTTATAAATTCGACATCCTGAGCCAGCGCGGCCTCGGGAAAATAAAGGACGCCGTGGAGATCGTTAAATACAACCATCCTAAGCTACCTCCTATCGATATACACGATATCAAGCGGTTTAAAGAGGATGAACGCATCAAGGACATATTGCGGAATGCAAAAGCCATTGGCTGTTTTTACGTGGAGTCACCAGCCATGAGGATGCTACTTAAAAAACTCCGGGTAGATAACTACCTGGGGTTGGTAGCAGCCAGTTCGGTGATACGACCCGGCGTTGCAAAATCGGGGATGATGCGGGAGTATATCCTTCGCTATCGCTTTCCCGAACGGCGCAAGGAAGCCCACCCCATCATGCTGGACATCATGCCCGAAACCTATGGGGTAATGGTCTACCAGGAAGACGTGATCAAGGTAGCTCACTACTTCGGGGGACTCACCCTGGGCGAGGCCGATATGCTGAGACGGGGAATGTCGGGCAAGTTCCGGTCGCGGGAAGAATTTTTAAAGGTAAAACAGCTGTTTTTCGATAATTGCAGGGCTTCCGGCAAACCCGACGAGCTCACCCGGGAGATCTGGCGACAGACCGAGAGCTTTGCCGGTTATGCCTTTGCCAAGGGCCACTCGGCCTCCTATGCGGTGGAAAGTTATCAGAGCCTGTTCCTGAAAGCCTATTACCCACTGGAATATATGGTAGCCACTGTTAATAACGGCGGTGGGTTCTACCGCCCCGAACTATACGTACACGAAGCCCGCATGCACGGCGCAAACATACTGCCGCCCTGTATCAACTACAGCCGGGCCGAAACGGTAATCCACGGAAAGGACATCTACCTGGGGTTTATGTTCCTGCATCAGATGGAAGCCAAAGTGATTGGAAAGATCGTTTCCAACAGAACATCCCATGGCTATTTTATGAGCCTGGACGATTTTCTCGACAGGGTTCCCATCTCCATGGAGCAGATCGCCATTTTAATAAAGATCGATGCCTTCCGGTTTACAAAGAGAAACAAACGCGAACTATTATGGGAAGCACATATGAAAATCAACAAGACAACTTTCGACGAGAATACACTTACGCTTTTCAAAACTGAAAAGATCAGTTTTAAGACCCCCGAACTGCCTACCGACAAACTGGAAAAGGCATTCGATGAACTGGAACTCATAGGGTTTCCGCTCTGTAATCCCTTCGAGCTTCTGCTCGCCCCTTCGCGAAGCGATATGCGGGCCCGTCACCTTAAGGACTACATTGGTGAGGTAGTGACCATAGAAGGCTACCTGGTAACCACTAAGACCACGACCACCTCCAATGGAAAACGGATGCATTTCGGGAATTTCCTGGACCGGGACGGCGATTTTATCGATACAGTCCATTTCCCGCCGGTTGCGGCACAATACCGCTTCAGGGGTAAAGGAATCTACGGGATTACAGGGAAAGTAATGGAGGAATTCGACTGCATTTCAATCGAGGTCACCAAAATGGTGCGCTACCCCATTATCGAAGACCCCCGCTACGCCGACAGCAAAAAAGGATCTCGTTTAAATTTAAGGAGTAGTGCTTAAGGTGTCAGTTCGAATGAATTCGAAGCACGATAGTAGCTTCGGATTAGTATCGAGAACCCTTTGTCAGTTCGAGTGAATTCGAAGCACGATAGTAGCTTCGGATTAGTATCGAGAACCCTTTGTCAGTTCGAGTGAATTCGAAGCACGCTAGTAGCTTCGGATTAGTATCGATAACCCTTTGTCAGTTCGAGTGAATTCGAAGTGCGAGAGCAACTTCAAATTTGTATCGAGAACCCTTGTCAGTTCGAGTGAATTCGAAGTGCGAGAGCAACTTCAAATTTGTATCGAGAACCAACGAGCCGATGGATTCCTTAGAACCACTTCTCGATACATTTTTTCAAGCCCTTGGTCTTGAAAAAACACTCGAAGTGACAAACAAACATTTTTTCGGGCTCCTTGAATTTAAAAAAATATTCCAAGTGACAAATAACACAAATATGAAAGCCTATTATGTTTATATACTAAAATGTGCGGATGGAACTTACTATACGGGTATTACCAGCAACTTGTCCCAGCGTATTGAAGAGCATTGTATTGGAAAATACCCGGAAAGCTACACATACAAAAGAAGACCTCTAAAACTCTTGTTCTATGCAGAATTTACGAATCCCTCAATGGCGATTAGTCTTGAAAAACAGATAAAGAAATGGTCACAGGCAAAAAAAGAAGCTTTAATTAATAGTGAGTATGCCCAACTTCCGAATCTAGCAAAAAAACACTTTTAATTGTCACTTCAAGTACCGAGTGAAGCGAGGTCGAGAACCTGTCAGTTCGAGTGAATTCGAAGCACGCTAGTAGCTTCGGATTAGTATCGAGAACCCTTGTCAGTTCGAGTGAATTCGAAGCACGCTAGTAGCTTCGGGTTAGTATCGAGAACCTGTCAGTTCGAGTGAATTTGAAGTGCGAGAGCAACTTCAAATTTGTATCGAGAACCA
>JASBSY010000001.1 GCA_030148705.1 Pukyongia sp.
ACACCCCGAAAACAGTTTTACCTGTAATCAATCATTATTTCAATATTCAGTTCCAAAAAACACTACCAAATAAAGTAGTCCGGGAACCGGGCGGAGTTTATCCTGAGCGACGCCTCGCGGAGTCGAAGGGCTACACCCCGAGAATATCAAAGAATGTAAATGCCTAAAAAAAAGCCCTCCATGCATTCGCATCGGAGGGCAATGGCGGAGAGACCGGGATTCGAACCCGGGCAACGGTTGCCCGTTGACAGATTAGCAATCTGCTCCATTACCACTCTGGCACCTCTCCATTATTACTATGAACTTTTGCTCGATCATAGCCGGCTTTTAACACGTAAAAAGCAAGCCTACCCAAGCGGGTGCAAATGTAACTTTTCAATCGCTATCTCGCAAACAAAAATTTAAGTTTTTGGACTGTGTTTATTCTACACAGTGAAGCGTATTGATAAAATATTCCCTTGGATAAATTGGCACCGGAATATCCTGATTGCTGATTACCTTCTGGAATTCAACATCGAAATTCGTCTTCATACTGGTTAATCGCATAGAGACAATCTCCGATTGCTGTAACTTTTCCATGGCGCTCTCATCGATAAAGAACGCAGCCTCCGAAGTACTATTGTCTAAACGGTCCGTATGATCGGTTTGTTCTCCGCAATTTACATCATCCAGATAGGGCAGGGCCACATAACTGTCGTCCGCCAACTTAAATGTAACCCGGCTTCTGCTGTCGAAACACATTATGGGGGGCATCTCCACCGCATTTACCGAAACCTGCATCACCAGGCTGGCATATTCATCCTGCTTCATCAGGGAGAAGTAAATAAATACACTGTTTTTAGGCGCCAGCATAAACTCAACCAGTTTTTCTTCGGTAATTTTAAATACTTCTTCCTCTGTATCTATCTGAATCCGATAATTACAACTATTCTGTGCGGTTAATACAGTTGTCACCAGAATAGCACCCAATAATACTATGTATCTTTTCATCTCTTTATTTTTTCGCAAATTAAAACCATTTTTTCATCATTGCCGCTGATGACGAAGAAAATATAGCTGTCACCACCTTCGGTGATCTTCCATTTTCTTCTGAGATCCGCTACGCTCTCAGGAAAATTTCGCGTAGCGATATTGGCTTTCTCAAAAGTGATGCCAGATCGCATGGTCTTTTTTGAGTAGGGAAATATCTCTATCACCCTAAATCGCCTTCCGGGGAAATCGATCAACTCGTTGGAGGTATATAAATGAGTGTGTTTGTGTAATTTAAACAGATTAAACTGCTTTGCTATAAGTGAAAACGCACCGCTTTTCAGTATTGCAGCATTTGGTTCGTACAAGAAATTGAGCGGCTTGCTGTAATTAACGGCAGCTATGTCTGAAAACTGAAAACTAAAAACCTGTTCTCCGTTCGGTTTCAAGTTCACGGCAATTACCTTTATGGGTGAATCCTGACCGCTTTCCAGCAACCACAGCACTTCTTTCACTTCATTCTTTACTGCCACTATATGAATTTCAGATACAGCCTCCAAAGCCTTAATCCCTGCGTCCAGGTCGAGCATGGGAGACGTTTTCAGCAAAACCTTATCGGTAACGGCAAAAAGCTTATCGAGATTTCCGGGTATATCCGGCACACAGTCCGAAAGCTTGTATACCTTCCCTTTTACGTCACTACGCCTGGATGGATCTGCATAGACTATATCATAGCGTTTTCCGCTAATTCCGGCAAGACCATCAGTTGCGTGAAAATTTATGTTGTCACGTCCCAGGACATGCAGGTTGTGTTCTGCCATTTCCTTCAGTTCGGCATTCAGCTCGAAATAATCCAGTTCTAAGACCTTTTTGGAGAAGAAAAAACTATCTAGGCCGTAACCCCCGCTTATATCTGCCATTATGCTGCCGGAAACCAGCCTGCTTTTATATTCCGCGGTCTCTTCCGAAGATGTTTGTTCCAGATTTAATTTTGGCGGATAAAGGATGCCATCGGTATCGTACCACCGAGGTAATTTATTCTTTATTTTTCGCCTGCTTTCGATTTGCTGAAGCAGGTCGCGGGTAGCTACATTTTCAAACGGACTGCCTGCAAAAGCCAATGTATCTGTATCCTCCGAGTAACACCGGATAAACTGCTGTACTTCAGAAGAAAGTAAATGTTCATTCAAACCACCTAAAGATCTTTGGTTAAACGTTTAACAATCTTATATTCCGAAAGAAATTCCTTCGAAAGCACCTTTAAAGCTGTGTAGGTTGGTACCGCCAGGATCATGCCGGCAATATTGAACAATAACCCGCCAATAAGTATGGCCAAAAAGATCTCCAGCGGATGTGAGCGTACACTCTTCCCAAAAACGATAGGTTGTATTAGGAGGTTGTCAATTAACTGTGCTAATACATAGGCCCCGAATACCTTCAGTAATAAAGGAACCAGCTGGGAGGAGAAATCGGCACCCAGGTTATTTGAAAGGGTCACCAACAACATGATGGCTCCACCTATCAGAGGCCCAAGGTAGGGGACAATATTCAAAAAGGCGCAGATAAGGGCAATGGCAAAGGGATTCTTTATATCGAATACAACCAGTATAAAAGAATACAAAATGGTCAGTATCAGGATTTGAATCAATAATCCCAGGAAGTAGCGGGAGAGCAATATCCTGGTTTTCAACAGTACCGAAAACGCACGTCGTTCTTTGCTCTCACTAATAAATACTGCAATGGTCTTCGGGATTAAATTTTCATCCTTCAGAAGGAAGAAAGCGATAAACAGTACAGAGAATATCCCAATGATGAGATCTCCGATATTATTAAAGAAAATATCTACGAAGCTAGGAATAATCTCTACATCGAAGTCCTGTACATAGGTGGATCTTTTAGCTGCTTCCAACAAATTGATCTCTTCAACACCCAGATAATCGGATGCCTGTATGCTCAACTCGTTCAGGTCGCTTTTTACTAGTTCGAAATCAATCTCTGAAATATTCTTGCTCTGCTCTATGATAATTGGAACGAATATCGCAAACAACAGCACGATTGTGCTTAAAACCAGCGTGAGCGTAATAATTGAGGCCAGCGTATTGCCAAACCTGAGTCTGTCTCTAAAGAACAACACAATGGGTCTGCCGATCAGAGATATTACTGCGGCCACCCCGATAAAGAGCAAAAGTGAGCGGATTTCAACTAAAAACCAACACAGCAATATAAAAGCCAGCACCAGGGCGATAGCTTTTACAATTCCAAAGGCGATGATTTTTGCTCTCCAATCCACCTGTCAAATATACTATGATTCTAAACCGACTTGTCTAATTTTTTGTTAAACTGAATAAAGCAATCGCCAGGGCGTTTACCACGTTAATACTGCTGTTTTCCCCGAATAGTTCTATGTGTAGACAAGTCTCTGCGGTTTTAAGAATCTCCTCACTTATGCCGTGTTGTTCGTTCCCAACTATCAGCGCAAGCCTAAGCCCCGTCTTTCTGAATTGCTGAAGTGGCTTACTGCTTTTACTTATTTCCAGGGCGAGTAGGGAATAACCATTTTGCTTAAGCGACTCACAGGAATGCAAAAGATCTTCTGAAATCGTGTAAGCCACCCTTTTGTGTCCCTCCCTTGCAGTACGCTTCATACGGGCTGAACTAAAATCGGGCCTACTGTTTCCAAATATGATTTCCTGTACTCCGAAAGCCTCGGCCAGCCTGAAAATCCCCCCGATATTGGCAGGACCTTTTACCCCGTCGCAGATAAGAATAATAGGGAAAGTCTTTTGTGAGAAAGGCGTCGATTCATGGCTGTGTTGTGACATTCCTCAATTTTCGAATGCGTACTTGATGATGTTTGCGCCCATCCTGAGTGCTTTTAACCGCACCTCTTCCGGGTCGTTATGAACCTCGGGGCTTTCCCAGCCGTCGCCCAGGTCACTTTCATAGGTATAAAGTAATACCAATCTACCCTGGTGAAATATGCCAAACGCCTGAGGACGGGCATTGTCGTGCTCGTGTATTTTGGGCAATCCCTGAGGAAAACTGAACGCATAGCTGAAGATTGGATGATCCCCCGGTAATTCTTTGAGCTCATGGTTGGGAAACACCTTACCCAGCTCCTTCCGAAGGTAAGGATCCATTCCGTAATTGTCATCTATATGCAGAAACCCGCCGCTGAGAAGGTAGTCTCGTAAATTATCGGCCTCTTCAGGAGAAAAGAACACATTCCCGTGGCCGGTCATATGCACAAATGGATAACTGAACAAGTCCACACTACCGGGGTCTACAGTTTCGGTATCGGCATCTATGGAAGTGCTAATAGTTTCATTGCAAAATCGCACCAGGTTAGGAAGGGCTGTTGGATTGCTATACCAGTCCCCGCCGCCGCCGTATTTGAGAACGGCTACCTGCTGAGCTGTTACGGTGGAAGCCGTAAACAAAATCATCACAATCATAAAAATAGTTCGCATCATGTTTAAATGTACTATTTAATTTGGTTTAAGAAAACCGCCGTATGACAAGCCACTATGGCAGCGGTTTCTGTTCTCAGCCTGTTTTCGCCCAAATGTATTGGCTGAAACCCTTTTTCAACCGCCAGTTTAATCTCTTCTGAAGAAAAATCTCCTTCCGGCCCTATGAGAATACATACCGATTTTCCTTTATTGATAAGTTCTTCAAGGCCCGTTTTCTTCGATGATTCGCAATGGGCAATACAATTCAGCTCGGACTTGTTTTTTTCTGAAAGAAATTCGGTAAAAGTCACAGCTTCATTTAAACGGGGTTTCCAGGTTCTGAGCGACTGTTTGGTCGCTGTTGTAATTATTCTGCTGAAGCGTTCGTACTTTATCTGCCTGCGCTCACTGTGCTCACAGATAATAGGCGTTATTTCGGAAATACCTATCTCCGTAGCTTTTTCCAAAAACCATTCATACCGATCGTTCATTTTGGTAGGCGCTACGGCCATGTGAAGGTGAAAGGGAGGGGGCGGACTCACTTCTACGGCCTCGATTTCGGCAGTACACTGTTTGGCTGAAACCAGGGTTAAGCTGGCTTTAAAAAGTAGTCCGTTTCCGTTGGTAACACTCAGGCTGTCGCCGGGGCTTTTACGCAATACCTTGGCAATATGCCTGCTTTCGTCCTTGCTGAAAGAAACCTGTTTATCGTTTTTGGTTAACTCTGAATTAAAAAACAGTTGCATTAGGTATTATTTTTAAATGACGTCCCGGTAGTTGAGTACCAGCCGTTAAAACTTCAATCTGGCCTTCGACAGGGTTGAAGTAACTTCAATGCTGCCGTGTTTCAATTTCAGCTCCCCGACCACGGCTATCATAGCCGCGTTGTCGGTGCAGTATTCAAACAGGGGGATATGTGTTTTCCAGCCGTATTTTTTTTCAGCCTCCTTTAACGCTTTTCGAATACCGCTATTGGCCGAAACACCTCCGCCAATAGCTATACGATTGATCCCGGTTTCTTCAACGGCATTCTTCAACTTGTCCATCAGGTATTCCACGATGGTAAATTGAATCCCGGCACAGATATCGTCAATATTCTTAGAAACGAAATCCGGGTCGGCTTTAGTCTCCCGTTCAATAAAATACAATACTGCCGTCTTTAAACCACTAAAACTGAATTCCAGTGGCCCTACTTTTGGTTTTGGGAATGGAAAGCGATGCGGATCACCCTTTTGTGCATATTTATCGATGAGCGGCCCGCCGGGATATGGCAGGTCAAGTATTTTTGCCGATTTATCAAAAGCTTCACCAACAGCATCGTCCAGGGTTTCACCAATTATTTCCATTTTAAAATAATCCGAAACCTTTACCAATTGGGTGTGGCCTCCGCTGATGGTGAGCGCAATAAACGGAAACTCCGGCATCGTCTGGGCTTCAGACTTAATAAAATGTGCCAGGATGTGAGCCTGCATATGATTTACAGGGATCAGCGGAATATTAAGTCCCATGGCCACAGACTTTGAAAATGAGGCTCCTACGAGCAGGGAACCCATAAGTCCGGGCCCTTGTGTATAGGCTATGGCACTTAAGTCTTTTTTATCGATATTTGCTTGGCGTAAAGCCTCGTGGACCACCGGAACTATATTTTGCTGATGAGCGCGGGAAGCAAGTTCCGGGACGACACCGCCATAAGCCTTGTGAATTTCCTGGGTTGCAACAACATTAGACAGTACCACTCCGTTGTTAATAACAGCGGCGGCTGTATCATCGCAGGAAGATTCGATGCCAAGGATATATTTGTCGTCTTTCAATTTTAGGCACATTTATTGGGTGTAAAATTAAAACTTTAAAAGCGTATCAAAAAGCTACGTAAAATAATTGTTCGAACATTTGTAGTAATAGTGTTGCTGCTGTTGCTCATCGTCATTATTTTATCTATTCCTTCCGTACAAACTAAGATAGCCAAGAAAGTCACCGAAAATCTTAATGAAACTTACAAGACCTCTATTTCCATTGATCGCCTGGGACTTAACTGGAAGGGGGAAGTCGATATCAGGGAGGTTTACATTGCCGATCATCACGACGATACGCTCATCTACGCCAGGCAGTTACTTACCAATGTGGTTAGCTTTTCCAACCTCATTAAAGGAGATCTGGGGTTCGGAGATATTCTGCTGGAGGATGCAAAATTCTATGTAAAGACCTATAAGGGCGAAGACGACGACAACCTGTTTATTTTTACTGAAAAGTTCAATACCGGGAAGCCGTCTACTACTCCCTTTTCAATGTTCAGTAATGATGTGGAACTTCGCAACGGGCATGTAAGAATCACTGACGAAAACCTGGAAACCCCTGAAATCCTCGATCTGTACAATGTGCAGCTTAGGGCCCGGGATTTTAATGTCGACGGGCCTGTAGTTGAAGCTGAAGTAATTGCGCTTTCCATGCTGATGGAACGCGGGATCGATGTAAAGAACCTCAGTGCAGATTTTTCATACAATCTGGAAGAAATGCAGTTTAGGAATATGCAACTTCAAACCGGAGCATCGGATATCAGGGGAAATATTACCCTCGACTATGCCGAGAACGGGCTGGCCGATTTTGTGAATAATGTAAAAATACTCGCCGAATTCGAGAAGACGGTTATTGCTACTAACGACTTGAACCGCCTATACAATGAATTCGGTCCGGATCAGCTTATTTATTTAGATGGTACCGTGGAAGGAATTCTCAATGACTTTCAGTTGAAAGATGCCGCTATCCGTACAGGTAACTCCAGCCTTAGCGGGGAGTATCATTTCAGAAATCTTTTCAAGGCTGAAGATGAGTTCTATATCAATGCCAGGAACCACAGGATAAACACCGATTATTACGACCTGCGAAGATTGCTGCCTAGAGTGCTTGGCGATGTTCTCCCGAATGAACTTAAAACCTTAGGCAGGGTTTCCTTTAACGGCAATACTTCGATCACCGCCCGGGATTTAGTAACCGAAAGTGTAATTAACAGTAGAATCGGTACGGTGGATGCAGATCTTAGTATGGGTAATATTGACGACTTCGACAACACCACCTATAAAGGAAAGGCCGTCCTCAGTAAATTCAATCTTGGGAAAATCGTGGGAACACCCTCTCTGGGACCTGTAACTGCCAACCTCACCTTCGATGGAAGGGGTTTTTCGCAGCGCACGGTGAATACCAGGGTAGAAGGAACGATTGCCACCTTCGAGTTTGAAGGCTATCCGTATAAGAATATCACCCTGTCCGGGAATATGAGGTATCCCTTGTTCGACGGGAAATTAACCATAGACGATCCCAACCTTCGAATGAATTTCAACGGCCTGGTGGATGTGTCTAAGGAGTTCAATCAATACGACTTTGAAGCCAATATAGATTATGCCGAGTTAAATAAACTAAAGCTGGTAACGCGAGACAGTATTGCAGTTTTTGCCGGAAGGGTTATCATGGATATGGATGGTACCAATATCAATGACCTTGAAGGTACTATTGAATTCGCCGAAACTTTTTATCAGAATGAGGAAGACGATTTCTTCTTCGATGACTTTCTTGTCATCTCTACATTTGAAGGCCCTGTTCGGACCATAGAGATCAATTCGCCCGATATCATTAACGGGCAGATTTCAGGAGAATTCCTCATAGAGGATGTGCCTAATCTGTTCCGAAACGGCGTTGGAAACATCTATGCCAATTATATTCCGATTGAGGTTACCAATAATCAGTATATAGACTACGAGTTCGATATTTACAACAAACTGGTCGAAGTCTTTGTTCCTCAGCTGCAATTCGGTGAAAACACGCGAATTAAGGGTTCTGTGTCTTCAGATGAATCGAAATTTCAGTTGGACTTCCGATCGCCCGAAATTATTGTGTTCGACAACTATCTTTCCAATATCAACGTACAGGTGGATAACGACAACCCGCTTTTCAACACCTATATATCGATCGATTCTCTGGATGCCGGGAAATACGACCTTACCGATATCAACATCATCAACAAGACCCTGCAGGACACTCTTTACATTAAATCCAAGTTTAAAGGAGGGTCGGGGGATAAGGACCTGTTTAACCTGTCGCTTTATCACACTATAAACCCCAATGGTAAGTCGGTTGTGGGAGTTAAGAAATCGGAGATCACATACAACAATAATGTTTGGTTTATCAATGAGAAGAACAATAACCTGAACAAGATTACTTTCGACGATAACTACAAGAACATCCTGGTGGATTCGTTGGTGCTGAATCACAATGACGAGTACATTCGGTTTGCCGGATCCATTCGGGATTCGACCTATAAGGACCTGAAATTACAGTTCGACAACGTACACCTTGGAAGCGTAGCACCCGACATCGACAGCCTCGACCTTCAGGGGGTGGTTAACGGAAGGTTGAACTTTATTCAGAAAAGAGGTGCATACTATCCACATTCGGAAGTTACCATAGATGGGGTAGCCATAAACGGAGTTGAATTTGGTAACCTGGATCTGCAGGTGAGAGGTAACGAATCCTTAACACGTTACGACATTAATACAACGCTTACCAATAACAACCTAAAATCGATAAATGCCGTTGGAGCTATAGATGTTTCCACCGATCGGCCTACCATAGACCTTAATATCGAACTCAATAATTTTAATATGATGGCTTTTAGCCCGTTTGGAGCCGACGTGATCTCGGATATCCGAGGCTATATTTCAGGGAATGCCAGGGTTTCAGGTAACTATAAATCCCCAAACATTCTGGGGAACTTTGTACTGGAAGACAGCGGTATGAAAATCCCGTATCTCAACACCGATTTCAACCTGGAGGACAATACCCGCATCACTGTTACAAAAAACAAGTTCGAGATCGCCGGAGGCACTCAAATTACCGACACCAAATACAACACTGTTGGAATGCTTAGGGGAAATGCCACCCACGTGGATTTTGGCAGCTGGGAGTTGAACCTCGATATCTCCACAGACCGTTTACTGGTACTCGATACCCCGCCGGACGAAGAAGCCTTGTATTACGGCACTGCCTTTATCAGTGGAACAGCCGATATAAGCGGCCCTGTGGAAGAACTCGTGATCGACGTGGTGGCTACCACTGAAGAAGGCACCAGCTTCAAGATCCCCCTGAGCGACACAGAATCTATTGGGGATAATTCGTTTATCCGCTTCCTTTCACCTGAAGAAAAGGCAGCGAGAATTAGCGGGGAGTCCATCGTTGCTGAAGATATTAAAGGGCTTTCGCTGAATTTCGAACTCGATATTAATGAAAATGCCGAAGTGGAGGTGGTGGTCGACCAGGTTAATGATTCACGACTTATAGGGAGGGGAGCCGGTATCCTGCTTATCGAAATAAATACCCTGGGAAAATTCAGGATGTGGGGTGACTTCCTCGTTATTGAAGGAAAATACGATTTCCGATACGGGGGCTTGGTTCAGAAGGAATTTGAAGTAGTACAGGGAGGAAATATAACCTGGGACGGTATCCCTGAACGTGCGCGACTGGATCTTACCGCAAAATACCTCACTAATGCGAATCCTTCCATCTTATTGGATAATCCGTCGATTAATCGAAAAATTCCGGTTGAAGTGCTTATCGACCTTACCGGTGAACTCATTCAGCCGAATATTGACTTCCGCATTGATTTTCCGAGGACGACTTCTACCGTTCGAAGCGAACTGGATTATAAATTGCAAAACCGCGATCAGCGGGAGACCCAGGCCTTATTCCTGCTTGCAACCGGTTCTTTTGTAAGTGATAGCTTCAGAGGTGCAGGCAGCTTTTCCAGCTCCCTGGTTGCCGAAAGTGTGGCGGGTATTGTAAACGATATCTTTGCCGACCAGGACAATAAATTCGTCGTTGGTCTCGATTATACTCCCGGCCAGAACCTTCCGGACCAGGATATCAGCGATCAGATTGGCATCACCCTTACAACCCAGATCAATGAACGCATCCTGATAAACGGAAAAGTAGGTGTGCCGGTGGGCGGGATCAATGAAACAGCCGTGGCCGGCGATATAGAGGTGCAGTGGCTGGTAAACGAAGACGGTTCCTTACGTATCAATTTCTTTAACCGCCAGGCCGACATACAGTTTATTGGTGAGGACCAGATCTTTGAACAGGGAGCGGGAATATCGTATTCGGTCGATTTTAATACCTTCCGGGAACTGGTGAATAAATTGTTCAACAGAAAACTCACTCTCGAATCTGAAAATTCCCTCCCGGTTATTCCGGACGACAATACCATTCCTATTGACTTCAATCCACAGGCAATAAAGCAGGAAGAGGATTAACGGGACGCGATCATCGAAATTTCCACGTTTACATACTTTGGCAGGTTTGCTACCTCCACGGTTTCCCGTGCCGGAGCGTTGGCTTCATCGAAGTACTTTCCGTAAACCAAATTGATTTCCGAAAAATTCTTCATGTCACTAATAAAAATGGAGGTTTTAAGCACATTTTCAAAGGTCATTCCTGCAGCATCCAGCACGGCTTTCATATTTTCCATTACCATGGTAGTTTCCTCTGTGATGTTGCCTGTTACCAATTCACCTGAAGTGGGATCGATAGCGATCTGTCCGGAGGTGAAAAGCATATCGCCTTTTAGCACAGCCTGGTTGTACGGGCCGATAGGGGCAGGGGCGTGCTTGGTATTGATTATTTTTTTCATTTGAATATATAGATTTACAAGTTGCGGTCCGGCTCTCTTCGTTTGTCCCATTTCAGATCGCTGAGCACCGATGATTTTATTCCGACGAAGAAATACCAGGACGTGTTAATGCTGCCAATAGGAGCCCAGTTAAAACGGAGTTCCCAGCTCTCCAGATCCCTTACAAACCTGAACTGAGTTAGGGTTACCCCTTTGTTCTTAAAATCGTAACCAGACGAGACACCAACCTGCCATCTGGGCGAGAGCTGTAAATTGGAGCTGAACATTATGGACTGAGAGGAAATCTCGTTCTCCCGCCTGTTATTCGAATAGGTCATGGTATACGCTACTCTCAGGTCCCAGGGAATGGAAAAATTATACCAGTCGATATTCTTTTCAGCTTCGTTCTCGTCATCCCTTGTAAGTGCCCTGTCGTTCAAACTTTGGGAGTCACCGAAAAGATCATCGGGTCGTCCGCCGTTCCTGAATGTTTCATTGTCGAGCCTTCTCTGATCGTCTTCATCACTCTCAAAATCCTTGCTGGAGAAGGCGTAGTTAAAACTGATATTGGCATTGGTAAGTCGGAAGAGACTACCGCCATTATCGATATTCCACTCTTCAATACGCTGATTACTGCTGTTAAGGGCATAGGGATCAAGACTTCCGTTGAAGTTAAAATCCAGCTTTTTTATTATGGGAATACTACCTGAGAATCGGAGCGGGTTCCAGCGCAAGGAATCCCCGGCCAGGTTATAAGCTGTGCTGAAGTTCAGGTTGTTCAGCAAAACAACCTTCCTGGGTTCTACGGCGGTTGTGTCTTTGTCCCGAACCTTAGCCTCGAGGGTATTGCTCAGCGACAAACTGATGGAACTGGCGAAATTCTGTCCGGGAGGGCCGTACAAGGTGTTCTGAAATCTGGAATAGGCCACCACTTCATCATTTATCTCCGGGTCTGCCGACGGAATGGTATATTCTTCATAATACTGGTCGAAACCCGGATTGATGTTATAAGCCACCGAGGGTCGCATTACGTGGCGAATAGCCTGAACCTTTCGTTCAGCGCCAAAATCGAACAGGCCGTAAAGGGTTGTTCCCAGACTGGTTGAAAAATTATAGGTAAGATAGCGGTCGAAGCCGGGAATTGTATCGGTTACCACCGCGCCTGCACCGTCGTTTGCATTGGGATCGTAAAATTGGTCGGTTGTCTTAAGCACCCAGGTTTCAGTAATACCCGAGCTTGCAGTAGCACTGAGGTAATCGAAGATCTTGAAGTTGGTGCTAACCGGGATAGAATGCCTTGCCCCAATCTGGGCATCCTCGAACATTTCAGATTTAAAGAACAACGAATCTACAGTTTGAATGCGGTTTTCGGCCGAGACATCGTACTGGAAGTTAATGTTTTCAATGATGCCTTTTTTGGTCCCGCTTTTGGGTGCAAAGGGAAAGATCCTGGACACACTGGCGTTCAGATTCGGCAGTGACATACTGATGGCCTGGGTGTTGGTGTTCTGTGTATGGGTACCGGCCAGGGTAAAGTTGACCTGGGGCTCGGTTTCAAAGGTTTTGGAATAGGACACCGACGAATTAAGCGTATTAACCAGGGCGCTGGCGTTGTTTACCTGGTTTATCGACTGCTGGAAATACCGGCTGCTACCAAGGTTTACAGAGGCGGCAAAGCGCGACGACGGGTTGGCCTTGGCATCCTGGGTATGCGACCAGCGGATGTTATATACCGAACTCTGGCTGAAGTCCGGGAACCCGCGTTCGCTGTTTATGAGGTTTTCGTAGCGAACACTTACATTACCTCTGAACCTGTATCTCAGGGCATAGGAAGACTCACCCCTGAGCCCGTAACTTCCGTTGGTGTAATAATCGCCCAATAAAGTGAGATCGAGATAATCGTTAACGGCAAAGTAATACCCGCCATTCTGAAAGAAAAACCCCCTGTTATTATTGTCACCTATGGTTGGTATAATGAATCCACTGGTACGGTCTTCCGTTAGGGGAAAGTAGGCGAATGGCAGCCCCACCGGGGTAGGTACATCCGCAATGTACATATTGGTTAAGCCGGTAACCACCTTCTTCTGCGGAACGAATTTGGCTTTCCGGGTGTAAAAGTAATATTCGGGATCGTCTATGTTTTTTGAAGTGGTGAATTTCACATTCCGAAGGAAATAAACCGAATCGTTCTCCTTTCGGGTGACTTCTGTTAAAGTAATAATACCACCGTGCTCGGCGCGGGTGTTGTAGACGATCGCTTTTTTCGACTTGGTATTAAACCGAAGCGAATCGGGTTTTGCAGTATTATTGGCCTGGACAAAAACCGGTTTTTGAGAATATACTCCGGCACTGTCGATCCCTTTGGCGGAAATCTCGTTCTTGTTCAGGTCCAGTACGATCAGGCCGGCGTCAATTCGCATATCGCCATAAACTATAAAAGCCTTGTTGTACATGTAGACCTTGTTGTTCAGCCTATCGATATACACATAATCCTCCCCGTAATAATCTACCACGTCGTCTAAAAATTCAGGCTGTGGGACGATAGTATCGGTTTTAACCGTATCGGCAACTACTTCGACGGTTTCAGGAATAACAGGGCGTACAGACACTGTTGTTGTGTCTTCTTCCGCTTCAGAAGAGATAATCACGTTATTTTTCGGTGGAATATCCTGGGAATAGCTGCTAAAGCTGCCGCTGAGCAGAATTAGAAGTAGCAACGTAAAGGTATGCCGTCTTGTTTGCAATGCTTGGATACTTATATGGGCTAGCTCCTTTAAAATGTATTGAAAACTTGTTTAAAAGTTTAAAATTAAATTATTCCTAAAGGAATTATGCAAAACCAATTTTATTTTTCTTTGTATAGGTGTAATTGCCTTACCCGTTTGGCTTAGTTTTTGAAAACTCAAAATTAAGCATATTTTTTATGTCAGGTTTTAAAAACGGAATTTTAAAATATCAATGTTTAACATACGTTAATTAGCATATGCAGCTTAAGATTTTATCAGTCCTGTTTCTTTTATCGGCAGCCATTTCACTTACTGCCTATAAGTCCTCCGGGGATGCATCCACAAAACAGTTTGTCGTGGTGCTGGATGCGGGGCATGGAGGCCATGACAGTGGTAACACAGGAAACGGATATAAGGAAAAGGATATTGCCCTTAACATCGTGTTGGAAATAGGGAAAATACTCGAAAAGAGCGGCAATATCAAAGTGATCTATACCCGCAAGTCCGACGTATTCATAGATTTGTGGGAGCGAGGGGCCATCGCCAATCGGGCCGATGCAGACCTTTTTGTTTCGGTACACTGCAACGCTCACCACAGTGATGCCTCCGGGACAGAGACCTTTGTGCTCGGGTTACACGCAAACCAACGGAATCTCGAAGTAGCGAAACGGGAGAATGAGGTAATCTTTCTTGAAGAGAACTACAAGGAGCGATATGCCGGCTACGACCCCAGTTCGCCAGAGTCTTTTATAGGGCTTACGCTTATGCAGGAAGAATACCTCGACCAGAGTATTATGCTTGCAAGTTTGATTCAGAATAATTTCACCAACAAACTACACCGAAAGGACAGGAGTGTGAAGCAGGCCGGTTTTATTGTGCTTCATCAAAGTTATATGCCCAGTGTTTTGGTAGAAACCGGGTTTCTTACAAATAAAAGTGAAGGTGCTTATCTGAATTCCAAAAAAGGACAAACTGAAATGGCCGTAAGTATTGCTGAAGGGATTCTAACCTATATCAAAAACCTAAGCCTTACGACTACAAATTCGCAGAATCCGGTGATTACCCAGGAAGAAGTAGATAAGGCCATAGATGAAACCCAGGAAAAGAACTATGAGGGGGTTACCTTCAGGGTACAACTTGCTGCCAGCAGCAGGAAACTGGATACAAAACCCTCAAATTTCAAAGGCTTGAAAGAGGTGGACCGAAAAAAAGAAGACGGCTTGTACAAGTACTATTACGGCGAAACCTCCGATTACAACAAAATACAGTTAATGAAGACCTTTGCTCAGGAAAAGGGGTATTCGTCCTGTTATGTGGTGGCATTTAAAGACGGGAAGAAGCGAAAACTTTCGGAAGTGTTAAAATCGGGCGACAATTAAAGGAGTATTTGTAGATTTATCTCTAACTTTGTTCGTAACCAAAAATCTGCCTTTTGAAACTATCCAGAGAACTAAAAACCGGCATTCTAGCAATAGTCACCATTCTGCTCTTTATCTTTGGTTACAGCTTCTTGAAAGGCAGTAACATCTTCGAAAAACAGAGTATTTTTTACGTAAAATACGATAATGTGGAAGGTTTGTCGCCTTCAGCGCCTGTAACCATAAACGGTTTAAAGGTGGGTAAGGTTCAATCCATCGATTTTGCAGACAGTAACGGAAAACTGGTGGTTGCATTCCAGTTGGAAAAAGACTTTAAGTTTTCCAGGAACAGCGTGGTGCAGATCTACAGCAGCAGTTTTATCGGCGGAAATAACCTGGGAATCCTGCCTGTGTACGAACCGAACAATATCGCCCAACCTGGGGATACGCTGCGGGGCGACATACAGCAGGGCATACTGGATCAGGTAACAGGTAAATTGGCACCACTGGAAGCCAAGGTACAGGCAACTCTGACCAGCCTGGATTCCTTACTGATAAATCTAACCGATGTCCTGGATGAAGACACCCGTAATAACCTGAAAGGTACCTTCGCAAATCTAAATGCAACTGCTGCCCAGTTCAAAGGAGCTTCAACCACACTAAACTCGCTATTGCGGGAAAATGAAGGAAAGATTGGCAGCGCGCTTACCAACCTGGATTCTTCCATGGAGAATTTCTCCCGACTTTCAGATACCCTGGCACAAATAGAGGTAGGGGAGATTATCAATAACCTTGAAAGTATTACAACCCGTTTTGATGACATCGCTGCGCGAATTGAAAACGGTGATGGAAGCGTAGGTAAATTACTCAATGACGAGCAATTGTACGAAAACCTGTCCGGTGCCTCTCTTCAGCTGGAACAACTACTGCAGGATATGAAACTGAATCCCAAACGCTATGTTCATTTTTCCCTTTTCGGAAAACGGCCTAAACCTTACGAAAAACCGGACGAAAATCAGGAATAGTTATGCAATACCTCCCGAATATCATTTTCTTCCTAGTACTGATAGTCGGTATTGGCTACTTTACGATGAATATCAGAAAGATCATCCGGAATGTTAAACTGGGGCATGAAGTAGATACCTCGGGAAACCGTGGAGAACGCTGGGGGAATGTACTTCGGATAGCGCTTGGACAATCTAAAATGGTGGTGCGACCGGTTTCAGGACTCATGCATATTATCGTTTATGTAGGTTTTGTGATTATAAATATCGAAGTCCTTGAAATTATTATCGACGGGCTGTTTGGCACCCATAGAGTTCTCTCATTTCTGGGCCCGGTTTACGACTATCTCATCGCTTCCTTCGAAATTCTGGCACTGCTGGTGCTGGTAGCTGTAATCGTTTTCTGGATCCGGAGAAACATTCAGCGAATTCAACGCTTTATCTCTCCCGATTTAAAAGGCTGGCCGAAGAATGATGCGAATTATATCCTCTATTTTGAAATGGTGCTCATGCTGCTGTTCCTTATTATGAACGGTGCCGATCATATGCTGCAGGACATGGGTTCTGAACACTATACCGAGGCAGGTATGTTCCCGGTGAGCATTCACCTGTTTCCAATTTTGGAAAATTTTTCTGAACAAACCCTGATCCTGATAGAGCGTACTGCCTGGTGGTTGCATATCATTGGCATCCTGGTATTCCTGAACTACCTGTACTTCAGCAAGCATTTGCATATCATACTCGCATTTCCGAATGTGTATTACGGCAAAATAGTTCCCAAGGGAAAATTCAGGAATCTCGATTCGGTAACCAAAGAAGTTGAATTAATGATGGACCCGGCCGCAGATCCCTATGCAGCTCCTGCCGAAGGGGCCGAGGCACCGGCAAAATTCGGGGCCAGCGATGCAACAGACCTCAGTAGGATCCAACTTCTGGCAGCTTACACCTGCACCGAATGCGGACGATGCACCAGTGAATGCCCTGCATCTATAACAGGGAAGAAACTATCCCCCAGGAAAATTATGATGGATACTCGCGACCGCCTGGAGGAAATAGGGAAGAATATTGAAAAGAACGGCGAATTTAAGCCTGACGGAAAACAGTTACTTGACGACTATATTACCCGTGAGGAGTTGTGGGCTTGTACCACCTGTAATGCTTGTGTTCAGGCCTGCCCGGTAAGCATAGATCCTTTGTCGATCATTATGGACATGAGGCAGTTCCTGGTCATGGAGCAATCGGCAGCACCCAACGAACTTAACATCGCTATGACGAATATCGAGAATAACGGGGCTCCGTGGCCATATAATCAAATGGATCGATTAAACTGGAAAAATGAAGCTTAAATGAAAAAGGAAGAGGCGGAAAAATTATTGCACGAAAAGGTAGAACAGGGAGAACAGGTTAGTCCGGTATTACCCTCGGGAATTAAGAATTACCTGATCGATATAGACGGTACCATTACCGAGGATGTACCCAATGAGCAGCCGGAACGGATGGCGCGTTGTAAGCCCTTTCCCGATGCGTTAAACACGCTTAATAAGTGGTATGATGAAGGTCACCTGATATGCTTTTTTACATCCCGCACCGAAGATCATAGGGAAGTTACCGAAAAATGGTTAGAAGAGCATGGTTTTAAATACCATTCTCTGCTGATGGGTAAACCTCGAGGCGGCAATTATCACTGGGTGGACAACCATCTGGTAAAAGCAACCCGTTACAAGGGGAAATTTACCGATCTCGTGAAAAAAGAAGTTACCATACAGGTATTTAAAGATTAAACTATGAGTGAGCAGATACATGTACCAACAATGGCAGAATATATAGCCCAGGGCAAACAGCCTGAAGTGCTGTTCTGGGTTGGATGTGCGGGAAGTTTCGACGATAGGGCCAAAAAGATCACCAAAGCATTCGTAAAATTACTTACCAATGCTAAAGTAGATTTTGCCGTTTTGGGAACAGAGGAGAGCTGTACGGGTGATCCGGCCAAACGTGCAGGAAACGAATTCCTGTTTCAGATGCAGGCCATGATGAATATACAGGTTTTGAACGGCTACGAGATCAAAAAGATCGTTACGGCCTGTCCGCATTGCTTTAATACGATAAAAAACGAATATCCGGGACTGGGCGGCAGCTATGAAGTAATACACCACACCCAATTCCTAAAGTCTTTATTGAATGAAGGACGATTAAAAATTGAAGGAGGGAAATTTAAAGGCAAGCGAATCACCTTTCATGACCCTTGTTATCTTGGGCGTGCCAATGGCGAATATGAAGCTCCACGCGAACTTCTGGAAAAACTTGAAGTAGAACTCGTTGAAATGCGCAGGTGCAAGACCAAAGGACTGTGCTGTGGCGCCGGGGGCGCACAAATGTTCAAAGAGCCCGAACCGGGAATCAAGGATATCAATGTGGAACGCACCGAGGAAGCACTCGAAATTAAACCGGAAGTAATTGCTGCGGGATGTCCCTTCTGCAATACGATGATGACCGATGGAGTAAAAGCCAAACACAAGGAACAGGAAGTGGCTGTTATGGATGTGGCCGAAATGATTGCTAATGCTGATGAACTATAATATATGTTGACGGATTTTAAAAATTTACCAGACGACTCTAGAATCTGGGTGTATCAGGCCAATCGCAAACTAAGCGAAGAAGAAGTAGCTACCATTTCAGATAAAACTGCCCATTTCTTAACGCAATGGACGGCTCATGGAGCCAATCTGGAGGCAGGATTTGAGATAAAATATCAGCGATTTTTGGTTATTGGATTAAACCAGGAAAATGCTTCGGCTTCCGGCTGTAGTATCGATAGTTCAGTGAGATTCATTCAATCCCTGGAACAACTGTTCGATATCGACCTGCTAGACAAGATGAATGTAACCTTTTACAACGGGCCATACATCGCGTACAAGTCCTTAAGCGATTTTAAGAAAATGGCAAAAGCCAAATCCGTATCCCCTAATACCGTGGTCTTCAACAACCTGGTAAACACCAAAGCAGAATATCTTGAACATTGGGAAGTCCCTGCAAAAGAAAGTTGGCACAGTCGATTTTTAGCATAGTTTTTGTAACCTTTGTTTTATGAAAAAATTGCTTCTAACCTCACTTTTTGCAGTTTCATGCCTGTCTGCATATGCACAGCAAATTAGTCCGCTAATTGTCGAAAAAGATTTTGAAAACCAAAAGAAATGGGTCGACAGCATCTATGGTAAAATGTCGCTACAGGAAAAAATTGGGCAGTTGTTCATGGTTGACGTATTTTCCAGTGATCCCACTTCAAAATCCGACAAAGTAAAGGCGCTGATAGAAAATTATTATATCGGTGGCGTTATTTTCTCCAAGGGAGGCCCCAAACGACAGGCGAAACTCAATAACGAATTCCAGGAATTGGCTGAAGTGCCTTTACTAATAGGGATGGATGCCGAATGGGGCCTGGCAATGCGACTGGATTCCACCTTTGCATATCCATGGAATATGACCCTCGGTGCCATCACCGACGACCGCATCGTTGAACGTGTGGGACATCGAATAGGGGAGCATTCAAAAAGGCTGGGCGTACATATTAATTTCGCCCCGGTTGTAGATATCAATACAAACCCGAAGAACCCCATTATAGGAAACAGATCCTTCGGAGAAGATAAAGAAAATGTCACCTCCAAATCACTTGCGTTTATGAAAGGAATGCAGCGCGCCGGTGTGCTGGCTAATGCGAAACACTTTCCCGGTCACGGCGATACCGATACCGATTCGCATAAAACCCTCCCAACGATCAATTTTACAAAGGAACGCATCGACAGCGTGGAGCTATACCCGTATCGGAGACTCATCAATGCAGGGCTTAGCAGTGTGATGGTGGCGCATCTTAATGTTCCGTCGCTGGAAAAACAATACAACTACCCCTCGTCGCTTTCAAAGAGCATTGTAACCGATATACTAAAGGGCGAACTTGGATTTAATGGATTAATCTTCACCGATGCCCTTAATATGAAAGGCGCGGCCGATTTCAAAAGCCCGGGAGAAATCGACCTGGCCGCTTTTATGGCAGGGAACGATGTGCTTTTAATTTCAGAAGATATTCCAAAAGCCCATGAATTACTGGTGAACGCTTACCGGGAACAGATCATTTCCGAAGAGCGATTAGCCCATAGCGTAAAGAAAATCCTCTATGCAAAATACATGGTTGGGCTGAATAGATATAAACCTGTGAGCACGGCCTATATTTACGAAGATCTTAATTCGGTAGTGGACAGCGCCCTGTATGAAGAAGCAATGGGAGAAGCTATCACCATTTTAAAGAACGACCAGGCGATCCTTCCCATCAAGGATCTTCAGAAAAAGAGAATTGCTTATGTCAATCTTGGCGATGACGACGGCAGTGCCTTTCTCGATCAGTTAAAGAAATACGGAGATGTGGAATGGGTTCGGGAAAGCAGCCTGGATGCCTACATTGAGACGCTAAAGAATTACAATTATGTGATCATAGGGTTTCATAAGTCGAACGACAATCCCTGGAAAGATTATAAATTCGGAGATAAGGAACTGGTCTGGTTGTACGAAATAGCACGAACCAATACCGTGATCCTAAATATCTTTGCACGGCCTTATGCAATGCTCGACCTTGACAGTTCTGCCAACTTCGAGGGCATCGTGATGTCGTATCAAAACAGTGAGGTCGCTCAACAACTATCGGCCCAGCTTATTTTCGGTGCAAGAGAAGCAAATGGCAAATTGCCGGTATCTCTGGGGAAGGATTTTCCGCTCAACACTCACTTACGCACCAAAGCTTTAAGGCGATTGCAATACGGCACTCCCGAAAGTGTGGGGGTAAACAGTTACAAACTTAAAAAGATCGATTCGCTTGCCCTGGCCGGTATAAATGAAGGAATGTATCCGGGTGCGCAAGTCCTGGTGGCCCGCAAGGGAAAAGTAATTTATAATAAGAGTTTTGGTCATCACGAGCAGTCGAAAGATATAGCCGTAAAGGAGACTGATATCTACGATCTTGCCTCCCTCACGAAGATCCTTGCCACCTTACCAATGATCATGCAACTTGTGGACAGGGATGTTTTAAGCATGGACACCAAATTGTCTGAAATGCTGCCGGAGTACAAGAATTCCAATAAGAGGAATGTTACTTTAAAGGAAATGCTGTCGCATTATGCCCGCTTTACCGCCTGGATCCCTTTCTATATAAAAACCCTCGATTCGCTAACAAAAAAACCCGCTGCCCGGTTTTATTCTAATGTCCCCACCGATGATTTCAATATCAAAGTGGCAGAAGACTTTTATATGCGGGAAGACTATCGGGACAGCATCTATACCGAAATCCGGGACAGCGAACTCTTAAAACGACAAACCTATAAATATAGCGACTTACCGTATTATATTCTGAAAAAATACCTGGAAGAGTTTTACGGAACTACTTTAGACCGACTTACGCAGCGCGAGCTTTATGAGCCGTTAGGAGCGAATTATACTACCTACAACCCCCTGGCCGAATTTTCGAAAGATGAAATTCCACCTACCGAGATGGATAATTATTTCAGAATGCAGAAAGTTCAGGGGTATGTTCACGACCAAGGAGCAGCAATGTTGGGCGGAGTAGGAGGCCACGCAGGATTATTCAGCAATGCCAACGATGTAGCAAAAATCATGCAGATGTATCTGTGGAAAGGATTTTACGGCGGAAAGCGCTTCTTTAACCCGGAGACTCTCGATCTTTTTAATACGTGTCATTATTGTGACAGGCAGGTTAGAAGGGGAGTAGGCTTCGACAAGCCCCAATTGGGAGAATCGGGTCCTACCTGTGGATGTGTTTCAATGACGAGTTTTGGTCATAGCGGATTTACAGGTACCTTTACATGGGCAGATCCTGAACAGGAAATCGTTTATGTGTTCTTATCGAACAGAACATTTCCTTCGGCCGACAACCGCGGGTTGATCAAATCCGATTTGCGAAGCCTTATACAGGAAGCGATTTATGAAGCTATTGATTATTCAAAAGATTAAAAGATGAAAATTGGAATAGTATGTTATCCTACCTTCGGAGGTAGTGGTGTGGTTGCAACCGAATTGGGAATATCCCTGGCCGAACACGGGCATGAGGTACACTTTATAACTTATAAACAGCCGGTGCGGCTCGAATTGATCTCCCACCATATACACTATCACGAAGTATCGGTACCGGATTACCCCTTGTTTCACTACCAGCCATACGAATTGGCCTTATCCAGCAAACTGGTGGATATGGTGAAACTCTACAAGATAGACCTGTTACATGTGCATTACGCTATTCCCCATGCTTATGCGGGCTTTATGGCAAAGCAGATGTTGCAGGCCGAGGGCATTAACGTTCCAATGGTCACTACCTTGCACGGAACCGATATCACCCTTGTTGGTAACCATCCGTTCTATAAACCCGCAGTAACCTTCAGCATTAATAACAGCGATGTAGTGACCTCAGTTTCACAAAGCTTGAAAGACGACACGCTGCGTTTGTTCAATATTACAAACGAGATAGATGTGGTGCCCAACTTTATCGACATTTCAAAGCACGTTAATCCTTATACCGATTGTCAGCGTGAACTCATGGCCGAGCCTCACGAGCGTATAATCACGCATATTAGTAATCTCCGGCCGGTAAAACGCACCTTCGACGTGATTGAGATCTTCGATAGGATTAACAAGAAAATACCTTCCCGACTCCTTATCGTTGGGGACGGACCTGATAAAAGTGCCATGGAATCCATGTGCATTCAGAAAGGCATTCACGAACAGGTTGCCTTCCTTGGAAACTCCAACGAAGTGGGCAAGATACTTTGCTTTAGCGATTTGTTTTTATTACCTTCAGAGAAAGAAAGCTTTGGTTTGGCAGCCCTGGAGGCAATGGCCAGCGGTGTGCCGGTTATTTCGTCCGATACGGGCGGACTTCCGGAAGTCAACGAACACGGAATTAGCGGCTATTTGAGTAAAGTAGGCGATATTGACGATATGGCTCAGAATGCAATTTCTATTCTATCATCGTCCTCCGAACTCGAAAAATTCAAGAAACAGGCTAAAGAGGTTGCTGCCAAATTCGATACAAAACTAATAGTGCCTAAATATGAAGAATTATATGAAAAAGCAATGTCGCATTTGGTTCAGGTCTAGTTTAGTACTGAGCATGATACTATTGATAACTGTTAGCAGTTGCGGGTCGTCCTCGGATCGATCGAACAATTCCGGCAACAAGGGAAAATCCCTGAAGTTTGAAACCCTGATGCAGGATAATCATTCCAACCACGACGATGAGACAGCAAAGTCGATACGATCGGAAGAAGAATTGCAGGCTTTATTCGCAAAGATTAATACTACCCGCATGCCCGGCCTGGACGTACCACAGGTCGATTTTGCAACCGAGGAACTCTTCTTTTACACTATGGGAAATCAATCTACAGGCGGGTACACCATTGATGCCGATAAAGTGACTTTATTCGAGGATAAGGTTGAAGTAACATTAAAGACAGCTGCCCCGGCGGCAGACGATTATGCCATAACTGTGATTACCTCTCCTTTTGTTCTGATAAAATTCAAACGAACCGATCTGCCGGTGAATTTTAAGCGCGGGACGAAGAATTAATAGGTTCTTCGAATAAACTCCAATGCGTTCAGCCTAAGGACCCGTTCAACAACAGCTTCTGAAGATATTTGATTAAAACTTTGAAGTTTGTGCCTGTTGTCATCGAGATATTCGCGCGCACGATTTAATAGTTCTTCCCCCAGGTCTTTTATGTTTTCGGCTGTCCAAAAACCGTTTATGGGATCTACTATCCCATCGAAATCACTTCCGATACATTGTATTCCCCAGCAAAACAGCCCATTTGAATCCAATACTTCAGCTACATGCTCTATTTGTCGCCATACGAGTACCGATTTTTTCTGAAGTTGTTTACGCTTATTGGGAAAATAGATCTTCGATTCGCGAATGGCCTTTGGACTCCCGATTCGTCGCTCATCCAACTGAATCCCGAAAATACCATTACTCTTTGCGATCCTCACAAATTCATCGTCGTAGAAGTTGATGGCGATATCATTGAACTGCCCGGCCCGTTCGGGATAGTCGGTTTTGTCATCCTGTACTATAGACCTCATACCATTCGCTGCTCCGTGACTCGCTATTACCGGAATATTTTCCTGTACATAAGTAGTATCCAGCAGACCGTAATAGCTTTTACGGGCGTCTTTACTCATGTGTTTAACGTCTATTGGAATTCGCCTTCCGTTCGTATTATCCAGTAAAAGCTCAATCACTTCAAACCCCAGAGGGGTAATTCCAGTTCCCAGGCCGCGATTCTGATTGCCTTTTAAAGCCCCTATACTGATACTTCTTGCATGGCCGCATAATTCATTATAGAAATGATGTGCGAGCGTTAGAAAAAGGGGCCTGTGTACCCAGTTCTTTACCTCTTGAACATTTTGTTTGATCTCCACCGGGTTTGCAGTGTCTTTCAGCATGTCGAGCCCGCTGTTAAAGGCATGACCTCCTTCTATGCTCAGCACTATGTTTATAATTTTCCTGTTGGGAGTTTCGCATTGCAAATTGGCCTCGATTTCCGAATAGTTTTTTACAAGTCGGTAGGTATAATAAACTTCATCTAGTTTCTGCACCTGGTTGTGCAGTTGCAGGTAGAAACTATATTCGTCTTCAAGGTCTTCGAAGTAGTCGGTATGTCTTAACACGTGGTCGATTCGGCTCTGACTTACGCTGGCTGCAAGATTTACCAGCAGGTCTGTAAGGCCTTTCCAGCCAACTAAGCGCTTGCTAAGGAAGTGCTTTTCGAAGGGATACAGACTCACGATCACCACTTTGGATTTTGCCTTTGCCAGGGCGGTGAGATCCGTCTGGGTAAACTTGGTAAGCGTTACCATTCTGTTGACGAATTTCTCAAGTACGGTGGGCGGGCTATAATGCCAGATGGAATTCTTTCTCCCGGCGTCGAGTGCATTGCGTTTAGGAGGAGTGTACTTAAAACTTTTACTGTATGGTTTAAGAGAAGGGTGGCAGTGGATGTCGATATACTCTGTGTCCATAATGCAATTCTAAGAAATATCGATAAAGTTCCGAATAATTAATTACTTAATATTAAGGATTTTACTTGAAACTGTACATAAAAAAACCCTCCGGGAAGGAGGGTTATATGATTTTTTATAGTTTTTAGAACTGATATCTTATTCCAAGGGCTATGTCGAAGTCGAGATCGTCCCTGTAATCGCCAAAGCCGAATTCTGGTCTGAAATCCAACGAAAGCAACAGCGGAATATCGAAGTTGTACTCAATACCTATGTCTCCGGCTGCGAACAGGAAGGTTTCAGAATCGGGATCTCCGGGGAAATCATCGTCGAAATCTACCTGGCCAACTCCACCACCAACACCGGCATACCAGTTAAAGCCTCCGTCGATAAGCCAAACCCATTGATACAATCCGGTAAGTTTAAAAGCTGAAATATCATCATTACTTCTCCAGGCAAGACCAAATTCCAGTCGGTTGTCTTCATTTAATGCGCGTTGGTAGTTCAATTCGGTTGAAAAACCGTCGTTATCTCCAATTCGAACCCCCAGGGCGTTATCGGCCACTCGTTGGGCTGACATGGAAAAACTTATACTAACAATCGCAAATAAGGCAAGCAGTGTTTTTTTCATAGTTATCGATTTAGTTTGTCACAAATTAACGGGTTTATTGACTTGGGTATTGTTAATGTTTCCCCAAGCTTTGATTGGCTTTTTTAAATCTTTTGTTAAATATGTTAAGGGAGTATTATACCTTTACTGAAGTACTATGAATAAAGCACTGAAAGACCTTGCCGAGAAATTAGATGGTGAAGTTCACCAGGATTCCCTGCATAAAAAACTTTACGCTACCGATGCCTCCGTGTATCGAAAATTGCCCGAAGCCGTTGCATTCCCTAAAACTGAAGCAGATATCATCCATCTGGTTAAATTTGCTACTGCCGAAGGGGTTTCACTTATTCCCAGGGCCGCCGGTACCTCACTGGCAGGTCAGTGTGTGGGGAGCGGAATAGTTGTGGACGTTTCCCGGTATTTGAATTCCATCCTCGACCTGGATGTGGTAAATAAGACAGTTACCGTACAACCTGGCGTAATTCGCGATGAGTTAAACGAGTACCTGCTGCCGTACGGACTGTTCTTCGGCCCCAATACGTCCACTTCTAACAGGTGTATGATAGGAGGGATGGTAGGCAACAACAGCAGTGGCACGACCTCTATCAAATACGGAGTTACAAGGGATAAGGTAGTTCGGCTTAAAACAGTATTGTCGGACGGGGAGGTAGTGGTTTTCGAATCAATTACTAAAAATGATTTCGAAGAAAAGGCAGCTGCCGATACTCTTGAGGGTAAAATATACCGTACACTTCGTTCGGAATTATCTTCCGAAGAAAACATCAAAGAGATCATGACAGAATTTCCCAGACCGGAGATCCATAGGAGAAATACCGGATATGCCGTAGATCTGTTGCTAGATTCTCAAGTTTTTTCCGACAGTGATAAGGAGATCAACCTGTGCAAGCTGCTTTGTGGCAGCGAAGGAACATTGGCGTTTACCACTGAAATAACCCTTTCCTTGGACGAATTGCAGCCACAATTCACTGCCATGGTAGTTCCTCAGTACGACGATCTGCAACAGTGCCTTAGTGATGTGCTTGTGGCAATGAAACACGATCTCTATATGTGTGAACTAATGGACGACGTGATCCTCGACTGTACCAGGGACAACAAGAAATATGAAGCCTATCGCTTTTTTGTGCAGGGACAGCCCAAAGCCGTATTGATGCTCGAACTACGATCAGATGATGAAGCCGATCTCGAACTGCAGGTAAAGGAATTATTGAAAACCCTTGAACTCAGTGAGAACAGTTATACACGGCCGGTGCTCATGGGCGGCGAAATCGAGATGGCCTTCGAATTGCGCAAGGCGGGATTGGGCTTATTGGGAAATATGACAGGCGATAAGAAAGCGGTGGCCTGTATTGAGGACACGGCGGTCGCCCTGGAAGACCTTCCCTCTTTTATAGCTGAATTTTCTGCCCTGATGGATGAATTCGATCAGCGAGCAGTATACTACGCCCACGCCGGGGCAGGTGAATTGCATTTGCGACCCATCCTCAACCTGAAAGACAGGAAAGGAGTGGAATATTTTCGGTCGATAACAACAAGAGTAGCCATGCTAACTAAGAAATACCGGGGTTCCTTTTCCGGGGAACACGGGGATGGTATTGTGCGAGGTGAATTTCTTCCTCTTCTTATAGGAGAGCATAATTACCACTTGTTAAAGCGTATCAAGCATGCATTCGATCCCGACAATATATTTAACCCGGGAAAGATAATCAATGGGGCTAAAATGGATGAAAATCTGCGCTACGAGACCGACAGAGCTGAACCGGGGGTAGAAACCATTCTTGATTTTAGTGCATCCATGGGCTTAATTCGCATGGCTGAAAACTGTAACGGAAGCGGCGATTGCAGGAAAACCGAGAACTCGACAGGGGTTATGTGTCCCAGCTACCACGCAACCCGAAATGAGAAGGATACAACGCGCGGCCGGGCCAATATCCTGAGAGAAGTACTGACTAACAACAGGGCGGCCAATAAATTTGATTCACAGGACCTGAAAGAAGCCTTCGACCTTTGCCTTAGTTGTAAGGCCTGCGCCAGTGAATGTCCCAGTAATGTTGATATGGCAGTCGCCAAAGCCGAATTCCAGTACCAGTATAATAAGCTTCACGGCACCTCTTTTGCCACAAGGCTGTTTGCGAGAAGCAGTAAATATTCAAAGATAGCATCCAAATACCCCAAGCTCGCCAATTTTTTGATCACCAATCGAATTACTTCCGGTTTGGTAAAGGATATTAGTGGAATTTCCCGGCAAAGAAGCATACCGACATATTCAACTAAAACTTTTACAAAAATACTTCAAAGCACACAAAATCAGTCTTATACAGCAGAAAAAAGTGTTTTTTTATTCGTTGATGAGTTCAGTAATTACCTCGATGCGGAAATAGCCTGGGATGCGTATGAATTACTTCAAAAACTGGGCTATAACGTATTAATAATCGATCAACTCGATTCGGCAAGAGCGCTAATCTCCAAAGGATTTTTGCAAGAAGCGAAAACACAGATTGATAAGAATATTGAAGCACTGAAGGAAATCGTTACTCCTGAGCGACCTTTATTGGGAATAGAGCCTTCGGCACTCCTGGGCTTCAGGGATGAGTATCCCCGGCTGGCCACCGATAGAACAGCAGCAATGACACTATCGAAGAGTTGTTTGCTCGTGGAAGAATTTCTGGTGGCCGAAGCCAACAAAGGACGTATTAAGGCCGAACAATTTACAAACAAGCGGGAATCGATTAAGATTCATGTACACTGTCATCAGAAGGCGTTGTCCAACCAAAAAGTGACATTCGACATGCTGAATCTGCCGCTAAATTATCATCCGGTGATTATACCTGCCGGTTGCTGTGGAATGGCGGGTAGTTTCGGCTATGAAGCAGATCATTATGAGCTTAGTATGGAAATAGGCGAGCTGAAGTTATTTCCGGCAATACGAAAAGCATCTACCCAGGATATTATCGCTGCCAACGGAACCAGTTGCCGGCATCAGATAAAGGACGGCACCGATCGAACAGCCCTGCACCCGCTAACGATTATGAGACATGCACTACGGTAAGATCGCAATTTAATTTCCTTCCTTATTCGATTTAGTTGTGGTTTACCGGCATTCGCCGAATTATTTTTAATATTCCGTCGTAAAAGCTACATTTGTTGAAAAGCAACCAATGGCAGGGAACACCTTCGGAACAGTTTTTAAACTTACCACTTTCGGTGAATCACACGGCCCGGCTATTGGGGGGATTATCGATGGTTGTCCTGCAGGACTTCAACTTGATCTTGAAGCGGTTCAGCAGGAAATGCAGCGTCGAAAGCCCGGACAGTCTGCCATAGTCACTCAGAGAAAGGAAGCCGATACCGTAAACTTTCTCTCCGGGATATTCGAAGGCGTAACTACCGGAACTCCAATTGGTTTTACTATAGCGAATTCCGACCAAAAATCTAAAGACTATTCCCATCTAAAAGAAGCCTACAGGCCGTCGCATGCGGATTTTTCCTATGACAAGAAATACGGGCTTCGCGATTATCGCGGGGGAGGCCGTTCTTCGGCAAGGGAAACAGCCTGCAGGGTAGTGGCAGGAGCCATAGCTAAACAACTACTAAAGGATATTACAATTACGGCCTATGTGTCATCCGTGGGTGAGATCAATCTGGATAAGGCCTACAGCGACTTGGATTTTTCACAGATCGAACAGAATCCCGTCCGCACGGCCGATGCCGAAATGGCAAAAACCATGGAAGCGTATATCCGCGAGGTAAGAAAGGAAGGCGACACCGTTGGGGGTTGCATAAGTTGCGTGGTACAGAACGTACCGGCGGGATGGGGAGAACCGGTTTTCGATAAATTGCACGCCCAGCTTGGTAAAGCCATGCTTTCCATCAATGCCGTAAAGGGATTTGAATACGGCAGTGGTTTTCTCAGTACAACCATGAAGGGCAGTAAACACAACGACAGTTTTGTGGCCGACGGTAGCACCAAAACGAATTACAGCGGTGGAATACAGGGCGGTATCAGCAATGGTGCCGATATTTATTTCAAAGTGGCATTTAAGCCTGTGGCCACACTTATGCAAAAACAGCAAACAATTAATACCAAAGGTGAAGAAGTGGAACTTGAAGGCAAAGGGCGTCACGACCCCTGCGTGGTTCCAAGGGCAGTGCCTATAGTGGAAGCAATGACGGCCATGGTTCTCACCGATTTTTGGCTTTTAAACAAACTCTCTAAAATTTAATTAGCAGTCTATGAAGAAATTAGCATTACACTGGCAAATAATATTAGGAATGGTACTCGGGGTGGTTTTTGCCCTGGTCATGACACAGTTTTCATGGGGTTCTGAGTTTATCGGGGACTGGATCAAACCATTTGGCACCATTTTCATTAATGCTTTAAAACTCATTGCTGTTCCACTCATCCTGGCTTCACTGATAAAGGGAGTATCGGATCTTAAGGATATTTCCAGTTTATCGAAAATGGGAGCCCGGACGATAATCACCTATATTTTCACCACAATAATTGCTGTAAGCATCGGTCTTGCGGTAGTAAACCTTGTAAAACCCGGGACAACCATCAGCGGCGAAACAAGGAATGAACTGGTGGAGGCTTATGGCGGAGAAGCCGAAATGCGAAAGGAACAGGCACAACGACAGAAAGATGCCGGACCCTTACAGGCCCTGGTCGACCTGGTTCCCGAAAATATATTTGGCGCCGCATCAGACAATAAGAACATGTTGCAAGTAATATTCTTTGCGATATTCTTCGGAATAGGACTTATCCTGATTCCTGAAAAGACTGCCAGACCGGTTAAGGACTTTTTCGACGGCTTTAACGAGGTAATACTGAAAATGATCGACCTTATTATGCTGGCCGCACCCTACGGGGTGTTTGCCCTGCTGGCAGCCCTAGTGGTTGAAGCACCAAGTGCCGACCTCTTTGCTGCCCTTGCAATGTATGCACTATGCGTTGTAGGAGGTCTGGTGTTGATGATTGGTGTCTATCTGATGCTCGTTTGGATCTTTACAAAGAAAACACCCCTGGAATTCCTTAACGGCATTGGCCCTGCGCAATTACTTGCCTTCTCTACCAGTTCGAGTGCGGCAACCCTGCCGGTTACCATGGAACGGGTTGAAGAACACCTGGGGGTAAAAAGAGAGGTGACGAGTTTTGTACTTCCAATTGGAGCTACGATAAACATGGACGGTACCAGTCTGTACCAGGCCGTGGCAGCAGTCTTTATAGCCCAGGCTTTTGGAATGGACCTTTCATTCGGGGTTCAACTGGGGATTATCGCAACAGCTACGCTGGCGTCCATTGGTTCGGCAGCGGTTCCGGGAGCGGGAATGGTTATGCTGGTAATCGTACTGGCCCAGGCCGGTATCCCAGAAGCGGGACTGGCACTGATCTTTGCGGTAGACAGACCGCTGGATATGTGCAGAACTGTGGTAAATGTTACAGGAGACGCTACGGTGGCCATGATGGTGGCTAAGTCGCAGGGCAAACTGGGTGATCCGCAGGTAAAAGATTGGGATGACGATTATCATCCTGAAGCCAGTGCTTCATAATCCTCGAATTCATGAATTCAAGGCATAATAACACCCGGAATTCAACAATTTCGTGCGGAGTTTATGTTTTTGGGTTCTTAGAATAAAATTGATTTCATACTTTGGTCATCGCAGTTCGTTCCCTTTAAATGAACAGCTGTGCTAAGATTTTGTTTTTATTCATTATTTCTTTGTTTTCTGAATCCTTGCTTTTCGCAGGTAGGTATTAATACAGTTACTCCCAGTCCCGCTGCCGTTCTTGAGATACGGAGTACTTCCGATAATATAAACTTTGGCGGATTACTTCCGCCCAGGGTTGCCTCTTATACGGAAAGGGATCTGATCGGGGCCGGTACAACCGATCTCGGGATGATGGTATTCGTAGAATCTATTGAATGCCTGCAGATCTGGAACGGTACAAGCTGGGAAGACCTGCACTGTTTAAATAAGGTGGTATTAACAGGAGTTTTCCAGAATTTCGACCTGAATACCAGCTGGGGCTACAGCAGTGACGTACCTTTCTTCGATAATGGTACAGATGGCTTCTATGGGGTTACATCTTCGGCTAATGGAGGCTTCAGTAATATTGTCACCCTTACCAATAATTTTCTCGGGGTAAACGATCTCGATGATGAAGGGAATAACGGGACAACTGGCTTTGCGACAATTCAATTTAATACGATCAATATAGCGGCAGCGACCAATGGGGTGGATCTGTCGTTCGACTATGAGTTTTTCGAGTTCGATAATGGCGACGATGCCTACTATACCGTAAGTATAGATGGAGTGCCCCAAACCGAAGTACAACTTATTAACGGCATGGCCGATCTAAGCATTAGTGGTAGTGTAACTGTTACCATTCCAGCCGGCTCTTCTACTGTTGGACTCAGTTTGAGAATAAGACAGGACGGGGCCGGCGATTATGCCGGCTTCGACAATTTCGCCATTACACCGCTTTAATAGACGGCACTGCAATACGTTGTACCTTCTTGTCTTATTTCAGCAATAATATAGCAGAATTGTTATCTTTATTTTCTAAAACTAAAGAGGATGAACATTTGCTTTATTATGTATCCGTGGAGCGAGATCGACCCGGAAAACGACTCGACCCTGGCCCTGATCCACGAGTTTGTGAAACGAGGTCACGGAATGGCTATTACCACCCCTGCTAATTTAACAATCAGGGATAGTGTGGCTCACGCCTTTTGCAAATGTGTACAACGCAGTGAGAAGATAAGCAAATCTCTGAAATCCTTTCACATGCATACAAGATTCTACGATGAAATGTTGCCCCTGGCAGGGTTTGATGTGATTGTATTGCGGTCGAATCCACCCCTGGATATGATAATGCTGAATTTTCTCGACAGCGTTAAAGACGATGTGTTTATCATGAACGATCTGGATGGGATACGACGTGCGAACAATAAGATGTATACGGCCGTCTTCGAAGATCCGGATAATGAAATCCTTCCACGCACCCATGTCACCAAGAATAAGGAATACCTGAAAAGAGTTATAAAAGAAGGCCCCGATAAGATGATTTTAAAACCCCTGAACGGTTATGGGGGATCCGGTGTAATCCTTATCGAAAAACGAGCGATGAAGAGCATCAACAGCCTGCTGGATTTCTATATCGATAATAAGGACGGTACCACCAATTATGTGATTCTTCAGGATTATATTGAGGGTGCAGACGAAGGAGATGTAAGGATTTTACTCCTTAACGGACAACCCATTGGCGCCATGAGAAGGGTTCCGGGGGATGAAGATCACCGGTCGAATGTGAGTGCAGGGGGAACTGTTCAGAGGCATTCACTGAGTAAGCAGGAAAAGGAATTGTGTAGACGGATCGGCCCCAAATTGGTAAACGACGGCTTGTATTTTGTTGGAATCGACGTAATAGGAGGAATGCTTGTAGAAGTAAATGTTATGTCTCCGGGAGGTATTACCTATATGAACAAAGTGTACAAAACACGTATACAGGAAAAGGTAATCGATTTTGTAGAAGACAAGGTGCAGGAGCAGGTCGCAGCTTTCGAACGCAGACAAAAACTCCGTAAACATGTGAAAGAGGCCTGATGAAACGACTTTCGGTAGAGCAGATAATTGAGAAAATTGGAAAAGAGGAATGTTTTGAAGCCGTTGCAGCCGATTATTCCTTTACCCTGAAAATTGACAGCTATGTGCCATATGTGTGCGGAGCGGTGCACGACGGCCACCAGTTCAGAAGAGAATTGTGGGATAATTGTCTTCACACCGAATATGAGCGTTGGTTCGAAGAGGATCCTTGCACCAGGGAATTCGTTAAAACTCACCCCATTGTTATTGCCGGTTGCGACAGCAGGTTCGAATACGACCTGAACCGAGATCCCGAAAATGCTATTTATGAAGATGCCTGGGGCAAACAACTGTGGAAAGAACCGCTTTCCCCGGAAATGATCGAAAAAAGCCTGGCAAAACACCAAGCGTTCTATAGCGTGGTTCATGCTCTTATCGGCAAACTGGAAGAAAAATTCGGCGCAGTAATAGTGTACGATATGCACAGTTATAACTGGCGGCGTTGGGATAGGGAAGTGCCCGTGATAAACCTGGGCACCAGCAATATTGATAATGAACGATTTGGAAGGATAGCGGAATCCTGGAGGGCTTCCCTTGCAGAGTTAAAGCTTCCGGGTGACATAGAAACAACTTCCAGAATTAATGATACCTTCTTCGGAAATGGATATTTTTTGAAATACATCACACAAAACTTTAAAAATACCTTAGTTTTGGCCACAGAATTCAAAAAGATCTACTGCGACGAACTGCGACAAATTATCTATCCGGAAGTTGTGGCAGCAATCGAAGAGCAGCTCAGAACCAAACTTCCGGCCCATGCCAAGGAATTTAATAAGACCTTTAATTAAATGTCATACCCCCAGAGCATAATCGATAATCACCCCAATCTTCACAGGATAGACAATAACCTGAATAATCTCGTAAAACGGATCGAGATGCTGGATTACATCAATCCGATTAATATAGAACAGGAGAAACGAAATTTCTTCGCTTCCAAGTACAATGTAAATCCGAAGTTCCGATACCGCAAGATCGATTTTAATGCCCACAAGTTGCAGCAAGCGCTGTTTTCGCAGGATATTTATAAGATTAAGGATGAAGACACCCGAGCCTTTTACGAGGACGTGATCTATGATTATTCCGGCCTGATTCAGTGTATTGAATCCATCGGTAAGGGCCGTAAATTCTATTTTAATTCCCTTAAATCATTTGGTACTCCCACGGAACGCGATGTTGAAAATGCCCGTTTTATTCTGCATTTCGAAGATGCAGAATACGACCAGGAACTGATCCCGGTGTTTAATGCGACTGAAGCTGCCGATTTCTTTATCGAATTTACCAGGCGGTACGATTTTCAATTCAATTTGAAATTTTCCACAAAGATCTCCGCTGCGGCCATGGTTCAGAATAATACTCAAACCCTGATCCTGAAAAAAAACCATCTCTTCAGTGCCAACCAGTTAAAAGTACTTGCCAACCATGAGATCGGTGTTCATATGGTGACAACCTACAACGGTCTCCACCAGCCGCTCACCATCTTTCACAATGGATTCCCTAACAATACGGAAACCCAGGAAGGACTTGCGGTTTTCAGCGAATATATGAGTGGCTGCCTAACGATGTACCGCTTAAAGGAACTGGCTTACAGGGTGATTGCGGCAGACAGCCTTCGGAAGGGATCCGATTTTTGCGATACCTTCGACATACTGCACAACCAATACAAACTGAACCGGGAAGAGGCGTACACTATTTCGCTGCGAACCCACAGGGGCGGAGGGTTTACCAAGGACCACCTATATCTCACCGGGCTGAAGAAGATCTACGATGCTTATCAGACAGGACAGGGTCTTGAAAATTTGTTGGCGGGAAAAGTTTCACTCGAATACAGTTCGTTGGTGGCGAAATGGCTGGATATGGGCCTGGCAAAGAAAAACCCCTTTAACAATCTCGCCTTCGAAAGCAATGAAAATAACAATCCTAAGATCGAGTTTATACTTCAGAATTTAAAGTAATCGCGAAAAACTTAAAGGAATTTTGATTTTAATTCGGGGGTTGGTATCATACAGTTATCCTTTTTTCCAAACCATTTGTACCTGTTGCCGGCTATTAGGTCGTACACCCAATTCCTTAGAAAGCGCGGAACGATCATAAATCCGTAGAGAAGGGGATATAAGCCATTCAAAAACAGAGCTATTCTCAGTGCAGCATCCGATTTAGTGTAAGTTTTTTCATTGTCGACCAGGACAATGGAATCCACGGTATTCGTGTCGACCTTATGTTGGGCCAGTAGACTTTCTCCGGCAGCATCCTGTAAGGCCGCAAAGCGAAATCGGTCTTCCTTGTCGTGCTTAATGATAAAGACTACGGAGTTATTGCAGAGGTTGCAAACCCCGTCGAACAGTACAACTTTATTTCGATAAGCTGTCTTCATCATTTTGTTTTACTCAGTATTAGAAATAATAGGGTTAAACCTTTTCCAATTCGTCCATGTTTACATCGGCTGTAAACATACCATAATTTACGATGGCTTTCTTTTTTTCTATCGAATCGATTGTCCCTATAGCGCGCCCATCTATCATTCTCACGCGATCGCCTACTTTTAGTGCTACTTTAGGCTTTGGAGGGGGAGCCTTTTTTGCTTTTTCTTTCTCCTCCTTTTTCTTTTCCCGAATCACGGCAACTTGTTTTTCTACTTCCGCCTCGATCTTTTTCTCTTTTGCCTTTACAACCTTCTTTTTCTTTGGATGAATCTTTTTTCTGCGGCTGTTCTCTATCATTATCAACTTCATGAGATCGGAAACCAGGGCCTTCTTATTCTTGTTGTTAAAATAACGTTCTGCAAGGGAATCCAGCTTCTTACCGAGAGCAAGCATTTTCTGGTTACTGTCGTACAATTCCTGGTAGCTTTCAAGTTTGTGCAACAACCGCTGATTGGTCTCTTCAAGCTGCTTGCTTTCCTCTCTTGCCTTCTTTTCCGTCGATTCCAGTGAGGCTGCCGTTTGCCTGACTTTAGACCGTTCTTTCTGAAGGTTTGCAATCGTCTTATCGAATCGCACTTTCCCGCGCTCTATCTTCTTTTTAGCCTTGTTGATTAGACTATACGGAATTCCGTTCTTCTGTGCCACCTCGAAGGTAAAACTACTACCTGCTTCCCCCAAATGGAGTTTATACATAGGTTCCAAACTCCTGATATCGAACTGCATATTGGCATTCACGGCATGGGGGAGTTCGTTTGCGAGTAGTTTCAAATTGGTATAGTGGGTGGTGATTATGCCAAAAGCCTCACGTTCATAGAACACTTCAAGAAAGGTTTCGGCAAGCGCTCCGCCCAACTCAGGATCACTACCGGTGCCAAATTCGTCGATGAGAAACAGCGTTTCTGAATTGCACTTCTTTAAAAACTGGTTCATTTTTTTGAGCCTGTAGCTGTATGTACTCAGGTGATTCTCGATGGATTGGTTATCTCCAATATCCGAAATTACCCGGCTAAACAGGTAGAATTCGCTCTGCGGGTCCACCGGAACGAGCATTCCGCTTTGAAGCATGATCTGCAGCAGTCCTACAGTTTTTAGGGTGATACTCTTGCCTCCCGCATTTGGCCCGCTAATTACTATAATTCGCTTGTCGGGTGCCAGTTCGATGGTTTGAGGGTAAGTTTTCTGTTTTTGTTTTTTATTGGAAATCAATAAAAGGGGGTGGTAGGCATCCTTCAGGTATAGTCGTTTGTCAGCAGTTAGTAAGGGAAGAACCCCGCCAATCTCCACCGCATACTTCGCTTTGGCTGCGATTTGATCCAGTTTAGAAAGGTGCTCCTGGTAGCCACTTAGTATATCGGTAAGCGGGCGTACAAACTCGGTAAGCTCCTTAAGGATTTTTTTTATTTCCTCTCTTTCTTCGTAGAGCAGGTTGCTAAGTTCATTCGCAAACTCCAGCGTTTCCTGGGGTTCCATATAAACTATGCTGCCGGTTTTAGACTGGCCGAGGACGGATCCGGCTATTTTCTTTCGGTACATCGATTTAACCGCCAGCACGCGACGGTTGTCTACCACCGTTTCTTTGATATCGTCCAGGTAATCTTGCTGTGCATACCGGCTCAAGGCTTTTGTAAACGAAGAGTTGATCTGTGCCTTTACCTGGTTTAAGCGTCTGCGTATGGCAGCCAACTCAGGCGAAGCCTCATTTCTTATTTCCCCGTACCTGTCGATAATAGCATTAATTTCTTCTGAAATTTCCGGCTTATAGTCGACCGCATCAGACAATTCAAACAAGTATTCGTAGAATTCCTTATATTTTCTGAAGAATTTCCGAAGTTCTCCAATGCTATTGTTTACTGAGAGAATCTTTCTGAAACTACCCACTTCCAGAGTGCTGTTTTCTATCTGCAGCAGGTGAAGTTCCCTGTCGATGGCTTCGAAACCGTGATTTGGTATCCTGTTTTCATTTTCGAACGAAGCGGTGAACTCTTTTACCCGTTTCAGCTCTGCCTCTATAAGAGAAATGTCCTTAAACGGTTTAACGGCCAGTACTTCTTCGCGTCCCGGATCGGTAATACAAAAGTCGGATATCTGACGAAGGACGGTAGGAAATTCCAGGTCCTGTAATGTTTGTTTATCGATCCGTACCATTCCGTATTAAAGATGTATTTTTATCGTTGGGCCTACAAAAATACGCATAATGGATGTAAAAATTGAAGAAAGCTGGAAGCGAGAACTCGCTCCGGAATTCGACAAACCATATTTTAAACACTTAACCGAATTCGTAAAGCAGGAATATGCAGAACATACATGTTTTCCTCCAGGGAATCGGATTTTTGCCGCTTTCGACAATACACCATTCAACAACGTAAAAGTTGTTATACTCGGGCAGGATCCGTATCACGGACCGGGCCAGGCGCATGGTTTGTGTTTTTCGGTGCAACCGGGAGTGCCAAAGCCGCCTTCATTAATAAATATACTTCGGGAAGTTCAGGAGGATTGTGGTATAGCTCTTCCCGAACACGGGAATCTGGAAAGCTGGGCGAAACAAGGCGTACTACTGCTCAATGCAACCCTTACCGTGAGAGCACATCAAGCAGGAAGTCATCAGAAGAAAGGATGGGAGCAATTTACCGATGCGGTGATCACAACTCTTTCAGAAAAAAAACAAGAGCTTGTATTTATGCTTTGGGGAGGTTATGCAAAGAATAAAGGGAATAGAATAGACCAACAGAAGCACCTGGTTTTAAAGAGCGGGCATCCGTCGCCCTTAAGTGCTAACAGAGGCCTGTGGTTTGGCAATAGCCACTTCAGCAAAACAAATGAATATTTAAATAAAAAGGGGAAAGCGCCGGTTAACTGGCAGCTTTAGCTAATAAAGAGAGTAGGAGATTATTCTTCTTCAGGGAATTCCGGCTCAGTTACATCATTGCAACTAAATTGTAACAACAGATAGTTTGTTACTAGCAAGGCCCCCAATACAATTAAAAACGTTGTCATATTCTTACCATTTACATTAGTAAGATGATTGACTGTTTAAAGGGTTGCGTCTTCAACTAAAAAAAAAAAATCAGCTTTCATTAAAACGGAATAAGATTTCATCTGAAGCCAATTTGTTCTCAATCAAATCGAGCTGTTGTAATTTAGTTTGAACATCATCCAGTTGACTAACAGACAGGTTCTCCTGGCTCCAGCTTGTTAATGAAAGCCATTGTTTTACATCGTCAAGTTGCTGATTGTATCGCTCGGAAATCATTTCGGCAATACCGGGCAGGTCTTTAAAGCCTGCGGTTACGCTGTTTATGGTTTTCAGAATACCCCGAATCTCATCCGGATGTTTGTCTAACACTTCATTTCTAACGGTTATGACAAAACAGGGCCAGGGAGTGGGGCAGTCGCCTATATGCCTGAATGGCCCTTCATCCACATAGGGTTTGGTAGTAAACTTTTCCCACAGGAAATAATCGCCATTTCCCCTCGGTAGATTTTCAAGGGCGCCCTCGAGATCTCCAATTACTTCAAAGCGCAGGTCTTTTTCAACGTCCCAACCTTGCTTCTCGGCATTGACATAAGCCATTAAATGCGATCCCGAACCGTAGCGACTAATGGCAGCTGCAGTTCCCTTGAGGTCATCAACCTTAAAATAATTTGAATTCTTTGCCACGTGTATCCCCCAGATTAGCGGTGAGTCTACAAAAACCTGAACAACCGAACTGTCATTTCCCTGTATGATATCCCTGATAATACCTTCGGTTAAAATCACGGCCATATCAATTTCGCCCGATCTCAGGGCTTTAGACATCTGTCCCGTGCCTCCGTAATAATCGATCCAACGCAGATTTACATCTAAGTTCCGGTACATCTTATCGCGAAGCGTGAGGTACCAGGGCAGGTTAAAATGTTCCGGGACTCCGCCAATATGAAATGTTTTCATTGTGTAAGTATGTTCAGGGTAGACCGTATTAATTTATCAATTGTCCCCGCAGGATTACGACTAAAAGTTCCCGTTATCCTGTTTGCCAGTATGGCATTCAGGGATAAAGCCTTGTGGCCCAGTAACCCGGCCATTCCGTAAATAGCGGCTGTTTCCATTTCCAGGTTGGTGATCTTTTTACCCTTATATCTAAAACTAACGATTTTTTCATTTAAATCATTGTCCTTTAGTGCCAGACGCAGAATCCGTCCCTGTGGCCCGTAAAACCCTACGTTGGTGGTGGTAATGCCGGGAATAAAGCCATAAGGTGTGAATTTCCGCATTAGATTTTTATCTGCTTTAACCACATAAGGCCTGGAGTTTTCGCTATTCCAGTCGGTGTGAGAAATAAACGCGTCGGAAAAGTCCTTATCCGTAATCGCATCTGCATTACCGTAAAAGTGCAAAAGATTGTCGAAGCCAATTCCGGTTTCGCTTAGAATTATACTATCCACAGGTATTTCCGGTTGCAATGCACCGGAAGTGCCTATGCGTATTATTTCAAGGGATTCTTTATTTTTTTTAATGGTTCTGCTGGCAAAGTCGATATTGACCAGGGCGTCCAGTTCATTGAAAACGATGTCTATGTTATCCGGGCCGATACCTGTTGAAATCACGGTAAATCGTTTATTTCTGAAGGTACCTGTGTGTGTTTTAAATTCCCTGTGCTGTCTTTCTACTTCGATGGTGTCGAAGTGCTTTGAGACTTCCGAAACCCGCTCCTGGTCGCCCACACTGATTATTGTCGATGCAATTTCCCCCGGTTTCAGCCTGAGGTGATAGATACTGCCATCGGGATTAAGTATTAACTCTGATTCGGGAATTCTCATCCGCCAACGCGTTTCACATTAAATCCTCTTTCCTTTAAATAATCCATGATCTTATCGCGAAAATCTCCCTGGATAATGATCTCGTCATTCTTAAAACTTCCCCCAACACTTAGCAGCTGTTTGAGTTCCTTGGCAAGTATTTTAAAATCGGCCGTAGCCCCGGTATATCCTTCAATAATAGTTATTGGTTTACCTTTGCGCTTTTCGTACTTACAGATAAGCGGATCGTCCTGAAGCCAAAGCGACGATTCCTCCTGTTCCGTTTCTGAAGGTTCCGGAACATGATCGGGGAATAGATTCTTAAGTTGATCCTGCAAATCCATTATTTCTTGATAAGTCCGATCTCCACCAGGCGCTGATGAAGGAATTCTCCGGCTGTAATATCCTCGTATGCTTTAGGATGTTCCTCGTCTACACACTCTTCAAGGCAGTTTAATTTCATGTCGCTTCGCGGGTGCATAAAGAAAGGAATAGAGTATCTGGGTGTTCCCCATTGCTCCTTGGGCGGGTTCACCACGCGGTGGATGGTGGATCTCAGTTTATTGTTTGTGTGTCGTTCCAACATATCACCCACATTAATAACCAATTCATCTTCTTCGGGGATTGCATCCATCCATACTCCGTCCTTCCTCAATACCTGAAGGCCGCCGGAAGAGGCTCCCATTAGCAGCGTAATTAAATTGATGTCTCCGTGAGCACCTGCACGTACGGCTCCTTTGGGTTCTTCTGTGATAGGCGGATAATGAATAGGCCTTAATATACTGTTGCCGTTAGTGGCCCAGTGATCGAAATAATATTCGTCCAAACCGATATACAGGGCAAGAGCCCTCAATACATAGATTCCTGTCTTTTCAAGCATGCGATAGGCCTGCATTCCCACCTTGTTAAAATCGGGAAGTTCGCTCACCATCACATTGTCGGGATAGGCCTCCGGCAGGTTGGCATCTTCTGAAGGTTCCTGACCAAAATGCCAGAATTCCTTCAGGTCTCCTTCTTTTTTACCCTTTGCGTGTTCTTTTCCGAAGGAAACATAGCCTCGTTGCCCGCCCAGTCCCTCTATTTCGTATTTCTCCTTGACTTGCAGAGGCAGATCGAAAAACGCCTTTACTTCCTTGTAGAGCTCATCTACCAGCTCATCTGAAAGAAAGTGGTTCTTAAGAGAGACAAATCCAATTTCTTCGTAGGCGGTCCCAATTTCGTTGACAAATTTCTTCTTTCTTTCCGGGTCACCCGATATAAAATCGGCTAGATCTACGCTAGGGATATTATTCATAGTGCTTAAATTCAGAATTACAAATATACCAATTATTGAGCCATTATGCGAACATAAAAAATCTCCATTTTTTCCCTTCAACACTAGGTTTTTTTCTACTTTTGGGTTTCATATTTCAACAATGTCTCAGAAAACTTTGTCAAAAGTCAATTTCAGTTACGATCCCGGCGATCTCGATAAAAACACCTTACTTGAACTTTATAAGCTTATGATGAAGCCCAGGCTCATCGAAGAAAAGATGCTTATTCTTCTCCGGCAGGGCAAGATATCCAAATGGTTCAGCGGAATAGGGCAGGAGGCAATCTCTGTTGGGATCACCGCTGTGCTCGAAGATGATGAGTATATACTTCCCATGCATCGCAATCTGGGTGTTTTTACGGGGCGTAATATCCCGTTGAAACGTCTATTTTCCCAGTGGCAGGGTAAGGCCGATGGTTTTACTAAAGGTCGTGACCGTAGTTTTCATTTCGGCACTCAGGAATACAAGATCGTTGGCATGATATCGCATTTAGGGCCACAATTTGGCGTGGCCGACGGGATTGCCCTTGGCAACCTATTAAAGGACAACAAACAGGTTTGTGCGGTGTTCACGGGAGAAGGTGGAACCAGTGAAGGCGATATACATGAGGCGATGAACGTTGCTTCAGTATGGTCGCTTCCGGTGATCTTCTGTATAGAGAATAACGGTTACGGGCTGTCGACGCCTACGCATGAACAATACAATTGTACAGATCTTGCGGAACGTGGCAAGGGATATGGGATGGAAAGTCATATCATAGACGGAAATAACATCCTCGAAGTATACCGAAAACTCACCGATATTGTGGAGAGCATGCGCAAAACACCACGCCCGGTGCTGATCGAGTTTAAAACATTTAGGATGCGGGGCCATGAAGAGGCCAGCGGAACCAAATATGTTCCCCAGCAGCTTATGGACGAATGGGCTGCAAAGGATCCGATTGAGAATTACGCCGAATACCTTAGAAGTGAAGGCATACTAACAGAAGAGGAGGAGGTCTCCATCAGAGAGGAAATTGTAAATGAGATCAACAAGAATCTCGACCTGGCATTTGCAGAGGAAATTATCGAATCTTCTGAAAGTAATGAGTTAAATGATGTTTACAAAGAGTTTGCATATCAGGAAGTTATACCCGGCAATAAATTAGAGGAACAACGACTTATCGATGCCATTTCCAAAGGGCTCTATCAATCGATGGAGCGCCATGAGAATCTTATCATAATGGGTCAGGATATTGCTGAATACGGGGGTGTATTCAAAATAACTGAAGGCTTTCTAGACGCCTTCGGTAAGGACCGCATACGCAATACTCCAATTTGTGAGTCGGCAATAGTGGGTGCCGCCATGGGACTTTCCATTAACGGCTACAAATCGGTTGTGGAAATGCAGTTTGCAGACTTTGTAAGCAGTGGTTTTAATCCCATTGTAAACTACCTGGCTAAGACTCAGTATCGTTGGAATCAGAACGCCGATGTGGTAATCCGCATGCCCTGTGGGGCTGGGGTAGGTGCCGGCCCATTTCACAGTCAGACGAACGAAGCCTGGTTCACCCATACTCCCGGGCTTAAAGTTGTATATCCTGCCTTTCCTTACGATGCCAAAGGTTTATTAGCCACGGCCATCGAAGATCCGAATCCGGTGATGTTCTTTGAACACAAAGCCTTATATCGCAGTATCAGACAGGAGGTTCCGGTAGATTATTACACCCTCCCGCTAGGTAAGGCTGCTGTGTTGAGAACCGGCAATGATATCACCGTAATTACCTATGGGGCGGGAGTTCACTGGGCTCTAGAGACCCTGGATGAAAGAACGGATGTAAATGCAGACCTGATAGATCTCAGAACGCTGGCTCCGCTGGATACGGACACCATCTACAAATCGGTTCGTAAAACCGGAAAGGTGATTATTTTGCAAGAGGATTCCATGTTTGGGGGAATTGCCTCCGATATTTCCGCCTTGATCTCTGAAAATTGCTTCGAACACCTGGATGCACCTATACGAAGGGTAGCCAGCCTGGAAACGCCAATTCCCTTTGCGCAGAAACTGGAACAACTCTATTTACCAAGACAAAAATTTGCCGAAGCCCTTAATTCACTGCTGCTTTATTAAAATTTAACATTTGCTGTTAAACTTTGGATAATGTTCATACAAGCGGATATGTTAAATTGTATATTCGATTCGTAGTTCTATAAAAAACAACCAGTTAACCGAAAGACTGAGGTCTGCTTCGTTTATGAATAACCAACACAATGCACCGCACATATTTATTTCAGCCGGTGGAATATTCGAACACGAATCTTCTTCTTTCGCAAAACGTATAACAAACACTAGTTAATTTAAACATCAACAACATGAGAAAACTCTTAACAATTTCGCTAATCGCAGCACTTTTTATGTCGTGTGGCGTCCCAAAGACGGTGCAGGAATCTAAAAAGGTTATTAAAGGCTATTGGAATCTGAACAGCATTTCTTACAGCGAGTCCGGCAATTTTAATGTAACCCTGTTAAACGACACTTCCAAAGAGTGTTTTGAAGGCAGTACCTGGAGGTTTATTCCCAATAACAATTCAGGGGTTTATACTATAAATAATGGTAACTGTCCAATGGGAGATCGGGATTTTATCTTTACAATCCAACAGATTGACCAAACTACGGGCTTGTATGATTTCCTTCTGAAACCTACAAACGAAAAACATAAATCCGAAACAGGTGAAGGGTACAGATTACGACTGGCGCAGCTTACCGATAATTCAATGAAATGGGAGCAAACAGTAAGCCTTAGCGGACAACCATTTACAATTTATATGAACTTTTCTAAAATCAACGAATAATGAAAACAATAGTTAAGAATATTTCAATCATAGCTTTATTAGCTGTTTTTCTAACTGCGTTCACTAGTTGCGAAGCAACTCGAAACGCCAATAACAAACAAAAAGGCGCCGTAATAGGTGCCGCCAGTGGAGCCATTCTTGGTGCCGTAATTGGTAACAATGTCGGTAAAGGAGGTAATGGAGAAGTAGGTGCAGTTATCGGTGGAGTAGTAGGTGGTGCCGCCGGTGTTATTATTGGAGACCGTATGGACAAACAAGCTCAGAAGATCGAGCAGGAAATCCCTGGAGCTCAGGTGGAGCGTATCGACGATGGAATTGTAGTGACATTCGATGAAAACAGCGGTGTTTATTTCGACACCAATAAATACAACATCAATGCGGCCTCTCAGGCTACGTTAGATAAACTGGCAGGTGTTTTAAGAGAATACCCCGACACCAATGTACTGGTCGTTGGACACACAGACAGCACAGGATCTGAAGAATATAACCTAACGCTTTCAATGAACAGGGCAAATGCAGTAACAAATTATTTTGTTCAGAATAAAGGCCTTAGTTCAGGGCGATTTACAACAAATTGGTACGGAGAGACCTCTCCGGTTGCCGATAACAGTACGGCCGAAGGCCGCGCAAAGAACCGCCGTGTGAATATTGCCATCGTACCTAACGAAAAAATGGTAAACGATGCCAAACAGCAGGCTGGTGAAAACTAATAGTTAGTCACTTTAGAAAGTCCCGATGTACACGCATCGGGATTTTTTTTATCGGAAAAGAAGCAATACCTTAAATCTATGCAATCGGAGGTTTACGATTTGATTATAATTGGGGGTGGCCTGGCGGGTCTGAGCTGTGCGGTCCATCTTTCGCAAAAGCGCCTTAAAATATTGCTTATTGAGCGTCATAGCTTTCCGCATCACCGGGTGTGTGGTGAATATGTTTCCGTGGAAGTGTTACCCTATCTTAAAAACCTGGGAGTGGATCCCATGGCACAGGGCGCAGTTTCCATAACCGATCTTCAGTTAACCACCCCTGGCGGAAAAACCACCAAACATAAACTTCCGCTCGGCGGTTTTGGCCTTTCGAGATATAAGCTCGACAACCTGATTTTCAAGCGAGCAGGAGAGACTACAACTATGTTGACCGACACTGCTACTTCAATTGATCCTATGGAAGATCACTATGAGGTGGCGACCAAATCGGGTAAGATCTTCAGGTCACTCTTCGTGGCAGCGGCATACGGAAAACGCTCCTTGCTGGACAAAAACATGGACAGGAAATTTATTTCCAAACGAACAGGATGGATGGCGGTTAAAGCCCATTACCACTATGATCATCCCGAGAATCTGGTTTCACTCCACAATTTTGAAGGAGGATATTGCGGAGTTTCCAGAGTCGAAGACGAGATCGTAAATGCCTGTTGCCTTACTACGGTGAACTCCTTCGGAAAATCGAAGTCCATTGAAGACTTTCAGCGTACAACCATGAGTAAAAACCCATATTTGAAGGAGTTCTTTCAATCTGCCCAGCCTCGCTTCGATACCCCGTTGACCATCAGTCAGATTTCTTTTGAAAAGAAGTCGGCTGTCGAAAACGGTATCTTTATGCTGGGGGATAGCGCCGGCCTAATACACCCGCTATGCGGGAATGGGATGGCCATGGCATTGCATTCGGCAAATATCTTCAGCAACTTATTCCTGGAGTATTTTAAGGGTACACAAACAAACCGGGAGTTGTTGGAGCAATTATACCGTAAACAGTGGCATAGTACATTTTCGGGGCGTTTAAAGACGGCCGGCTGGATTCAGAAGATATTGATGAATAACCTGGCTTCGAATGTTGCATTGGAGATTGCCGGAATCGTGCCGGCGCTTGTCCCTGTCGTAATTCGTAAAACCCATGGCTCTGTTTTTGTATGATCCGCTTTAGTGACACATATCGCTCGATGCAACCGGAACTGATGGACGACCTGCAGTTCAAGGGTGCCGAAATGGAGCAGTTGTTAAGTGATCTAAAACGAGTAAACAGCTGGCTTGGAGGGAATTCCGTAACCCTGGAAGGTATTAAGAAGCTGCTTTCGGTCCGATCGTGGGAGGCACCACTTCGGATTCTTGACGTGGGTTGTGGGGATGGCGCCTTACTCAGGTATTGTGCAGACTGGTTCGAACAAAATAATATTCCCTGTAAACTAACAGGGATCGATGCCAATCCGTACATCGTAGAAATTGCCTGCAAGCGATCGACAGCCTACACCAATATTGAGTACTTTCATATAAATGTATTTTCAGAAGAAATAGACCAATTTCACTGCGATATAGTGCTCTTCACATTATTTCTGCATCACTTCAGCAATGAAGAGATAATACATATTCTCAAAAATTCTTTAAAAAAGGCGAAAGTGGGCGTCGTAGTTAACGACTTAGAGAGAAATCGAATTGCCTATTATTTGTTCGGGCTATTCAGTTATTTTTTTGTCAGCACCCGTACAGCTCGTCACGACGGCTTGCTTTCAATCTGCCGAGCTTTTAAAAAGCGGGAATTGCAGCAACTGTCGAATAAGCTTACCGGAAAGCATCAAATAAAACACGAATGGGCCTTCCGATTACAGTGGATTATAGAAACAAGATGAATATAAAGATCGTTTCAGTAGCAAAAGAATTGCCGGCGTTTACACGTACGACAGAAGAGATCATGCCATATGTGGACAATTGGATGGCAGGACAGGATGAACGATTCAGGAGAAAAGTACTGAAGCTATTTGAAGGAGCGGGTGTAGATAGAAGATACTCCATTATGGATGCGAAGGAGGTTTTTCGGAATTCGGGCTTTGAAAAGAAAAATGAGCTCTACAGCGAAGCCATGAAGACATTAGGGAAGGATTGCCTCGTAAAAGGCTTGGCAAAAGCCCGTTGGAAGGCTACCGACCTGGATTTTATTATTACCGTAAGCTGTACCGGCATCATGATCCCTTCGGTAGACGCCTACCTTATTAATGAACTGGGCATGAAACAGGACACTATTCGCCTGCCTGTCACCGAAATGGGCTGTGCAGCAGGAATTTCAGGGATGATATACGCCTACAATTTCCTCCTGGCAAATCCGGGGAAGCGGGCGGCGGTCATTGCCCTCGAATCGCCCACAGCCACCTTTCAACATGAGGATTATTCCATGGCAAATATTGTGAGCGCCGCGATCTTTGGCGATGGTGCTGCCTGTGTACTGATGTCTTCGGCAGAGGAGGATGAGGGGCCGGGCATAGTGGATCAGGCGATGTATCACTTTTACGATGCGACACACCTTATGGGATTTAAGCTCGTTAATACAGGGCTGGAAATGATATTGGACAAGGAGGTTCCCGAGACTATCGCTACACATTTTCCGGAGATAATACATCCCTTTCTGGCACGTAATGACAAATCAATAAAAGATGTAGATCACTTAATTTTCCATCCCGGGGGCAGAAAGATCGTCGAAACTGTTGAACAGTTATTCGGTACAATGGGTAAAAATATTGAAGATACAAAGGAAGTGCTTAAATTGTATGGGAATATGAGCAGTGCTACAGTCTTGTACGTGCTGGAGCGGTTTATGGATAAAAATCTGCCGAAAGGGGAGCTCGGACTTATGTTGAGTTTTGGCCCCGGCTTTTCGGCTCAACGAATTTTATTGGAATTTTAATGGAAAATAAAAATAATTGGGCGGTTATTCTTGGCGGGAGTAGTGGATTAGGCCTTGCTACAGCACAAAAACTGGCTTCGGAAGGATACAATGTTTGTATTGTTCACCGTACCCGTAAGTCTGAAGTAAAGAATCTTGATAATACTTTGATGGACCTCGAAAAACTGAAAGTGAAGGTAAAGGCCTTTAATAAGGATGCACTTTTAAACGAAACCATGGAAGAGGTATTAGAGGAATTGCCTAATGGTGCTGTTAAGGTATTTGTACACAGTATAGCTAAGGGAAGTTTAAAACCCCTTACCGGGTCGGCGGAACACAGCCTGAATGCTGCCGATATCGAGATAACCCTCGAAGCAATGGGTTATAGCTGGTACGTGTGGACCAAGGCGTTGATCCAGGGTAAAAAGTTCGCCCATGGTGCTCGAAACATTGCTTTTACCAGCGAGGGTAATTCGAAAGTCTGGCCGGGCTATGCCGCCGTATCGGCTGCAAAAGCTACTTTGGAGGCCCTGATGCGAAGCATGGCGGTTGAATTCGCCCCGCTTGGAATTACTACCAATTGTATCCAGGCCGGCGCTACACGAACTCCATCATTTGAAATGATACCGGAAAGCGATCGGCTGGCTGAAATGGCGAGGAAGCGAAACCCGTTTCAACGCCTCACCACTCCCACGGATGTAGCCAACGCAGTCTCGCTGCTCTGCCGTGATGAAGCTAAATGGATTAATGGAAGCGTACTTAAAGTGGATGGAGGAGAAAGCCTATGCTAAGTACAGCAACACATATCATTGAATCCCTTCCGTACAAGAAGCCTTTCTTATTTGTCGATCGCATCACGGAAGTTGACGAAAATGGAATTACAGCTGAATACACCTTCCGGAATGATGAATACTTTTACGAAGGGCATTTTGTAAACAACCCGGTTACCCCTGGGGTGATTCTAACCGAATGTATGGCCCAAATAGGCCTGGCGGCCTTTGGTTCTTATTTGCTGGGTAAGATTGAAAAATCTGCAAATCTTTCGATGGCCCTGAGTCATACCGATATGGATTTTCTATACCCCGTCCTTCCCGGTGAAAAGGTTCACGTAATTGCCAGGAAGGAGTATTTTCGGTTTAATAAACTGAAATGCAGTGTAAAAATGCTAAATGAAAGAGATACCGTGGTCTGTAAAGGCGTGATGAGCGGGATGATAAAATATCTGTAAAAACCTTAAGTTATCAAGAACAGAGTTGTTATTACCGGAACGGGTATTGTTGCTCCAAATGCTGTAGGAAATGAAGCATTCGTGACCGCCTTGAAAGACGCCAGGAGCGGCATCGTGCACTTTCCCGAACTGCAACGACTTAATTTTTCCTGTCAATTGGGAGCAAAACCCGGCATTTCGCAAGATCTAAAGGACAACTATTTCACCGAGCTGCAGTTACGCAGCTTTAACAGCAGTGGTATACTATACGGGGTTGTAGCCGGAATGGAGGCCTTGGCAAATGCGGGCATTGAACCGGCCGGGAAGGATGAGGAACCTCTTTGGGATCTGGGTATTATATTCGGTACGGGCACCAGCGGAGTGGATAAGTTCAGGGAGGCCATTTATAAACTCGATGAAGGCAAGGTTAAACGCCTTGGCAGTAGTACGGTAGGCCAAACCATGGCAAGCGGGGTAAGTGCCTTCCTTGGCGGACTTATTGGGGCCGGCAACCGGGTAACCACGAACTCTTCAGCCTGTGCCACCGGAACCGAAGCCGTGATAATGGGTTACGAACACATAGCCGCCGGCCGTGCCAAGCAAATGTTATGTGGTAGTTGCAGCGATGACGGGCCCTATGTTTGGGGTGGTTTCGATGCTATGAAAGTTACCACATGGAAACACAACCAGGATCCAAATAATGCTTCGCGTCCGATGAGCGCTTCCGCCTCCGGGTTTGTACCCGGGAGTGGGGCAGGAGCTCTGTTGTTGGAATCTCTGGAAAGTGCGCAGGACAGAGGAGCTGATATTTTGGCGGAAGTTCTTGGCGGGAGTGTAAACAGCGGCGGACAGAGAAAAGAAGGCAGTATGACAGCACCAAATAGCGTTGCCGTGGTGCGATGTATTCGTGAGGCTGTTCGAAATGCTGGTATTGCTGCGGAAGCGATCGATTATATCAACGGCCATCTTACTGCCACGATCAAGGATGCCACAGAAATACAGAACTGGACCGAAGCTCTTGAGCGAAATGGCGACGAATTTCCCTATATCAATTCTTTAAAGTCGCTGGTTGGCCATGGCCTGGCAGCCAGTGGGAGTATGGAGTTGGTTGCAACCATCCTGCAAATGAAACAGGGCTTTATATTTCCCAACACCAATTGCGAGGATCTACATCCCGAAATTGCGAATTTAATCGACGCATCCCGTATTCCACAGCAGTTGCTTAAAATGGAGATCAATATCGCTGCAAAAGCGAGTTTTGGCTTTGGAGATGTGAATGCCTGTGTTATCTTTAGAAAAAATTTGCTTTGATGACAACTGAAGAAATTTATGCCCGCCTGGTTCCCCTGATTGCCGCTTATCTGCCTGAAGATGTCTTGGCAGACGAAATCCGCCCAGAGGCCGACCTTACCGCCGAACTAAATATAAACTCTGCACACCTTGTCGATGTGGTTTTAGATGTAGAAGATAAATTCGATATTGAGCTTTCAAACAGCGATATGGAAAACCTGAGAACGGTACAGGACGCAGTGGATATTGTAAACTCGAAGATAACCGCAGTAAGCTGATTGGATGTTCAACACAGTACTTCCCTCACTTAGCCCCAAACGCCTGGCCGTAAAACTTTCAGTAAGTGGGGAACGCAGTCTGAGACAGGGCCATCCCTGGATCTTTTCAAAAAGTATAGAAAAAGTAAGCAAAGAAGCTGAAGCAGGAGACCTGGCCATTATTTTCGGCACCAGGTCGAACGAAGTAATAGGAGTAGGGCTGTTCGACCCAAAATCGCCTATTCGGATCAAGATGTTGCATCACAACGGGCCGGCCACTGTAAATTCGGAATTCTTTACCGAGCGAATCCAGGCTGCTTTCGATTTAAGAAAACCTTTGTTCAAGACCGAAACAAACAGTTACCGGTTGATTTTTGGTGAAAACGATGGGCTGCCCGGACTGATCACCGATGTATATGCTCATGTCGCAGTGGTAAAGCTATATTCGGCTATCTGGCTTCCTTATCTGAAAGAGGTGTTAGAGTGCATTCAAACGATCACGAACTGCGAGGCAATGGTCTTGCGATTAAACAGGAAACTACAGAACGAGGCAACCGGGCTTAGTGACGGGCAGGTTATTTGGGGTGAGTTAGAATCGGAAGATGTGCGATTCACCGAGCACGGAATACTGTTTTCAGCCAATGTTGTTAAAGGCCATAAAACCGGGTATTTCTTAGATCACAGGCACAATCGGAAGCGGGTAGGGGAAATGGCCGGGGGAAAAACGGTACTGGATGTGTTTTCCTATGCCGGAGGTTTCTCGGTCCACGCACTGGTGAATGGAGCCAGAGAAGTGACAAGCATAGACATAAGTGAACAGGCACTTGAAATGGCTGAAAAGAATGCAATGCTGAATCCCTATAAAGGAACTCACGTTACCATCACCGGTGATGCATTTAGTTTGTTAAACGACTTTGTTGAGAATAACAGAAAGTTTGATCTGGTGGTGATCGATCCTCCCAGTTTTGCAAAAAGTGAAAAGGAGATAGGAAAGGCTGTCAAGAAGTACGAGACCCTGGCGTACCTTGGAGCTAAACTCACCGCTGTGAAAGGCACTTTGGTTTTGGCTTCCTGTTCATCGAGGGTTTCTTCGGAACAATTCCTTGAGGCAAATAAAAAAGGAATGAAAGTCTCGGGAAGGAGTTTAAAATTAGCAGATACAACTGGCCATGACATCGATCATCCGGTTTCTTTCCCCGAAGGGAGTTATTTAAAGACGGCTTATTACCGGTGTTCCGACTAACGACAAGAATTTATAAATGAGAACGCCACGGAACCAACCGTGGCGTTCTGATTAAGATGTCCGATAATAAATTCTATAAACCATCACATTCAAAATAAATGATGTTATTATCGAACCACTAAATTCTTCTGTCTGGAATATATCCCAACAGCAGAACTTTTCTGATCCTTGCGAATCAGAGTTTCCTGCAATCTCGGGCTTTTCGGCTGTTTTGGATGTAAATTCTAAAATCTGCATTTGCAGCTTTTGAAATCGCCATCCGAGAATACAGGCTCGGGGATATTCTTTTATATCAACGGATCGTTTTGGAGTCAAAAAAAGATCTCACAACAGCGAATCCGACAATTAAAATTCACAATAGCGATTACGATATTAGGTAATATTTTGTAATTCAGCAAATAAAACACAGATATTCAGCGCATTGATCAAGGGGAACATGTGGATTTCAACCTGCGCTATTCAATAAAATAAGGGAGGGTGATCCTAACAGATACCATATTTCTGGCATCATCCCGGTGGACATTTATATCCCAGTGGGCGGCATTGATAAGCGCCTCGCCCATATATGTGCCTTTCGATTTTTTGAAGTTAAAGACGATATCCTGTTCTATTCCTTTCATGCTAAGTGTGCCGATAACCCGGAATTCGGAAGCGTTTCCGCTAATCGAATTGCTGCGGAAGCTGATCAGGGGATATTCCTTGCTGTCGAAGTGTTTTCCACCTCTTAAAAACCGATCTCTCAACCAATTATCGGTGTCGATGGTTTCAGCCTCCACACTGCCTGAAAAGATTGAATTCTCAAAAGAATCGGAATCTAATTCACCTGTAAACCGGAACCCCGAAAAAGTACCGTCGACGTCGTCATCAATAAACAGGAATTCAATTTCTGCCTCATCTTCACGAATAGTAATATTTTGGGACAGCAGGGGAAGGCTAAAAAAGGATAACAGTAAGAAGATCTTGAATTTCATGGATATTTGATTTATATCAACGTATAGTTTTTCAGAAGATAACAGTTTTTACGGAATCGGTATTCAATAAACCTGCCAAAATAGGATAAAAGGTTATCGTTTCCTCAGCATTAGAAGTATTCCTATAGATATAAAGGAACAGAGCGTAAAGCCGACAAAGAGGGGGTGGGCGGTGTCAGAGATCCGACTGCCGATAAAGGTACTGATAGGCACTGCCATAATGGTGGAGATAAAACCGGTTACCGCGGCTGCAATTCCTGCAATATGACCAACCGGTTCCATGGCAAGAGCTCTCAGGTTCCCGAAAAGAAATCCTACAAAAAAGAACTGAACGGCAAAGAATCCAAGCAGTACAAGTAGTCCCGGGTTGGTGTCGCCTGTAAATACCAGTGCATAAACTAAAGACGACAGGAAGAATCCCACCAAAGAGATTCGTACCAGGCGTTTCATTCCAAAGCGCATAACAAAGGTGCCGTTCAGGAAGATGGCTGTGCCAATGGCTATAGCCAGACCGGCAAAAATATAGGGGAATTCGTCTTTTAAGCCGTATTGTTCCTGAAAGATCTGCTGAGCACTACTGAGATATACAAGGAAGGATCCAACAATAAATCCGGAAATCACCGTATATCCCATGGTGTTTTTATGCTGCAGGACTTCTCTAAATCCCCTGGCTATCCTTGCATAGGAGAATTTTATCTTATTTGCTTCAATCAGGGTTTCTTCCTGCCTTCGCCAGAACCACAGGCATACCAGCAAACTAATCACTACCTGTACATAGAATATTCCCTGCCAGTTATAAAAATCGAGTATCCATTTGCCCAGTGCCGGGGCGATGATAGGTACCAGTAAGAATACCACAGTTACAAACGACATAATGCTCGCCATCTTATCGCCACTGTATTTATCGCGAATAATTGCAATGGCAATGGTTCGGGGAGAAGATAAACCAACCCCCTGTATAATCCTGCCGGCCACCATCCATTCCAGGCTTTCAGCATACACGCACACAAAACTGGCCAGGATAAAGAGGGCGAAACCCATATAAACCACAGGTTTTCTTCCTATACTGTCTGATAAGGGTCCGAAGAACAGCGGACCAATTCCCAGCCCCAGAAAGATCATGGTAATTAGCAGCTGGTTATCAATTAGTCGTGTAGTTCCTATTGCAAGGCCGATGACATCCAAAGCCGGCAGCAACGCATCGATCGCCAGTGCTACCACCGACATCAGCGATGCCATTAGCGCTATAAACTCGAACTGCGACGACCTCGATTTAAACATTTTGCAAATGTACTCTTAAAAAGACACTTCACTTATTAAGGCAGTTTAATTAATAGTGAATTATCCCGATTTTTTTCTTAACTTTATAAACCCGGGTCGAACCAAATTATCTTCTTCGATAGATACTGGCGATTGAACTTCTTTGAAAACTCAGTTTCTAACTTTCAAAACCGTTGAGAAATGAAAGAATTCGATAACAAACACATTAAGAACGTCGTCTTTGTGGGCGCACATCATTCGGGCAAGACAACCCTCGCCGAGACCATGCTCTTCGAAGCCGGTCTGTTAAACAGAAGAGGCACCGTAGAGCAATTCAACACTGTATCCGATTATCACGAAATAGAGCACCAACGCGGTGCTTCTGTTTTTGCTACCCCTATGCATACCGAATGGCGGAACTACAAGATCAATATTATTGACACTCCAGGCCTGGACGATTTTATAGGCGAAATCATCTCCTCCATACGGGTTGCAGACACCATAGTAACAGTGATCGATTCTAAGAACGGAGCCGATATAGGGACAGAGATTATTTGGAATTATATCGACAAATACCACAAGCCAACCCTGTTTGTTATCAACAAGATAGACGACGAGAAATCGAATTTTGAGGATAGCGTTCAGAGTTTAAAACAAATGGTGGGTAATAATGCGGTGCTGATCCAGTACCCCATTCAATTAGACGGAGCCCAGTGCATCATAGATGTACTGAAGATGAAATGCTATAAATTCGGGCCGGAAGGAGGGAAGCCGGAAAAGTTGGCGATTCCCGAGGATCAGCAGGAACGGGCCAATTACCTTCACAATGAATTGGTTGAAAAGGCAGCCGAAAATGATGAGGAACTGATGGAGATGTACTTCGATAAAGGTTCACTGGACGAAGATGAACTTCGGAAAGGTATAAAACTGGGCATGCTGAATCACGATCTGTTTCCCGTATTCTGTGTCTCTGCGCTGAACGATATGGGCAGCGGAAGGCTGATGGGCTTTATTGATAATGTAGCGCCTTCTGCGGCCGACCTAAAGCCTGAACAGAGCGTGAAGGGAGTGGAGATAAAACGAAGTGTGGATGCCGACACCCTGCTGTTCGTCTTTAAAACCCTCTATCATGCTAATTCCGGTCAATTGAGTTTCTTTAAGGTAAAATCCGGGGAGGTGAAGGTAAACGACAAGCTATACAACACCAGGAACGGGGAGGTGGAAACCATCAATCAGCTCTATATCATGGATGGCAAGACCAAGCATGTCGTACAAAAACTTACAGTTGGCGATATAGGGGCCACGACCAAGCTGAAATCGACCAATACCAACGACAGTCTTTCGGCCAATCCCGACGGCCCTACGATCAAGCCTATAAAATTCCCGCAATCGCGTATCGAAAAAGCGGTTTATGCGGTGAACAACGCAGAAGAAGAAAAGCTAAACGACGCCTTAAAGCGTATCCACAGCCAGGATTACACCCTGGATCTGCGCTATGATTCCGAAACACACCAGACCGTGATAGGATGCCAGGGCGAACTGCATCTGGCGACCATAGACTGGGCCTTGAAGAATCTCTATAATGTGGAAGCCAGATTCGAGATACCGAAGATTTCCTACCGGGAGACCATACAGCGGAGCGCCACGGCCAATTACCGTCATAAGAAACAATCGGGGGGAAGCGGCCAGTTTGGAGAGGTTCATATGAAGGTAGAACCCTATTATGAAGGCATGCCGGAACCTGAAGGCTTTAATATAAGAGGCAAGGAAGTAAACGAACTGCCCTGGGGCGGAAAACTGGTTTTCTACAATTGCATCGTTGGCGGAGTAATCGATACGCGCTATTTGCCATCCATTATGAAGGGAATACTGGAAGTGATGGAAAGCGGACCTTTAACCCAATCGTATGCCCGTGATATACGAGTGATGGTTTACGACGGCAAGATGCATGCGGTAGATTCGAATGATATTTCCTTTAAGATCGCCGGTGCGCATGCTTTTAAACAAGCCTTTATCAATGCAAACCCGAAGTTGCTGGAGCCGGTACACGAGGTACATATAAAGGTGCCGGAATTAATGGTTGGGAATGTCATGACCGACCTTCAGTCGCGCCGTGCCATTATACAGGGAATCACCTCCGAGGATCGCTACCAGTTACTTAAAGCTTTGGTTCCTAAGGCCGGGTTAACAGATTTTTCCACTCAGTTGCGATCCCTGACGCAGGGAAGGGCGAATTTCACATCCAGTTTCGACAGCTATCAGACCGTTCCTACGCATGTTCAGAAGGAGCTGACTACCAGGTTGCAGGAGATGGAGCAGGACAAATAGGGGGTAAGGCAGGCATTGAATTGGATGCAATCGATACATTCAGAAGAAATAAAACATATAGAAACCTTTAATACCGAGAAACTATGCAGACAAAAGTGCGCTATTTGAGTGATTTGAAATTTAATTTAGAGACCTGGAGAAGGGAGTTGCGTTTTCATTTTGATGAGATGGATACCTTCCAGGAAAAACTGGAGGAGATCGCGGCCAGGGAATTTGGCCAGGACGCGAGGAGGTCGCTGGAAAATTTCCAGAACAGAATAATGATAGAGAAAGCAGCCATCGCCAAGTTAAAACACCGTTGCAAGGACAAGATGCGGAATATCCATCTTGCCGATCTTACGGAAGATATAAATGGCCGTTTACATAACGAACAGCAGGATTTAAGAGGAGATATGCGCACCTATATTAAAATGCATTACAACCTCAAGGAAGAAATGATGGATTTCTTCACCGAGTATTTGAGTAATTAAAAAGACTTCAGAAACCGGGACCCGGAAGCAGGGTGGTGTGTTAAGATAGCGCTAAAAGGGGTGTTAAAGAATCTTAACAACCTTTGTTTGAGGTATTTGAATCATTATATTAAAACAAAAATAATGATGAGAATGCTAATCCTTTTATTCACCCTTTTAGCGAGTATGAATATTCTGCCTCAAAGAGCCACCGAACCGCAGCAGAAAGTAACGATACAGGAACTTACGTTAGAGCAGCAGGCAGAGATTCTGGCCAATGAATACGACAACCGATTAGCTTTAACCCCAAAGCAGTTTCTCCTTGTAAAAGAAAAGATAGAATCCACGCTTGAAAAGCGGCGGGTTATCGAGTCAAAATACAGTGGAAAAGAAAAATTAGATCAATTAGCGCTGATGCAGTCGTATGAAACTTCTGCCATGGGTGAAATTTTAACGCGCATACAATTTGAGCGTTATAAAGAGCTTAAACCTATGATACAGCCGTTGGAAGTTATAGATTAATCCCCGAAATCCCTGTAAAATAAAACACCGTATAAGAACGGTGTTTTTTTTGTTTTTAGTCGCCCGAAATCTCGGGTGGTTCTGTATGTGGTGTCTTTTCGATTCCGGCCGATTCGTCGTCGAAGAATTTAAGCACATCGGTATACGATTCCATTTGTGCCATATTCAGGCCGTTAATGGCAATTGGTTTCCGCAGGACTTTGTCGTTGTGTTGCAGGATCTTTAGCCAGTCGTCTTCGCTGAAGTCGTCATTTGTTTCCAGGTCGAGTTTTTCCACATCGATAAGGGCACCAACGGATACGCCCAGATTGGTGGCTATTTCGGCCCATTGACTGTCGGACACCTTGGTCTTTGCGATATCTATGGCGAGTAGTTTATCTCTGGCTGCGGTGGCATAGGCATGCACTTTTTTGCCAATATCGGTGTTGCTGCTGTAAATAACTGTCAGCTGCCGATCGTCTTTCGCAATAATTCCCATAAGCATAGCGTGTGTTGGTTTAGTAGCTTCGTAATTTCTCTTTATAACGTCTTAACTGTCGCTGCAGTTCGTTAACGGTTTCTGTCACCGCGTTTTCAAAGTTTTCTGCTGAAGTTTCGGCAAAGAGGGTGTTTCGTGGCACGTTCAGCCGGATACCACATACACGGCCGTCGTCGTCTGCTTTGGAGTTATGTGTTTTAAAATACACATCGATGGCCACGATATTGTCGTGGTGATCTATGAGTTTCTGGATTTTTTCGGATGTAAAGATCTCCAGTCGGTCACTGGCTGATACGTGATCGTATTCGAAGTTAATGTTCATAAGCATTTATTTTCCTCTAAGATACACATAGGCTGATTGCTTATCAAATTTTTAATAGGACTTTAAGAAGTTTGGGAGGTGAAGCGTGAAGCGCGAGGGTGAGCAGGTTGATTATAGCAAGTGCAATAATGGAATGGATATATAGCAATAGGAGTACAGCCCTCCAAAACCTCAATATTTCTATTTGACATAATATAAATTATAGTACATTTAAAGTAAATGGGCGAATACGCCAGTATTTTACATAATTGTAGATATCGACGGCTACGGCTATATCGGCAACAATTATGTAAAAGCCCATTCGCGCCTCACGCAACTCTACTTTAGCTATAATATCAGATATAACTTCGCCTAAGCGAATTATATCGGCAGATATAATGTCACAGACGTTTTGCGATTTACTCTTCTTCCATTATCGAACAAATTATCGATAAGGAAATTCGAAACCAGAACCCTTTATCGTATCGTTTCCTAAATAATTTTCAACTTATAGTACAAATACAACTATTGGAGCAAAACGGCGAATACCTCCGTATTTGCTATAATATCAGATATAACGTTGCCTAAGCGAATTATATCGGCGGATATTATAGCTTGACACAATGTATAAATACTGTAACATTTAACTGAAAACCTTATCTTTTTACAAAACCAATACTCATATACTTCTATGAAAAAAATAGTTCTTCTACTCTGTATTGGAGTTATAGGATGTACTACTCCCATTTCAAAAGAAAATTCTGTAAATAATAAAAATAACCGGTCTGATTTAAGAATTAAAAACATTGAGGGAAACTTAGTGCCCATTCATTATCTTAAAGGTCATTCCCAAAGTAAATCTATCTCCCAAATGATGTTGGATGATAAGATCCCCGGACTAAGTGTTGCTTTTATTGAAAATGGTAAAATAGCCTGGCAAAAAACCTATGGCTATTCTAATTTGCAAGATTCTATTCCCGTAACTAAAAGTACCTTATTCAATGGGGCGTCCTTAAGTAAACCGGTTGCAGCAATGACTGCTTTAAAATTGTCAGAAAAAGGATATATAAACCTGGATGCAGATGTGAACAACTACCTTAAAGACTGGAAAGTTTCGGAAAACGCATTTACCGGACAGCAAAAAGTAACCCTGAAAGGGCTTATCGGTCATACAGCAGGTATAATTAATTACGTACCACAACCCTATTTTCTAAATGAAGATGCACCCAATGTAATTCAGATGCTGGCCGGCACAGAACCTTCTGTGGACCCACCGGCTGCTGTAGTTTATGTTCCCGGCGAGAAGCGAGCATACTCTAATCCCGGTTATACCATTATCCAAAAATTGATTGAAGATGTGTCCGACAAAAGATTCGAAACTGTGACGAAAGAATTAATATTCGAACCTTGTAATATGCACAATAGCTCTTTCGAACAACCATTACCTGAAGATTTATTAGAATACACCGCTACGGGATACTCGAAAAACCTCAAGGCATATCCGTATAAATTATTTCCCTGGAAAGCAGCAGGTGGAATCTGGACAACCCCTTCAGATTTAGGTCGATTTCTAATAACGCTCCTGGATGATTATCATACTGCCGAAAATGTCATCCTTTCCAAAGAAATGGCAGATAGTGTTTTTCAAAAAAAGCCTGAACGCCTGGGTTTTGGAAAGATATTTAGTCCGGAAAAACAGGATTTGCTATTCGAGCATTGGGGCAGCAGTCCGGGCTTTACCTGCTATATGGTCGCCTCTTTAAACAACAAACAAGGAGTTGTTGTTATGAGCAACAGTGACAATGGAACGATATTATTAAGCTATATCGCAAGAGCCGTAGCTCAGGAGTATAACTGGGATTATTTACAACCCACAATTTTTGAACCTACCAGATTGCCGGTTGATGAATTAACACCTTTTGTCGGAAAATACAGTGGTGGAGACGAAGAAAAGTTATTTGAGATCTTTAATGGAAATTTGGTAACTAGCGATGATGAAAATAATAAAGCGAAACTCATACCGGTTGATGAAAAAAAGTTCATTCTAAAAGACAACAATAACCTTTATGAATTTTTAACTGATAAAGACGATAAAATAAATTATGTCCGAATAACAAATTCGGACAGTTTTAACAATGACTATCGCAAGCAATAGGTTAATCGAACGCAATAATAAAAACATGTAGCAACAGGCTATGGTGCCCTCCTTTGCACGCCGTCAAATAGAGCCAAACAATGCTCTGAAAACCCGAAATTTTCACTGCTTTTATTCTTCTCCCCTTTTAGTAATGAAACATCCTAAATGGATTTGATAGGTGTAGATATCTTACCAATCAGATTTATTATCCTATTAAATGCTTGTTTGTAAGTGATAAAAGACGTTGTACTTCATTATTTCGAACCCCATATTCAATTTATAATCATACATTTAGAGAAACTAACCTCTAATGATAAAATTCTTCAGACAGATTCGTCAAAGATTACTGACCGAGAACAAGTTCAGCAAGTATCTACTTTATGCCATTGGAGAAATTATTCTTGTCGTTATTGGAATTTTAATAGCACTAAGTTTAAATAATTGGAAAGAAGATCTGGCCGACAAAGGAGAAGAAACAAGAATTCTTGGAGGTTTAAAACAGGAATTCGAAGTCAATCTCGCAGAAGTGAGAAGAAACATAAAATTAAATACTTCGACAAGAGAATCGACTATTGCTCTCATTCGACTTATTCAAACTGATCAACCCTTTGCTAATCAACGATATTTAGATAGTCTTTTAAATGAAGTTTACATGTTTGGATCATTCGATGCGCAAACAGGACTTGTTAATGAAGTGATCAGTTCTGGGAAATTATCGATTATTAAAAATATTGAGCTTCGAAGTAGATTAACTGGTGTTTCTGGGCTTTTAGATAATCTTGAAGAGGACTATATAATTCGCAATGATTATTATTATAATCATATCATTCCATTCTTGAGCAAATATATTTCAATCGTCAACCAAGACAAATTCATGGATTTTTCAGGTTGGTCCGAAACTTATGAATCAATTAAATTAGATGATTCACCTCTTAAACAAAAGTATATGGAAATTGATCTACTTCAGTTTGAAAATTTATTCGCAATACATAAAGTTAATAACGATTTCGTTAATCTGGATGAGTATGATTTGAAAGAATTTTTTACTCAAACTCTCGAAATTATCAATAATAACTTAGATCTTAAAGAATAAGAAAAACGAAAGCCTCCCTGCCGGCAGGCAGGTACAACCAGGTATATAAGCCATTAAAACGGTCCATATACAATTCCGTTGTGCTTCATTATGACAAACTGCTAACCAATGATAAAATTCTTTAGAAAAATTAGACAGAATCTACTTGAGGAAGGCAACACCGGAAAGTATTTAAAATATGCGATTGGCGAAATTATTCTTGTTGTGATTGGAATTTTGATTGCTTTATCAATTAATAATTGGAATGAATCAAGAAAAGATAGGATTTCAGAACAAGTGATTTTGAAACAGCTGAAATCAGAGTTTAATAGTAATCTTAAGCAACTGGATGAAAAAATTGGAATAAGAGACTACATGATGAATTCTGCTATTCAATTATTAGCTACTATCGATAATCCAAGCACCAGAAGTATTGATAGTATAGAAATGCATTTAGCAAAAACAATTCCTTATACAACATTTGACCCAATTCTTAACGATTTAGCAACTTCAGGAAATTTAAGATTGATTAAAAATGATAGTTTAAAGGCTTTACTTTCTGTATGGACTAGTGAAATTGTACAAGTTACTGAAGGAGAACAAACTTGGGCTAAATACAGAAATGAAATCTACATACCATTTTTAATTAAAAACTATCAGGTTAGAACACTTCGAAATAAGGCAATGAAAACCAATCTGTTATATACCTTTTTAATTAATCAAGAAAACAGGGAGTCAGAAATAAAAGAGATAGGAAATTCAAAACACTTTTCTGATATTAATTTTCTTCTAGATAATCCTGATTATGAGGATCATCTCGTAAGATGTATTACAACAAATAGAAATACACAACAACAAGCTTTTATTCTAAGAGACAGAATTATAGGAATATTGGATATTCTAAATGATGAAATTAATTAACGAAAGCCGCCTGCCTGCCGACAGGCAGGCACAACCAGGTATATAAGCCATCAAGACGGTCCATATACAATTCCGTTGTGCTTCATTATGACAAACTGCTAACCAATGATAAAATTCTTTAGAAAAATTAGACAGAACCTACTTGTGGAAGGCAACACCGGAAAGTATTTAAAATATGCGATTGGCGAAATTGTTCTTGTTGTAATTGGAATATTAATTGCCCTTCAAATTAATAATTGGAATCAAGCACGAATAGAAAATAATGAAGAACGAATCGCGTTACAAAATTTAAAACAAGATTTCGATTTTAATTATGAGACTCTAGATGGGTATATAACCCAAACAGAAAGCATAAAAACAAGTCAATTAATCATTCTTAACCATACAGGGAATAAACCAAAACCCAAAACAGATGATGAGTTTAATATTTTACTCAATAGTTCATTAGGCTTGAAGGAATATTTTCCAAGAAACGGTTCTTTGGATGAGCTATTAAGCTCAGGGAAATTGAGGATTATTAAAAATCAGAGGTTAAGAAAACTTTTATCTTCTTGGCATCCATTATTTGAAAATATAAAAACCCGCGAAAAGACCGTATTAAGAGATATTTACAAAATAAACGAATATACTTTAACAAAAGCTAGTTGGTTGAATGTAGATGCCGCAATTAGCAGTGACCCGAGCAAAAATAATTCATACCCAAAATCAGGTTTTGAAATTGACAACAGAATATTATTAAATGAACTAGAATTTGAAAATATGATTGAAAACGCTAGTTATCAAAATGATTTGCTGATTAATCAGCAAAAAATAGGATTGGAATTAGTTAAGGAAATTAAAGATTTAATAGAAAAAGAAATTAAAGAATAACGAAAGCCTGCCCGCCGGCGAGCAGGCACAACAACGTAACAAGTCTATAGCGGCTGAATTTACTTATTGGAAATTCGAGCCGTTGTTTAAAATTCAGTGCTTCCGACAAAAATAGTTAAGCTCGCCCTTCCGATTCGCACGCTGGCGCTTCCCAACAACATTTTGCGCTCGCTGGTTAAGAGAACGAAATTTCCTACCTGTTTGGCAGAAAATGATCCAATCGATTTTACAATCCATTTTCCCAAATTATAGTATTCTTTTGAAAGTTTCGGACTATCGATCAAGATGTTTAACGCGGCGAGCCAACCGCTACTTTTTATATACAAACCCGTTGTACTTCATTATTCCGAACCCCATATTCAATTTATAATCATACATTTAGAGAAACTAATCCCTAATGATAAAATTCTTCAGAAAGATTCGTCAAAGATTACTGACCGAGAACAAGTTCAGCAAGTATCTACTTTATGCCATTGGAGAAATTATTCTTGTCGTTATTGGAATTTTGATTGCGCTTTCAATAAACAATTGGAATAACAACAATGTAAGAGCAAATCAAGAAGTTAGTTTATTGCAAGATATGATTGTAGACTTGAAACAAAACATTAACACATCCAATGCTGTTTTAAATATTCATAATGCAACTTTGAAACAAAATATTACACTAAGACAAGTTTTATTAAGCAAAGATACTAAAGGAGATATTCCTCAAAGACTTATTGGATCGTTGAGTAGTTCGGCAACACCAACATATAGTACATCAACTTATAAAACTATTTCACAAACAGGGTTAAATATTGTTAGTAGTGATACCTTGAAAAAGTCAATACTTAGATATTATGAGGTTATTCTTCCATATGTGAATTATAAATCTAATGTGGATCCAAAAAATCAATTCCAAGAACTACTAAAGCCTTATTTCAATAAATATTTAAAACTAGAATTAAACTCTAATGATTCTATTATTCGCTCTATTAATAGTACACAAGATATGTTTAATGATAATGAATTCTTGAACGAACTACATACTACTATTGGAAAGAGAAAAAAATTAATTCAACATCTCCATACAGGCATAAGAAATTCGGAGTTCTTAATACAGGAAATAGAACAACACTTAACAGAAAAATGATAGAAAATAACGAAAGCCTGCCTGCCGACAGGCAGGCACAACATTAGCTATGAATTTAGTGCTTTGTTGGTCGGTACAACAAAACTCCCTATTTTTAATAAAACGATACTATGAAATTAAAAGGGATTGCATTAATCGTATTAATCACACAGATAAACGTTTGGGCTCAATTTAGTGAGCCACAAATAATTTCAGATTTTGGAAGTCCGGAAGTATATTCATTCGATTTTGATGGAGATAATGACAATGATATTTTATTAGTTAATAGCGGTGCAACCATTTGGATTGAAAACATAGACGGTTTAGGAAATTTTGGTCCGGATAGGATAATTAGTAATAATTCTGGTTGGGCAGCGGCACATGCCGGTGACATAAACGGCGATGGCGACATGGATGTATTATCTGTTTTACTGGATTGGCAATCAGGTCAAGATTATTATAAGATCGTTTGGTTCGAGAATTTAGATGGTCTTGGTAATTTTGGAACTCAACAATTAGTGGGAGACGCCATCTTACTTAATGGCAGGACGGTTTTCGCCGGAGATCTTGATAGCGATGGAGACGTTGACGTTCTCTCGGGATCTCACACAGAGTTATTTTGGTTCGAAAATATAGACGGTCTGGGCTCGTTTGGACCTAAAAATGTCATTACAACTAATGTAGCAATAGTTAGAGAGGTCTTAGGAAGTGATGTGGACAATGATGGAGATTTGGATGTATTTGCTTCGTCGATCCAAGATGATAAAGTCTTTTGGCATGAAAACATTGATGGGTTAGGAAATTTTGGTATACAACAAATCATAGATACAGAAATTGGTGAAGTTTGGTCAATTTTTACTGAGGATATTAATTCGGATGGAAGTCTAGATTTTTTAATCGCAACCTGGATTGGAGGCGAAATTTCTTGGTATGAAAATTTGGATGGTTTTGGAAACTTTGGAACTAAACAAGTTGTTACAAATGATGCTATAGGAGGCTCCTCCGTTTTTGCGGCCGATTTAGATAACGATGGCGATAATGACGTTCTTTCTGCATCCTATGACCCTCCTGTTCAAAAAATAGCTTGGTATGAAAATCAAGATGGAATGGGCTCATTTAGTGCTCAACAAATTCTCCCAGGAGCAAGTATTTGGGGAAATGCCGTATCTGCCAGCGATTTCGACGGTGATAATGATCTTGATGTTATAGGATCCAGCCCTTCAAGTGGAACTGTTTGGTATGAAAACTTCGGAGCTTTGGCGATTGATGATACAGCATTGCAGAATGTTTCGATAGTTCCAAATCCAACCACAAAATATATAAGTATTATTGGATTAAATAACTTTCAGGTAGGTCAGTTAATGATATTTGATTCTTTAGGAAAATTTGTTCTAGAAGCGAAAAATGAAAATAATATTGATTTATCTATTCTTGAAAGTGGAATTTATTATTTAAAGCTCTTTTCAGACCGAAAGATAATCGAGCGGAAAGTAATAAAATACTAAGATTAGTACTTTGGGTAACATCGCTTGGAAGCAGCGCTAAAAACCCTGCTAAAACCATGCCTTTCATTCAGAACAACTATCTTAACTTTCGGAAAATAAAGTACATTTGGTTTCGCCCTAGCTCCGAAACGCACGCAGAGGCGTGGCCTCTGCTACCAGCCTGTCTTTCACGGGCAGCTTGGCACCCCGAGCTAACCGCCAACCGCACCGCATCATAGACGCAACTGTTATATGTTATTCTTAAGAAACTCTAGATGAATTTAATTGAAGAATTGGTAGATAAGTATTCTGGAAATTATTCAGAAGAAATCAAAAAAAAGTTCAATTTCTCCTACCGGAAAATTTTCTTTTCATCCACAGAAAGGAATGATCGAAATTGATGGTACAAAAATTTCGGTGAATATTCAAGCTGTAGGTGATGCAGCCAGAGTTGCTGAACCTTACAGAATTATTCTCCATTTAAAACAAAGTTCTATTAATCAATTATAAATTTACCCCAGGTCTTTTCTCGGGAAAATAGTACACAGCATATTTAATAATGATACTGCTGAATTAAAGAAAGAGTTTTTTATTAAAGGAGATGACTCAATTGTAAACAAATTAGCCGGTGACAAAGCGCAAATAAATCTAATTAGCGGAGAAAAAGTATATATTGTCTTAAAAGAACCAATTCCAAATAAAATAATACTTAAACCTGCCCACGGGATTGAGGATTTAGATCAATTTGAAAAATTCCTTTTAATTCTAAAAATCATTGAATCTTATATAGAAGGAACATCCTTTAAGCAAAATATCGGCCTCGATAATAAGCCAAAGGAAATCAGTACTTAATGCCGCTCTTATTTTCTTTAAACTAATAAACTCAATCTATAACATACAACAACCGTGCATCCATATGGTCGGCTACTTTGCCATAGGCTATCAAAGAGGCTCCAATGGTCCATTTTTTGGACCTTCCTATCCGGTACCAAAAGGAATACCGCTGATACAACCATCTGGGCTGTATGTTCCTGGGACGTGTGACGTATCCGCCAAACTGCTGCAGAAAATAAAAATTCCCCAATTTAAAATGATGGCCCAGTGTTATGGCTGATGAAAATGCCGAATCCTCCAGGCCGTCGCGTTCGGCTATTTGCTCATCGGAATAATCGTACCACAGCTCCACCCCTGCATTGATCCCGTTGATGCCTGATAGCGGTTTGAGTCCGCCACCTAAAAATCCAATAAGCAAATGATTTGAGGCTTCTGCCTCATTGCCGGAGGATCGCAAGCTGAAAAAGCTGCCCAAATAGTATTCTATGGATGTTTCATAAGCGCGTAATTCATCTGGTTTGGACTGCAGCGGCTTAAAATTGAAGATCCTGTCGATCCCAATGGATACCGTGGGGAAATTCATACCCTTATTGGGCTGCTTCTGTCCCCCGTTCGAAATGTGGTTGTAGTTGGCAGACAGGTTGAGGGCATATTCATCGTTGAGATGGTAATTAAGATTTAATGATAATGCCAGAAAAAAGCTTAAATGGCTACTAAAAAGAAGGTTCTCGGGATTGGTTGCGGCATCGAATTTCTTATTGAGATAAGTGGCACCAATCGTTCCTCGAAGAGAGAGTTTTAAGGGGCCTTTATAGGTAAAATAGGGTTCGACAAAATAAAGTAGGTTATAGGAACTTCCCAAAACCTCCGGATTGGCAAAATTAAAATACGCAAAGGAAAAACCCGATCGGCCATAGCAATAACATGTTTTCCAGGCTTTATCGTTGGTTTTGAGTCGGCTGTACTCCAATTGGATCCCATAGGGATAGCTTTGTGATATAGGCTTTAGTTCTTCGGAGTGCGCAATAATAAACCCATAGTGCCCTTTTAGACCATAAAATGTAACCGTTTCCTGTCCTGAAATTAAAGAGCAAGTCAGAAGGCATAGTACTGTATACAAAAGCTTTATCATCACTGTTAATCTACAAAAAAGCACGTACTATTTCAGAAATTAAGTCGCTCCTTTTCCAAATTATGGTTCTTTTCGTCTTTCAATACGACAAAGCTTTCGGAAATCAACCTAGAAGATAACATTAATCGCTTAACACCAGTCCTACCCCAACTCCCCTATCACGCCCAACGCCCTGTCGATCTCCTCTTTAGAATTATAGATATGCACCGAGTGGCGTAGCAGCTCTTCGCCTACAGCACGTGGATAAAAGTACAGTCGCTCCCCCGGCAAATTGTTTTAATCCCCGTAATTGTATTTATCTGTTTTTTGTAAGTTCGGCAGCTGATCCTTCGTATTAGGAAACTTGTTACGTGTACGCTGTTAAAACGCACAGTAATTTCAGGTGTTGATGGGCACGGTTTTTAGTTTTATAATCTATTAATTCTGTTAGAATATTTTCGGAATGAGCTTTCCGGTTTTCTTGCTATATGTTTCATATAGTTCGCCAAACTTCTCTTTAAGTAATTTTTCCTCCTCACGTACCGGAACAAAATACATCAAGGCAATATATAGAGGCCATAATCCAAGTAATATCCAATTGAGCATACCTAATGCTGTTGCTAACCACAAAGCAATATGGGCAGAGTAGATTGGATGTCGCAAGAATCGAAATGGGCCAGAAGTGATGAGTTGTTGTTTTTGGAAAACACCACTTCCCGGAACAAAATGTTGCCCCATCACTATTAAAGACCAAACATTCATGATGATGTGGTATATGCTTAGTGCAAAGCCAAGTACTCTCAAGAGTAGAAAAGTTTCAGATATTTCTCCGATCTCGATAAGCAGGAATACCAATGGAATCCCCCATGATATAAGTGAGCCTGGAGTAGGCAAAGGCCCCTTCTTTTTCTCAATTACAGGACGCCTTCGGTGAAAATGTATAGCCAGAACAATAAACGTAACAATATTCAAGACATAAATTACAATAAACCAAATTCTAAAAGCATCAAAGAGTGACATAATTAATATTTTAAATTTTGCATACCTCTGTTTCTCTAAATTGTGACTAACATTGGAAAGGTATATTTACATAGTTATTCAATAAAAAAGGAAATTAACAATTTACTTTTCATTTCTTAAATCCTATCGCCCCAACTCCCCTATCACGCCCAACGCCCTGTCGATCTCCTCTTTAGAATTATAGATATGCACCGAGTGGCGTAGCAGCTCCTCACCTACTGAACGCGGCTGTAAACGCTCCCGTTCCCAGAGAGTTTTCTGCAGTTCGGGGCCGCTAAGTCCATTAACTGCATAGGTTGTAATTCCGGCAGCAAGCTCTTCGTTGGTTGAAGACGAAATTGTAACATGGGGCATCTCCTTAAGACCGTTGCGCAAATAGGCACCCAATTCCTTTATTCGGCTTGTCCAGCGCTTACTGCCAACGCTGTTAAAGAAATCCACGGCCGCCTCATAACCTGCGATAAGAGCCGGATTGCCGGTGCCATTCTGCATAAGCCTAAAACCGTGGTCGTCGTGGTTGTCCCAGTTATAGCTGGCAATGGTGGTCCAGATGTCGCCCACAACATTCTTGTTGATGTAAAGCAGTCCGCTACCCGGCGGTGCCAGCAGCCACTTGTGTAAGCTGCTGTAATAGGCATCGCAGCCAATATCCTTTACATCCACCTCTATATGACCCACACACTGTGCTCCGTCCAGGATGGTAAAGATGCCGCGCCGGCGTGCTTCCTCACATATTGTTTTTACCGGCATCACCGTGCCGTAGACCGAAACGATATGAGGTACTGCGATCACCTTGGTTTTTGGGGTTACCTGGCTGAAAATAGCGTCGACGATTTCCCGGGTATCGTTGGCAGGAACCGGCATTTCAGCCTGTTTGTAAACACAGCCCTTGCGTTTGGCAAGGGTTTGCCAGGCGCCGAATCCACCCCCGTGTTCCTGGTTGGTATTTAGTAACTCATCTCCCGCTTTGAGATTGAGGCCCATCCCAACATAATTCATTCCAAAGGTTGCGTTTTGCGTAAGTGAGATTTCTTTATAATCACAATTGATGAGCTTCCCCAGTTTTTCACGTAATTCCACATATGGAAAATAACCGCTGAGCAGCTCCGGGCCGGAGCCGTCCTTATAGTCGATGGTGGCTGCTTCCTTATTGTAATGCAGCATGTGATTTATCATGGTATCAAGCACGTATCCCGGGGTTGGGCCCATGGTGCCGTTGTTAAAATAGGTCTGCCCCTCCTTGAGGATGAATTGCTTTCGGATCATGCGCCAATAGGCTTCGGGGTCTGAAGGAGGGGTTATTAGAGGTTTCAGGGACCATTCCCTACTTTTGGTAAAAGATAAGAATGGTGTCCCCACTGCAGCCAGGGCGACAGATCTTAGAAAATCTCGGCGTTGGGTCATGGAAAAGACGTTTATGGTTGGAAATACCTAAGAAAGTTAAGTAATATTTTTTTTAACTTCGGACAACCATATATAACCCTCTAAAAAATGAGTGTTAAACTATTCTAAAATCGACTCCGTCTAAACTTCTTTTTTGTATATTTATATCATCATATCGGGGTGCTTAAGTCCTAACAGCTGAGAATATACCCGTTGAACTTCGTCGGATAATACCAACTGAAGGAATATGAAAGCAAAGGGAATTAAGATTTTGTCTTATTCCCTTTGTTGTTTTTAAACCGCTCCTAGTCGCTTCTCGATACTAATTTGAAGTAGCTCGCGCACTTCAAATTCACTCGAAGTGACAATTTCAAACATCACTCTTCACCACTCACGATTCACTACTCACCACTCTTTATTCCCTACTCACTATTCACTCTTAACGCTTCACCAATCACGGCTTCCCCTGTCCGCCGAAGCACATGCGAAGGCGGAGGCTTTCGACTTCAAATTCACTCGCTTCTCGATACTAATTTGAAGTAGCTCCCGCACTTCAAATTCACTCGAAGTGACCGCATTCCAACATCACCCTTCACGTTTCACCATTCACTTTTCACTCCTCACCACTCACTATTCACTCTTCAAACCGGTAATTTCGATACACTTCCTCTTTGCGGAAGCACTCAATCACCTGGTTTAAAACTAACAATTCACAACTCACGCTTCACTATTCACTCGAAGTGACAGCTTTCCAACATCACTCTTCACGGTTCACCATTCACTTTTCACACCTCACCACTCACTATTCACTATTCACTCTTCACTACTAACCCCCAGGTTAAACATCTCTTAAACAATTTTTAGCTAGAAAGCATACTCCTATCTTTACTACTTAACAAAAAACCATCTTGTATACAATCGCCATCATAGGCCTGGGGCCGCGCGGACTCCATGCACTGGAACAACTGCTGTTGAGGCTGGAAAAAAATCATATCCGGGCAAAAATTCTGCTTTTCGACCCAACTCCATGGCCGGGCGCCGGACCGGTATGGTCGCCCGAACAACCGGATACCAACTGGATAAACAGCCCGGAACAGTCCCTTACCGAACTGGCAACACGCCCGGCTCTGAATTTCGACCAGATCGAAATCCCGGCCTTCCCCTCCTACCTCGAGCAAGTCGATGTCGATAACAAAACCTATATTTTTCCGCCACGAAACAAGATTGGCCTATACCTGCAGCAACGCTTCAATTCCATAATCGACGCCTTACAACATTCCCCACTATTGGAGTACGTTCAAGCCGCTATAATCGATATCAAACCGCTGCAGTCAGAGTTACAATTAATCAGTAAAGCACAAGACACCTATACGGCAAACGAAGCGCTGCTCTGTGTTGGGCACCAACCAACCAAACTAAGTGAAGAGTTACAAAATTGGAAGGAGCTGGTGGCATCCAACAACAGCCTACACCTCTTTACAAACCCTTACCCTATCTCACAGTTCGAAAAACTTAAAACAACGGAGAACCACCGTATCGGGATCCGGGGCTTCGGTCTGGCAATGCTGGATGTGATCCGGGCACTGAGTCTTAACCTGGCGGGAGAATTCAGGCAAACCGACACCAAGACCCTTGCTTGTGAATTCGTTAAAACTTCAAACACTGGGTTAAGGATCTATACCTATGCCCTTGATAGCAACCCACCTGCTCCTAAACCCCTAAATAAAAGTATAGATGATCGCTTTGCTCCCACTTCAGAAGAAATGCGACAGCTAAGCAACACCCTTGTAACAGCCCCAGCATCTAACAATGCTAAACGTTCCATAGATCTTGTCGTGAATCCGGTAATCACCATCTGCTGCAGGGTATTTAGTGAGATGCAAGCCAAAGACCGACCCTTGGAAGAGGTTAAAACGGTGTTGGAACATTGGACAACCGACGAAAACTTTAAACACCCGTTGATCCTGGACACTTCCCTGGCCGTTACTGAACAGATCGAGGCATTTATTGAAATGGCCGGTGGAAACCGGCCGAGCAGCCTGGATTACTGCTTCGGACAAGTCTGGCGCCATTGCTGGCCCCGTTTGAGTAAACTTCTATCACATTCCGGCCTGGATGGTGACACTATGTATAAGCTTATTAAATTCGATGAGCGGATAAAGCGGTATTCTTTCGGACCTCCTGTTGAAAGCATGCAGCAAGTACTTGCCCTGGTTGACGCAGGTATTCTGAATCTCGATTATCTCGATGACCCTGAACTTGAGCTTAACAAACAAGGCTGGAAAATAAGCAAGAATGGAGATTCTGTGGTTGTCGATACACTCATTAATTCAGTATTGGATGAACCTGTTCTTCTTGAAGTAGTCTCCCCTTTATTCAAAAACCTGCGCAAACGAAATCTGGTTTTACCGGTGCATCCCGAACTGGGAGCGAAAACAAATCACAACACGGGACTGGTTAATATATATCCTGCGAACAGCACGACCACGATCGCATTAACTGGGAGTATGGCTAAAGGAAGTGAAATGGGCGTGGATTCTATTTCCCAGGCCTTTGGGCAAATAATTGAGGTTTGGGCCGGGGCTGTAGCAAGGCGAGCACAAAATTGAATCCTACAATGACCGGGATTAATAATAAAGTATTGTTAATGCTGATTAGCCAATAAATCCACAGCAGTATCTTAGATGTAAAGAAACTGAAACATGAAAAAACTCTTGCAAATTTTCGGCGCAGCCTGGGGAGCAAAAAAGATCGGTGGTGGTAAGTGCGGCTGCATCGGTACTATTATCGTATTCATTATCCTTTACTGGTTGCTGGGCTATGTCTTCGAGATTTTTTAAAGGCCGGGGAATTAACAGCTTATTAGGACTTCAACTTAAAGATAAGCTAAAATGACGCTAATATTTTTGAAGCCGTAACCAATCACGTACTTTTAGAATAACATATAAATTTACAACCATGAGAACAAACCATATCGAATTCTGGGCTCTTGCAGGTGTAGCCGTTGCGGCCGGAACGCTGGCTTATTTGCGATACCGCAGCATGCCCGACAATGAAAAAGCCGAACTGGAAGAATTATTCACCTCGGTGAACGACCGTTGGAAAAGCGCTTCCAGCATTATTCCTACTTCAATTAAATCGCATTTATTGGGTTAACACATATTAATTTTTGCACCTAAAAACTGACAGTTCCTCTTGGGATTGTCAGTTTTTTATTGGCGGTGTTTTCTTTATTCGCTAACAGTTTTTCGCTTTAAAAATTATAAGTAACTTTAAGGTCTTTACTAAAACTGTCAACAATAAAATTCCTATTTATGAGATCATTCCTTTCCCTGCTAACCGTATGCCTATTCCTATTGAGCGCTATAAATCTTTCTGCTCAAACACCGGATAAACCTGAAAATATCTATAACGGACTCAAACTGAGAAGTATCGGCCCTGCTTTTATGAGCGGACGGATAGCTGATATCGAGATTCACCCTGAAAACGAACACATCTGGTATGTTGCGGTTGGATCGGGTGGCGTATGGAAAACCGAGAATGCCGGTACCACCTGGACTCCTGTTTTCGACAAGGAGTCCTCTTACTCTATAGGCGCCGTTACTGTAGATCCGTCGAAGCCCAATACGGTTTGGGTTGGAACCGGTGAAGATGTTGGTGGACGCCATGTGGGCTATGGGGATGGAATTTATAAAAGTGATGACGGAGGGATGTCCTGGAAGAATATGGGGCTTAAGGATTCCCAGCATATCTCCCGAATCCTGGTTCATCCCTTCGATAGTGATGTGGTTTGGGTAACTGCCCAGGGGCCACTATGGAGTAAAGGCGGTGACCGTGGCTTGTACAAAACCACCGATGGTGGTAAGACCTGGAAGAAAACCCTTGGCGACAGCGAATGGGTTGGAGCCACCGATCTTGTAATGGATCCACGAGACCCGGATGTGTTGTACGCAGCCACCTGGCAACGACACAGAACCGTAGCTGCCTATATGGGTGGTGGTCCTGGAACGGCACTATATAAAAGTACCGATGGAGGCGAAAATTGGGAAAAACTCACCAATGGGCTTCCGGATTCCTGGATGGGAAAGATCGGTTTGGCCATTTCGTACCATAATCCTGATATAATCTACGCCGCAATTGAACTCGATAGGAGAACCGGTGGGCTTTATCGCTCGGACGATGCAGGCGGGTCCTGGCAAAAGATGTCGGAAACTGTTTCAGGCGGAACCGGCCCCCATTACTACCAGGAGCTTTATGCCTCACCTCACCAGGAAGGGCGGCTTTATCTTATGGACAACAACCTGCAGATTTCTGAAGACGGTGGAAAGACCTTTTACCGCATGAATGAGAAGAACAAACACGGAGATAACCACGCAATTGCTTTTAAGAAAAGTGACCCCAATTACCTGATAGTTGGTTCAGATGGAGGTTTGTACGAATCTTTCGACCTTACCAAAACCTGGAAGTACATCGAAAACCTTCCGGTAACCCAATTCTATAAAATGGCGGTTGATGATGCCGAGCCTTTCTATAATATCTACGGCGGAACCCAGGATAACAGTACCCAGCAGGGTCCTTCTCGAACCGATAACGTGCAGGGCATCCAAAACAGCGACTGGCGAGTAATTCTAAACTGGGACGGCCACCAGCCGGCCACCGAACCCGGCAACCCCAACATCGTATATGCCGAACGCCAGGAAGGAACCTTATCGCGAATCGATATGAGCACGGGCGAGGTGGTCGACATTCAACCACAGCCGGGTGAGAACGAAGACTATGAACGATATAACTGGGATGCTCCCATTCTTGTAAGTCCGCACTCCCCTACTACCATTTACTTCGCTTCCCAGCGGGTATGGCGCTCGGAGAACCGAGGTGACAGCTGGACAGCCATTTCGGGCGATCTTACCAGGGATGAGGAACGCGTAGCCCTACCTATCATGGGCAAAACCCAATCATGGGACGCTCCCTGGGATGTATGGGCCATGTCCAACTATAATACCATCACTTCCCTGGCCGAATCTCCAAAGCAGCAGGGCCTCATCTACGCAGGAACCGATGACGGATTGATCAATATTACTGAAAACTCCGGCGGAAGCTGGCGCTCGGTTGAAGTAGGGAACTTACCGGGAGTTCCGTCTACTGCTTTTATTAATGATATTAAAGCAGATATGTTCGATGCTAACACGGTTTATGTGGCACTCGATAATCACAAGTACGGCGATTTTTCTCCCTATCTCTTGAAAAGTACAGACAAGGGAAGAAGCTGGACCTCGATAGCCGGCAACATTCCGAAGCGAACGCTGGTGTGGAGATTGGTGCAGGATCACGTTAAACCGGGATTGATGTTCTTAGCCACCGAGTTCGGACTGTACTTCACTACAAATGGCGGACAAAAATGGACTCAGCTTAAAGGTGGGGTGCCAACCATATCTTTCAGGGATTTGGCAATTCAGCGAAGGGAGAACGACCTTATCGGGGCATCCTTCGGACGCGGATTCTATATACTGGACGATTATTCGGCACTGCGGGAGATCACAAATGAAACCCTTCAGCAGCCGGCCGCTCTGTTTTCAGCAAGGGACGCCTGGTGGTACGTGCCGCGATCCCACCTCGATTTCGACGGGGGTAAGGGCAGTCAGGGTGACTCTCACTTTATCGCTCCCAATCCCGATTTTGGAGCTGTCTTTACATATTATCTGAAAGATGCGCCTAAAACAATTAAACAGCAACGCACTGAAACTGAAAAGAACAAGAACACAGCCGCAGTTGCTTTCCCGGGCTGGGATAAACTGGCAGCGGAAACGACCGAACAACAGCCATACCTAACCTTTGCAATCAGCAACGACAAAGGGCAGGTTGTAAGACGTCTCACCACCCAACCCAAAGAGGGTATAAATCGAATCGCCTGGGATCTCCGCTACCCGCTTTCTGAGATCATAAAGCTTTCCGATAAACCCATGGATCACTCCGCCTTCCTGGCTCCTCCGGGAAATTATACAGTTGAAATGTACCTCACGGAAAGTGGAAACACCAAAAAATTAGCGGGTCCGGTTAACTTCAAGGTAAAACCTCTGCGTGAGAATTGGTTGAAGGGCGCAAGCCCGGATATCGCTTCCAAATTTTGGCGCAATTATGAGAAAGCCTCTCAAAAAGCTTCAGAATTCAACCTGAATATGGAAAAAGCCGGTAAACGAGTCAAAGCCATGCAACTCTCGTTAAAGCGCAGCAGCATATCGCCGGGATCTATAGATAACCAATTATCGGAGGTTATGGCCGAATTAGACCAATTGAGAGCTGATTATTACGGCAATCCGGCCAAAACAGAAATTGGAGAAAAAGGACCTCCCACAGTAAACGATAGGATGTTTGCCATATACCGAGGTGTGGAACGGGCAACCTATGGCCCTACTCCTACCCATCAGCAGCAACTGAATATTGTAAACAAAACGTTGGAAACTTCCATGAACAGATTGGCAGGGATTCAACAAAAACTTGACTCTATATATGACAGGCTGGTTTCGGCAGGAGCCCCACCGATAGAAAATTAAGAGTTTTAGTTATGAGTTTGTTAGTGGGAAGTTAAAGTTTGAACATAAAGCGGTATAAAGACCTGACAACTGTAACTTCCGCATGGTTGTTGTACTAAGTAGTAGTAACAATTATTAACTTAAAAACTCAAATAACATGAATAGGAAAACCGGAGGAATTTTAGCATTATTAGGACTTGCAGGTGGTGCTTTCGCATATTGGAAGTACAGGAACCTGTCTGCTGAAGAAAAGGCGCAACTTAAATCGAAAGTCAATACAGTAGGCCGTAAGATTAAAGCCACAGCCAGCGATGTAGAGGAAACAATTACAGACTCCTTTACCAATGGAAAAAAGAAGGTCCGTAAAGAGTACAATAACACAACCTCTTAAACTGAATAAACAGTGTCTTAAAGTCCCGCCCGCAGCGGGACTTTTTATTTTAAAATATTGATTATTAGGTTTATGTAGGATAGTATAAAGAATTTTCGTACATTTCTACTCCCATATCTTATAGTCGATCCTTCCTGATCGCCTTTTTCCATCTACTTACTTGCATATTCTAGGGTTTAATTAAAGCTGAAGCGAGATTTTTATATCCGCTTAACGCTTAGTCACTGAGTATTAATCTCTAAACAGAAGTATATGGTAAAACTATTACGTAAAATTAATTCTGAATTGTTTAATGACTGGGAAGAAAAAAAGAGGAAATGGGGACTAAAACTGGAAGAATATGCCAGAGCTAGTAGTTATGCCATTCATCGATAAATTTCTGGTCGTAAACTATGACAAGAAAAAAACCCGAACTGATTATTTGTTCGGGTTTTTTAGTGAAGACTCTTATCCTTAATGACTTCCGGATTTAATTCTTTCAAGCATATGGCTGGCATTCCTTCCGGTAGGACCGTTCGGGTCCATGGACAATGCTTTATTGTAATACTCAATGGCCTTCTCTTTCTCCCCCGCCTTCATATATCCTTCTGCAAGACTGTCCCAGGCATTAGCTGATTCTGGGAACAAGCTGGTGACAAAGGTGAAGATAAAAATTGCCTCCTGGGTCTTCCCGCTTCCCAAAACATTATAACCGGCACGATTGAGTTCAGATTCAAAATCGAAGAATTTATAGGCAGGATCCTGGATCATTCGAACGGCTTCCTGTTGTACTTTCTCCATCTCCCCTGCTTCGTACAATGAGGTAAGGTATTGCATTGGGTCCAATATGAATTCATCATCCGAAAAACTCAAAGCCGCTTCCAGCACAGGATCGCGGTTCAACTTATAATCTTCCGAACTCATATCGATAGCGATATGTGGAGCGGCCCATTCGGCACCTTCCCATTGAGGTTTGTCCTGCCACCAGGCAAATGAGAGGTAAACCGGAATTTCACTGTTAGGCAATACCACCCGGTTGTTATCGCCGTAGAAGTTTACATTTTCAGATGTAGGCTCCCCTATGAAAACGGCATTGGTGTAATTGTCTAATTCGTTCACCAGGTTCTGACATGCAGAAAAAGTGCGTCGCCCGATGATGACATACAAATTGCCAACTGTGTTTATCTTCTTGTTTTCTATTATTCGGGTAATTACCGCCTTGTTCTTGTAGTTGTTTCCTCCTCCATTCAGTCGTACATCGATTACCAATCGTTCAACCTCATTGTTCTCTATAAAATCGAAAACCCGGTCGTAAAACGCCGGAATGGGTTCGGAAGGATCGTCCTGTATCTGGCTCTGACGCACATAGACGGTTTTCTTTTCCGGGATATACTCGAAATAATAGATTTTATCGAGTTTCTTGATATAAAGAGGTGTTTCCCCTTGCATCCTCGCATCCAGCCAGTCGCCTTCCTGTTGAACCAAACCGTAACTAAGGGGAACCCGACTTCCCGGCTCCATGGCAGTGATCTTTTGTTTGAAGATTTTACCGTCCTTTTCGAAGGTAAATTCTACTGAAGTGCTCAGTTCGTCGATCACACCCTGGGTGTGCAAAATCTCGGGACTGGCCAGATAGCGAATGCCATAGGCTTTGAAATACTGATCGTTTTCGGCAGGTACGACAGGGTATATAGCCGCCATAGCTTCTTCGGCCGACTTATTTCCTATTGAAATAACTTTAGCTCCAACAGTGTTTGCGTAATCCTTATGAACTCCCTGAACAAATAAACCGTCATTAAAGAGGTAAAAGTTTATCGGAAGTGGATGGAATCGAGCTGCCATCGCCTGGTTAGAAATTGAAGTATGGCCGTATTTAAAGGAAGAAATGATCTTGGCCAGCCCTACTATGATTTCGTGTTCTTCCAGGCCGGGGATCTTGTTGTGAAGATCGTTAACCACCGTATTAAAAGCTTCAGGCGTCGTCTTCTTGAATAGGAAAGGATAATCGTTGTGAACAGTCTGCTGTAGGAATTTGAGATCTTCCTGCCATTGAGTGGCTGTAAGTGCTGTTTGTGCGGAAAGCTGAAGTGTTAGTCCGCAAAAGAGCAAAAGCATAAAATTTTTCATGATGATGGAATTTTGATTGATATAATAAATAGAGTATGATTTTAACTGATTGTTACAGTATTTAACAGAATTTCAGATGAATAGCTCCTGATTTTGATTTACCCTCATCGATATCGTTCAGTTCAATGAAATTCAAAAAGTTAATACGCACAATTGAAAACTCGCTAATTAGCTTTATTTTTAGCCTTTAACCAATCAAAAACAATCGATGAAACATATACTTCTTTTTTGGATTACAGCTGTTCTTTTTGTCTCCGCTTCTATCGCACAGGATAACCCCGTGGTTAACGGGATAATTGAAGAGGCCACTGAAAACTCTCAGCTTGAAGAACTGGCACACGAATTAACCGACTTTATCGGACCGAGGCTTGTAGGAACCCCTCAAATGCAGCATGCTCACGAGTGGGCTGTGGCCAAATTCAATAGTTGGGGAGTTTCCGCACGGAACGAGAAATGGGGAGAATGGCGTGGTTGGGAAAGAGGAATAACGCATATCGATATGGTTCACCCCAGGGTACAAAGTTTACGAGGCACCCAACTGGCCTGGAACCCCGGTACGGGTAAGGACGGAATTACGGCCGAAGTAGTTGTATTACCTTTTGTTTCCGATTCACTGGAGTTCGACCGCTGGTTAAAAACCGTAAAAGGAAAACTTGTAATGACCTCGAAACTTGAACCAACAGGAAGACCCGATTATAACTGGGAAGAGTTTGCAAAACCCGAATCATTCGAAAAAATGAAGAAGGAACGGGATGCTCAGGATAAGGCCTGGAGCGAAAATATGAAAAATACGGGCTACGATCGTCGTACCCTGCCTGCTGCCCTGGAAGCCGCGGGTGCAGCCGGAATTATTACTTCCTATTGGTCTAATGGCTTTGGAGTTACCAAGATATTTGGAGCGCGAACAGAAAAGATCCCCACCGTAGACCTGGAGCTTGAAGATTACGGCATGGTCTATCGCCTGGTGGAGTCAGGCAAAAAACCAAAACTCAAGGTCGTGGCCATGTCGAAGGACCTGGGTACAGTACCTACGTTTAATACGATCGCAGAGATACGAGGTAGTGAGAAACCTGAGGAATATGTAATTCTTTCAGCTCATTTCGATTCCTGGGATGGCGGTACAGGTGCAACCGATAACGCTACGGGTACTATTGTAATGATGGAAGCCATGCGTCTTTTGAAGAAATTTTATCCCAATCCTAAGAGAACTATTCTGGTTGGCTTGTGGGGAAGCGAAGAACAGGGACTAAACGGATCCCGTGCCTTTGTGGAGGATCATCCCGAGATCGTCGACGGCGTTCAGGCCGTCTTTAATCAGGACAACGGAACCGGCCGTGTGGTGCGCCTTTCGGGTGGAGGATTTCTGCATGCGTACGATTATTTGTCGAGATGGTTGAGCGCAGTACCGGAGAATATCACCTCCGAGATTGAAACGACTTTTCCCGGAACACCGGCAAGGGGTGGTTCAGACTATGCCTCCTTCCAGGCGGCTGGTGCGCCGGCCTTCAGTTTAAGTTCGTTGAGTTGGTCCTATTGGAATTATACCTGGCATACAAACCGGGATACTTACGACAAGATAATCTTCGACGATGTTAGGGATAATGCCATATTAACCGCCATTCTTGCCTATATGGCCAGTGAGGATCCGGAAAAAACATCAAGGGTTCAGGCAGTATTACCCCTTAACAGCCGTACAGGTGAAACCCGCGAGTGGCCGACTCCCAGGTCGCCAGTACGGAAAGGTGGCATCGATTAGATCGGCCCGGATTTTGGTCTTGTAAAGGTATAAAACGCACATATTTAACAGATTAGCTTCCAATTACAACAGAAGTTTCGTATCTTTAAGAGATGGGCATTGAGCTGTTTTAGGCCCTGTAATTTCTACTGTTATGAATCCTGTCCTATTGCTGTCGGTTATTTTTGGTTTGTTCTTGCTTTCCGGAATTCGGGTGGTCTTCGAATACAAAAGAGCACTTAAATTCAGATTCGGGAAATACATCAAAACCCTGCAACCGGGCTTTCGATGGATCATTCCAATTGTAGAAACGCTCCAGGTGGTGGACATACGGGTGATTACCATAAATATCGTTTCCCAGGAAGTAATGACCGAAGACAATGTTCCCTGTAGTATTGACGGGGTGGTTTTTTTCAGAATTAACAACCCGGAGAAAGCTGTGCTGGAAGTGGAGGAATACACCTTCGCTATTTCACAACTATCACAGGCTGCGCTCCGCGATGTATGTGGTAAGGTTGAATTAGACACCATACTCTCCAATCGGGAGGAAATGGGTAAGAATATAAAAGCCATTGTTGAATTGGAAACCAGAGAATGGGGTATCGATATTAATGATGTGAAGATAAAGGACATACAGCTCCCTGAAAATATGCGACGGATGATGGCTAATCAGGCTGAAGCAGAACGTTCCAGAAGGGCGAGAATCATTCTTGCCGAAGCCGAAGAACAGGCCGCAGGGAAACTGCTCGACGCAGGTAGAATGATCGATCAGTCGCCTTCTGCCATTAAATTACGGTTGTATCAGACCCTGGCAAATATTGCCGCGGAAAAAAACTCGACAATTTTGTTTCCTTTCCCTGAAGAGGTCTTGCCCAGGAAACGACGCCGTAAAGATAAATCCAAGTAGACGCTAATTTCTGGTAAATTCTACGAAGACGACGGGCATCCTGTTTCGCATTTTGTACTTTCCGTTTTTTTTCTTCACAAGCACCAATTGGCGCACACTGCGTTTTTTGCCAACAGGCACGATCATCCGTCCTCCCTCGGCCAACTGATCCAGTAGCGGTTGTGGAATTTCTTCTACTCCGGCGGTGATAATGATAGCGTCGAACGGAGCCTCATCGGGCCAACCTTCATAACCATCCCCAATTCGAACCTTTACATTGTGATAGCCAAGACGGTCCAGGGTTTCTGTAGCTTTCAGACCAAGAGATTCAACAATTTCGATGGTATACACTTCAGCTACTAACTCACTTAAAACAGCTGCCTGATACCCGGAACCTGTCCCTATTTCGAGGACTCTGTCTGTTGGTTTCAACTTTAATTCCGAAGTCATAAAAGCCACTATAAAAGGTTGTGATATAGTCTGCCCCTTGCCTATTGCCACAGGAGAATCCACATATGCCATGTTTCGTGCATTTTCCGGAACAAATTCATGCCGTGGCACGCTTCTCATCGTTTCCAAAACCTGTTTATCGGTAATACCCATTGCTTCGATCTGATTGGTTACCATATCATTCCGTTGTTTTTCAAACTCGGTTTGGGCATAAATGTTTGAAGACATAATGAGCAGTGCAAAAAGAAAGCTTGGTATTAGTACTGTTCGCATAGCTATAATGTACAAAATTTTAGATTCAGTCCTAAACATATATGGTCAGGTTGTATGGCTTATTTTACATAAACTGTTTTTCTGTTCACAAATTCCATAATACCGTCTTTTGACAGTTCACGGCCGTAACCGGACTTTTTGGTTCCGCCAAATGGTAGGCGCGGATCGGATTTTACAAGCTCGTTTACAAAGCAAGCCCCGTCACTAACGCGGCCGGCAAAGTCCATGGCAACGTTTTCGTCTGTCGTGCAAATGGTAACCCCCAGGCCAAATTTGGACATTTCAGACAGTTCAAGCGCGTGTTCAAGGCTGGTGGCCTTTATCATACTGGCGAGCGGACCAAAGGTTTCTTCGTCGAAGGCCGGCATACCGGGCTGAACTTCAGCAATAACAGTAGGTTCGAAAAAACATTCTTCTCGTTTTCCACCATGCAGAATGACGGCTCCTTTTTCAACGGATTTATTCATCTGTTTTTCCAGGGTTTCTGCCAGGTCCTCCCTTGCCATTGGCCCTATGTCTGTTTCATCCAACAGCGGATTTCCGGTTTTCAGTTTTTTTAGTTCATTGATAAAACGCGGGATGAATTTTTCATACATGGACCCGATAAGTATAAATCGCTTGGCCGCTATACAGCTCTGCCCGCAATTCTGCATACGTGCCTGTACTGCGGTTTTTACAATTTTTTCCAGGTCGGCATCCTCGCAAACCACAAAGGAATTGCTGCCACCTAATTCCAGAACTGTCTTTTTAAGCTGTTTCCCCGCTATTGCTGCTACGGAAGATCCGGCGCCTTCACTGCCTGTAAGGGTAACTGCCTGCACGTATTCACTGCCGATAATCTCTTCTGCCAGATCGTGATCTACGATCAAACTTTGAAACACCTCTTCCGGGTATCCTGCCTCTTTGAATACTTCTTCAATAAGTAATGAGCAGCCGGTGACATTGGATGCGTGTTTTATTAATCCAACATTACCCGCCGTCAAGGTAGGCGCGGCAAACCTAAATACTTGCCAAAAGGGGAAATTCCACGGCATTACCGCAAAAACTACCCCTAGCGGATCGTAACGCACCAGGCTTTTGCTTGCATCGGTCTCGATACGTTTGTCTTTAAGGAAAACTTTAGCATTGTCTGCGTAATAATCGCATACCCAGGCACATTTTTCAATTTCCGACCTGGATTCTGAAATTGGCTTGCCCATCTCATCCGTGATCATACGACCATAGCGATCGATATTGTCACGTAGTACTTGTCCGGCCTTTCTGATAAGTTCACAGCGAACCTCCAGCGAAACATCTCTCCAGGACTTACCGGCCAGGGAGGCATTCCGAAGCCGATCCTTGAGTTCGTAGGACGAAATTGTTTCGTATTCTCCTATGGCAACTCCGGTATAGGGGTTTTTACTATAAATCTTCATACATGTCTTTTTCATAAAATTAACCTTATATATTTTGAATTTCATGACGTTTAATATGGTTTTAACGAATTGAATTTCAATTCACAACTGTTGGGAATTCTTCTTTTTGACTCTAAAATTTGGCTGAAGGAACTACGGGAATTTCTGAAATCGTATTATATTAGCGCATATTAAGCCACGTTATGAAAAAATTAGTACTACTTCCCCTTATTCTTTTTAGTTTTCAAATAAGTGCCCAGGTAAATCGCTCTTACGACGGGACCAACAATAACCTGACGAACCCCGAATGGGGTGCTGCCGGAACCTATTTCGGCAACTTCGTTACCAACGGCTTTGGAGATGGAATTAGTCTTCCCGGTGGTGAAAACCGGGAAAATCCCCGAACGATAAGTAACGCACTTGGAAGCCAGACTGAATTTACACCCAACGAATTCGAACTCAGTGATTTTATCTGGGGTTGGGGGCAGTTCATCGACCACGATATCAATCTTAACGACGATAACTTCAACGAGCCACACGACATTCCCATTCCTCAGTGTGAACCGTTGTTCGACCCGAACTGTACTGGTACAGCCACTATGCGGATGTTTCGATCCCTCTCCGATCCGAACACCGGTACAGGTCCCGGGAATCACCGACGCACCATCAATGATATTACGAGTTATATAGACGGTTCTGCAGTTTATGGCAGTGACCAGGAACGGGCCGATTGGCTGCGGTCTAATATTGACGGTAAACTGAAAATGTCTTCAGGAAATCTTTTGCCCTGGAATACCATAGACGGGGAATACGAGAGCCCAATCGATCCGAATACGCCTTTTATGTTGCTTGACGGCTTTCCTCTGCCAGAAAAATTCTTTGTCGCCGGAGATATCCGCGCAAACGAACAACCCGGATTGATAGCTTTTCATACCTTGCTGGTACGCGAGCACAACCGCCTTTGCGATGAATTAAAGGCTGAAAACCCGGGTTGGAATGACGAAGAATTGTTTCAGAGAGCCCGGAAGATAGTTGGAGCGCTTATCCAGGTAGTTACCTATGAAGAGTTTTTACCACATGTGGGAATTACACTAATCCCCTATTCGAGCTATAACCCCAACCTGGATGCCGGCATCATGAATGCTTTTTCTGCTGCGGCCTATAGATTCGGACATACTATGATAAACGGCCGATTGGTGCGTTTCGACGAAAATGGAGACGACTGGGTTTTTGGAGCGGTAGATCTTAGAGACGGTTTCTTTAACCCTGATATTATACGGGAAGAAGGCGGAGTTGAGCCTTTTTTCAGAGGATTTGCAGCCCAGCAGCACCAGTTGGTCGATCCCTTGATAATGGACGACATCCGTAACTTTTTATTCGGCCCTCCCGGAGCCGGCGGCATCGATCTCTTATCGATAAACCTGGCGCGGGCAAGAGAGCGCGGCCTTCCGGATTATAATACCATTCGTACAAATTTATCACTTGCCCCCCACACCAGCTTCAGTGACCTCACTTCCGATGTTCAACTGGCTAATGCCTTATCGACCGTATACGGAGGAGATATAAACGATGTAGATCCGTGGATTGGATTTATGAGTGAAGATCACCTACCCAATGCAATCATAGGTGAAGGATTGTATGCCATGCTGAAAAAACAATTCCTGGCCTTAAGAGACGGGGATCGGTATTATTATGAAAACGACCCGGCTTTTTCAGCCGATGAAATCCAGGAGCTGAAAAACACCAAGCTTTCTGAAATCATTCTTCGAAACACCACTATTGAAACCCTGCAGGAAGATGTTTTTGTAGCGGTACCACGAGATTTACTGGCGGTAGAATTGTTTCCCTTCCCGGAAATCAAGAACATCGAGTTAACTGCATACCCCAATCCGGTACAAAAATATTTCAACCTGGTAATAGAAAGCAGCCGTCCCAGTAGTGCGACCTTGACAATTTCAGCAATAAACGGACAGCTCATCAGCACTCAGGCTGTAAACCTAAACCGGGGAAAGAACGAACTCAACTTTGAATTAAGCGACCAGATTGCCAATGGCCTTTACATTATTTCTCTTGATTCAGATAATGGACAGGGACAATTAAAGATTATAAAAAGACCGGGGTAAGAGGACAAAACTATTAGTCCTATTTCAAGCGATATAGACCGGCATTCTCATTTGGCTCACAATGTGTGGTTTAAATCTATTCCGTATTGATACAACAAACGAGAAATTCATATTACTTCATAATTCCTACTTTTTAGCGCTCAATTCTTACAGGAAATTGCATATATTGTTATTTATTCGATATAATGCATTAAATAATCGTTATATAACCTATTCTAAATATCTCTTTAACAGTTAGGTATGGGTTCCTCTCCTATCTTTGTAGAGCCCAAATTTAATACTTATGAAAACCTACGGATTACTACCAATATGTCTCGTTATTATATACCTAAATATCAACGGTATAGGTTACGCTCAAACCGACAGGAACGAGATTGGTATCGATAAGATGAACGATTCCGGTTCCCCTGATGTCTACCAATTGGCTCAGGCTAGCACTACAGCTTCTTTTAACTTGACCGGTTCTACTGCTAAGGGTCAGCTCGCTTCCAGGACCATCGCAATGCAGGTAGTGCCAACCGATAAGGTACGAGTAGTCGACTACGATATTTCACTTTCAAAACTCAATTCGAACAAAATAGACCTCATGTACAATGCCACCGAATACGTGGTAGGGATTGCCAAAGTAAGGTTTAATAAGAAGTCCGGTATGCCCGGCGGTTCAGAATTTGTGAAAACCGTACTTATAGACGGAAGCTGGCATTTAATTTTGAAAGACTCCATTAAAGATTCAATTACAGTTGGTGCAAAACTACAAGTCTCATTATTGATTTATGACAGGGACTACTATCAATCCCTTGGGCCGGAGGCCGCAAGATTCGTTAGTGGTGCTGTTACAGATGTTCAATACTTTAAATAAGTGAAAGAAGATAGTTAAAAACTAAACAGAAACCCCCGATGCATACGTTCCTACTTAATTTAATACATTAGAAGTTTTTTCAACGCTTCGATTCCCATTTTTAGAGGTTTTGGGTTGCATGAAGCGGATGTAGTTACCAGACTACATCGCAGTTAAACAGGAACTATTCAACAGAGGTGAAAGGCGGTACTCAATGTATCGCCTTTTAATTTTTACAATGTGGGTTGTTTGGTATTAATCGAGGATCAGCTTTATGGTAAACCAACTGTCTTCTATCCGCAGTCGTGCGAAATACAATCCATTGCCAAGGCTGTTCCCGGCTTCATTTGTTCCGTTCCAGCGAATTCTTTGATCACCTTCTACTTGAGCATCCAACAGCGTGATTAATCGCCTTCCTTCCATATCAAATATCTCGAGCGTTACAGAATTGAGATCTGCAGTCCTAAAACCAATTATTGTTTCATCCGAAACCGGGTTCGGCACAGCCGAAAACCGAAATTCTGAAGTGAGTTGTTGTTCGTTTAAAGCCAGAATTCCCTCGGGAGATATCTTGGTGTAATACACATCCTGGCCCCCGTTTAATGTGTTACACCATGCCAGGTGGGCAAAATCGTTATCCGATTTCATGTCGAAGTAATCTCCCATCTTATCCTGGTTGGGATATCCGATGGTAGGATCGAACATTTCGGAAATCACGGCGTAATCATTCCAGGTATCACCCTGATCTTCAGACCAGGCATATATAAGCCTTGAATCCACATTCCCGCTACCGGCAGTACTCGTATCGAGATATACAACATCGATCCTTCCATTAGGAGCGACAGACATGGTTCCAAACCATTGAAAGGAATCGGTGCCACTATCAACATTGATTCTAACCGGGGGAGAAAAACTGTTGCCGCCATCGCTGCTCTTTGCAAACATCACATCGGCAGGATCGCTTATTCCCGATCTAAAGACGGAAGCCAGAACATAAATGTTGCCGTCTCCCGGCCCACCGGAGTTATCATGATCGATATCTGCCTGTCCTACCAGCCCTTCGGGATTTACAGCGGCACCGGCATATACAATCCCATCGAGATCTATATTGGTAAGAAAGTCCCAGCTAACCGACTGTCCCGGGTCCTTAGCGTTGGTAGATTTTACCACCACCATATTGTTTTGGGTTCTGCCAACTAAATACAAATCTCCATTACCATCCACAGTCATTGTACCCCAGAACGGTTGCCCCAGAATGGTTTCACAAGGCTCGAAGCTATTACTGCCATCGGTAGAGCGTGTAAAGGCTCCGGGGGCACAGGTGGTAAAGGAGGTGTTCCAGTATGAGTAATTATGTCCATCGCTCGCAAGTCCCGATCGGTCTAAAGTCATCCATTGTTTATCTCCCCCAAAAGCCGGAACAGGCGGTTCCCAGTCCACGCCCCCATCGGTGATCTTATAGACATCACAATTGAATGATTGCCGCAAACTGTTGTAATAGAAATTTCCCTGGTTGTCGTAATCCAATACAGGATCGGATCTGAAAACCCCGGGATCGATCACTCCCGGAAACGTCCAGCTGAGACCACCGTCCAGAGAATAACCATAACCGGCCTGACGGAAATTATTATTTACGGTATCGAACTGTCGCCATCCGATAACGATCCGGTTTGGATTTGTGGGATCGATTGCGATGGAAGGTTCATTTGCAGCGTCTCCGATAATATTATTGCCATTCTCATCCACATTTACCTGAGTCGTATAAAAATTCGTCCCGGTACGAATGTAAGGAGTGGATCGCTGCATACTGCTTCTATCCACGAAGATATACGGATCATCCGGAATTTCAGGAGGCATATTGCTTATATCCTGGCCAAAGGAGGAAAGACTGTAGAGTATAAATGAAGAGAAGATAAAAAGCTTGTAATAATTTTTCATAGCGGTGATATTGCAGGTTTTCGAATAGTATGACGATCTACTTGCTTAAATATAGTTCAATTTGTACAGTCTAAACTGGGTAAGTGCCCGATACTAGTCTGCATTTATAAATGACGCTCTCATTAATCGACAGCTTGATGTTAAACTGTTTACTATTCAATCTCACTAGGACGCAGGGCCTCGGACGAAATTTTCCAGCGGTCGTCATAGATGGATTTATATTGGATCTCGAAATCAAAGCCTTCAGATCTTAGGCGTTCGAGAATCTTTAGAAATGCTTTGTAACTGTATTCATCACCTCCTACAATAAGTACGTTCCTCCTGGAGCTGGCCGGTATGGCAACACCAAGATGAAGTGTAGTGAAATTGATTATATGAATACTATCCATTTCAGGGACATAATCCCTCAGAAACTCGTGAAACTCCATATCATATGTCTTATTCTTATAGTGAATCACACGACTTTCAATTATAGCAGGCCCAACTCCATAATTTTCAAGATCTATGGAAAATGTTTTTTTTGCCCCATTATCAGACGAGTCTAACATGAGATATGGCAATACCGATAGTTTGCTTTGTTCTTCGATAATGTTAGTCTGTTTCACAAAGATAAACAGGGTAAAAAGGCTGATTGCTATAGCGACTATACTAACGATTTTATCGGACGTCCAGAATTTACTTTTCATAATAAAATGTAAGAAAGTATAAAGATATTAATTCTAAGGAGTTTGAAATGAGGTGTTTCTGGCACTTTCTTTGATGTTTCCGTAATACATCAAACCATCAATCCAATGTCAAGACGTAGATCACGCCCTTCAGTAAATGCAGGAAGTATGGCAGACATAGCGTTCCTGTTATTAATATTTTTCCTCGTAACATCCATGATCCCTAATGACAAAGGGATTGCTCGAAAACTACCGCAAAAATGCCCTCCGGGTACGATTTGCGACACGGATATTGCAGTTCGAAATCTATTTCAGATATATTTGAATGAAACCGGCGAACTATTGGTAAACAACCAACTAACTCCTATTGATATGATGGGAACGAAATTAGTGGCCTTTATCGATAACAATGGTAGTAACAGCTGTCACTATTGTACCGGAGCGCAATTAGCCACTTCGTCCGAGCACCCCAATAAGGCGGTAATTTCGTTAAGTACGCATCGGTTAACCCCATATTCAGAATTCATCAGGGTTCATGATGAGATCACCAAAGCTTATAATGAGCTTAGGACTAACTATATGACTACTATCTTAAAGAAAGAGGAAGATCAATTAACTACCGACGATTTGCATGAAATTAAAGAAGCCTATCCCTTTCTTATTTCTGAAGCAGTGCTCAAATAACATTCACTTTCACAGATTATCTATATATTGTACCTATAAAATCTCGCAAAATGATTAAAAAATTACCATTGGCCTTACTTGCGATTATTGGAATTTCCGTTTCAATTTCGGCACAGATCAGGCCCGTTAAGATCGAAGATGAAAAGCTAAACAACCGCGTCCTCATCTATGCCCTGAATGAGAATGAATTTGATCTGGACGTTTCTATAGAAGTTGAAGGCACAGGCTTTAGGCAGCGCGGAGGGGTGGCTAGATTATACAGGGTTCCCGCAGCTTCCCGGGTGAATATTCACAGCCTTATCGTAGAACGCGGAAAAGTACCCGTTTACACCTACAAACTCAAGGTAAACGACAGCCTTTCACGCCGCGTTATAAAACCGGAGGCTACTCCTATCAAAATCGATCCCCGTAAAAATATACTGGTGTATTTAAAAGAAGGCTGCAGCAGCTGTGAAACCATGGTTCAAAAGTTAGATAGCAGTTATTATAAGTATCGCACCATGGACCTGTCGGAAAAACCGGAAGTGAAAGAGTACCTGATCAATACATTTAAGTATACCTCTACCCCGTATGACTCTATCCGAAACCCAATTGTAAGTCTTGGCGGAACGCTATATTCTGAAATTGAAACATATAATCAGCTGCTCGAAAAGTTGAACGCTCCTGACGAATCCAAAACGGAGTCGCCCGAAGATTAATCGGTATCGGTTAAGCTGAAGATATCGTTGACCGGTTTGCCAAACACCCTCGAGAGTTTTAATGCCAGTACAGTGGACGGCACATATTTGTTCGATTCTATTGAATTAATCGTCTGTCGCGAAACGTCAATCTTACGTGCCAGTTCTTCCTGAGTGATATTCAGGATAGCACGTTCCACTTTTAGCGTATTCTTCATGATCGGCATTTTTTTAGCATAACATAGAAGAACATAAGCTGCACCATTAACATAAAGGTCATTACCTGATAATAACTTATCTCCCAGCTAGTGTTTTCAGAGCCGAGAATCGTAAACACAGCTAAGTTTACTAGTGGCTGCACTACCGAGTATAGCACGCCGAGCACAAATGCCAGAGCGTACGATTGCATTCTGATCATTCTGATCATCTCGTCCTCTACCCTTTCTCTCGAGACCGATACCAATAGTAACCCAATAAGCATCAGATTCCTTATCACCGGTCTGGACCAGGCGAGCTCTACTTCTGAAAATTTAAAGAACAGTAACCCACTAAAAGCAAGCAAAGCCAGTATCCAGCCAACCGATTTATATGAATGCGGCAATTGAAACTTTTTTAATCGCTCCAGATTTCTTTTGTCCCATTCTATTATTTTTCTAATCCCCATAACAATATAGTTTACTTTACATAATGACAAATATACTATATAATATGTAAAATATACTTTACTTTTAAGAAAAAATAAGAAAGAAGTGCAGTATTATTCTTTTATTACGATGACCGTAGCCCTGTTCCCGGTGAGTAAATTCCATTCAGCAGCAGAGATCAACTGTCCCTTATCGTTGTAGACGTGCAATTCGGCGGTATTCGGTCCTGATGACCCCTGGTTTAATGCGAGAAATTCAATTCGGTTATACCCTTCTACAAGGGTTAGAGTGAACCCGGCAAAGGCACCACCCAGGGAGATATCCGACTGAACGATGTCTTCGTTCACCAGTACCCTGATACGGTCTCCGTCTACAAATTCATGGTCACGGTACTTCACCTGAACGAAGCCTCCGCTTGTAAGCAATTCTCCTAAAAACTGGTCACGACCGTACTCTTCTTTGGCCTCTTTGTCTTTTTTAAATGCTTTGGGAACGATGTTAGAAGTATAATCCATTAGTCCGTCCCCGGCTGTAAAATCAACTTTCTCCTCCGAATCGAGTAAATCCCTTTCGGTATTTGGATTCAATGGGCTGTCGAAGTTGCTCAGGCTTGGGGTTTTAACAGGTGGCAATTCCAGGCCTTCAGAGCTCTTAAATTCATCTTCAACCTGTTCGAACTGAACTTCCGGCAACGGATTTTCAACCTGTGCAAAAACATATCCGCATGGAATCATAAAAAACAAGAAAAGAATATAATTTCGCATTTGTAGTTTTTTGAAGATCGCAGCAATAATTACACCAACCCGTTATAACAACTTTAAATTTTTATCAATTTTCTTGTGAAGACAGTATTTTCAAACCCGTCTGCTACTTTCAGAAAATAAACTCCACGGGCCAAAGAACCGCTTACCGAAAGTTTAATCGAAGTATGTCCGTGAATTTCTTCAGTTGGAATAAGCCTACCCTGAATATCATATAGCTTTACTCTCACGGTATCACCTGAATAAGGGCCGCCTAATTCGATAGTAAACTCATCTTTAAATGGGTTGGGAAAGATTGCCAGCCGCTGTTCCAATAGTTGGCCTGAATCCAGGATCTCCGTATCGTAGTCCAAAAGCCTGAAATCATCAAAATAGAACCCATCCCCCGGTAAGGAGTTATCTGTGTTCAATTCAAACCTGAAACGAACATCACTAAATCCGATAAAGCCATCTAATAACACGACTTCGTTCTTCCAATCATTATTAGTACTGTATTCCCTAAGGTCGGTCCAGGTTGTCCCACTATCTATGGAAACCTGGAATGCAGCCCTGTCGTCCTCTTCAATAGACCATTTAGCTGCATAGGTTATCACCGGATTTTCAAGTCCGGTAAAATCGAAAGCCAGATCGAGTTCGAAAAAATTGAGACTGTTATTCTCCGAATTACCCCCGTTAGAATCTCCGAAAGAAAATTCACCACTATAGGAATCGTCCGCCACCAGTCCCCAACTAATACCATTTCCGCTCGCAATCCATTGAGAGGGTCCATTTTCTGCATCGTCATTGAACACAACAGTGTGATTGCCTACAATTATAGGAATTTGTTCAATTTCATTCAACACCCCATCCTGATAGGTGGATGCTGTAAGCGTAAAGGAGGAGTCGGAGAATGAAGGGTCTATTTCAATGGTAAAAGGGCTGCTGTTGTTATCCTTCCTCTCTCTTGGAAGAATCGTACCGTAACCTGAAGCTGTCGATACACTTACAAGTGGCGAAGAAGCCTCCAGCACCACACTTACCACATCTGCACCGGCTCCCACTCCTACATTCTTCACTTCCACGATAAGGTCGAAACTGGAACCGATAAGGGCATCACCTAATTGAGTATGACTTTGAACATCCAAATACGCTCCGGCTATCCATGATTGATAATACATGGGCCGTACATTTTCACCCACCAGGTCGAAAATGGTACTTGGAGTTGGCCAGAATCCATCGCCGTCAATTTCCGGAGTCCAACCGTAAATACCTTCCGAAAAGAAGTAATCACGGGTAGTTCCACAACTCGTATACCCCAGCATCTGGAAGGTTACGCCGTAGGGATAGTCATTATCGTTAAGAAAGGCCGACGCCCACTCTGAAAATATTCCAAAGGCCGGCGGTGAGGTATCAAAACCGAAAGGCATCAAATAACTACCTGCCGTAGAGTGAATGGAAAAGCCCATTTTTGGTTCAATCTGGGCAAGAAAATTACTGATCACCGTGGTTTCGGGTTCGGAGAAAGGTCCCGTGCCCCTGTAAGTATTAGAGCATGGGTCACCGCTGCTGCAGTCGCTGTTGTGATTGTACCCGAACGAATAATTCCTATTCAGGTCTACCCCTATGCAACCTCCCGGTGAATTCCTGCGGTTCTTTCTCCACAGACCACCACCATTCGGATCAGTTTGTTGGTTGTGAACGTATCCGTCGGGATTTACTACCGGAACAAAATACAGTTCCCTGTTGTTTACCAGGAATTGAACTGCGGGGTCGGTGTCGTAATTCTCCAATAACCAGAACATATAATTAATGTTGGTGGCCATGGACAAAGGTTCCCTGGCGTGGTGTAAACCGTCGAAATAAGCTGCCGGCTCAGGCTCATCAATGTTGGGATTGTCGGATATCTTGACCATCCAGATTGGTCGTCCTTCCAGAGAATTTCCAATATTTATTTTTGGGGTAACGAGGTTGGGATAATTAAGCAGCATCTCATCGAGTTTGGCTTCAACTTCCGCCAAAGTATAGAAGCCACCCATTGAGCCCAGGTCGAAACCATCGGCAACATTTCGGTTTTTGGTCATACTTAAACGATTGGGTTGGTCGTTTTCCACCATAGTCTCATAAAAAGCGCGGTAGTCCGGTATAACTATCTCGTAATTGAATTGCTGATATTCCAATAGCCGAAGTTCATCTTGATTGACAAAAAAGCCAATACTGTTGTCCTTTCCTATCTCGGGATGGTCGATATCGAATCCTAACGAGGCCAGTCTCTCGATCTCAACAGCTGTATCGTAGTAAACCTTTACTTTGCTGTAGACCTGTTGTTGTGCCCTTCCGAAAAAACTAATTAATAGAAAACCTAAGAGCAGTGCAATTTTATTTATTCGATTCATCAGATTCTTTCTTTTTCGACCTTTTTTTGCGCATCACAAGATACAAAATCAGGAATATCAGAGGTACTACAATATAAATAATGATATCTGCGGGGTCCGAGATGTCCAGTGGGGTGTTATTGTCTGGATGTGGTACTTCCCTGGGAATTTGAATAAGTGCGACGATGGTGTTTAAAATGGCCATTCTTTTTTATTTTAAGTTACAAAAAGTATCCATGTTGCCCTTAAAATTTAACAAATTATGTTAAGTATTTGGATATGTCGATTAAGAGTGTTATCCTGTCGTGTTCACTTAAAAACAAAAATCCATATATGAGACAACTCAAAATTTCGAAGCAAGTTACCAACCGTGAGACCAAGTCGTTAAATACCTATCTCCAGGATGTAAGTAAACTGGATATGATTACCGCTGAAGAAGAGGTGGAATTGGCGCAAAAGATTCGGGAAGGTGACCAGCAGGCTTTGAATAAGCTAACGAAGGCAAACCTTCGATTTGTGATTTCAGTTGCCAAGCAATATCAGAATCAGGGATTAAGTTTGCCCGATTTGATCAATGAGGGAAATGTGGGGTTGGTAAAAGCTGCTAAGCGCTTCGATGAAACTCGTGGATTCAAATTCATATCGTATGCGGTGTGGTGGATCAGGCAATCGATACTTCAGGCCATCGCAGAACAAGCGAGGGTTGTGCGTTTACCTCTGAATAAGATAGGAGACATCAGTAAAATTAAAAAGACGGCACTTCACCTTCAGCAGATCTACGAACGTATGCCCACGACGGAGGAGATCGCAAAGGAATTGGATATGTCGGTAAGTAAGGTAAAGACCTCCCTTAAAAATGCCAATAAGAGCTTGTCGATGGATGCACCATTCCAGGAAGGTGAGAACGACAATAACCTATACGATGTGATTTCATCGGGAAACAATCCGGTGCCGGATCGAAGCCTGCTTTTAGAATCCTTGCAAATTGAAATAGAGCGAGCCCTTGACACATTGCCCGATCGCGAGGCTGATGTAGTAAGACTCAATTTTGGGCTTTCTGATCAACCGGCGATGACTTTACAGGAAATTGGAGATACATTCGACCTGAGTCGGGAACGTGTTCGACAGATTCGGGAAAAGGCAATTAGGAGTTTGCGCAGTACTTCAAAAAGTCATATTCTTAAAAAATATTTAGGTTAAACTATCCCCACAACCTAATATTTACGGGCCCTTTCGCTGATTGTGTGAGGGCTTTTTCTATTTGTGCCGAGCACATTTAACATAACTATAGCAGTCATTAACTAATTATTTGGAGGGGTGAGCAGTTATCTTTGTGATAACAAACCTATAAACTATTATTATGAAGAAATTAATTGCCCTATCCCTACTATCGGGTACAGTATTTTTAGCTTCCTGTGTCTCGAAAAAGAAGTATGTTGAACTTGAAAATCAGTACAATACTACCCGTTCAACACTTACAAAGACACAACTTGAGAAGGAAGAGATCGAAGCCAAGTACGCTAAGATCGAAGAACGTGTGGCTGCTTATAATCAAAAGATTAGTGCGCTCACTTCAGAGAATGTCGAGCTTGAGAATAACAGCTTGAGAAACTACGGTAATGTGGTACTGTCTAAAAAAGACAAAGAACAAATGAAGGCAGCTCTGGCAAACGTTGACCAGAGTGAACTTGCGGCAGCCAGAACATTGGAAGATTCGATGAATCTTATTATCTCGTATAATCTGAAGAAAAACCTGGACAATAACCTTGTAGCCGAAGGAGAAGAAGACGATATAGAGATTGATATCGATGAAACCGTGGTTATGATTACTGTTTCAGACAAGCTATTGTTTAACTCGGGCAGTGCCCGCGTAAATCCAAAGGCAAACAACTTGCTGCAACGACTTGCTGAAGTAATCAACAGTGAGCCGGCAATGGAAGTTTTAATTGAAGGTCATACCGACGCAAGGACGATCAAGCCCGGTGCCTATGTAAAGGACAATTGGGAGTTAAGTGTTGAGCGATCTACCGCCGTTATTCGTAAATTACAGGAGGATTATGGTGTTGCACCCGAAAAGCTTATCGCAGCCGGTAGAAGTAGTTTTCAGCCAATAGCAGATAACGACACAAACGAAGGTCGCGCGAAGAACAGACGTACGCGTATTGTAATCCTTCCAAATCTTGATAAATTTTTAGCTTTGCTTTCTGCCAATTAATTTAGAGAGTAAATAACTATGAAAAGTGGCCCTCCGCTATGGGCCACTTTTTTTTGTAATATTTTGTTAAAACATTTTTACAAAATTGGCTGCTGAATTAATTTTATATGTAACCATCATTCAGTAATACGCCATGACACAGAACCTTACCCACGATTTTTGCGAACTATCCCTGCAACCTAAATACGCCATACTGCGTGTTTTTGAAAACATCTATGTAGATGAGGATAAAACAAGTGTTATTAGAGACAGCCTTAAAAATTTCTACAGGAATAAACCATTCGTAATGATCACCGACCGAAAGTATAAACATAAGATCGACCCAGCGGTGTATAAAAACAGGAGCTTAAAGAATATGATTGCTCTGGCTGTAGTTTCTCAACATTCCGATGGACGGGAGAAAGCTTCAGATGAACAACCCCTGTTCGACGACAGTTTTGCGTTTTTCAATAATGTAGAAAGTGCGATAGACTGGGCAGAAAGCTTTTTTGCCAGAAAATCCTAACTTATTATTTAGCGCCGGGCGGAATTGAAGGTCTCACTTCTATCTTACTGGGTAATGTTCGGGGATGCATTTTAAGCAGGTCGACCAAAATCTGACCAATATCTTCTATTTGAATTTTCCAGGAATCGCTTTCGTCCGGGTCATTTCCGTTGAAATGAGTTGCAACACTTCCCGGCATGACGGTGGTGACTTTAATCCCGTGTGCCCGAAGATCGAGCATCGCTGCCTGGGTGAACCCGGTTAAACCAAACTTACTTGCATTATAGGCCGCCCCGCCGGCAAAGAAATTAGTCCCCGCCAGACTTGAAATAGAGATATAATAGCCTTTAGTCCGTTTTAGGGCTTCCACAGAAGACTTCAGCGTAAAGAAAGCACCACTGAGGTTTGTATCTACGGTTTCTTTCCATTGTTCAACGGTCAGTGAATCCACGGGAGAAAAATGTCCAAGGCCGGCATTGGCAATTACATAGTCCAATTTCCCGAATTTATCGATCAAAGCGTTCACTGCATTCACTTGGTCTTCATAATTCCTAACATCAGCTTGCAGAGGCAAAATTTCACCCTTGCCGTCTGTCTTTTCCCTGAGGTTTGCTGCGGCTTTTTCAGCGGAAGCCTTATTCCTGCTGGTAATGCCTACATTAATTCCCTGGTTTAGAAAAGCTTCAGCAATACCAAAGCCGATTCCTTTCGATCCTCCTGTAATAAGGGCGACTCCTCCTTTTAGTTCCTTCATAATCTTGGGTTTCTTACAAAGTTACGATTAGAGAGGAAAGTGAGTCGTTAATTATTCTTAAATTTAGATTAAATGAGATTGGTCTGCACCATAGTGTTGCTTCTACCCACCATTGTGATTTTTTCACAAAATCGTCTGGTGGATATTTCTAATTTATCAACCGAATTCGACTACGAGATTCGTTACGCCACCAAAGAGAATTTCATAGGAGAACAGTTGTACGATTGTGCCAAATGTATGCTGCGAGAAGAAGTTGCGGCCGCCTTGCTTAAAGCCAATCAGTATTTCTGTGAGAAAGGGTATCGAATTAAATTCTACGACTGCTACAGGCCGCTGGATGTTCAGAAGAAAATGTGGGAAAAAGTGCCCCGTCCCGCTTATGTGGGAAATCCTTATGGCAACGGTTCGGTTCATAACTGGGGAGCAGCCGTGGACATTACGCTAGTTACCTTAGAAGGATGTTACGTCGAGATGGGTACAGATTATGATTATTTTGGAAGAGAGGCGCACATTGATTATATACAGCACAAGGAAGAGGTCCTGGAAAACAGAGCATTACTGATAGAAGGCATGCGTCTCTTCGGATTTATTACCATACGGACCGAATGGTGGCATTACAGCTATCGCAGAAATTGGGATTATTCGGTTCTGAACGAACCCCTCCCCTGCGATTGATCTGCCTTCATTCCGGTTGAGCGTTGGGGCTGTAAAAATTAATAAATTGAAGTGCGAATAGAACTCAAAGTGTATCTTTGCACAAATTTTAACGCTTTGAATTCAGTAAAGACTTTTAAGATAATAAGCACACTCGAGGCCATATCATTCCTACTGCTTCTCGCAGTTGCCATGCCTCTTAAATACATTTGGGAAATTCCCGAGTTCGTTCAGGTAATCGGGATGGCTCACGGGATATTATTCATGCTTTATATCGGCGGTGCATGGATGATGAAACAGAAACTTAACTGGTCGATGAAGATCTTTTTAATTGTTATCATCTGTTCGGTCCTGCCGTTTGGACCTTTTTATGCTGAACGCAAATACTTATGATGGATTACAAAACGCTTACAACCTATGCCGAGTGGTTCGAATTTTTCCTGAGAGATCAGGGGGTTTCGAATTACTGGGCTTCCGTTATCAACACCTTCTTATTGCTGGTAACGGTATTAATCGTGCTCATTATTCTCGACATCATTATTCGCAAGGTTGTGGTTCAGGGCTTTAAAGCTTTCAGCAATAAGTCGAAAACAACATTCGATGATTTTCTGGCTGCCAGTAATTTCCCGAGATATATTGCGCATACCATTCCCCTGGCCATTTTATGGTCTGTGATTCCGGTAATCTTTCGTGATTACCCCACGATACAAAAGGCTTTCGACATACTGGTAATTGGCTATCTGGTAATTCTGTGTATTTTAATTTACAGGAGTATTCTTCGAACGATCACTAACTACCTTAGAGAGACCAACGAAAAATTTGCGGATAAGCCTCTTGAGAGTTATCAGCAGGTAATGATGATATTTGCCTGGGCGACCGGAATTTTTTTTCTGGTTCACCTGCTCACCGGTTATACCCTTCAAAGCGTAGCCACGTTTGGGGCCTTGTCTGCCGTAATATTACTTATTTTTAAAGACACCTTGCTGGGCTTTGTAGCCAGTATTCAGATATCGGTAAACGATATTGTACGAATAGGAGATTGGATCACTTTCAGCAAATTTGGAGCCGATGGTTACGTTACCGAGATAAACCTGGCAACCGTTCGTGTTCAGAACTTCGATAATACCTATACTACCATTCCCACCTACAGCCTTATTTCCGATTCCTTCCAGAACTGGAGGGGAATGCAGGAATCGCCGGGAAGACGAATTAAACGATCGATCTTTATTAAGCAGACCTCCATAAAGTTTCTCACTCCGGAGGAGCTGGAAGAACTAAAGAAAATTCAACTAATAAAACCTTATATAGAACACAGGGAGAAGGATGTGATGTCTTATAACAAGAAGACCGAGGCCGATAAATCCCTATTGATAAACGGTCGAAATCAGACCAATCTGGGAATTTTCAGAAAGTACGCCGATGCCATACTTCACGAGAATCCGGCAATCAATAAGAACCTCTTTCTAATGGTAAGACACCTGGCGCCAACAGATAAAGGGATTCCTATAGAGATCTTTTGCTTTAGCTACGATAAGACCTGGGAGAATTACGAGCATATCCAGGCCGACATCTTCGACCACTTGTTGGCGTCAATTCCCTACTTCGGACTGGAGATTCACGAGTCGCCAACGGGTAAAGATATTTCCCAAATTTCTATTAAAGCAGAATAAGTTCTATATTGAACTAATTAAGTTTAGCTAATCAAAACCAACCTTTGAAACTAAAAACTGTACTTTATATTTTCGCCGGACTGGCCATCGTTTTGGTTTTGTTTCGATTCATCGCATTGGATTACTGGTGGGTGCGCATGTTCGACTTTCCGCATGTTCAGTTTACGGTACTTACGATTATAGCCTTTCTCACTTATTTTATCAAGTTCGATTTTAGGAGCAAGTCCGATTATGCCGTAGCGGTAATGCTAATAGCCTGTATCGTTTTTCAGGCTGTAAAGATATATCCATACACTCCGCTGGCACCGCATAGCATTAAAGATTCGGTAGATTCTTTAAATGTGGATAAACTCTCTCTCTACACGGCAAATGTCCTGCAGGATAGTAAAGACAGGTCGAAATTACTAAATACAATCAAAAACACCGATAAGGATGTATTGCTTTTTATGGAAACCGATAAAAGCTGGATGGAAGCAATAAGATCGGTACTGCCTGACGATTACAGGTACAGGATAGAATATCCTCTGGACAATACATATGGAATGCTTTTGTACTCCAAAAAAGAACTAATCGATGCCGAAGTTAAATTCCTGGTGGACGATAGTATCCCGTCCATTCATTCAAAGCTGGTTCTCGACTCGGGAGTGGCCATACAATTGTTCGCCATCCACCCTACTCCTCCCATGCCCATGCACAATCCTAAATCGACCGACAGGGATGCGGAGATGATGCTGATTGCCTTGAAAAGTCATGAGCGTACATTGCCGGTGATCGTTATGGGCGATTTTAACGATGTAGCCTGGAGTCAGACTACCCTGCTGTTTCAACAGGTAAGCGGTTTACTCGATCCCAGAAAAGGGCGTGGTTTCTTCAATACATATAATGCCGATAGCTGGATCATGCGATGGCCATTAGACCATTTATTTCTTTCCCCGGAATTCCGGGTGGTCGAATTACAAGTAGGTGAAGATATAAACTCAGATCATTTTCCCATGGAAGCCATTCTTAGTTTTGAACCGGAGATTACAGATGAACAGATCCCCGATGAACCCACCGAAGATCAGCTTAAAAATGCTAAAGACCAAATAGAAAACCAATACCTGGATAAGCAGGACGGGGATTAATCCTCTGCCAGCCGATCTTTCACAAATTCCATCTTAGTCTTTCCGTGAGGAACAGGAGCTCCGTTCTCATCGAGACTAACCATCACGATACGGTCGATGGTAATTATGCTTTCACGTGTCATTTTATTGCGCACTTCAGCTGCCAGGATTAGTGACGTCCTTCCAAACTCCTTTATTCCGATTCCAATTTCGATTATGTCGCCCTTAGCGGCAGAGCTCACAAAATTGATCTCACTCATGAATTTGGTTACAACTTTGGGATTTTCCAATTGGATGATGGCGTATAATGCAGCCTCTTCATCGATCCATTCCAGTAGGCGTCCTCCGAACAGGGTGCCGTTTGGGTTTAAATCTTCGGGTTTGATCCATTTCCGTGTATGATATCTCATTTCCAATTAATTAGTGTGATGATCGATGTATGCAAAGATACTTAATTACAAAAGTTGGTGCCCTAAAAAATTCGGTGGGATTGTAACAAAATATATTTTCTAAAGACTTACCTTTAAGCTAAACTTTAATTATTCGTAAAAATGAAAATCTTTAAAACACTGCTTATAATCTTATTAATGGTCGCCGTAGTATCTGCAACTGCTCAAACTGCGGACGAAATCATCGATAATTACTTTGAGAATACAGGAGGTGCGGAAGCATGGAATAACCTTCAAGGGATCAAATATGTTGGGAGTGCCAATGCCCAGGGGATGACTATTCCGGTAGAATATTATCTTACAAAAGACGGCAAACAACTCCTTAAGATAAATCTTCAGGGGCAGGAAATGGTGCAATTTTCTTTTGATGGCGAAAAGATGTGGACTACCAACTTTATGACCATGCAACCTGAAGAGGCCGATTCGGAAACCACACAAAACATGAAAAACCAGACCATGGACTTCCCGGATCCTTTTCTCAATTACAAGGAAAAAGGATATTCGGTTGAGCTTCTAGGAAAGGAAACCATGGAAGGAACTGAAACCTATAAGATCAAGCTTACAAGAAAGCCAATGCTGGTAGATGGTAAAGAAGAGCCAAATGTCACTTATTTTTATTTTGAAACTGAAAATTTTGTCCCTATCGCTACCGAAGCTGAAGTGAAACAAGGCCCAATGAAAGGTCAGGTAGTTAAAGACACCATGAGTGATTACCAGGAAGTTGACGGCTTATATTTCCCTTTTGCTATCACCATGGGAGGAGGTCAACCCGTAACGATCACGGAGATTGTCCTAAACCCTGAAATAGATGAAGCCATGTTCTTAATGCCTGCTGCGGCTGGTTCTGAAGAAAAAAATTAAAAACCCTCTATTAACCATAAAAAATCCCCTTTCATGGGGATTTTTTGTAACCAAAAATCAAAACATGAAAAAACTGATCTTTTTATTAATGGCTGCGCTTACTATTCCTGTAGTACTTCCGGCGCAAGAGATTTCATTAAAAGGAAAGGAGCTTTTTGGCGATATGAAAGCCCGCCATATAGGGCCCGCACTTATGAGCGGTCGAATAAACGATTTGGAAACGCATCCAACGAATCCTCGAATTCTGTATGCTGCTACAGCCGGAGGAGGTGTATGGAAATCCAGTGACGGAGGTGCCACTTTCGTACCGATCTTTGATGATTATGTGCAATCCATAGGAGTAGTAAAATTGGATCCTAAAGATCCGGATCAGACTATCTGGGTAGGAACTGGAGAAACATGGACGCGTAATTCGGTGTCGATTGGAGATGGTTTGTATAAATCTACAGACGGCGGCAGTAACTGGAAGGAAATCCCTGGTTTTGAAAACAGCGAGCGAATTGCATCGATTGCAATTAACCCGGAAAATACCGATATAGTGTATGTAGGTGTACTGGGAGCACTGTGGAGTGATAGTGAGGACAGAGGAGTGTATAAGACTACCGACGGTGGTAAAACCTGGAACAAGATATTGTATGTAAACAAATCCACAGGGGCTGCCGATGTAATCATGGATCAATCAAATCCTAATATTCTATATGCTTCCATGTGGGAATTCAGACGAACTGCCTGGGGTTTTAATTCGGGTGGTGAGAACAGTGCGCTTTACAAAACTACAGACGGAGGCAAAACCTGGAATAAGATTCACAATGGCTTTCCCGCAGGAAAACTTGGAAGAATTGCAGTTGAAATTGCGCCAAGCGACACCAATATAATCTATGCAGTGCTCGAAACCGAAGACAAAACCAAGAACGGATTGTGGAAATCGACAGATGCAGGTGCAAGTTGGGAACATTTAAATTCGGATTTTGGGCTGACAGTAAGACCATTCTACTTTTCGAGAATAACTGTAGACCCGAGGAACCCTGATATTGTGGTAAAAGGCGGGCTGAACGGTTCGATTAGTCGTGACGGCGGAAAAACATTTAAGTCCTTGGGGAACATGCACAGCGACATCCACGATGTGGTTTTTCACATCAATGACAGCGATGTGATGTATTCGGGGACCGATGGAGGAGTATATCGCTCCTGGAACGGAGGAACAACCTTCGAAATTGTTGAAAACTTACCGCTTTCCCAGTTCTATCACATTAGTGTAGATGATGCCGAACCTTATAATGTTTACGGAGGTTTACAGGACAACGGAAGTTGGTACGGGCCATCAAGCGCTCCCGGCGGGGTTAACGCCCGCGACTGGAACAGTGTTGGCTATGGCGATGGATTTAGAGTACTGAAACATCCTACAAAGAATATTATCTATTCCGAAATGCAAGGCGCCGAAAATGTATGGCGCTACGATGTGGATCGAAATCGGACCAAGACCATACAACCCCTTCCAAAGAAAGGAGATGCAAAATTGCGCTTTAACTGGAATGCGCCTATGGCAGTAAGCCATCATGTTCCAGATCGATTCTATATGGGTAGTCAGTTTGTACATCGATCGGACGATATGGGCGACAGCTGGACGATCATTTCTCCCGATCTTACCACCAACGATCCTACCAAACAGGATCAGTCCAATTCGGGGGGATTATCGGTAGATAACAGCGGAGCGGAAAATCACACCACCATTTTTACAATTGCAGAATCGCCCCTGGATGAAAACATACTCTGGGTGGGAACAGACGATGGAAATGTGCAGCTAACTCAAGACGGCGGAAAAACGTGGAATAATGTTACCGCAAACCTAACCGGAATCCCGGCCAATACCTGGGTATATCATATCGAAGCCAGTGTTCACAACAAAGGAACAGCATATGCGGTCTTTGAAGGCCATACCAAAGGAGATTTCAAGCCTTATGCATTAAAGACAACCGATTTTGGTAAAACGTGGAAATCGATTGTTTCGGATGATATACAGGATAATGCTTTTGTACGAAATATACAGGAGGATTATGTAAACGAGGATTTACTGTTTCTCGGGACCGAAATGGGGTTGTACGTCACAATTGATGGTGGCAAAAACTGGTCGCATTTTACTAACAATATGCCTCCGGTAGCTGTTCATTTCATCGATTTACAAAAACAAACCAACGACCTGGTTATGGGTACCCACGGCCGGGGAGTAATTATAATAGACGATATCAGTCCGCTGAGAGAACTCGATCAGGAAGTATTGAATAAGGATGTACACTTCTTTGAAACCAAACCTTTCGTGATGGTCGAAGATAGTGGGTTTAGCGGAAATTTTGGAGGAGAGACCCAATTTGTTGGGGCTAACAAAAATACCGCTGCCAGGATCGTATATTACCTTAAAAAGCGTCATACCTTTGGGAAGATGACTATGGAAGTTCAGGATATGGAGGGAAATAAAGTAGTTTCATTGGATGCCGGGAAATCCAAAGGTATTAATGTAGTCTATTGGCCCTATACTACCAATATTCCAAAAATGGCCGAGGCCAAAACACTTTCTTTTGGTGGATTTACGGCACCCCGGGTAGCTGCAGGAACTTATAAGGTGGTGCTTAAAAAAGGCAACGACACCTACGAACAGCTCATTGAATTGAAATACGACGATAAATCGCTTACCACCCTGGCAGAGCGTAAGGAACAGGAAGAATTTACCCGAAATATGTTCAACATGGTAGAAGATCTGGCATATATGGTATATGAGTTAAACGAATACCAGGATAAAGCACAGGAGGTGATAGATTCGAAGCCCAAGGGCAAGAAGCTTGCCCAAAAGACATATGATGCATTGGAAGAACTGAAAAAAGAGTTGGTTGTAACTACAGGTGATAATTATGTGGCATCTGCCGAGCCGCAACTTAGGGAGCGTATGGGGAACCTCTACTCCGGAATCGCATCCAGCTATGATCGCGTGTCCGGAGCACAAAAGGCCAACTATGATCTAATCTCGGAAGAATGGCGGGAAGCACAGGTTAAATTCGCTGAGATCAAGAAGAAAGAAGTAGCCAAACTCCTGAGTTTTGTCGAGAAAAATGAAATTGAGTCCCCGGCAATTAAAAGTAAAGAGGAGTTTTTAGACAAAGATTAATTAGTATCGATAATATTCATAAAAACCCTGCAGTTGCAGGGTTTTTTTGTTGAAAACATCGTTTATAACTTGTGCTTCATATTGCTTATAAGCTAGAGTGATTTCCTACTTTTATTAAAACCTTGTATCATGGAAACCAGAGAAACTCTGTTACTTCATCTAAGGCCCGAAATTCCTTCAGCAACCATTAACCCCTCAATGTCATCGGATGAAATATTTCAGAACCGAACCTTGCGGCCTGTTGTGAAACTGCAAAGTGAATTGCTTGTAGAAGTATTTCAGAATTACATCCGCAAACACAAGAATGTGTTTTACGACCTAACAATCGAAAAACGCCTTGACTACATTGAGAACGCGATTCATAAGGATATGAAGTTTCGCAACTCGCTTAAAGGCATAATCATTGGTCAGTTCACCGTGACCGAATATCGGGATTACGCCACAAATTCGTCCGATCTTAACAAGCGAATGATGAATCTGGTAAAGGAGCGTTTAAAAAGCAATATTCAACTCTTAGAGTATCAGTACGCGCATTAGGAATCCTATAATTATGGTGAGCGCAAAACTCATCAAGGTTCCTATAAGTACGTATTCGGTTTGCTTCCTGGCGCCGCTTTTGCTCTTATCGCTAAAGCGCAGTATGGATTTAGCCGCAATCAGGAAACCTATTGCCGAGAAATTATCGGTGAGGACAAAGGTAAGAACGAGTATCCGTTCAAAGATTCCTATATACCTCCCGGCCTTTTTTAAGCTATTAAGGCCGTCTTCCTTGCTGATCTCCATTTGCCAGCGATGTGTGGCCTTTCCTATCACAAAACCAACCGGAAATATAACCAGCAGATAGCCAATGAGATAAACAAGTGAGATTGTAGATGTAAAAAAGGATTCCGCAAAGGGCAGAATTTCCTGAAAATTATCAGTAAGAAGTAGCCAAACTAAGACCAGAACAACTAGATGCATAGCCTGGTCTGCCAGAAAATACTTTAAAGCATCGCTGTTTTTATTTAGTTTCCACAAGTCTATAAAGAAATGCGTAATTGTAATGATCAGCGCAGGCCACCAGAGCGACCACTGCTGCAGGATAAAATAGGTAAGTAAGCCGGCCAGTATTGCATGGATGTAAAGGAATGGGGTTCTCGCCTTCTTTTCCTGTTTGATTTCGATCAATTTTTTAGATTGTAACACAAAATCTGTTACTAGATGTGCCAGCAGTAATTGAAGTGCCAGGATCAACTCTGTATTCATGGAAAATACTTTTTAATTACCCGCTCATATCGATTTAATAATATCTTTATCTCTTCCCAGCCCGATGCTTTCTTTCTGAGATTAATTGCTGCCTGGGAGCGGTTCAGTTTATCGGCAATAGCACGTTCCTTATAATTGTTTAATAGAAAGTAGACCACTTCCGCCGATGAGATAGACCATCGACTTATAAGGCTGTCGAGCATTCTCATATGCACCAAAAACTCTTCATTCACCTCGGAAACAGAGGTGGTTAGCCTTATAGTTTCATTTTTTGCTTTCATTTCATCCAGTATTCTTCCAGAAAGCTGAAAAGCCTCTCCGTTGCTAATATGTATTGTCTTAGTATCGTAATGCCCCTCGCCTATCCCAATAGATATCCGGATATCGGTGATGGGCGTTTTATTCCTGCCATTCCCCTCTTCGCTGTAGCTATTCACCAGCGCTTTAATTCTCAAAGCAAGTACAAGCGCACTACTCAGGTTCTCTGTTATACCCTGAAAACTGTCACCTCTAAACATGGAGAAATTAAGACTGTTGGCTGAACTATCATCCACTATGGTTTTAAACTCCAAGTTCAGTCGCTGAATAATCGCGTCCATATGCGGCTGAGAGTAACTGGAGGAGTCTACCAGATCCCCGGTAAGAACGGCTATTATTCCGGTTTTAGTCATCCGTTATCAAACTTTTTCCTTAATTAAATCAAATATAAGTTATTTTACTTATATAAACAAATAATAAGCATAAACACTTATTTATATGTTACTTATGCAGATTTACTTATAACCCCACTTAATGCTCAAGTAGAGAAACCCCATTGAGATCGGTTGTTAATACCTCACTCATATAGTCGAAAAATGGTCTGAGTAATAGATAATACCCCAGCAACTTATCGCGAAAATCCGGTGCCAGAACCTCTGCATCTGTAAACTCATGAGTTACAAAATAGCTCTTCAGACGAATAAGATCGATGTTCGGATGATCTTTGCTGAAGCCTTTTGGTGCTGTTTTCACAGCATCCCGTTGTACAAAGCCGTTAAATGCCAATTTAAAGTCCTCGTGTTCAAGAATGTTACTAATAGGCCGTGCATCTGTCTCGAATTCTTTTCTAATTCTAAGGAGATCGGCGGTTTCCGGTTGAAAAAACCCCCCGGCCATTAGAGAATTCCCCGGTTCGATGCGCAGGTAATAACCCCCTCTTCTATGCGCCCCTGCCCTACTGAAACTAACACTTCGATGCACGTTATAAGGAGTCTTGTCTGGACTAAACCGAATATCGCGGTTAATTCGGAAGACCTTTACCTTTTCAATCTGGTCTTTTTCATTCAATCCCTGTTCCACCGAGGCATAGAACTGTTTTAAGGCCTTTTCATTTGCCTGATATTGTTTCTTATTCGCCTGCATCCAATCCTTGTCATTATTCAGTTTTAGCGCTTGCAGAAATGTAAAAACCGCCTTAGGGATTACCGCACTCATAATTTTTGGCATTAGAACATTAAATATACGCTTAAATTTTTTTCCGTACTTTTAATCTAATCAACCTTAAAACCGTGTATTATGACTACGACTAAACCCAACACAGGATTTTGGATAATCGCTGTACTGGCGCTTCTTTGGAATTTAATGGGACTATTCCAATACCTGGCTACCACCCTAATGGCAGACACCGTAAATGAAGCCTTACCCGAAGAGCAGGTTGCTCTTATGGATTCGTTACCTGCATGGTATACGTATCTGTTTGCCATAGCCGTAATTGCCGGAACATTGGCATCATTGTTAATGCTGCTTCGCAAGAAAGTGGCCGTGCCACTCTTCGGACTTTCATTAATCGCCGTTTTGGTACAAATGGGTTATTGGCTTTTTGCAACAGATGTGATGGAAGTAGTGGGAATGCAATCAGTGATCATGCCACTAATCGTGATTACCATCGCTATATTCCTGTATTTCTATAATAAGGGTGCTGCGCAAAAAGGCTGGCTGAGATAAAATATCGTTTAAGTAGAAAAAGCGGATGAAGATCCGCTTTTTTTATAGCCATTTCTTTCTCTTAAAATACCATAGCATTCCTAAAAATACCAGTATCATCAATCCCCAGAGGTAATAATAGCCATATTTCATCTGTAATTCCGGGATGTTTTCGAAATTCATCCCGTAAATCCCCGCCATAAAGGTTAAAGGAATAAATATGGAAGCCATAATGGTTAATACCTTCATAACCTCGTTCATTTTGTTGCTGATCGTAGACATATACATATCCATAAGACCCCATACCATTTCCCGGTACAGATCCACATTTTCACTCACCTGAACTATATGATCGTAAAGATCCCTAATATAAGTAGTAGTTTTATCGTCAATCAGACCGGTATCTATCTTTTCTAATCTGTTAATCACTTCACGCAGAGGCACTATGGCTTTTCGAATTTTTAGCACTTCTTTTTTTAGATCCTGTATGTCGTGGGTAATATCATTATTAATATCATCATTAAACAACTGATCTTCAAGTACTTCAATCTTGTCACTTAAAGTTTCCATTACAGCAAAGTAGTTGTCGACCACTGCATCTAATAGCGCAAACATTAAATAATCGGCTCCTGAATTTCTTATACGCCCTTTGTCGTTTTCAATCCGTTCTCTAACTCCTCCGAACACATCCCCATCCGACTCCTGAAAAGTGAGCACATAATCCTTGCCCAGCACCATACTAACGTGTTCATTTATAAATTCTGCATTATCATTATAATGCAGCATTTTGAATACTATAAACAGGTAATCAGTGTATTCATCAATCTTTGGGCGCTGAGTCGTAGTAACGATATCTTCCTGAATAAGTGGGTGTAATTTAAAGTAATCGCCTAATTCTTCGATCTGAGCTGTGTTGCTCAATCCATCGATATTTATCCAGGTTACGTGTTCGGTATCTTTAAATTTAAAGGCATCGGCTATTTTTTCAGAAGCTACCTGCGAATAGTGTCGATTAGAATAATCGATAATCTCGAGCTTTGTAACTAACTTCTGTTTCTTTCCCTGATATGTAACCTGTCCCGGGATTTGGTTTTGGGCCTTTCTGCCAGGGATCTTGAAAATTTTCTTTTTTCGATTTTTACGCTTTGGTGGAGCCATATAAAGATTCATTATAATTTTAAAGGTATGAAAAAGTATAGTTAGTGTCGCCTTTTATTCGGCTATCACATTTTATGTCAAGACGCGCACTGGTGGTATGTCTTTATTCTGGCTTCTCACAAGAACAGCAGATTGCAGTGAAGTTGTTGACTTCTCTGTGAAAAACATCTGAAATTAATTCCAATTGGCTTCGATATATTTTATAGATTTGGTAGAAATGCAGTAATAGTCAATAAAAACCCCGCAACCTCTGCCCCTTCACATAAATGAAAAATTTTATAATTGCATTTTTAGTGTTCCTGGTTTGGTCTTTCTTCGGACTTTGGCTTTATACTGTACTACAACCGGATAATCCGGCCCTCACTGGGGATTCAGAAGTAGCTGCAAATAACACCTTGGAGACAGACAAAGAACTTGAGTCCTTGGAAAATATGAAAGAAACACAAACCGACTCCATCCTGATTACAAAAGCGTATGAGGAGGAACCGGTTGCAACTTCCACACAAGGACTAAAGGCGCTAAGCGAAACCGGGGATATCATTTTTTATTTTCCTGAAGGATTCAAAATCGTGAAAAATTCTTCGCGGGTCGAGATTCCGGCCGGTTTAATCGATTTTAAATACAAACTGAATACCTACTTCGTGGAGCACCCGAATACCGAATTGCATATTACGTCTCAATACAGTCCGGGAGAAAATATCGAAACGCCAAACCTGGGAATTAAGCGCGGTCAGTACCTAAAACAAATCCTTGCAAAAGCAGGGATTCCCTCCCAACGCATTGTAATTAAGCCGCATATCACCCAGATTGAATTTCAGCCCGACAACACTTATCGTCACAGCTTTTCTTTCAGCTTTAAGCCGTTGAACGATAAAAGGGTTAGCGCATTAAAATATCAAATGCCGGAGGATCGAGTGGTATATCCTAATTTTTCTTCCCAGGGAATTTGGGAGAACGAGGATTTACGACTTTTGGCCAAGGATATATCAGAAATTCTCATAGAAAACCCTAATTTGCATATAACGGTTATCGGGCATACCGATAATATTGGCAATGCCATAGACAATTATCGGCAAGGTCTCGAATACGCCAGGCAGGTGCGGTGGTACCTCGTAAATAAAACAGGTATAGATCGAAACAGGATATCTGCCGATTCCAAAGGCGAATCTGAACTAATTGCCGGCAACGATACGGAGCGCGAACGAAATATTAACCGCCGTATTGAAATTAATTTTTACCAGGACACCTATGAATAACATATCCGATTTTATTGAACAGCTCCCGGATCTGGCCGGAATATTCTTTCTTATGTTCAGCACATTTCTTATCGGGTATTTCGCGGCTTCCTGGTTTCAGAAAATAAAATTCCGAAGAATAATTGAACGACTCAAAAAAGAGGTGAATACTCTGAAGGTAAAAGATACAAAAGATCGCGATTTCGATACACTATTTACCGAAATGAAACCCAGGATCATCGAAGTGGTGAAACAAACCCGCGACGAACTCGATGAACAGGAAGAAAATGAATTGTTGACTTCTTCCCAGGAATCTATTGCAGAAAAAGCTAGGACAACGTTTGTTTCATACACAGTGGATAAACCTGAATTGGATTTCGACAGCTTCGGCTATGCCGATCACGACAACAAAGACGACCTAACGAAGATCATGGGGATCGGGCCATATATTGAACAGAAACTCAACGAGATAGGGATTTGTAATTACGACCAGATAAGCAAACTCAAAGAATCCGATATCCGGGTAATTACAGAACTCATCGACTTCTTTCCGGGAAGAATTGAACGGGATAACTGGGTTGGCCAGGCGAAAGCACTCAAAGTCTATTAAATATGCATTTAGAATTTCTCGATTGGGCATTGATACTTTCGTTTTTTGCCATTTTTATACTCATCGGAATTGTCGTTGCTAAACGATCCGGCAAGGATACAAAGGAATTTTTTCTCTCCGGTCGAAATATGCCGTGGTGGTTGCTGGGAATATCGATGGTGGCTACAACATTTTCGGCCGATACCCCAAATCTCGTAACCGACATTGTACGACAAAATGGTATCTCGGGCAACTGGGTATGGTGGGCATTTCTTATAACAGGCATGCTAACCGTATTTGTCTACGCAAAATTATGGAGACGTAGCAAGGTACTTACCGACCTCGAATTTTACGAACTGCGTTACAGTGGTAAGGAGGCTGCATTTTTACGCGGTTTTAGAGCCATATACCTGGGCGTCTTCTTTAATGTGATGATTATGGCCTCGGTCTGTCTGGCAGCCATTAAAATTGGCGGGGTATTGTTCGATCTTCCCCCGGTAGAATCGGTGGTGATCGCTTCGGCCGTTACAGTCCTATACAGTGCTTTTGGCGGATTGCGCGGAGTGATATTCACCGATTTTCTGCAGTTTATAATTGCCATGGTTGGATCGGTATGGGCCGCTTATTACATAGTTTCAATGCCTGAAATCGGCGGGTTGAACCAATTGCTCACCCATGAAAACGTGGCCGACAAATTGAATTTTCTTCCGGATTTTAATGATTCAAGTTCTATTCTCGTTCTATTGATCATTCCTCTTGCCGTCCAATGGTGGAGTGTATGGTATCCGGGCGCCGAACCCGGAGGTGGGGGCTATATCGCGCAACGGATGCTTTCCGCCAAGGACGAAAAGAACGCCATTGGGGCCACCCTCCTCTTTAATATTGCACATTACGCCCTCAGACCATGGCCATGGATAATTATCGCCCTGGCTTCGTTGGTGCTGTATCCGCAGTTATCTGATATTGGCGCAGAGTTTCCAAATGCAGTGCTCGGCCATGATCTTGGATATCCGGCTATGCTTACCAATTTACCGTCGGGGCTGCTGGGATTGGTAGTGGCCTCCCTAATCGCAGCTTTTATGAGTACTATATCATCTCATCTTAACTGGGGTTCCTCCTATATTGCGCTCGACTTTTATAAGAGGTTCGTAAAAACAGACGCCTCGGAAAAAGAGCTTGTAGCCGTTGGCAGAATCTCTACGCTTTTACTAATGGTATTTGCCGCTGCTATCGCCTTGATGTTGAGTAGTGCGCTGAGTACCTTTGCAATTTTATTACAAATAGGAGCCGGAACCGGGTTGATATTTATCCTAAGATGGTTTTGGTGGCGAATTAATGCCTATAGTGAGATTACAGGAATGGTTGTCTCATTCGTGGTGGCCATAGTGTTCGAATTCGTAGACCTGGGTCTGGAGACCCATGAAAAGCTTGTGTATAGCGTCCTGATTACCACTGTAAGCTGGTTACTGGTTACGCTCCTCACCAGGCCCACGAACGCAGAGAAACTTGCTGCGTTCTACAACAAAGTAACTCCTTACGGGATGGGATGGAATCGATTTAAAAGAATGGCCGAAGATCGGGGTCTCAAATTAAAAAGAAGTACCGATAATTTTACGATCGATCTCTCCTCAATGCTCCTGGGCATCTTATTGGTGTATTCCGGACTTTTTGCCACCGGTTATATTATCTACGGAAATTTACTTGGAAGTCTGATCCTGTCAGCAGTTTCGGTGCTTTCGGCTATAGCCATATTCTTCTTATGGCAACGCAAGCGTACCAATTCGACAAAGGGATAATAAAAAAGCCGCTTCGGAAGAAAGCGGCTTAAATTTGTGAAAAGAGCAATGCTTACTGGTTTCCAAGTATAATTGGCATCCCGTCTTTGCCCGAACCGATTATCACAACTTTACTGTTTGGCGATTCGGCCAATTTCATCGTAGCCTCGATCCCTTTATCTTGTAGGATCTTATCGGTTAATGATGCACTTAGAATTCTGTTTGCATCGGCTTTACCCTGAGCTTCAATAATAACTTTTTCTGCCTCTTTCGCGGCTGTAACAAGTCGGAATTCGTATTCAAGCGATTCCTGTTCCTGCTTTAGTTTACGTTCAATAGCGTCTTTAATGGTCATTGGCAGGGTGACATCCCGCACCAGAACTTCGTTGAGCTGCACAAATTGCTGCTCAAGGATTTTCTTTGTTTCGGTAAAGATCTCATCCTGAATGGCATCACGCTTGCTCGAATACAGTTGCTCCGGGGTATAGCGACCCACCACGCTTCTTGCTGCCGACCGAATCGCCGGCTGGATTACACGTTGCAGGTAATTTTCGCCCAGGTTTTGATGTAGCTTTCCTAAATCTGAATAAACAGGCTGATACCAGGCAGAAGCATCGATCTGAATTTCAAGTCCGTTGGATGAAAGCACCTTCATCTTTTCGAATAGTTCCTGCTGTCTTACTTCATAGATAATCACCTTATTCCAGGGTGCCACCAGGTGAAAGCCTTCTCCCAAAGGCGGCTTGTCGATTACCACCCCGTCATCGAAGGTTTTATAGAGCACCCCCGCCTCACCCGAGCCGACAGTAACCGCCGATTTTGCGATGACGATAATGAGAATGATTACAATAATTATGACCGGAATTCCGATCTTTGGTAGCTTGTCCATTTTTTTATGTTTAAATTAAATTAGTCCATTGTATTTTCTGATAAACCATTCTGTACTCAATAGCAGTACTATAAAGAGGAGTAGGTATTTCCAATCGATTAAAGGTACGATTTTTTGTTCGCTTTTCTGGATTGCCTGATAACGTTCATCCTTCATTAAGGCGTCTTGCAGCTTGTTTGCTTCCGTTACAAAAAATGCCTCTCCGGAAGTATTGGTCACAAAACGCTGTAGCTTTGTTACGTCTGCGTTGAGGAACTGTTGTTCCACATTAAAGTCCAGTATACTAAAGTTTCCACTTCTGGAAACCGTTTCACTATCTACGGCCACGGTGAAATTATAACTGCCGGCCGGAAGTGAATTAAGATCGACTTCATAATAGTTACCCTTCAGAAGCATAGGAAACGTGAATTGTTCATTGGTTTCCGTATTTGTAACTCGTATTTGTAATAAGGCGCGGCTGTCGAAAACATAATTGCTGTCGAAATACTGGGCAGAAATTTTTATGGGATTATTATTGTAATAGAACGATTCATGGCTTACTTCCAGTCGGCTTCTCCGCTTGTTCGATGCGAGGTATTGCACCAGTTTACCCATAAATTCGTCGAAAGCCTCAAAGCCACCGTCCTTTAAATACACCTGGGCTCGCCAGCGCCAGAAATCTTCCCCGTCCAATATTGCCTGCCGCCTGCCGTCTAGCTCCATTGTGGCCAGCAAGGCACTCCCGCTTGCTATACCATCGATATACTGCTCCAGCAATATTTCGTGGGGCACAGTAATTACCAATTCTCCGAATGCCGTATTAAGCGGAGGAAAATTATCGAAACCAAGGTCTTCTGTTCCGAAGGTGCCGTAGTTAAGATTAAATGCAGCGGTTACCAATTCATTCTGAAATGTGGCATCTTTTTCAAAGCTGCCGGAAACCGAATTCAGGAAATTCCAGTCTGTTTCCGTCCCGCTAATTGTAAAGGTATTCTTCTTTAACTGACTTAATTCAGAATAAACCGAAGAAAAACTTCTGTCGGGCTGATAAAGAATAATTAGTTGATAATCGTCAAGCTTGTTTAGGGCTTCGGCGGGTTTACTGAAAGTTATACTTCGCTGTTCGTTAGAGGTGATAGCTTTCCTGAGTGCACCCAGGTCGGGGTGAATAATGCTGCTTACCACCAGGACATTGGTCGCCTGGTCGATTACCTCAACAGCGAACTGTTTTGTATTATTCTGCTTATTCTTTTCTTCCTGAACCGGTACTAAATGGGCCGAGTATTTTTGAAGGCCTACACTGTTAGCGGGTAGCGTGAATGTTATAATTTTGCTGTTATTCGATTCGGTAAATGAAACAGTCTGCCTGAACACCGTACTTCCGGCCTGGGTTACCACAAAATCGGAAGTTCGGGTCTCTGAACCGTTGTAAATAAGCACAACCTCGACGGGAAACTGGTTTTTCAGGAAAGCGTATCGGTTGCTGTTTAGCTGTTCTATCCTCATATCTGTATACTGAGTGGAATCGCCCAAAATTATTGTATATACCGGATTTTTTATGGTGGTACCCGCATATTCGTAATCGGCCCCGAAGGTCTGGTTGCCGTCTGTAATGAGAACAGTTGGTGCGATTTCCGATTGGTAAACAGCATTAACTCCTGAAAGGGCTTTTCTGATATTTGTGTTCCGTTCGGTGAACGAGAGGGAGTCTGAGGTGTTTAACTCACTGCCAAACCCGTAATATCGAATGTCGAATTTATCATTCAGGTCTTCGCTAGATTTTAAAAAGCCCACGAAATTCTCCGCATTTTCGCGTTGTTCAAGAGCTGTTACCGAAGCGGAATTATCAATAAGAACCGGCAATTTTGGTTTCTCTATAGTATAGGTCTCGCTTCTGAATTTTGGATTAATTATCAATAATAAAAGCAGAAAGAAGCTAAAGAATCTCAGGGTTCCAAACAGCCATTTGTGCCGTGCTGAATGGGTCGTTCTGTATCCATACATGAATACCGCCACTGCTAAGGAAACAGTGGCGGCGATAATAATATACAGTATGGTTTCCGGGGTCATGAATTTCTTAAGTTAACATTCCGCCATCTACGTTAAGAACCTGCCCGGTAACATAAGATGAAAGATCACTGGCCAGGAACACACAAGCGTTGGCTATATCTTCAGGCGAACCACCTCTTTTCAGGGGAATAGCATCTCTCCAGCTCTGAACTGTTGCTTCATCCAGCTTCCCGGTCATTTCGGTTTCGATAAAGCCCGGAGCTATGGCGTTACAGCGTATATCCCGAGAGCCGAGTTCCAGGGCGACCGATTTGGTAAACCCGAGAATCCCCGCTTTAGACGCGGCATAGTTGGTTTGTCCGGCATTCCCTTTTACTCCAACCACCGAACTCATATTAATAATGGAACCTTTCCGTTGCTTTAACATAGCCCGCTGCACGGCTTTAGTCATATTAAATACCGATTTCAGGTTTACCTCAATAACTTTGTCGAAATCTTCTTCTGAAATACGCATTAAAAGATTGTCCTTGGTAATCCCCGCATTGTTTACCAATATATCGATACTCCCGAATTCTTCAAGTACCTGAGAGGCCAGTTCCTGGGATTCATCGAAATTAGCCGCATTGCTCTGATATGCCTTTACCTTAACGCCTTCTTTAGAGACTTTCTCGGCTATAGCATCGGCCGACTCTTTAGAGGAGTTATAGGTAAAGGCGACGTTTGCACCGTGCTTTGCAAAAGTTTCAACGATGCCCTTGCCAATTCCGCGGCTACCACCGGTTACGATAGCGGTCTTTCCTTCTAATAATTTCATAGTTGTTCTGCTTAATTTTTGGATTGACTAAGATAAAAAGATATTATAAGACCTTATAAGTCTTCCTGAGTTTTATTCTCATTTAGACACTCTAGAGAAATATATTGTATCTTAACTACTTATAAATCAATCCAACAACATGAAAAATCTAATTTTTTTATTAAGCATCCTAATGTTGGTAGCCTGTAAAGACAGTAAGGAATCGAAAGTGGTTTCCGAAGTAAAGCAGCCACCACCTGAAATCTCCGTTGAGGATTTTGTAAAGAACTCTGAACAACGCACATTTCGTATGTCACCGGACGGTTCGCATATTGCCTATCTGGCTCCTTACAAAACGAGAATGAATATCCATGTAAAAGCTGCCGGTTCGGAGGACGTTATCAGAGTAACGGGAGTAGAAGACCGAGACATCAATAATTTCTTCTGGGCAAGCAATGACCGGTTAGTGTATATAAAAGACAATGCCGGAAACGAGAATTTCCATTTGTATTCGATTGGCAAGGAAGGAAAAGATGAAAAGAACCTTACCCCATTTGATGGTGTAAGGGCGCAGATAATAGACGACCTGGAATCCCAACCGGAGTTTATGATCATTGGACTTAATAACAGGAATCCGCAAGTTTTCGATCCTTACCGAATCAATATTAAAACCGGTGAGATGGATCTCATTTACGAAAACCCGGGGGATATAACCGGATGGGGAACCGATCATGACGGGAAATTGCGCCTGGCTTATAAGACAAATGGCGTGGATACAAGTATTTGGTATCGACAAAGTGAGGAGGATGAGTTTAAAGAGGTTATTTCTCTGAATTTTAAAGAAACCTTATCGCCACAATTCTTCGATTTCGATAACGGGGATGTGGTATACGCCATTTCCGATCTAAACAGGGATAAATCGGCTATAGTTAAGTACGATTTAAAGCAGAATAAGGAAATTGAAGAGATTTATGCCAATAGCGAGGTCGACGTGGACTATCTGGCATACTCTAACCATCGTAAAGTACCTACACACATAGGATATACAAGGGCTAAACACGAAAGAAAATTTATGGACGATGAAACCGAAAACCTGTTCAAAAGATTTCACGATGAACTAGGCGATGAAAACGAGTATTACATCGTATCTACAAACAAGGAAGAAACAAAAATGCTGGTTTATTTGAGTCATGATACGTCTAGAGGGTATTATTATTATTATGATAAAGACGCAGACACGCTTAAAAAAATAGCAGATCTCAGTCCATGGCTGAATCCGGAGCATATGGCACAGATGAAACCAATAAGCTATAAAAGTCGGGATGGACTAACCATTCACGGATATCTTACTCTTCCCGTTGGGCGGGAAGCCAAGAATCTTCCGGTGGTTATAAATCCACATGGCGGCCCGTGGGCAAGGGATAATTGGGGATACAACGCCGAAGTTCAATTGCTGGCCAATCGAGGTTATGCTGTCTTGCAAATGAACTTTAGAGGATCTACTGGATATGGCAAAGAGTTTTGGCAAAAATCATTTAAACAATGGGGCCAGGCAATGCAGGATGATGTTACAGACGGCGCGCATTGGCTTATAGACCAAGGTATTGCCGATCCTGACCGCCTTGCCATTTACGGTGGAAGTTACGGGGGTTATGCCACACTTGCCGGAATTACCAACACTCCGGAGCTGTATGCAGCCGCGGTAGATTATGTTGGAGTTTCAAATTTATTTACGTTCATGGAAACGATTCCACCTTACTGGGAACCTTATAAAAAGATGCTTTATGAAATGGTGGGAGATCCCAATACCGCCGACAGTATAATGATGAGGGCAAATAGCCCTGTTTATAACGTCGATAAAATTAAAGCTGCATTATTCGTGGCACAGGGGGCGAATGATCCCAGAGTTGTTCAGGCAGAATCGGACCAAATGGTTGAAGCGTTGGAAAAGAAAGGTGTGAATGTGCAATATATGCTCAAGACGGATGAGGGCCATGGCTTCAGAAATGAGGAAAATCGGTTCGATTTCTATAATGCCATGATTATTTTCCTCGATGAGAATATGAAAGAGAAAGTTGCGGACATAAAAACCTGATAACTCCTAACACAAACGTAAAAAGGGCTCAAAGAGCCCTTTTTTAGATTGTAATATCTGTTTTAGTTTCCAAGTACCTCGGCAACGCGTTTGCCGATTTCGGCCGGGGAGTCGACTACGTGAATTCCGCAGTCTCTCATAATTTTCTTTTTCGCCTGAGCAGTGTCATCACTTCCGCCTACTATGGCGCCGGCATGTCCCATGGTTCTTCCTGCAGGAGCAGTTTCTCCTGCGATAAAGCCAATTACCGGTTTTTTACTGCCACTTTTCTTATACCACTGGGCTGCATCGGCCTCCAACTGCCCACCGATCTCCCCGATCATAACCACGGCCTCCGTCTCTTCGTCGTTTATTAGTAATTCTACCGCTTCGCGAGTGGTCGTCCCAATGATAGGGTCCCCACCTATTCCGATGGCCGTAGTTATTCCCAGCCCTTGCTTCACAACCTGGTCGGCTGCTTCATAGGTAAGTGTTCCGGATTTTGATACGATTCCCACCCTACCTTTTTCAAAAACAAAGCCGGGCATGATACCTACTTTAGCTTCACCGGGCGTAATAACCCCGGGGCAATTAGGGCCTACCAGACGGCAATCCCGATCTTTGAGATAATCGGCAGCTGTGATCATATCGGCAACGGGGATGCCTTCAGTAATGGTAATGATTACCGATATCCCGGCATCTGCAGCTTCCATAATAGCGTCGGCTGCAAATGCGGGAGGCACGAATATGATAGATACATCGGCGTCGGTAGCTTTTACAGCCTCTTCCACCGTGTTAAAAACAGGTTTGTCGAGGTGGTTTTGTCCGCCTTTTCCGGGTGTAACTCCACCTACTACGTTAGTTCCGTACTCTATCATCTGCCCGGCGTGAAAAGTTCCTTCACTACCCGTAAAGCCCTGCACTATTATCTTCGAATTTTTATTGACTAAAACACTCATTGGTTTTTGTAGTATTTGTGCGATTAATAAGGCCGCAAAGATATTATTTTGCGACGCCATAAAAAAGAAATTTAAACTTTAACCCTGTGATAGGATTCGGAAGTATCGTCTTTATCGGTTACAGGCTGGCTCACCTGGTATCCCCTGTATAACTGACCGTCCTTCACTTCCCAGATCGCAATAAAATGGGCAATTCCCAGCTCTTCATCGGGATTCTCCATAGTGCGGACGTAGTATTTATACCTTATGGTAATATGATTATCATCCTGTAACAAATGACTTATTTCTATTCGAAGATCGTGATAGGAACGTTTAATTTCGTTGAAGAAATCTGTAAGATCATCATAATTCATGATGGTGAGTCCATCGACGCTGTTCCAGATCAACACGATATCTTTATGGAAGTATGATTTTAAAACCGAATCATCCTTTAATATGTCGGATTTATAAAAACCCTTCACTACATCTTTAGCGCTTTTACTCATTGTATTTTATCAAGTTTATCAATTATATCGGGAATTAGTTTAATGGACGCTAATTCCTTGTATTTTTTTCTGAATTCATCTGCCGGTGTCCCAAAATAAGATTTGTGTCCCGGAAGGGATTTGCTCACTCCGCTCTGAGCGGAAATAATTGCCTTCTCCCCTATGGTTACACCACTGGTGATTCCAACCTGTCCCCAGATGGTCACAAAGTCTTCAATAAGTACACAGCCGGCAATTCCAACCTGGGATGCGATAAGGCATCGGCTGCCTATTACCGAATCATGTCCTACGTGGACCTGGTTATCCAGCTTAGTTCCTTCTCCTATCACGGTGGAAGCCGTTACTCCACGATCGATACTGCAAAGTGCACCAATATCCACATTGTCCTTTATTACGACATTTCCGCCACTTAAGAGTCGGTCGTATTTTTCGGGTCGGTTCTTGTAATAGAATGCATCTGCCCCGAGTACTGTTCCGGAGTGAATGGTAACATTGTTGCCTATAATCGTATTGTCATAAATGGAAACATTGGAGTGTATTACACAATCACTACCAATTCTCACATTATTCCCTATAAAGACGTTTGGTTGAATTACCGTGTGTTTTCCAATTAACGCGCTTTCAGCTATTACTGCTCTCGCCACCTGAAACGGGTTAAAATGCCGGGTTAGTTTATTGAAATCGCGAAACGGATCGTCTGAGATCAACAGGGCCTTATCTTTGGGGCAATCGACTTTCTTGTTGATCAGGATAACTGAGGCCAGTGATCGCAACGCTTTATCATAGTATTTAGGATGATCAACGAAGACGATATCCCCGGGTTGCACCACGTGGATCTCGTTCATTCCGTGTACCTGAAAATTGGGAGCACCCACGAATTCGCAATCGAGAATTGCAGCGATATCTTTTAAATCAAGCGGGTGTTTAAATTTCATAGACCTTATTCTTTAATACGTTCCTGGTATTGCCCTTTGTCTGTATCGATCCTTATCTTATCCCCTTCATTTATAAAGAGAGGCACATTAATCTGCGCACCTGTTTCCACAGTCGCAGGTTTAGTAGCATTGGTGGCGGTATTTCCCTTAACACCCGGTTCGGTGGCAGTTACTTCCAGAATTACGTGCGCCGGCATTTCAACAGAAAGAGGCATATTGTCTTCTGTATTAATGAGCACCGTTACAACTTCCCCTTCTTTCATCAATTCGGGAGTATCAAGGGCTTCTTTCAACAGCCTGATCTGGGTATAATCCTCAGTATTCATGAAATGATACATCTCACCTTCACTATACAGGTATTGAAATTTGTGCGTTTCAACCCGAACATCATCAATCTTATGTCCCGCAGAGAATGTATTGTCGATAACCTTGCCGGTCGTCACACTTTTTAACTTGGTACGAACGAAGGCCGGGCCTTTACCTGGTTTCACATGTAAGAACTCGATGATCTTATAAATGTCGTGGTTATAGCGTATGCATAATCCTTTGCGTATATCTGAAGTTGTTGCCATAAAATATATTTGGTAATTAATTAGAGCTGAAATAGCCCTTCATAATTCCTCTTTTTGAATTTTTAATGAATTGTAGTATTTCATCCCGTTCCGGGGTTGCTTCCATTTCGGCTTCGATAATTTCCGAAGCCTGAGTATTGTTGTAATTCCTCTGATATAACAGTCTGTAAATATTTTGGATCTCCCTGATCTTTTCGGGAGCAAAACCTCGTCTCCTGAGCCCGATGGAATTGATTCCCACATAAGATAAGGGTTCTCTTGCAGCCTTTACAAAAGGAGGTACATCCTTCCTAACAAGCGATCCACCTGTTACAAATGCGTGCTGTCCGATCATACAGAATTGGTGTACTGCCGTCATTCCGGCCAGCACCACATGATCACCCACGGTAATATGTCCGGCCAGGGTACTGTTATTCGAGAAGATACAATTGTCGCCAACTATACAATCGTGGGCTATATGACAGTACGCCATAATAAGACAATTATTACCAATAACAGTCTTGCCTCGGTCTATCGTTCCCCGATTAACAGTTACGTATTCTCTTATTGTTGTATTATCTCCTATTTCGGCGGTGGTCTCCTCATCCTGGAATTTCAGGTCCTGAGGGATGGCACTTATTACTGCTCCGGGGAAGATATTGCAGTTCTTACCTATTCTTGCGCCTTCCATAATCGTCACATTCGAACCAATCCAGGTTCCTTCACCAATAACTACATTATTGTGTATGGTTGTAAATGGTTCGATTACCACGTTCTTCGCAATCTTTGCGCCGGGATGGACATATGCTAAAGGCTGATTCATTTAGTCTTTTTTAGTTTTTACAATTTGTGCCATAAGTTCCGCTTCTGTTACAAGTCGGCCATTGGCATATGCATTTCCGGACATATGTACGATTCCCCTCCTGATAGGCGTAATAAGGTCTAGTTTAAAGATGAGTGTATCGCCGGGATTGACCTGCTGTTTGAACTTTACGTTGTTGATCTTCATAAAGAAGGTAAGGTAATTCTCAGGATCGGGCACGGTACTTAATGCGAGTATACCCCCTGTTTGTGCCATGGCTTCGACTATAAGTACGCCGGGCATTACAGGAGCCCCGGGAAAATGCCCCACGAAGAAAGGTTCGTTCATGGTTACATTTTTAAGCCCAACAACATGGGTATCTGAAAGCTCAAGTATCTTATCGACTAAGAGGAATGGTGGACGGTGAGGGAGCATGGCCATAATGGCATTTACATCCTTAACCGGTGTTTTATTGATATCGAAGGTTGGCACCTTATTGCGCTTCTCGATCTTAATTAATTTGGAAAGTTTTTTGGCGAACTGGGTATTTACATGATGCCCGGGTTTGTTAGCTATCACTTTCCCCCGAATCCTTGTTCCTACTAGTGCAAGATCTCCAATCACATCCAACAGTTTGTGGCGTGCTGCTTCATTGGGGTAATGCAGGGTTAGGTTATCCAGGATACCATTGGGTTTCACCGAGATCTGGTCCTTTTTAAAGGCAGCTCGTAATTTTTCCATTGTTTTTTCTGAAAGCTCTTTATCCACATATACAATGGCATTGTTGAGATCACCTCCTTTTATAAGGCCGTGATCAAGCAGTGTTTCCAGTTCATGTAGAAAACTAAAAGTCCGCGCATCGGAGATCTCATCTTTAAAATCGGATATATTCTTTAAGGATGCGTTCTGGGTTCCCAGCACTTTAGTTCCAAAATCGACCATAGCGGTTACCTGGTATTCTTCTGAAGGGATTACGGTAATCTCACTTCCGGATTCTTCGTCCGTGTATGATATTACCTCTTTAACTATGTATTCATCCCTGGGAAGGGTTTGCTCGACGATTCCTGCCTTTTCAATAGCCTCTACAAAGAATTTTGAAGAACCATCCATAATGGGAGGTTCGGATGCGTTGAGTTCAATTAAACAATTGTCAACCTCCATACCAACCAGCGCAGCCAGTACGTGTTCTGATGTCTGTATCTTTACTCCCCGTTTTTCCAGGTTTGTTCCCCTTTGTGTATTTACAACGTAATTGACATCGGCTTCGATCTCCGGTCTTCCTTCCAGGTCCACTCTAACAAATGTATAGCCGTGATTTTCCGGGGCCGGCTTAAAGGTAATCGTTACATCCTTTCCGGTATGAAGCCCAACACCGGTGAGCGACACCTCTTTCCCAATCGTGCGTTGTTTAACCATACATTCAGTCATTATTCTGATTTTTTTCAAATGTATTCAATCGTTCTATGATCTTTGGCAGATTCTTAAAATGGACATAACTCTTATTATAGTCTCCGTATTTTAAGGCCGGGGAACCTTGTAGTACCTCGTTGTCCTTTACATTTCTTCCTATTCCGCTTTGCGCCTGTATGCGAACGTTGTCGCCTATGGTAAGATGGCCAACAATTCCTACCTGGCCGCCTATCATACAGTTCTTTCCAATCTTTGTAGAGCCTGCAATTCCTGTCTGGGCCGCTATAACCGTATGTTGTCCTATTTCCACATTGTGAGCGATCTGGATTTGGTTGTCCAGCTTAACTCCCCGCCTGATAACTGTCGATCCAAGGGTTGCCCGGTCAATGGTAGTCCCGGCACCCACATCCACGTTATCCTCTATTACAACATTGCCCGTCTGTGGCACCTTGGTGTACTCACCTTTATCATTAGGAGTAAAGCCAAAGCCATCAGCTCCTACAATAACCCCGCTGTGAATAACGCAGTTATTTCCGATTATACTTTCCGAATAAATCTTGGCGCCGGCGAAAACAACAACATCATTACCAATCTCCACATTATCGCCTATATAGACATTAGGATATATTTTGGCGTTCTTGCCAATTTTAACGTTCTCACCTATATACGAGAATGCCCCCATATATAAACCATCAGCGATGCTGGCCGTTTCGGAAATAAACACAGGTTGTTCAACCCCGGTCTTATTCATTTTCACCTGGTTGTAATATTCCAGTAATTGGGAAAATGCCTTATAGGCGTTCTCGACGCGAATAAGGGTAGTGTTCAGGTTGTTTTCGGCAACAAAATCCTTATCCACGATTGTCACGGAGGCCGATGTGGTGTAAATGTATTGGGTATATTTCGGATTCGACAAAAAAGTAAGACTTCCTTCCGATCCTTCTTCTATTTTCGAGAGTTTCGAAACTTCCACTTCGGCATTCCCTTCAACTTCACCGTTGAGTATTTCTGCAATCTGGCTGGCTTTAAATTTCATCTGTAGATTTCAGTGTAGCAAAAATAGAAAAAAAGGATTAGTATTTGGACTTAGGGTAGCAGAGATAATGTTTTATAACCTTTTTAGACAGCGCTTCGAGATTCAGTTGGTCGCTGGCTTTTGCCACGTCCACTACCTTTCCCGATTTGGTGATAAGGTCTATGGTGTTTTTTTCCATGCTGTAAGCCTGGTTACTAATCTCACCGGTAAAGACAAAATAAGAAGCTTCATATGCGTCGATGCCGTGTTTCTGCTGTAAATTTTGAAGTTTCGATTCTACTTTATGCGGTGGAAAGGGTTTATTGCGAAGTTTAATCTTCAGGAGTTTACGATTCAGCAGCATGTCTGAAATATTCCTAAGTACAAAATCTTCGGAATTCAGCCAGGATTTCATGGCTGAAACGATGTCGTAATCATCCAGCTTGGAGAACATTTCCAGGATCTCATTGGCCGAATTCTTTTCCGAAGCACTCCTGTTGAGGAAATACTGTAAGGCCTCACTGCTTTGAAGGGTCGTTCCCTTCTGTGATATCTCCCTGGCTCGGGTTAACAATCGTACCAATAACTGCTCGGCTACAATTCCTGTCTTGTGAAGATATACTGCCCAGTACATTAACCTCCGGGCTATAATGAATTTTTCGATCGAATAAATCCCCTTTTCCTCTATCACCAGGTTTTCGTCCACTACATTCATCATTGTAATAATTCGTTCCGAGCTGATGTTGCCCTCGGTTACGCCTGTATAAAAACTATCCCGACGCAGGTAATCGAGGCGGTCCATGTCCAGCTGACTGGAAATGAGTTGGTGGAAGAATTTCCTGGGATACTCGTTCCTGAAAATGGAAATGGCCATCGACAGCTGTCCTTTGAACTCTTTATTGAGTTCTTCCATAAAGGCCATGGAGAGTTGTTCGTGTGAGATCCCCTCTACTATGCTGTGCTCCATGGCGTGAGAAAAAGGCCCATGACCGATATCGTGCAATAAGATGGCAATACATAAAGCCTCGGTCTCTTCCTCCGAAATGTCGATCCCTTTTCTCCTTAAAGTTTGAATGGCTTTCTGCATCAGGAACATTGCCCCCAGCGCATGGTGAAAGCGCGTATGATGAGCGCCCGGATATACCAGGTACGACATTCCCATCTGACTAATACGTCTGAGGCGTTGGAAATACCGATGTTCGATTAAATTGTGGATTAAGGGGCCGGGTATGGTAATAAAACCATAGATGGGATCGTTTATAATCTTGAGTTTGCTATTATGATTCAAACTTTAACTTTTAATTAATAGCGACTGCCTTTAAATTAAATCACTTCGGAATTACTTTTGATGGTATAGCATTAACGGAATCTTCCGGCATCCGAACTACAAAACAAATATACATATATGAGCGACATAAAAGTTCTTTGGGTAGATGATGAAATCGACCTATTAAAACCTCACATTTTATTTCTTGAAAACAAGGACTATAAAGTAACTACTGCGCAAAGTGGTACGGAAGCATTGGAAGAGATCAAGAAGGAACAATTCGACATAGTGTTCCTCGATGAGAATATGCCCGGTTTAACCGGCCTGGAAACCCTGGCCGAGATTAAAGAACAGCAGGCCAATCTCCCTGTTGTGATGATAACCAAGAGTGAGGAAGAATATATTATGGAGGAGGCTATTGGAGCAAAGATCGCCGATTACCTTATAAAACCGGTAAACCCAAACCAGATCTTGTTAAGCCTTAAGAAGAACCTCGATCTAAGCAGGTTGGTATCTGAGAAGACCACCTCCAGTTACCAGCAAGAGTTTAGGAAGATCGCCATGGACATGTCGATGATAAATACCTACCAGGGATGGAGTGAACTCTATCAGAAACTGGTATACTGGGAGTTGGAATTAGAAGATATAGAAGACACAGGGATGTTCGAGATCCTCGAATCACAGAAAACAGAAGCGAACAATCAATTCTGTAAATTCGTGGATAAGAATTACCGGGATTGGTTTGGCGGAGATGGAGACGCGCCTGTTATGTCGCATACCTTGTTTAAAGATCGCGTAATGCCACAGATAAAAACAGGAACCCCTACCCTGCTGGTTGTGATCGACAATTTACGCTACGACCAATGGAAAGCTTTTGAGCCGTTCTTGCGAAATTCGTATAAGAAAAATTCAGAGGAATTGTTCTACAGCATATTGCCAACTGCCACACAATATGCGCGAAATGCCATATTTTCGGGCTTAATGCCAAGCGAAATGGAAAAACTTCACCCCGATTACTGGCTGAATGATACCGAAGAGGGCGGTAAGAATATGTACGAGAAAGAATTCCTGGAAGCCCAGTTGCGTCGGCTTGGTTTAAATTTAAACTGGAGTTACCACAAAATATCCAGTTTAAAGCAAGGAAAGAAATTGGTTGAGAACTTCAAGAGCCATAAAGAAGAAGATTTAACAGTGGTTGTTTACAATTTTGTCGATATGCTGTCGCATTCCAAGACCGAAATGGAAGTTATAAAGGAATTGGCATCTACAGATAAGTCGTATCGATCCCTTACCCAGAGTTGGTTTAAAAACTCTCCCCTTATGGAAATCATCCAGCAAGCGGCACAGTCGGGATTTAAGTTAATTATCACTACAGATCACGGAACGATTAACGTTAAGAACCCTTCGAAAGTAATCGGCGATAAAAACACCAGTTTAAATTTGCGGTATAAAACCGGGAAGAGTCTTACCTATGAGGATAAAGATGTATTGGCAGCCAAGGATCCTTCTGCCATTATGCTTCCAAGCATAAATATGAGCAGTTCCTTTATTTTTGCCAAAGGCGATTTATTCTTTGCGTATCCAAATAATTACAATCATTACGTAAGTTATTATCGCAACACGTACCAGCACGGAGGGGTATCATTGGAAGAAATGATTATTCCATTCGCAGTGTTGGAGCCCAAGTAAAGTAGGATTTTTCTTCATTTGAACAGATTATCGATATTTTTAGCAAATAATCGGTATTTTATTTTATATTTGTTGGCAACCCGCTTATATGGAACTGACTTATACATTGCAACAATTGCCTGAGGTGGCCTCCAAGGTATTATCCGGAGCCTCTACCAGGACTTTATTGTTTTATGGTGAGATGGGCGCCGGTAAGACCACGCTTATTAAGGAAATTGCCAAAACGTTGGGTGTTCAGGAATCTTTAAGTAGTCCGACTTTTTCAATCGTAAATGAACATCAGTTGGATAACGATAAATTGTATCATTTTGACTTTTACAGATTGCGAAATTTGGAAGAGGCCTATGATATAGGACTTGAAGAATATTTTTTTTCCGGAAGCTGGAATTTTGTAGAATGGCCCGAAAAAGTAACTGAACTGTTGCCATCAGACAGCACTAAAATTAAACTAACAAAAAATGATAACGGAAGTCGAACTTTAAGCTTAATGCCTGTGAAATAAGGACGTAACGAGATTTTTTTATTCTGAGTACTTTTGAATGTTGGCCCCAAATCGCAATATTTTGAAGCAGATTTTTATTGTAAAAGCATAACTACTAAAGATACGAAGATCTTAATTTAAATACTTGGCTTTTTTTGTGATACGTTTGTATGATAAACCTCACAAAAACAAGTATTATGAAATTAACAAAAATCCTTTTAATCGTTGCGCTCTTTGGAGCTGGTCTTTTTGCTTCTTGTACTCCGGAAAGCATTGAAGATGGACAAAACACACAACAAATCGACCGAGATAGAAACCGTCCAGCGCAGAACGGATAAGAAAGCCTTATTTTTCGGCGGTATTGTTGTATTTTTGATAGCAATATCACCTTTTGTATTTTATTCATATAAAAGTTTCCCAGAAATTAAAACCTGGGAAACTTTTCTATTTACAAGCGAAACTTCATTTTATTCATGGTTTGATTATGCATGGTATTTTGTAAGTAAGTTTGTACCACTTTACTTATTATTGTTATGGTTTTTTACCTGTAAGCATTGGTGGCACTGGATTATATTGGTTCCGATAACAATGTATGCTTTTCAGTTATGGGGAATAATTAATGAAAATCAAAACTTAGACGAGTTAGAACTTTTTTACATTTTACCCCTCATGATGGTCCTCGTACCATTAGTCTATTTGATCCGAGCCAAGTTATTCAATAAATTGAGAGAAGATGATCTTCAATCTTTTGAAGAAGAACTCATGGTTAAAAAAACTCCATGGCAGCAAATTAAGGACCTTTTCAGGTAGGTCAACGTCATAAACAATTCACATTATTATCGTAACTTAGGAACTGTTAACCAACTGCAGCCATGTCTAAACCTAAGTCACCGTTTTCAGCAGCCCAACTGCTCCCCCAGGAAGAAAAGCTTGAATTAACCCGGCAAAAAGGCCAGCTTTTTATCGGTATTCCTAAGGAAATTTACTTCCAGGAAAAGCGCATATGTTTAACCCCTGACGCCGTGGGAGCTATTGTTGCCAACGGCCACAGGGTATTAATAGAAAATGGAGCAGGAAACGAGGCAGGTTTTACGGATAACGACTATTCCGAGGCCGGAGCTCACTTAACCAAAGACACCGCCAAAGTATTTGGTTGCCCGATCGTATTGAAAGTTGAGCCGCCAACCCTGGATGAATTAAAAATGATTAAACCGAAATCTGTGCTAATTTCGGCTTTGCAACTAAAAACCAGGAAGAAATCCTATTTCGACGCCCTTGCGGAGAAGAAAATTACAGCTCTGGCCTTTGAATTCATACGGGATGAGGACCACAGTTATCCTGCTGTAAAAGCATTAAGTGAAATAGCCGGAACCGCTTCCATACTTATAGCTGCCGAGCTAATGGTGAATGCCAAAGACGGTAACGGACTATTATTTGGCAATATTAGCGGCGTACCCCCTATCGAGGTGGTGGTTATCGGAGCGGGAACTGTGGGGCAGTTTGCAGTTCGTTCGGCCATTGGGCTAGGAGCCAATGTAAAGGTTTTCGACAGCTCTATAAATAAATTACGGAAATTACAAACCGCTGTTGGGCAGACGCTATACACCTCCACCATGCAGCCCAAGAATCTCATTAAAGCGTTAAGACGCTGCGATGTGGCAATTGGCGCAATTAGAGGAAAGAACCGCTCGCCGGTTATAGTTACCCAGACTATGGTCGAGAATATGAAGAAAGGCGCTGTGATCATCGATGTGAGTATCGATATGGGAGGTTGTTTTGAAACAACTGATATGACTACCCACGACAAACCAATAGTGGTAAAAAACGATGTAATCCATTATGGTGTTCCGAATATTCCTGCGCGATATCCAAAAACAGCCTCTATTTCGATCAGCAACATTTTTACGCCCTATATTCTTGAGATAGCCGAATCAGGTGGCCTGGAAAATGCAGTGCGCTATGACCAGGGATTAAAGAATGGTTTGTATTTTTACCGCGGTATTCTTACTAATAAAGCTGTTGCAGATTGGTTCGATATGTCATACAGCGATATAAACCTACTTATATTTTAATGAAATTATTACAACGTATTGCCTTTTATTCAGGCGGCTTTATTGTCGGACTCATCATACTATTCTTTTTCCTGGGGGGCAAAAGAGCGTCCTGTGATTATGGGCCTGAAGCCAGGACCCTTAAAAACATCCGATCTAAGCCCCGAATAATCTCCCCCGACGCCATGGCTTCATTTAAAGAGCACGACGTTGACACCTCGGTTGTATCCGAAATTTTAGTTAGTGGGGAGGTACTGTTTTCCGAGAGTGAAACAGATCGCGATTCCTGTAATATTTATGTGATCAAGAGCCATCAAAAGTCGGAGGTGATCAAATTATATTTTGAGAATTGCGAAGACGAGGCAAAACTCTTTAAAATAACTCCAGGTGATAATTAAGGCTAATTTGTATCGGATTCATTTAATCGTTTAATATAATAGGAAGGAAAGATCTGTTATTCTAAATTTAATCGGTATATCGAATTTGAAAAAAGATATAAAAAAAATTGTACATAAGCTGAAAAAAGAGCCAACGCATGTCAAGCACATTTGGTTTTTGCCAACGCTCAAAGCCAACGCAGAAAAACCAAAGGAGCTTTTAATTCCCCACCACCTCCCAAACTGAATAGTTATTTTAATACTCATTTAGTGAGATATTAAATAAATACGCTTATTTTAGTGAAATGAATTAAACCATGCCAAAAATGAACCGTATAAAAGAGGTTTTAGAAGAAAAGGGAATCAAGCAAAAGTGGTTGGCTGAAAAACTTGGAAAGAGCTACAATATGGTAAACTCTTATGCCCAAAACAGACGACAACCAAGTTTGGAGGACTTATTCAAGATTGCGGAAATTTTGAATGTAGAAACCAAAGAATTACTAACTGAAAGAAAAGAATTATAAATATATGGACGGAACAAGTCTAACACCAGAACAGGAAAAACTAAAAGTTTTAAAACAATTATTGCCTGAAGTATTTACCGAAGGCAAGGTGGATTGGGAAAAACTAAAAGCTACGCTTGGTGATGATATAAATTTCTCTAATGAACGCTACGTGCTGAATTGGGCAGGAAAAAGTGAAGCTTTTAAAGTATTGCAAGCACCGACACCCAAAACTCTTGTGGCAGTTAAAGACGAAAGCGTAAACTTTGACGAAACCGAACATATTTTTATTGAAGGCGAGAACTTGGAAGTATTAAAAGTGCTTCAAAAGAGTTACTTCGGTAAGGTTAAAATGATTTACATAGACCCACCTTACAATACAGGAAACGACTCGTTCATTTACCCAGACAAATTCTCTGAAACCAAAGAAGAATATGAAAAGCGTGTTGGTGACAAGAATGAAGAAGGTTATATGACCAAAGATGGAATGTTCAAAAGGAACAGTAAAGAAAACGGACAATACCATAGCAATTGGCTCAATATGATGATGCCTCGTCTCTATTTAGCTAAAAATCTTCTTAAACAGGATGGAGTAATATTTATATCCATTGATGATAATGAAGTACATAATTTAAAAATGTTACTAAACGAAGTTTTTGGCGAAGATAATTTCGAAGGACATATCCATTGGAGAAGAAGACATAATCAACCAAATGATAAGACAAAATTAATTGGGCTTGTCGCAGAACACATATTATGTTATGCCAAAGATTCAGCTTATTTAAAAACTGTCGGAGTAGGTAAATTACCCATAACAGGTAAATTTTCAAATCCAGACAATGACTCTAGAGGTGAATGGGCCACTAAACCTTGGAAAGTTGGTTCAGACCAAAGTGGGAGTCGATATACCATAGAAACGCCTACGGGAATTATTTTTGACGAAGAATGGATGGGTGAAGAATCAACTTTTAAGGATTTATTACAAGACCAAAGAATCGTATTTACTAAAAATGGTAATGGGCTACCAAGAAAAAAATATTTCAAATTTGAACGTGAGGAAGAGGGACAATGTGCTACAAATTGGTGGTCTCACGAGGTTTTTAGTCATAACCAAAAAGGAAACGAGGAGTTAACAACCTTATTTGATGGTGTTAAGAATGTCTTTTCTAACCCTAAGCCTATTGCACTTTTAAGAGCATTAATTCAACTTGGAAATGTAAAAACGGATGATATTGTATTAGATTTCTTTGCGGGTTCAGCCTCAACTGCTGAAGCACTTTATGAAGAAATTACTGATGGTCTTAAAGCTCGCTTTATTTTGATACAAATGGAGGAGGAAATACAAGAAAATGATAAAAATCAGAGAGGTGCTCTTAAAATTTTAAAGAACTTAAACAAAGAACCCACCATTTCAGAACTATCAAAAGAAAGAATTAGGAGGGCTTCTATAAGATTAAAAGAAGAAAAGAAAATTGAAAATGTTGACCTTGGGTTTAAAGTATTCAAGCTTGTTCGAAGCAACTTTAAACTATGGCAACAAGATTTAGATAACAATAAGGAAATTTTAGAGGAACAGATAAAATTATTTATTGACCCTGTTGCTAAACATGCAACAGCTGAAAATATGGTTTATGAACTGCTCTTAAAAAATGGAAAGGACTTAAATAGTAACATATTAAAAAAAGAAGGCTTTTATACCCTTAATAGTAATGAACTTATATTCATTTTGGAGAAAGCCAATCAAGCTATTATTGACACAATTATCGCCAACAAACCGCAGAAAGTACTTGCTTTAGATAAGCTCTTTAAAGGAAATGATCAATTAAAAACTAACGCTTCTTTACAATTCAAGGATGCAGGTATAGAATTTAAAACTATTTAATATGGGAATATTCAAACCACAAAGAAGAATTTGTGAAGGAAAAACAGTAAAGTTTGAAATTACCCAATTAGACCCTTTCATTTGGCTTCAAATTAATTCAAATAGTTACGTTACTTATAGTATTGACGGTTTTATTATTGATTCCAACAAAAAAGTAAATGGGATTTTCAATAAATATGAATTTGAGAACCATTTAGAACCAAAAGAAGCTATTGCTATGCTAAATAATAGTTTTAAAGAAGAAACTTTTGCGTGTGCTTCTTTTGCCTTATTACTAAATACAGAATATCGTATTTTTCTTTGGCCAAAAGATTTTCCAGTTAACCATAATATCTCTGATAAATCAATTATCTCTTTAAATCCTGTTGTTCAGAATTATGAAATTGATCTAACTTCTTTTAAACTCATAGATATTAACTCTTTAGAGAAAGGAATTAAGCAACTTAGAGGATATAGTTTTAGATATGTAAAGTCTCTTCTTTCTGCCAACTCTAATGTTGAGTGCTACTTAGCTAATAACACGAAAAACCCTTGGCCTGGAGACTTAGACGCCTTAGTTTATGTGAAAAATAAAAATCAAACTATTGCATTAATAGAGTTTAAAACACACAATAGAAACACACCAATTACTGATGAGTATATTGGAAAATATGGAAATCAGGATTGGAGACGATTTGAGGTTCTATACAATCTTCAAGAACAGCTAGAAATTGTTCAAAATCACAAGCCAAAAATATTCTTCGTAGTATGGGGTACAAAAGATTATGAAAACCATAAAAAAATTAAAATTGATATCATTTCAGATAATATAGTGCTTTCCACTAACTATTTAGATAGGCCAAATTTTGGGGAGCCCTCTATTGAATTGTTTAATCTAATAATCGAATTGAGTAAATGAAATTATTATTCGAACCAAATCTTAATTACCAACAACAAGCCATTAAGGCCATAACTAGCTTGTTTGAAGGACAACCATTGGAAGATTCCTTAATAGAATTTAAGTTAAAGGAAGAAGGTGTTTTGGACTTAATAAATGGTGTAAGCAATAATTTAATTTTATCAGAAGAGCAAATTTTAAAAAACTTGCAAGCTGTTCAAGAGCAAAACGAGATTGAGCAAAGCAAGGAATTAGATGGAATGCACTTTTCTGTTGAAATGGAAACAGGAACAGGAAAAACTTATGTCTATTTGCGTACCATTTATGAGCTCAACAAATCCTACGGTTTTAAAAAGTTTGTTATTGTTGTTCCTTCCGTGGCTATTCGAGAAGGTGTTTTAAAGAACTTGGAAATAACGCACGAGCATTTTCAAAACTTGTACGATAATATTCCACTTAATTTTCAGGTTTACGACAGTTCAAAGGTTTCAACTTTAAGAGGATTCGCAACTAATAACAACATTGAAGTTTTGGTAATCAACATTGATTCTTTTGCCAAAGACCAAAACATTATTAACCAACCGCATTACAGAGCCAATGGACGAAAACCAATTGAGTTTATTCAATCTGTAAATCCAATAGTAATTGTGGACGAGCCACAAAATATGGAAACCGAAAAACGTATTTTTGCTATTGAAAATTTAAACGGACTTTGTACGCTTCGCTACTCTGCCACACACAGAAATCAATACAACCTTACTTATAGTTTAAACCCTGTAAAAGCCTATGATTTAGGCTTGGTAAAACAGATTGAAGTAGATTCAATTGTTGAGGAAAATGCGTTCAATGATGCTTTTGTGCAAGTAGATTCAATTAAAGCGACCAAAACAAAAGTTACTGCAAAGGTTTCAATCAACGTGAACGACAAAGGAAGCGTAAAAAAGAAATCGGTTTCTGTAAAAGTTGGAGACGATTTATACAAACTTTCCAACGAAAGAGAAATTTATTCAGAAGGCTATATCATTGAAGAAATAGACGCAACTAACAATTGTATCTCAATTTCAAACGGGAATCTTTTATACAAGGGCGACAGACAAGGCGGATTGAGTGATGAAGTAATGAAATTTCAAATTCGGAAAACTGTTGAAGAACACTTAAAGAAAGAAAAACGCCTTAACAAATTAGGAATAAAAGTGCTTTCACTTTTCTTTATTGACAAGGTTGCCAATTACAGAAACTACGATACAACAGGAAATCCGCTCAAAGGAAAATTTGCAGAATGGTTTGAAGAAATCTACCAAGAATATATTACAAAGCCTACGTTTAAAGAATTAGATAAGTTTCCAGTTAATGAAGTTCACAATGGTTATTTCTCACAAGATAAAAAAGGAAAATTCAAAGATACTTCAGGCGAAACCAAAGCAGATGATGACACATACAGTCTGATAATGAAAGATAAAGAAAAGTTGTTGGATGTTGATAATTCACTTCGCTTTATATTCTCGCATTCTGCACTTCGTGAAGGTTGGGACAATCCTAATGTATTTCAGATTTGTACTTTAAACGAGACTAAATCGGACATTAAAAAACGTCAAGAGATCGGAAGAGGTTTGCGGTTAGCTGTAAAGAAAACAGATGATGGTAAATTGGAAAGAACCTATGACCAAAACATAAATAGATTGACGGTAATCGCTAACGAATCCTATGACGATTTTGCCAAAACCTTACAAAAAGAAATTGAGGATGATTGCGGAGTTGAATTTAAAGGCAGAATAAAAAACAAGAGAAAACGAACAGCAATCAAATATCGTAAAGGATTTAAAGCTGACCCAAAATTCTTGGAGATTTGGGCAAACCTAAAAAAGAAAACGACTTATCGTGTTGACTATAAAACAGACGAGTTAATAACTTTAGCTTCCAAATCAGTCCGTGATTTACCAAAGATTAAAGCACCTTCTATTCGTTCAACAAAAGTCTCTATTAATATGTCAGACGAAGGTGTTGATACTGAATATAAAGGAGAAAAGGTAGATTCATTTGACAATTACTCCTGGAAAATTCCGGACGTTTTAGGCTATATTCAAAGTAAAACAGAATTGACTCGTTCAACAATTCAAGAGATTTTAAGCAAGTCCGATAGAATTGGAGATATTTTAATCAATCCACAGCTATTTTTGGACTTAACCACACAAGCCATAAAACGGACTTTGTACGACCTAATGATTGAGGGAATCAAATACCGCAAAATTGGAGGTGCTGAATATGAAATGACTTTGTTTGAAGCTCAGGAATTAGAAGTTTACCTAAACGACTATTCATTTAAAGTCATGGACCGTTCCAAAACTATTTACGACGAGTTTGTTCCATTAGATTCAGGAGTTGAAAACAAGTTTGCACAAAATTGTGAGACAAGCGACCAGATTAAATTCTATTTCAAACTTCCGAATTGGTTTAAAATTCCAACACCAATTGGAAATTACAATCCTGATTGGGCGTTGGTATTTGAAGATGATAAGAAAATCTATTTTGTGGCTGAAACAAAAGATACAGGAACGCCAGAAGTTGATTTATCAAAATTAAACGGAGACGATCAACTGAAAATTAAATGCGGAGAAGCACATTTCAAAGAATTTGACAAAATGATATATAAAGTAGTGAATAAAGTAGGACAATTGATTGAATAAGCCAACTCATAAAGCCATGCACATTTACATTTCGCTAAAGCCAACACACAAGCCCAAAATTGCGAATGACTAAGTCTTTTCCAACGCTGAAAATCAAGTAGAATGGAAAAAAAGCCAGCGTACAACAACGTATATAAAAAATAGTGGGTTAATCGCCTTAGACAAAACATAATGAATAAATTTAAGGACTGGGATAATCCGAAGACCATAATGCATTATTATGAATCTAATTGAAAAAGAAGCAAAAACATTTTATGAACGAGGATTTCTTAGAGGGATAGGATCAAATACTCTGTCAAATATTAAAGATTTGATAACGACTAAGCTCTACGATTTTAGTAGAAATAGGGATCAACTTGATTTTCTTAAAACCTTGCGAACATTGTCTATAGAGGACAAAGAGAATCATAAAAAGACATGTCGAAATGAGAATTGTGATTATGAAGAAACTCGTGATGTTGCAGTATTCGCTATAGATCAAGAAATTGACAGCATAATGAAATACTATTCATATGAGTCTCCTTCCTTGGATGCATTTACTAGTAAAGAAGAATCCAATATTCATGCGAAGCTTAATGATATTATACATAAACTAGAAAAACAAGGTTTTGGACAGCAAATTATCTTCGACGAAATTGAAGAGCTTAAGTATCATTTCAACTTAGGTAAAAAAAACTGGTTCCAAATCCTTAAAGGAAAACTCTTTGATTTAGCGGCAGCTCAGGTATTAGAAAAAGCGGTAATTAGCGAAATTTTTGCGGAGCTAAAAGAAGACTTCGACACCGTGCAAGCCCTACAATAACGAATTAAAACAATTTAAATAAAGCGTAAATTAAAGGCTTTTATTTATAGCACTACACACAACAATGTGTATTCTTCACAATGTAGATAGTGAAATCTATAGTTTTAGCTATCGTAATTGTAAGTTTATCTCAGCCTAGAGACCTGTCGAAATCAATGGAAGTAAACTAAAACAGCTCCTTTACGGAACAACCGGTTTTGAATGACGGTTTACTCCTAAAACCCCAAATCCCGTTCTATCTCCTCCATTTCCACAATATCGGCGGCTTCCTGTAAGGTAGGGACCACTACCAGTTCCATGGGGATGGTATCGGGATCCACGGCATCGGATACCAGTACAAAAGACTGTTTGGTGGCCCTGTGCTTGTTGGAGGTTTTAAGGAACAGCAGCAGCTCCTTCAGCTTTAAGGCCGGGTAGTCCTGCAGGTTTATCACCACGTTCTGCTCCTTGAACTTGTTCAGGATTTGGAATTCGAGAAAGGAGGCAAACTCTGCTAAGTCGTCGTGGTCGTCTGCCAGCACCACGTAATTGTCGTAATTATCGATCTTCATTGTGTTTTATTTTTGAAGCCAGGAGATACAATACCGCCATGCGGATGGCAACCCCGTTCTGTACCTGCTCAAGGATGATAGCCTGCTTGCTGTCGGCCACATCGCTGGTTATCTCCACCCCCCTGTTGATGGGCCCCGGGTGCATCAGTACGATCTCCTTGCCCAGGCTGTCCAGCAGGGCCTTGTTTACGCCGTACTGCTGGGTGTATTCGCGGGTGGTGGGGAAATAGCTTATTTCCATGCGTTCGTTCTGTACGCGCAGCATATTGGCCACATCGCACCACTCCAGTGCTTTCCGGAGGTTCCCTTCATAGCCCACCCCCAGTTCTTCTATATGTTTTGGAATTAATGTCTTTGGGCCGCAGACCTTTACCGTGGCACCCAGTTTCTGCAGGGCAAAAATATTCGACAGGGCCACCCTGGAATGGAGAATATCGCCAACGATCACCACCTTCTTCCCCTTTACCGCCCCCAGTCGTTCCCGGATGGAATAGCAGTCCAGCAAGGCCTGGGTGGGATGTTCGTGGGCACCGTCGCCGGCATTTACGATACTGGCATCTATGTGTTTGGAGAGAAAGATCCCTGCCCCGGGATTGGGGTGGCGCATTACCACCATATCCACTTTCATGGATAGTATGTTGTTTACGGTATCTATGAGGGTCTCCCCTTTTTTAACGGAAGAGGAGGAAGCCGAGAAATTGATCACATCGGCCGAAAGGCGTTTTTCAGCCAACTCGAAGGACAAGCGGGTCCTGGTGCTGTTCTCAAAGAACAGGTTGGCTATGGTGATGTCCCTGAGCGATGGTACCTTCTTTATCGGACGGTTAATCACCTCTTTAAAATGATCGGCGGTTTCGAAGATAAGCCGGATATCATCTTCGGTGATGTATTTAATTCCCAGTAAGTGTTTTACACTTAGTTCGCTCATAGTTAATTGTTAATCAGGTATACGGCATCTTCTCCGTCCTGTTCTTTCCAGCATACCTTTACTTTTTCTTTGTTTATCGCATCCACTTGTCGTCCCCTGTAATCGGGCTGTATGGGCAAATGCCTGCTGAAGCGGCGGTCGATAAGCGTTAATAGTTCTATCTCTGTTGGCCTTCCAAAGGACTGAATGGCTGTAAGGGCCGAACGGATACTACGGCCGGTATAGAGCACATCGTCTATAAAGACCACCTTCTTCTCTTCTACTATAAAATCGATTTGGGTGGTATTGGCCTCCAGGGGCTTAACGCTTCTCCTGAAATCGTCCCTGTAAAAGGTGATATCGAGATAGCCAAGCCTGATGTTCTTAATCTTATAATCGGTTTGAAGCAGTTGTTTGAGGCGTTCAGCCAAAAAAACACCCCTGGGCTGTATGCCTATTAGAACTGTATCCTGGAAGTTATCGTGATTTTCTATTAATTGACAAGCCAGTCGGTGAAGCGCGATGTGTACTTCGGTTGCATTTAATAGCACTTTTTGGCTCATAGGTAGTCTCTGAATCGTATTCAGAGTACAAAAGTACGTGTTTTTATGGAATAATATCCCTTCATCTACTTTTTTAGGTGTTTGGCAATAAAAAAGCCCTTCATTGCTGAAGGGCTTTGTATCTGTAAACAAGGTTGGATTATTTCTTCTTAGAAGACTTTCCTTCCATCTTGTCTTTGATTTCCTGCAGTTTGGCATTGGCGTCGCCTAAGGTTGGCTTCGCTTCTTCTGCCTGCTGTGCTGCTTTCTTAGCTGCCTGCTTAACGATCTTGGCTTCCTCTTCCTTGTGAAGGGTCATATGCGATGCAACCACTTTCTTGAATTCTTTATTGAATTCGATGATCACAAATTCTGCCTCTTCACCTTTCTTAAGGTCGCTGCCGTCTTCTTTTTCAAGGTGACGTTTTGGTACGAATGCCGTGATGTCATCGTTGAATTTGATCACAGCTCCTTTGTCTACCATCTCGTCGATCGCAGCAGTATGCTTAGTACCTACAGCAAACTCATCCTCATACTTATCCCATGGATTTTCTGTGGTTTGTTTGTGTCCCAGGCTAAGTTTACGTCCTTCAACATCCAGTTCAAGTACGATCACTTCAAGCGTATCACCAATATTGGTAAATTCGCTTGGGTGCTTCACTTTCTTGGTCCAGCTAAGGTCGCTGATATAGATTAATCCGTCTATACCTTCTTCAAGTTCAACAAATACACCAAAGTTGGTGAAATTGCGAACAATACCTTCGTGCTTACTGCCAACAGGATATTTCTTGGTGATATCGGTCCATGGATCCGGGGTAAGTTGTTTGATACCCAGGCTCATCTTACGCTCTTCTCTGTCGAGGGTAAGGATCACGGCTTCAACTTCATCACCAACATTTACAAAGTCCTGCGCACTTCTGAGGTGAGTAGACCATGACATCTCACTTACGTGGATAAGTCCTTCTACACCTTCGGCTACTTCGATAAACGCACCGTAGTCGGCTATTACCACTACTTTACCTTTAACTTTGTCACCAACTTTCAGTTCGTCGCCAAGCGCTTCCCACGGATGTGGATTAAGCTGCTTAAGACCCAGCTGGATACGTGTTTTATCTTCATCAAAGTCGAGGATAACAACGTTTAGTTTCTGATCGAGGTCTACGATTTCGTTCGGGTGGTTGATTCTCGACCATGAAAGATCGGTAATGTGTACCAGTCCGTCTACACCTCCAAGGTCTACGAATACTCCATAAGAAGTGATGTTTTTCACAACACCTTCCAGTACCTGACCTTTTTCAAGTTGTGCAATAATCTCTTTCTTCTGCTCTTCGATATCCGCTTCGATAAGTGCTTTATGCGAAACTACCACGTTCTTAAACTCGTGGTTGATCTTAACCACTTTGAATTCCATGGTCTTACCAACATAGATATCGTAGTCGCGAATAGGCTTCACGTCGATCTGCGATCCCGGAAGGAAGGCCTCGATCCCGAACACGTCCACGATCATACCACCTTTGGTACGACACTTAACGTAACCGTTTACGATAGTACCTTCATCATGAGCTGCATTAACGCGATCCCATGCTTTGATTGTTCTTGCTTTTCTGTGTGAAAGGATAAGCTGACCTGTACTGTCCTCGCGAACGTCGATCAATACTTCCACCTTGTCTCCTACTTTAAGCCCGGGATTGTAACGGAATTCGTTTAAGGAAACCACACCCTCGCTTTTTGCGTTGATGTCGATAATAGCATCGCGGTCGGTAATGTGGATCACTTCACCTTCCACTACTTCATCGTCCAGGGTATCGACAAAATTCTCTGTTACGAGCTTTTCAAATTCTTCCAGTTTACCGTCGTCGATAGGGTCTATACCTTCTTCGTAGTTGTGCCAGTTGAATTCTTTTAGGAATTTATCAGGATTCTGTTCCTTTAGAGAAACTTCCTGCTGCGGTTGTTCTGCTGTTTCTACAGCATCATCTTTTTTTGCCTCTGCTTTTGCAGCTTTGGCTTTTGTTGCTTTCTTAGCTTCTGCTTTTTCAGCCATTTGAATAGGTTGATCTTCCTGTGTTGAATTTATAACTGAAGATCAATTGTTTGTATTCCGTGTTCTTATAAGTTAGATCGGTCATCCCACAGAAGGGTTTGTCTTTAGTTGTTGTTACTTCCTTTTAAAACTTATCTGACCGTTAAAAGGAGCGCAAAAGTAAAGCATTTCATTTGATTTTCAAAGCTTTTGAATAATTGTTTAAGTCGGGTATCACCTATGTTCAGTCCGATAAAGCCAATAATACTTCTCGTTTTTTGACCGATAAGTCCATTCTTACTTATTTCCTGCCGACATTGTTATCCATTCCGAGCGAAACATTATATGCCTTAATGAGTATTATGGCAAGTTTCAGAAAAAATATTTTTATTAGGCAAAATTATGGTTTATCGGCCACAAGGCTTGTAATTACTATCACTTACACTCCCTTACACCCCCTATAGTAAATTACTAAAACTGTTAAAAAGTGTTAAAATAGTACTATGTATTGCACAGTACTGTAACAAATTATTTTCACTGTCGTCTATTTAGTACATCAATCAAGAAACGAACAATCATAATTAAAAAACCAAAACCATGAGAACTTTAGATTCAAACACACTTACAGAGAAGCCTAAATCGAGCTTCGGATTCAACTGGAATTCAAAAAGACGATACAGATAGAAACACCAACTTAACAATCTCCCTCCCGGGTAAGTTTCCCGGAGGGGTTTAAAAACAACCAACATGAGAACTTTACATTCGAACACCCTTACAGAGAAGCCTAAAACGAGCATAGGATCTAACTGGAATTCAAAGAGACGATTCCGGTAATCCAAAACAAGATCAACCTTTAAATACCAACATCATGAACCTGGCGAAAAACATCCATACGATCATGAAGCAGGAATCGCAGCGAAAGGATCTTTTTCAATTCAAACGCATAGCAGTTTTTGCCAACCGACACGACATGGCCATTCCCGGCAAGCCATTTATTTTATAAAGGCCGGGCTTAGGATTTAATTAGAGTAGTTAGCCAACTTGAAAGTCACCGAAATAAACAGCGGTGACTTTTTTTATGCCAACTATCCCCGGCCACACAGAAAACCTCCCGGGCGATGCTGTAAAATAAAAAAACAGCCTCCCGGCTGTTTTATATAGGTTCAATTTCTTCGACTCCCTAGTCAATTACGATCTCCCCTACTTTATAAATCGATCCGTCGTTGCTGGTCCAGGTAAATGTCCCGGCAGTGGTGGTCTCACATAAAAAGTAATTTACGTAGCCTTCCACGGTCATATCGAAACTTAGATTCCATTTAGCCGTGCCTCCCGCAAAAGATGTAGTTTGATAATCGCAGACTATAAAATCCGCCACTCCATAAGAATTCAGCGTTGGATAATAGTTAGGATTTCCAAGGCAGGTGTCGGCATTAAAACTGTCGAAGCTGAAATCATCCACATCGTCCCCATTGATCGTTATCAACAAGGAAGTAATTCCATCGCCGCCATTTCCGTTGGGATTGGGCATGCTTCCATCTGCCAACAACAACCAGGTCCCGCTGAACGAAGGATTGCCTGTTTCGCTGAAGGTGGCAGTTGCCGAGCTCGCCATACTATTGCTCATGCTCTTTACCACCATAGCGACAAAACTTTCGTTATAGATTTCTAAATTTGAAACCACAGGTTCCATAAAATTGGTTACATCAATTGTAAAACTTCCGGCTTGTCCACTAAATTCAAATACGGTAGCCGATGCCGCCCGGGCCAGAAAGGCCGGTTTTAATTTGAATTCCATTGGCGATTGCCCTACCAGTTCGATCAGTGCCATATAATTTCCATTGTTTGCCAGGTTGATCCAGATCTTTCCTCGTGAAAGGGACTCGGAAGAGGCCACTACCCCATGGTAAATGCCGTTCTTGGAAATATCGTTCGTTTTTAAGGGAAACTGCTTTTTTAGTGCGATCAACTCAATACTGGAAGTGTCAGTAACCAGCTCATCGGGACTATCATGATCACAGGAGGATATCAGCAATGCAAGCACAGCAATGCCAAATACGGGTTTTAATAGTTTCATTTGTAGGATTTTAGGGGCTAATTATCGTCAAATCAACAACTTTATTCGATTAAATGCAAATAAAATCGTTAAATAATGATTTTCAGTAAGAATTTACTTACTTCTATGTGAGCGATTTAGCTCCGCTTAACCCTCCCGGCTATCCGGTCCTTGGCCAGTTGAAGTATGGTGTGAAACTGGTCTTCGATATTTGTTTCAGAATTGTCGATTTCTATGGCATCATCGGCCTTTTTTAGAGGAGAGTCCTTTCGGTTCGTATCTATATGATCCCTTTCGGTAACGTTGTTAAAAACCTCTTCAAATGTGATCTGGTCCCCTCGCTGACTTAACTCCTCATAGCGTCTCCGGGCCCGGACATCGGCCGAGGCATTCATAAATATCTTTAGGTCGGCATTGGGAAAGACTACAGTCCCTATGTCACGGCCGTCCATCACCACTCCTTTCCCCTCCCCCATAGCGTGTTGTAACTTTACCAGCTTACGTCTAACCTCAGGTACCGTGGCAATTATGCTTACGAATTCTGAAACTTCCAGAGTTCTGATCTCTTTTTCCACATTTTCCCCATTGAGGTACATTTCGGCCTTTCCGTCTTTATTCTTTCTGAATTCCAACCTGATTTCCTCAAGGGAATCGATCAATTCTTCCTTTTTAAATTCCGAATAGGACACCAGGTTGTTGCGTAAGGCGTATAAAGTAACCGCCCTGTACATAGCGCCACTGTCCACGTACACATATTCCAGCCATTCGGCCAGTTGACGTGCCACTGTACTCTTGCCTGTAGATGAATAGCCGTCTATGGCTATAGTAATTTTTGGCATTACTGAAGGTTAAGATTTAACCCGAAATTACTCGTTGAGGCAGCTGTGCTGTACTTAGAATACGAATAACTTAACCGGATCTTATTCAATTTTATTGAAAACCCTGCGCTTAAACCGGCAAAAGCCCGCTTCTCTAAAATCCGCAGTTCTTCCGCCCGTCTTAAATTATAGCCGAGCCGAATGTTAAAACCACCGGTTGGAAATAACTCTATTCCCACGATAGTATGCCTGAAGGCATTATCTATAAAATTAATCTTTTCTTCCTTAACATTCCCCTCCAGATCGGTTTCTTCCCGGTTAGGGTTGGAAAATGCCACATTCCATCGCTGCATATTCTCGAAAGTGAGATGCCATCGAATGGGGATATTCTCCAGGGTTTGTGAGATTCCGAAGATGAGCTCGAAGGGCAAAGGCTCATAAATGTTATCGTATGGTGTGATCTGGGTTCCGATATTCCTCGCGACCCCCGTAATATGAAGGTCCCAGGCTTCGTAAACATACATCACCCCGATATCGGCCGCAACTCCAAAAGAAGAATACTGCTCCAACTTCGAACTGATAAACTTAATATTGGCACCAACGTGGAAATTTGTCCAGGCGATGTTCCGGGCATGTCCGAACGAAAGTGCCACCTCTCCCCCGCTAAAACTGCTGGTTGGGTTACCAAACTCGTCATATCCGTCGAACTTCCCGTAATTTATATACGTAGCCCCCGCATGTATCACCTGCGTTCTTCTATCCCATAAATAGGCATAGGCCGCAGTTCCATAGTTAATATCTCCTATATAATTCGAATAGTTCAGCGAAAGCTGGTTATCCATCTCGGGATTAATGGCCGCCGGGTTAAACAGCGCCTGTGTGGGGTCGTAATCGTAATTGGTGACTGTTTTCCCCCCCAGGGCCGCCTGTCGGGGAGAATTTACCAGGTTCAGGAATTGGTAAGTAGATCGTCCCCCCACCTGAGCCATAGTTACTGCCGACATAAATAGTGCTAGTACGTAAAAAACCTTTTGGTGCATGGAGCGTGAGATACTTTTCCCTGAAAACTAAAACGACTGCAAGTATAATTTATTTTCGGTTGGGAAAAAAACTAAGTCACAGCCGAATCGTTTTAAACAAACTACTTTTAATACTATAGGTTCTTTGCGTTTTTTACTTTTTCCCCGGTAAGGGCTTTGTCGAGTACTTCATCCATATCTTTTACATAATAGAATGTAAGGCCCTTAAGGTATTCGGCTTTAATTTCCTCAACATCACTACGATTGTCCTCGCATAACAGGATCTCCTTTATACGAGCGCGCTTGGCGGCCAGGATCTTCTCTTTGATTCCGCCCACAGGCAGTACCTTTCCTCTTAGGGTAATTTCCCCGGTCATGGCAAGACTTTTCTTTACTTTTCGCTGGGTAAACAGCGAAACCAGAGAGGTAAGCATGGTGATTCCGGCACTGGGGCCATCCTTAGGGGTAGCACCTTCAGGCACATGCACATGAACGTTGTATTTTTCGAAGATTTCCTGCGAAAGACCCAATTTATCTGCATTACTCTTGATGTATTCCAGTGCAATGGTTGCAGATTCTTTCATCACTTTCCCCAGGTTACCGGTCATGGTAAGGTTACCCTTGCCCTTCGAAAGGGTGGATTCTATAAATAGGATAGCTCCGCCTACCTTGGTCCATGCCAGCCCAGTCACTACGCCGGCTACGTCATTGTTCTCGTATTTATCGCGTTCCAATTTTGGAGCACCCAGTACTTCGGTAATCATTGAGTTATCTACTTTCACTTCATATTCTTCCTCCATGGCTATTTTCATGGCGGCATGACGTACCATTTTTGCGATTTGCTTTTCAAGACCCCGTACCCCACTTTCACGGGTATAGCCTTCAACAATCTTCTCCAATTGAGGTTTGGCTATTTTAAGGTGATCGGAATTAAGTCCGTGTTCTTTTAATTGCTTCGGAAGTAAATGTTTCTTAGCGATCTGCACTTTCTCTTCAATGGTATACCCGGTAACGTTTATAATTTCCATACGGTCCTTAAGCGCCGGCTGAATATTGCTCAGGCTGTTAGAAGTGGCTATAAACATTACTTTAGACAGGTCGTAGCCCAGTTCGAGGAAGTTATCGTAAAAGTCGTTGTTCTGCTCCGGGTCCAGCACCTCCAGCATGGCTGAAGAAGGATCGCCCTGGTTCCCGATAGATAATTTATCGATCTCATCCAGCACAAATACCGGATTACTCGTATTCGCTTTCTTAATACTCTTAATTATTCTTCCAGGCATCGCCCCTATATATGTCTTTCGGTGGCCGCGTATTTCAGCTTCGTCTCTCAATCCACCCAGAGATACTCTAACATATTTACGGCCCAGGGCTTCGGCAATTGATTTTCCCAAGGAGGTTTTACCCACGCCCGGTGGCCCATAAAGACACAGGATGGGTGATTTCATATCATTTCGCAGTTTTAATACCGCTAAATACTCTATGATCCGCTTTTTTACATCGTCCAGACCATAGTGATCGCGATCGAGGATCTTCCTGGCTCGTTTCAAATCGAATTTGTCCTTGCTGTATTCGTTCCAGGGAAGGTCGAGTAATAATTCAAGATAGTTCCTCTGAATACTGAATTCGGCCACCTGTGGATTCATTCGCTGCAATTTCACCAACTCCTTTTCAAAGTGAGTCTTCACATCCTCATTCCAGGATTTTGCCTTTCCCCTGCTTCGCATCTCTTCGATCTCAGCCTCATTCGAACTTCCACCCAACTCTTCCTGAATGGTCTTCATCTGCTGCTGCAAGTAGTATTCGCGTTGCTGCTGACTAATATCGCTCTCAACTTTCGACTGTATGTCTTGTTTTAAGGATAATTTCTGAATTTCCACGTTCATATAGCGCAGGGTCTCCAACGCACGGTCTTTAAGATCGTTGATCTCCAGCAACTTTTGTTTTTCAGCAACCGAAATATTGAGATTGGACGACACAAAATTCACCAAAAAGGAATTACTTTCAATATTTTTTATGGCGAAAGCCGCTTCAGAAGGAATATTGGGGCTTTCCTTGATGATCTGCAGCGCATTTTCCTTGATGGAATCTATGATCGCTTTAAACTCGGCATTGTCTTCTGCAGGCCTGGCCTCGTCCACCTCTTTGATGGTAGCGGTCATATACGGATCAGTAGTAATAATCTCGTTAACCTGGAAGCGGCGTTTGCCCTGTATGATCACAGTGGTATTCCCATCGGGCATTTTCAGCACCCGCAATATCTGCGCTACGGTACCTGTGGTGTTGATATCGGTAAGACCAGGCTCCTCCTTTCCCTCCACCTTTTGAGAGATCACGCCTATTACCTTGGACCCGTTGTTAGTTTCATTGATAAGTTTAATCGACTTATCTCTTCCGGCAGTGATGGGAATCACCACCCCGGGAAACAACACCGTATTTCTCAATGGCAACAAGGGTAAAACCTTAGGCAGGTCTTCTTTATTCATTGCATCTTCATCTTCGGTTGTCATCAATGGAATAAGATCGGCATCACCCGAAAGATCATCCAATGACAGATTGTCTACTGCTATAATTTTTGATTTTGCCATATGTTTATCGCGACATTGTGTCATTAAAAATAAACCACACAATGGTTAAAAGATATTAATATTGTTATAATTTTATCGAAAGCCCCGCATTTCAGTGCTTTAAGGCTTCCTCCTACTACAGTGATTCAATTGTTGTGCCAACCGTAATAATTTTTTTTTGACGGAGTGTAACAATTTAACCTTAGCCTTATCTTTAGGGTAAACATATATGTTTTTAATTGTCACTAACCAATCAAAATATTAATACACTACTTGTTCTTTGCAAACAGGGAAATCAACTTGCGCAGATGGAAGTATACAACCGATACCAGCATGCAATGTTTAATGTTGCCATGCGTATCACCAAGGATACCGCCGAGGCTGAAGATGTGATGCAGGAATCGTTTATTACCGCGTTCAGTAAACTGGACAGCTTTAAAGGTGAAGCGACTTTCGGGGCCTGGTTAAAACGAATTGTTGTTAACAACAGCCTCACTCAGTATAGAAAATCGCATCGATATGTTATGGTTTCGGACAAGTTGATCGCCAATGAAACTGAAGAGGATGAAGCGGGATGGGAGGAAGAGAACTATTCTCAACTCCAATCCAGGCAACTCCTTAGTTGTATGGAAGAGTTGCACGACAGCTATCGAACCATTCTAAGTCTTCATTTTATTGAAGGCTACGATTACGATGAGTTGTGTTCCATCTTGAGTATCAGCTACAGTAATTGTCGTACTCTGATGTCGAGAGCAAAAGAGAGTTTACGTAAAAAATTAGCAGGAGTAACAGCATGAAAAAAGACAGTATAGAATCATTATTCGACAAGCACCGACGGGCGTTAGATGTTTACGATACCCCGGAAGGGCATACCCAACGTTTTATCGAACGATTGAACAAACGCGATACTGAAGGTACAAGCGGTTGGAACTGGTGGAAACCATTATCGATTGCCGCTACCATTGTTGTTATATTGGGAATCGGGTTCTTTTTGCTGCAAGAGGGAGAAACCAAAACCGGGCTGGCCGGGGTCTCACCCGAAATGGAGCAAACCCAGACTTTTTTCACCGCAGCCATCAATTTGGAATTGGAAAAACTGAAAAGTTTTAAAACTCCGGAAACTGCTCAATTGGTAAACGACGCATTAAATCAGATAACCATCCTCGAACATGAATATCAGCAACTGAAAGAAGATCTTGTTGCAAGTGGTAATGATCAGCGAGTCATTGCTGCTATGATCGCAAATTTTCAAAGCAGGATCGACCTGTTGGAAAATGTAATAGAACTAATAGAGGAAATTAAACACTTAAAAACAAATGAACATGAAACTACTATCTAAGCTTTTTATTACACTGCTTATGATCCCCATGGCGGTTAACGCCCATGGTGATGAGTGGAAATACACCAAGGAAAAAACCCTGAAGAAAGAGTATACGGTAAACAGGGATGCCGGCCTTAAAGTTGACAATTCCTACGGCAATATCGATATAGTGACCTGGAATGAGAACCGCACCGTGATCGAAGTACACATTACCACACGCGGAGACGACGAAGAGACCGTTCAAAAGCGGCTCGACGAAATCGATGTAGAATTTTCGGCAAGCAGTTCACTGGTTTCCGCCAGGACAGAATTCGGCAAGAATAACAAGAACTCATGGAGCGTATGGGGGAAAAAGAAATCTGTTTCTATGGAAGTGAATTACACCATAAAGTTGCCGGTAAATAATTCGGTAGACCTCAGTAATGATTACGGTTCGATAAGCCTTAACAAACTGCAGGGCAATGCCAAGATTAATTGCGACTATGGTCAACTTATCATCGGGGAGCTGATGGCAGAAGACAACTACCTCAATTTCGATTATACAAACAATTCGACCATCTCTTATATGAAAAGCGGCAGGATCAATGCAGATTATTCCGGTTTTGTATTGGATAAGGTCGGCCGGCTGGAGTTAAACGCAGACTATTCCAATTCTGAAATTGGAGAAGTTAACGACCTGAACTACAATTGCGATTACGGGAAGATCATGGTTAATTCGGTAACCAATCTCACCGGGCGCGGCGATTACCTACCGCATAAGATCGGGACGGTTAAAGGCTCGCTGAACCTGAACACCGACTACGGGAGTATAGCGGTAGATCGCCTGTCCCCCGGCACACGTTCGGCAACGATAAAGTCTAGTTACACCAGTATTAAACTTGGTTTCGACAGCAACCTTAGTTTCAATTTCGAGGTGAGAATGTCTTATGCCGGTTTTTCGGGAGAAGACAATGTAACGGTGACCAAAAGTGATAAGGAGAGTACGTCGAGTTATTACGAAGGCTATCACAAAAGCCGGAATTCGGGCAACACTGTTTCCATAAACGCCAATTACGGAAGCGTTAGCTTTAAAAAACAATAATCAATCTAAATTATGACAACAATGAAAACAATCATTAGAATTACCCTGGTATTTACCCTGGTAATCTTCAGTCTGAGCGAAGTATCAGCCCAGTGGAGTAACGAAAAAGTGGTTGGCAACGGCAATGTAACAACCAACACCGTTTCAACCTCCGATTACAGCGCCATAAAAGGAATAGGCTCAATAGACATCCATCTGGAAAAAGGAACAGAAGGAAATATCAGAGTAGAAACCGATTCGAACCTGCAGGAATACGTTGAGATCGAAGTTGAAAACGGCGCACTTAAAATTAGCACCCGTAAAAATGTTTCCTTGAAAAGCAAGAAAGGGATTCATGTCTATGTTCCTTTTATGGACATTGAAGCAATTTCCATAACAGGTTCGGGTGATATCGATTCGAAAGACCCGGTTAAAGAAAACGAGCTGAAAATAAAGGTTACCGGTTCCGGGGATGTGAATCTTGCCGTGGACACCAACGAATTAGAAGTTAAAATCACCGGTTCGGGCGACGTCATGGTTTCGGGCAGAACTAAAGATCTTGATGTCACCATTACAGGAAGCGGGGATTTTGAAGCAAACAGCCTTACAGCCGCTACCGCAAATGCCCAGGTTTCCGGCTCAGGCGATGCTTCGATTAATGTTAGCGATTACCTGAATGCCCGGGTTTTCGGCAGTGGAAGTATTAAATACACAGGCAATCCTGATAAACGGGATACTAAAGTATCGGGGTCCGGAAGGATTTCTTCCAACTAAGTAGATGAAACAAAAAAACCGCTCCTGGAGCGGTTTTTTTATTGCCAATTCATTAATTAGAATTCCACTGAAAATACACCGTTGGTGATTTCATAAGTTTCAGGATTCTGCCCCGTGAAATCTCCTGCTGTAAACTCGAAAGTTCCTTCCATGGTTCCTGCTGCCGTATCGTATGCAGTAATTGTGATAGTTCCGTCGATAGATGAGTAAGCCGTCGAACCGCTTCCTCCAAGATCGGGGTTGTATTGGCCAACGATCGCTCCTGAGGTAGGGAACGAGCTGAATTCATATGTCCCTACTTCTGTGTCTGCAGGAATTGAAATACCTATGTTTTGGTTAGTGGTGTTGTTCAACGCGGTTATCGAGATCGTTGTTTCTCCTTGAAAAGTAATTTCAACTGCGTTTATTGCGTCCGGGTTCATGGCCACACCATCAACCTCAGCCTCGAATGAATTATTAGGGTTTCCTCCTATCTGTGTGGTAAGGAATACATCGGTAAATGCACCTCCGGAGATGGTAACCGTTTCTGTTTCTCCGGTAGTAAGCTCACGGGTACCCACGAATTCGAATGTACCCGATGCCAGATTGTTTTCAGTATCCAGTTTGGTGATAGTGATCGTTCCCGAACCTCCTTCAGCAACCGATAAAAAGGCGTTTTCACCATTGATATTATATGATCCAACGGCAGTACCACCATTGTCAGGGCCAAGATCGAAGGTTCCTTCTGCAGCACCGTTAACAGTAACTAATATTACTTCGTTTGTGGTTGGATTTAACGCAGTGATATTGAATAAGCCGTTAAAGAACGTAGCTCCAACATTCGTATCGCTGGAAGAATAGTCGTTGCCGTCTACTGTGGCAATCAACTGTCCTTCGGCTGCCCCATTTCCGTTAGAATTATCATCGTCGTTGCTGCATGCAGTAAAAGCAAGCGTAAATACGGCTATGGTCAATGCATTTAATACTCTTAATTTTTTCATTTGAATTTTTTTTGAAATTATTTATAAAAAGGGGCAAACATAGCCTTTTAATTAGGTCTGCCAAAGTAAATTAACAATTAAAAAGCCGCTCCGGGAGCGGCTTTTTGCAATGTTTTAGATACCAGTTAATTAGGGTAATTCCACCGTGAACTCTCCGTTGAGAAGAGTGTACGTAGTTGGATCGACTCCAGAGAGATCTTCCCCATAGAAAAGAAAAGCAGCCTCCATGGTTCCTCCGGTTGCGAGATCATTGGTCAACACGATTATGCTTCCGTCAGTAGAGGTAAATGCAGTCCCTCCCACTTCAGGATAGAACCTGGCAATGGATTCTCCGGCGATATCCGTGGATACAAAGTCGTAACTGCCGGGAACAAGTTCCTTTGGAAAGGTAATTTCAATCAGCTCTCCGGTAGCACTGTTATAGCCTCTCGCAGTAACTGTAGCTATACCGTCGAATTCGAATTCGGTAGCATCCACAAAATCGGCTACCCAGGCCACTCCGCCTATATCGCAGGTCATGCTGTTAGCGCCGGCGGTTGCTCCCGGTTCATATCGGATATCAAAACTACCATCGGTAACCTGGACCACGGTAGGATCGATATTCAACGGGTCGGTGGCTGTAAATTCGAAAGTAGCAACGATACGTCCCGCAAGTGTGTTAAACTGAGAGATCGTAATAGTTCCGGGATTGGAAGACAGGTCCTCTCCTCCCATATTGTTGTTGTACTGGGCGATTAGTTTGGTTCCGTCAGACAACTGTTCCATTGCGAAGGTACCTACGCCCAAATCTTCCGGAATATCAATCCTTATCTTTTCACCGGTTGCGTTAAAGGCCACGATGTTAATCATAGCTGCCCCACTCACAATATTTCTTTCGGAAGTAAGGGATACAGGCTCGAAATCCACTTCATCAACCTTAGCAAAGAATGGATCCAGAGCTCCACCGCCTCCACCGCCTCCGGCTTCTTCGGTATACGGAATAGAATTAAAGGCACCATTCGTGATTGTTACATTCTCAATAACGGGATTTCCATCGCCGTCGGTAATTGGATTTCCTTCGTTATCCACTGCAACCCTTGCTCCGAAAAAACTAAAGGTTCCTGTGATGGTAAGTGAGTCGGTATTAATCTCAGTTAGTTCCAGCTGTCCGAAACCACCAAGTGCCGCAGAAGTAAAGTATGGGTTCATCTGAGTTTCGGCATCGATAAAAACTCCGCTGTTCTGTGTACCCACTCCGGCTGTAATATCAAAAAGCCCCACCGCAGCATTTTCCACAATAATACTAATGCTCTCCCCTGTCGAGGATTTCATTCCCGTTATGGCAAGGGTATTGGCTTCATTCATGGTTGCGGTAGTAGATTCGGCAATCCAGCCCTGACCATCGATAGTAGCCACAAATTGTCCTTCTTCAGCGGTATTTATCTCTTCCTGAGGAAAATCACCTTCCAGGGGTTCATTATCACAAGAGGTAAATTGCAGTGCAAGAAAAAACAACACGAACCAGCTACCTAGTTGAAATCTATTCATAAGTAAGTTATTTTCTTTGGTATTAAACGCAAACATAAGTAAAAATTGTATAATCTTAAGCTTTTCTAGGCACCCTAAACAACAAAATAAGACCGGTTACAAAAAATAGAATAAAGAAAAGTATCGCATAACGAATACTCCCTGTAGCCTGTGCCACGTAACCGTAACTGAACATTCCTATCACAATCCCTATCTTTTCGGATACATCGTAAAAGCTAAAATACGACGCGGTGTCCAGGGCTCCTTCCGGAATCAATTTGGAATAGGTAGAGCGCGAAAGCGACTGTATACCACCCATAACTAAACCAACAAAGGCTGCCGTTACGTAAAACTGAGTGGGGGATGTTATGGTGTAGGCGTAAACACAAATTACAATCCAGATTACATTCAGGCCCATCAGGGTTTGAATATTACCAAATTTAGCCGACGATCGGGATGTAAGTATAGCCCCTATTACCGCCACAAGCTGAATTAACAGTATGCTCACGATAAGCCCGGTTGTTGGTTCGGTAGTGCCCCAATCGAGTTCCTCTATCCCAAAATATGTAGCGACCAGCATGATGGTTTGAACGGCCATACTATAAACAAAAAAGGCCATGAGATACCGTTTAAGAGCAAGGTTTTCCTTAAGTCGGTTCCATATCAGCCGTAATTCTCTAAACCCGTTAAAGAGCAGCTGGCGCGTAAATTTTTCCTTCTTGTTTCCCTTCGGCAAATAATAATAAGTGTACTGACTGAAGCCTATCCACCACAGGCCGGTTAAAACAAAAGACAGGCGGGTAGGCATGCCTTCATCCTCAAATCCAAAGGACTCATGCATAAGAATCATTGCCAGGCAAATAACCAGCAATACTACACTGCCTATGTACCCCAGGGAATATCCTTTGGCGCTGATACGGTCCTGTTGTTCGGGAAAAGCAATATCCGGTAAATAGCTGTTGTAAAAAACAAGGCTGGCCCAAAATCCGATTAACGCAAGGAAATAACACAGTAATCCGAACCAGAGGTATTCCAGCGTAAACCAATACAAGCCTATACAGGCCAAAGCACCCATATAGCAAAAGAACTTCATAAAGATCTTCTTGTTGCCGATATAGTCGGCAATTCCGCTTAAAAGCGGGCTTATTACAGACACGACCAGGAAGGCGGCTGCCGTTACATAACTAATAAGTGTATCGTTGTTGAAATCGTATCCGAGAAAAGTGATTGTATCGTCCAGGATCTCTCCCTGCTCATTCTTTACGAGTGTGAGTGCACCATAAAATATGGGAAAGACTGCGGAAGCTATTACCAGACTGTATACCGAATTTGCCCAATCGTAGAAAGCCCAGGCAGTTAGTAATTTCTTACTTCCTTTTGGTAGGTTTTGCATAAAAATAGAAGCTGCCCTTATTGGCAGCTTCTAAAGTAATGAAATATTTATAATCTTAATTCTTCTTGAAGTTGGTCACTCCAAACTTGCGGGCTTCGGCCTTAGCCTCGGGAGCCCAGGCGGTAATATTGTTTATTCTAGTCTGGCTTGAAGGGTGTGTACTTAAAAATTCGGGTGGTGCTTGTCCTTTACTACTGGCTTCCATTCGTCTCCAAAGGTTGGCAGCTTCTATTGGATCGTATCCTGCAATAGCCATAAGGGTTAATCCTATGCGGTCTGCTTCACTTTCGTGGTTTCGGCTAAATGGCAGCATTACGCCAACCGTGGAGCCAATTCCGTAGTATTTGTTGAAGGTTTCCTGCTTCTCCGGGTCGTTTCCAAGCGCTATATTCCCGGCAACTGCCACCAATCCCTGGTATTGTGCTGCACTCATCCGTTGCTGCCCGTGATTGGCAAGCGCATGTGCAACTTCATGGCCCATGATGGCCGCTATACCTGCATCGCTTTGGGCAATAGGCATAATTCCCGTATAGAATACCACCTTACCTCCGGGCATGGCCCAGGCGTTAATAGCCGGATCCTGTACCAGGTTGTATTCCCACTGATAATCGTTGAGATAGCCCGCATAGCCATTTGCGTTGAGCCATCGCTCGGAAGCTGCGGCTATTTTTTGTCCGATAGTTTTCACTCGCCGGGCATCGGAAGTGCCGTTTACAACCTTATGCTCTTCCAGGAACTGATCGTACTGCTGAAAAGCAATGGGGAAAATCTGTGAATTAGGGACCAGCGCCATGGTTTGTTTCCCGGTAAACGGATTGGTAGCACAGGCTATCATAAAGACGGCCACTGCAATTATTGAGAGTATTTTTTTAATATTCATAATGGTGTGGATTAATTATGTTAAAGTTACCAATAACTGTGCTAAATTTGATTCTTTTTTAGAAAGCTTTAGAATTATATAACAATATTTTATGACCAGGCACAACTGGAACGACTTTTGTGTATAGAACCAAAAAACAAATAACATATGAAGAATCTAATATTATTTCTAGCGCTTAGTTCAGGTTTGATTTTTACATCCTGTACCGGCGATCCCGGCCCTCCGGGACCACAGGGAGAACCCGGAGTGAATATTCTAGGCCAGGTATTCGAAGTAACCGTTGATTTTACCCCCGGAAACGATTTCAGCAGGCTGATCCAGTTCCCATCGAATGTCGAAGTTTTTGAAAGTGATGTGGTAATGGTCTATTTGCTAGAGGATGTGGTACAGGGTAATGGGGGAAGCATTGATGTATGGAGTCAGTTACCCCAGACATTCTTCGTAAACCAGGGTACCCTTGTGTATAATTTCGATCACACCTTTCTGGACGTGCGACTGTTCCTCGACGGGAATTTCGATTTGAGTACGTTAGGAAGTGCGTTCACCGACGACCAAACCTTCAGGATTGCCGTGGTACCTTCTGAATTTGCTTCAGACCATATGTCGATGAACGAATTAATGCGCATCTTAAATGTAGACGATTCCCAGATCGAGACCATAGGCAATTAATTCGGTAATTATAAAAATTGAACTATGAAACATACTGCCTTGCTCCTCTTTGCCTTACTGGCGATGAGCTGTAATTCGAATGCACAGAAAAAAGCTGAACAAGAATCATTCCCGGTAACAAAATCGGATGAAGAATGGAAGGCTGAGCTTTCAGAACAAGAGTACTATGTACTTAGAGAAGCCGGAACCGAAAGGCCGTTCTCGAGTGAACTGAACAAGAATTACGAGCAAGGTACTTATGTTTGTGCTGCTTGTGGAACTCCTTTATTTAAAAGCGAGCATAAGTTCGACAGCGGTACCGGCTGGCCGAGTTTCGACAGGGAAATTAAAGGCAATGTAGCCTTCAATGTGGATTACAATCTTGGTTATGCCCGAACCGAGGAGCATTGTGCAACCTGCGGCGGACATTTGGGCCATGTTTTTAACGACGGCCCTTCCGAAACCACCGGGAAAAGGCATTGCATTAACGGGGCAGCCCTGGATTTTATTCCTAAAAATCAATAAAAAATGATTCAGAAATATCCAATTTCAAAATCGGAAGAAGAATGGCTTGAAGAACTGGGCCCGGAACGCTACAGGATTCTGCGTGAGAAAGGTACAGAGAGACCTTTTACCGGGGAGTATAATTTAACCACCTCTAACGGGATTTACCGCTGTGCAGGCTGTAATACTCAACTGTTCGATAGTTCCAGTAAATTCGACAGCGGTTGCGGATGGCCATCCTTCGACCAGGCAATCGAAGGCACCGTGGAATACGTAAAAGACAAGTCGCATGGGATGATTAGAACCGAAATACTCTGTGCCAACTGTGGCGGACATTTGGGTCATGTTTTTGAAGACGGCCCCACCCCTACCGGCCAGCGTTACTGTGTAAATTCCTTATCCATCGACTTTCGTCCCAAGAACAATTAAACCCTTTCCCCGTCTTCGCGTCATAATAATATAACCAAAACGGAATATTACTATGAAACGGTCACTAATTTATTTATCTCTGGGATTATTACTGCTAACCTCCTGCGCAACCCGGGTTGTTACTTCAGCACCCGCACCAACTACTAAAGTTGTAATAGTAAAAAAGGCTCCGGTTAATCACCGCGTGGTGGTTGTGAAGGGAAAAAAGTACTATAAGTGGAACGGGAAACATTACCGCAAAACGAATCGAGGCTATGTTCTAGTTAAACACTAACAGTATTTAAAAAAGAGCAGCTTACTTCGCCATTCAACATACATTTCGTAAATTCGTCTCTTCAAATTACTGACTTTAATTCAACGAAATGAGCAAATATGATATTATTGTCCTGGGCAGTGGTCCGGGTGGATATGTGGCTGCTATACGAGCTTCACAATTAGGCTTTAAGACAGCCATTATCGAAAAAGAAAGCCTTGGAGGTGTCTGCCTGAACTGGGGCTGTATTCCCACCAAAGCACTGCTGAAAAGTGCCCAGGTTTTCGAATATCTGAAACATGCGGAAGACTACGGACTAGTGGTAAAAGGAGCCGATAAGGACTTTGGCAAGGTAGTGGAACGCAGTCGTGGTGTGGCCGATGGGATGAGTAAGGGTATTCAGTTCCTGATGAAGAAGAATAAGATAGATGTAATTGAAGGCCTGGGTAAGATAAAACCCGGGAAAAAGATAGATGTGGACGGTAAGGAATACAGTGCCGACCATATCATCATCGCTACAGGGGCACGTTCAAGAGAACTGCCTAATTTACCGCAGGACGGAAAGAAAGTAATAGGTTACAGGGAGGCCATGAGTTTGAAATCCCAGCCTAAAAGTATGATCGTTGTGGGAAGCGGAGCCATAGGAGTAGAATTCTCAAATTTCTATAACTCTATGGGTACCGATGTCACGTTAGTGGAATTTCTGCCTAATCTTGTTCCGCTTGAGGACGAAGAAGTTTCCAAACAGTTTGAGCGAATCTTCAAGAAAGCGGGGATTAAGGTTATGACCAATTCTTCGGTTGAGAGTGTGGATACTTCAGGTAAACTGGTAAAAGCAAAGGTAAAAACCCCAAAAGGAGAAGAGACTCTGGAAGCAGAGGTCGTTCTTTCCGCAGTGGGCATAAGCTCGAATTTGGAGAATATCGGGCTGGAAGATGTGGGAATTGTGACCGACAAAGGCAAGATTATGGTTAACGACTGGTACCAGACCAATATCCCGGGGTACTATGCCATTGGGGATGTGGTTCCCGGCCCGGCATTGGCTCACGTAGCTTCGGCTGAAGGAATAACCTGTGTTGAAAAGATCGCGGGAATGAACGTAGAGGCCATCGATTACGGGAATATCCCCGGCTGTACCTATACCAGTCCGGAGATTGCCAGTGTTGGCCTAACGGAAAAGCAGGCCAGAGAGGCAGGTTATGAGCTTAAGATCGGAAAGTTTCCATTTTCAGTAAGCGGTAAAGCGAGCGCAGCAGGAACCAAAGACGGTTTTGTTAAGGTTATTTTCGACGCCAAGTACGGAGAATGGCTTGGATGTCATATGTTGGGTGCCGGCGTAACCGATATGATTGCAGAGGCTGTGGTTGCAAGAAAACTGGAAACCACGGGGCACGAAGTGCTAAAAGCGATTCATCCTCACCCTACCATGAGCGAGGCTGTAATGGAAGCTGTGGCAGATGCTTACGGTGAAGTAATACATTTGTAGCCATCCAAACATAAAGTGTAGAAGCGTCTCCCCGGGGACGCTTTTTTTATTCGATAAAACTCACAACTGCCAACTCATAGCTCTGCAGACCAAATCCCATAACCAGTCCCCGAGCCACGGGGGTAATATAAGACCGATGCCTGAATTTTTCGCGTTTGGTGGTATTGGTTATATGCACCTCTATAACCGGCGCCTTGATCGCAGCGACCGCATCTCGAATTCCGACGGAAGTATGAGTATAAGCTGCAGCGTTAAGAATAATGCCATCGTAGGAATAGCCCACTTCCTGGATCTTATCGATAAGCTCGCCTTCCACATTGCTCTGAAAATAGTCGATCTGCACCCAGTCGTATTTATCCTGCAATTTTTCGAGAAACTCTTCGAAAGACAGATCCCCGTATATATCGGTTTCCCGTTTCCCGAGAAGGTTGAGATTGGGGCCATTAATGATCAACAATTTCTTCATCAGGTAAATATAAAGAATAAAAAAATTCGGAAGTAAATTCCGAATTTTTATAAAATGAGTTAGTTAAGGACTAAAAATCGAACTGCAGTCCGAGTCTGGCGTGAAAGTATCCTTCTTCCAGAATCACATATTTTGCCTCTGCAAAAATACTCACATTGTCGATCAGGTTGTATTTGTAGCCCGAACCGACATTAATACCGAACTCGCCGTCACTGATTTCCGATTCCTGACCTATGGATCCACCCCCAAGTCCGAGCTGTTTTAGGGTAATGTTTAAATATTCACCTCCGGCCAGCACATACAATTCACTGATAACTTTATAGCGTCCATTTAGATCCACTGCAAACCACTTAGCTCGAGTAGATTTTTCGTCGGCCACTGCAAAGGTAGCGTTGGTTGAAACACCCCATTTTTCATTGAACTCGTAAATTAGATCACCGCTGGCACCAATCGCATCGATCTCAGACAGATAACCACCCGAAACGGAAGCTCCGAAACCCTGGGCCTGTGTAGAAAGAATCCCGGTAGTAAAGGCTAAAATAAAAAGTATTTTTTTCATGTAGGATTAATTTAATTTTCGTCCAAAATTACACTATTTAAAATAAAAAAGCAGGATAAAAATATCCTGCCTTTTTATTCTGATTAATTATAAGATTAGTTAAAAAACCATCCTACGGAAAGGCTTAGCACAGAGTTGAAAGCACTCACATCGTTTATGGCCTGTGTCATCCCCGCTGCATAGCGCGCCTGAAAGAACAAGCCCACGGGCAGCTCGTATTGAGCTCCAAAAGCAGTTTCAATTACAACGCTTTGCGCATCCAATTCTATTTCTCCACCGTTCTCCGCTTCTTCTTTGGCGGTCACGTTTATACCAATCTGTGGCCCAACTTGCAGACTAAATCCTTCAGCCACCGTAAAATCCACCATTACAGGTACATTCACATAGTCCAGTTGTCCGTCAAAAGACACCCCATCAGCCTCGCCTTCATATCCTTGCATGGAATAAACTAATTCGGGCTGTAGAGCAAGCCAGTCATTTAAACCAACATTCAATACTGCTCCGGCATGGAGATTTGTTCGACTTTTCAGGTCGAAAGGTTCAGCATCATCACCAATAAGATTTGCAAAATTGGCTCCGGCTTTAACACCAAATTTCACACCGTCTTGTGCCTGAATTGATGTTATGCCTGTAAAGGCAATAAGAAATAATAGTACTAATTTTTTCATAATAGTGTTTTGTTAAGTTAATACTGTAAAACTAATAAAATATTCGTTAGTCCTTATGAAATTTCGCACACCTACCCGCGACAATCAAGCTAATTGACTGATAATTAAGATGTAGAGCAGCACATTCCTAATATTTTATTTCTGTATTTTTAACAATTCCAATTAAACTTACATGCATTTGCATTAAAAAAGCGGAAATTTAATTCCGCTTTTTAGTCCTTGTATTTACCTCTTACCAGCCAAATTCCACACCCGCGTTGATGCTTGCTAGTGTAAATCCATCCGATGTTATCGCAGAATACCCCGCTTTAATTGCAATTGCTCCAAAATCGTATAATAGAAACGGGTTATAGTAAAACCCCCCATCATTTCCTTCACTTACGCCAATCGCATATCCAAGGTCAGCACCAAACCAAAAAGCTTCAGCCGGACTAAACCTGGCCGTACCAGCTATGGGAATAAAAGACTCATCATCATATTCAAATGTGCCTAATGGACCAAGATCTTCTTCGCCTCCGAAATAGTGCTTAAACTCTACTTTTGGCCCCGCCTGGAAGTTTTCGTTTAAGTCGAACAAATACCCTAATTCCACTGCGATCACAAAAGTGGTCAGATCCTCAGCGTCACCTACCGGTATCCCTGCATTGGCACCGGCAATAAAGCGCTGGGCATGAGTGGAACCAATTGTGAGTGCCGCAATCAATAAAATAAAAAGAAACCTTTTCATAATGATTAGTTTTAAAGTTTATACTTTAAAGCTACAACATATTCAATATCAGTATACTAAGACGAAGGTCTATTTTCAACAAGGTTATTAACAAAAAAGCAGCCTGTTCAGACTGCTTAAAAAATATTCTGCCATGTGTTACAGGAAGGAATATCCGAGTGCGAGGGTTACCACACTGTTCTTACCGTCTCCGTTTTCCGGTACATCATTCAGTCCGAAATTATATCGTCCACTCACCCGAATTCCCAGCGGAAAGTCGTAACCAAGTCCAACCACTCCCGAAATATCGAAATCGTTAGTTGCTACATCGTTGATCACTTCTCCCAGTACGGTACGCGCCTCATCGTTTACCAACACACCAAATTGCGGTCCCGCCTGAATATTGAATCCCTGGGCGACGAAGTACTTTACAATTACCGGTACATTTACATAATCCAGATCGAAGTCTCCCAATTCGAACTCAGCACCCTGTTGGGAGTAAAGGAGTTCTCCCTGTATCCCGAGTTTATCGTTGAATTTGCCTCCTACGAAGAAACCGGCTACAAACCCGGTTCGGTTTGAAAAACCACTTGCGTCGGTAATGTTAGCAAAGTTCACCCCTGCCTTCACCCCCAGATCAACTCCCTGGGCCTGAGACGGAATGGATAATAATGCCATAATTGTTGTTATTAATACAATTCGTTTCATGTTTTTTGTTTTAGATTGAAAGGTGAAATTAAAAGAAAATCCATACTTTATTCTTAAACAAAACTTAAATTACCAAGGAATAACACCACTGTATGAGCTGGAAAAACCTGCGTACCGACTATCTGAATTACCTCCGACTGGAACGCGGATTGAGCACCAATACCGTTTCGAATTACAAGCTCGATATTCGCAAATTAGAGAATTGGCTGCAGGAAAACGACCATTCTCAATCTCCTCAATCCATACAAATGGAAACCCTGCAGCAGTTCATATATGAGATAGCCAAACAAATGAACGCAAGGTCGCAAAGCCGCATTATAAGTGGCCTGAGGGGGTTTTTCACTTATTTGGTCTTTGAGGATTACAGGAAGGATAACCCTATGGACCTGATTGAAAGTCCGAAACTTGGCAGAAAACTACCCGACACCCTCTCAGTTGATGAGATCGATGCCATTATTTCAGAAATAGACCTTTCCGAACCACAGGGCGAACGGAACCGGGCTATTTTGGAAATGCTATACGGTTGTGGCCTACGTGTATCTGAACTAATCAATCTAAAGGTCTCCGACCTGTTCTTCGAGGAGGGTTTTATTAAAGTTACGGGTAAGGGCGATAAGCAGCGCTTTGTTCCCATAGGCTCAGGGACCATCGACATAATCGAAAGGTATCGGAAGGAAGTACGGGTTCATCAGGACATCAATGCACAGGCAAGGGACACCTTATTCCTGAATCGAAGAGGAAAAGGCCTGAGCAGGGCCATGATCTTTACCATCGTAAAGCAATTAACGGAAAAAGCGGGGATTAGAAAGAACATTAGTCCGCATACCTTCAGGCATTCATTCGCCACCCATTTGCTGCAAAACGGTGCAGACTTACGGGCCATTCAGCAAATGCTGGGACATGAGAGTATCACCACCACCGAAATTTATACCCATATAGACAAACAACAGCTTGCGGAAGTTATGAAGAAGTATCATCCGCGAAAGGAGGGTTAAATAAAAGCTAAATAGGTTAATTGTCTTTTTGTGTAGTTCGCTGTTTTGTAAATTAAAAGAAAAAATGAAAACTTTAAATTTCAAGAATGGCGATAGTATGCACGCTATCGGTTTGGGAACATGGAAAGCCAACGGGGAAGAATTAAAAAATGCGGTAAAGACTGCGATCAAGGCCGGGTACAGGCATATCGATACGGCTGCCATATACGAAAATGAAGAAGCCATAGGCGAAGCATTGAACGAGTTATTTGCTGCCGGAGAGCTATATAGGGAAGACCTGTTCATCACCTCTAAATTGTGGAATGATTCGCATAAAGAAGAACAGGTAATGCCCGCGCTGGCTGAATCGTTGAAACGTCTGCAGCTGGACTACCTGGATCTGTACCTCATACATTGGCCTATTGCCTTTAAGTACGGAGTGAATTTTCCCAAAACACCTTCAGATTATTATTCCCCTCAAGAAGTCCCCTTAGCCGAAACCTGGAGACAAATGGAAGTTGCCAGGGAAACCGGTTATACCAGGCATATCGGGGTGTCGAACTTCAGTAAAAGTAAACTGGAAAATCTAATTAAGAATGCCGAAACCGTCCCTGAAATGAACCAAGTGGAGTTGCACCCTTATCTGCAGCAGCCCGAATTACTGGACTATTGCCGGGACCGGAATATTCATCTAACCGCATATTCACCCTTAGGGTCTGCAGATCGGTCATCCCGAATAAAAGCTGCGGACGAGCCTAATCTACTGGAGATTGAGACCATTCGGGATATCGCTAAAAAACACAACGCTACCACCGCTCAAATACTTATAAGCTGGCATACACATCGCGGCTGTGCGGTGATCCCAAAATCGACTTCAAAAGAACATATTGTCGCTAACTTTAAGGCGGCCGATATAAAACTGGACGATGAGGATATGAAGAACATTGCCAAGCTAGACAGAAATTACAGGTTTATAACCGGTAAATTCTTTGAAGAACCCGAAAAAGGGTATGTCGATATTTACAATTAACAAGCTTTTGGCTCATTAGAAGCCAGCTTTGTTACTTAGCTATATTTACCGCTCTGGTTTCACGGATAACCGTAACCTTTACCTGGCCGGGATAAGTCATGTCGGTCTGGATCTTTTGTGTGATCTCGAATGAAAGCTGAGCCGCCTTCTCATCGCTCACTTTTTCACTTTCCACCATTACCCTGAGTTCACGTCCGGCCTGAATAGCATAGGCTTTGTTCACACCGTTGAATCCAAATGCGATGGCTTCCAAATCCTTTAAACGCTGAATATAGGAGTCCAGAACCTGTCTTCTTGCCCCGGGGCGTGCACCGCTGATGGCATCACAAACCTGTACGATAGGCGAAAGCAGGTTATTCATCTCGATTTCGTCGTGATGCGCTCCGATAGCGTTACACACTTCAGGCTTTTCCCCGTATTTCTCTGCCCATTGCATACCGAGCAGGGCGTGTGGCATTTCTGTTTCGGCTTCGGGTACTTTTCCTATATCGTGTAATAAGCCTGCTCTTTTTGCCAATTTAGGGTTCAGCCCTAACTCGGAAGCCATAACCCCGCAGAGCTTGGCTACTTCCCTCGAGTGATGCAAGAGGTTTTGTCCGTAAGACGAGCGGTATTTCATTCGTCCCACCGATTTGATCAATTCGGGGTGCAGCCCGTGAATTCCCAGGTCGATAACCGTACGTTTCCCAACCTCGATGATCTCTTCTTCAATCTGTTTGGTAGTCTTTTTAACGATCTCTTCAATCCTGGCCGGGTGAATACGGCCATCGGTTACGAGTTTATGTAGCGACAATCTGGCTATTTCTCTTCTCACCGAATCGAAACAGCTCAGGATAATAGCTTCGGGCGTGTCGTCCACTATAATCTCAACCCCGGTTGCAGCTTCTATGGCACGGATGTTTCGGCCTTCTCGGCCAATGATTCGGCCTTTAACGTCATCGCTTTCCAGGTTAAAGACAGAAACACAGTTTTCGATGGCTTCTTCGGTTCCGATACGCTGGATTGTATTGATAATAATTTTTTTGGCTTCCTGTTGAGCAGTGAGTTTTGCTTCTTCCAGGGAAGATTGTATAAATCCCATGGCATCGGTCTTTGCTTCAGAACGCAGGCTCTCTATCAATTGCGCTTTGGCATCTTCGGCAGAAAGGCTGGAAATTACTTCCAGTTGTTCGATCTGGCTGCGATGAAGTTTATCGAGTTCGGATTGTTTCTTCTCCATATACTCCATCCGCTCCTCATATTCCTTCGCTTTATTCTCAATTTGGGAGTTTAGCTTCTTTTGCTTGGCCAGTTCACTTGAAACCTGGGCTTCTTTGTCGCGAACCCGTTTCTCAACTTCTGAAATCTTCTTATCCCTGTTTAAGATAACCTTTTCGTGTTCAGTCTTTAGTTCGAGGAATTTTTCCTTGGCCTGGAGAATCTTGTCTTTCTTGATACTTTCTGCTTCCACCTTTGCTTCTTTAATGATAGAGCTTGCAGATTTTTTTGCAGATTTTATTACTCTGGAAGCGTTATTACGCTCCAGTAGTTTCGCAATAATATAACCTATTACAAGGCCTATCGCGACGGCTATGATTAATGTAAATATATTGTCCATTTCAGTTTCATTTAGTGCGCTTTCCGGCTATGGGAAAGGAAACCGAGATAACTAATTACGGCCGAGGCCGTTGAATTACTTCGGTATAATTCATAAAAAAGCCTACACTAATAATCTGATTTTGAATAAACTCCTTAAAAACAAGTTTAGGGCTAACAAGCTGGTCAAGAATCCGTTCGAGACGGCGCGCTTTTACAACTTCAACTCACCCTTTTTCAAGAATTCGTGTTGAGTTTACCAAAAATTAATATTAATGTAGGCAGTAACCTTTTGTATTTTAAAGAACGTTACGACAAATGATCTTGCAGCAATTGATTTAAAGCCTCAAGCTTTTCTTCTATGTGATGCTGGTCATTCGTCTTATCGATAGTTTTTTGCTCTACCTGGGCCGCAAATTGTAAGGCACACATCGCCAGCACATCTTGCTTATCCCGTACGGCATAACTTTTTTCGAACCTTTTAATCATAGCTTCAATTTTCTTGGAAGCCTTTCTAAGTCCCTCTTCCTGAGCCGGGTCAATCGTTAACGGATAGACGCGATCTGCAATCGAGAGTTTTATCTTTAATTGGTTCGACATGAATTTAGTTTATTCGGAAAGCTGAGCGATACACTGATCAATTTCCCGAACTAACGCATTTATTTTGAGCTTAGTTTCTCGTTTATATTGGTCGCTGCCGAGCATTGAATTGGCTAACTTTAATGAACTGTTCTTTTCTCTCCAGTTTTCAATTTCTTCCTGAAATTGATTTTGCTGGGAC
>JASBSY010000008.1 GCA_030148705.1 Pukyongia sp.
CTCATCAGCACGATCGATCTTCGCACTATGGGAAGTGAGAAAGTGATCGATGTATCGAGCCTTGCATCTGGAGTCTATATGGTACAGATCACAAGCGAGAGTTCATCCGTGATCAAGCGCTTGCTGAAGGAATAATCACAGCGATTATTTAACCAACCAAAAGAAAACCCCCTTCCAAATCGGAAGGGGGTTTTTGATTATAAATATTTGTGTTTATTTAGGTTTAGACTCGGCGTTTTTCACCGTTCCCGGACGGAGCTTGAACTTTCCGCGTTTGGGACGCAGTTTACCATAAGTTCCCAATACTATTTTACCTCTTTTGGTTTTACGGTCGCCTTTACCCATTATTTTTTGTTTTGCTGTTTACGAATAGTTTTCTCGTCGAAATCTACTTTATTGGTCTTCTGGTTAATATTGCCAGTAGGGTTCGTTGGATTCTTTTGCTCCTTCGTTCTTTCAAATTTCTTATCCATGATTCAATTATTTTAGGTTACATTCCCAAACTACTTATTATAATCCTTAATTAATATTAAGAAGCTGTTAGAATTTGGTTAAAGTGTAAGCAACTGAAAAGACTCAACATTATTTTACTAATCAATTAGCTAGTAACCCAATTTCTAATTATTTGTTTACCATGAGGAGTAAGAACACTTTCCGGGTGAAATTGTACTGTACGGATATCGTATTCACGATGCCGCAGTGACATTATATGGCCTGCTTCATCAACCGAGGTGATTTCCAGTTGAGAGGGAAGGGATTCTACATCAACTACCCACGAATGATATCTTCCAACTTCTATTTCTTTTGGAAGCCCGTCAAAAAGTGTTTCATCGTCCACCAAAATGGTGGCTTTAGTAGCCTTTCCATGGATTACTGTATCCAGATTTAGAATTCGGCCGCCAAATACTTCTGCCACAGCCTGCTGACCGAGACATACTCCGAGGATAGGTTTTTTCCCAGCATAAATCTCAATTACTTTCTTGAGAAAACCTGCTTCATCAGGAATTCCGGGCCCCGGCGACAGCAATATTCTGTCGAAAGCCCCCGGATCTTCAATCCGAAACTGATTATTTCGTTTCACAACTACTTCGACCTCCAACTCTTCCAGATAGTGGACCAAATTGTAAACAAAACTATCATAATTGTCTATTACCAGAATCTTCATTTCTATTTCATGTGTTTTATCTCTTTATCAATCGAATTATCATGGACATTTTATTTACCATGAGCGGGAAATAAATATCCTTATTTTCAGTTTCGGGAATTTTCCTGCTGTTGGGATCAAAGGTAAAAATTGTTATACTGCGATTGTGATTGTTTGCCACGAATTTTCAGCATTATAAACGTTTGGCATAATTTTTAGTCATATACGTATATGAAACTTTTACATGTATATCATTTATACCGCAGGGCAGGATTTGGTATCAAGCCGGAACAGGCAAAGGCCCTAACGGCATTTTCGGTGGAGGAGGTAGTGGATCGGCTTATAAGTTCTTCGGAAAAATACACCCCCTTGGAGATCGACCTCAGCGTGTTCGAGGAGTTTTTCGCACAAAATCCAAAACCGCGATTTATGGATTTTAAGAAGATTCTCGTAAAGAATAAGCATTTAAAGTTTGAAATCAACAAGGCCTGGTTGGATCGATTGTTCGATCCGACGGAAATATTAAATGAACGTCTCACTCTTTTCTGGGCAAACGTCTTTGTTTGCAAAGACTACGTGGTGCCCAATGTGCAGCAGTTTAACAATACCCTGAGAAAATTCGCACTCGGGAATTTCAGGGATTTTACCATGGCTGTTTCCCGTGAACCCGCCATGATAAAATACCTCGACAACAACAAGAATAAGAAGGGTCACCCCAATGAAAACTTTGCACGGGAGTTAATGGAGCTGTTTACCCTGGGAGTGGGCAACTATACAGAAAAGGATGTAAAGGAAGCCGCCAGGGCATTTACAGGTTATGGATATAAACTCGACGGAACATTTTATTTAAAGCGCAGAGATCACGATTTCGGGATCAAGGAGTTCATGGGCCGACAGGGCAATTTTAACGGGGACGATATTATTTCAATTATTTGTGAGCAACCTGCTAGTGCCAGGTTTATCTGTACGAAGCTGTACACTTATTTTGTAAATGAAGTACCAAATTACCGGCATATTCAAGAATTGGAGGATATCTTTTATCCAAGCCTCGAGATCAGGCCAGTTATTGAGTATATGTTCAAGGCGGCTTGGTTTTATTCAGAAGAAAATATTGGAACCAAGATAAAATCGCCTGTCGATCTGCTTACTTCGATCAATAATATAGTGCCTTATGAATTTACCGGAGAGAAGGAGCATGTGTATATCCAGCGTATCACCGGGCAGCTGTTATTTTCCCCACCCAATGTAGCCGGCTGGAAAGGTGGCCGTGACTGGATTAGTACAAATACATTATTGATCCGTATGAAGCTACCATCGGTCTTCCTGGGGGATGGGTTTGTGCCCAGTTCTCATTTAAGGAAATTACCGGACGGGCGATCGTTTGGGGATAGATTGCGAGTTAAAAGTTATTGGAAGGAATATGAAAAGGCTTATTCCGGATTGAATAAGGTGGAATTAATCGAAGCTATATGTCCCGGCTCCTTACAGCCGGGAACCCAACGGATGTTGAGCCGGGAAACCGGAAGTTCTTCCCGTGAAACGGCACTTCAGTTGATGTCGCTTCCCGAATTCCAATTAACCTGATTATTATGAAAAGAAGAGATTTTATTAAGAATTCGGCCCTGGCCAGCAGTTTATTCTTTGTGCCTGGATTTGTAAAGGCAATGGATGACCAGCTGTCTTTGCCTTCAGGATTCAGGCGATTGGTCATCATCCAGCTTGCAGGTGGCAACGACGGGCTTAACACCATAGTACCCTTCACCAATGATATTTATTACAAGGAGCGTCCCTCAATAGCTATTAGGCAAAACAACCTTCTGCCCTTTACCGATGAGCTCGGATTTAATAAAAACCTTAGGGCGCTTAAAGAATTATACGACAGCGGCGAGTTAACCATAATTAACGACGTGGGCTATCCCAATCCGGACAGATCGCATTTTCGGGCAACCGATATCTGGCATACAGGCAGTTCGTCTGATGAGCAACTTAGCAGCGGGTGGATTGGACGTTACCTGGATGGTTACGCCGAAAAATCGTACCATGCTGTTGAAATTGGGCATGCGCTTTCGTTATTGATGAAAGGAGCGGAGCGAAATGCCGTAGTTACCCGTGATGCAGGGCTGTTACATAAAATTTCGGCCGATCCCTACTTCGAGCGAATAGAACGTTTTAATGGCGACCGGCACTTAAGTGAGCACAATATGGGTTATTTGTATCAAACAATGGTGGATGCAAGACAGTCTGCCAATTATATTTACGAGAAATCCAAGGTGGTCAATTCCCGTTTCGATTACGGCAATTCTGCTTTTGGAAAGCAATTGAAAACCTTGGCGGAGTTTATTAACAGCGGTTTAGAAACTACGGTATACTATGCCTCATTGGGTGGTTTCGATACTCACGCCCGGCAGGCGGGGGCTCAGGATAGTTTACTCAAGGTATATTCGGAGGCTGTGGGAACCATGGTAAAGGATTTAAAAGCAAATAATACTTTTAACGATACGCTAATACTTACTTTTTCTGAATTTGGCCGGCGGGTTTCACAGAACGCAGCCTTGGGTACCGACCACGGGGCGGCCAACAATGTTTTCGTGATTGGCAATCAACTGAGGAAACCCGGTATGTTCAACAGTGCTCCGGATCTTGCGAATCTTGATGAGAACGGCGACCTGGTTTACGAAGTAGATTTCCGAGCTATTTATGCGAATATTTTGGAAGACTGGCTTGGGGTGGATAAGGGCGCAATTCTCACAAGTGACATAGCCGGAGTGGGAGTAGTATAAAAAAAGCCCCGCAGGGCGAGGCTTCTTTCTTTCATAGCAATCTTATTTTTAGAACGCAAGTTCTACATCTAATTCAAAGTTGTCGGAAATGGTATTGTCACCAAGATTGTCGAAGAAGCTGCCGCTACCAAAGCGTACATTGAATTTAGTACGATCTATCTTTACATGAGCGATAGCCTTATTTTCTTTCATCTCCAGGTTAAAGGTGATAAGTTCGGTGATCCCTTTTATTGTTATGGTACCATTTACCAGGTAGCCCGACTCGGTTTTCTTACTTCCTTTAATGTTCAATACAGAGGTAGGGTGGTTTTCAATTCCGAAGAAGTCATCGCTTTTCAGATGCCCTTCCAGTTTTTCTTTAGATTCGCCCTGGAGGTCTGTTACCTTAATACTGCTCATGTCTACCACCACTTTACCGCCGACCAATTTATCGCCGTCCATACTGAGGTAGCCTTCCTGAATTTTAATGGTTCCGGTGTGCGACCCAAGTACTTTCTTGCCTTTCCATTCGATGCTGCTACTGGCAACATCAATTGTTTTTACTGTTGCATCTGTAAAGGCGGTGCTTGTAGTTACTACCGAAAGCAGGATGATTGATTTTACTGTTGTTTTCATGTCAATTTTTCTTTTTATAGTTAATAATTAGCAAAGGGTTTATTTGGTTCTGAGCGTATCCAGGAGCAGATTTAATTGCTCCAGGTCGCGTTCAGATAAATTTTTTAGAATTGTCTTATTGTGATTTTCCATTACAGGATCCAGTTCACTAAGTACTTCAAGCCCTTCCGGAGTGATCAGAATCTCAACTTTTCTCCTGTTCTGTTCACAGATACGCCGTTCTACCCATTCTTTTTTTATGAGTTTGTCCACCAGGCGTGTGGTATTACTGCTTTTATCGATCATTCGCTCTTGAATAGTACTCAAATTGGCAGGTTTTCCTTTCTGTCCTCGCAGGATACGCATTACGTTGTATTGTTGCAGGGATAGGCCGTAGGGCTTCAAGGTGCCTGCCACCGAATCTTCGATTATCCGGGAGGTGTACATTAAATTCACAACGGTCTTTGTGTGAAGCGCCATTTTGTGAATCGACTTAATGGTGGTATCTATATCCATAATTGTATTTACAATAATTGTATGTACAAATGTACGAAATTGATGTGTTTGTGCAAGAGTTTTAACAATTTTTTAATTTTTTTTCTTCCTGAGGTGTCTATTTCGAATGAATCTTAGTTTTAATGTTATGTTAATTTGTTTTCAGAAGCGCCTCACAATAAATACATTTAGGCATGAAAATAATTATTGGATTAGGGCTTAGCCTTTTACTGTTTTCCTGTGGTGAAACTAAGAAAGAACATGTTGTTGCTGAAGAGATCAGAACCAATGCGCAACAGCATACAGAGCTAGAGGATTTCGACGACAGTCCGATCCCGGTTTATGATTTTCCCAAGCTTGAGAAGGAGCTTCTTCAGCTGCGGAACGATACGACTTATATTGTTAATTTTTGGGCAACCTGGTGCAAGCCGTGTATAAAAGAATTGCCGTATTTTGAAGAATTGGCTCATAAATATTCAGATGAAAAAGTTAAGGTGGTATTGGTTAGCCTGGATTTTCCCGAGAATCTTCACACCAAAGTGGTACCGTTTATTGAAAAGTATAAATTGCAATCGGAAGTGATACTGCTGGCCGATGACGATGCCAACACCTGGATCCCTAAGGTCGATACAAAATGGGAAGGATCTATTCCGGCTACTATAATTTATAATAATAAAACTCGTTCATTCTATGAGCGATCGTTTACATACGACGAACTTGAAAATGAATTAAAATCAATTATATAATTATCACCATGAAAAAGAGACAAATCTTACTAATATTCAGCCTTGTATTAATGGCCACCCTGGGCCTTGTTGGCTTTTCATCCGGTAACAGCACAAACTCCGAAGGATTGAATATCGGCGATATGGCTGCGGATATTAACCTGAAGAACGTAAACGGAGAAATGGTGTCCTATGAGGACTACCCCAATGCCAACGGATTTATTGTAATATTCACCTGTAATACCTGCCCCTATGCTGTGGCAAGTGAAGACAGGATAATTGCATTAGATGCCGAATTCAAACCAAAGGGATATCCGGTGATCGCGATCAATCCCAACAATCCGGCATTACAACCGGATGATACCTTCGAATTAATGCAGAAAAAAGCCAAACAAAAGGGATTTACCTTTCCTTACCTCTACGATTCCAGCAATACGGTTTATGCAAAATATGGAGCGAAAAAAACACCTCATGTGTACCTGCTCCAAAAGACTTCCGAAGGAAATATGGTTAAGTATATCGGTGCAATTGATGACAATGTTCGCAATGCAGACCTTGTAAAAGAAAGATTTTTAGCCAATGCCGTTTACGAATTACTGGAAGGAAAAGAAGTTTCAGTCAAAGAGACCAAGGCTATTGGATGTTCCGTAAAACAGTAAAACGCGTACAAGAACAAATCTAAACCGATTGCCTGTACGGAGGCTTTCGGTTTTTTATATACCGATTAATTCTATTTTTGTACTAAAGTAAAACAATATGCAAAATTTATCTCAAGAAGAATGGAAGGAACAGATGGCTCAAGATGAAGACGCCGTATTAATAGATGTTCGGACTCCCGCCGAAATTGACATGGGCTATATCCCGGGTGCGCTACACATGGATATTACGAATGCGGGGAGTTTTATGGAGCAGGCAGAGAAGTTGGATAAGGACAAGAATTTTTATTTGTATTGCAGATCGGGAAGCAGAAGTGCCCAAGCCGGAATGATTATGAATTCTCTTGGCTTTAATAATACCTACAACCTGGAAGGTGGTTTTGAAGCCTGGGAAGGCGAGAAAACTTCGTCCTGACAGGGGTTAACAATAATGAATAATTCAACTATATGAGCCGTTTATTCCTGCTATTGTTGTTGCTGACGTGCGGGTTACAGTCCTGTAATCAAGCCACAGAGTCTGAAAAGATCCCGGTAACCGAAAAAACTACCGCCACTGAAATAAAGAAAGCCGTTGCAGTGTTGCTTTCCCCCTCCGATTATTCGGCGGCAATAACCGCCGCATCCAAGCCACAGCTTATCGATGTGCGTACTCCTGAAGAAGTTTCGCAAGGGAAGATCGATAAAGCAACAAACTACGATATCAATAACCCGGACTTTGGTGAGAATATCGATAAGCTGGATCGCTCCAGACCGGTGTATGTTTACTGTGCGAGCGGGAAGCGAAGTGCTCGTGCGACGGAGTTATTGAAACAGTCGGGGTTCCTCGTTGTTTACGACCTTAGAGGTGGTTATAATGCCTGGATAGAAGCCGGGTACTAGAAAAGCTCCAACTTCATCATAAATTTTTAACAAGTTGATTTTGATGCTGTTAAATATTTCCCAAACAGTATTTTCTTAACATCCGCCGGAGTAATAGCTGCGTAAATTTATTTCAATTTAATTCGTATGCTATGAAAAATCAAGATCAGATTATTCAAGAAGAAATGCGCAAACTCATCACTAAGAGTTGTCAGCATTTAGATAAAAAGGAGCACAATCCATACTATGGAATGCAGAAATCACTGCTGAAATTTTTCTTTTCATCAGCAGACGTGACCATCGATTTCGATGAAGATACCATCCTATTATGGATATCGGATACATCGAATCAGTTAAGCGAGAACCTCTACAAGATGAATGATGCGGTTTCGGTAGTCATTTCGTATGTAAACCTGGAAGAAACCCTAAAAGGATGTCTCGAAAAAGGGAATAAATCTTCTCGTTTCTATAAAACACTATTATTTCACTACAATCATGTTGCCGATGATATTGGGCAGGATGCAATTAGTGCTTAAACAGCTATCATGGTGGACCTTATTTATCATATAATAAAAACCGGGCTGGTCGCATTTGCGGTAATTGTGCTTGGAAAGCATATCCTCATGGAACCGGTTGCCGGCTTCACTTTTGTGATGATAGTCTTGGTATTAGGCATAGCTCTTATAACCGGGCTTCATAAGTTAACAAACGACCTCAGCCAGACTGGAAATGGCAGCTAACAGCTAAAATTTAAATATGAGCCTTTTCCTGAATCCTATGGTATTCGATTTTGATTTCGATAAATAGGATTTTTTTAGTATCGAATAGTTCAAAAATAATTAACATTTTATCAAATATTTTGGTAGTTGAACTGTTATTTTATTCCGAAAAACGAACATATTCTCTTAATCTCCTTCCGAAAATTTTAATTCACTACATTTAAATTTAGGCTCAGAATGCGATAATGTTTTGAGCAACAGGAACGTAGAAGGTTTACACAAAATATACCCCTGCATGATGAAAAAATTACTATTGTCATTTACAATGTGCTGCTTAATTTCAGGGTTGGTTGCACAAGTGAGTTATATTGGCAAACAATACGAAAATGGTAATATCCATTATACCGGATCCCTTTCCGGCTCGGAAGAAACAGGACTTTGGAAATTTTATCATGAAAACGGGAAACTCGAATCTGTTGGTTATTATGCAAATGGCAAAAGAGTGGGTGAGTGGAAGTTTTTCGATGAAAACGGGAATCTTGAATCTGTTGGTACTTATGTAAACGGGAGAAAAAGTGGAGATTGGAAATATTACGATGCTCAGGGAGCCTTAATTGATAATTCCGCCGCCTTAAGTAATAATATTGAGGCAGAAATCGATCCGGTTAGCCTCGAAAGTGAGCTCGATCGAATGCAAAGTAATATTAAATCAACCATTACAGTCGACCAAATTGGTGCAGACAGCCCGGAGGCTGTAAACCGTGCGGAACAAAGTTTCGACCGGGAGACATTTCTCGATGATTCTTCGGCCTTTGTATCTTCTCCAACGTCCGGAGGTGCTTTGGGCACCACAGACAACGAGGACTTGAAACGACAATTGGCCGAAAAAGAAAATGCCCTCCAGAATGAGGCGGCATATGCATCATACCTCAAAAAGGAATTAGAAGAACGCCTGGTACGCGTTAAGAAACTGGAGGCAATAATTGAAATGAATAATAATGCTGCAAACAAGGTAGCTGCTTCCAGGGATGTTGCAATAAAGGAAAATCAAGCAAAAGAACAGGCACTCAGGGAAGCTGCAGAAAAAGAGGCGCGACTAGAAGAAGCCGCCAAAAAGGAGTTAGCCTTAAAAGAAGCTGCCTTAAAAGAGGCGGCTCTCATAGAAACCGAATTACAACTGGCCCAACAACGGGAAGCCGTTTTAAAGGAATCCGCTCAAAAAGAAGCAGCACTCAAGGAGGCTGCTCTTCGGGAGGCCGCATTGAAAGAAACGGCCCTTAAAGAAGCGGCATTAAAAGAAGCAGCTCTTAAAGAAGCCGCCGAAAAGGAAGCTGCTTTACGTGAAGCCGCAATTCGCGAAGCTGAATTAAAAGAAGCTGCGTTAAGGGAAGCCGCTGAAAAGGAAGCGGCATTAAGAAAAATTGCGGAAAATGAAGCCGCTCTCAAGGAAGCTGCTTTGAGAGAAGCAGCTCTTAAAGAAGAAGCTTTAAGAAAGGCAGAAGAAAAAGAGGCTGCACTCAAAGCTGCCGCTGAAAAAGAGGCCGCCGAGAAAGAAGCCGCCCTCAAGGCTGCTGCCGAGAAGGAAGCTGCACTCAAAGCCGCTGCGGAAAAAGAGGCTGCATTAAAAGCTGCCGCTGAAAAACAAGCCGCTGAGAAAGAAGCCGCCCTCAAGGCTGCTGCTGAGAAGGAAGTTGCACTCAAGGCCGCAGCAGAGAAAGAGGCCGCACTAATGACGACTGCAGAAAAAGTACCGTCCAATTCGGATGAGAAGCTCACCGGAACGGTTACTTATAAAGTAGAGCGGGGAGATTATTTAGGAAAGATAGCAGCTAAGTTTGATGTAAGTATTGAGGAAATCAGAGAATGGAATTCACTTAGTGGTGACAAGATTAAGATCGGTCAGAGTCTGGAAATTTACCCCGAAAAAGATATTACGGAAACTGATAATATTACAAAGCCCGCTCAGAACATAGTGACTGAGGAATCAACCCGAGATAATACTGAACCGGAATTGTCTAATAATACAACCATCTCCTTTATTGAAAATGCCAAAGGTTATTACAAGGATGGAAAATTGAGGGATGTTGGAAATTACAAGAACAATTTAAAAACCGGAGAATGGAAATATTATCACCCTAACGGGGAGTTGTTATATATTGGTGAATTTATAAATGGAGAGGAATCAGGACCGTGGAAATTCTATCATGACAATGGCAAACTCGAATCGGAAGGGACATATAGCGAAGGTTTAAAAACAGGGCTCTGGACTTCCTACTATTCGAATGGAATGCTGAAATCGGTTGGTGAATTCAAGAATGGAGAGATTACCGGTTACTGGAAGTATTATCACGAGAACGGACAAATAGCTTCAGAAGGGAATTACCAAAACCTGAAACGCACCGGAAAGTGGCTCATTTACGATGAAGAAGGAACCCTGGAAACAACTAAATATTATTAAAACCTGCTCGCTAGGTTAATCTACACCAAACCTTAAGAATTCAGCGTCAGGCCTTAACAAACTTTATCGTTTCATCACGAATAATTATGAATTTTTTAGGGAGGTAACGCCGTTGTCGTACTTATTTTTATTAGTAAATACGAGCATTATGAGCACAGAAAATTTATACGATAGCAAGGCCTTGGAAAAAATAAGGGAAATGGCAACCAAAATAGATTTTTGTATGTTGGCCACTAAGTTAACCTCAAAACCGCTCAGCGTGGTTCCCATGAGCACCAAGAAGGTTGACGAACAAGGTGCAATTTGGTTTCTCAGCGCAGCTGATAGTGAGCATAACCACAATATAGAATTAGATCCCGATATTCAGCTGATGTATTCAAAGCCTGGTGATTTTTCCTTTTTAAGCGTTTACGGGCAAGCGTCTATTTCAAGAGATCAGACCATATTAGAAGAACTTTACGACAAATTGGACGACAACTGGTTCGAAGGCGTGAAGGATCCTAATCTTAGCGCCATAAAATTCCTTCCGCGAGAAGCGTATTACTGGGATGCTAAATACAACAAAGTTGTAACCCTCTTCAAAATGGCTGTAAGCGCAATTACCAATAGTGAAACGGATGTATCGGTAGAGGGAAGAATGAAAGTATAAAAAGATCTATAGTTGGAATTTTTCATAAGATTCTTTTAAAATTAGAAGAATTCGCTTTTATATCCTTGTCTTTAAACAACATTTAAGGAAACAGAGGACCTGGGAATATTATGTTCTAGAGGTTTGTGAAAGTTTCCTTTTCTATTCTTCTTTTCTTTCTGTCGGCACTGATCCACCATTCGAGCAGCAGAAAATGTATCAGGAAACCGATTACAAATGAAATTCCCATAGATTCTTTTACGCTGTAATCAAAGAATACAATCCCGAATATCATAACTCCCCGGATGGTAGCAATTGAAAGAGAGACAAAAAATACCCTTCGCACCCAGTAGCTGTGCTCAATTATTTTCTTTGCCTTTATCGATGTATAGGCTTTTAGGGTGGAGAACAAAATAAACGTTCCAAAGACAAGGGTGGCAACCGACTCTAAATAATTGCCAAATGGGTAGAATATTGCAATTATGATCGCAGAACACGATACGAATAGGCTGGTTATCAAAAATATCTTTCCAATCAACCTGTGGGCCTTGATAAAATTCCTTCGAAAATAGGGTGTAAGCTGAAATGCACCGGTAAGCAGGAATAACATGCCTAAAACAACGTGGGTGTACATCAGGTTCGGGAAAGCAGTGTAATGAAGATGATACGAGTCGTCATCAAAAAGTTCCGGATGAGCAGCGGCCAATTCCAAATCGCCAATCCTTCCTACGGACTCGCCTAATGCGAAGAGCACAAGTAATGCGGATAGCAGTATGAATACTGAAGTAATTGTTTTATTCATCTGTTGTGATTCCCCGGGCAGGATCCGTTAATTGCCATCCCCGTAACTTTTCTTCCATGCAGGTGCGACATTGCGCCCGTCGGTGTTGGTCAATTGTACACGTTCTTTGGTCTCTACGTTAATTTTCCAAATATTAAAAGTATTCTTAGTGCCGGCCGTATAGACCAACCATTTGCCATCCGGAGACCAATCGGGCGAATAGCATTCGGTTGCTTCTTCGGTTAAATTATAGAGGCCACTGCCGTCTGCATTCATTATAAAAAGATCGAACGTTTCACCAGTTAGCCCGTAGAACGCAATTCGTTTTCCATCGGGAGAGAATTTTGCGCCTGAATCATAGCCGGTTTTGTGGGTGAGTCTGCGGAGATTGCTGCCATCGGCATTTATAATATGAATCTCCCCGTTGGCGGCATGGGTTGTATCGGCCGGGTCACGCAGCTGACGTGTAAATACTATTTCATTTCCGTTGGGGGACCAGGCCGGACTCTCTTCATAGGCTGTATTGGATGTAAGGGCCCGTACATTCGAACCATCTTTTCGCATTATATACATATTCCGGCTAAGTGTATCGCGCCCGCTCATAAAGACGATCGAATTGCCATCGGGAGCGTTTACCGGTAAAACATCGGCTTTCGGATGATCGGTCAGGCGAATCAAGTTAGTCCCATCCGGATGCATCGAATAGATTTCAGCATTTCCGTCTCTTTCCGAATAAAAATAAATTAATGAACCGTCTGCAGACCAGGAAGGGCTGAAATCGACCGAATCGTGCTTGCTGATATTCTTAACATGCTCGCCTTTAAAATCCATTGTATATATTTCATAGTTCCCGTCTCTGTTCGATACAAACACGATCTCCTGCTGGGATGCAGCCTCGGCAGTAGGATGCTTTTCATTATTCGAATTCTGGCAGGCGGTAAGCAAAAGAGCTACTGACAGAATCTTTAAATATTTCATTGGTATAAAAAAAGTTTTGTCGGTTTTGGTGTTAATTATCATGTTGTTCCTTGCTAATTAAATTCAAAATAATATCGGACGATTCGAGCAGCTCATTGTAAAAATCACGAAGTGCAATACTCTGAAAATATCTTGAGACCAATAAAGGCTCCAGTTTTTTGTCCTCTTGAAGCTTTTTTTCATCTACCGGCGTTGTGGGCCTCGGATCATCTTTGTAGAAGGACCTTATAAAGTCCCAACTGTTGTCTTTTTGAAATACTTCCGGATATTCGTTGTTGAGGTGATTCTCATATTTTGTCTGAATCTGTGTATTTGAAATATTCTCCCGCTCATTTGTCCGTTCAATGAGGGAGTAATAATTAAGAACAGCTGTTTGGAGTTCAGTATCGAGTGCCGGAATCTCGTTCGATTGCGTAATGGTTTCTATCGCATTGGTGTTCGGACTGAATTGATATTCCAATAGCAGTTTTATTAGGTATTCTTTGGTGCGATCGTTTACGGGAATATTCGTCCTTATCTGCTGCATGGACGAATCGGCGAAATGGACATTATCGATCATATTCTGCCTAAGCAGTTTTAACTGAACTTGGTCTTCGAGCAAATTCTGCTTGAGAATTGCCAGGTGACTGTCTACCGAACGATCAATTTTCTTTGACTCGTTCCAGTTATTGATTTGTAAGGCGATGAGAATTCCGATGACAACCAGGATGATTTCGCCTGTCGCGTATAACAAATATCGGCCAAGTTTATTTTCTATAAGCAAGCGATGACGAATTCGTCTGAAAAATTTTATCATAGGTGCAAGGTTGATCAGAATCCGAGCAATGAAAATCTCCTGCATGCAGAAGCTGTTTCCTTGAAGTTAAATTACGTTTTTTTTATAATACGCAGGGCATCAATGGTGTTTCAACCTAATTTTTAGCTCGATTTCTTTATCTACCAGGGTCTTATCCGCAAGACTTCCCTTATAACCAATATTCCATTTAAACCTGTCGAAGACAAAGTTTGTCTCGAAGATCTTTTCCGAATACACTGCGGTAAATTCGATGGCATGCGTAATTTGTTTGATGGTAAGGTTGCCCTTAACCCTAATGCTATCTGTACGCGTATTTTCAATACTGGTAAAATCAAAGCCGGCCTTCGGATAGGTTTCGATCTCGAAAAAGTCGGAACTTTTCAGGTGGTCGTTCAAACGTTTTCGCGGTACTGGTTCGTGTTCCGGGATATCTGTAACAGCCAGGGTGGACATATCGACTAAGAAGCTACCTCCTTTTAGTTGTCCCTGTTGAATGATAAAGTAGCCGTCTTCAAATTCGACCGTGCCTTCATGCTTACCGGCACCGTACATTTTAGTTCCTTTCCAATTAATGATAGATCTGTTGAGATCTATTCGAACTGTATCTCCGGAAATGGTTTGAGAACCGGTAATTGCGCTGCCGGGAACGACACGCTGAGTTGTAGCTCCGGGCCGATTCTTGCAGGAGGAGATAATTAAAACCGACAGAATAATTATTAGAAACCTAATCATAGTTTGGAATGTTATGACCCAGGATAAGATCCCGTTCTGCTATGTACAAATCACCTTGTTTCTTAAGATCAAGTAATCCGGAGCTCCCGCCCCGTGGGGCGGAGGGATTAATTTCATTTTCTGTTAGCAGGCGGTCTCCTGTAAAATGACAACTGTCCAGGTAATAATATTTTCCGTTTGGCTCAAGGATTGTATAATGAATATGGGCAGGGTCGGTTCGGTTAGGGTAGGGCGCAGGCTTCAGCGTATAGAAGGCGTAGTGTCCATTCTTGTCTGTTTTTAACCAGGTTCTTATATATCCGTGATGTCTTTCCCAGCCCTGTGGGTCTTCTCCGGGTGGATAAATTCCGTCCTGATCCGTATGATAAACGTATAAAATAACGTTGGGGGCAGGGGTTTTACCGTCGGGTTTATAGATGGTTCCCGAAACTTTTATTTTGGCACCCTCTTCAGAAAAGCCCGGCAAGGTATCTGTCGAGGATAATGTTCTTTCTCCGAACTCAAACACTGCTTCGCAGCCTTCACAGGGTGCTCCCACGAGCTTTGGAGTGTTTGTACCATCGGTTTGCGATTTACAGGAATGAATTGAGAACAACAGACAAAACAGAAACAGGGATCGTATCATAATTTTAATATTTAAATACAGCAGGGCAGGGTTAAAGAGCGGCCACAATGCCCTCACCCTCAATAATATTTAAATATAACGAGATTTTGGTGATTCCCCGGATTATGGACTTATATAAAGAGCAGGCTCCGACGGAAAAATTATTACTTCAAGCGAAGTAGCGTTCCTCTGCGCTTCACAATATTCTTATAATCCCACTGGATTTCGCGAGCTTTTTCAAGCCACCTCTGAAGTTCGGTTTCCTGAATCTCGGTAGCTGAGGTATATCGGTATTCCGCGGCTTTAAACTTGCCATGGGCCGTAAGGGTTGGCTCATTGAACGATTGGCCACTCCAGAACAACAATCGCACGCAATCTTTTAGCTTGCTGTAGCCCGCTACGGGATTCCCGTCAAGAAACCAAACAGGATGCGCATGCCATATCTTTCCGTCTGCATCCGGCAGTCGTTGAGAAATTATCTCTGAAAGACGAACGCAAATTCGACGATCTCCGTCGGGTTGAGAAGCATTATAGTGTGCTATGCCTTTATCCATATAATATCTGGAAGTTTAAAATGATAAGATAGTATTATTCCGCCTTAAAATATGGATTATAGATCAATCCTATCACATTCCCCCATGGATCCTTTACCGTTGCAGTCATTAACTCTCCGCCAACATTCACAGGTTCTTCATTTGCCGTTGCCCCCAGTTCCAAAAGGCGGTCATATTCTTGCTGAATCTCTTCCACTCCCCAATATGATACAACGCTTTCAGTTTTGATTGTGGTTGGGCTCTTTTCAGGTTGAAGACCTAGTTCATAGCCGCCAATGTTAAATCCAACATAATATGGCTGGTCGAAATACGGCTTAACTCCAAATGCCCTTCGATACCAATCTTTTGCGAGCTCGATATCTCCTACATTGTAAATCGTTGTCCTTAATCCTAACATATCAGTTGTATTAACCTAAGGCCGCTTAGAACAGACCATTTTCGTTGGGGGAATCTTTGGAAATGGGCTGCCCCAGATCCCACAACTCTACAATCTTATCATTTTCGAATCTGAAAATATGCACCACAGCTATTTCCATATCTGCCTTGCTAACCAGAGAGTGAGTGATAACCGTGTCCTTATCCTCGTAGCAGTATTTAACTTCCACGGCTTTATTCGGACTGCTTTGGTGAGCTTCCTCCATTGCAGTTAGCAGGGCCTGACGACTGCCTTCGAAATACTGGTTGTGGTGGATAAAATCCTTCGAGACATAATCCCTGAATCCATCACGGACATTCCCCATTCCTACCGCTTTTAAAAATGAAGTTGCTGTCTTCTTTTTCATGTTTAAGTTGCGTTGATGGTGCTATCCAAATTCAATAGTACAGTAAAGTTAAGGTTATAACACAAAAACTAAAGTGAAACTGATGAAAAATGTGATTTTACCATAAATATGTACCGATTAGATCTCTGAGGAAAACGTTGGACTATACGGTTGTTTCAACCATATGGATGTTTTGTTTATTTGGAGCTTTTCTCCTTTCTTCTTTTTATATAGAATTGTTAGTAAAATGATAAGTCCGATACTTGTAAAGCGGAAAATATTGGCGTAAAGATCACCCAAGGCGTTATCACTTACAGAAAACAGTTCCCACGACAGGTTCATCAACATATGTAAGAAGACCGGAATCCAGAGGTTGTAGTTCCATTCAGCATAGGTCCAGGCAAAAAGAATCCCGCCCAGGAATGTGATAAGAAAAATTCCAAGTAATTCGGCGAATTCCGTACTTTGATACAGGTGGATCAACCCAAAGAAGAGCGCTCCCAAAAAAACCGCGGGTATAAATCCGAGGCGCGTATATTTATAGAGCATCCCAAAAAGGAATCCCCTGAAAAACAATTCCTCGAAGAAGCCGGCGGCTACAATGGATACGAGGATAGTATCAAGATCTACTTCCGAAGTCAGATTAAATACGAAACTAAACCCTATAAACAGGGGCAGCGTGCAGATTAAGGCGAACAGAAACCCTTTTAGCGGGGATTTATCCAGTCCCAACCTTTCTGATGCTGAAGTACGGGCCACAATGAAATAAGTTCCGATGTATAACGGAATTCCGGAAATCGCATAGGTTATAATATGGCTGATACCAAATTGGCCTGTCAGCTCGAAAAACCATTTTCTCACAGTCCGGAAAAAAAGTTCGTCCAATGTAAAATAAACAGCGAATGAGAGAAGGGTAATCAGGATCACCCGAGCAGTTGGTTTCATCTTTAATGAATTATAGGTTGTATATCATTAAGACGCTGATTTTTTATAATTAGTTGCCCGGCATGAACAGTTTTTCAGAGGAAATTACACTCTCAGGGAAGCGCGAAAACCACGGGCTGCATAATAAGACTCGGCACCGTTGTGATATATAAAAACCCTTCCGAAGCGGTAATCACCGAAAATCGCTCCACCCAGCTTCCTTATTTCCGTTGGGGTTTTTAGCCAGCTGCTGGTTTTGGTGTCGAAGTTTCCAAGTTGCTGCAATTGATGGTATTCTTCTTCCGAAAGCAGTTCCACCTTCATTTTGTCGGCTAAGCCGCTCGCACTGTGTTTGGGTTTGAATTTTTTCCGCGACTGCAGGGCTGCTTCATCGAAACAGGCAGATCGCCGGCCTTTCGGACTTTCTGGCGAACAATCGAAAAAGATAAATTCTCCGGTATCAGGATCAAGCCCCACTACATCAGGTTCGCCACCGGTCTTCTCCATTTCGTTCAGCGACCAGAGTTTGTCGGGATTATTTTTGAGTCTGTTCTCTATTGAATGCTATTCGAGCTGTTTATGACGGTTGGTATTCTTATCAAACCGCGTCTTTAGAATTTCCAGAATATTTTCCGTATCGGTTGAATTGAGTTTCATTGGTTTCTTGATTACTGCTATAGACACCGACTGCAAATAGCCGATTTAGAATAATAAAAGTAACAGATATCCATGAATTTGTTATTCCGAATAAAACAAACTTACAAACTACATGGAAAGCGCTACTTTCCTATGCGCCTAACTAACTAATTATTAATTATTTATTCTTCTTAAAGTAAAACTTTTTATTTTTATACTGAATGAAGTGTCCATGCAATTCAATATCTACAACACCCTAATTATTGCCGGAATTATACAGGGATTTATCTTTTGCGTAGTAGCTTTTATTTCTCCAAAATTCCGATCGAAATCCAATTATTTATTGGCAAGTCTTATCCTGGTATATTCGATAGGCAATTTCCAGTATGTAATTCCGGATATAGGACTTATTTCCCTTCCGGATATGTACCATTATGTGTATTTGCCTTGGGCTTCCCTAATTCCGGTGCTGATCTTTTTTTACGGGAACTCATATCTCAATCCTGATTTTAACGTACAAAAACATAAACTGCTGCTACTGCCGTTTCTTCTGGCCCTCGTGATCACACTGCTTTTTAAGGTGGGATTTGTACTGGGCGTACAAGCTCAAAATTTCATATCGGTTTATTACTATTTTGTAAGAGTTCATGAATCATTTTCGGTACTATACGCTTTATTGCTGCTAATCCTTCTTTTAATAAGGGTGAACCGGGTGGAAAAGGAGTACAGAACATTCGATGTTTCGGTTGTTCGGAGCGACTTAAACTGGTTGAAGCAAACACTATATGTAATCTTTATTTTTACCCTGGTATGGGGTTACCTTACGTACCGTAACCAATTTGTAGACGGGGCTCAGCCCGATTTCTATGTACTGTGGATAGGCATTGCATGTACGATCTACTGGTTGGGACATATTGGTTTGTATAAATACGGAATCAGGGAGGAGCAAAAGAAAATTCGCAAACACCGCATTGCCCGGCAGGACGGTTCGGTTGTTGACAGTTCGAGAAACGATCATATAATCGCTTTTGAAAGGTTGCTTATTAATGAAAAGCGATTTCTCGACTCACAGCTTTCGCTTGAAAAGGTTGCCGATACACTGGAACTCAGTTCCGGGTATTTGTCGCGTATGATCAAATTGGAACTAAACACCAGCTTCCCTGAATATCTTAACTCTTTACGCATTCGCGAGGCCAAAGCTTATTTAAACAATCCTGAATTTGCTAACTACACCATAACTTCCATCGGTCTGGAAGCAGGATTTAACTCGAAATCGGCTTTCTACGACAGCTTTAAAAAGCAAACCGGCAAAACTCCGCTCGCATATAAAAAGGACCATACCGCACGGTAAATCTGCCACAATTGGGTTTAAACTCAGGTCGATTCAAATAAATTCATTCAGGTAAATAAGTCCGGATTTTTGACATTCATATTTTTTCGGAATCTCAATTTCTTTCGGTTTTTCATATTGGTGCAGCCTGCCAGATTGTACTTATGTGAGGTTTATTAAACTCACCGACATGAGTTCCGTATCACTCTTAAAAATTACATTCAGGGATTGTTTCTTAGCAGTAATATTGGGATTAATGCTCAGCACCGGGCTTTTATCTCAATCGACCGGGGAGAATTTTTCCAGGATTCGCTTCGGCATTAGTTACGGAAGTGGTACACAACAGAGTTTTCCGTTTCATTCAGAAAATTACAATTACGACACCCGTTTTTATAAACTACTGCTTCAATACCGGCTCGGGAAACCGCGAAAACTTCATTTTGGCTTAAGCGTGGAGCCAGCAGTCTACAACAGCCGGCATCAGCATCTGAAACCAATTGAAAGTGGAGCGCATTCGACCAGAATTGGTCAATCCAACGTATTAGAGGTAAAGGATTTCGTGCTGAATCTCGGGGCCTATTTAAAGTATCGTTTACTCGAAAAGACAGCTGTCTACCTGTTGGGGAGTGTGGGGCCTACCCTTTCAAATACAGAAACCGAAAGACTCGCCCGCGGTTTTGCCTTTACCGATATCGTCGCCACGGGAATAACCTATGATACGGGCGTTGCCATGGTGGACATACGCTATAGTATGCGGCATGTATCGAATGCAGGGATGTACTTTCCTAACAGGGGATATAACAGTATGAATCTTGAAATTGCATTTACGGTGCCGGTAAATAATTTCTAATAATCTCGTTTTCCGGCTTTAAATTTAATTCAAGTGCTTTTGGCATGTTCGTTTTCTCAAGTAAATTCCTATAGCGGTCATCTTGATGTAAGCCATACATATACGGATCGTTTTTCAGCTGAAAGTACATATCGTAGTCATCGGACCTTAATGCCGTTTCCAACAATTCGTAGGCCTTCACCCTGTTATTCATATAAGCGTACATCTGTGCCAGTAAATAAGGCTGCTCAACTTCATAGATCTGTCGGTTCTCTTCAACCTTTGAGGCTGCATTGTCGAGACCCAGCACCAGGGAGGTCATAATATCGCTGTATGTTTTGGAGAAGTTGTCCTTTTCTTGTTCTAATTCGATTAATGCTTCTTCCTCACATCCAAGCCAGGCCAGAATCTCAGCTCGTAAGCCATGATCGCCATTGCCATAGGGACGGTATAAGAGATAGGTGTCCAAGGCTTCCAGGGATTGTTGAAAATTACCCATGAAGAAGTAGTATATGGCCAACGTCCGATGATTTATAGGCTCCAGCGGGTCGAGGACGATGGCAGTATTTATAAGTTGGATCCTGTCTTCCAGAGAAATCGTGGGATAGGAAGAAACACTTCGAAGTACTTCCCCACTATTGGGGTTTAAGGATAAGGCTTTTTGAAGGTTTATATAAGCCTCACCGAAGTTCGAATTTAGTACGTGGAAACGACCCAGCCATGCATATGCTTCGGCAGATTGGGCGTTTAAGGATATAGCCCTTTCGGCCGCAAACTGAGCGTCGGCCAGAGCGCTCGTATCCTGGGCGTATATTCTTATTTGGAAATGAAGTTTGCTTTTTAGCAGCCATGAAGGAGAATAGGTTGAGTCGATGGACAATGACTGTCTGATTAAATCCAAAGCTGTTTCGGCACTTTCCCTGTTATAGCGAAAACCAAGGCTTTTGGCCTGCAGGAATTTGGTATAGGCCTCCGGATCGGTTTCTTCAAATTTATCACCCAACAGGCTGGCCTGGAGCTTTTGAGTTACCTTCATTGCAATTTCATCTTGTATTTGGAAAACATCGGTAATTTTTCGCTGGTAATTTTCAGACCAGAGATGAAATCCATCTTCGGCCCTTATGAGTTGTACGGTTATCCTGATGATGCTGTCCGAACGTCTCACACTTCCCTCCAAAATATAATTGGCGTTTAGTTTTTGTCCTATTGCCCGGATATCTGCCGCTTTGTTCTTGAATGAAAAGCAAGAGGTCCTGCTAATTACCCTGAGTTCGGGATTCTTGGATAAATAATTAAGGATTTCCTCGCTTATTCCATCGGAAAAGTACTCGTGATCCTTACCGGGACTTAAATCGAGGAAAGGAAGCACTGCAACGGATTTCTCCGCACTATTGGTGGACGCAAGCAGTTGTTCTTCCGGTAACTCACCGGTTGTTGGCCTAACCTCATAATAGATTAGCAGTGAAATACATACTAACAGCAATGTGATAGTCCACAGTATAAAGGTATTTAGTCGGTATCGTTTTTTCTCTGAATCAGTTTCTGGTTTTGGCATAGGTTTTATAAGCCTGATACTTCCGGTGTTATAATGGAAATACCAGGAGAGTAGCAGCCAAATGCCAAGGCCTACGATCAGGGAAATAACCACAAACTGTAACCAGAACTGGGAAATGTTGAAAATTGAAAATAAGATGGAGGCCGCTTGTAGGGTGACCCAACTGCCTATAATATAGGCCAGTGCGGCTTTCAGGACGTTTCTTCTCTTCAATTCTTCAAAAAAAGAACCAAAACTCATAAGTAACCGGCAGAACGAAGTTTTAATATTCGAAAATATGGTTCGTTTTGAGATTCAAATTTACGGCATTTTTTCATTCCGAAGTTCGGGCCTACTGAAATATTATGCGAAATGAAGATCTGTAATTCAAAGGCTTATCGCCCTTTCCGGACGAGGTGAGACATTTTAAGAAAACCTTTACCAACCCGAATCGTTATTCGTGGTTCTCAACTATCTTACGGAGGCTTTCCAATGCCTTTGGCCAGACTTCTTTAAAATAATCTACGTACCCTTGCGCAGTATCCACTTCTACGATCACAGTAGTAATTCCCGCATGCTCGGAAAACAGATAATTCTCATTGCCGTCTTTCCAGTTTCCGATTTCGGGACCCTCGAGTATTTCTTTTCCATCCTTCAGTAGCCCCTTAAAACGAATTGACACAAAGCGGAACGGGATATTCTCTTCGATTTCTGAAATCATCCCGCCGCGTTTGCCATTTTCGTCTTCACCTAAAAAATAGATAGTGCTTCCTTCCTTCCATGACCCTTCATAAGTTGAAGTAGGGTTAAATTCGGCCGTCCATTTCTCGTAAGTGCTGATGTCCTTCAGACCGAGCATGGTCTCGTATACCTTTTCAACCGGAGCTTCTATATCCTTGCTAAATTGTAAACGCTTCATATATAATAAATTATCCGGAATACTTAGCCAATTCAGTACTCCGAATTGAGTTACACTAATTTAATTAAATTGGATGGAGATGAATGCATTATCTCCTATAAAGCTTCGTTAAAAATGAGTTCATCCGTTGTGGTTACATATTAGAGTATATCACAATATAATTCAACGCTATCTTTTAACCATAGCATTATGACCCTCCGGTAAATTGTCACACTTTGTGGTGACTATGTCACAAATTGTCGCATAGAAAGGAGCGGAGGGTACCGTATTTCGACTTATTTTTAGTCTTCAAATAGGTAATCGAGGCGCAATCCTTTTTCGAATAGAGGGGTCAAGGCTGATTTGCCGGTTCATTATCCATAACCTAACTTAATTTAAAATCATACATGAAAAGAATTTACATTATCAAAAGCTTGATCGTTCTTAGTTACTTTTTTGGAATTACAACCATAAACGCTCAATTTATTCAAAGTGCAAAAGTTGTAAGTGAGAACAGGGAGAGCCGTGCCGAGTTTGGAACCTCCGTGGCGATTACTGAAAATTATGCTGTCGTGGGAGCTTCCCGCGAGACTATCGCCGCAGGTGCTGCTTATATCTATTCGAAAGACGCCCAGGGGAACTGGAGTTATTCACAGCGTCTTACTGCTTTCGATCCTAATGACGGTGCCGAATTCGGGGGTGGCGCAAAATTTTCCAACGATTACCTGGTCGTAGCTGCCGGCCGAGCCGATGTAGGCGGACTCCAGCGAACCGGGGCCTTATATGTCTACGATTATCAAAACAATAACTGGGAGTACAGCTCCAAATTGGTTGCCTCCGATATGAGCGGGGATGCGAAATTGGGGATGAACCCAACCTCGCTTACGGCAGAAAATAACACCATCATTGCCGGAGCTCCCGGGGATAATGCCTGGACAGGTTCGGCTTATGTATTTACGAGGAATGGTAATGTTTGGCAGGAAACTCAAAAGATACTGAGTCCGTCTCCACAGGCATCCGATGTCTTTGGAATAGGAGTTTCCGTCTCGGGCGATTATTTGGCCGTTGGGGCCAGTGAAGTAGACAGCCGCAAGGGAGCAGTATATATTTACCTAAGGGATGTCAATGGAGTTTGGAACTATGTGCAAACCCTGGTAGCATCAGACGGGACAAATAATTCATTTTTTGGCACTTCGGTAAGTTTATCGGGCGATCAACTGGTGGTTGGTGCCTACGGAGCTAATTCGGAAGAAGGTGCCGCTTATGTGTTCGAAAAGAACAGCCAGGGGGAGTGGATCGAAGTTCAGAAGCTTTTGGGAAATCCGGCTTCAGAACCGGCACAATTTGGCTGGAGCACCGATATCCAACCTAATTATATTTCTGTAAGTGCGCCGCATATCTTCGGATTTGACGCCGGGGAGATCTATTTCTATAAACGAGAGGCCAACGGAGTATGGGTGGAAGACCAGATTATTTTGGGGAATGATACGGTAGGCGAGGACTTCTACGGCTGGAGTGTAGCCATGTACCAGGATGAACTCATCGCCGGTGCACCCTGGGAAGATCACGACGCCGCCGGAGGAAACGAAATCGACCGAGCCGGCTCTGCCTATATTTTTAAAGATCCTGTATTACTTGGGGGCCGGGATGTCGGGACAACTAATAGTTTTACGGTCTATCCGGTTCCTGCCACGAATAACATCATCATTGAATCTGTCGCTCCGCTTTCAAAAATTTTCCTGATCAATCAATTAGGAATGATCGTTAAAGAGATAATTGCTGGTGGTTCGGAACCATACGATATCGATATTTCCAACATTGTAGAAGGCTTATATTTTGTTGAGGTATATGATACAGACGGAAGAAAGTCTACGCAAAAGATAATCAAGATAAACTAAGGATCGGTCCTGTTTGTTTTTACCAAAAAGGTTGTCGCATTGGTGACAACCTTTTTATTTGCGTTTATATCTGTATCGTGCCGATTACAGCTGAAAGGTGTTAAACCTAATCACCTAAAGTCCTCTGCCAATAATATTATGACAAATGTCGATCCACCACTGCCAGTTTCCCATAGGTGCGATGGCGAGAGTATAAAAAGTAATCCCGATCAGGGTAAAGAGATAGGGTGTGTACACTTTTTTTTCTTTTTTGTAATCCAGCCAGATCAAATAGAGCAGGGGTAAGAGAACGGTTATTATAAAACACAGATAAACGGTCTGTAAATACGTAATGGGCGGGTTGCCTTCATAGATATTAAGGAGGGGGAAATAGACCAATCGAGCAGTGGCGGGTAACAATATCCAGAATACGGTTGAAATTAACCATCGGGCGTGTACATTGATGTATTTTGCATTCCAGACACCCGCGATCACACAGATACTAAAGCCGGCAAGGGCACAGAGGTCGGCGAATGAGAACCCGTACTTAAGCACATCGGGGAGAAACTCATTAACAACCTGGTGTGGCATCACCTGTAGGGCCGAGAAAACTACTGCCCCGGACAGGAATACACCTATAATCCCTAATCTTTTATGGAAAATTACCGGTTTATTGTGAATTAACCAGGGCTGCATAACCACAAGTATATACCAGGCAATTGCCGATATTCCGTGCATATGTTGTCGCCAGGGGGCATCGGTGAATTTACTCCAGTAAGAGAGATAAAAACCGACAATGGTGAGGACAAAAGGAATTAACAACCAAAAGTGAGCCTTTGGGAACACGTTTATTCGCGCCTGAGTTGCCATAATAAGTTGGTTAAAGATTAATTGAAACGAATCTTTATCTCATTCCTTACCGTATATACCTTCTACCTGTCTTTTCTTAGAATGACGTCTTTTTCTTCTGAAAAGATCAAACCAAAACCGGATGGAATGGGTTGTAAATTGTTGGTAACAAGATAAATATATTGATTTTTTGGAATATGGCCGTGTAATGGAGGCGTGTTGAGAATTACAGCGATAATTAGAGACTAAAATAAAGATTTCGTTGATTTAAATAAGACCCTTATCTGAATATTCCAATATGTCGCCGAACAGATAATTTCATGCGGAACCCTAAGTATATTTTAGGAAAAAGTAGTGGGTAGCCACTAGAGATTAAACAGTAGTATGTGTTACCCCCGGCTGACGACTTATATTAACAATGTTTTTTATTCGGCCGTGGTTGGGTCGATAATAGTTGAAACCTTGCTTACGGCATTTGCGGGGAACCCACCCTGAGTGGCATGTTCCCGAATCATTTCTTCATTTGGAGCATTGTACACACAGTAGATCTTATTGGAAGTCACATAGCTATGAACCCACTGTATTTCTGGTCCCATCTTGTTTAATACTCCACAGGAAGTTTGCGAGACTCCTTTCAACTGTTCGGAAGACAGATCGCCGGCTCCCGGTATTTCACGTTCGATGACATATTTTGGCATGGCATATATTTATTAATCCCTACTCTTGTGGTTTTTCGGAATCACCCCGTTTTTAGTTTGGTCTCTGGGCTCCAAGTTAAGGTGTACTAAATGTAATCTAATAATTAATTAGTTGTATCACAAAAATGTGAACTGAAGATTTAATTTTTTAAAGTGCCGAAAGTGCTTCTTTACAGCTTTAATATGTCTACTTATTCGATTATTTTGTTTTCATTAATATCTATGTAAAACCATCGGTCGTCCAGCAGGACTAATGCTGCTTCGAGTGTAGTGAGCGCGTAGGTTTATCGATAAAATTACAGGTTGTAGTACAAAGACGGATATTGAAAATTTAGGGGTAAGCCGTTGTCAGCTTGCTGAGCTTCGGTCTTGCCTTTACTTTAAAAAGTATAATGATAAGGATTTATTCGGGTTCACTGACGGCGAATCTTAATCGTTAACTTCAACTATCATATAGACAGAAGCCGCAAAATTATAGGGCACACTTACGCCAACGGCGGTCCTGGTATGCCTTCCCATTTCACCAAACACTTCAACTACAAAATCGGAGGCCCCATTCATCGCATCGGCTTGCTGCGTATTTTCCTGTGTGCTGTTAACTAAACCGTGTACGGCAACGACGCTTTTAATCTTGTCTAGCGGACACAGGCTCCGGATTGCGGCCAGGCAGTTTACAACGCATAATCTGGTAGCTGTTTTACTCTCCTCCAGCGAAATATCCTGTCCGAGCCTGCCTTTGTGGCTTTTACCTTCGTATACGGGTACCTGGCCTGCGGTGTATATAAGATTTCCCGCTCTTTTTGCCGGGATATAGTTGGCAATCGGCTCGGGCAGTTGAGGTAGATTAATACCCAGTTCTTTTAACCTGGACTCTATTTTACTCATCCGTATAGATTTAATACCACTGATAACTTACACTATCTTAAGTGATGGTTTGCCGTGTCGAAAGAGTTTATCGGCACGGGGTTGTCCAAATATACACTTATTTGTGAATGAAGCTCTTATGCCCGGAATAAAACAGATAATATTCTGAAACCTGAATTGGTCGATCTTTTCGAGCCTGAAGCCGTTCCAGACAGAAGGAACTTTCTCATTCGTTAACGAACTTACCTTTAACTAAAATTGGCTACCAACAATACGTTGCTTTTAAATCCGGTCTGTTAAGTTAATGATGCCAAAAGTTCATCGAGTTTCTCCAGGGTAGCCGTCATTCCTTCTTCCATTCCCATATTGATGACTGTTTCGAGATCCTTAAGTGAATTGTAGGTGACTACCGTAGTCACTACAGAGTTTGCATCCTTGTCTGCGAAGGTCAACAACCATTTTGCCCTGGGCAGGTCTGTATTGATCGTACCTTCACTATCGCTAAAGGCATCGACAGTGCGATAGGAATCGATGGGATGTATATCGTGATATTCGGTATACCCCCAATACTCGGTGCCATCGGGGTCCACCATGGCATAGTGCCAATGGCCGCCATTGCTGAAATCCATCGATTTTGTTTTAGTCGTAAAAGGTTTGGGTGCAAACCATTGGTCCAGCAGTTCTTGTTTGGTATAACAGTCCCAGACCAATTGTCTGTCTGCCTTGAATTCACGTACGATGGTAAGGGTGTTTTTTTCCTTGTCTACAAGGAAGTCGAATTGCAAATTATTTTTCATTTTTCTTGTTTTTAAGTGTTGATAATAAAGTATCGAGTTGGTCGAAACGGTTTTCCCAAATCTTTCTGAACTGTTCCAGCCAAACATCGATTTCCTTCATTTTTTCGATCTTGAGCCGGTAGTATATTTCCCGGCCCTGCTGGTTGGCTTCAAGCAGGTCGCATTCGTTGAGTATCTGAATGTGTTTTGAAATGGTAGGCCGTGCCGCATCGAAATTTTCTGCTATTGCTCCGGCTGTCATGGTTTGTGAGGTGAGTAATACTAATATCGCCCGCCTGGTTGGATCTGAAATTGCCTGAAAAATATCTCTTCTTAATTTCATAATGAAGTTATTTGACTACAAATATATATGAAGTCATTTAACTACGCAAATTATTTTTCACTTTTACACTCTAAACAGGACGAATTCTGAATCAACAAGTCGTGACAGCCTTAAGCGGGTCGCGGTGGCGATTTTTTAATTTTCTATTGTGAAATGAGATATATTTGCCAACTTTTATAAAGACATTGGAAAATTGCCATAAGCTGGAGGATTGGCTTTCCTGGATGGATACGCTTTCCTTACATGATTACGTTATCGTAGATAACTTCCTGGATGCGCAGCGGTTGCAGACGGTTCAGACGTTCTTTCAGGCGCATCTCGAAGCCTTTACAAAGGCCGGAATAGGTGCCCTGGGAGACCATGTGATCCGTCGGGATATTCGCGGCGACTATACGTATTGGTTAGACCGAAAGAGAGATGCGGAACTGGATGAGGTCTGGAGATTGATCGATGAGACCTTATACATCTACAATCGCTATTGTTTTCTCGGCTTGTCGGGCTACGAATTCCATCTGGCCCATTACCCACAGGGCGGTCATTACGACAAACACCTAGATCAGTTTAATAACAGGAACAATCGAATGATAAGTATGGTTGTTTACCTGAATAAGCATTGGCAAAAAGGGGATGGGGGAGAGCTGGAGATCTTCCGTAAAGACGGCACCTCATTCCTGGTGGAACCCATAGAAGCCCGCTGTGTAATGTTTAAGAGTGCGGCAGTTCCCCATGCCGTATTGGCGTCCAACAAACCGCGATACAGCCTCACCGGCTGGTTGCTGCACCAGCCCTCTGCCCTTGGTCAGTTTTTTGGGTAGTCTTTCATTCAGCTTCTACGATAATTTTATTTTCGTTCAGTATAAATATTGAATCAGAAATTTCGGATTCGGTAATTTTTACGGCTTGAGAGATACTTTTAAAGAACCCCTCGTAAATATGCTCATTTCTTATACTAATTGCTTTAGACAATTCAACATACTTATTCCAAAACCCCGAGTTATAAATTTTGTATAAGTCAGCATTTAATTTGTATTTAGGGCTATAATAATAGATGCCATCATTGATTTTAAAGATAGCATTTGGATCTGTGGATTCATACTTTAGCTTAATTGAGGGGCAAGTTTCGCCCAATACTGTTTTGGTTTCTTCTATGTCTTTTCTTAACTCAATTAATTTAGCTTGATTTTGCCTAAGATCAGATTTATAAATTGTATCGGAGTTTTCGTATTCAATATAGCGATATCCTTGATCCAGTCTTATAATTGTTTTTGTCCATCCCAGATCGGCTTTAGAATTGTAAATCATAACATATCTATCTTCTCTGATGTATGCTGTAAATGAGTCTCCCATAACCTGTGACAGAAGAATTTCTGGAAGATTCTCGTTCATGGACTTGTAATCGATTTTATAATCAATTTGTCCTTCAAAATATTCTTGAGCCGATAGGTGTCCCGTGATTATTAAAATAAGAAGTTTAATAAGTATGACTTTTATTCGCATAGATTGTTTTTTCTCATGTCGATCCCAGGCTTATAGCCACCGGCAGACATATTCGCAGTTTGGTTGTGGGATTAAATATAGATAAATTATGAATTAAGCAAGGACACCTATGTCTGTTATACCGTAGCAGACTTTCGTTATTCCACTTCCTGTTCCAGCGCATTTAAGATAGACATCGCTTCAGTATTAAATGCTTCAAGGAGTGGAGTATAAATTGTATAGTTAAGCAAATAGTAATTTGCCACCCTATTGAGATAGTCCGGATTATTTAATGCATATTCTATAAATCCATCACTATTGCGTTGGGTTATAAAATCCGAATACCAGGTATAATTGTCTTTCCAATGAGTTATGTTGTTTTCTATATCGTTTTCTCTTAATGGATTATCAATAGTAAGTTCGTTAAGTTGTTTTGTGTAAAATTGAACAATTTTAATTGAAAGACTATCCACGCTGATCTTTGAGGTGCTGAAACTATTTAAGAGATTATAACCCCTTTTCTCAATGGAGAGATCGAGGGAACCAAGGATAAGAAATTTACATTCCGGGCAATTTTCATAGTCTTCTTTTGTCATTTCCCCGTTCAATACTTTATTAAAATAGCCTTCTCTTTCCCGCTTTGACTGTAATATGAGTTTTATATCTGCGACATCGTTTCTTAAATCTTCGACGATAATTTTATTGATGTTGGTCAACACCTGATTTTGTAACCGATTTTCATTCCAATTATTGATGGAAAGGGCAATTAAAATCCCAATCACTACCAAAACTATTTCTCCTATTGCATATTTGAGGTACTTGCCGGTTTTGCCTTCTGAGAGTAGATTCCTACGAATGTTTCTAAAGAACTTAATCATAATAGTTGCCTTTTATTTTTCCGCAAGCGGGTATCTCAACCAAAGGTCTACTAGACCTTTGATTTTGCTTCACAAAATTAAGTTTCGATAATCTAAAAAATTTTATCACAGATGGTTGGTTTGTCTAAATGTATGATAATTAATTTAGTAGGTGTAAAAAATAATAAAACGGAGAAGTGAAAGGCTTAGCAGAAGCCATAGGATGTGAAAGAAATCCTGGGGAAATGGCCGTGAGCCATTTGTTCGTCGGTTTAAATTTAATGCAAATCTCCAAGCCCCGGTAAAACTTGGGCTTACAAGCTGTAATATTCTCGGGAAATCAGCTAAAAATTTTCTTTAAATTGTCTAATCCCGCTTGAAAAAATTTTTGAACGTTCTTCTCTACCTCTGCGTCAGGAACACCATCGGCCATAAATTCGCACGACCATTTAACAGCTGTACTATTATCAGTAATTTTCTCAACCTCAAGTTTTGCAATATAATCCGATACGGGTAGTGGTCCATCAAGGATAGTGTATGTATAATAGCGTGACTTTTTATCGTATTCAATCAGCTTCTCCACATTTTCGGCATCATCCTCGATTTTTACCCGACGAACTCTTCCGTTTTCATCTAAGGAACTCGACTTTATCACAGGGTGCCAGCTGGAAATACTATTGAAATCCCCAAGAAGATTCCAAACTTTCGACGCGGAGGCGGGTAGTTCGATCTCTTCTGATAATTTTATCGTTTTCTCTTTCATAAGGTTCGCGTTATAAGTTCAATATTATGTCCATTCGGATCCTTAAAATAAACTCTAGGCCCTCCATGCCAATAATCGATTTCTCCGATACGTTTAAATCTTGGGTCGGCGCTGAAGGGTATTCCCTGTTTTTTTATTCTGTTTAAAACAGTTTCAAAATCCTTTTCACTTAAAAGGAATGCGTAATGATGAAATTCGAAATTTTCAAGTTCATAATAATCCAGAAAAACATTGCCAATCTTGAGTACCGCAAAATGCCCAATAGGACTTCCGGGGCTTTGGTCGCCAACTTCTAAATCAAATAAGTCCGCGAGAAATCTTGCAGATTCTTCCTTATTTTTTGCCGGTACAATTGTATGGTTTAATTCGATCTTCATTTCTTAAAATTATTTCAGGATAGAAGTTTTTAGCTTGCTCCTGAGGAGATAGCAAAGCCGAAGGCCGGACAAAGCCGGTAGCCGCTTGATGGGTGTACTAAATATATCGATTTTTTGAATGAAAAATTGTTAATGATTAGCAAAACTGAGCTGTGAAGACCTGTTGTAGTTTTGTTAGAATTTACCTTTTTGTTTTCCACCATGCAGCGACTTTGTTAGCTAAATTATGGGAATCTTCCTTCGAAACTTCTAAGCCATAATTAGTGCTTAATTCCTTAAATGATATTCGATATTTTATTCTTATCTGAATCTTTGTAAAGTTGAGAAATGATCTGATGCCTTAGTGTAATAAATTCGCCCTCAGGAGAATCTGGAATTAGATTCCATCCACATATAAGTCTTTCAAGTTCCGAAGATCGTTCTATGACTTGTTGGTCAAATAATTTTGGGTTTTCCATAAACTGTTCACGATGTGTGTATAAAAATAAAAACTTTTAAAATAAAAAACGTAACTTTCAACCTCTCCCCGGTAATTCATTGCTACAATTATGCTGTGAATTCTTTATCAGTTTAGGATTAATTTTAATTTCTAGTAATCATGCTAACCAATTTTGTTTACCACAAGGAGATTATTCTCATTATTCTGTTTATCACAACTACCTTTTTTATTAATTTGCACGCTCAGGATTACAATGAGATATGTGTAACCTTAGATAGTGAGATGCCAGATTCCAGTTATCAGTTTTCTGGATCTACAGACCCAGCAGTATTAGAGGCAACGGATCCCGTAGTATTTAATATTTACTATTGGCGAATTGACAATCCGGAAGGAACTATTCATCCTCAAGCACTGACTCAAGAAGATGCTCTTAGAAGTGTGCAAAAGTTCAATATTGTATTCAACCCAATCGGAATTTATTTCAAGTACTTAGGTATGGGGAGTTTTAGTAGTCCTTCTGATGTTATTCATCAAATATTTAATTATCAAACTGAAGAGTGCGAGGAAATTCTTGATCAATACGGAAGTAATATTGATCCTGATGGATATGAAACTGTAAGCCAATGTCAATTAGAGGATTTAAGATCTTATATACTCACAAACAACTTTCGAATTCTAAATTCATTGAATATTTATGTCCCCCGCGGCACAACAGATTTCGGTGGTGCTGGATATCTAGATTTGACAGTTCTTAAGCCAAGCAATATAGATTCCCCATCGGCAATACATGAGCTTGGTCATAATTTCGGACTTAGTCACACATGGACCGGTTGGTATTCAGAGGTTCCTGATTATATCGGTTGTGAATGGCAATCTCGAGATCCAGCAATCCCTCCATTTAATGCCGACGATAGTGCTGATGATATAATTGATACACCAGCACAACCCAATTACCTATTCGAGTATTGCGAAATCAACGGACTTCCTGACGGTGACTGTCTTGGACCGAATTCTTATGGGTTCGAATTTTATGATACATTTAACTGCGAATATCTAGGTACTCAATTCGGTAGGACAAATTGCAGAGGTGAAGAATATCAAATATCTTCAATCGAAGCAAAGAATTATATGGCTTATAACAATCAATCTTGCATGCAACTTTTTAGCATAGGACAAGGAATAAGGATGAAAGAATGGATTGCTATTAATCCCGCCTTGATAGGTAGAACTACTGATATCGCAAGTCTGTACGAACCGTACGAAGGAGAATATTACGTAGCTGGTCCAGATCCTGATCCCGCAAATAAACCTTTGTTTCAACCTGGATTTAATTATCGTTTTGTAGATTGTGAATGTGACTGTCCGTCCCCTAGTCCATACAATGACGTTTCGTTTTCTTATACTCAGAATGCACAACTATCAATTTTAAAAGATGAAACCGACTTTTACAGTATTACCCATCCTAATCATACGGCCATTGATATAGACTTTGTTTTCGAATTGCCGGATGATTATGGACAAAGTGTAAGACGCTGTTATGATAACTGGAATCGATCGCCACATTCTGGAAGCGTCACCCGATTTAACGATTGGGTATTTAATGCTAATGTGACAATAACACCGATGGATTCTTTACAAATAAATAGTCCAACTTTAATCGAGGACTTGTTACCTGGTTTATACAAAATTGAAAAAAATTATATGGATGGGGCTACAACTGAGACAGTCACAATTAAACCGGAAAACTGAGTAAATCGTAATTATTAATCATATGAGAAAATTAGTACTTTTTAAGTTGCTTTTTTGGAGTCAAATAATTCTCGGGCAGTTTTTTGCTCCTGCCGAACTAATTGATGGAGAAGCCGGAATTGTCTATTCCTTATTAGCAGCCGATTTTGACAATGACAACGATATTGATATTATTACGGCAGCTTCAGGGCTAGTGGCACTTTACCAAAATCTTGATGGTGCAGGTACATTTTCAGAACCACTGCCGATTCAAGTAGGATTAACCCAACCGTTTAGCATGACAACGGCCGATTTTGATGATGATAATAAGCTGGATTTAGTAGTAAGTTATTTCGATGATGATGAGGTTTGGTGGTATAAAAACTTAGGTGGTGGTAATTTTGATTCAGGGATTTTACTAGCATCCGGATTAAAACGCGCAAGCGGGGTTGTCGCCGGCGATTTAAACGGTGATAACGATGCTGATATAGTTTTAGGTGTTTCAAATGGACAGGGATTATATTGGATAGAAAATCTTCCGGGGAGTGGTAATTTTGGTCCGCTCATACCAATTGACGCGACCATCACGCAGGCTCGTACACAACTCTTGGCCGATCTGGATGGCGATAATGATTTGGATGTTTTAACAAATTCATCTGGGACTGTTTATATGTCCTGGTTTGAGAATACAGATGGTCTCGGAGATTTCGGGAATCAGCACATAGTGGATGCTTCAGGATTATATGAAAATCATCCTTATTTGGCCGATGTGGACGGAGATAATGATGTTGATATTGTTTCAGACAAGAATGACCAACTTATTTGGCGTGAAAATCTAAATGGACTGGGAAACTTTGGTGCCTCTCAGCTTATAAATGCTAATTCGGGAGATTTTGTGAATGCAGCTATGATCGATGTCGATAACGATAATGATATCGATATCGTCGAAGTTGGTGCCACTATAAAAGTTAATTGGTATGAAAATTTAGATGGAATGGGAACTTTTAGTTCTAGAAATGTTATTGATGACACGATTGCCGCTCCCAGTCGGATTGCCAGCGGAGATATTGATGGTGATGGAGATATAGATATCTTTGTGAGTTCAGTCGTCCCTAATGGTGAAAAGATTTTAGTGTGGTATGAAAATCTTACAATTTTGGGTAATAATAGTTTCGATTCCACTTGGATTACAATTAAACCAAATCCGACTAATGATGTTATTTCGATTCTTTGTGATTTTAAAATTAATAGAATTAATATTTATGATATCAACGGGCGATTATTAAAAGTTGTCATAGAAGATTTCGACAATATCGATTTGGCCAGTTTGGCATCAGGTCTCCTATTTGTTAAAGTGTTTACAGATTCAGGAAATCACGTTGAAAGAATTGTAAAAAAATAATTTGTGCTTATTGTTTGTGACAGGAACTTTTGGGTTGTTGTGTGCTGGCTTTTATTCCATAATGTTCCAACCAAGCCAGGGGTTCAGTCAGATTATGTTTATTAAATTCTAAATGTATTACTCGTCTTTTCTTTCCGTTCGTTGTTCTGTTCGAAGCGTGTAAAGTCAGAGGTTTCATTAACATTACTCCCCCCTTTTTCAACTTCACAAACATATTCGTCTTCTGTATTCCAATCTTTCAAGTCAGCCCGAACTATTCCTTTCAGATGAGATCTCGGAATTACTTTTAGAGCTCCATTATTCCTATCAGTTTTATCCAGGTGAATTCTAATTGTTATGGTGTCTTCTAAGATCTCAATTGGTGGTTGAACTCCATATTGACCTTTTTTGAAAGTCCAATTTGTGTAGTTTTTAAGGTCTGATTTTTTGTCTACGGAAATGCTTAAATCTTGATGGTAAGCAACAAACCAATTGGATTGGCTAGGCTTATCGAAATATATTGCTTTGGTAATAAAATAATCAGATTCGGAAAGGTCAGAAAGTAATTCAATTAGCCTTTTATTAAACAACAACTCACTCAATCCAGGCACTTTTTTGAATAATTGCCTGATAGCAAACAAATCTTTTGTTTTCATAAATGAATTTTCGTTTTGTTCCGCTTTTTCTATGCAAGATAAAATTTGATTGATCTCGTAATCTGAATACAACTTAGCAACAATCGAGTATCCGTTCTCTTGAAGTTCTATCTTGTTCTTTTGAAAATTCATTTTTTTCTTACCCATAACTCTCGCGTCTATGCCGGCTTAAGCCGGATAAGCGAACCGCAGCTGTAATAAAGATACATTTTTTTGGAAATTAAGGCCTTTAGGCTGCCCTTAATCAGGTTATGGTGCCATAGCCGAAGTTGTCCTTAGTTATTTTTTGGATTTAACGTTATAAACCTCCTTAAATTTAATTTCGGCTGTATAATCTGGTAAATCAGACTTATTCTTTTGTTTCGATAATATTTTAATCTTATTATCCGCTAAAATAGCCTTTGTGATTCTATAGATAGTTTCTTTGAGAGGATTCTCAACAAATGTAATTCCGATATGGTTTGGTAGTTCGCTCTCTTTTTTATTCACAGTTTGATTCTCCGTTAAGTAACCATATCTTTTTTCACCATTTGGCAGAGAATATTCATATCTAATAGATGCTAATTTTTTTCGATTAGGAATATCACTGAATGGAATTTTTAAATCAAAATTATTATCCAATTCCATTTTGCGTTTGACGACCTGCAAATCCGCTTCATAATCATAGACGAATTGTATTTCAACATTTTTGTTAGATAATTTTGAATTTTTGTCAGTTCGAAAAATTAATAGATAAAATTTGTTCTCAATTTTGTTCGAAAATGTAAATCGTGCATCATTTTCAACAACTTCGTAGTGGTCGGTAAAAATGAGTGTGTCATTTTTCCTTTCCCAAGTTCCATTATACTCTCTCCAGGAAAAGCAACTCGATGGCATTGGAAAACTCCGAAATACAAATTCTGTTTGTGATTTAAGAGTGATTTCGCTAATTCGTTCATCCCAATCTAATCCGATTTCAGAAGTATCATCTACTCTTTCATTATTCACAAATGTAATAGGTGTATTCTGTCCAAAAACAGAATGTCCAATCATGAGTGAAAATATTATTGCAAAGATGTTCTTCATAATTGTAGGGAACTCGCGCGGCTATGCCGGTATTACCCAGGCAAGCGAACCGCAGCTGTAATAAAGATACATTTTTTTGGAAATTGAGGGCTTATGGCTGCCATAAAAGAGGTTAGGCGGTATAGGCGATGTCGGCTACTGTTTATATTCTCTTAAGACTTAAGGATCATAGAACATCCATTTAGGACCTTGACTATCTTTATACCAATGTGGTTGATCTTCTGAGTCAATGTAATAGACTAATTCGAAATCGTCTAAATTTTTTTGTTTAAGATTATGATAGGTAAAGCTTTCTTTTAATTGAGGATATTCAAAGTCGTAATTTAAAAGATTAATTGGAAACTCATTATTATCAATTTTATACGTATAAACATATGATACAATGTTTGAAGCTTCTTCTTTTAATTTTATTAGGTGATTAGTTTTAACGATGTACTGTGGTATAACAAATGCCGCGATTGCGAGCATAGTTAAAAGTGAGGCAAGTTTCTCTCGAAAGCATAAAAATATTAATGGTACTACATTAAGAGATATTTTGAAAAACAAACCAAATGTGTAGTCTGAAACGAAAAGTTGATTAGCTGATTTGTATATCAATAATTCAATAATGAGCAATAGTGTTAAAAGTAGAAATAACTGAAAATTACTGGACGAAAAAATCCTTTTACTCATCATCTTAAAAATGTTTGCCAACTCTCGTGTCTATGCCGGCTTTACCTGGGCAAGCGGACCGCTTTTAAGTTAAAGATACATTTTTTTGGAAATTGAGCGGCTCATGCTGTCATCAAACAGGTTATGGTATTATAGCCGAAGTTGGCGGAACTTTTATTTTTTAATTCTCCGATGTGAATCAATATATGATTCAAAGTCCTTTATTAGAACATCATCTTCCCTCAAATAGAGAAATCTTTTGAAAGGAGGCATCCCTATAAAATTATAATAGTCTATCTCATAAATATCATCTTTGAAAAGGTTCAAATCTATGAAGTTTATATATTCAAATTCGTCAATTGGAATTTTCTGGTAATTTGATGCTTGATATGTGTCTTCTAAAAAATCCTTAATGTAAAACATAAATAAATTTGGATTGATAAAAACGAAAAGATCATTACTCCCTATTTCATTAACGGATTGGATCGAATAAACTTGTTGTACGGAGTCTATGATGGTTTCTTTATTATCGTGACCTTCAAAAATGTGATATTTATTGTTTTTAAAAAAATATGAGTGATATACCTTATATCTGCTTATAGAGTCTTTTTCGCGGTAAATTTTATTTTTGAGGACTTTATCAATTTCTTTGGAAGCCCTTTTAGCAATAGAATTAATTTTATTTTCTGGGATTGATTTAAGTCTGTAATAGGAATTTGACAAATAACTTTCCAAGTTAGTAGTTACACTTGTTTCTTTTATGTCATCAGGATTCTCAATAGCATATTTAATTAATTTCAGGGTATGTTCAACTTCGAAGTGGAAACCAAAATGTCTAACTATAATTTTATCTACGCTATTAATAGGTTCAATAAGCGTAATCTCTTTTAGAAGTTTTCCTTGATAATTTATAGTATCAGATAATCGTACACCTTCATGGACTATTTGGTTAAATACGGTATCGCGTTTTAAAGTGTAATAACTAATCCAATCATAATTGCCTGAGTCGATGCTCAAAAAACTTAACTGTTTTCCTTCATAGTAATGCCCATAATCGTGTATAAAATCTAATAAGATTGGTTTTGTGTAATTCTGATTCTTGCAAAGTAAAGCAGCATATTGGCCTATAATTTTGGCATTTTCAATTTCCTCAAATAAAAAGCCAGTTCTAAATCGAACAGTAACATTTTCGTATTGATATATATAATCTTTATCCGAATGACTCCAAGAAGTCAATGAAATTAAAATAAATACTATTGTAATTAATTTTTTCATCAAACATTGCCAACTCGCGCGTCTATGCCGGCTTTACCCGGTCAAGTGAACCGCTTTTAAGTTAAAGATACATCTTTTTGGAAATTGAATGCTTCCGGCTGCCAAAAGCCAGGTAATGGTACCATAGCCGATGTTGCCAGTAGTTTTTTATTCATAGTCAACCATTTTTAATTCTTCACAATTTATGTGTGTCGAAACAGTTTTGGATTCCACCTGATTAAATTCCATTACCTTTTTCCAAATTCCGTTGTTATTTCTGTAAAGTCCTGTAAATCCATTTCCGTTACAACGTCTTTTTTTAAATACAGAAAGTATTGCATATTTTTTGTTTTCTGAATATATTGGTTTAGAATAATGAAAATAAACAGTCTCTTCCGGATTGTTTTTATCATCCATTTTCCAACTTTCAACAAAGTCCGCATATAGTTTTTTATTGTTCCAAATTCTGTTTTTACTCCACAACCATTTCTTTTTTAGTATTAAGGTATATGGCTCTTTATTTTCGATTAGACTATCATATTTTTTTTGGTCAATGTTGTATTTGACAAATTTTATTTTTTTAGTTTGTGGTGGTGACAAAATGTGATTGTAATTATATTCGTCAGAAACCAATTTTGCTTCATTCAGATTATAATTTTTCCAGTTAACAGTTTCATTCTTTGGTTGTGTATTGATAAAGTTTTCTGGAAAGTCCTTGTCAACCATTTTTAATTCTCGAATTTGATAATTTTGTAATGAATCATCTATTTTT
>JASBSY010000010.1 GCA_030148705.1 Pukyongia sp.
AAATCATTCAAACCTCAAAAAAATCTCAAGAGCTTTACTTAGTCTAGTTTATTCAATACAATTCCCCATCGTTTCCAATGGAAAATCATACGCTGTCAATTTCAATATCTCAATGAACTTATTTTCTTAAACTCAAAAAAAACAACGCAAAAAGATTAATCCGTTGTTTTTAGCGGGTGCAAATATACAACTTTTTTTTAACCTACAAAGGTTTTAAAAATTAATTTCAAATAAATTCGAAACCTGCTATTTACACTCTTAATTTAAAGAACTTTTGTTGCTTGTTAAAGCGGGTGCAAAGATACACCCCATTTTATTATCCACAAGTATTAACGTAAATATTTTGCCAAATATTTTAGGTCTTTCTGCTAAGCGATTGAATACCCAAATATTAAGCCAATAACTTTTTTTTGCAGCTGTGTTACCTAAATATATAATGCTCCAAAAATAGAATCCCACAAAAATCGAATAATCCTCTCCATACCCCCCTGAAAAATACAAATTCTATATACAGCATTCTAATCCCTGAAACCACTTATAAAATTATCCCCCATAAACTCCAATCAGCATATTGCGAAACGAAGAAAACAGTAGTATCTTTGCCGCCTAAATCGAATTACTATGATTGGAATCACGCTGCCGGACGGAAGTGTAAAACAGGTTGAATCGGGTACTACCCCTATGGATATAGCACGAAGCATCAGCGAAGGTCTGGCGCGTAATGTTATTTCCGCCTCCTTCAATAACCACAAAGTGGAGGCCACTACCCCACTTACCTCAGATGGTTCTCTCGTTTTACACACCTGGAATGACGATGAAGGCAAGCAAGCCTTCTGGCATTCCACAGCACATATAATGGCCCAGGCCCTGGAAGAACTCTATCCTGGAATTAAACTTACAATCGGCCCCGCCATCGATAATGGATTCTATTATGACGTGGATCTGGGATCGCATACTATTTCAGACAAGGATCTGCCCGCCATTGAGAATAAAATGATCGAAATAGCCCGGGGAAAACACGAATTTAAAATGAGGGAAGTAAGTAAATCGGAAGCCCTCGAATTCTATAAAAACCAAGACAACCAATACAAGGTTGAACTTATAGAGAACCTGGAAGACGGCAGCATTACCTTTTGCGACCACGATACATTTACCGATCTCTGTCGCGGTGGACATATCCCCAACACAGGAATAGTAAAAGCCGTAAAGCTGATGAGCATAGCAGGTGCTTACTGGAGAGGAGACGAAAACAACACCCAGCTTACACGAATCTACGGAATTTCTTTTCCGAAGCAAAAAGACCTTACCGAATACCTCAACCTGCTCGAAGAAGCCAAAAAAAGAGACCATCGCAAACTGGGTAAAGAATTGGAACTATTTACATTTTCCAATCGCGTTGGCCAGGGACTTCCGCTTTGGCTGCCTAAAGGGGCAGCCCTGCGGGAAAGACTGGAGAATTTCCTAAAGAAGGCACAAAAGAAAGCCGGATACGAAATGGTAGCTACCCCGCATATTGGGCAAAAAGAATTATACGTAACCTCCGGGCATTATGCCAAATACGGGGAAGACAGTTTTCAGCCTATCAAAACCCCAAAAGCCGATGAGGAATTTTTGCTGAAACCAATGAATTGCCCGCATCACTGCGAAATTTTCAACAGCAAACCTTGGTCCTATAAGGATCTCCCAAAACGGTATGCAGAATTTGGAACCGTCTATCGCTATGAGCAAAGCGGTGAACTGCACGGACTTACCAGAGTTCGCGGATTTACCCAGGACGATGCCCATATTTATTGCACCCCCGAACAACTCGATCAGGAATTCAAAGACGTGATCGATCTTGTTCTCTATGTATTCGGCTCGCTTGGATTCGAGAATTTCAGTACCCAAGTATCGATACGCGACCTCTCCAAACCGGAAAAATACATAGGCGATGTACGCACATGGGAACTTGCTGAAAAAGCAATTATAAGTGCCGCAGAAGATAAAAATCTAGACTACGTGGTTGTTGAAGGAGAAGCTGCCTTCTACGGACCAAAACTGGACTTTATGGTGAAGGACGCTCTGGGCAGAAGCTGGCAACTTGGAACTATACAGGTAGACTATAATCTCCCTGAGCGATTCGACCTTCAGTACAAAGGAAGTGATAACGAAATGCACCGTCCCGTGATGATTCACCGTGCCCCTTTTGGGAGTATGGAAAGATTTATTGCTATATTACTGGAGCATACCGGTGGGAATTTCCCCCTTTGGCTCATGCCCGAACAGGTTAGCATACTGTCACTCAGTGAAAAATATGAAAAATACGCTGAAAAAGTTTTAAATTTGCTTGAAAATGACGAAATTCGCGCCCTTGTAGATAACCGGAACGAAACCATTGGGAAGAAGATCCGGGAAGCCGAGCTTACGAAAGTGCCATATATGCTAATCGTAGGAGAACAAGAAGAAAAGGATGGTACGGTTTCTGTAAGAAAACACAGTGAAGGAGACATCGGCACAATGACAGTCTCGGAATTTTCCGACATGATTCATGCGGAAATTCAAAAAGAAAGTGTCGAATTTAAAGTATAACCAATCCGCTTCGGCGGACCATAAATAAATATAAGCCATAGCAATACGTAGAAAAAGAAGTAGAGGCCCGGCACGGGTGATTAAAGAAGACCAGCACAGGATTAACGAGAAGATTCGTGCGGAAGAAGTACGATTGGTCGGGGATAATGTTGAAGTAGGTATTTACCCCAGACAAAAAGCATTGGAAATAGCAGCGGAACTGGGAACAGATCTGGTAGAGATTTCCCCTAATGCGAAACCACCTGTTTGTAAGGTGATGGATTACAAAAAGTTCGTCTACGAGCAAAAGAAACGCGAAAAAGCGCTTAAAGCCAAGGCGACAAAAGTAGTGATCAAAGAAATTCGGTTTGGTCCGAATACCGATGATCACGACTACGAGTTTAAGAAAAAACACGCCGAAAAGTTCTTAAAAGACGGAGCTAAATTAAAAGCATATGTCTTTTTTAAAGGACGATCGATCATCTATAAAGACCAGGGTGAAATCTTATTGTTAAGACTGGCGCAGGAATTGGAAGACTACGGAAAGGTAGAACAAATGCCACGACTGGAAGGGAAGCGAATGACGATGTTTATCGCACCCAAGAAAAAGTAAATTGAATTAATCTCCCTTAAAGGAGCCATTATAAAAAGAAGTCCGATGAATAAACCCTGAGGACGATGCGAAATAATTATTAAAAAAAGGAAACATGCCTAAACAAAAGACAAAATCCAGTGCAAAAAAGCGATTTAAGCTAACAGGCACAGGTAAGATAAAAAGAAAGCATGCGTTTAAGAGTCATATCTTAACTAAGAAATCGAAGAAACGCAAGCTTGCATTGACCCATGACACTGTGGTGCATCCGGCCGATGAAGACAATGTTAAACAAATGCTTCGTTTGAAGTAACCGTTTAACCGGTTAACCTATTAAATAACCCTGGAGTATGGCCGCTCAGATTGTTTGAGCGTAAAGTGTAAATAAAACGACCGCCTGCTACAAAAATGTAAACAAATATGCCAAGATCAGTAAATTCAGTTGCTTCCAGAGCCAGAAGAAAAAAGGTAATGAAGCACGCCAAAGGATACTTTGGAAGACGTAAAAATGTATGGACAGTTGCCAAGAATGCCGTGGAAAAAGCCATGTTGTATTCATACCGCGACCGCCGTGCCAAGAAAAGAACATTCAGATCCCTGTGGATCACCCGTATTAACGCGGGAGCTCGTGAGCATGGAATGTCTTATTCTCAATTCATGGGTAAACTTAAAGCCAATAATATCGAATTGAACCGAAAAGTTCTTGCCGACCTGGCTATGAACCACCCGGAGGCCTTTAAAGCCGTTGTGGATAGTTTAAAATAAGACAAAAACCTATTATTTCGCATAAGCCCGCTCCAAGCGGGCTTTTTTATTGAATATTAATTAGCAGGGACAACCTGGTTTAAAATTTGTAATTTAGTACAAAGTCTCGCCCTGTGATCAAGCGAATTACACTTGCGATCTCCTTAATATCGCTGTGCCAAACCATGCCGGCACAGATACACCAAAACTACTTCTCCGGCAGTGATGGCACCCGAGTTTATTTACCACTTGGAAAGGTTTCCTTTGCCGACTCGGTAGTTAGTTTTAAACTGGGCTATCCCCGGCCTCAAATGCATCTCAGGGATAGCACTCAGTCCCTGCACGAACCAAATTACCAGAGTTACAGCAGCCCGGATTTTGTCTCCCTTGGATGTAAAGGGGATCTTATTTTAAAGTTTACCGATAACGGGTTTATGAATCTTAAAGGAGACGATATGTATGTCTTCGAAGTAGGACCCTCGAGAGAACGAACCCTTGTGGAAATTAGTACCGACGGGAATAAATGGTATGCTGCAGGTACAACCGAGGGCGGCACTTCACGTATTGACTTCGCCGACAGGAATATCGATTCGACCATGGTTTTCTACTATGTAAAACTTCGTGATCTTAAGGATGAATGTGCCGGAAAAAGTGCGGGGGCCGATATAGATGCGGTAGCCGCCGTAAACAGTGTTGTAAAATTAACCGTGGGGGCAGATGTACTTTTCGATGTGGACCAGTTTAGATTAAAGGAAACTGCCGATGCAACCCTCGATACACTCGCTTCCAACATACGTCGAATAGGCAGGTCGACTATTCTTGTAGAAGGACATACAGACAGTGATGCATCGGAAGAATACAACCTGAAATTATCTGAAAATCGCTGCTATTCGGTGGTCGACAGGCTTCGTGCTCTGCTTGGATACGAATCGGGTTATAATTATAAGATCAAAGCCTATGGCGAACAGCAACCCAAGGTTAGTAATGACAGCCCAGAAAACAAACAAATAAACCGTCGGGTGGAAATTACCATTCTTCCTCCTGAAGATTTTTACGCTTCCTTAAGGCAATAAATCAGGTTTTCTGTTTTTTCTTTTTGGCTGCGGGAAATAATACGTTGTTCAGAATAAGACGGTACCCGGGGGAAGTTGGATGCAACGCTAATTCGGTTTTAGCATCCCCTACCCTGTGCTGATAGTCTTCGGGATCATGACCCCCGTAAAAGGTGAAGAATCCCTTACCTTTAACTCCGTGAATATAACGTGCTTCACCGTTGGTCTTATTCTCACCCATAATCAATACATTCGATTTTACCGTACTGCGCCGGTAGGAAGTGGTCTGCCCCATAAAGCCTTTAACGAGCGAAGTATGGTTTTGTACCAGCATACAGGGAATAGGATCCCATTTGGCCGAATAATCCATCAATGAAAAATAATCCGTCTCCTTAATAATCCTTCGGTCCTGAGTCATATCTATTGAAGAGAATTCATATACCATAGGACTTCTTTCAAGGATAAAATCCTTAAAAGCAAAAGTCTTGTTATAATCGATTTTACTTTGATAACCCGGTTCACTGGGATCACCGTCGAACATAGGTTCGCAGATATCTACGCCTTCAGCGGCCAGGGCTATGTCGAAACTGTCTGTCGCACTGCACATGGCAAACATAAATCCACCTCCTATAACATAGTCCCGTATCTTCAGAGCTACATCCCTCTTAGCTTCGGAAACCTTGCTATAGCCTAATTTGGTCGCCAGTTCTTCTGCTTTGCGTTTTTCTTCTATATACCAGGGTGCCGATCGGTAGGCCCGATAAAACTTGCCGTACTGACCGGTAAAATCTTCGTGGTGAAGGTGAAGCCAATCGTATAATAGCAACTGGTCCTGCAATACTTCCTCATCATAAATCACAGTATATGGAATCTCCGCATAGGTAAGCACCATAGTCACGGCATCATCCCAGGGTTGATTGCCTTTAGGCGAATATACTGCTATCCGCGGCGCTTTTTCCAGCACTACCGCCTCCATATTCTGACTGGGACTGCTTATCAGCTCCAGGATCTCTTCGGCCTTAGAATCGGAAATGATTTCAAATGAAACTCCCCTGATTTGGCATTCTTTTTTAATCTCTTCAACATCGGGTAACAGGAAAGACCCGCCGCGATAATTGAGCAACCATTTTACTTTCTGCTGGCGTTCCAAAGTCCAGTAGGTTATACCATAAGCCTTTAAATGTTCTTTCTGGCCTTCGGCATCCATGGGGATAAGGATGTAGGAAGCATTAGCCTGAAATGCAAAAAAGAACAGGAATAAAATCGATAAGAATTTCGTCATCATGTAAATATAACGACAAATTTTAAGCCAAATTTTAATGATTGGACTAATTCTAAAATAATGGTAGGGAATAATCCGTTCAAGCTGTTATAACCATGAATAAATTATTATTTTAAGCCCATTATATAAATAATCCACATTGAACAAATTAACACACACAGCTTATATCTGGTCCATGGCTCTCATAGTGATCCTTGTAACCTTCTATCTGGCTTATACAGGCTATTCATATTATTCCACGCCACTTGAGGAACGATTTTATCACCCCAGACACGATTGGTTTAAACCCAGCGGCCTATTTGGCCAGGGCCTGGGTGTGATAGGTACATTTTTAATCTTTTTCGGGGTTTCCATATACATACTGCATAAACGGTATAATATTCTTGGGAAATGGGTCCGACTAAAATACCTGCTCGAATTCCATATCTTTCTCTGTAGTCTGGGACCGGTATTGATATTGTTCCATACCGCTTTTAAATTTGGGGGAATTGTTTCAATAGCCTTCTGGAGCATGGTGGCCGTAGTGGCCAGTGGCGTACTTGGTCGGTTTATCTACTTGCAGATTCCCCGCACCATAGAGGGACGCGCTTTAAGCCTTGAAGAAGTGAAGAATTCCCAACTCGATATCGAATCGGTTCTTACCGAAAAGTATGAACTGTCCCCCAATACCATTGCGGTATTCAATAACTTTACCGGAACAGACACCACTGCCAAACCATCTTATAAGGATTTGAGAAAAGCGCTCAGCACTGAACAGATCAGCCGAAAGGAACAAAAATCGATCCTTCATATGCTTCGGAAAGAGCGTTCCCTTTCCAGGAAAATAGGAAGACTGGAAAAAATGAAAAAATTATTTCGATACTGGCATGTGGCCCATATGCCGTTTGCACTTATAATGCTTGTGATAGTGGTAGTTCATGTGGTGGTGGCATTTACTTTTGGTTACAGATGGATTTTTTAATGAGCGATATTTTCTTAGAACAGTTAATAACCTACGGAACGGTCTTCCTCTTCTGTGCCCTTATCATTTTCTTCTACATTCGGAAAAAGAACAAGGCTACAAAAATAACCCAGAAAAAGGTAGAGATCGCCAAGGAAGAAGGGTTACATGAACCTGTTTCCCTTCATCCGTATATAGATCCCAATGTCTGTATTGGAAGTGGAGCCTGTATAAAGGCCTGTCCTGAAAAAGATATTCTCGGAATGGTCGACGGACAGGCGTCGGTTATTAATGCCTCGAATTGCGTGGGGCATGGCGCCTGTTTTCATGCCTGTCCGGTTGAAGCCATAACTCTCCGGATCGGTACTGAAAGCCGCGGGGTGGATCTCCCTCATGTAAACCAGAATTTTGAAACGAACATGAAAGGAATATACATTGCCGGAGAACTGGGCGGAATGGGGCTCATAAAGAATTCGGTGGAGCAGGGACAACAGGCCATAGACAGTATCGTAAAGGCTAAAAAGCCAAATCCGAAGAATTTAACCGATGTGATCATCATCGGAGCCGGCCCTGCAGGGATTTCGGCTACCCTTGCTGCAAAGAAACACAAATTATCCAGTCTTACCCTCGAACAGGATTCTCTTGGAGGCACCGTGTTCACCTTTCCCCGCTCTAAGGTAGTAATGACGTCTCCCATGAATTTACCGCTACACGGTAAGGTAAAATTGTACGACACTTCCAAAAAGGAATTACTTGAGTTATGGCAAAAGGTGATCGCAGAACACGACATAGAGATCCGCGAAAATGTAAAAGTGGAGAATGTGATTCCACAAGAAGACGGGTCATTTAAAATCCAAACAGCAACCGGAGACGAACATCTTGCCAATAACGTACTTATCGCTATAGGCCGCAGGGGGAGTCCCAGAAAACTTGGAATCCCGGGTGAAGATTCAGAAAAGGTGGCTTACAGAATGCTCGAACCTGAATTAATCGAAGACAAGGACATTATCGTGGTGGGAGGTGGTGATTCGGCCATGGAAGCCGCCATGCTGATGATGGACAAGAACCGGGTAAAGATCCTGGTACGAAGTGATTCCTTTACCCGATCGAAGCCAAAAAACAGGGAAAATATCCACAAAGCCGCCGAGGAAGGAAAACTGGAAATCGTTTTTAACTCAAGTTTAAAATCCATTAGTAAAGAAAATTGTATTTTTCAGATAACCGACGAGGATGAAAACGAAAAAGAGTTTGAAGTTAAAAACGACCTGGTCTATATTTTTGCCGGAGGACTTTTGCCTACGGCCTTTCTGGAACGCGCCGGAGTGGAAATTACCAAGCGTTTCGGTTATATAATGAAAAAACATTAAACAGCTGTATGTCTGTTCAGTTACGTATCGTACTTATTCTGCTCCTGCTGAGCTCAGGCTCGGCGATGGCCCAGATCTCTCCCGGCGATCTAACCAGGGCTCACAGTGAACTGGAAGGGATGGGGAACTGTACCCTTTGTCATGATTTGGGGGCACAAGTATCCGATACGAAATGCCTGGACTGTCATACTGAGATTAAAAGCCTCATTCGGCAGGATCGCGGGCTGCACGCCAATCCCCAAGTGGAACGTCAGAATTGCTTTCAGTGCCATAGTGAACATCACGGCAGGAATTTCGATATGGTACGCTTTAACACCAATTCCTTCGATCACAATCGTACCGGGTATACCCTTGAAGGTGCTCACAAGAGCGTTGACTGTAAATCCTGTCATGCCCCGGAAAATATCCGGGATCAGCAAATCCGTAACCGCAAGGATACCTATCTTGGTCTCGACACTCAGTGTCTCTCCTGCCACGACGATTATCACCAGGGTACGCTTTCAACCAATTGCCTGGACTGTCACAATATGAATGCATTTACCCCGGTTCAAAAATTCGATCACGACCAGGCCGATTTCAAATTAAGAGGCGAACATAAAACCGTCGATTGTAGGGCCTGTCATGAAGTAACCACCAGAAATGGAAAAGAGTTCCAACAGTTTAAAGGAATGGAATTCAGCGATTGCAAGGCCTGTCACCAGGATCCGCACAACAGTCAATTACCGGGTGCCTGCGCCCAATGCCATACCGAAAGCTCATTTTCCAATTTTATCGGGAAAGGCCGTTTTAACCACAGCAGAACCGATTTCGACCTGAACGGACAGCACAAACAAATAGATTGCTTTGCTTGCCATCAGAACACCAACAATCTTACAAGTATATTTCAGGATCGTCAAAATATTCCGGAAAGTGATTGTGTAAGTTGTCATACCGATCCGCATGACAATAAATACGGTCAGGACTGCGCAAAATGCCATACAGAAGAAAGTTTCCTTGCACTTAAGGACATGGATTTCTTCGATCACTCAATTACCGATTTTCCCCTGGAAGGAATGCACCAGGGAGTGGATTGCAGACAATGCCATGTGGAGCGCTTCTCCACGCCCATCGACTTTGCAGAATGTAAGAGTTGTCATGCCGATTACCATGAGGGGGAGTTTAACAGGGACGGTTTAAGTCCCGACTGTGCTCAATGTCATAGTGTGCAAAGTCCATTTAGTTTTACCCTCTTTACCATAGAGGATCACCAGCAAACCGAATTCCCGCTGGAAGGTGCCCATCTCGCCACGCCTTGCTTCTCCTGTCACATAGATGAACGCGACGACCGCTGGCGTTTTACCTCCATCGGAAACGACTGTATTGATTGCCATGCCAATTTCCACGAAGGGTTTATTTCGGCCCAATTTATGCCGAACAATGATTGTACTGCCTGTCATGGCAGCGAGTCCTGGGATGCAGTTAGTTTTAACCACAACAACACCTCATGGCCACTTACCGGCGCTCACCAAAATGTGGATTGCCGGGCATGTCATTTCGAAATTTCAGAAAAAGGAGATGTAATCTCTCAAAATTTTAGTAACTTAGAGACAGACTGTGCCTCCTGTCATGAGAATGTACACGGAGACTCATTCGCGGTAAACGGGGTAACGGATTGTGCGCGCTGTCATGTAACGAACAGCTGGTTTCCGGAAAAATTCGATCACGACAATACACGTTTCCCCTTAACAGGCCGACATGCACAAATTGATTGTCGCGCCTGTCATGAGCTAACAAATAATAACGGTACAACTACCGTGGTCTATAAATTAAATAAGCTGGATTGCAAAGACTGTCATTTATAATAGTGTTGTTCTGCACCATTCAATTGGGTTACGCACAGTCGCCTCACGGTAATACTTTGAGGATAGATTGTGCTCAATGCCATAACCCCAGTGGCTGGGAATTGGATACGGCCACTATGGCTTTCGACCATGAGACAACCGGTTTTGAACTGGAAGGCACCCACAGCGTGGTGGATTGTAAATCTTGTCACAGTGACCTGGTATTCGATAATACGCCTACAGATTGTTTTTCCTGCCATACCGATGTGCACAGCGGAAGTGTGGGCAACGACTGTATGCGCTGTCATACTTCCGAAAGCTGGTTGGTATTCGATATTCCAGAACTTCACGAACAAAACGGATTTCCACTCATAGGTGCCCATAGCGACGTAAGCTGTGTGGAATGTCATACCATGGAAAGCAGTCTTATCTTCAATCGGCTTGGAAACGAATGCATCGAGTGTCACCGAGACGATTTCGTTGCTACCCATAACCCGAATCACGTAGTATCCGGCTTCTCTCAGGATTGTATCGAATGTCACTCTCCGCTTGGCTTCGGCTGGGATGCCCAGGGTATAATACACGACTTCTTTCCTTTAACCGGAGGTCATGATATACAGGATTGCAGCGCCTGTCATGATGTTTCAAATTTCAGTGATATTTCGGCCGACTGTTTTGCCTGCCATATGGACGATTACGCCATGGCTCAGAATCCAAATCACCAAAGCGGGAATTTTCCAACCGATTGTATGCAATGCCATACGACAAACCCCGGATGGATGCCTGCCACGATCGATCACGATTTCTTCCCGTTAACGCTGGGACACGATATACAGGACTGTAACGCCTGCCATGAGAACGGAAATTTCAACAATACACCAACCGATTGTTTTGCCTGCCATTCGAACGATTATGTCGCAACCAATAATCCAAACCACCAGGCAGCGAACTTCCCAACCGACTGTGTCCAGTGCCATACCACCAACCCGGGCTGGATGCCGGCGACCTTCGATCACGACAATATGTATTTCCCAATCTACAGCGGAAAGCACGACGACGTTTGGTCTGAATGTATCGACTGCCATATCAACCCAAATAATTATTCAATTTTTACATGTTTAAACTGTCACCCTAAAGGTGAGACTGCCGACGAACACGAAGATGTACCCGGCTATGTTTATGAAAGTAACGCATGTTTTCAATGTCATCCAACCGGAGAAGAATAGTAGATGAGAAATATTTTAACAGGCATATTATTCTTAAGCTTTAGTATTTCTATCCATTCTCAAGATACTGCTGAAACACGCAACGGAACAGTAACATTTGTCACCTCAAATAATGTTTACGTGCGTTTCGACGACACTTCTGATATAAACAAGGGTGATACTTTAAAGCTAAACGGGACCGATTGTCTACTGGTAGAACAAAAATCCACCTCTTCCGTGGTCTGCAGCATAATTAACAACTGTGAAGTAAAAAAAGACGACACCGTATCCATTAGCGTGATTCTGCCGGTAACAGATCCGGAACCGGATGAAACCATAGTGGTCGATGAGCCACCTGTTTCCAACGTTGATGTAGAACCGGAGTACAAGGAGGAATCTTCTCTTTATAAGGAAAGTATCCGCGGGAGGGCTTCGGTTGCAAGTTATAATACAACTTCAAACCTTAGGGAAAATCGCGGACGATTCCAGGCCCGGTTTGCGTTAACCGCCGATCATATAGGAGATTCGAAGTTCTCGATCGAAAGTAACCTGGCATACAGGGGGCTTGTGGTCACTCCGGCAGATTACGACGGACGGACAAGTATATTTAATGTTTATAATTTGAACGTACGTTTCGATGCTACCGAAAGTCTTTCGTTAACCGCCGGAAGAAAGATCAATCCCAAGGCATCTTCAGTAGGTGCCAACGACGGCCTGCAAGTGGAAAAATATTTCGGTAACTTCTATATTGGCGGCATAGGCGGGTACCGACCCGACTTCTTCGATTATGGGTTTAACAGTGCACTATTACAATATGGCGGCTATTTAGGAATCGAGACCAATTCGGCCGATTTTTTCAGTCAGACAACACTCGGAGCCATGGAACAATCGAACGACGGGGCAACCGATCGCCGTTATCTGTTCTTTCAGCACAACAGTACCATAGCTTCAGATCTAAATCTTTTTGCAGCCATGGAACTGGATATCTTTGGTGACGAAGGAGCAACATCCAGGCTTACTAATTTATATCTATCTGCTCGATACAGGTTCAGTAGGGCAGTAAACGCCATGATCTCATACGATTCGCGCAAACGAATCATCTACTACGAAACCTTTCAAACCGAAATTGAACGTTTACTGGACGACGATCTTGCACGACAAGGATTGAGGCTTCGCCTGAATGTGAGGCCTGCTAAAATTGTCTGGCTGGGTGCGAGTTACAGCAGTCGGTTTCAAAGCGATCAGCAAAATCAATCCGACAATATATACGGATACGTGACGCTGACCAGAATCCCAAAGATCGGAGGACGAATTAATGTATCGTATAATACCAATGCATCAAGATATCTCACCAGTAATATACTTTCCGTAAGACACTCCCGCGATCTGGTGAAAAGTAAATTATACGGGGACATTTACTTCCGAATGGCCGATTACAGTTACGAGAATTTAGAGGCCGAATATACCCAAAACTATTACGGAGGCAGTTTGTCGTACAATTTTACACGGACCTGGCAGCTGGCTGTTTCCGGTGAATATTCTTCCTTCGGAGAAGAAAATATGATGCGGTTTTATGTTCGGTTATCCAAAAGATTTTATTCAAAAAATAAAAAATAAGACTTATGAAATTTAATATTTTCCCCTTCCTACTTCTTGCACTGATTATCGTATCCTGCAATAATAAACCCAAAGTACTCACGGCAAATTCTACAGACAACACTGTGGTTTCCAGCGGGATCTTTTCAGAAGAAGGTTCTAATGAACAGCAGACCAACCAAACTTCAAATTCAGGTTCGTTCACCGATAATCTGCATACCGTAGTGGCCCAGGAAGTTTTACCTACCAAAAAGTACGTTTACATTAAAGTTACCGAAGGTGGTAAAAATTTCTGGATCGCAACAGCCAAACAGGATATAGAACTAGGAAAAGTCTATTATTACCGAAACGATCTGCTGAAGACCAATTTCGAATCCAAGGAGCACAACCGGGTATTCGACACCATCTACCTGGTATCCAACCTGGTGTCGCACAACCATGGAACCGGTGGCCAGGCGGCAGATTTTTCAGAAACTAAGTTCAGTCAGAAAAAAGACATTCCTACACATACCGAAGAAATCATTGAGCACAAGGGATCAATCAAAATTGCCGAGATCGTTGCCAATCCGGAAAAATACGAAGGCAAGACCGTTCAGATAACAGGTAAATGTGTGAAAGTTAATCCTAACATTATGGAACGAAACTGGATACATCTGAAGGACGGCAGCAAGGACGATTACGATTTAGTTGTGACGTCAAATACGTTTGTCGCCGAAGGCCAGACCGTGACGATGAAGGCGCAAGTTAGCCTGAACCGTGATTTTGGTGCCGGTTATCGCTACGATCTTATTCTGGAAAACGGAGTAGTTGTGGATTAATCAAGAAATATTTCCTACTCTGCGCTTTCTAAAGTAAGCAATTACGCTTATTGCGAAGATGCATACCACTGCGATATACACCCAATTAGGAATAGGCACCGGATCGCCTGTAGCGTACGAATGCAGACCCGACAGGTAATAATTTACTCCATAGTAGGTCATAATCACCGAGGCCAGGCCGAATATAGTCGCCACATTATAGGCAAAGAGCCCTCTTAGTTTAGGAATGAATCGCATATGCAGGATAAACGCATACACGAGAATTGTAACAAGAGCCCAGGTCTCTTTAGCATCCCAGCCCCAGTAGCGGCCCCATGATTCATTGGCCCATACGCCCCCTAGATAAGTTCCCACACTTACCATAAAGAGGCCACCAATAAGAGTAATCTCACTTATATAGGACATTTCCTGTACGATCCTCTTCACTCTCAATTTATTGGAATTGGTCACAAACATCAGTAGGATCAGGTTTATCAGCCCGATTATAGCACCAAGCATCAGGAAACCATAACTTCCGGCTTCCAGGGATACGTGAATGGTTAGCCAGTAAGACTTAAGCACAGGCACAAGGGGTGTAATTTCAGGATCGAGGAAACTTAGCATGCTCACAAAAAGAATGGTTCCCGCCAAAAGCATAGTGGCTGCAAGTCCGCCAAAAGATTTCCTGGTAAAGAGTATTCCCGCCAGGGTGGTTGTCCAGGCAATATAGATCATGGACTCATAACCGTTACTCCAGGGAGCACGGCCCGAAACATACCAACGCATGCCTAATCCTATAGTGTGGAAGACAAAGCCCAGCAGCACTAGGGCGAAAAGTATGCGGTAGGCAGTTCTCAGCTTCCAGGAAGGTTTAAAAACCGAGATAAATAAAAAGAAGAGAAAACTTACCGCCAGCAGCATATAATATCCGGACAACCTGGAAAAGACATTCATCTTGTTGAGTCGAATCTCGGTATTGATCTTTGCTTCGGAAGGCATGATGTCTCCGCCTTTCTGTTGTTGATAGTTGCGCAATTCGGTTAGCAGATGTCCAACATGCTTATAGTCGTTCGTATTGGTTGCCTGCTTCAGTGCCGATCCGAAGGCATTAAAGAAGTTGGCTGCGACCGGACTGTGATTATGCCCGTCGTTATGACTATGGCCGGTATAACCTTCCCAGGTATTATTGGGATTGGATGGATTTGGAATAATCTTCAACAGGCTTCCGGAAAAAGACATACTGAGAATATTCAGCCTCTCGTCTATTTTGATTAGTTCCTTGGCATAGACTCCCCTGTCCTTCTGTTCCATCGCGTAAACCCGCCTTACCTCATCACGTAACTTATACTCGCCCTGTTCGTCGAAGAAGTCCCTGTACGAGGCATAATCTCCGCTTACTCCCATTAACTTCTGTACATCTTTGTGTTTTCCCAGTTTAACGAGTTTTACATTGTACCAGTCTTCCTTATTTACGAACATACCCAGCAAAACCTGATCGGCTGTTAGACCGTCCCAACTTTCCTTCCTCGAAATCTTGCGCAGAATCTCCCGTGAGAGTGTATGAATCGGCTTCATCCTACCCTTAAAATCCTGGACAACTACCGAACTGAATTCTTCCGCAAAGTCTTCCGATACTGCATTCTGAATATGTGCTTGCTGTGCAAAAATTGCAGATGAACTAAATAATAGCAGGGCAAATATGAAGGTGCCGCTTTTGGATCTTAGTTTACTGATCTTTTTACGCAGTTCGTAAAAACGAGTCTTTTTGCTGAATAAGGTAAGTATCATCCCCAGGGTAAGCAATGCATAACCGATATAGGAAACCAAGGTTCCCCAGAAATCGCTGTTTACACTGAGGTAGGTTCCTTTTTCATCCCTGTCGAAAGAGGATTGAAAGAATCGATATCCGTCGTAGTTCAAGATGTTGTTCATATAGATACGATAATCCATAGTCACGTTTTCTTCCGGGTGACGCAAGGTAACTTCACTGGCATAGGAAGCGGCACTATTGGTGCCCGGATACTTTTCGAGTATGAACTCATTTAATTTTATACTGAATGGCACTGTAACAACTTTCGAACCATAGGAAGCCGCCACGTCAAGGTCGTTAAACCTCAGATTTGATGGATTGCCGGTCATGCCCTTTCTCCCGTAGACATGAGCCGTCTTAACCTGCTCGTCGACGGAAATCTCCAACTTTACCGCAGTCAGGCTCTCGTTCTTCACCTTCTGGTCTTCGGAAGAGATCACAATTTCTGCTGATGGCTGAAAATCGGCGAATACGAAATTCGACATCCCGTCCGAATATAAAGCACGCAGTGCCAAAGGCTGGTAAGTTCCATCCGGGTTGATAGTATCCCTTTGCTGAGTAGCCATTATCATTTGAGTTAACCGCCGGTTACTTATAAAGGACAATTGGCCATCGTTGGCACGTATATTTATGGCATCGGGTATTACACTGTTCCCGAAATTATAGATTAAACTCCCTATACGTCTTGTCTCACCTTCCCTGATGATATATTCTTCCCTGCCCCCTGCTCCTGCTATGACCAATTTAATCATGGGCATACCATTGGTAACCACCGGAATCATATCCTGTTTGGGGTTGGGAATAAAATCCAGCACCCGCACATTGACTACCGACTCTCCTATCATATAGGATTCTTCAAAATTGTTATTCCCTAAGGAGGCGAACAGCACAGGTTCGGAGATCTGGTAGGATTCTCCGTCCTTTTCAAAATTAAAGTTCAAATAGGTATCGGCTGAAAGAAATGAATTGGCGCTGTTGTTCTCGCGTATGTGCATTACCCCTTCAAAACCGTAATAACGGGTAATGGCCGCACCGATAATAATAACGATCACAGCCGAATGGAACATCAGCAATGCCCATTTTCGCTGCTGAATCATACGATACTGAATAATGTTGTAAATAATGGCACCACCAAATAAGAGCAATAGGAGTTCAAACCAACGGGCCTTATAGATTACCTTTTGGGCTGCACTGGTTCCAAAATCGTTTTCGATGAAGGTGGCGATACCGATTGCTGCAGCAAAGAGGATAAAGTAAATCCCTGCGGCTCTGGTATCGAAAAGTCTGCGGAGTATATTTTTGTAGTTCAAAGTAGGCTAAAAATAAGGAATCGAAAATTGTGACTCAAATTTTTAACGTCAAATATTCAGCTAAATTATAAAATTGCTAAAATGGCACATCATTATCGTCGTCGGCCGTGAGATCGTCGTTCATACTGCTTCCGAAAGCTTCATCGGCAGATGGGAATTTATCTGTTCTGAAGGTATCGTCGTTGGCGGCATCGTTCATCCTCGAGTGGATCTCGGTTGGGAAATCGAAACTCTCCAGGTTCTCGAATCGCCCGAGGTGCCCTATGAATTTCAATCGTATCTCATCCAGGCCTCCGTTTCTGTGTTTAGACACAATGAATTCGGCCTGCCCTGCGGTAGGAGTTCGATCTTCGTCATCCCACTCATCAATCTTGTAGTATTCAGGCCGGTAAATAAAGGAAACGATATCGGCATCCTGTTCGATGGCCCCTGATTCACGGAGGTCGCTCAAGAGCGGCCGCTTACTCCCACCCCTGGTTTCAACTGCCCGGGAAAGCTGTGAAAGCGCAATTACTGGTACATTGAGTTCCTTGGCAAGGGCTTTAAGGTTTCTCGAAATGGTCGAGATCTCCTGTTCGCGGTTTCCACCTTTCTGACTTCCACCGGCGGTCATCAGTTGGAGGTAATCCACAATGATCAGCTGAATACCGTGTTGAGACGACAAACGTCTTGCCTTGGCTCTCAGGTCGAAAATAGATAGGGATGGTGTATCGTCTATAAAAAGCGGGGCTTTTTCCAGGCCCTTTACTTTTACATTAAGTTGTTCCCATTCGTGCTTTTCCAGATTCCCGGTTCTCAGTTTTTCTGAACTCAGCCCCGTTTCCGAAGAAATAAGTCGCGTAATAAGTTGCACAGACGACATCTCCAGGGAAAAGAATGCCACGGGAATATTGTGTTCTACAGCAATATTTCTCGCCATGGACAGGGTAAGTGCTGTTTTACCCATACCCGGACGTGCTGCGATAATGATCAGGTCGCTGGGTTGCCAGCCTGAAGTAAGTTTGTCAACCTTGGTAAATCCGGAAGGTACACCCGACAGCCCTTCCTGGTTTGCGATCTCTTCAATCTTTTTCTTTGCCTGAATCACCAGGTTTTGGGCAGTTTCGGAAGATCTTTTAATATTGCCCTGGGTTATTTCGTATAATTTTGCTTCGGCATTATCGAGGAGATCGAACACATCGGTGGTCTCATTATAGGAGTCTTCGATGATCTCGTTCGATATCTTAATCAGGCTACGTTGAATAAATTTCTGAAGAATGATTCGGGCATGGAACTCAATATGCGCTGAAGACGATACTTTTTGGGTTAATTGTACCAGGTAAAACTCCCCTCCGGCAGCCTCCAGCTTACGGTTTTTCTTTAACTGGGCCGAAACGGTTAATAAGTCCACCGGTTCACTATTCTCAAACAACAGGTGAATGGCCTCAAATATATGTTGATGGGCCTCTTTATAGAAGACCTCCGCATTTAAGATATCGATCACCTCATCTACACCTTTCTTATCAATCATCATGGCTCCAAGCACAACTTCCTCTAAATCAATTGCTTGTGGCGGCAATTTTCCCTTTTCCAAAGAAATGACCTGCGAAGATCGGGTTTGAAATGAAGTGTGAGGTTTCAATTTTTCCATTGGACGAATGTAAATAAAATGTTAAAAGAAATTTAAATTTTTCTGTACTGTATATTAACCGGTCTTCAACAATTGAACTGTTAACAACTCAATTTTATTGTTAATAAGTTACAAAAAAATCCGAAGCTGAATCTTCGGATTTTGGGAGGAGTTGATTTTAGTGGAATCATCCTTTAAATTCTCCCATCTTGGAATATTTTTCCATACGTTTTTCGACTAATTCTTCTGGGGATAATTTTTCTAATTCTTTGAATGATTTTTCGATTGCATTTGCAACTACCAAAAATGCTTTTTCTTTATTACTGTGAGCTCCGCCTAAAGGCTCTTTTATGATCTGATCGATCAGTTTGAGTTTCTTCATGTCGGCTGCAGTTAGTTTTAAGGCTTCAGCGGCCTGCTCTTTGAATTCCCAGCTTCGCCAGAGGATGGAGGAGCAGCTTTCGGGAGAGATCACAGAATACCAGGTATTCTCCATCATTAATACTTTATCCCCAACTCCAATTCCAAGCGCACCGCCACTGGCTCCTTCTCCAATGATCACCACAATAATGGGAACTTCCAGCCGGGTCATTTCCAAAATATTTCTAGCAATCGCCTCGCCCTGTCCGCGTTCCTCGGCTTCCAGGCCCGGATATGCTCCGGGTGTATCGATAAGAGTGACTACCGGCACGCCGAACTTCTCGGCAGATTTCATAAGCCGCAGGGCTTTTCGGTAACCTTCAGGATTTGCCATCCCAAAATTTCGAAGCTGTCGAGTTTTTGTATTATAGCCTTTCTGCTGGCCGATGAACATATAGGACTGATCCCCTATTTTTCCAAGGCCGCCAATCATGGCTTTGTCATCCTTAAAATTTCGGTCACCGTGCAATTCCAGGAAGGAATCTCCGCAAATGGCTTTTATATAATCGAGGGTATAAGGCCTGTCCGGATGCCTGGACAACTGTACGCGTTGCCAGGGGGTTAGATTCTTATAAATCTCCTTCTTGGTCTCTTCTAATTTTAATTCAATCTGTTTACAGGTATTGCTCACGTCCACTTCACTATCCTCTCCTATCTGGCAAGCTTTCTCGTACTGCTCCTGAAGCTCCTTTATGGGTAATTCGAAATCAAGATATTCCATAGTTTCGCTGTACTTATTTTTTGGCTTAGTTTACAAAGATAAAACTTTGTGATTAGTTAAAGTGATTCGCTTGTTTTTTTCTTTTGAAGCCGGTTTTTACGATGCCGTTCACTATAACAGTAAGTAAAATAATGATGGCCCCGTAATAGAATTGCGGACTCATATTCTCCGAATCGCCTAAGATCAACAGAGCGAGAAGTATACCATACACCGGTTCGAGGTTGATGGTAAGCATTACAGTATAAGGACTAAGCCATTTCATTACGTGTACCGAAGCGATAAAGGCATAAGCTGTACAAACGGATGCCAAAATCAGCAGATAGATCCAATCGTTCTGAGACAACCGGAAGAATTGGCTAGTAAAATCGCCGCGAATTCCCAGGTAAACCGTTATACAAAACATCCCAAACGCCAGTTCGTAAAAGGAGATCACCGAGGCCTTATATTTTTGTGCCAGTTTTCCGTTTATAACGGCAAACATTGCAGCAAGTAAGGCCGAGCAGAGCGCGAGTATAATGCCAAGCGTATGTTCGGTTTCTACCTTGAAGATCACATACAATCCAACCACAACCACTAATCCGAACAACACTTCATACCAGAGAATCTTTCGTTTATAGTAAATAGGCTCCAGGATTGATGTAAAAAAGGCGCCTGTAGACATCACTGCCAGGGTGACCGAGACATTCGAGACTTTGATGGCGCCAAAAAAAGTAAGCCAGTGTAAGGCAATCAGAAAACCAGCGATAAAAAACCCCGCCAGGGTTCTCCTACTGTATTTGAAACCAATACGTTTCCACTTCAGAAATAAAAAGATAAAAACCGAAGCCAGCAACATCCGATACCAAACCAAGGGAATTGCCTCTATCGAGATCAGGGCTCCTAAAACTGCCGTAAAGCCCCAGATAAAGACTATGAAATGAAGGTGCAGGTAATTGAGGAGTTTAGCGTTTTGCATTTCTCAACAGATAAACAGCCAGAATACCAAATACGATATTTGGAAACCAGGTCGCAATGAAAGGCGAAAAGGTACTTTGCTCGGCCATGGTACCAAAGATCTTGTCGAAAAAGATATAAACCATTCCGATGGCGATGCCTATTGCCAGGTTCACCCCCATCCCGCCGCGGCGTTTCATGGAAGAAACAGCTACCGCGATTATGGTAAGGATATAAGCCGACACCGGCAAACTCCACCGCTTATATCGTACCACTTCATAACGGTTGATATAAGAAGAGCCCCGCTCCTTTTCCCGTTTAATGAATTTATTCAGTTCGGTATAATTGAGGGTTTCGGCTATGTATTCAACAGGGGTGAGATCTTCAAGCTCGAATGCAAAGGTAGTATCCAGTCGTTGCCTGGCCTCCAACCTGTCTTCGTTCTCACCAATAATGCGCTTTTTGTAATTAAAAAGGGAGTACGTACTATCCGATTCATTGAACTTTATCCTGCTGGCAGCAATCTTAAAGACCATCTTATTGCCTTCAAAATGCTCCAGGGTGAAGTTGTTTCCCGACTTGTTCTTCACATTAAAATAGCTCACATAGATATAGTCGTTGTCATTGATCTGCCTGTAGACATTTGTCTGGTTGCGATCCCGCTTCCCTTTCTTCAGATAATTATAGGTAAATTCATTAAAACCCTTACTCGCCATAGGAGCCAGGTACATTCCCAGAACCAGAGCACCAATACATACGATGGTGGCACCGATAATATAAGGTCTTAGAAAGCGATAGTAGGAAACACCACTACTTAAAAAGGCAATTACCTCGGTGTTATTGGCCAGTTTGGATGTAAACCAGATTACCGATAAAAACAGGAAAAGGGGGAAGAGTAAATTCGCAAAGTAAACTGTGAAATCCAGGTAGTATTTCGCTACTTCTATAAACGGCACCTCATTGGCGAGGATCTTATCGATCTTTTCGGCCAGATTCACCGTAATTCCGATGGGAATAAACAATAACAGAAGCAGGATAAAGGTACCCAGGTATTTACGCAATATGTAGCGGTCCAGTATGCTCAGCATCTATAATCGTTTGTCCATTTGTTGTACCATGCTGTTCTTCCAGTCGGTAAAGTCACCGGCTAAGATATGTTTTCTCGCCTCACGAACCAACCACAGGTAAAATCCGAGGTTATGTATGGTTGCAATCTGTCGGCCAAGCATTTCGTTAACTGTGAAAAGATGGCGCAAATAAGCTTTGCTATAGGCTGTATCCACCCAGGTGATCGCCATCTCATCGATGGCGGAAAAATCATCCTCCCACTTTTTATTCTTGATGTTTATGGTCCCGTGTGCGGTGAATAACATCCCGTTTCTACCATTTCGGGTAGGCATCACACAGTCGAACATGTCGATTCCTAGGGCGATATTCTCCAATATATTGATGGGCGTACCCACACCCATAAGATAACGCGGTTTATCCTTCGGAAGTATTTCGGTGACCACGGCCGTCATTTCGTACATCTCTTCGGCGGGCTCTCCAACAGAGAGGCCTCCAATGGCATTTCCTTCGGCCCCCACCGAGGCAATGTATTCGGCCGATTCTCTCCGAAGGTCTTTATAGGTACTACCCTGGACAATAGGAAAAAAGGCCTGTTCGTAGCCGTAATTATAAGGTAGCGTTTTTAAATGATCCAGGCAGCGGTCCAGCCATCTGTGAGTCATTTTCATACTCCTTTTGGCATACTGGTAATCGCAGGGATAAGGGGTACATTCGTCGAAGGCCATTATGATATCAGCTCCAATACTTCGCTGAATCTCCATGACGTTTTCGGGGGTGAATACGTGAAAGCTGCCATCGATATGCGACTTGAATTTTACTCCTTCCTCCTTGATCTTTCTGTTTGCCGAAAGCGAATAAACCTGGTACCCTCCGCTATCTGTAAGGATATTACTGTCCCAGTTCATAAATTTATGAAGTCCCCCTGCTTTCTCGATAATTGGAGTTTGAGGGCGCAGGTAGAGATGGTAAGTGTTCCCCAGAATAATATCGGGATTGATGTCTTCCTTCAGTTCACGCTGATGCACTCCTTTTACGGTTCCTACCGTACCTACAGGCATAAAGATGGGAGTTTCCACAGGCCCGTGAGCTAAGTCAATGGTGCCGGCTCTGGCAGACGAGTTCGTATCTGTGGCTTCGAGTTTAAACTGCATAGTGATAAATTTGGGCCCCGGCCCGTTCGCCGCAAAGATAGAATGATTTAGGCGTTTATAACAGGAATTGAATTAAAGAAAGGCAGAATCGCCACAGCTGTTTTCCCAGATGTTAACTAAAAGCAGAAAATCGTTAATAACTGCACTATCATGCCCTTTGTTCCACTTTCAGAATGCCTTATTTTTGGGACTGAAAAAACAACACTTATGCCCGATTTATCATATTTAGAAGACTTAATCGTACAGGTACGCAGGGATATCCTCAGACAGGTACACAAGGTAAATTCCGGTCACCCGGGTGGTTCACTCGGCTGTACGGAGTTCTTTGTGGCTTTATACCAGGTAATCATGGACAGGAAGGATTCCTTCGAAATGGATGGGAAAGGTGAAGATCTTTTCTTCCTCTCTAACGGTCATATTTCACCTGTATTCTATAGCGTATTGGCGAGATCGGGTTATTTCCCGATTGAAGAGCTTAACACTTTCAGACTCATCGATTCAAGGCTTCAGGGACATCCTACCACACACGAAGGCCTGCCTGGCATACGGGTGGCGTCGGGTTCGCTGGGTCAGGGTATTTCGGTAGCCATAGGTGCAGCACAAACAAAGAAATTAAATAATGACGACCATCTCATTTATGCACTTTGCGGGGATGGAGAGTTGCAGGAAGGTCAGAACTGGGAGGCGATCATGTATGCCGCAGCAAACGAGATCGATAATCTCATTGTTACGGTCGACAGGAACGGGCAGCAGATCGACGGCCCTACAGACAAGGTGCTCCCCATGGGAAATCTAAAGGCTAAATTCGAAGCCTTTGGCTGGACGGTAATTGAACTGGACAACGGCAATGATCTGAAAGCAGTAATCGAAGGGCTGAATACGGCTAAATCTGAAACCGGAAAAGGAAAACCCGTATGTGTGTTGATGACGACCATAATGGGTAACGGGGTCGATTTTATGATGCATACCCACGACTGGCACGGAAAAGCACCCAACGATGAGCAACTGGAGATCGGCCTGGCTCAAAATCCTGAAACCCTAGGCGACTATTAACCTGAAAACTACAGCATGAAGAAATATACAGACAGTGGAAAAAAAGATACACGCTCGGGATTCGGGGCAGGTCTTACTGAATTAGGCAAGACCAACCCGGATGTTGTGGCGCTGTGTGCCGACCTAACCGGGTCGCTCAAAATGGATGACTTTAAAGCAAATCATCCGGAGCGATTCTTCCAGGTAGGTATAGCCGAAGCCAATATGATGGGGATCGCTGCCGGGATGACAATAGGCGGTAAGATCCCGTTCACAGGCACTTTCGCTAATTTTTCCACCGGTAGGGTCTACGATCAGATCCGGCAGAGTATCGCATACAGCGATAAGAATGTTAAAATCTGTGCGTCGCACGCAGGGGTTACTCTGGGCGAGGACGGAGCCACGCATCAAATCCTGGAAGATATCGGCTTAATGAAGATGTTACCCGGCATGACAGTGATCAACACCTGCGATTACAACCAGACAAAGGCTGCTACCCTGGCGATCGCCGAACACCACGGACCGGTATATCTGCGATTTGGCCGCCCCAAGGTGGCTAATTTTACTTCCGAGGATCAAAACTTCGAGATAGGGAAAGCAGTAACATTGCAGCAAGGAAACGACGTTACCATTGTTGCGACAGGCCACCTGGTATGGGAAGCGTTGCAGGCAGCAGAAACTCTGAACGACTCGGGCATTTCAGCCGAAGTAATTAATATACATACCATAAAACCACTAGATGATAAAGCCATCATTGGCAGTGTAAAAAAGACAGGCTGTGTCGTTACTGCCGAAGAGCATAACTTCCTTGGCGGGTTAGGCGAAAGCGTGGCACGCGTCCTGGCGGAACAGCATCCAACTCCTCAGGAATTTGTAGCCACTCAGGATACCTTCGGGGAATCGGGCACGCCGGAACAGTTAATGGATAAATACGGATTGAACGCGGAAGCGATTATTAAAGCTGTTCATAAAGTCATCGGAAGAAAATAAATTCAGCTAAAAAATTATAGTTAAAAAAGCCCCGGAATTCCGGGGCTTTTTTATATGCTGTTTAAGTGGTATTCTTAACTGTCTGAATCCAGGTAATCCACAATGCCATCGCCGTCTTCGTCCGGGTAGGTGATATTCCCATCGGCATCGATCTCTATCTCGTCTATGGTTGGCCTGCCGTCGTTGTCGTCATCGACATCAAGGTAATTGGCAATGCCATCCCCATCGGTATCATCGTCTTCTTCCAAGCCGTTATTATTGAGGTCTTCAACTACTGATGGAACCTTATCGTTGTCCTGATCGCCTTCTTCGTTTTCATATAAGTGAAAGGCAAAAATCAACTGAGCGTAAAGCGGTATACTGGAAGTAGGGGGTACATTCACGTAATACCCAAGGCCGGAAGGCATAAATACGGCTCCGATACCATAATTTTCGAAGGAAGTAGAACCATCGGGGTTGGTAATCACTTCGGTTGCCCCTTTAAATTCCACAAGGACATCCTGCAATCCGTTTACGATGGAAGTCATATCGAATCGTACCGGAATGGTAGAGGCGTCAAATCGCTTGGTATACGGTAATATAGGCTCTTCCTTATTCAGATAAATACCGTCATAACTTATGGTTGCAACATCGGGAAATTCAGGGCGATCCCCTTCTCCTTCAGTTACTTTCAGGAAGTATAGTTTATACTCCAGGCCGTCTTTCACCCGGTCCTTGACCATTTTGGAACTTACCTGTTCGATCAACGGGGTCTTATCGGAATTTGCCCCTGCTATCGTATCAAATACAATGCGATAATCGAAATCCGCAGGCGGGTTCTCGAATTCTTCGTAATTATAAAAGTGAGTCTCCAGATATTCTTCGATCATTGCCTGTGAAAGAGGAGCTTCCTCTGCCCTGTCGCGAGCCGGGATAAAGCCGTCGTCTATGTTGTCGTCCTTTTTACAGGACACGACTGTAGTTGCGATTATCAATCCTCCCAATACCAGTCTGCTAATATGTTTCATCGTCAATTTTTAGAGTGCGCAAGATACAATTTTCCATTATTTTTGTATGCTATATTAACGCAGAATTATAGGAGTTTGTATGAGGGTTGACAAATATTTATGGTGTGTTCGTTACTTTAAATCGCGGAGTATTGCCACCGAAGCATGTAAGAAGGGAAAAGTGAGAGTGGACAATCAGGCAGTGAAACCGTCGCGAGATGTATTCCCCGGAGATCAGATTATCGTTAGAAAGAACCAGATCAATTATTCGCTGGAAGTAACCGACCTGCCCGACAACCGGGTGGGGGCCAAACTGGTGGACCTGTACCGAAAGGACATCACCCCTAAAGAGGAATTCGCAAATACCGAATTATTAAAGTATGCCAGGGATCATTATCGCAAAAAGGGGGTTGGAAGACCTACAAAGAAAGATCGAAGGGACCTGGACGATTTTACCGATTCCGAGACCTCCTAATCGATAGTTTAGTATCTTTGAACAAACACCAAGCCTTATGTCGGAACACACGATTATCCTCGATAAAAAACAAATTGCGCATAAACTAAAACGCATTGCGTACCAGATCTACGAGACCAACATCGATGAATCGGAAGTGGTTATTGCCGGTATTGAGAGCAACGGGTATTTGGTGGCCAAAAAATTAAAGCCGTTGGTGGAATCCATTTCCCCTATTAAGGTTACACTTTGCAAGGTCACTATCGATAAAAGGGAACCTACCAAGCCGGTAAAAACTTCACTGGAAGCTTCAGATTACGCAGGGAAATCCCTGTTGCTGGTGGATGATGTGCTGCATAGCGGTACCACTCTTATTTACGGGGTAAAGCATTTTTTGAACGTCCCGCTGAAGCAGTTTAAAACGGCCGTACTGGTAGATCGGAATCATAAGAAATATCCGGTAAAGGCTGATTTTAAAGGGATATCCTTGTCGACTTCCCTGAGTGAGAATGTCCAGGTGATCTTCGAAAAGAACAAGGACAGAGCCGTTTTAGAATAAGGCAGCTACAATCATTCGTACCAGCTGTTCCACACTTTTATCCTCTGCATCGATGGTAAGTTCTGCCCTGTTATAAAAATAGGCACGCTCAAACAGGTGTTTTCTTATAAAATCGTTGAGATCTTCCTTTTTTTCCAGATGTGCTATCAGCGGACGCTGTTTGGCTTCCTTACTTAAGCGTTCGGTTAAAACGTCGAGGGGTACATTTAAATAGATGGTGATAAGGTTGTTTTTGGCGAGTAGGTTTTCCATTGTATTACCGTAGCAGGGTGTTCCTCCGCCGGTGGCAAGTACAAGGGATTTTTCTTCGGAAGTGATCCGGTTTAGGATTTCGGCTTCACGCTTTCTAAAATAGATCTCTCCGCGGGTTTCGAAAATTTCTGAAATTGAGTTGTCTTCGGCTTTTTCTATTTCCGAATCCAGGTCCAGGAAATCGAATTGCAGGGTTTCGGCGAGTTTTTTGCCCACTGCAGATTTGCCGCTTCCCATGTACCCGAGGAGGATCAATTTCATGTGAAAATCGATTTTAAGATTGCGATTAAGCAATGTTAATTAAATAACAAATTTAATTTAATATGCTTTGAAAAATAAATATAATGATAGTATATTTGCACCCGCATTCAAGGAAGACCTGATAGCTCAGTTGGTAGAGCACCTCCCTTTTAAGGAGGTGGTCCTGGGTTCGAGCCCCAGTCAGGTCACCAATAAAAGTTAAGCCCCTTGGTTTAACTTTTTTTTTGCCCGGATGCTGGAATTGGTAGACAGGCATGGTTGAGGGCCATGTGTCCTTTAGGGCGTGTGGGTTCAAGTCCCACTTCGGGCACAAGGAGTCGTTCAGAAAGAGCGACTCTTTTTTTTGTTGTAAACGAGCCCTAAAGAACCGGGCGTGGCGAAAAACTGAAAATTGTAAGTTGCCAAACACAATTTTCAGGTTTGAGCCGGCAACAAATAAGTCCCACCATATCCAATTTTCAGCACCTGGTCAAAGCGACTCTTTTGCCAATATCAGGCTTATGCTTGGGCCGGTGCGAACGGTAAACAAAAATTACTTTTAAAAATGAGGTTCAACAACAATTTTTATTTTCTTGAATTGATGGGCAAGCCACAGTTCCATAGGAACAATAAACACAACAATCGCCCTCACTTGGTTTTAAAACTGTTTTGCAATTCTCGCATTCGTAGAAAAACTGACATGCGTTTGTGGGCATATCCTCCACTTTCTTATGTCCGCAGTGCGGACAAGTGATTTCAGATTTTAAAACAGTTTCCATTATTTTTCTTTAATGTCGGTTACTTTATAACCTGTTGAATTAATTGCTTTCTCAATTTCCTTTTCATTTGTCTTGGTGTTGTCAAATTCAATAATCGCATTTCCAATTTCAAAGGACGCTTTTGAGTTTACAATACCGTCGAGCTTATTTACTTCGTGATTTACGTGTGCTTCGCAACTTGCACAGGTCATTCCGCTGATTTTAAACTCAGTTGTTTTAAGATTTGCTTTGTCCACCACGATTATTTGCCTTTCTGCGTTGGTGTAAAAGATTCCTGAATAATAAGGGAAAGCCATCATCACAAATGCAAAAACAGTTACAATTCCTAAAAAGGTTTTTGATTGTATAAATTTTGATTTTCCTGCCTTACCGGCAGGCAGGTCGTCCGATTCACATTCACAGTCAATTTCTTTTTGAGGATTTAATTTTTGATACCAGGCAAAACCAAGAACCAATACTGTCATTCCGATTAAATAAGGTCTAAAAGGATCGATCCATGCAAATGCGGAAGCTACGCCGCTTGTTCCTGCTATTAATGCTAAAACTGGGGTAATACAACATAATGAAGCTGTTATTGCTGTGAACAAACTTGCTCCAATTAACTTATTTTCATGGTTCATATCGTTTCCAAGATTTTATTTGTATCAAGTATTTCAAAAAACGGATTTAGCATTATTTCGTATTCCTCAGGGAGGGAGTAGAAAATGGTTTGGGCTTCTCTATTGCTTTCTAACAAGTTTCTGTCTTTCATTTTTCTCAAATGTTGCGATATAGCAGAAATGTTCATCCCTAGTATATCACTTAAATCACAAACGCAAAGCCTTTTTTCCTTATAGAGTAGGTAGAGTATTTTCAGTCGAACGCTATTACCGACTAATGAAAGTCTGTTCGCCAAATAATCAAATGATTCATCTAATTCAGAAACTGTGTCTTGGCAACGATTTATTTGTTCAATATCAGCTTTTTGCCTGATGCAAGAATTTTTTTCCATAACTCGAAGATACGGTTATTTATTATTTAAGTAAATACTTAAATACATAATTGGCAAGCGTTGGTATTAAAATACCTGGCAGGGAGGGATTTGTGTAAATAAAAAACTGCGAGCGTGAATAGACAGTTGTTTTTCCACGGAGTTATAGCGTCTCCGTATTGACCATAGGCAACGCTTGTATCTCGCCTTCTAAAGAAAACCAGGGCGTGTCTCGACCATATATTGTCGGCCGGAAAATACGATTACATGCTAAGCTATGTTAATTGGCCTTAGCAGCTTTTGTAAACGGAACTATCATGGGTACCTTTTTTTGGTAGTTGGAATACGCTTCGCCAATGTGGTTTTTTAGATCTTTTTCCTCCAGGTACTTTACGGCAATGAGAATATAGGTTGTAGTGATCACAGCAAACAATAAGTGACCAGCCGTCATCACGGGGGTGGCCCAAAAAGCAATGACAAACCCTAACATAATTGGATGCCTAACCAGGGTATAGAGATATTTAATCTGAAACTTCGGATTTGGAGTGAGCTTACCTTTAAGATTGTTATAAATCTGGGTCAATCCAAAAAGCTCGAAATGGTTTATCATAAATGTTGAAAGTAGCACTATGAGCCATCCCAGGAAGAATATGCCTGTTAAAACCAGGGCAAGGGTTTCATTTTGTACTTCCCAGATTACCGACGTAATGGGTTTCCATTTCCAGTACAACAGTATTAATGCTAAACTTGATAATAAAACATAAGTGCTCCGTTCTACAGCAGGATGGATAAATTTTGTAATCCATTTTTTAAAAGCCGGTCTCGCCATGATACTGTGTTGTAGCGCAAATACGCTCAAAAGAATAAGATTGGTTACAATGGCATTGACCAAAGATGGTTCAGCGCCGGAATCTATTGTTTTTGGAACGAATATGTTGCCTACAAAACCTATGGCGTACAGAAAAGTTACAAGGAAAATTATATAGGCACATATCCCATACAGCAAACTGATAATTTTTTTCATCTTTTTATGGTTTAAGGTTACAGAGATAAAGTTGTTGAAAAGGAGCAAATTACGATTTTCTAATTCGTTCAAATAATGTGTTCTAGAGTCCGAATGGATGACCCTAAACGATTAGGTTATTGATTTTTGATGCTGTATTTTAAATTGAAGAGGAGGTAACTTGTATTTTTTATTAAAAGATCGAATGAAATGTGAGTTGTTTTTAAATCCACTCTCATACGCTATTTCATTTACTTGCAGGTCTGTTGAGAACAACAGGGCTTTTGAATATTCTAATCTTTTATTCATCAACCAATCTGAAGGTGTTGTATCGAACGAACTTTTGAAGTCTCTTTTAAAAGCTGATAGACTTTTTCCATAGAGTTTCGCAAAATCTTCAATTTTTAAAGCATTTTTGAAATTTGCAGATAACACTTCCTCAATTTTTTCTTTTATGCCCGCTGATGATTTATAGGTTCCTTGGATCGATTTCTTTCCGGTAATAAACTCCTCTATTTCCGACAACACGGAAAAGGTATCGCCAATCCAAAATAAATGGTCGTTACCAGGTAATTCAACAAACTTTGAATTTGGAATATGCCGGGCTATATATTTTCCTTCTTCAACCTTGCAATCTAAATCATTCGTTCTATGAAGAATCAATGAGGGAACTTTAATAGATTCTAAAATATTGGTGATATCAGCTTCAGTATTCATCTTTGCAAGTGCCAGCGCTGCCCCCGGACTTGCTGCTGAGCGCAAATAATTTGAAAAAAAATCTATATAATCTATATCGTGCGACATAGACGGCATAAGACTATGTAAATCCATACGTTCACCGTCGCCCCAACCTTCTTCAATAAGTTTATAAAACATGTCTCGTGCTTCAGGTTTAGGTGCCCAGGGGTAATCTTTTGAATATTTTCTTTTTGCGAAGATGCCGAATGTTATTAACGCAATCGTGTTATCAGGATATGTGGCGGCAAAAAGTGAAGCAACGGTCCCGCCTTCAGAATGTCCAAATAAAACAGCTTTTTGCGAATTGGCTGCTTTCATTACACATCTAATATCATCCATGCGTTCTTCTAAAGTAGATAATGCACCAACTCGGTCTGAAAGTCCCGTACCCCTTTTATCAAACAATATAAGTCTGGTAAATTTGATAAGCCTGTATAAAAATTCAGAAATTTTAGGGTCTTCCCACATCATGTCGATATTTGAAACCCAACCCGGCACATAAATCAGGTCGATCGATCCTTCTCCTACCACCTGATAAGCGATATTTATAGTTCCGCTTTTGGTGTATTTGGTTATCGGTTTCATACCCTCTTTGGATTTGTATCGCAGATGATGTTGTAAGGTATTGCTTTTCATTTAACCAGCCATAATGCGAATTATACATTTCTGCCGTCAGCAGTCTTAGATTCTGTTTTCCTGATTTTGTACCGTATTATCAGCATGTATTCCAGCCTTATCACAACAGACTTTATATCTGCTTCTCCCCTACAACTTCTAATCTTTAGAGAAAAAAGTATTATACCACTACCCTGCAGTCTTCTGATTCACACAGACTTGCCTTTAATTCTGTTCAAATATTACTGTGGTTGGTTAAACACTTGGTTTTAATTATGTACCTTTCGAATGAATTCTGCCGGCATGAATGTTAAAACCCAATTCAGCATTAAAGACCTCGAAAATCTCAGTGGGGTAAAAGCACATACCATCCGAATCTGGGAAAAGCGATATAATTTGTTATCCCCCGATCGAACCGATACAAACATCAGGACATACGATCTCGAAAACCTTAAAAAACTACTCAATGTTAGCTTTCTGTATCACACAGGCTACAAGATCTCTAAGATCGCCGAACTGGACGAGTCGGAAATCCACCGGCAGGTTTTGGAAGAAGGAGATGAACAGAAGGAGCTATTAGCCATAAATACGTTTAAGACCGCTATGCTCGACTTCGATGATGAGCTGTTTAGCAATACGTACGAAAAGCTCTCAAAAAAGAGAACTTTTCGAGACATTTTCTTCAATATTTTCCTGCCACTTCTGAGCGAAATTGGCCTCCTGTGGCAAACCGCGACCATAGATCCGTCGCATGAGCACTTTGTTTCGGAACTGATCAAACAAAAAGTGATCCTCAACATCGCGCAAATGCGGCAAGCTAAATCGAAGAGCAAAACCAAGGTATTTGTACTGTATTTACCATACAAGGAAATACATGAAATAGGACTTCTATACGCCAATTATGAAATTCTCTCCGCCGGCTATAAAACCATCTATCTTGGAAATAACATCCCCCTGGATAGCCTGCAGCATGTGGTTACACATTACGACCACCTTATCTTTCTATCGTATTTTACGGTAAAGCCCGATAAACAACATCTAAAAGACTACCTAAAGGAATTCAACCAGAAAGTTGGAAACAGTAAAAATCAACCACTTTGGCTGATGGGACAAAAAGTCTCTGAACTCCAGGGTATTAAACTCCCGGATAACTTTAGGGTAATCCCGAACCTCCAAAACCTTATAACTGAACTTAAAACATTAAAAAAATCATAAAGTATTTCAGCAATGTAAATATTTGTTTAAATATTTAATAAATTTGTTAAACAAAATTATGAAAGACATTGCAATTATCGGGTCCGGGTTCTCCTCTCTAGCGGCTGCATGTTATTTGGCAAAGTACGGCCATAAGGTGACCATTTATGAAAAGAACGCTAGTGTCGGCGGGCGGGCACGACAATTAAAACGCGATGGTTTCACTTTCGACATTGGCCCTACATGGTACTGGATGCCCGATGTATTCGAACGTTTTTTTTCCGATTTCGACATGCGTCCGGAAGATTATTACGAACTTATAAAACTGAATCCCGCCTACTCGGTATACTTCGGCGAACAAGACTCTATTACGATTGAAGATTCCCTGGAAAAAATTTGTATCGCCTTCGACAGAGAAGAACCCGGCAGTTCGACCAAGCTGCGAAAGTTCATTAAGACAGCACAGGACAATTACAATGTGGCAATCAAAGACCTGGTGTATCGCCCCGGACTGTCACCTTTCGAACTGATAACTCCCGTGACTGTTAAAAAGATCGGGCAGTTCTTCAGCACTATCAGCAGGGAGGTTAGAAAAGAATTCGATAACCCCCGGTTGATCAGTATACTCGAATTTCCCGTGCTCTTCCTGGGCGCCAAGCCGTCCGATACTCCTGCCTTCTACAGTTTTATGAATTACGCCGATTTTGGGCTAGGCACCTTTCACCCCAAAGATGGTATGTACTCGGTAATAGAAGGAATGCAACAGCTCGCTCTCGATCAGGGTGTTTCTATGAAGACTAGTTCAGACGTGGAGCAGATCATAGTCGAAAATAACACTGCCACCGGAATTATTATAAATGGTGAAGAAATCCGTTGCGATACCGTACTGAGCGGAGCCGATTACCATCATACCGAATCTTTGATGCAGCCGGAGCACCGGCAGTATTCGGAAAGCTACTGGGAAAACCGGACCTTCGCCCCCTCCGCCCTGTTGTTTTATGTGGGTTTTAGCAGGGAAATAAAAGCAGTTGAACATCACACCCTGTTCTTCGACGTGGATTTCGCGGCACACGCGACGGCAATTTACGACGATCCGGCCTGGCCGGAGAAACCGTTGTTTTACGCCAGTTTTCCTTCTAAAACAGATTCAAATGCTGCGCCTGAAGGAAAGGAAGCAGGTATTTTCCTCATACCCCTGGCACCCGGCCTGGAAGATTCGGCAGATTTACGAGAAATATATTTTGAAAAAATCATGACCCGCTTTGAACGATTAACGAACCAAGACGCAAAAAAATACGTTATATTTAAAGAGTCATTTTGTATAAACGACTTTATCGATCAGTACAATTCTTACAGAGGAAATGCCTACGGACTTGCGAATACTCTTACACAAACCGCTTTCCTAAGACCCAGACTCCGAAGTAAGAAGGTGAAGAATCTATATTTTACCGGTCAGCTTACGGTACCCGGTCCGGGCGTACCACCTGCGCTCATCTCCGGTAAATTGGTAGCAGGTCTAATTGAAAAAGAAAAATAAAGTGAAAGAGATTTTCGACACAGTTTCTGAAACCTGCAGTAGAAAGGTTACAAACATTTACAGCACCTCCTTTTCCCAGGCCACTAAAATGCTTGCTCCTACTATCCGTCAGGATATTTACAACATTTATGGATTTGTTCGTTTTGCAGATGAAATCGTGGATTCCTTCCACAATTACGACAAGGAGGTTTTATTCAATCGCTTTGAAAATGATCTGGAAAATGCGCTGAAAGAACGGATCAGCCTTAACCCCATCCTCAATTCATTTCAGCATACAGTTCACAAATACGACATAGACCGCGACCACATTAAATCGTTTATGACAAGCATGCGGATGGATCTTTCCAAATCCGATTATCTCACTGAATCCGAATTCAAGTCGTACATCTACGGTTCGGCCGACGTTGTTGGCCTGATGTGCCTGAAAGTCTTTGTAAAAGGCGATATTACCGCATACGAAACCCTCAAAGAATCGGCCATGCACCTGGGATCGGCCTTTCAAAAGGTAAACTTTCTCAGGGACCTCAAAGCAGATTACGAACAACTGAATCGCAGTTATTTTCCAAACACCAATCTGGCTGCCCTGGATGAAGCGTCCAAAAAAAGAATTATAGAAGAGATTCAGAATGATTTCAAATTGGGGTATGAAGGCATATTAAAGCTTCCAACTGAAGCTAAATTTGGTGTATTCATTGCTTACCGGTATTATAAAAGACTGTTGAGAAAACTGTCACTTACCCCGGCAAGCGATATTAAAAATAAGCGAATCAGGGTGCCTAACTATGAAAAATTCGGTCTGTTTACCCGTAGCTATGTGAAATACCAATTAAAACTCGTTAGATAATAATTAAGTCGGAAAAAAGAGAAAACTATGACCACCTTACTTTGGATAGGAATATTTGTCGCTACCTTTTGTAACATGGAATTTATGGCCTGGTTCACGCACAAATATGTGATGCACGGCTTCCTGTGGAGTTTGCACAAGGACCATCATAAGAAGGATCACGGAAGCTGGTGGGAGCGAAACGATTTCTTTTTTATCTTCTACGCCGCTGTGAGCATTGGCTGCTTTATCGGTTGGCAGTATTATGGCTTTTGGGCAGGGCTGCCCATTGGTCTTGGAATCTTTTCCTATGGTCTGACGTACTTCATGGTGCACGATATATTTATTCACCAGCGATTTAAACTATTCAGGAATGCCAACAACTGGTACGCAAGAGGAATAAGAAGGGCGCATAAAATACACCACAAGCATCTCGGTAAGGATAAAGGAGAATGCTTTGGTATGCTATTTCCCCCCTTGAAGTATTTCAAAAAGTAAGGAATGAAGTATCTCTACCTGTGGATTAATATTGGTTCGTTTATCATTCCATTCCTTTTCAGCTTTCATCCAAAATTAAAGTTCTATAAAAAATGGCCGGCCCTGGCAATGGGGCTACTGCTTATGATGGCTGTCTTCATTCCCTGGGATATTATGTTTACCAATCAAGGGTTTTGGGGGTTTAATCCCGACTATTTAAGTGGTTATTACCTGTTGGGGCTGCCGCTTGAAGAATGGCTTTTTTTTATTTGCATCCCTTACGCCTGTATTTTTACCCATTACGCCCTTTTAAAACTTTTCCCGGGATTTGTGTTTTCTAAACGCGTTGCTTCCGTAGCCTATGTTTCCCTTCTATGTTTGCTGATAGTGGTGCTCTGGTATTACTACGACCGCTGGTATACCCTGGTAAATTTCACCTATGCCCTACTCATACTGGGAGTGGTATTTAATCGCAGTAGAAGGTTATTGCGTTCATACTTCGCAACCTATCTGGTGATACTGCTGCCCTTTTTTATCGTAAACGGTTTATTAACCGGAACCGGTATCCCGGAGCAGGTTGTTTGGTACAACAATTCCGAAAATCTTGGGCTGCGCATCCTAACCATCCCTGCTGAAGACCTGATTTATAACCTCTCCATGTTACTAACTGTATTATTTGTAATGGAAATTGCGCAAAACCGTTTGAAGAAAAATCAGCCTGATTCATAAGTAAACACTTATTCAGATTACTTATCCTTACCAATTATGTTAATTAATTGTCGATAAAAAACATTGTTTATCGTTAAAGTGCAATTTTATCAGTATATTGGAGAATGCTCCCCAGAATAATAACCAAAAACTTGCACTATGGTACTACGTACTCTTTGCGTGCTTTTATTCTGCATACCTGTTATTGCACAGGTGGGAATCAATACAACTTCACCTACCGCGTCACTCGATATTAACGGCAATCTAAAGATTAGATCCATTTCGGAAGAAACCTTCATTTCAAATGTGAAGGACTCCATCCTCGTTATTAACGGAAGTCTGGTTAAGTCTGTACCTGCCGCTTCAGTCGTGGAACTGGCCCTGCCATCTATCGTAAAAGGCCATTTTACCGGGACGGGGACAACAACGATTTCCCTCGCCACCGGGTCAGAGCGGATTCCTTTCGATACTGAGGACTTCGACGGCAATAGTGAATTCAACACCTCCACCTATACCTTTACCGCAAAACAAGACGGATATTACAATGTATACGTGCAAATAAAAGCAGATCCTTCTATTGCTATCAGTACTAATTTTGGAGTAGCCATCCTTAAAAACGGAGCTGTGGTAAATAGAAATGAGTTTGCAAATATTGGCGTGCTGGGAGCCAATGTAACGCCACCATTAAGGAATGTTTCCACATTGCTGCAGCTGAACAACGGGGATACCATTTCTTTTAATGTGTTAGGTGCTATTGCCATGGGCTCTGTAGACATTTTGGAAAATTCTCAGGATAGCTTTTTCACCATCAATCAAATCCGCTAAGCTTCGAACCAAAAACGAAACAGCCCCGGGATTTCCGGGGCTGTTTAAGTTATCAGGCATTTTGTTTCTTAATGAGGTTAAGTGCCGAACCTTCCCTATACCAGGCTACCTGGGCTACGTTATAGGTGTGATTGGCTGTGATCATGTCAATACTGCCATCGGCATGTACCACCTCAATTGTTAGCGGTCTTCCCTCCCGGAAATCGGCTATATCCACAAAGTTAAAGGTATCATCCTCCTGTATAAGGTCGTAATCGCTCTCATTCGCAAATGTAAGCGCTAACATTCCCTGCTTCTTAAGATTGGTTTCATGTATTCTCGCAAACGATTTAACCAGCACTGCAGCTACGCCCAGATGTCTGGGCTGCATAGCAGCATGCTCCCGGGATGATCCTTCCCCGTAATTATGGTCTCCCACAACTATGGTTTTTATCCCCTTGGCTTTATACTGTCGTTGGGTATCGGGTACTCCGCCATATTCTCCATCCAACTGACTCTTTACAAAATTGGTTTTCTTATTAAAAGCATTCACCGCCCCTATGAGGGTGTTATTCGCAATGTTGTCCAAATGGCCCCTGTAACGCAGCCAGGGTCCTGCCATGGAAATATGGTCGGTTGTACACTTCCCGAAAGCCTTGATCAATAATTTTACACCCTGCATCTCCGAATCTCGGATAGGCTCGAAAGGGGTTAGCAGCTGAAGACGCTCACTATCCGGCTTTACTTTTACATTTACTTCGCTACCATCAATACGTGGTGGAATATAGCCGGCATCCTCCACCTCGAAACCTCTCGGCGGCAGTTCGATCCCTCTTGGCTCATCCAACTTTACCTCGTCTCCGTCTTCGTTTATCAGCGTATCGTGCATAGGATCGAAATCCAAGCGCCCCGAAATTGCAATCGCAGCAACCATTTCAGGTGACCCTACAAAGGCATGGGTATTAGGATTCCCATCTGCACGCTTTGAAAAGTTCCGGTTAAAGGAGTGAACTATCGTATTCTTCTCATCACCAAGGACATCACTTCGGTCCCACTGACCAATACACGGTCCGCAGGCATTGGTGAATATAGTTGCTCCCAGGTCTTCGAAAACTTGAAGCAATCCGTCACGCTCAGCGGTAAATCGAATTTGTTCCGATCCCGGATTTATTCCGAAATCACTTTTGGGCTTTAATTTCTTATCGATGGCTTGCTGTGCAATTGAAGCAGCCCTGGTGAGGTCTTCATATGAAGAATTCGTACAGGAACCTATAAGTCCCCACATCACGTTAATTGGCCAATCGTTTTCCCGTGCCTTGGCACCCAACTCGCCCACCGGGGTCGCAAGATCGGGCGTAAACGGCCCGTTGAGGTGTGGCCTAAGTTCGGACAGGTTAATTTCAATAACCTGGTCGAAATATTGCTCGGGATTTTCGTAGACTTCAGGATCTCCTGTGAGATACTCACGTATTTTATTCGCTTCATCTGCGATTTCAGACCTGTCTGTCGCTCTAAGGAATCTCTCCATGGCATCGTCATATCCAAACGTAGATGTTGTAGCTCCTATCTCTGCACCCATATTACATATGGTTCCTTTCCCAGTACAGGACAGGTTCTTGGCTCCGGGGCCGAAGTATTCCACAATGGAACCTGTTCCTCCTTTAACTGTAAGTATTCCGGCGACTTTAAGAATTACGTCCTTGCTGGCCGTCCACCCGTTAAGGTTTCCGGTAAGTTTTACACCGATTAATTTGGGAAATTTAAGTTCCCATGGCATCCCTGCCATAACGTCCACAGCATCTGCTCCTCCTACTCCAACAGCTACCATTCCCAAACCACCTGCATTTACGGTATGCGAATCGGTTCCTATCATCATACCGCCAGGATAGGCATAGTTCTCCAATACCACCTGGTGAATAATCCCTGCACCAGGCTTCCAGAAACCTATTCCGTATTTATTAGAAACTGATTCCAGGAAGTGGAACACCTCATTACTACTCTCATTTGCCCTTATTAGATCGGGAACCGCACCATCCTTGGCCTGGATCAAATGATCGCAATGTACTGTTGTTGGTACGGCTACTTTATTCTTTCCCGCCTGCATAAACTGCAGTAGCGCCATTTGCGCTGTTGCATCCTGACAAGCGATACGGTCCGGTGCAAAATCCACATAATCCTTACCTCGCTGAAAGGCTTTAGTGGGCATTCCGTCCCATAAATGTGCATATAGTATTTTTTCTGAAAGAGTTAAAGGCTTGCCTACTATTTCTCGTGCTTTGTCAACGCGCTCGGGAAATTTCGAATATACCTCCTTTATCATGTCAATATCGAATGCCATAGTGTGTTGTTTTTGGTTTTAGAAAGGACTGCGAAAATACAAAATTTTAAGATAATTTAAAAATATCTAACAAAAAGCCGATTTATATGAATTTAATTCACAAAACAATAGTTTTCATTACGTTATTTTAATGATTTTTCAATTTTTGATATAATAATTTGAGATATTCTAATTTTTCCTAAATCCGAAAAACTTTAATACCCCGGGTGAATCCCTTAAATCGGTGACCGGTTTCTCGAAAAACCTATACAACAGGTAAGAAAGCAAAAAGGTAATACCCCAGTAAAGGAAGGTATATGCCCAAAGTGCAATGCCGCGTAATTCTTCGGAAGGAAAGATCACCTTCATGCTGTGAAGGATAATTGTGTAATGCAATAAGTACAATGAATACGAGATAACACTTAAGGTAACGAAGAACTTAATGAGTGCCTTTGAAGCTATTTCCACCCGAACCAGGTATGGAATGGTCATGGCAATGGCCACAGAATGAATGGCCAGATAGAGAATAACCATAAAAGCAGGGGTCTCTTCAACGGAAATACCCAGCGGTACTCTTAATATATTCAGAAAAATAAAAATAAACAGCCCGCCAAAAAGTAAGAGCCGATCGTAACTATGGATCCAATCGGTGTATTTGTTATAGAAATATCGGAGCAAAAAACCCCAGTAAACCGCATCCAGCCTATAAATCAATACCTTGCGAATCCGCTCATTCCACTCGCTGATATTTGCGACTTCATAAGTGTAGTAAAAATATACCTTAGTTAGTGTAAAGATCAATAGAATCAAGATGGTTACGTACAAATAGAATCTGTCCCTGTTTTTCTTCGGAAAGAGAACAATTAGCCCATATAATAATACCGGGCCTATGATATAGGAGAACTGTTCAACCGATAAACTCCAGGAAACCCTGTAGAACGGCAATGAAGTATCGGTAACATTCTGTATATAGAACACATACCGATAAATCTTCTGTGGTAATTCTCCGTAGATCATATACCAGACAAAGACATTTACCATCAGCAGCAAATAGTAATTGGGAAAGGTTCGGAACCACCGTCGATAGAGAAAATGGCGGATATTGGAAAACGAAAAGTCCGGTTTAACGATCTCACGCCATACAATCTTCCCTATTAGAAATCCACTGATGATAAAGAAAACCTCCACCCCTGCAGTACCACTAAGCTGCATGGCAGCCGCTACTACCTTGGGGTAGTGATCACTAATCCAAAGCGTGTGTGAAAACAATACCAACAGAATGGCGATGGAGCGGGCAATATCGAGACCTATATTCCTCTTCTTATCGCTAATATTCATAGCAGCGGTTAGGGATTAACGTGCGGAAGTTACAAAAAAGGAAACAGCAAGCCAGAGAAGCTCTCTAATAAAAACATTAGTCTTTAGTGGTGTAGCCTACACTAAATTAGAATAAACTCGTAACGATCTCCTCTATACTAAGCCCTTCGGCCTCAGCCTTATAATTCTTAATAAGTCGGTGTCTCAGAATTCCGATGGCAACTTTCTGCACATCTTCTATATCGGGAGAAAATTTACCTTGTAATGCCGCGTACGACTTTGCTCCGAGTATTAAGTTCTGAGAAGCCCTTGGTCCGGCACCCCAATCGATGTAATTTTTTACAAGTTCAGGTGATGCCTGGCTTTTGGGACGGGTCTTCCCAACCAAAGTCACCGCGTATTCCACTACATTATCGGCGACAGGAATCTTTCTAATTAATTTCTGATAGCCGATAATCTCTTCGGCAGTAAACAAAGAGTTTACAGACTGAAGGTCCCCACCGGTAGTCGATTTTACAACCTCGACTTCTTCCGAAAAACTGGGGTAATCCAAATTAATGGCAAACATAAAACGATCCAGCTGGGCTTCCGGCAGCGGATAAGTTCCTTCCTGTTCTATAGGGTTTTGGGTGGCCAGTACAAAATAAGGTAGGTCCAGCTTGTAATGGTGACCGGCAATTGTCACGGCACGTTCCTGCATGGCCTCCAACAGGGCAGCCTGGGTTTTGGGTGGTGTACGGTTAATCTCATCGGCAAGGATGATATTCGCAAAAATAGGCCCCTTAATAAACTTGAACTCCCTGTTCTGGTCCAGGATCTCCGATCCAAGGATATCGCTGGGCATTAAATCGGGTGTAAACTGAATTCTTTTGAATTTTAACCCCAAGGCCTCGGCCACAGTGTTAACCAGTAGTGTTTTTGCCAGGCCGGGCACACCGATCAGCAACGCATGACCCCCGGAAAAAACAGAGAGTAAAACCTGCTCGACCACTTCGTCCTGCCCAACAATTACCTTCTTTATTTCCTGCCTTAACGCATTGTATTTCTTTACTAACTTTTCAATTTCTGCTACGTCGGACATACGGTAAACATTTTATTTTTTTATCCAGTTATTGGCGAAGTCGCAATCGTTGAAATCGCGATTTACGCTAATATAGGTTTCTTCAATCTTTTTATCCTGCCATGTTTGAATTGCCTTGATCTGCTTTTCCTTTAAGGCCAATTCCTTGATCTTCTCATAATCTTTTACATAATCGGCAGGATGCTCTTCAAAGCGCTTTGTTACAGTGAGAATTTTAAAGCTGCTCTTCCCGGTCCTGTCGCGATCCGTAAAGACTTTCGACACCTCACCCTCCTCGAGGTTGTACACCTGTGCACTAAGTGTAGGATCCATTTTGGTAAGGTCGAAGCGGGTATCCCCGGTAATCGGGTTCATAAGGCGACCCCCGTTATTACGGGTTTCTTTCTGATCGGAAAATAACCTGGCAGCATCCGAAAACGAAATTTTACCATCAACTATATCCTGCCGAATTTCGTCGATCTTGGTTTTAGCCTTATCTATAGTCTCCTGTGAAACCTCCGGAAACAAAAGTATATGACGTACATCGACCTCCTGCCCCCTAATCTTTTCTACATACAAGATGTGAAATCCAAAAGCTGTTTCGAAGGGTTCACTTACCTCGCCCTCCAACAATGAAAAAGCCTGATCCTTAAACTCCTTTGCAAATGGCGCATCTCGTTTAACACCCGGAATTAACCCGCCACGTCTCGCACTTCCTTCATCCTTTGAATAGAAAACTGCCTTTGTTGTAAAACTTGCCCCGTTTTCCACTACGTCCCGTCGAATCTCGGTTAAACGGTCTATCACGTCCTGTCTCGCTTTCTCTGTAACTTCGGGTTCTACCACAATTTGGGCCACTTCAACCTCTGCGCCGAAAATGGGACGTTCATCTTCCGGTATGGAAAAGAAGAAATTGCGAACTTCCTCCGGTGTGATTTCCACAGCTTCAACAATCTTCTTTTGCATTTCAGCCGCAAGAGCAATCTGTTTGTTTACCTCGAACAACTGTTTTCTCAGATCCTCGATATTGTCTTTTCGGTAATATTCTGCAACTTTCTCTTCTGAACCAAGTTCGCTGATAAGGTATTGCATCTGCTGATCCAACCGACCGTTAATCTGATCGTCGGAAACCACAATGCTATCCTGTTTTGCGTGATGTGTATACAAACGGTCTTCCATGAGCTTACCTAACATCTGACAGCGGGTAATACCTTCAATGGAAGCTCCCTGCTGTTGTAATTCGAGAAAGCTCAGGTCGATATCGAATTCCACGATCACATATTCTCCTACCACTGCACTTACACCGCCGGCTTTTATACGTTTAAACGGTTTAACCGTATCCTTAACCTTGGGTTGAGGGACTTCCTCCTCTACAGCGGAAACCTCCAAAGTATCGACTACAACGGTTTCCTCCTGGGCGATTAATCCTCCCCCAATCATGAGAAGCGCAATAAAACTACTGCGTTTTATAAATTTCATATTTATTGTTTTTAACGGCATCTTTGGTAATATCTGTTTCTAATTTACGAATGAGTTCAAGCTTTCGCCTGTTGAGAATTATGTCTTTAATGGTAGACCGAACATGCGATAAAGGCGCAATATCGTTTGGCTGAAGGACGTCTTCTATTTTCACCAAATATACTCCTAATGAATCTTGTATCTGTGAATAATTTGATTTTTTTAAAAATTTGTCCGTATCGGTCGATAAGATGGGCAGGGCCGACAATACCAGCTGTTCTTTAACCCAAACCGAATCGTTGAAATTATGTGATCTGAATTGTATGCTCATGGAATCGAGTAAGCGCCGATCCTGTTCGTTAAATCGCGCCAATCGCGTCCTAACAAGCTCGAGATTTGAATAATCCGGAGGCAAATGAACATATCGCAGCTTGTACAACTCGTCATTAAGAATGAAGTTATTTTTATTCAAATCGTAATAGATCTCATACTCCGATTCGGTGATAGTACTGTCCAGTGTCTGACCCACTATTGCGTTTTTATAGGCTTCAGTGTATAGGTCATTGCGGTATTGTGATACCAGTCGATCGAAATCCTGAAGTTGTTTCTCGCTCAAGTTAATCTCGGCCTGATCTATTAGGAGCTGCTTGGTAGCCCACCTGTTGATAAAATTCTGGACTACCAATGTACTGTCGTCCACAGACATATTCTCGTTTATCAGCGAAGCAATATCCTCCTTGTAAAGATAACTGTCATTCACCCGCGCAATAGGAATCCTATCTGTATCCTGTTTAAAATAATCGCAGGATACCAACAATAAGAGTGATATGATCAATATGCCTATTCGCATTAACTTTTTAGTTCATTAATTACCTTCTTCAGTACCTTTTTGTCCACCTCAACCTTGAACTTCTTGCGAAGCCCGGCAATCCATTCTTCCTCGAGATGGGTTTGATAACTATTCAGAACCTTACCCCTAACCTCAGAAAATTCTTTGGGTCCGGGAGGTATAATTTCCTGGATATTCAAAACGATAAATGAGCCTTCGTTTTCATAAATATCAGACACCCCTTTTTTCACCTCAAGTCCCTTAGGCAATTTCCTGTTGGAAATTTCAAATTTCCCCGCTGTGGTGATTACGTTCACCTCCGACTTAGAATTCAGTGCGTCTTTTATCTCTTGTTCAGACTTACCCTTCTTCAGGAGTTTTCTGGCTTCCCTGGCCATCTCCTCTGTCGTAGCCGTAACCATGAGCGTCTCAACTCGTTCTTCCCATTTATAATCCTTCCGGTTCTTGTTGAAAAATTTCTCAAGTCCAATTGAATCCTGTTTTGCCTTTTGCCAAATGCTTGCGTTCATTAGGTCGAATATCAACAATCCGTTTCTGTATTCACTGATGGTAGCAGCGTATTCCTCATTTTCCCGCTCCAGGCGGTCGCGGAAATAATCCTTTAATTCATTGATCTCGAATTCCTCGTAAAGATCTCGGAGTAACAACTCCTTGTTATTGTATTGCCTGATCCGCTTGTGACGGTATTCGATGAACTGCGCTAGTTTTTCAAACTTTACAACCCGGTCGCCTATGGTGAATAAGGTCTTGTCGGCAATCGGAGGCACCGAATCCATAGAGAACTTTCGCTGCAGCACGGCATCCGGTAAATAAGAAATAAAATAATCGTGATGGGCTTCCCCGGGTGTGAACCCGTATTTTTCCTTTATCCTGTTGGAAATTGCAGAGGTGACGATCTTAGAACGGTCGCCTTCCCTTACTCGTTTCTCCAGGGCTTCTCTACTTTCTTCAAAGCTTGGGATGGGATGGATTTCATCCAGTCTAACAATATGCCATCCGAATTCAGACAGGAAGGGTTTGGTAATCTCTCCCGGTTCCTTTAAGCTGAAGGCAAAAGATTCAAAGACTTTCGAGCGCAGGCTTCCCCGGCTGAATTTTACAAGCCTTCCACCGCGCACGGCGGAATTCTTATCGTCTGAAAATTGCTTGGCAAGCTGTTCGAAAGACTCACCCTGGGCAAGCATTTTATTGATCTCCCTGATACGTTCATTCGGTTTAAAAGTTCGTGTATCATCTTCCTTGTTGGAAATCATGATGTGAGAAACCGAGATCTCGGGTCCTTTTTCCTTTCTTTTCAATACTTTGATGATGTGATATCCGAACTGGGTACGTACAATTTCCGATACTTCACCTACGGGCGTGTTGTACGCCATGGATTCGAAGGGATATACCATAGCGAAGGCTGAAAAACTTCCCAGATACCCGCCTCGCTGATCGGCTCCGGGTTCTTCCGAATATTTCTTAGCCAATTCTTCAAAATCCTCTCCGTTTAAGGCTTTTTTCCTTATCTCGAGTATCTTATTATATGCCACCAGTGTATCCTTGGGCATATCCTCGTATTTGGAGTTGATAAGGATATGTCTCGCTTCGATCTCCTCGAGGCTACGTTCATAGGCCTCCCGTGCCAGGTCTTCCGTCACACTTGCCTCATAGATATAATTACGCGATAACTGTTCCTGGTATTTGGAAAACTCCTGAATATAGGTTGGCTGCAGGTGAAAACCCTGATCGTAAGCCTCGGCTATCTTTAACTTGTAATCGATAAACAGATCGAGATAGCCCTCAACCGACTTCTGACTCTCATCTTTCACCAGGTCCAGATTCTTTTTGAATACCCGCTTGAATTCTGAAACATATACAGGCTTATCATCGATGGTAAGTAACACTTCCTGTTGTTGGGCAAAACCGTAAGTTAAATTCAATAATAACGCAATGGTAAGCAAGTAGCAACTTTTCATCTTCTTATAAAATTTGATTGTCATTGAAGTGTGGCAAAAATAACAAAATCGCACGGTTCGACAAGCCTCATTTACTAACGATTTTAAAGGCTTGTTCGTATATATTGGCTTATGAAACTCTCCCGAAAATTGTGTAAATTGCTGCTTCAGAATAAAAACCACACCAATTATGAAGTATACTTCTGAAATCATCATTGACCTGCCCCGAGAAGAGGTCATCAGAAAACTGGATAACCCGGATAATATGAAACACTGGCAGCGAGGCTTGATTAACTACGAAGTACTCTCCGGTACTCCGGGCCAGGAAGGCGCAAGGATGAAGTTACAGTATAAAATGGGGAAACGCGACCTGGAGCTGATAGAAACAATTATAAATAACAAGTTTCCTTCCGAGTTTCACGCTACTTACGACACCAAGGGGGTTCATAACATTCAGCAAAATTACTTCCACGACTACGAAGGCAACAAAACCAAGTGGGTTTCAGAGTCGGAGTTTCAGTTCGCGTCCTTCGGCATGAAAATGATGGGCTGGCTTATGCCGGGCGCATTTAAGAAACAGTCTCAGAAATACCTGCAGGATTTTAAGAACTTTGCCGAAAAAGGCACCTCGGTTGCTACCAGCTGATGCAAAGGATAAGACTGATATGGGACTTCAGGGGCCCTAATGCAAAGCCAATCGCCGAACACCACTGCCAGCATCTTAACGAATTTATCACTTCTGAAGGACTTCAACGGAGTTTTAGTTTTGTTGAAACTGTTTCCGATATGCATCATATGGCAATACTGGTGGTTGAAGAAGACCGGGTTGAAAAGCTGCGCGAAAAATTGAAACCCCATCGCGGTCAATTATATACCGAATAATGGAAACCTTTGATATTTTTACAAGTCTTTAGTGAGTTCAATCAAAAAAATAACAATCAAATTATGAGAATCCATATCTTCCTCCTTCTGTTTATTTCGCTTACTGTTTCAGCTCAAAATCCCGCCACCAAAGTGGGTACTATCGATATCGATTATATCTTATCGCAGATGCCTGAAATTACCACTGTTCAGAAAAATGTGGAAACCTATGGAAAATCTCTCGACTCTGATCTTTCTAAGAAATTACAAGCGTATCAGGCCCTGGTTGAAGAATACCAGGCCAATGATATCACCTATACCATAAACCAACGGAAAGTCATGCAGGATTCCATCTTCAATGTCGAAGCCGATATCGATCAATTCAGGAATAATGCCACAAAACTGATCACAATAAAGCGGGATGAAGAGTTAACACCCCTCTATGAGAAAATAGGTAAATCCCTGGAAAAAGTCGCCAAGGCTCTTGGTTATACCCAGGTACTCGAACGAAATTCGAGCCTGGTGTATATCGATAACCAATTCGATATCACCATTGAAGTCTTAAAGGATATGGGTATTGAAGTTCAGGAAGAATAAGCGGTCTTACCTGGAATAATTCGGTGCTTCTTTGGTAATCGTCACGTCATGCGGATGACTTTCATGTATTCCGGAGGCAGTGATTTTAATAAACCTGCCGGATTCTTTCAGGGTTTGAATGTCTTTAGAACCACAGTAACCCATACCCGCACGCAAGCCTCCTATAAATTGTGTCATACTCTCAACAAGGTCGCCCTTGTACGGGACCCGACCCACAATTCCTTCAGGAACCAGTTTCTTGATATCGTCTTCTACGTCCTGGAAGTACCTGTCTTTAGACCCCTGTTTCATGGCTTCAACACTACCCATTCCTCTATACGATTTAAACTTTCTTCCTTCGTAGATAATTGTTTCGCCCGGAGATTCCTTGGTACCTGCCAGTAGTGAGCCCAGCATTACGCAATCTGCGCCGGCTGCGATGGCTTTGGGAATATCGCCTGTATAGCGAATTCCGCCATCTGCTATCACCGGAACTCCACTGTCTTTAATAGCATGCGCCACTTCAAGCACAGCCGAAAACTGCGGGAATCCTACGCCAGCTACAATTCTTGTTGTACAAATAGAACCCGGGCCAATTCCCACTTTTACCGCATCGGCTCCCGCTTCAACAAGATACTTAGCGGCTTCGGCAGTTGCTATATTCCCTACCACCACTTCCAGCTCCGGAAATTTATTCTTTACCTCCTTCAATACACTAACCACACCTTTTGTATGACCATGTGCAGTATCTATGATCACGGCATCCACCTGGGCATTTACGAGAGCCTCGGCTCGTTCCACGGCATCGCCGGTTACTCCAATAGCCGCCGCAACCCGCAGGCGCCCGAATTCATCTTTATTGGCAATTGGCTTTTGAGTGAGTTTGGTAATATCCCGGAAGGTAATAAGCCCCAATAAGGTATGGTCGTCGTCTACAACCGGCAACTTCTCGATCTTGTTCTGTTGTAAAATGATCTCAGCCTGCTTTAAGGAAGTACCTTTGGCCACGGTAACCAGGTTATCCTTGGTCATTACCTCGCTTAAGGGCCTACTGTAGTTTTTCTCGAAACGCAGATCGCGATTGGTAACAATTCCAATTAATTTTCCTTTGTCATTTGTGATGGGAATTCCTCCAATGCTGTATTCTCGCATGGTATTCTGGGCGTCACCCACGGTATTGGTTTGAGACAAGGTTACCGGATCCTGAATCATCCCACTCTCGGCCCGTTTTACCTTTCGCACCTCGGCTGCCTGCTGCTCGATGGTCATATTCTTATGAAGAACACCAATCCCACCTTCCCTGGCCATTGCAATAGCCATCGCACTTTCCGTAACCGTATCCATAGCCGCTGAAACGATGGGTACATTTAGGACGATATTACGTGAAAATCGGGTTTGAATGGAAACTTCTCGAGGTAATACTTCGGAATAGGCAGGCACTAATAATACGTCGTCGTAGGTAAGGCCTTCTCCCAGGATTTTTTCGTTGTGTGCAGTCATCGCAATTAAATTTAGTTCCGAAGGTAGCGGAAGGGGTTAACATTTAATTGCGTGCAAATATACGACTAATTGTTGATAATCGGTCGTTTTAAAAGTTGAATCAACACTAATAATGCAGAGGCAATAAATACAAGGGTCATTAGGGTTCCGGATATCATTACTACCCATTTCATCCATAACATTCCGGCCCACATTAGATAAATTCCGCCGAATGTTAGTACAATCGACACAAATGGTTCGATCATAAGAAATGCTTTGAGTTTCCGAGGTAATGAGGTTATGGCAACCAATCCACCCAGTAACACGAAGATAAAGGAGATGGAGAGCACGTGGGTGTGAATAATAGTTAACATTTCCCGTTCTCCTTTTTTAAATTTCATCACAGCCGCATCATCCATATCCTCATTGCCCAGATAGTTCTCTTCTATTCCGGCCGGGTTATCACTTTCGGTTTGTCTCACAAACTGCAAACCTGTAAAATATCCAATGCTGAGCACGATTACAAAAGCGGCAAAAAATTGCTTCACGTAAGAAGGTAAGCTGTGGATGAGACCGTGCAATTGCATCAGATAGTGTCCAGATTTTTTAAGATTCTAATACTTTTCAACAGATCGTTCATCGCTTTGGTCATTGAACGCACCGAAATTGTCGCTCCACTTATGGGGATGATGTCCTGGTTATATTTTAATTCGGGAGAAGTAGAGGAGCTGCCGGTAAATTGCTTTAACCAGCGTGTGCTGCTAATTTCGCCACCATACTCCTCCCGATATACAAGGACTGCACTTTTAGTGATAATAAAATCCGTATCGAAGATTACAATATAATCAAAGGTAGCAGTCTTACTCGGCGCATTCCCAATATAGCCGTAAGCAATATGCTTCCCGTTTTTTAATATCCTGAAGAAATTATCTTCGGAAAAACCCGATGGGGTCGCTTTATTTTCACTGGCCGATACCCGGATGTATTCCTTCGAAAAATCATCTAAATCGAAGTGCTTTGAAATAACCCTATCGGCCTTTTTCTGAACTTTCTCAGGTACTGAGAACGAACTAAGACCTATAAAGCTTAGAATTAAAACAAGGGCAATTCGATTCATATTTCAAAGGTATTTAATTTAAGAACAACGAGATACCGGCAATGCTACAATTATCTTACCGAATTAGAACCAAACGCCAATTCCGAAGTTTAAACGATCATCCACCTCAACATCTTCGGCGGCATTGCTTCGGAACTGATAATCTCCCTTCAATACAACCCCGGGTGCAATGTGATAACTCAATCCAGTTGTAATATCCGTTCTGTCGTAAGTTTCATTCCTCATCAAATCTCCGGCAGTATCGGCATGCGTATCGTACTGTTCAAAACGCCCGAAAACAAACAACCGTTGTTGTTTTGTCAATGGAAGAAGGTTATAAGCCAGTTCGGCGTAATACCCCATTAAGGCACTTCCCAGGTCGTTTCCTGTGTTTACATTATAAGCTTCGGTATCGCTTAAAGAGGCGTAAATAAACTGACCCCTTGCGGTGAATCGCTGATAGGCATATCGCGCATCGAACCCTAACATGGCAATCCCGATATTGGCACCTTCCATTTCTTCAATGTCGTCGGCAGCCTGCGTTTGACCAAAATAACCCGAAAGGCCCAGTCGCAGACCAGGGATACCGTAATAATCCAGCTTGGAAGCGAAGGTTGGACTGTCTACCGTAGATTTGATCGCTTTTTGGCGTCCTCCACGTAATCCGCTGCTTCCTTTAAGGAAACCGGTTATTCCATCCTCTCCGTCGGAAACCGTGGATTTGAAACCATTAAAAACATAGGCCTGATACCCAAGGGAGATAGTGGGAAATCTTCCTGTTACTCCAACTCCAATCTCACGCCATGTTGTAGGAACAATCACATTGTCCACAGCCGGGCGCTCGGTTCCGTTAAAGGTGGTTGGTTCGTGAAATTCGTTTACGATACCCATGGGAACAAGCATTAATCCACCTCGTAGACTAACATTGTCACCTACAGCATAATTAACAAAGGCTTGCTCTACGAAGATCTCCTCCACGTGTTCCACTTCGATCTCCGAAACGAACTGGGTTTTCTCATTAAATTTATAACCAAAAAGCAATACAAGGCGCTGAACATCGAGTTCACCGTTGTCGCCCTGCGGCTGATTATAGGTTACCTCCCCATACGCACCAACGGTTACTGCTTTACCATAATTCCCGGAAAGCAAGCGCTGTGCTGCGTTAATCTGTAATTGAGGATCCTGTGAAATGCTGTCGGAAGCCGTTTGTGCAACGCCGGTTGCAGTAGTGATAAAAGCGGCCAGTAGAAATAATTTACGCATCTATTTTTATTTAGACTGTTTATAAATAAGGTTTAAAATCAGTCGCAAAAATAAAACGCCAAATCGCATTTTACAAGTTAATTTAGAATAAATTTAAATAATATTTCTGCCTCGGAAAGACACTGCTGAAAGTCAGTTATTTAGATGTAACTTCCAGTTGATTTTTATATTGAAGCCTTGCAAGAGTTGCCCACTGAATAACCAATTTAGCTTCTTCCTCGTTCAAGTCACCGTGAAGCCAGGTGTAACTGTCCAACGGCATTTCACCCTTTTCAACCATTTCAACTACTTCTTCCAGTTTATGGTCTTTTTTCTTGGCGGAATAACTCTCCCATTCGGAAACATTGAAATGACCCTTTCCATGCTTAATATGATCATCAAGCCAAAAGCTGAAAGGGGCTACTTCGGCGTACCATGGATAGGTGGTGTGATTGCTGTGACAGTCGTAACAATTGTTCTTTAAAATAGCCGCTACCTGCTCGGAAGGCTTGGTCTCAGCTTCGAAAGCAGTGATGGTTTCGTAACCCGCCCGGTTCTTTTCCGGTCGGATGAACTGGATGATAACAAGCGCAGCCAGCGCAACGATTAAAATAAGTTTCACGATTCTTTTCACCTGTTGTTATTTTAGAGATTTCAGATATAAAATTACTGCTTTTCTAATATCGTATGCAACATCATTCTTTTCAGGTTTATAAACTCGAAGAACACCGGGATGTTCTTCAGTAAGGAATGGAATGTCATACCCCTTCATTAGAAAATCGGAAGTGGCAATAGTGTAATAGCGTTTCCCGCCCTCTACCGGCTTTCCGTCGATCAACCAATCTCCACCGGCAGATTCAGTAATGTTATACCGCTGAAGGTAGGCTCCCGTTCCTGCCGCTGCCTTGCCGTAGTCAAGTACTTCCTTAAGTAATTCTCCTGTAATATCAACCTTAAAAACCGCACCTCCAAAGGGTAATACCCGGAAGATATCCATGCTAGTTACATTTCCTTCAAGCTTGTCATCCAGTCGGAAGGAACCTCCGTTCACGATAACGGCGTCCACTTCATTGTTAAAACCATAGGCCATCCCTTTCGTGATCAGGTCGCCCAGATTAGACTGCCTGGAACGCGTTGTTTCATCGGTTCCGTCCAGGGCAGGAGCTGCGTGATAAATTATTTCATTCGGATTTTCAATTACCTCCGTTATCCGCTCATTTAAAACGGTATTCCAGCTCCGAACGATGGCTTCCACTTCGGGATCGGACGAGACCTGATCATCTACTACCACCAATTCAGAGTCCAATTTCAATTCCTTGGTCAGTGTATTATAATCAAGCGTGTGAATGTAAATGGTCCTTGCATTGGCGTCGGCTTTCGCTATAACGGTATTTCCAACCGGAACGAGCATATTGTTGTGTTCGTGCCCACCCATGATCAACGGCAGGTCGGGAAGTCGTTTGGCAAGTATGATGTCCTGGTCCACTATAAGATGAGTTAAACCTATTACCACATCCGATGTAGGTTTAAGCTGCTCGTAAGCCTCGACCGCCTCCTCGTAAATATCGCCGTAGTGGATAAATTCCACAGGATTGGAGGGCACTGTAACACTAAAGAACCCCAGGGATAGTTGTTTCCCTGCCTCATTCGATACAACCAAGGAGTAGTGTTCCGGAATTTTGATGTTCCCGATATCCTTCTGAACCGTAAACGGCACCGGCCCTTGTTCGCTAACCTTCATCACATTAGCGGAGGTCCATTGAAAATTCGATTCGTTCAAACGGTCTTCAAGATGTTCTAAGCCTATGTCGAACTCGTGATTTCCAAAAGTTACAAGATCGAATTTCATCGCATTCATTACCTCTATCATTTGCCGACCGTGGACGCGCTCACCATCAACTTTTAACGTACCCAACAATGAAGGGTTTAAAAAATCCCCTGCCATAAACAAATAAGTATTTGGGTTTACGGCTCGTACCGAATCCGCAATATGCGCCACCCTGGCCATCCCTCCATATTTTCCACCACTCAGAGGGGCTATCTCGTATACGTCATTGAGCTGTATGAATTTTAAGGTGATAACATCTTCAGATTTAACTTCACTAATAGTAGTTTTAGCAGGTTTGCAGGAAACGAAGACAATTACCGAGGCATAAAAAAGAGCGTACAGTGCTTTCATACTAATGATATTTGTTAAAGATCTTCGAAGCTTCATTATGAGCGCTTTCGAATGACAATGGATTTACATTGGTAATTATTTTATTCGCGGTAAAATAACTCAGCATTTTTTCGGTTGGCATATTGCCGGTGAGCTCGTCTTTAGCCATCGGACAGCCACCAAACCCCTGTATGGCACCGTCGAACCTTCGGCAGCCTGCCTTATAGGCCGAATCGACTTTTTCGTGCCAACTGGAAGGAGTTGTATGGAGATGTGCCCCGAACTCTATTTCAGGATATTTCGGGATGAGGTTGGAATACAAATAATCGATCACTTCGGGGGTGGAAGTGCCTACCGTATCACTTAACGACAGGATCCTAACGCCCATATCGGAAAGTTTGCCGGCCCAATCACCTACAATCTCCACGTTCCAGGGATCGCCATAAGGATTTCCAAAACCCATCGATAAATAGGTTACCACTTCCTTGCCGGCCTCATCGGCCAGTTTTAAGATTTCCCTGAGGGTAACCGTAGATTCGGCGATTGTCTTATGCGTATTTCGCATTTGAAAATTCTCAGAAATAGAAAAAGGATACCCCAGATAGTCAATGGCTTCGAATTGAACAGCGGTTTCAGCTCCTCGTACATTGGCAACGATTGCCAGTAATTTACTTGAGGTTACCGACAAATCCAGGGCAGCAAGTACTTCGGCGGTATCGGTCATTTGCGGAATTGCCTTTGGAGAAACGAAACTTCCGAAATCGATCGTATCGAAGCCACATCGAAGCAGGCTTTGAATATACTGAATCTTCTCCTTGGTGGGGATCCAGTCTTTGATACCCTGCATTGCATCCCGCGGACATTCTATTAATTTCACTTTTTGCATTAGCGTAAAGATAAAAGAATTTGATGGCCCCGGAATACAAAAATCAGGGTAAGAGAATAAATAGTGCTATTGCCAGAAACACTACAATCTGCATCCACTTTAAAAAGACTGCAGCTTGTAAATTCTGCGAAAGATAATTAGAAATCCTTCCCGCCAGCAGCGCTATTGTACTGAAGACAATAAAGGAAACCACCATAAATGTTATTCCAAGTATATAAAACTGAAGTACCGTATTCCCACTCTCGTTCCATAGAAACCCGGGAAAGAATGCCAGAAAGAATATAAGAACCTTAGGATTAACCAGGTTCATAATAACTCCCTGCCTGAATAACTGTCTGTAAGTTTTTGCTGAACTGTCTCCTTTTATTGAAAGTTTAGGGTTCGTTCTATAAACAGACCAGGCGAGGTAGATCAGGTAACAAGCCCCGAGAATCTTAATAATGGTATGTAAGACGGCAGATGCGGTGATCACTGCCGAAACTCCAAATGCCAGCAGGGTGGTGTGAACAATACATCCACTAATGAGGCCGGCCGTTACGGCAATTCCGCTTCTGGCACCATAGGAAAGGCTTTGTGTTAACACATAGATATTGTCTGGACCAGGCGATATGGCTAAAGCAAGCGTGGCCAGAATAAACAGATATAGGATATCGATCACGAATTAAAAATAATATAAATTGTCAGGTAGCCGTTATAATTACGACTCATATTCTATAATTTATTGCTATGAAATCATTTTACTATTCATTTTTCACATTGTTATCCGTGCTTGTCTGTATGCAGCCATCCATGGCACAATCGTCCCAGGCCACCTACACCGTTACTTATACCAGTACCTGGTCGGAAAGCACTCATCCGCATCCGGGTGGTAATTTTCCCGCTTCGGCCCATTATTCAAAATTAGTAGGGGCTACGCATAACGAAAATGTGGTTTTTTTGGAAATGGGCGAACTTGCAAGCCCCGGAATCGAAGATGTGGCCGAACTGGGCAATAACGATGCCTTCTTTGCTGAAGTAAATACGGCTATCAATGCCGGCACGGCCAATTCACTAATTGACGGAGATGCCCTTGCAACCAGTACAGGAACCATTGAAATAGAAGATATAGTAACCAATGAGGCCTATCCCCTGATAACCCTGGTTTCTATGATAGCGCCCAGCCCCGATTGGATGATTGCCGTGAATAGTGTAGAGCTGCAAGACGGGAATGGCGACTGGAGAGACGGCATAGAAATTGATCTTTACCCGTACGACGCAGGAACCGACAGCGGTATCGATTACACCTCTCCCAATAAAAACACAGATCCCCAGCAGCCTATTTCAAGTTTGCAGGCAATCCCGCCGTTTTCAAATGAAAAAATGGGCACCCTATCCATCACCCTCGAAGATGTGGTGTTAGGTGCAGCAGATCCTACTATAGACGAATTCAGTATGTTTCCCAACCCGGCCACCGATGTAGTGAATATTCGAAGTGCGGTGCCTATTGCTTCGGTCGAAGTAATAAATGTACTGGGAGAGCGCATCGCATCCTTTCAAATGAATGCTTCAGTTTTCACTATAAACCTCAATGAACTATCATCGGGTATTTATATGGTTAAAGTAAACGCAGCCGATGGATCTTCGGCAGTTAAGAAGCTTATAAAGCGTTAAGTATCGCCTTATTGATTCGTTTAACCAGGCTCGGCCCTTCATAGATAAAACCGGTATAAAGCTGAATTAAACTGGCACCGGCCTCAAGTTTTTCAAGGGCGTCTCCTTCCGAATGAATCCCCCCCACTCCAATAATTGGAAAAGCTTTCCCGCTTTTGTCAGACAGGAACTTGATAACTTCCGTAGACCGATCTTTCAATGGCTTGCCACTAAGCCCACCGGCCCCAATCGCTTCTATTGTTTCTGGATCCGATTTCAGCTTATCCCTGGAAATAGTAGTATTGGTAGCGATTACGCCGTCTATTCCTGTTTCGGCAACGATGTCGATTATATCAAGTAACTGTTCATCCGATAAGTCGGGCGCGATCTTCAGCAGGATTGGTTTAGGCAAAGGTTTGGACGCGTTAACCGATTTGAGTTCCTTCAGCAGTTTTGTTAACGGTTCCTTCTCTTGCAATTCCCTTAGATTCGGAGTGTTTGGGGAACTTACGTTTACCACGAAGTAATCCACATGATCGTAGAGTGCATTAAAACAGATTAAATAATCTTCTGTAGCGTCTTCATTAGGGGTGGTCTTGTTCTTTCCAATATTTCCCCCGATTATTACATTCCGCTTCGCCTTCAATCGTTCGGCAGCCGCTTCCACTCCCCCATTGTTAAAGCCCATTCGATTGATGATGGCGCTGTCCTTTTTAAGTCTGAACAGACGTTTTTTTGGATTGCCTTGCTGCGGTTTTGGAGTAACTGTCCCAATTTCAATAAAACCGAATCCGAAACTTGAGAGCTCATCGAACAATCTCGCATCCTTGTCGAAGCCTGCTGCCAGGCCGACCGGGTTGGGGAATTTCAGTCCGAAGACCTCCCGTTCCAACCGCTTATCTTGTATGGCATACATTTTTCTGAACAAGGATTTTCCGCCAAGAGCACACATTTTTCGAATCAGCGAAAAAGTGAAGTAATGTACTTTTTCGGGATCGGACTTAAAGAGTATTGGGCGGATCAGTTTTTTGTACATAGAAGAAATTCTGCTTGCAAAAATAGCCTAAAAGGTCGAAAAGTTTGAAGCTTATTCCTTTAATTTGCACTGAAATATTGCAGCTATGATCGACAAGCAACTCCTAATCGACAGATTTATAAGTTATGTAACTGTAGACACTGAAAGTGACCCTGATAGCGACAGCACCCCGAGTACGGAAAAGCAATGGGAGCTTGCAAATGCTCTTGTAAAGGAATTAAAGGAAATCGGGATGGAAGATGTTAGCATAGACGAGAATGCTTATATCATGGCCACCTTACCCTCCAATTTGGATTATGACACCCCGGTGATTGGTTTTATATCGCATTTCGACACCTCCCCCGATTTTACCGGAGCGAACGTTAAGCCTAAGGTGATAGAGAATTACAACGGTAAGGATATCGTTTTGAACGAGGAACAGGATATAGTTCTTTCTCCGGATGATTTTGAAGACCTGTTGTTATACAAGGGACAAACTCTTATCACAACCGATGGCACCACCCTCCTGGGAGCAGATGATAAGGCCGGCATTGCGGAGATTGTTTCAGCTATGGAATATCTCATTCAGCATCCTGAAATAAAACACGGCAAGATACGTGTGGGCTTCACTCCCGATGAAGAGATCGGACGCGGTGCTCATAAATTCGACGTCGAAAAATTTGGCGCAGACTGGGCCTATACCATGGATGGAAGTGAGATAGGGGAACTGGAATACGAAAATTTCAATGCAGCAGCTGCCGTGGTAAGTATACAGGGCAAGATCGTTCATCCCGGCTATGCCAAGGGAAAGATGATCAACAGCATGTATATTGCCACCCAGTACATCAATTCATTGCCTCGACTGGAAACCCCTGAACACACAGAGGACAGACAGGGATTCTTTCACCTTCACAGCATGGAAGGAGAAGTAGACTCGACCAAGCTTAAATATATCATCAGGGATCACGATGCCGACCACTTTGCAGCACGTAAGGAAGTGATGGAAAATCTGGCCAGTGAACTTAATGCCGAATATGAAAAAGAGCTGATAACAGTTGAAATAAAGGACCAATACTTCAATATGCGCGAAAAGATAGAACCTGTAATGCATATTGTAAAAATTGCAGAGAAAGCAATGAAAGAGGCCAGTATCGAACCCATAATAAAACCCATTCGCGGGGGTACCGATGGTTCACAGCTAAGCTATAAAGGATTGCCTTGCCCCAATATCTTTGCAGGAGGACACAATTTTCACGGACGCTATGAATACGTGCCTGTAGAGAGCATGCTCAAGGCGATTGAAGTGATTGTGAATATCGCCCGGCTGGTTGGGAAAAAGAAATAAAAAAAACCTCCAGTGATTACTGAAGGTTTTTCCAAATAAATGTAGTCTATATTATTTCGTCTTTTCCGGTGTGTTAAGCTTATTGCTCAATTCCATGGAAATTGCAGATCGTTCAAACTTCATTTTTCCTGCTCCCGATTCGATAAGGCAGGTTCCGTCGTCGTTCAGATCCAGGATCTTCCCGTGCAAACCGCTTTTGGTGATTACTTTATCACCCCGTTTCAGTTCGGCAGCAAACTTTTTTTCTTGTTTCTGGCGCTTCATTTGCGGGCGTATCATAAAAAAGTACACCACTACAAACATCAACACCAGTAATATCAAACTTTGCTGTTCCATAAAAGACGTTTATTTCCTATTAAAATTAGTTGTTGGTTTGGATCACGCTGTTACCGACCGGTGTAACGCCTTCAGGAGCATTTACGAATGCTTTGATCTGAACAGTTTCCTTACCGGCTTCAGTATTTGCGGTAATGGTAACCGTTTTACTAACCTGGTTTTTACCACTACCGTTGAACTTAACTAAAAGCTCTCCTGATTCTCCGGGAGCAACAGGATCTTTTGTGAAGCTTGGTACAGTACAACCACAGCTACTTTTTGCATCAACGATTACAAGCGGTGCTTTTCCGGTGTTAGAGAACTTAAATACGTGTTCAACGTTCGTACCCTGATCTATAGTTCCGAAGTCAAACTCTTTTTCTTCAAAAGTCATCACGGGATAGTCGGCCGCCTTAGCGTCGCGATCTGCAGCTGCTGCTACATTTTCTTCATTTACCTTATCTGCCGCATCTTGTTTACAAGAAGTAAAAATAAAAGCTGACAAAACAGCAACAATTAAAATTGATTTTTTCATAGGATTATGGTTTATTATTTTAAGGAGTCCAAAATTAGATAAATTTTTTGTTTTATTTAAGTCCGCGACCAATTTTATTCAATTTGCCATTAGTTGTGAACTCGCCTACGAGTTTATCGAGTATTCCATTGATAAACAGGCTACTTTTGGGGGTGGAGTATTCCTTCGATATTTCCAGGTATTCATTGATGGTAGCACGAACAGGAATTGAAGGAAAATAAAGGAATTCGGCTATTCCCATCTTTAAGATTATCAGATCGACTTCAGCGATTCGGTCTTTGTCCCAGTTTGGAGTCTTGCCGTCTATCTCTTTCAGCAGTTTGTCGTCGTTCAGCAGAACCTTCCTCAGCAATTGTATCGCGTAATCCCTGTCTTCCTCGTTTTTATAAAGATCGGGTATGAGCTTGGAACTGATATTGGTTTCAGTAATTTTGCCCAACACCTTAACCAGCACTGTATTCACAATAGGAAAGTCGTCCAGCCAGGTTAGTCGGCGGTCTTCGAGGTATTCATACAACTTGTCGTTGGGTGCGATTACCTTCTTGTACAATTTTATCACTAATTCCCTGTCGTCATTGATGGTTGGCGATTTCAGATTCAGGTATTCCGTATACCAAGCTTTATTAGTGAGTTCCCTAAAGAGTATGGAGATGTATTCGTCGTCTTCTTTCCAGTAATTCAGCTTCTTATTTTTGAGAATAAGTTTAAGATCATCGTGCTCCGAAAGGAGCCGAAGGATTTTATTATCCACGAAGTTCTTACTCGGGTTCTTTTCGAGTTCGGTAGCAAGATGCTTCTGTTGCGACTTGATCATATACAATTCGGCGTGTTCCCGAAGTGCAACCATCGATTGAAGCAGGAGCACATATAATTCGTGCATCTGGTTTATACTATACCACAAAAATTTTTCCTGTTTCTCCAGGTCGTTGTGTTCGCCTTGCTGATAAGCATAGATGGATTGCAGCACTTTAACGCGAATATGTCTTCTTGTGAGCATATATAAATAAGAACATTAAATAAACAACGCACAAGATAAGGTTCTTGTGCGCTGCAAATATACTATTAATAATAATAAATTGTTATTTTTCCTTCTTACGGGAATCAATGCGTTTTTGTGCAATATCGAAAGCCGCACGGTGTGTCGTGATATTGTTTTCTTCGGCATTTTGAAGAATTTCCAGAGTGGTGTTGTAAATATTCTCTGTCTTACGGATGATTTCTTGTTTCCCGTAATTTTCCAATTCGGCATAGACATTTATAATCCCCCCGGCATTGATCAGGAAGTCGGGGGCATAGACAATACCTCTTTCCCTCAAGATCGCACCGTGAACATTCTCATTTGCCAATTGGTTATTGGCTGCTCCGGCAATTACCTTTGCCTTCAGTTGGTAAACGGTTTCATCGTTTATTGTGGCTCCCAGGGCACAGGGTGCGTAAATATCCATATCCTCCGTATAGAGGTTTTCACCTCCGTATATATTCACCCCGTATTTGTCTCGAACCCTTTCCAGTTGTTCCTGGTTGATATCGGCAATAAAAATCTTGGCACCTTCATTAGTGAGGTTTTCCACCAGGGCTTCACCTACGTTTCCTATCCCCTGTACAAATACGGTACGGTCTTCGAGGTGGTCGCTGCCAAAGGCATATTTGGCCGCAGCTTTCATCCCCATAAAGACTCCATAAGCTGTAATGGGCGATGGGTTTCCTGCGCCTCCTTTGTCTTCCGAAATACCGGTTACATACGGCGTTACAGTTCGCACCAGGTCCATATCGGAAGTTTCCATTCCAACGTCTTCGGCCGTGATGTATTTACCGTTTAATGAGTGGACGAATTCCCCGAATTTAAGCATGAGTTCGGGTGTTTTCTGAGTCTTTGCATCTCCTATGATAACCGCCTTTCCTCCTCCGAGGTTTAAGCCGGTAATGGCCGACTTGAACGTCATCCCTCTGGACAGACGCAGCACGTCGTTTAAAGCCTCCCATTCACTGGAGTATTGCCACATCCTGGTACCCCCGAGGGCAGGCCCCAATACGGTATTGTGTATTCCAATAATTGCTTTTAATCCTGTATCTTTGTCGTTGCAAAAAATTACTTGTTCGTGATCATCGAACGAATATTGTCCAAATACCGGATCGGCTTTTTTTAATTCATTTGTATTAACTACATCAGTTATCATAGCGCATTTTAAAATTAAGCATCCTTAAAAAGGACGTGCAAAATTAAAGGTTTATTAATAAAACTACAAAGAAAGCATCCTAAAAACGAGAATTTGTTAATAACTCTCACCCCCCTTTTATGAAGGAACTTCAATACCTAAATCGTTACTTTTTCAAATACCGGGGTCGACTGCTTCTCGGACTTCTGATTACTGTAATAGCAAGGATCTTCGCCCTTCTGGTTCCCATGAAGGTTGGTGATATCGTCAATGTGGTCGAGTTGCGTATATCGGGAGATATCACGGTGGAAGCGATGAAATCCGGCCTGCTCTACAGCATTCTTATAATAACCGGGGCAACGCTTCTTGCCGCCATCTTTACCTTTATAATGCGACAAACGATAATTGTCGTATCTCGGCAGATAGAATTCGATCTAAAGAACGAAGTTTACGAGCATTACCAAAAATTGTCCTTGAGTTTTTACAAAAAGAACCGCACAGGCGACCTGATGAACAGGATTAGTGAAGATGTATCTAAAGTTAGGATGTATGTTGGTCCGGCCCTGATGTACAGCACCACCACCGTCACCTTATTTGTTGTTGTATTGAGTTATATGATCTTTAAGGCTCCGCTTCTCACCTTATATGCCATAACACCCCTGCCAGTATTGTCCGTGCTGATTTATAAATTAAGTGCCGCCATACATAAACGCAGTACGGTTGTACAACTATACCTTTCAAAATTAACCGCTTTTACACAGGAAAGCTTTAGCGGTATTTCTGTAATCAAGGCATACAACATAGAGCCTAGGATCGACCGGGATTTTGTAAGTCTTTCGGAAGAGAGCAAAACAAAGAATATCGACCTGGCAAGAGTACAGGCATTGTTCTTTCCCCTCATGATGCTGCTAATAGGTTTCAGTAATATCATTGTAATTTATGTAGGGGGACAACAATATATCAACAACAAAATCGAACTCGGAACCATAGTTGAATTCCTCATCTATGTGAATTTGCTTACCTGGCCGGTGGCCATAGTTGGCTGGGTAACATCCATAGTACAGCAGGCAGAAGCATCCCAGAAACGCATCAATCAGTTCCTGAAGGAAGAGCCCGGAATCATCAATCTCACCCCCGCCCCAACCCCGGTTACAGGTAAGATCACGTTTCAGAACCTGTCGTTTACATACCCGGATACCGGTATTAAGGCGTTAAAAGATATCTCATTTACCGTCAACCCGGGAGAAACACTGGCCATTATTGGCAATACAGGTTCAGGTAAATCAACAATACTCGAACTAATAGGCAGGTTATACGATGTAGAAGAAGGGGAACTGAAAATTGATGACACCCCCATTCGTGAATTAAATTTGTACAGCCTGAGAGATGCCATTGGTTATGTACCTCAGGATGCATTCCTGTTCAGCGACAGCATTATGAACAATATAAAATTCGGGAAGGAAGATGCCAGCGAAGAGGAAGTAATTGCAGCGGCTAAAAATGCAGCTGTACACCGCAATATCATCGCTTTTTCTGAAGGCTATCAAACAGTCCTTGGCGAGCGCGGAATAAGTTTAAGTGGCGGACAGAAGCAACGTGTTTCCATAGCACGAGCAATAATAAAGGATCCGCAGATCCTACTTTTCGACGATTGTCTTTCGGCGGTGGATACCGAAACGGAAGAGGAGATCCTTCAAAACCTGCACACTATCTCTCAGAATAAGACTACAATTATCGTTAGCCACCGTGTGTCTTCAGCTAAGAATTCTGACAAAATAATCGTGTTGGAGGAGGGTAAAATACTTCAGCAAGGCACTCATAATGAGCTGGTAAACACCTCCGGATACTACCGGGAACTATACGCAAAACAGCTTTTAGAAAAAGAAATGTAGGCTAAAGTTGGCATATTTGGATTTTTTTTAGATTTTTGGCTATAAGTTAACCACAAAACCACAAAAATGAGTGAGCAGTACATGATGGAGAAAGAAGAGATTTATTCGAAAGTAATGCGCGCCGGAAGACGCACATATTTTTTCGATGTTCGATCGACCAAAGCGGGAGATTATTACTTGACAATCACAGAAAGCAAGAAGTTTACGAACGACGACGGTTCCTTCCACTACAAGAAGCACAAGATCTATCTTTATAAAGAAGACTTTCACGAGTTTAAGGATCACGTAGAAGAAATGATCCAGTACATTATCGACGAAAAGGGCGAAGAGGTTATCAGTGAACGGCATCAGAAGGATTACAAGAAAGAGGAAAACGAAACTTCCGAAACCGCAAAAGCAGAAACATCTGGTTCTAACCACACACCTTCAACATCCGATTTTACCGATATCGAATTTGACGATATTTAAAATTACCGATAAATTTTTATTCTAAAATCCGCCTTCTTAAGTGAGGCGGTTTTTTTATATTTAACCTTTCCCGATGTGACCTCGGTGTTGTTTGATCTCACAGGTCCGTCATTTAGTTTCTAATAAATAATCCATTGAGACCATATGAAAAAATTCGTATTGATTTTACTTTTGTCGTTTCCTATTATCTCCATCGCCCAGGAATATACTGTAGACCTCAGTTATTACCTGCCTAAAGACGTCACATACAACCCGGCTATCCCTACCCCGAAATCGGTGATCGGCCATGAAGTTGGCGAATGGCATGTAACCCACGATAAGTTAGCACAGTATATGCTCGAATTGGCCGAAGCCAGCGACCGAATAAGTATTGAGAATCGAGGTTCTACCTTCGAGGGGCGTCCGTTACTGCTGCTTACAATTACCTCACCCTCAAATCATTCTAATATCGAATCCATTCGAACCCGGCATGTGGCGCTTACACGGGAAGGATCGGCTTCGCTCGATACTTCCACCATGCCGGCAGTGGTATACCAGGGATTTTCTATTCACGGAAACGAGCCCAGCGGGTCTAATGCCGGTCTGGCCGTAGCCTATTACCTCGCTGCCGCCCAGGGCCCGAAGATAGACGAGCTGCTCAACAACACCGTGATCTTGTTCGATCCTTCTTTCAATCCCGATGGATTACAACGCTTTGCTTATTGGGCGAATATTCACAAGAGCAGGAATGTAAATCCCGATCCAAACGACAGGGAATACGACGAAGTCTGGCCCGGGGGAAGAACCAATCACTATTGGTTCGATATGAACCGCGACTGGCTACCTGTGCAACTACCGGAAAGCCGTGCACGGATTAATACCTTTCACAGCTGGTACCCGAACATCTTAACAGACCACCACGAAATGGGCACCAATGCGAGCTTTTTCTTTCAGCCCGGAATTCCTTCCCGTACACATCCGCTTACGCCCCAGAAAAACCAAGACCTTACCCGTGAGATCGCAAAATATCACGCCAAAGCATTCGATCGCCTGGGCAGCTTTTATTATTCTGAAGAGAATTTCGATGATTTTTATTATGGAAAGGGTTCTACCTTCCCGGATATCAACGGAAGTATCGGGATACTGTTCGAACAGGCATCGTCACGCGGCCATGCACAGGAAAGCGACAACGGTATTCTCACCTTCCCTTTTACGGTTCGAAATCAGTTCACTGCTGCGCTTTCCACCCTGGAAGCGGCTGTGAACCTCCGTACCGAATTACTCGACTACCAGCGCAGTTTCTTTAATGATGCCCGTAAGGAAGCATCCTCAGGAGGTGCACTCGTTTTTGGTGATGAAAAAGACGCGGCCAAAGCCTATCACCTGGCTGAGATCATGAAAAGACACAATATCAGAGTTCATGAACTTAAAGAGGATTTTACAGCCGACGGCAAGACCTATAAAAAAGGATATAGCTATGTGGTTCCCCGGAACCAGACGCAGCACCGACTCATAAATGCGATGGTAGAAAAGCGGACTACCTTCACCGATAGCCTGTTTTATGATATCAGTGCGTGGAGTTTTCCGCTCGCTTTCAACCTGGATTATATAGAAAATGCCTCAGCCGGAAGAGCAGGTACCGAAATAAGTGAGCTAAAGATGAAGGTACCCGATACGCCTACTGTTTCAAATTATGCCTATTTAATGGAGTGGCATGAGTATTACAGTCCGAAGGCCCTAAATATGATTTTAAACGAAGGCCTGAGAGCAAAAGTGGCTATGAAGCAATTTTCTCTCGGCCAGCACGATTACGATTACGGTACCATCATGATTCCGGTACAAAACCAGAAACTGCAGGGAGCCGAACTTGCCAAGTTTCTCGCGAAAGTGAGCCGGGAAACAAAAGTACCGATGCGGGGGGTACAGACCGGACTAACCGTGGGAATCGATCTGGGAAGCAGTCAGTTCAGGGCTGTTGAACTTCCTAAAGTTGCCATGCTGGTGGGGGAAGGAATGAGTTCGTACGACGCCGGAGAGATCTGGCATCTTTTCGATACCCGCTACGATATGCTTATCACTAAACTGGACGTGTCGAATCTTGGTCGTGCAGATATTAGCCGCTATACAAATATTATTATTCCGTCCGGTTGGGGAAATGCCCTGGATAAAAAAGATGCAGAAAAATTAAAATCATGGGTACAAAGCGGCGGCACGCTGATCGCATACCAAAACTCGGGACGATTCCTCGACAGCAACGAATTACTTAAACTAAAATTCAAGACCCGCAAAGATACAGCTACCAGTGTCTCCTTCGAAGATCGCGGTAACTACCGGGGTGCACAGGTAATCGGTGGAGCGATCTTTGAAGCAAAGCTGGACCGAACACACCCCATAGCTTTTGGGTATAAGAACGAAAAGCTGCCCTTGTTCCGTAATTCAACTCTTTTCCTGGAGCCGGATTCCGATAGTTATAACAATCCTATCCTGTACACCAAAAATCCGTTGCTGAGCGGGTATATCTCAAAACCCAATTTAAAGGATCTTAGCGAGACTGCTGCTTTTAAAACAGCAGGCCTGGGAAGGGGACAGGTTGTGTACTTTACCGATAATACCAATTTCAGGGCCTTTTGGTACGGCACCAATAAATTGTTGATGAACGCAATTTTCTTTGGAGATTTTATGTAGGAAACGTAACAGATCTAATTTGGTTTTTATTCGGTTCTTTTAGGGCAATCATCCCTAAAATGATATCTTTGCCGCTTTTTTAAGCGGAGAAGATGATAAGTAAAACCATAAAGAACTTCACACAAAACCCTAAGAACGATATCTTATCGGGGCTTACGGTTGCATTGGCCCTGGTGCCGGAAGCAGTGGCCTTTGCCTTTGTGGCAGGAGTTGATCCGCTGGTTGGTTTGTACGGAGCCTTTATGATGGGGATTATAACCTCTCTCTTTGGCGGACGCCCGGGTATGATCTCGGGGGCTACAGGAGCTATGGCAGTGGTTATGGTTCATCTTATTCAGCAGGGCAATGCGGTTGGAGCCGCTATGGAAGTACCAATTGAAAATCTCGGCCTTCAGTGGCTATTTATCACCCTGTTACTCGTAGGAGCCATACAGATAAGTGCGGGAGTACTCAGACTGGGTAAATTTGTTAGATTAATCCCTCACCCGGTAATGATGGGATTCGTCAACGGCCTCGCCATAGTAATCTTCCTGTCCCAACTCGGGCTCTTTAAAGAAACGACCAATGGCACCACAAGCTGGATCTCCGGACTCGAGCTCTACACCATGATTGGATTGGTGGCCCTTACCATGGGAATAATGTTCGGCTTACCCAAACTCACCAAAAAAGTTCCTGCCGCCCTTACCGCTATCGCTATCGTAGCAGCAATCACCATCTTTGGTCAGTTGGACGTCAGTACCGTTGGATCTTTTATCCGGGAAGGAGGCGGTGAAGGCCTGCAAGGTAGCCTGCCCAGTTTCCAGGAACAGATCTTCAGCCTCTTCCACACCCTGGCAGGACACTGGGAACTTATTCTTTCAACTGCCTTTATCCTAGCAGCGGTTGGTCTTATCGAATCGCTTATGACCCTCAGTCTGATAGATGAAATGACTGAAACCAGAGGTAGCGGAAATCGGGAATGTGTGGCCCAGGGCGGTGCCAACGTTGTAAACGGCTTATTTGGCGGTATGGGTGGATGTGCTATGATCGGGCAATCTATCATCAATATTAATTCGGGAGGTCGCGGCCGACTGTCGGGAGCCACGGCGGCAATTGCATTGCTGTGTTTTATTCTATTCGCCGCTCCACTTATAGAGCAGATCCCAATTGCGGCTCTTGTAGGGGTAATGTTTATGGTTGTAATAGGAACCTTCGCATGGAGTAGTTTCAGGTTGCTTAACAAGATTCCCCTGGCAGATGCCATAGTGCTTATCACTGTTTCGGCAATTACCGTATGGCAGGATCTGGCTGTGGCCGTAATTGTGGGGGTTATTATGAGTGCGCTGGTATTTGCCTGGAAGAACGCCACCATGATACGAGCGAGAAAATACACAACCGACAAGGGGGTGAAGATCTATGAAATCTGGGGGCCGCTCTTCTTTGGGTCCACCACCAATTTTATAAATAAATTTAACTTTAAGAAAGACCCCAACACCGTTGAGATCGATTTTATCGAGTCGAAAGTAAGTGATCATTCCGGAATTGAAGCCCTGCGAGGTATTGTGAACAAATACCAAAGTCTGGGCAAGCAGGTCACACTCACCCATCTCAGCCCGGATTGCAAAGCTTTACTCTTAAAACGGAATCCCGAATTTGAAACCGTGATAAGGGATTCTGTGGACGACCCGCGTTATTACGTTGTTTCAGATCTCATGGATAGCGAAGTGTAACATTTCTTTTTTACACGGCTCTTTTATTAAAACTAAAAGAACCATGAAATCACTATTTAATTTTCTGTTTATACTTCTTGCCCTTTCGTGTAATTCGGAAGTAGAGGAAAAATCCTATCCGGCATCCGATACCGAAGCTAATAATTCAATTAATTTACCCCCGGTATCGTCTTATTTTCCGGAAGATAAAACCCAGGTACTGGTAGTTGGGGTATTTCATTTCAACTACCCGGGGCTGGACGAATATAAAACTTCAGAAGAAGATCAGGTTGATGTACTCAAAGAACCAAAACGCTCCGAAATGACAGCTCTGGTTGAATACATCCAGCGCTTTAAACCGAACAAGATCGCGATCGAAGCCAATCCCTGCTGGAATGCCACAGAGAAATTAAGGGAATACAAGGCAGGCGAACACCGGGATAAAAGGGATGAGCGCTATCAGCTGGCAATGCGGATTGCAGCTAATATGAATCTGGATACCCTTTACGAGGTAAACGCCTATTCACTGAGGAGCGAACTGGGAAAGACCGACTCGCTGACTTTAAAAAAACTTACTTCGGGTATGTCCTAGGAGTACGAGGACCCCTACTGGGATTATGTGGATAACTGGCTTAAGACAGACGATAAACTGGTGGCCAAAAACAGTTTACTGGATTATATAAAATATATGAATGCGCCTGAAACACACCAGTATGGGTATGGTATATACTTGCTGGGATCGTTTAAAACCGGGGGCCATGCGGGTGCCGATAATTTGTCACTTTGGTGGTATAATCGAAACCTGAGGATGTTCAGGAACATCCAGGATATCACCGAGAGTCCCGACGACCGGATCCTGGTGATAGCGGGAAACGGGCATGCTGCAATCTTCAGGCAGTTGTTCGAAGCCAGCCCTGAATACGAATTTGTGGAATTCGATAGCTTATAAACTTAAATTAGACATTAATGTATTAATGTTCAGAAAAATATTGAAAGGGTAAGTATTCCGACACCGTTTTTCTCGCCCTTCATATCCGTTTCTAAATATACCATTGTATGCGAAATTTTAACGATACCCTTTTTGAATATGTTCTACGCCGTTATAAATATTTTGCTATAGCTCCGGCTCTATATTAACCTTATTCAGTGTATTCAGAAAATATGGAATAAGCGCGGAATCGAAAATCTACAACCTCACTTTCTAGCGGTTCAAGATGGAATATGCGTTATATCCGCCTATGGCCTGCGAAATTTGCCGGTTCAGTATATGCTCTAAATCAAAGTAATGTATGGCGGGTAAAAGCATCTCTTTCTAAGATTCTATTTAAATCTATTTGTCGGACCCCATGAAATAATTCATTCGGAATAGCCCGGGGTTTGGTATAATATTGAGAAAAAATGTAACATTGCAGTATGCTATTTAACTCGATCGACTTCGCCATATTCCTGCCCCTGGTCTTTATGGCCTACTGGCTTATCCCGGCCAGGCACATTCGAGCTCAGAATATCCTCATCGTACTCGCCAGTTATGTTTTCTACGGCTGGTGGGATTGGCGTTTTCTTTCACTTATCGTATTCAGTACCATTGTAGACTATGTGGTTGGCAGAAGGCTTGGGCAAGAGAACCGGCCGGGCCGCCGAAAATTTTTGCTTTGGGTAAGCATAGCAGTAAACCTGGGATTCCTCGGGTTTTTTAAATACTATAATTTTTTTGTGGAGAATTTTGTGGAAGCGTTCAGCTTTTTCGGACAGCCTATCCAAGCCGACCTCCTGCATATTATCTTGCCCGTTGGAATTAGTTTCTACACCTTTCAAACGTTAAGCTATACTATTGATGTATACCGAAGAAAGCTAGAACCGACCAACAATTTTATCGCCTTTACGGCATTTGTGAGTTTCTTTCCACAGTTGGTTGCGGGGCCTATTGAGCGCGCTACGCATTTGTTGCCTCAATTCTATAAGAAAAGGATCTTTAAATATGACCTGGCCGCAGACGGGATGCGACAGATCCTCTGGGGCTTATTTAAAAAAATGGTGATAGCCGATAACTGTGCCGGCTATGTAAATATGATCTTCAGCAACCCTGAGAGTCATTCGGGCAGTATGTTGGTGCTGGGAGCAGTATTGTTTGCGTTCCAGATATACGGGGATTTTTCAGGCTATTCCGATATCGCCATCGGAACGGCCCGTTTGTTTGGTTTCGACCTGATGAAGAACTTTGCTTTTCCGTATTTCTCCCGCGATATAGCCGAATTCTGGCGACGCTGGCATATTTCCTTATCCACCTGGTTTCGCGATTATCTGTATATCCCGCTTGGCGGTAGTCGGGGATCCATGGCCAACCAGATCCGCAACGTTTTTATCATTTTTATAGTGAGTGGATTCTGGCATGGAGCCAACTGGACATTTATCGCCTGGGGGGCTTTGAACGCGCTTTATTTTCTGCCGCTATTGTTGCTGAACAGGAATCGCTCCAATCTCGATACCATCGCCGAGAATTCATTTTTCCCAACCTTCAGGGAATTGATGGGGATGCTTCTTACTTTTGGGGTCACCGTACTGGCATGGGTATTCTTCAGGGCCGAAAGCATCGCGCACGCCTGGGAATACCTGGGAGGCATCTTTACCGAATCACTCTTTACCATCCCCGAGATTATGAACTTTAAGCAACTTGATGTTTTACTGAAATTGCTTTTGTTATTCCTGCTTGTGGAATGGTACGGCCGAAAAACTGAGTTCGCCATACAGAAATTCGCCACCTGGCCAAAACTGTTTCGCTGGCCGGCCTATATTTTCATAATTTTTCTAATCGGTATGTACGCCCAAACCGAAGAGACTCCGTTTATCTATTTCCAGTTCTGATGAAGAAATTCCTCCTAAATTCGGTGCTGTTTTCCCTGAGTGCGACTATTGGCTATTGTTTACTTATTATCGTCTGGGGTGAAATCTTCCTCCATAACGAGCGGCCAAACCTCATCTACAGACGAGCAGGATACGGGCATACCCTCTCAAGGTTAAACGACGCCAAAGTGGTAAATCACACCAAGGTATTGTTTCTGGGGTCGTCTCATGCCTACCGCGGTTTCGATGTTAGATATATGCATCGGCAAAAGATAAATGCCTTTAATTTGGGTACCAGTGCACAGACTGCGGAAGTCACCGAAGTACTTTTAAACCGCTACCTGGATTCCATTAAACCAAAGCTGGTTATCATAGAAGTTGCCCCTACCGTTTTTAACCTGGACGGGGTGGAAGCGGCCCTTGACGTACTGGCTAACGACACCATAGACTTAAATGCCGCTAAACTGGCTGTGAGGGTGAATAACCTAAGAGTATATAATACGCTTATTTATGCGTATTACCGTGGCCTGAGGAATAGAGACAGCAAAGTGGTAGAAAAGAAAATAAAAGGTAGGGACACTTATCGTAAAAACGGCTATGTAGAGCGCAAAGTAACTTATTTTAAAAAGAAAAGTTATTCCCCTCGAAAGTATACGTTCAGGGATGATCAGCTAGCCGCACTTAACAGGATAATATCAAAATTAAAACGAAGGGATCTTCCTTATATCCTGGTTCAGGCTCCGGTGACCAGAGGTATCTATGAACGTTATACCAATAGGCAGGAATTTGAAAGCATGATAAAAGAAATGGGGCCGTATTACGATTTTAACAAGCTGGTAAAGCTTGATGATTCCCTGCACTTTTACGATGCCTTTCACCTCAATCAGCAGGGGGTGGAGATATTCAATCAAAAGCTGATCCATACTCTCAGACTGGACACGGTACGTTGATCAGGATATCTTCAAGCCGTTGGTAACTGCTCTCTCAGGTTGCAGTAAGGTAACTTCACTTCCGTTAACAGCACCCAGGACGAGGCATTCACTCATAAAGGGGCCAATCTGTTTCTTTGGGAAATTGGTAACTGCTATCACTTGTCTTCCCAACAGCATTTCGGCATTGTAAAGCGCTGTAATCTGCGCGCTCGACTTTAATATTCCCAATTCTTTTCCGAAATCGATCTGCAGTTTAAAGGCAGGTTTCCTGGCCTCGGGAAAGGCTTCAACGGCGATGATGGTACCAACGTGCATATCGATTTTTTCGAAATCGTTCCAGCTTATCTCCATAATTGTAGGTATTCTGTAACCAAGATAGTAATTTAGCTACATATAAATTAGAATGAAGAATTAACAACATCATGGCGCTTACCCCATCAAATATGCTCCCTCTCGGCACCACGGCTCCAAATTTCGTACTTACGGATGCGGTGACCAACAAACCGGTTTCCCTTCAGAAGATTCGAGGTGAAAAAGGCACGGTAGTTATGTTTATCTGCAACCATTGTCCATATGTAAAGCATGTTAATGAAGAGCTGGTACGCCTTTGTAACGATTACCGGGTAACCGGCTTTGGCTTTGTTGCCATTAGCAGTAACGACATCGACAAATATCCGGAAGACGCTCCTAAAAAGATGTGGGAAACAGCCAGGAAATACAACTATCCCTTCCCCTACCTCTACGATGAAGACCAGGAAGTTGCCAGGGCATACGATGCCGCCTGCACTCCCGATTTCTATTTATTCGACGACGAATTAAAACTGATTTACCGCGGACAGCTGGACAATTCAAGACCCGGGAATGGGATCCCGGTAAACGGTCGCGATCTGCGCGAAGCGCTCGACAATGTCCTTAACAACAATCCTCAGCGAAAGGAACAGAAACCTAGCATGGGTTGCAACATTAAGTGGAAAGATTAGTGTTCTTTCCAACCTCCTATCCCAAGGCATTCTTAATATGAGAGAAATGGTGCAGGCTGTGCCAGGCATAGAGCATGGCCAGTTGTTTTAAGTTCATTTCATCCTCCATTTCCGGATGCCTGAACGTTCGCTCCCACTGATCATCGCTTAAATGCTGCAGTATATACACCAGTTTCTGGTGAACGGCTTCAATGTGTGAGATAGACCAGGCTATGGGCGCCGATCCATAATCATCCATTTTCGCAAACGCATCCTGATCGTATGCCTTTATCATGGGGTTGTCCTCACTTAAAGCCCAGCGGAACCTGTTATAACTGTGATGATGACTGTCTGCGATATGGTGTATCAGCTGCCTGATGGTCCAGCCTTCAGGGCGATACGGCTTGTCCAGTCTTGTATCTTTCAGGCTATAGGTAAGCAATTTCAGTTGCTCGGGAAACAATTGAAGTACATTAATGGCTTCATCAAGTTGCTCCCGGCTAACTTCCGCCGGCATTTCAAATTTTCCTATGGGGTATTTTAGTTTTTCCAAATCCATTCAGCTAAAATAAAAAACGCCATCATTTCTGAAGGCGTTTAAGGGTTATTTTTCTGAACAGTTTATAAACTATTTCACGTCTATCAACTCCACGTCGAATACCAGGGTAGCATTTGGCGGAATCACTCCCCCGGCACCCCGACTGCCATATGCCAGTTCTGAAGGGATAACAAAACGCGCTTTATCTCCCACGCTGAGAAGCTGGATGCCTTCGTCCCAGCCCGAAATTACCTGCCCGGTTCCCACGGGAAATTCGATAGGATTTCCTCTTTTGTACGAATTGTCGAATTCGGATCCATCGGCAAGCATACCCTTGTAGTGAACCGCAACAGTTTTTCCCTTCTCGGCTGAAGTACCGTCTCCTTGCTGGATGATCTTGTATCTGAGGCCACTCTCAGTTTCTTCAAATCCTTCTGAAATACTTTTCAGCTGATCTGCCGCTGCTTTTTTCGCGGCAGCTTCGCGTTCGGCCTTGGCACCCTGAAACAGTCTGAAGCTTTCCACGGCATTCCAATTCTCGGCGTCCTCCCCTATGCGTTCTATTTCCACTTTCTTCATGGTATCGCCCTGGACGATGCTGTCGACCACATCCTGCCCTTCGATCACTTTTCCGAATACGGTATGTTTGTTATCAAGCCAGGCGGTTTCTACGTGCGTTATAAAGAACTGACTGCCATTGGTGCCGGGCCCTGCATTTGCCATCGACAAGACTCCCGGGCCGTCGTGCTTCAGTTCCGGGTGAAACTCATCATCAAACTGATAACCGGGACCTCCCGCACCGGTTCCGGCCGGGTCGCCCCCCTGAATCATAAAGTCCGGAATTACTCTGTGAAATTTTAAGCCGTCATAATACGGTTTTCCCTGGGGTCGGGCTTCGTTTTCCAGGTTTCCTTCAGCCAGAGCAACAAAATTACCCACTGTTCCGGGGGTTTCTTTATGGGTGAGTTTTACTTTTATCGTTCCTTTTTCGGTAATAATATTTGCATAGATTCCGTCTTGCATATCTGTTTTTTTTAATGAGCTGCAAAGGTAAATAATCTAGATTGGAAAAAGTAATTTGTAGGAGCTTTATGGAATAGTTAGGGTTATGGGATTTAGCGAATGCAACAATAGTAAGTACAGAGCCTAATTTGCCACTTCGCTGATAAATTTAATCCGGTAAAGGCGAATTTCTTCATCGTCGTATTCCCCGTCGAATTCCTCCATGGCCGCATCGATCTTGTCGGTATCTGCTTCAAGGAAATAATCGTGTAGCTCCTCCTGCTGGTCGTCGTCCAGGATCTCGTCTATCCAGTAATCGATATTTAATTTGGTGCCGCTATACACTATCGCCTCCATTTCTTTAATGAATTCAGACATTTCCAGTCCTTTGGCTGCCGCTATATCGTTCAACGACAGTTTGCGGTCCACGTTCTGAATGATGTACAGTTTAAGCGCACTGTTGGTTCCTGTGGATTTAACCACAAAATCGTCCGGCCTTATTATGTCGTTTTCCGTAACGTACTTCTGTATAAGCGATATAAATGGCTGGCCGTACTTTTTGGCTTTACCCTCTCCCACTCCGTGCACATTCATAAGCTCATCGAGGCTTACCGGGTATTTCAGAGCCATATCTTCCAGGGAAGGATCCTGGAAAATAACAAAAGGTGGCAGGTTCAACTTGTCTGCAACCTTTTTGCGTTCTGCTTTCAGGATTCTGTAGAGATTTTCATCGACCACATTGCCCCTGCCCTGTTCGGAGACAATAATATTATCATCGTTGGCGTCCTTAAAGCTGTGGTCTTCAGTCATCATGAACGTAGTGGGGTTCTTAATAAACTCCTGGCCCGATTTGTTCAATTTCAACACTCCATACGTCTCAATATCCTTATGGAGGTATCCGGCTACAAGGAGTTGCCTTACCAGCGCCATCCAGTATTCGGGTTCTTTATCGCTACCACTTCCGAAGAAAGGCTGAGTATCGGTACGATGCGACTTGATCATGGCATTCACTTTACCTACCAGCACATTCACGATCTCCTTGGCTTTGTACTTCTGATTGGTTTTTTTAATGATTTCCAGCAGCAATTTGGCTTCTGAAGTGGCCTCGTGCTGTTTTTTAGGGTTGCGCATATTGTCGTCCATATCGCCACCTTCTCCTGTTTCAGTATCGAATTCCTCCCCAAAATAATGTAGTATGAACTTACGCCTCGAAATAGAGGTCTCTGCAAAAGCGACCACTTCCTGTAACAATGCCTGCCCGATCTCCTGTTCGGCCACCGGCTTGCCACTCATGAACTTCTCCAGTTTCTCAATGTCCTTATAGCTGTAGAAGGCCAAGCAGTGACCTTCCCCCCCGTCTCTGCCCGCTCTTCCGGTTTCTTGATAATAGCTCTCTATACTTTTGGGCATATCATTGTGAATCACAAACCGTACGTCCGGTTTATCGATCCCCATCCCAAAAGCTATGGTGGCAACCACTACATCGGCATCCTCCATAAGGAACATGTCCTGGTGTTTTACCCGGGTTTTAGCGTCCAGCCCTGCGTGATACGGGACTGCTTTAATGCCGTTCACCTGCAGCGCCTGGGCCAGTTCTTCAACCCGTTTCCTGCTAAGGCAATAAATGATACCGCTTTTGCCCTCGTGTTCTTTCACAAAGCGGATAATATCCGAATCCACGTTCTTGGTCTTCGGCCTGATCTCATAGTAAAGATTAGGACGATTAAAGGAGGCTTTAAAAGTATTGGCGTCCTGAATCCCTAAGTTCTTAAGTATATCTTCCTGCACTTTTGGGGTTGCCGTGGCAGTGAGGCCGATTATGGGAATATCGTCGCCTATGCGTTTAATGATGGTTCTTAAATTTCGGTATTCCGGACGAAAGTCGTGACCCCACTCACTTATACAATGAGCCTCATCGATGGCGACGAAGGAAATAGTAACAGTATTGAGGAAGGCAACATTCTCTTCTTTGGTAAGCGATTCGGGGGCAACATAGAGTAACTTGGTAATCCCGTTGGTGATGTCGCTCTTAACCTGTTTGATCTCGGTTTTATTGAGGGAAGAGTTCAAAACATGGGCGATACCGTCTTCAGAAGACAACGCGCGCAAAGCATCCACCTGGTTCTTCATAAGTGCGATTAAAGGCGACACCACTATGGCGGTTCCGTCCTTTATCAGTGCCGGCAATTGGTAACAGAGCGATTTTCCACCTCCCGTTGGCATAATAACAAAGGTGTTCTCATCGGCCAATATACTTTTAATAACCTCTTCCTGTAGCCCTTTAAACTTGGAAAATCCGAAAAATTTCTTGAGTGCTGCGTATATATCTGTTTCAGTCACGCTGCTTATATGTTTAAATCTTAATAACAAAGGTTTCAGAAATTATAATTGCTAATACAGGGGAACAATTGTAATTTTGCAACCTTTTGGGAATAACTGTATCTACTAATTAGCGAATCAACTAGTAAGTGATTTGTTTTATGGTGTTCGCATTCTAAATATACTAAATAATAGTACAGTTACAAACTAATAAAAGCGTAAAATTTTGAACCAGGAATCGAGAATTATTGAAGTAGCCAAGCAAACCATTCTTACCGAAAGTAAGGCCATTACTAATCTGGCCGGGTTGGTTGATCACGAATTCGCCGAAGCCGTGGACTATATCTATAATTCGGATGGCCGGGTTATTGTTACCGGGATCGGGAAGAGTGCCAATATCGCAACCAAGATCGTTGCCACTCTGAACAGTACCGGGACGCCTGCCATCTTTATGCACGCAGCCGACGCCATTCACGGCGACCTGGGAACCATACAGCAGCGCGATACGGTGATCTGCATCTCAAAAAGCGGAAATACGCCCGAGATCAAGGTCCTCGTACCGCTTATAAAAGCAATTGGTAATAAGTTGATCGCTATCACCTCCAATAAAGAATCCTTTCTGGGCGTCCAGGCAGATTACGTACTCCACGCCTATGCCGAAAAAGAAGCCTGTCCCAATAATTTGGCACCAACAACCAGTACAACCGCCCAATTGGTGATAGGTGATGCCTTGGCGATGTGCCTGCTCGATCTGCGCGGCTTCTCGAGTAACGACTTCGCAAAATTCCATCCGGGTGGTTCCCTTGGGAAAAAACTTTATCTTCGTGTAAGTGATCTTACATCACTCAATGAACAACCTCAGGTACATCCCGATACGGATGTGAAAAAGGTTATTGTTGAAATTTCTGAAAAAATGCTCGGGGTAACAGCCGTTGTTGAAGAAAATCGTATCGTCGGGATCATAACCGACGGCGACCTGAGACGGATGCTAACGCGTGTCGACAATTTTTCCGGGCTTACGGCCAGGGATATTATGACTGTGAACCCTAAGAAGATCAGCAACGACGCGATGGCCATTGAGGCGATGGAACTTATGGATACCCACGGAATTACACAGATCCTGGCCGAAAAGGACGGTGAGTACTGTGGCGTGGTACATATCCATAACCTTACAAAAGAAGGTATTATTTAATGGCAAAGAGAAAATCGAATTCCCCCGAGAAAGAAATGTCTTTCCTGGATCATCTTGAAGAACTTCGCTGGCACCTCATTCGTTCCACGATTGCTGTTGTATTAGCAGGAACGGTTGCCTTTATTCTGAAGGACTTCATATTCGATGTAATTATTTTCGGACCAACCAAGAAGGGCAGCTTTCCCACCTATAAATTACTTTGTGAAGGCGCTAAATTCCTGGGGGTTGAAGGCAGTTTTTGCACCACCGAATTTCCCTTCCGAATCCAGAGTAGAACCATGGCCGGACAATTCTCGGCCCACATCTGGACCTCCATTACCGCCGGTTTTATTATCTCATTCCCCTATGTACTTAACGAATTCTGGCGCTTTGTAAGCCCGGGGCTGAAACGCAACGAGCGCAGCTCGGCCAGGGGTTTTATCTTCGTCGCTTCCCTCTTGTTCTTTATTGGAGTATTATTCGGCTATTACGTGGTTACACCGCTATCGATCAATTTCCTCGGAACCTACCAGGTAAGTGAAGTGGTGTTCAACGACTTCGACCTCAGCAGTTATATCGGCCTGGTTAGGGCCTGTGCCCTGTCCAGCGGACTTATTTTCGAGCTGCCCATCATTATTTATTTCCTCACCAAGGTGGGAATAGTAACCCCCGAAATTCTTCGGAAATACAGAAAATTCGCCCTGGTGATCGTCCTTATCATCTCGGCCATCATCACCCCTCCCGATATCGCCAGCCAGGTAATCGTAGCCATCCCGGTCATCATCCTTTACGAGATCAGTATCTTTATTTCAAGAGGTGTGGTGCGAAGACAACAGAAAAAAGCCAAAGCCCATGCAAGATAATATCGTTTCCGAATTCAATGCCTATCGTTCAAAAATGAACGAGAAATTGTTGGCCGACAATAACAAGATTATAAAAAGAATCTTTAACCTGGATACCAACGCCTTTTCCGAAGGTGCCCTACCCAAAAAGACCAAGGAGTTACTGGGCCTGGGAAATTCCATGGTGCTTCGTTGCGACGACTGTGTGCGCTATCACCTGGAAGCCTGTTTTAAACTAAACTGCAGCAAGGAAGAAGTAGTGGAAGCCTTGTCGATATCACTGCTTATAGGCGGTACCATAGTGATCCCGCATTTAAGACGGGCCTACGAATACTGGGAAGCCCTGGAAAATTCCATCTGATTTTTAAACGGGAAATATATAGTGTATTTTTAGCGTTTTATTGCTGAATCCAACGTATGAAGTTAAGAGCCGAAAATCTTGTGAAATCCTATAAGGGCCGAAAGGTGGTAAAAGGGATTACCGTGGAAGTGAACCAGGGTGAGATCGTGGGTCTGCTTGGGCCAAACGGCGCCGGAAAGACAACGTCATTCTATATGATAGTAGGCCTTATAAAGCCCAATGGCGGGCAGATCTTCCTGGAAGGCAAGAACATCACCAAATACCCCATGTATAAGCGTGCCCAGAACGGGATCGGATACCTGGCGCAGGAAGCCTCTGTCTTCAGGAAATTGAGTATAGAGGACAATATCCTAAGCGTGCTGCAGCTCACCAATCTTTCCAAAAAAGAACAGCTGATGAAGATGGAGTCGCTTATAGAGGAATTCGGATTGGGGCATATCCGCAAGAACCGGGGTGACTTGTTAAGTGGTGGAGAACGAAGACGGACGGAGATAGCGCGTGCCTTGGCCACCGATCCGCACTTTATCCTGCTAGACGAACCGTTTGCAGGGGTAGACCCTGTGGCTGTAGAAGATATTCAGGGAATTGTAGCTCGGCTGAAAAGCAAGAATATCGGCATCCTGATCACCGACCATAACGTACAGGAAACCCTGGCCATTACAGACCGAACCTATCTGATGTTCGAGGGCAGCATCCTCAAGCACGGAGTCCCCGAGGAACTGGCGGCCGATGAAATGGTTCGAAAGGTATACCTGGGCCAGAATTTTGAACTTCGGAAGAAGAAGCTGTCCTTTTAATTTCTTCGAAAAAGGGATAATAGAATATACACCACTATAATCACCGGCAAAGCCGCAAACTTCAAGAAAATAAGCAGCAACAAACTCAGCAGCAAGAATACATACCGTACGGCATTCGACCTGAAATCCCAGCTCTTAAACTTTAAGGCGAACAGCGGCAATTCGGCATTCATGATAATACAGCTGAATATTGTTAGCCCCAGTAAAAACCATTTATTCAGGATAAGTGCATCCAAGGTTTCGGTGGGTTGAAAATGCAGGATGAGCGGTAAGCTTAGAATAAGGATGGCATTGGCAGGGGTTGGCAAACCGATAAAACTATCGCTCTGCCGGGTATCCACGTTGAATTTTGCCAGGCGATAGGCCGCAGCCACGGCTATGATAAGGCCTGTAAAGGGTAGATAATCCATCAGGTCGCTGTTCCAGGCATCGGATGAAAAGAGCTCGGCAAGGTCGGTGTAGGTTCCAAATACTGACAGGGACAACAATTGCACCATCACCACCGCAGGAGCCAGTCCGCTGGTGATCACATCGGCCAGGGAATCCAGTTGTAACCCCACTTCACTCCTGGCATTGAGCCATCGGGCTGCCAGGCCGTCGAAAAAATCGAAGAAAATACCCGCAAAGACAAAGAAGGCCGCGGTTACGAGGTCCCCGGATGCGGCCAGTAAGATGGCTATTCCGCCGCAGAGCAAATTCAGGGAGGTTATAATGTTGGGAATATGCTTTACCATTCGGTTTTGATGAAGTGTAAAAATAGCAAACTATTTGCGTCTAAAGCCATAATTGTACAATATGTACCCTAATTTATAGTTTAGTATTCTGTAAAATAATAGGATATTTGCTGAAAATAAATCGCTTGAAAAAGAATTTCTTTATTGTCTTACTGCTCATTGCTGCGACAATTTCTGCTCAAACCACACGTAAGTACTCCAATGAATTCATGAATATTGGGGTGGATGCAGCAGCTTTTGGTATGGCCAATGCGGTAGTGGCATCCACTATGGATGTTAATTCCGGTTACTGGAACCCGGCTGGATTACTGCATGTGGAAGACAAACAACTTTCGCTTATGCATGCCTCCTACTTCGCCAATATCGCCAGTTACGACTATGCCGGTTTTGCCATGGAGTTGGACGACCGCAGTGCAGTAGGCCTCTCCCTCATCCGCTTTGGAGTAGACGATATTCTCAACACCACCCAGCTTATAGACGACCAGGGCAATATAGATTACAACCGCATTAGCCTTTTTTCCACCGCCGATTACGGGGTTACCTTTTCGTATGCACGTCGCCTGCCACTAGATGGCCTGAATATTGGCGTTAACGCCAAGGTTATAAGAAGGATTATTGGGGATTTTGCCTCTTCCTGGGGCTTCGGACTGGATGCTGCCCTGCAATTTGAAAGAAACGACTGGAAATTTGGTTTGATGGCCAGGGATATTACAACCACCTTTAACGCCTGGGCGATCGATGAAGAACAATTCGCCACCATTTCGGGAGCTGTTGAAGGACAAAACCAGGAACTGCCCGAAACCACCGAGATCACTATTCCCAAGCTGCAGCTGGGGATTGCGAGGAAGTTTGTATTCCATTACGATTTTTCACTGCTTACCGAGGTGGACCTTAACTTCAGGTTTGCCGAGACCAACGATATCATTTCATCTTCAGTGGCGAGTATTACCCCATCCCTGGGCCTCGAATTTGGGTATATCGATATGATCTATGTACGCGGTGGAGTAGGAAACTTTCAGAATGTGCGACAGCTGGACGGAAGTGACTCGGTTGGATTTCAGCCCAATATAGGGGTTGGATTCAAATACAAAGGAATACAGGTGGACTACGCCCTTACCGATATAGGCGACCAGAGTGCCGCATTGTATTCGAATGTTTTTTCGCTTAAATTAGACTGGAGCATATTTAGATAAACCTGTGAAAAACTACTACCTCTTTTTTCTTATACTCTTTGCAAACCTCACCGCTGTTGCACAGCCGTTTACCCTAAGCGAAAACTCAGAGATCAGTATCCTCACCATAGGGCCGGGTGATAACCTCTATGATAAATTCGGACACAGCGCTTTCCGGGTGCAGGATGAAACCACCAATCTCGACCTGGTGTTCAACTATGGCGTTTACGACTTCGACACTCCCAACTTCTATACAAAATTTGCCCGGGGACAGTTGCTGTACAAACTGGCGGTAAGTGAGTACGAGGACTTCCTGGCAACCTATATCATACAGGAACGCTGGATCAAGGAACAGCTTCTCAATCTCAACTACGAACAAAAGAACGAGTTGTTTTCATTTTTGTTGAACAACGCCAAACCCGAAAACCAATATTACAAATACGATTTCTTTTACGACAACTGCGCTACGCGAATCAGGGATGTTCTAAAGACAGTCCTGGGCGAAGACCTGAACTACAGGGACAACCTGGCCGAAGAAGGTTGTACCTTTCGCGAACTCATACAAAAGAATGTTCACTGGAACAGCTGGGGAAGTATGGGTATGGATGCAGCAATCGGGGCTGTTGTAGACAGGAAGGCTTCTTCCTGGCATTACCAGTTCCTGCCCGACTATGTGTTTAAAGCTGCCGATGACGCAAGCTTGACAACTGCGGGAGTGCAAAAACCGCTTGTAAAACAAACTACGACCATATACGAGGGCGGGGAACGGGAAGGCAAAGGCAGTTTTTTCTTAAGTCCCTTGTTCGTCTTTGGGATTTTAGGATTATTAATAATAGGAGCCACCATACAGGATGCGCGAAAAAAGCGCCGAAGCCGTTACCTGGATGCCGCTATATTTTTTGTCACCGGAGCCATTGGGGTGATCTTACTGCTGCTTTGGGTGGCTACCGACCACAGTACAACTGTGAATAATTACAACCTCCTTTGGGCATTTCCTTTGTCGCTTTTCCTGTTTCCCCTCATCGCTAAGAAACAGCCTAAACGCTGGTTAAAGCGCTATGTGTTCTTTCTGCCATTATTAATTATTCTCTTGTTCACCCACTGGTTGAGCGGAGTACAGGTATTCGCCCTTGCGATGTTGCCGTTATTTATCGGCCTGGCAATTCGATACGGGTATGTATATAAGTTTTTAGACCAACAAGGCAAATAAACTTACTGCCCCCTGTAGAAAATGATGGTACTAAGCGTTTTTATCACAATGCTTATATCCAGGAACAGGCTTCTTCTCTTGATATAATACAGATCGTATTGTAATTTTTCGAGTGCATCCTCCATGGTAGTACCGTAGTTGGCATTCACCTGGGCCCAGCCCGTAACACCGGGCTTTACAAGGTGGCGCACCTCATAGAAAGGGATTTGTTTAGACAGCTCCTTTACAAATACAGGGCGTTCGGGTCGCGGCCCGATCACACTCATATCGCCTTTTATTACATTGATGAATTGAGGTATCTCGTCGAACCGGCTTCGCCTGAGGAATCGTCCGAAGTTAGTTACCCTTGTATCCTTCTTGGCTGCGTACACGGCCCCGGTCTGTTCGGCATTTACCACCATGCTGCGCAGTTTATAGATCTTAAAGTGCTTGCCGTTCCTCCCCACCCTGGTTTGCGTATAAAACAGCGGGCCGCGATTGGCTATGAGGTTGCCTACGATGATGATTGGCGAAATAAGTAGGCCAAATACCAGGCCGATGGCAGAGAACAACAGATCGAGCACCCTGTGAAAGAACAGGTATAATTTGTTTTGGTTGCTCCGGCTAAACGGAAAGTAGCGGTAGAAATCCTTGTCGACATGCTGTACCGGGACGCGATGGGTAATCTCTTCGTAGACTTGTGTATATTCCCTGATAGGTACGCCGGTTTCTAGCAGATTGATTAGCTGGTTGTACAATTTAACCGTAATTCCGTCTATATCGCGGGTTGCTATAACTACTTCAGAAATATGCTGCTCCTTCACCACTTCCGCCACCTTCTTTACTGCAAATTCCTGGGGAAGCTGAAACGGTAATAAAGGCTGTTTGGATTTTGAAGTGTTTATATACCCGATTACCTGGTAATTTGGATCCGATTTCTGAAGGGAATCGATCACTATCGCCATATCCTCCGAGTTCCCTATCAGCAGCACTCTTTTGTTAAAGCGCGGGGCCGAGATCAGTACGATATAGGCGTACCGCCAGGTGAACAGTGCCACATTGATCGCAATGTAGAAATACACGATCTGCAAACGGTTATCGGGCAAAACCGGGGTAAAGAACGGCGTAAACAAATAAAACAATACAGTTACCGAGGACGTAAGGATGATGTTCTGAATTACCACTTCGAACTTACTGGCCTTCTGAAGGTTATAAAGCTCGAATATGGTCGCAAAGATGCTGAGATATAAAGCAAGTACAATGGACCATACCCAATGATCGGCATTGATCTTGAAATAATCGAAATTAAACACTATGCCCACCAGGTAAAGTAAACCTAGTACACTTATCATATCGAATATCCTTAACAGGACTTTCCGTTCAGAAATATCAAAATGAATATTCGACTTTTGAGGCATTTGGTTGGTACTTAACTGTGTAAATGTACTAATTATTCACACTCAACTAGTTCAATCCATTTATGTTTTAGCTGCTGCCAGTCGGACTCCTCTGCCTTCTTTCGCGCATTTTTCGAGATCTCAACTACCATATTACTATCGTTCAGCAAGGTTTTCACGGCCGCCGACATCGCCTCTGCATCGTCTGCCTTAACCACTAGCGAATCGACACGGTTACTCAGTAAATACGGTATCCCACCCACATTGGTGGACACCACCGGCAGGCCGAGGGCCATGGCCTCTATCACACTTACCGGGCTGTTGTCGTAATTGGTAGTATTGATAAAAATATCGTAATTGGCTGCCAGCTCCTTCCATTCCTCCTTTGAAAGCAGGCCCGTAAACCGCACAGAAAGGTTGCGTTCCTGTGCTATTCGGCGGCATTCGGCCAGGCTTCCGTCCTTTTCGGGCCCCACCATACACAAGCTGGCTTGATAACCTTCTTTATTTAAAACTTCAACAAGCTTTAAGGCCAGTTTTGGATTGTAGATTTCAGAAAAGGAACGCACCCACAACAAGTTAGGTTTTATTGCCGAGCGCTGTTTAAATTGATATTTGTCGGTTTCAATAGCATTTGGGATACAGCGAATATTAGAATAACCGTTCTCTTCAAATCGCTGCTTTAAATAAGCGGAAGGCGCTACATTGCATTTGGCCCCGTTGAATAATTTATTCGACAGCAGGGGGCTGCTTTTAAGTCTTTGAGGCAGGTTACCACCGTGGAGAATGGGGATATACGGTATGCGGAGTAGTCTGCACAAATTGGCAACGGCAACTGCATAATAGAAATTCTGTGTGCTGTAGGTGTCAATAAGTACTAAGGATGCAGTACGGGCATGTTGGAGTACGAGCCTCAACATATCTGCCAGTCGGAGCAGTTTGTTTCTTTTGGCTGAAGCCGAATATACATCGTAGCCTTCCTCCTTAAGATTATGCGCCAGACTTTCCATAGTGGTAGCCGTGCCGCCAAAGGAAGAGGCCTTATTACCCAGGTATAACAGTTTTCTTTTTGCCATTGATTACCGTAATTAACGCAAGTCCGTATATAAAAGCCGGCGCTGCTATCCTCATGGAGGAATGGTTTATAGTGAGAAACCAGAATAAGAAGAATACATAAAAGTACACATTCGATTTGTTCCTAAGGCGAATTACCAGAGGTGTAATGACAAGGATTATGAGCGCAACCAAACCGGATAATCCGTGTTCCGACAGCATCCTGCTTAGCTCGTTGTGGGAGGCCGACACCCTGCCCAATTGGTCCTCCCTGAATTCCTTCACCTTTCCAACCCCGATTCCTGTTAAAGGAAATTCATAAAAGGCTTCCAACTCCGAATTCAATAATTCGAGCCGCCCGGTGGAAAGGTCGGCTTTTTCCCTGCCGGCTGCATCCTGATTGGCATAGCGTTTATCGATAAGCCCGGAAGTATTAAAGGATGTAAAGATCCAGGTCACGACAATAACTACCGATATTACCGCTACGCGAGGCAACAGCACGGCCTTTTGCAACACAGAACTCTTTAAAAAATAGACGGTAAAAAACGCCAGGGCACAAATTCCCGCAGTGATTACCCCTCCCCTTGAAAAGGTAACGATGGCTCGGTAACTCAAAAAGGCCAAAAGGGACAGGTCGATCACATTGAGAAATAACTGTTTCTTTATAAAAAGTCTTGTAAAGAGTACAACCATCCCCAGCCCAAGTATAGTGGCTACCTGGTTTGGTCCGAAACCCCCGGAGGCTTCAAAATTAGATTGAGTCCCGGTAAGAACATCTTTTATACTGGGCGTATATAAATACAGATACAGCGCCATGGAAATAACCGGCAACAACAGAGATAGCAGGATTTCGTTCAGTCGGGTGATGGACATGCGCCTGTCGTAACAATAAAGCGCCGAAATCCCGAGACACACCGGGCCACTGAGATTAAAGCCTACCGCATTTGCCACACTGGAATCGTAATCCAGGTTCATGGCCGAAAACAGGATTCCGGGAATAAGCAGCAGCAAATAAATAACATAGATCCACGACTTTCGCTTAAACCCGCGGTAGAACATTCCTATGGTGAGAAACATGATCACCGCATATTTGGCAAATTCATAGGTGAATGCTCCTCCCGTCATCCGGGAAAAGACCTCAAAGCCGGTAATATAGGCGGCGGCCAACAGAACTTCATCCTTTCGGTTGCGGTTGTAAATAATGCGGACCAGGAAATAAACGATCGCCCCAAACAGTATAAACATGGCCGTAAACCTGAAATTATAAACCACCACTGCGATCAGCAAATGAAGTAAAATCAGTTGCACATAGGTGATCTTCTTTATGGGTCTGGCTTTTCTCAAGGGCTGTAGAGTTCTCTTAACAGTGGCAATATAGCCTGAAAAGAATAATTTTCCTCAATATGCTGTTTGAAAGCTGCTGCATCTTCCCGGGCTTTTTCGGGGTCTGACAAGTACTCAATGATTGCTTCTGCCAATAGCCGGGAATTTGCCGGTGGAACTATCTTTCCTCTGTTTCCAACTACCTGCCTGCATTCACCAACATCGGTACACACCACGGGCAGCTTACTAATTCCATATTCCAACAAGGCTACCGGAAGGCCTTCCGAATTGGAAGACAATACTCCTATGGCCGCTTCCCTGAGTAATTGCTGAACCCCGGTCTGAGCTCCGTAAAAATAAACATCCTGTAAAGAATTGCTTTCCACAAATTGTTGTAAAGATCCGGTATAACCGCTGTCTGAGCCGACGCCAATTAAATGCAGGGAAGCAGAAGAATGCTGCTGTTTTACCCGTTTATAAGCGGTAAGCAGGTTAAAGTGATCTTTCTGTGGTCTTAGGTTGGCCAGGCATACAATTCGGCCTTCGGGAGCGCCTTTTAGCCCGGTAGATGAGGGCTGTCCGTAGTCAGGGACCACAAAATTCCGGATGAATTTAACCTGCGGACTATGTAGTTTATTTTCGGCCCATTCTTTCAGGATTTCGTTTACCGAAATGATGCCGGCAAAAGAAGAAGAGCACTTTTTCAACAAGCCGTATTTTCGCTCCTTCAAATATTCGCTTTTCCCGTAATGATCGTGCCATATCACCCTGATACCCGGCTTTAGTCTTTTAATAAGCGTAGCCCAGAAAAAACCCGAACTGTGAGCGTGGATCACCTCGATTCGATGTTTTTTGACGAATTTGTAAAGTTTCAGCAAGGCTGGCAGGTCGAGAGCACTCTTCTTGGCCAGAAACAAATACGACACTTCCCCATCCAGGGATGCTTTTAAAATCCCTTCCTCCCTGCTCGCACATAAAAACGATTCGTGCCCATTGGTGAGCAGCTGATTGGCCAGATTAACCGCCATCCGTTCAGCGCCTCCCGGGTTCAAAGAATCGATAAGCTGTAGTACTCTCATCTCAGTAGTTTAATGATCTCCTCCTCAAAGCTGTCGAGCGTATATTGCTGCGACCATTTTTGGCCGGCTTCCGACATACGTTTCAGTTCGTAAGTATTTTCCAGGCTTGTTTTAACCAAGGCTACGTCGGCCTCGACATTCCCAGAGATAAGGATCCCCCGCTTACCGTCACCCAGCATCCAGGGAACACAGGAAACCGGGGTTACAATCGGGATACAGCCCCAGAACATACTTTCGGCCACCACTTTGGGCCAGCCCTCCGAGCGGGAAGCCAATATCAGGAAATCAGTTTGCTTATAGGCTGCTTCAATTTCCTCCGAAGGCCTGTTGCCATACATCTTCACATACTGTTGTAATGACCTGTCCGCTATGTATTGTTCCAGTTCTGAACCCATCGCCCCGTCTCCGTATATCGATAGACGGCAACTAAGCCCTTCCGAATTGAGCCTTTCTATTAATTTCACAGCGTAGAGCGGTTGTTTCCCCGGACTCAGGCTTCCGGCAAACATAAAACTGAAGGGTTGTGAAAAATTACGATCTATCACGCCGCGCTTCTTCTCTTCCGGATAGGAAGCTGTAAAAAAGGATTTTATATTCCTCGAACTATCCGGCCATTCCCCATAGACCAGCACCTTCATATTCTTAGTAAGGCCGGTATTGGCCAATATCCATTTTTGAATTCTGTAACTAAGCGGCTGCCTCGACTTCATGTCCCAGTTCCCTGCGTATTTGGCAGTTTTTGGTTTCTTCGGAAAGAAGATCTGGACGATACACCCCACCAAAGCAATAGTTCCGGGACATCGCAAATGTATATGATCTGCTTTTTTCATCTCTTTCCACAGCCTGAAAAATACCAGGGGCAGGTTCAACAAGGCGTAAAACGAACTCCCAAGCGTATTGAATTCTATGGCCGGCAGGGCAGCAACTTTTATATCGCTGCGCCGGAATGCTTGCTTTAACAACGGCCCGTTGTAGGTTACAGGCGACGCTATGACCACTTCATCAACCTGCTCGAACCAAATATCCATCTCCTTCACATATGGCGCGTACGAATACAATCTTTCATCCTTAGATAAAGTTGGAGCCAGCGTAATTACTAAAAATTTCACCCGATATATTCTTTAGAGTCATTTTCACTCACTATTTGCGCAGGGACACCCAGCACGGTAACCCCTTCCGGAATATTAGAGACTACCAGGGAATTTGCGCCAATTACCACATTATCTCCTACGGTGATTTTCCCGGCCACCGTTGCCCCGGCACCTATATATACATTGTTACCAATTACAGGTACGCCACGTTTTTCACCGCGTCCGCTTACGCCCAGGGTCACTCCCTGGGAGATATTACAATTATCGCCAATTACCGAATTCGCGTTAATTATTATCCCTCCGAAATGGCCGATATAGAACCTGCTTCCTACTTTGGCCGAATAAGGCAAAGAGATTCCCGTAAGAATTTCTATCCATTTTTGCCAGACAAGCCCGATGGCCAAAAGCAACGCTTTGAGGAATCCCGGCAGTTTACTTCTGAAAATTCCGTTCAGGCAGCGGTAAGTTCCAATTGCCCATAGGCCTTGTTGCGTAAGTAACAGGACGAATGTGTTCTTGCCGGAATACGCTCGGTATTTCTCTATATCACCCCCGAATTTTCCCATCAGCCTTTAAGGTATTATAAAAATCGACGTTCCTTGCCACTATCGCATTCAAATTATATTTTTTCAGCACCTTCTCGCGTGCAGCAACTCCGAGTTGGCGAGCTTCTTCTCTGTTTTCCACACACCACATCATTTTTTCGGCTATGTCGTCAGGATTGTACACATCACAGAGCAGGCCTGTCACCCCGTGTTCGATGGTTTCCGGCCCGGGACCGTATTCAGAAAAGATAACCGGTTTTTCCAGCAGCATGGCCTCCAGGGAAACCAGGCCCTGGGTCTCCATATGCGAGGGAAACACACAAAAGGCTGCCTCTGCGTATTTTACATTCAACATCTCCCGCTCTACAGTTCCGTGAAATGTCACATCCTTAAAAAATGAGGCGTCAAAATTCTGCTTCAACATCTCGATATACGAACTGCCATCCGGAAAAAACCAATCCCTACCATAGAGATCCAGCTTCATTTGCGGATACTTTTCTTTAACCTGCTTAAAGCCTTGAATAAGCTGCCTTACCCCTTTTTTCTCGCAAATAGTACCGGCGAACAATATTCGGTCTTCATCTACATCCACTTGCGGTATTTCAAGCAATGTATTGATTGGATAGTTTATTATCTCTACCGGTTTCCCGTGGTAGCTGAGAAATTTGGCCGTATGTTCCTTCACATAATTCGAAACTGCTATAAAAGCATCGGCTGTAGCAAACGAAATCTTCTCAAGGCGCCCTTTGCGCCAGTTTATCCCACGTTTTTCAGATTCAGCAAAGAAATGATGCCCCCCGTGCAGCCGAATCACCTTTTTAGCGGGATGAGAACCGGAGATGATCGCCAGCCCTAATTCGGCCGTTTCTATGATATCGATTGCTGTATCCTTATGCATCTTCTTCAATCGCTTATTCAGCTTACGGGCATTGTACATAAAATTGGGGAATATGGTCTTGTTGCGTGGTAGTCTAACCAGCTGCACCCCCTTATCCTCTAATCGTACTTCCTTATCATCGATACCGATTCCAAGGATGGTCACCATATGTCCTTCAGCGGCCAGCGCCCTCCCAATCGTCTGTAAGAAAGTGCCCACCCCTCCCGGAGCCCATAAAGGATATTCATTGGAAAGATAAACGATGTTCATTGGGTTAGTACGTTATAGATTTTTTCTGAAGCCGTGCCGGGATTTTCAACCACCCGTTCGAACCAGGGTAACACCCGATGCTTCGTTTCGCTCAGGGCCTGTCGCACTACTTCGGATATCTCATCCCTGTCATTCAGCCAATATACCGAATCGCGGCTCGGCATACTTCTGAAATGTTGAAAGTTATAAATAGTTTCTACATTCCAGTGTGTATCGTCGGTTTGATCGTAATTTATAAATACGCAGGGTTTCCCGAACATCCCGAAATCGAATGCCATGGTGGATCCCACGTTTACGACTAATTCTGTATGCCCGGCCAGGTTCACCAGTAATGCTACATCTTCCACAGTAGGATATACGGCCGTCCACCTGTTTTTATTGTATCGCCACAGCGGTTCGATTTCTACGATGAGTTCGGGGTATTTCTTTAAGACCTCCTCGTATCGGCCTGAAATATCCACCGGGCAGCGCCTGAAAACAATCCCCACCTCGGTTTCCATTCCACACGCCCTTATCGCCCCGGCCAGATCGTCGAGATACATAGGGTCGTAAGGCGAGGTGGTTACATCGTCGCCCGAGAAACAAATGTATTTCTTAGCCAGGTCCAGCTTATACCGATTAAAGAAAGTTTCTTTAGAGACCAAGTATTTTTCGTCTGAATAAAATTCGAACTGGGGCGTACCTGTTACGTGAATTTGTGAGGCCTTTATCTCCGGATACAGCTGTTGTAATTCCTCTTTCATATATCCCGACCAAACCAGGTATTTATCGGCCTTTAACGCCAATCGGGCCTTCGGCAGGTTATCCCACGAATATATAACCGTAGCCGTTTCGATGTCAAGCTCCCTTGCGGCTTGAAAAACTGCTGCCGCATTAATAGCGCGCTGATGCGTACAGAACAGTACATCGGGGGATTGCTGTTTCAGCAAATTCTTTACTTCTGAAAAAAATGGATTCCTTTTTAAAGATTTCCTGTATTTCTTTTCCAGTTTTAAAATGGTCTTGTAGCTGGTCACAGCCAGGGCTGCCAGTTCAACTGCTGAATAAAATGATTTAAGTTTATAGGACTTGTGCTTGCGCTTCCAGTTAAAAAGGATGGTAGGATTCTTTAGGCTGCGTGCACTGTACTTCAACCGGGCGAGATGAATCAGTTCTCTGAGGAATTTTTCGCGAACCCCCTCGTGGTAGTCCGGAAGGTTAATCGTCTTGTGAATATCGCATTGCCTCTTTATTTCAGCAAGAGTCTCATCGTCGAAATTGTGGTAAAGGGTAAGTTCTGCGTCCACGTCCTTAAAGACCCTGGTATAGAGATAATTCTTTATACCCACGCCATCAGGAACCAATACCGCAATCTTCTTTCTCACCCGTCTATATCTTTAAATTGTTTCTGATGACTGATAGCCCAGAATTCTTCCGACTCCAGAGACTCTAAAAATTGTTTGGCACTTTGTCCGGATCCAAAGGCCTGTTTCTTTGAAACTTCCAGCCCCTCCGTGTCTTCGATAGCCGATAAAATGGTCGGCACCGAATAGGAGGTGTTTAAAATGTGCTTGTGAAGGCTCCTGTTCTGCTGCCTGCTGCCGATATTAACCGTGGGAATACCGTAATAGGGCGCCTCCCGTATACCGGCACTTGAATTCCCGATGATAAAATCGGCATGCTTTAACAGGCTAAGGAAATATTCAAACCTGATAGACGGAAAGATGCGAATTCGCGGATGTCCTTGCAGAGTTTTATAAGCGTTGATGATGGCCGAACTCCCCAGGTCGTTATTGGGATACACCAGTATGTAATTGCGATCACTCTGCTTCAAGGCGTCCACAAAGGCCAGGGCATGGTCGGCCAGCTTATCGATCTCGGTGGTTACCGGGTGGAACAAGGCCAGGGCGTAATTTTCAAAATCCAGTTGATAGTGTTCCTTGGCTTCTGTAAGCGAAGGAATGTCATCCGAAAACATAAGGTCTATGTCCGGCGAACCGATTACATAGATCGATTCTTCCAACTCTCCCATCTGTTGTAACCTGCGTCCGGCAGCTTCATTGGACACGAAGTGAATATGGCTCATCTTGCTGGTGGAATGCCTTATAAGTTCGTCTATGGTACCGGATACTTCCCCTCCTTCGATATGGGCCACCAATATATTATTCAGCGAACCTACTACGGCGCCGGCTAGGGCTTCCACCCTGTCCCCGTGGATTACTATCAGGTCCGGTTCTACTTGTTTTACATAAGCTGAAAACCCTTCAACGGTCTTGGCCAGGGTGAGATCCATGCTGATTTCGGAAGTGTGATTGGAAAATGTATGGATATTCGAAAACCCGGCCCGCTCCACTTCGATGAGGGTATATCCGTAAGTCTTCAGTAAATGCATCCCCGTTACAAATATATGTGCCTCGTAGCCGGGATGCTCGTCCACTATCCTGATCAGCGATTTCAGTTTACCGAAATCGGCCCGTGTACCGCTAAGAAATACAATTCGTTTCACCTTACTTCTTTACATATGAAATTGCATTGGAAAAGGGTAATTTCAGAATTTCCCTGTTTCCTTCAAAATAATCGTCCACCGCCTTATTGGCACCGGCAAAAGCGCCGTAATCGTCGAAGATGATAATGCCTCCCTTGGTCACCCTGTCGTATAACTTTTCCAATACTGCCTTAGTAGGTTCATACAGGTCCACATCGATATGCAGTAGGGAAATCTTTAAATGCGGGTTCTTATCCAGGTATTCATCCAGGGTTTCCAGAATATTTCCCGGGATGATCTCCACGTTCTTATCCAGGTTCTGTGAACTGAGTAATTGCCGCAGTTCTTGTTCCGAAATGCTCTTCCCTCCTTTTGTCTCTTTTACAAAGGCATCGCGTTTGGCTTTATCGGCTTCAAACCCGGCATCCGGGAAATCGCCAAAGATATCGAAGCCTATTATCTTCCTGCTCTGGGTATGCTCCAACAGGTCTCTGAATTTGATCCAGCGAAAGAAGGAGTTTCCCTTAAAGATCCCAAATTCCATAATCTCTCCCCGAATACCGGACGTCTGCTTAAAGAATTCCAGATGAGAGATAAACTTACTGAAACGCGACGGATCGGCTGTGGCGTAAAACCCATTCTCGTATTCAAACCGCTTATCGGGATCGTATAATTTTTCCATTATTCCAGGTCAGATTTTTCTAATTGTTCATCGGTGGGAATATCCCTAGTTGCTCTTTTCCCAAGTACTTCTTCATAGTCTTCGGCCGGTATTCCCCCTGTGCCGGGCCGTTTTACCCAAATATTCTCACTGGTAAATTCTTCGCCTTTCTTCACAGCTGCGATGGTACATACGGTTGCAAAAGCAAAATCCATGGTTACCTGTTCTTCTTTAGTGGCCTCCTTCTTACCACCCCTCATCTGCCATATCTCCTTGCTGCCGCTTATCAGTTCTGCACATGCGGTTTCATCCATACTGCACACAATGTCCGGTCCTTTGCGATCCATGCGATCGGTAAAATGCCGTTCGAGTATGGAAGCGCCCAGCGCAACTGCAGCCAGACAGGCATTGTTATTCAGGGTGTGGTCGCTAAGTCCGTAAACACGGTTGGGAAAGGCCTGCTGCATCTGTGTCATTGCACCCAGGCGAACCAAATCCGGGGGTGTAGGATATAGGTTGGTAGTATGCAGGATGGCAACAGCCACCCCGGCCGAATCGAAGATCGACAAGGCTTCGCGAATGCTCTCTATGGTATTCATTCCGGTACTGAGGATCACAGGTTTTCCAAAGGAAGCAATATGTTTTAATAATGGGTAATTGTTACACTCACCGCTGCCGATCTTATAGGCGGGAATATCGAAACGCTTCAGCCTGTTCGCGGCAGCTCTGGAGAAGGGTGTTGAGATAAAGGTCATTCCCTTTTTCTCAACATAATGCTTTAATTCCAATTCGTCTTCTTCGTTCAGGGCACAGCGCTTCATGATCTCGTATATGGAAACATCGGCATTCCCGGGAACGACTTTTTTTGCCGCTGCACTCATTTCATCATCGACAATATGCGTTTGGTGTTTAACCACCTCTACCCCGGCCCGTGCTGCCGCATCGACCATTTCCTTTGCTACGGAAATTGAGCCCTCATGGTTTATCCCGATCTCGGCCACCACCAGTGGCGGATGCTCCGGTCCTATCTTTCTTCCGTTTATTACAATTTCGGGCTTCATGACAAATGTGATCGGTTTAGGATGAATTCGGCATAGGCGAGGTCCTCGGCTGTGTCGATGTCCACATGCGCATACGGATGGTCGACGATAAGCGGAAAGTGATTTGTACCCAGTAGCGTTCCCTGCCTGATGTTTTTTGCATTGCTGATATAAAGCAGGCCATTTTCGAAATAGAGTGGTTCCAGGTCCTGGCTCCGCTGTCCGAGGCTATAGTTATAGGGTACGAATTTGTTATCTGTTATCCTGCCGAATTTTTGATGATTCCTGCTCACCGTCATCAGGCTGTCGGCTCCGTGTTCCATATATTTCACAAACGCCTGCCTCAATAACTTTTCGGGTCGCAGCGGGTTGGTGGCCTGTAGCAGGACGACATGTTCCACCTCCTGATTCAATTCGCTAAGGCAGTGTTTTAATACATCAATGGTTGGCACCAAATCTCCGGCCAGGCTTAAAGGCCTGTCCAATACCACGGCTCCCTGCTTCTCTGCCTGTGCTCGTATTTCGGCATCTTCTGTTGAAACGTACACCTGGTCAATTAATTCACTATTCGCCCTGGCATAGCGAATGCTGTGGACGAGTAATGGGGTACCATCCAGTGGTAAGAGGTTTTTTCCCGGAAGTCGCTTAGAACCTCCTCTTGCAGGTATGATGGCTATAGTTTTGGGCAATTTTTCCGTAAAAGTTTAAAGGTACGCCAATATTTCAAGATTAGTAAATGCTTATTCGAACAGGGATGACTTATTGGTAAGATCCTTAAAGAACAGCGGTTTATGCTGTTGTAATTCAGATTCAGACATATGCCACCACTGCAGGGCTTCCACTTCCTGTATCACCTGTGGTGAAAAACGCTTTCGGATCTCCGTGGCGGGCACCCCGGCCACGATACTAAAGGGCGCTACATCTTTCGTCACCACGGCCCCACTGGCAATCACTGCCCCGTTTCCGATGGTTACATTTCCAACGATAATCGCATTATGGCCAATCCATACATCATGGCCAATCCGGATCTTTTTTAGCTCTTTCAGGCTACTTAGTTCCCCGGAAAACAAATTCTTGTTCACATAGGTTGACAGGTAACCGGTGGGATGATTCGTACTGTGGATAGCGACATCGGCTCCTAACTGGCAGTAGTTCCCCAGCTCGATGTCCCCGTGGAGAAAATTGTTATAGCCAAGGGTAGTGCCGTATCCCAGCTTTATCTTACCCGAAAAATTACAACGGTCGGGTACAATATTCCTGCCTCCAAACTCCACCTGCTGTAAGCCACGGGAAAATCCCGACAACTGAACCTGGTCCCTGTTGTCCGCGGCGTTCAGAAAATAATAAAGTACTTTTTTGATAAATCGTCGGATCGGAACAGGGTTTTATTGGTTTGCTCCTCAAACTTATACAATTTACGGCAGCTTTAATAAAAAAGTTATTCCCAGTTTGTGTAAAACTCTGAGGCTGTCTGCCCCGTTATTTGCCGAATCGACTTCTTTTCCTCTTCTGAAAGCAAGTCCTGCCATTTGGTTGCATTGTACTTCGAATCGCGAACAAACTCCCCTCCCTGCCTTGTCCCGGTAGTTTCAAGGATATAGGCACGGGTTGAATGTGTAAATGAAAGGTCGAGATATCGAAACATTTTTTCGAATTCATCCAGGGGATCTAGAGAAAGGGCTTCGTGGGTAATATAGAACCAATCGGGATGGCTGGTCCTGTATTCGAAAACCTGCGTATAAAACACCTTCCACAGCAGGGCTGCATTCTCTATTATGGTCTTCTCGTCGGCTTTTTGCTGAAATGCTTCAACTTCCGCTTTCAGATGTGAGAGCGCCCCGGAAAAAAAATCCCGCTGTTGGAGCAGATTGTTAAAATCGAACCACCAGTTCTTTTCCTTTATGCTCAATACATAGGCAGCCGGGTGACGGATAAGGATAACCGGTTTCAGGCCGAATTGCTCCACCAGCCAGGGAACCGCAAAAAGGGCCGTGGGATCTTTTAATAATTTCACGGGTTTGAGCGCTCTCCGGCTTCTTATCCTGAAGGACCTTGCCAGTGAATGTCCTTCATAGGAGGTGAACGCCCTGCTTAGGGGATGCAGTGGTGAGGTATTCAGGTAGTAAGAAACGATGTCCCCTACATTCTTCTTGATTCTCGAATCGGTACTCTCAGTGACTTTCGGGTACCAGAAATCGAGTTCGAAAGCCTGAAATCGCTTCACCCTGTTTAGGTTTAAAGGTTCAACGATATTATCCACTTTCCTGTTGGATGCCAGCACCTTGCCCACCCAGGTTGAGCCCGATCGATTGGCCCCGGTAACGAGAATATGATTATTAGTACTCACCTGCTCCTTCTTTTAATCCGAGACGTTTGAACATATAAGGCCGTACATATTTATTCAGCCACAGCCGATTCACAAGGCGCTTGAAGGCCAATGGTAAATTCCAGCGGCGTGCTTCGGGAATGCTTCTTTTCTCCTTTCCGTCTCCTCGCAGGGCGATAAACTTTTCCCGCATCCAGGTTTGTGGGTTATTGCCCATATGGTAGGCATAGTTGCCTGGGGTTGCCAGTCGCCATAAGCCTGCCTTTTCATTTGGAATATCTATGTAGCGGCGGTCGGCATCACTGGCATAGGCCAACTTGCTGCTCTCAGTGGGAGCGTACTCGAAAACCTCCCTTCGCATGGTGGCTACAAAATGCCCGCAACCCACTACGGCAGTTTGATCATTCCTGTTAACCGTAAGTTGATATTTCAGGCGAATGTCTTTTTCGTACATACTGTCACCTCTCCCGATACTTTCCGCAAAGCGAAGCATATCACCCGGATCACTTACCGAACGAAACTCCAGCAAGCCTTTAAAGAACGCATCAAATAGCGTGTTGGTGGTATATTGTCCATAGGTGGTACCGTGGGGCACCGGAGATACCATCCCCGCTTCCGGAAAACTCTCAAAGACCTTTTCGGTTGCCTGTATCCAACCATCCAGGAAAAGTACGTCCCCATCGCTGAGTGTAATGAGGGGTTCGGAGGCAGTTCGCGCAATTTGCATCATAGCGTCCACCTTGCCCAGGTTTTCCTTTTGAAGAACCAACTGGTCGATCCTGCCGCTATTGTATAGTTCCTGTAGGTATTCGGTAACCCGGCTGCAGCTGCCGTTATTAATAACGGTGATCCTGCATTGTTCATGACTCGTCTTAATGACAGATTCCAGGCAAAGTTTGGTTACTTCCAGGCCGTTTTTGAAATAGCCGTCGAAGTGAGGTACATAGATGGGAATAATCACCCTGTGATAGGCATCTGATGCTATCTTTTTATCGATCTCCGGATTAACGCCTATACGCATAAGATGGTTTAATTTATGAACGCCTCTTGAAAATTACAGCCGCAAGCAATTTGGTACTGTCAAAGTTAAGAAACCAGAAAGGATTAATCCGGAACAGCCTAAAAATCGTTTTGGCGGAGCCCAGGTGAAATTTCTTTATCTGCATATGCAGTAACTGCCGCTTTAATTGCTCATATTCAGCCTTGGTAATCAGCTGTGCGCTATATGCATCCTTTACAACTCTTAAAAGGTAAGTCGGGACTTCCAGGTAGGCCGTTAAATTCCTTTCGCTGGCACCCGTGTGTTGCCTGTACATCACAAGCGGTTCATCTATATATTCAAAGTTGCCGCGAAAGGCACAGCGCGCCCAGTATTCGAGATCTTCTCCTGCAGCCGGCATTTCCTCGTTGAAGAATCCTACCTTATCCACAAACGACCTTCTAAGCATCACCGATGAAGTCATTAGGGTCCAGTTTCCTATCATCCTGAGATATACCTGCCCGCTTTTTTCTGAAGGGTTTCCCGGCCGGCCGATGATAGTATCCAGCGGAAAGCCGGATTCATTCATTAGTTGGCAACAACTGTGTACCAGGTCTACCTCCGGTTTCGATTGAAGCACTTTAACTTGTTTGCTTGCTTTGTCTTTAACCCAAAGGTCATCGTCGTCCACAAAAGCCACATATACGCCCCTGGCATTCCGAATTCCTTCATTCCTGGGGGCAGAGGGTCCTCCGCTGTTCTCAATTCTATAGTATGTAACCTTAGGATACGCTTCGCAAAGCGCGGCGGTCTCATTGCCGGGGGAGCCGTCATCCACCACGATGACCTCGAAGTTTCCGTAATCCTGCCTCATTATGCTTTCAAGGGTCTGCTCCAGGAGCACGGCCCTGTCGTAGGTTGGAATAATGATGCTAAGCAGGGGATCCATCAGAGGTCGTTCAGTCTTTTTTTAATTCGTTTAAGTATTCCTTTCAGCGAGTATTTGGGAATTTTATTCGCCTCCAGCTCTTTTTGCAGTTCGGCCTTGTACTTCTCATAGTCCTTTCCGTAAAGTTCCTTCAGCATTCGTTCATCTTCCTGTCTTTTAAGCGCCCTTTCCCTGGGGTCGTTGCTCAGTCCGGACAGGTCGAACACGGTTAGAAATACCGGGATGTGTTGAAACCGATACCGTTCACTAAGATAGCATTTTATAAAGAAGGCACGATCTGCCCCTATGCTGTACGATTCATCGTAAAATCCCATCTCCTCGAAAACCCTGCGTTTAAAGAAAGTACTTTGATGCGGTAAGGAGGTCTTGACAAAATACCCCGGAGAAAGTACATCCGGATATCGTTTTTCCCCCTGCTCGAATTTATAGTCCCCGTAGACGATATCACCCCCGAAACCGGGGTGACCAATAAAACTTTGAAGGGCTTCTTTCCCATTCAGCTGGTCGCCACTGTTTAGGAACAGCAGATACGTACCGGTTGCCCTTTTTATCCCTTTGTTCATGGCATTGTAGATGCCCGAATCGGGCTCACTGATCCACTTCACTGCCTGCTGGTTGACCGATTGCAAATAATCGCGGCTTCCATCCGTAGAAGCCCCGTCGATAACCAGATACTCGTAATCCGAATAGGTTTGCGACAATACCGAGCGTACCGTGTTCCGCAACCCTTTGTGGTTGTTGTAGTTTATGGTAATGATGCTGAGAAAGACGCTCATGGGTCGGTAATTTTCTCTATCCAGATGTTCCCCCCTTTATTTTTATAAGTAAGCGGCATTTCCCGAAATGCTTCCGGATGATGCAGATGAAGATAATGAGGAAATAGACGTATTACAAAATCGTTATTATTCGACAAAAAGGCCCGCAACAGATAATTTTCGTTCCAGTTCCTGCCTCCGAACACCCAGCCTTTGGGATATTCGAATGGGTAAAAGATATCGTGAAAATGGATCCAAACCCCTTTTCGCAGCCGCGGCAATATTTCGAAAAAAATATAATTTACATCACTGCCGGTTTTCGCAACATGGGTACTGTCTATAAACAGTAGATCCCCGGCCTGCAGCTTGTCGAAATACTCCGGCGGAATGTCCTGAACCTTACTCTCCAGTATGCCGGTGCTGTCCTTATCGCGTTCGCTGATGTTGGCATAAAGTCTTTCGGGGTTGGGCTCGATGAAATGGAGTTCCATGCCATTATTAAAATGCAGTTGATTTACGTCCAGCATTAGGGCAGATGAAAACCCCGAACCAACCTCGATCACCCTGGCCGGCTTTAAATACCGTAGCAGGGCGTACAACACTATTCCATCGGTGTAGGAATACATCTCATTTTCAAAATAATACCGGAATTCTGAACCGGCTTCGGCCGAGAATGGCACCCCCGCAGTAAGCGGTAGCAATTCAGCAAGAAGCTTTAACTGATGCTCGCTTTGAAGGTCTATCCCGGGCAATTCCTTCGCCTGTAGATCCTTCCAGATACGGTCCTGCTGCTTTTCTGCTTCGGGCACGGATACGATGGGAGAATAATAGTGCCCCGGGGGGAAACAGGAATTCTGCCTGTACTGTTGTTCGCGGGCATACAGGCCTCTTATATAGGGTAGTTTATTAAGAACATCTTTGAGAAATTTCTGCATCCTATTGGGCTAAATACCAGCTATACATTTGTTCAATTCCTGAACTGAGGTCGACTTCCGCCTTCCACCCCATCGCATTGATCTTACTCACATCGGTTAATTTACGCATGGTGCCGTCGGGTTTGGAGCTGTTAAAGACAAATCTACCTTTAAAGCCAACTATATCTTTAATCAGGGCTGCCAGATCGGCAATCGAAATATCCTGGCCGGTACCGATATTGATATGGGTATTCCGCACTTCCTGCCCGGGCTTGTTATCGCTCACCGCATCCCTCTGATTCATCAGAAAAATGCTGGCCTTCGCCATATCCTCCACCCATAAAAACTCCCGCATGGGCTTTCCGCTGCCCCAGATCTCAACTTCTACACCATCAGTCTCTTTAATCCCGAAGTCGGCCAGCTTGGCCCTAATCTCTGCTTCGGAAGCTTTTCCGTCCACGCCTTCAATGGGCAATTTATCCAGGTCCTGCCGTATGAGCTCCCAATTGTTGTTTTCCAAGGCTTTCCCAAGGTGGATCTTCCTAAGGAGCGCAGGGAGCACATGTGCCTTTTCCAGGTCGAAGTTATCGTGTGGCCCGTAGAGATTGGTGGGCATGGCCGAAATAAAATTAGTGCCGTACTGCAGGTTGTAGCTCTCACAGAGTTTTATCCCGGCGATCTTGGCGATGGCATAGGGTTCGTTGGTGTATTCCAGCACATCGGTAAGCAAATAATCTTCCCTGATGGGCTGTGGGGCATTCTTCGGATAGATACAAGTGCTGCCCAAAAACAAAAGTTTCTTTACATCATTCAGGTAACTCTGATGGATCACATTGTTTTGTATCATCAGGTTTTCGTAAATAAATTCTCCCCTGTAGGTATTGTTCGCTGCGATGCCGCCTACCTTGGCTGCTGCCAGGAAGACGTATTCGGGTTGTTCCGCCTTAAAGAATTCGGCCACAGCCACCGGATCCCGAAGATCCAGCTCAGTGCTCGACTTCAGCAAAAAATTATGATAACCTTCTTCTTTCAGGCGTCGAAGTATGGCGCTGCCAACCAGGCCTTTGTGTCCCGCTACATAGATCTTAGCATTCTTTTCCATAGGCTATTCGAAATAATTCAGGGTATTGTAACCTCCCTCTTTAAGGTATTGTTGTTTTTGCATAAGTTTTATGTCGCTCTTCATCATCTCTTTAACAAGGTCGGATAATGTGTATTCCGGTTCCCAGCCCAGCTTTTCTTTGGCCTTGGTGGCGTCGCCTACCAGGAGGTCTACTTCGGTGGGCCTGAAATAATTCGAATCCACGGCCACAACCTGTTTGCCTACCTCCAGGTCGAAGCGATCGTCATCACAGGCAGCAATATAGGCCTTTTCGTCAACCCCGGTTCCTTCAAACCGAAGGCTCACTCCTATTTCGGCGAATGCCATTTTTATAAAATCGCGTACCGAGGTGGTCACTCCCGTTGCGATCACCCAATCCTCGGGTTCATCGGCCTGTAGTATCATCCACATCATACGCACATAATCCTTGGCGTGACCCCAGTCCCGCTTGGCATCCATATTCCCAATATAGACCATATCCTGTAATCCCAGCGCAATCCTGGCAGTGGCCCTGGTGATCTTACGGGTTACAAAGGTTTCTCCTCTAACGGGCGACTCGTGGTTGAACAGAATCCCGTTACAGGCAAAGATGTTATAAGCTTCCCTGTAATTAACGGTGGCCCAGTAGGCATAAAGCTTGGCTACCCCATAGGGGCTTCTGGGATAAAAGGGCGTGGTTTCTGTTTGGGGTACTTCCTGTACCTGTCCGTAGAGTTCGGAGGTGGAGGCCTGGTATACCTTGGTCTTGTCTTCCATCCCCAGGAAGCGAACCGCCTCAAGAATTCTAAGGGCTCCAATCCCATCGGCATTGGCGGTATATTCCGGGATTTGAAAGGACACTTGCACATGACTCATGGCTGCCAGGTTGTAGATCTCATCGGGCTTTATCTGGTGGATCAGCCGAATAAGATTCGTACTGTCGGTCATGTCGCCGTAATGCAGGATAAAATTGCGTTCGTCTGTATGCGGATCCTGGTAGAGGTGATCGATCCGGTCTGTGTTAAAAAGCGAGGCACGCCTTTTTAAGCCGTGTACTATATATCCTTTCTTCAGAAGGAATTCACTCAGGTATGCTCCATCCTGTCCCGTTATTCCAGTGATAAATGCTACTTTCATTTTACTCGTTTGAATGTTTAAAAATTAGGTTAACAGCTGTTCGTACACTTCAAGGTATGATTCAGCCTGCCGTTTTCCGTTAAAATGCTTATCGGCAAAGGTCTTTATCGCTTCCCTGTCGAATTCATAGGTGTTTTCCACAAATTCTTCAATACAACGCTGTAGGGTTAAGGGCGTTTTTTCTTCGGCCAGGATGCCGTTAAACCCCGTTCTTATGCGTTCCTTCATACCCCCCGTCGCAAAGGCCAGCACGGGGGTTCCGGCTGCCATGGATTCCAGCATGGTATTGGGCAGGTTATCCTCCAGGCTTGGAAGGACAAACAGGTCGGAAGCCGCATAAATATTCGCAATTTCAGCAGGATCATTCATATATCCCAAAGGTATGCTTTTTACATTTTTATTGGTAAGGTTCAGACTGCCTTTTCCCAGAATAAGGAGGCTAATCGGGGCCTCAATGCGTTCAAGGGCGGCCATTAGCAAATTGGCACCCTTCCGTGGATTGTCAAGTTGGGCGGCCGTAAACAACAGCACCTTCTCATGGGGTTCTAACTGAAGGGCTGCCCGGGCCTTCTCCCTGTTAGCCGAATTATACACCTCAACCTCAAGGCTGTTGGCTATGGTCGTCTTCAGTTTAAAATGCTCGAACATCCCGCTCTTTACAGCCGCTTTCAGCAGCCATTCGGACGGGCTTATCACAGCACCCTTCTCTATTCGCAAAATTCCTGCTTTCTTAACTTCTTTCAGCTGTTTATCCAGCACTTCTGCCTCGCTGTTTCTGTCCTCGTCTGTTTGGTAGTGAAACAATCCCTTAAAGGGATTCATGTCGTGCAGGGTCCAGACTACCACCTTGCCGCGCAAATGGAAAAAACTGCTGTAATCCAGTATCTCGCCAACCCAGTGCAGGTTTATGATGTCGGCCTCTTCTATCAACGGATGGTTCTCGGGTTTATAATTGCTGAAAGGCAGGGAGGCAATTTCACAGTCCAATTGGGGCTCAAGATCGCGATAGGTTTTAATGATCTTATCCTTTTCAGAAGGAAACAAACGCATCCGGATCCTATCGAAAAGGCGCTTCAGCGCTGAGGGCTTTCTATAGTTGAAGAAGCTGTCGTCTATGGTGTATCCGCCAAAATCGATGGTGAGGTCCTTGGCCAGGAAAGCCGATTCCACGCCCTCTGCCCGAAGTGCACGATGCAGCCGCAGGGCCGCTATTCCGGCTCCGCCACGGGATGAAGTTGTAAGGTGGACCACTTTCATAGCTAATGCTTCTTAAATATCCGTTGATATATCTTTCTCCCGAACTCCCTGCTGTATCTCCTGAAATAGCTTCGAGGATAATTGTAAACCAGGGTGTCGGCCATTACAGTGTATAAATTCCGAAAGAGTTGCCCGATGTTTTCTGCTGAAGCCGTTTTCCAGGAATGATCCCACAAGTGCACGGCATAGGCCTGCTCGTTTACAAATTCGCGGTAGTTCTTCTCCCTCTGCTCATAAGGCAGCGAATAAAATGCCTGCGGTTGAAGGATGCGGTCCTTCGGCCCCAGGTTTTCGGGCACTATCAAATCCTTGAAGGTATGGGTGATCACCGGGGGCGAGAACTCGTTAAAACGTTCATTCTTGTAAAAGACATCCATCATTTCGATCAACCCATGGCCGGGAACGGCACCAAACAGGCCGTAGGCAGGACGGCCGGGCACTTCATAGCCGGTAAAGAAATCGTATTGCAATAAATCATCCAGTGGCCTAAGGACCAGCATATCGGTATCCAGATAGATGCCACCCAATTCATAGAGAACCCTAATACGCACCGCATCGGCCGCAAAGGCGTACTGCTTTTTCCTTAAGGCATCTTTGGCAATTTGATGCATATATGGTTTTGAAGTCTCTTCATTCCACTCCCTGATCCTGAAATCGGGGCAGTGCTCCTTCCAGCTGTCCACACAACGTTGGAAGCTTTTGGGTTTCTCTCCCCCACCGAACCAGCAATAATGAATGACTTTTGGGATCATTTAGTGTTAATAGAAAGGTATTAGGGAAAAATTAGCCACAGATCTTCTTTTTTCAGGCAGTTATTTTATATTGCTTCGCGATACCCCGTAAATAAATCACAGCGCTACGTAAATATAACTAATTTGAACCAGCTGCCCGGTGAGGCTCCTATCTTTATACACTTATTTAACGTACTTAACCAACTAATCAAATTCGATCAACAGAACAGCCGGTAAAAAATGCTTTTTAACTCAATCGACTTCGAATTTTTTCTCCTTCCGGTCTTTATCTTTAACTGGTTGGTTGAATATATCGACCTTAATTCAGAATGCACCAATCTTGCTATTCACAGTGCTTTTCGTAGGCGTGGAATGGATTGATCGGAACCGATTTGGAATTGAGCGACCGAGCGAAACCCGGCCAAAGGCCCTTCAATGTGCAACCTATGTGCTCCCGCACTTTTTTATTTACTATTTTGCAAACTGGCAGCAACAGTATATTTATTTTCAGTTTAAGCAATGAAGCGCTTTATAGTACAAACCGGTCTTTTCCTTGCCATCCTCCTTACGGGATATGTACTTCTAAGCTGGTTTGTCAATGCCAAGCGGGTACCGCCCAACGATTACCTGGCCGCTATGGAACTAAAGCACCAACGGCTCAAGAACACTCCTTCTCCAAGGATCATAATTGCCGGGGGATCGAATGTTACCTTCGGAATAGACAGCGAACTCCTGGAAACCGAATTAAACCTGCCTGTTGTTAATCTTGGGATTCACGCCGGACTTGGCCTGGATTTTATGCTGAAAGAACTCGAATCTGTCACCAAACCCGGGGATGTGGCACTCCTTATTCCTGAATATTTTCTCCATGTTCAGGGAGAGTACGAACTACAAACCCTGGCGAGCTCCCTCTACCCCCCGGCTTCGGAATTCTACGAGAGCGACTTGATTACCGATCTAAAGGCACATATAAGTAACAATAGGAAGAACCTGCGCAATATTATAAACCACGTACCTCCCGATACCAACACCATCTACAGGAAAAAGTCCTTTAATTCCCGGGGCGATTTGGTAGCCCATCTCAATTTGCCGGACAAGGAAACCTTAACCGCCGAAGCCGTTATCAACTATAAATACTGGGCAGGCATCGACCGTATTAACCGCCTGAACGCCGAACTGGATAAAAGGAATGCAACCTTAATTTTCATGTTTCCCGTGTTGGCCGAATCGAAATTCATTAAAAGCAAGGAAGCTATAAGCGCTTTAAAGCGGGACCTGGAAAATGATCTCAATGCCGAAATTCTGGGAGAGCCCGAGGATTTTATGTTTAAGGATTCCTATTTCTACAATACCGTGTATCACCCAAATGCTGCCGGCAGGCAACTGAGGACCGAGAAAATGATACTACTGCTGAAAAACAGCGAGCTGCTGCCAACGATTCAGCGGTAATTTAATGTAGATCCTTAAGGGAACGATTCTTAAATAATCGAAGCAATAACCTCAGCCAGCCCGAATTCAGCTTACGGGCAACTTTTGAAGTTTCCAGTTCCCGGAGCATCCGGAAGCGATTTGTATGCAACAGAGCGGCTTGTTTATAATCCTCATAGAACAAGCCGAATTCTTGTTCCAGAACTTGTTTCCGTTCTTCCCGCCTTTTAAACGTTCCCTCAGCCGTGGCACTCATGCCGTCGAGATAATACACCGTTAGCACACTGTGCACCGCCTTGTACGTCGCCCCCCGGTATAAGGCCTGGACAAAGAACTTCCAATCGGCCGTAATTTTTAAACTGTCGTCGTACAAGCCGTAGGTGTCGAAGAGGCTTCTTTTTATCAATACCGACTGATGCGCCAGAGTATCATTGAATAAATAACCAAACCGCATGCTATCCGGATGTTTTTTTATATAGTCCCTGCCATTCCCTTCCACCAAAATATCGAAGGCGATTAGCCCCGTCCCGTCCAGGTGGTCTACTGCCGTTTGAAGTGAATCCGCCCCGGCCAGATGATCGCCGCTGTTTAAAAACAGCAGGTAATCGCCATTGGCCTTGGCTATCCCCTTGTTCATGGCATGGTAAGCGCCGTTGTCTGATTCGCTAACCGAATAGGCAATATGCGAACCGAATTGGTTGATTACTTCGGTACTGCCGTCGGTAGAACCCCCGTCTATTACAACCGACTCCCACTCTCGGTTGCTTTGTTCGGCCAGGGACTGAAGGGTACGTCTTAAGCCTGCCTGGTTATTGAAATTAACCGTAATGATGGAAATTTTAAGCATGAATGGATATTGAGTGGCTTATAAATTCTATCTTGCAACAACAGGCCTGTGCCGGTCGCCAGATAGTGTAAATATAAAGTTTTAAACCATTTCAGCAGGATTACTTCGGCCCAACTAGCATGATCTCCAGAGAAAAACAATTCATCTTCATTCATAACTACAAGACGGGAGGAACCAGCATAGAAAAGAAACTGGGACATTTCGAAGTGCTGGAACGCGATATACAGGATCATCGCACCATCGCGGAGATCGAACTGCTTACCAAACGCGGCAAACATTTGCGTACGGCCCTCTACGCCATGAAAAAAGGCAAAGCTTCTGCATTTTACTTTCTGAAGAAAGCCATAAACCCCGAGCTCACCAAAAGGGAATTCCATACTTTTTACAAGTTTTCCTTTGTCCGGAACAGCTGGGCCCGTATCTATTCCTGGTATGTGAATGTGATGAAGGACGAATTGCTTCGAAAATCCTACAGTATCGATTCGACCGAACTTAGCTTCGAAGATTTCCTGAGAAACTACATGGATCACGATACCTTCGGACAACTGTACTTCTTAACCGGGCTGGACGGTTCGGTTCCCATGGACTTTATCGGACGCTTTGAAAACCTGCAGCAGGATTTCAACATTGTTTGCGAACGACTTCAGATAGAAGACCCTATCCTGCCTCGCATGTTGGTAAGAAAGTATGGCCATTACACCGAAAACTATTCGTCTAAAACAAAAGCCCTGGTGTACGAACTTTACAAGGAAGAAATCCGGTATTTCAAGTTCGAATTCGGGGAGTGATACCTCATTAGATGTTTTAGCTGCCCGGGCGGTTCAAAAGCATTTTCCTGCGGTAATGAAGCGATCGAAGCAGCCGTTTCCACAGGTAACGGTAGGTACGAGGTTCAGAAAAGTCGAGGAAGTCGTTGATCTTAGCCTTGATCTCTTCCTTAAACGCTGCATCCCGCGAGCGAACCAACAATTCGTCATAGATCTCCATTACCCTGTTCCACAACAGTTTGTTATATCTACTGCGATAGGGCTCGGTATTGAACAGGAATAAATAGCGTGCAGCCACCTCCATACGGTTCTTCTGCATGGTATTTCCCTGCCAAACCCCACCCTCGTGAAAGCGATAGGCAGACATAGTCTGGTCTATGAATTGCAGTTCGCCGTAATTGGTGATCATTACTTCGAGTATAAAATCGGTTCCTATCTTGAGGAATTCCTCCATATGAGGTTGCATGGCCTCATTCCGGTACACCAACGAGCCCGTGCTGTAGGCACTGCGAAGGTTGGTAACGCTGTCTTCCTGATCGTGCCTGCTCCCGTCGACACCTTCGTAGTATCGGTCGTAGGTCATCTCACTCTTTGCATTTACCACTATGGAATTATGAAAACATCCGGCCAGTTCGGGGTGCTGCTCGAGCAGGTTCACCTGCTTTTGTAATTTTTTCGGATCGGTCCAGTAATCGTCGCCGTCCAGCAAGGCGATATACTTGCCGCTACACTGCTGAAGGATGTCGTAAAAGTTCTGAACCCTGCCATTCTGCTGCCTGGCAAGATGATAGGCATCACCTTTTTCACGTTGCAACACCGTCCAGTGAGCCCGGGGATTCTCCGACCGGAAACCGGCAATGATTTCGGCGGTACGATCGGTTGAAAAATCATCGCCCACCACCACTTCAAAATCGAAATTGGTCTGCTGCGCATCCACGCTTTTCATCGCCTCCAGGATAAATGCCTCGTGGTTGTAGGTCATCAGGCGTACACTGAGCAGAAAGGGTTTGGTTTCAGACATAGCCATAGCGTTCAAGGGTGCCGGCCGCGCGGCTGTTAAACTTCTTTATTTCTTCCTTCGACAACAGCTGCCGATGCCGCCCTATCCTACTCTTATCCGGTTTGTTAAGGGTATTCATCTTCCAGTCTAGCGTAGCCGCTGGTTCCAGGCTGTTCTGACGGTTAAGCCTGTCGTACTCCAGCATCGTCTTATCGAAGGGAACGCCCAGGAAATCACAGATGGTCCTGGCGGTGTCTTCCGGCGACACTATAAGATCTTCGTACTTCACCAATAGCGTATTTGCCGATGCCTCTTCCCTTAGGAAATCGGATATATTGTCGTTGTTCTCAGCCCATTCGGCAGCTATCTCTCCTATGTTATCGGTGAGATTGGGAAAATAGTCACTGCCTGAAGTGAGCTGCTTTAAATTTTTATAGGAACAAGCCACATCCCGGCCATCCCGAACTAAATGAATAAACCTCGCATGGGGGTAGAGTTCTATTAGTTCTTCCAGGTGCCCGATGTAATAATTGTTCTTATCGCCCCAGTAGGTAGGCTGCTTACCGCGTTTTCTGGCGTGGTAGTGGTATACCAGAGAAGCAGCTTCGCTATAAGTTGCAGGCTGAACTTCGGCAACAAAATCCAGTAGTTCTTTATGTTCCACATTCCAGGTCTCGAATTTCTTGGAAGACAGCACATCGGTTACAAATTGATTGAGAAATTCGAGGGATTTCCATTTCGAGGGCAGCTCCTGTTCGTATTTGGCCTTCCACCAGACCAAAAACCCGCTTTCGGGCGGTACTGCTAAGGCTGAATTACAGTCGCAGATAATGCGGAGCAGGGACGATCCGCTGCGAGGGTTGGCAAGTATAAAGAAGGGAGTGCTGTGGTTCATTAATTACCGCTTATTTATGATTTTGCTAATACGCTCAAGATCGGGAACCTCCAGGTTGTGGGCCAGGGGCAGACAAAGAATACGCGAAGAGACATCGTGGGTCACCGGCAGTTCGGAGGCGGTGGTATAACCCAGGGTATCGAGACTGGGATAGAAATACCTCCTCGGAAAGATCTCGGCCTTGTTTAAGGCAGTGATTGTACGGAGCAGGGTTTTTTCATCTTCGAACAAGACCGGGTAATACGCAAAATTCCAGGCTGTGCCTTCCCGTATTTTTAAGGCCTGAAGCGAAATATGCTCCCTGTAGTAGGACACAACTGCTTCTCTTCGTTCCAGGATATGTGCCATATACGGCAGAACCGCAAGGCCCATGGCTGCCTGCATCTCACTCATCTTCGCATTGATCCCAAGGCTGCGAAAGGTTTCCGGCCCGTCGTGCCCGAAATTATGGTGAAAATACATGGCATCGAATAATTCTGGTTTGCAGATTAGTGCCCCGCCTTCCCCGGTATGAAATAATTTGGTGGCGTGAAAACTGCAAGTACTCACGTCGCCATAACTGAATATGCTTTTGTCCTTATAACTTGCCCCGAAACAATGGGCAGCATCGTAGATCACTTTTAGGTTGTGTTTTTTGGCGATGGCTTCTATCTTATCCACTTCGCAGGGATTTCCGAATACATGGGTTGCCAGAATGGCCGAAGTGCGTGGACTTATAGCCGCTTCTATCAGCGATTCGTCTATGGTGAGGTATTCGGGATGTATATCGACAAAAACCGGGGTACATCCTTCCCATACAATACTGGAGGTTGTGGCCACATAGCTGAATGCCGGGGTGATGATCTCCCCCCGAAGTTTTAACGCCTTGATCGCGATCTGTATGGGCAAGGTGCCATTGGTCATGGCAATGATGTTGGGCACACCCAGGTGGTCTTTTAGTTTTTCTTCCAGTTCCTTTACCAGCACCCCCCTGTTTGTCATCCATCCGCGGGACCAGGCGCGTTCCAGGATGTCCTGGAATTCGCGTTGATCGGGTAAGAAGGTCTTGGTTACATTGATCATACTAACAGGCTAAAGTTGGTTTTAGAAGCAGCTGAATACCGCTTATCCGCGACCATATGAAATTACTTAAACTAATCTTTATCGAGAATTATTTTGGCCACCTTTTTTACTTTTTTCTTGATCCGCGTCCAGCGGCTGGGGTTGTACGGAACCTTCTCTATGGTGGGATTGGAACCGTAATTATCCATAAACTCCTTAATCTCTTCCAACCCTTTTAAAGCTTCTTCATCGTCGGTATCCTGTTTCAACTCATCCAGGATTTGGTAGAGTTGGGCCTTGTTATGCAGGTCGAACTCCGAAAAATCGGAGACCAGCCAGGCCCCGTCTTCTCCTATATGAAAGGTAAGATGCTCGTCTTCGAACAACTTCTTTTTCTTGCAGTGCACCAGCAGGTTTGCAAATACGGTACGGCCTATCCAGTTGGCACCTATGGAAATGGTTCCCAGCCTAAATTTGCTTATTAGTTCTCTCTTAATCACAAAGCAGTCGAAGCCCGGGTGTTTGTCGCCAATGGCACTGTAGGCTTCTGCCAGGTTGTGTAGGTCAAAGTGTGCCGGGATCGTCCTACGGTTTATCACAAAAGCTTCCAGGCCAGCCTCTATCTGTTGTTTTATAAAGAGGTAGAAGTGCGGTTGCAGGGCGATATCGACATTGGTATAGACGATGAAATCTGCATCAGGCGAAAAGGCAACGGCCCTTTCCAGCAGGTCTTTAATAAGGGGGAGTTTGCGTTCCTTCTGAAAGCTGCCCACGTCCATGACAGAGCGTTCCAGGTCGGGGGCAATGGCGAAGTAGGACGGGATGATTATATGGTCTTCCGGGTACTGGGTGGTGACCAGGTCGACGTCTATATGTTCGGCGGCAAAGGCCTTGGCCCGCTTCATGGTCTCGAAGGTCACCGGCTGGGCCTTAAAGAGGTCGGATGAAGGCCTTACCTGTACGGGATTGACGAGATGTGTTATTTTTGGTTTGATAGGATTATAGTTTTTTTCTTCGGAAGAAAGCACTGCATCCTCCATATTGGTTGTTTCTGATGTTGAGCCACTCAATCTTCCAAATTCGATAGTCTTCATGAATTTAGGTGAGACAGAATCTATGGTGAATTCTTCCTTAATTGGATGCTGCTGTTTTGCTTTAATATAATTTGAAAAATCTAAATTTTTTAAAGCCTCAATATCTACCCACTTACGATTTAAAATAAATAAATTCTGACGATTTGTACCAATGTTAGCGTAAACCGGATACGCCTTAAAATAATTCAGGATTGTATCGATCTCTTCTTTAGAATTAGCCTCGATAACAAACAAACCTACATCGTATTTATTTAGATCCATTCCTTTAAGAACTTGTAATTCAAATCCTTCTACATCAATGGAGATCAAATCTATCTTATCGTCTTTAGGTGCCACTTCAGCCAGAATAGAATTGAGCGTTCTGGCCTTTACGATAGACTTCTGTGGTCCCTTGAACTCTAACCCGCGGTTTTCATAACGCGACTTTATATCGTCTTCATCGTAATTACAACCCGATAGAACTCCCAGTTCTTCACTATAGAATTCTATTTCTGAAATCGATTCATCGGCTACGACAGCACAATTGAAATTCTTTGCGTTCGGGCGATTGGCTTTTAATATTTGAAATATTTCTGGATTTGGTTCAATACACACCGCCGTCCACCCCAATTCTTCAAGGCTTAAACTGTTACTTAGGTGTTTTCCGTCGAAAGCGCCTACTTCAACCACAACCCCATCTCGCTTTTTACCCAGAAGTTGCCATCCTAGGTAGTCGTCTGCATGTTGGCTATATGAGAGGAAATCTTTCTGCATAAATTAAGTTACAAAATGGGTTTAAATTCGAATTCTGGATACAAATTGGCTAAATTTTTAATACGATTGAGCTGGTGTGTGTTTAATAAGTCCTGTCCGCGATTTAAAAGTCCTTTATTCATTCTATTCTTATCGCTACTATAATTTTCTACTATTGCAATGGCTTCCAAAATTTTTTGATCAGAAAACGAGTAACCCCAAAAATCAAATACTTTTTTAAATGTGCCTAGTTTGTCGTGATGAAAATCCTCATAGGTGATAAATTCTATTTCAATTTGTTCTTCTTGTGCTACCTTCAACCAACTTGTATAAAAGAACAAATACCACGGTAATGCTATTTCAATCAACAAATCATGCTGTTCTTCCGTACTGCGGCTCCGAAAATCATTAGGAATGAAAAAATGGGGCCATCTCATTGTCTTTTCTATATGATCTCTTAACGACACAATAATATCGGATAACTTCCGAGTCAATATTATAGGCTTTATATCGTATTGCTGCATTAATGCAATATTCGGTTGTGTCGCCAAGGTATGGTGCTTAGAAATAGTGGGCATATTTTTAAACTCCACAAGTTTGGGTTCGTACAAATCTTGTTCACGATAATGTGAATAGATTATATCCACCATTTTATATTTCAGGAGTTGATTTAAAACGAGCGCAATAAAAGACGATCCACTTTTAGGGAAGGCAGTAACAAAATAGAAACTACTATCTTTTGAAGATTGCTGATTTTTCTTTGACTTATTGAAAGGAAATGATTTTAACGCCATTCGATATTTTGTGGTTTCGGGATTATATTCATTCTATTGAAAGGTCCCAAGGAAAATTGGTTTTTAATACCCCAATATTCTTCGCTAATTTTTCACCTTCGCGTCTCGGCATCGGATTCACATTAAAACTCAGAATGTTCTTCACAACGATGAGAGCGTTCTGAGTATCTTCGACTACATAAATATTCACATGAAACTCTCCTTCATTAAAAAATTCGCCTGGAATCTTTCCTCTAAATTTGAGTGTCCCCTTTTTCTTTTGGAGGAATTGAGGTCGAGTCGCTCTACGTGTTTGTGAAGTGAATAAAATATTACCTGATCCGTCCAAAAATTGAAAGCCTACATTAACATTTCTTGTGATATCATCAACTTCTAAATCACACAGCAAAAGAATTTCATCGTCAATTTTTATTGGTTCACTAAAATTTGAACTGTCTTTGCAAACTACTGCTTTTATCAAACTAACACCGTCCTTAGTTGGATATTTATCAGGTGTATATGACAGAATATTTGATTCTAAATTCCCTCGTTCAGAAATTAAATATGAAGAAATGGCATCTTGAACGTCACCGTTAAAAACAATATTTCCATTATCTAATACAATTGCACGAGTACAAAGAGTTGCCACACTCGCCATATTATGACTCACAAACAGCACGGTTCGGCCTTCGCCCCCGCTGATGTCCTGCATCTTGCCGATGGCTTTTTTCTGAAATTCGGCATCGCCCACGGCCAGTACCTCGTCTACAACCAGGATATCGGGCTCCAGGTGAGCGGCCACCGCAAAGGCCAGGCGTACCGTCATCCCGCTGCTATAGCGCTTGGTAGGGGTATCGATATACATTTCACAGCCGGAGAAGTCGACGATCTCATCGATCTTGGAGGTGATCTCGGCCTTGGTCATTCCCAGAATGGCGCCATTTAAATAAATATTCTCCCGGCCGGTAAGTTCGGGATGGAAGCCGGTACCCACTTCCAGCAGGGAAGCGATACGCCCGCGGCTTCTAATGATGCCCGTGGTGGGGCTGGTAACCCGCGATAACAACTTTAGCAGGGTGGATTTCCCTGCCCCGTTCTTGCCGATGATGCCCAGTACTTCGCCTTCTTCTACTTCAAAATTGATATCGCGCAGGGCCCACACATAGTCTTCGGAAGCCTGTGCACTGCGGTCGTTTACACTACCTATCTTCAGGTAGGGATCCTCCTTGCCGCGCACCCGGTGCCAGAAGCGGTTCAGGTCGTGCACCAGGGAACCCGTACCCACCAGTCCGAGGCGGTATTGTTTGCTTATGTTCTCTGCTTTTAGAATTATCGACATACGCTTTCTTTAGGAATCGGGAGGGTGGGGCGTTTATTTACATCAAACCCCGGCATGTCCCTTATTCCACTTTCTTTATTATAAGTATTCTATTTTTAATATTAGTTTCTTTACTCTTCACCCTTCACTATTCACCATTCACTAATCACTTTTCACTACTCACTATTCACTACTCAACCTTCAATCCGGTGATTTCGATACACTCCCACTGTGCGGAACCACTCAATCACCTGGTTTATAACGAACTTTTCACCCATCATCCATTCCAACTTCCGGCTTCCGACTTCCGACTTCCGGCTTCACCAAAACCACTTCTCGATACTAATATGAAGTAGCTTTCGCACTTCATATTCATCCGCCAGATTTATCACGTACTACGTGAGGCGGACAGGCTCGAAGTGACAGCTTCCGACTTCCCACGTCCGCCGAAGCTCTTCAGCCGCCGTAGCCAAGCTACTGTGGCGAAGGTGGCCTGCGAAGGCGGGCCGGCTTTAGACTTCACTCCTCACTACTCACCACTCACCCCTAAACAGTATCAATAAACGTTTTTTCCGTTCTATTAAACAATATCAGGCCAACAAAGAACAACAAGAATCCCAGCAGCAGAGTGACGGTAAAGCCGCTCCAGCTGAAATACAGGTTCTCGGTTCCAAACAGGGTAAAACGGAATCCTTCTATAATCTGGGCCATGGGGTTATAATCCACCACCCAGCTGTACTCGGGAACCTTCTCCTTCAGCTCGCTGATCGGGAAGGGCACGGCCGACAAATACATCAGCAGTTGTATGCCAAAATTCATCAATATTGAAAAGTCGCGGTATTTTGTCGTAAAGGTGGAAATAATCATCCCTGCTCCCAGTCCGTAAATGGCTAGCATCATCACATATACGGGAAAAAGAGCCAGGTAAGGTGTAAACTCCAGGGGTACATCCTGGTAGTACACATAATAGATATAAAAGCCGATAAAGATGAGCAGTTGAATCCCGAATTTAACCAGGTTAGAGATCACCTTAGACAGCGGCATGATAAATCGCGGGAAGTACACCTTTCCGAAGATATTCACATTCACCCTAAAGGTATTGGAAGTCCCATTCAGGCAGATCTTAAAATAGTTCCAGGCCGTTATTCCGGCCAGGTTAAACAGGAAAGCCGGTATGATACCCGTTGAAATGGAGGCAATGTTGTTAAAGACCAGGGTAAAGATCACCGAGGTAAACAGCGGTTGAATAAGGAACCAGAAGGGGCCCAGTATGGTTTGCTTGTAAACGGTAACCAGGTCGCGTTTCACGAACAGAAAGAGCAGGTCGCGATACTGCCAGATTTCCCTGAAATTTAAATCTATAAGCTTCTTTTTGGCGGAGATCTCAAAAAGCCAGTTATCGTTTTTAGTCTTTTCCAAAGAAAGCAGGTTTATGTTGGGGCTAAGATAAAAATAATCTACTGAAGCAGGCTGCTATTCAGCCGAATCGTTTTATTTTGAGGTGGAATTGAAGCAGTCGCAACCTGCCCTGCCTCTTTATCCCACATACATGGAAGGCTTTTGCCACTCTTCCATCGGTTTTCATCCCTTAAATCTTAGTTCTTCGCCGAGTTGCTACAGTTAGCTCAGTGTAAAAATATAAGTCGCAAACAGCGCAATGAGAATTACTCCGTATAACAGGTTTGTCCTGCCTTTTGAGAGGGACAGCATAACCGTAAATACCGATAATCCCAATAATAAGGTGGCAGTATTATCAAGGCCTAACATGATCTCGATATCGAATGCATAACTAACAATAGCCACTGTTGGAATTGTTAGACCAATTGCGGCCAGGGCCGAACCTAAGGATAAATTTAAACTTGTTTGAATATCGTCGTTTTTAGCGGCACGTACGGCAGCGATGGCTTCCGGCAATAAGATCACGGCGGCAATGATAACCCCTAGCAAGGATTGCGGCAATCCAGCCTCGACAATAAAGGCTTCAATGGTTGGAGAAATTGTCTTGGCCAGCAAAACCACGATGGTCAGGCTCACGATCAAAAACGCCAGATTAAGATAGATCGAGGCCTGTTTTTTATCGTTATTGTCTGAATTTTTGTGCGCATCTGCTTTATCCGATAAGAAGTAATTACGGTGACGCAGGGTTTGAATGTAAATAAATGTTCCGTAGATCGCCAGACAGATCACGGCCGTAAACAATAGCTGGGCCATCTTAAATCCCGATTCTTCAGCACCGCCGGTATAATTGGGCAGGACTAAGGACAACACTAAAATAGAAACCAAACTCACCAAAGCCGTGTTGACCGATTTCTCCTGGAAAGTTTGTTCACTATACTTAAAACTGCCTATTAGTATACAGAGGCCAATAATCATTGTTAACAGGATCATTACCGCGGCAAACACAGTATCCCTGGCCAAATAGGCAACTTTATCTCCCCCGGCGAGCATTAAAGAAACGATGAGCGAAACTTCTATCACCGTTACCGATACAGCCAATATGATAGTTCCAAATGGTTCGCCCACCCGGTGCGCGATCACTTCGGCATGGACAACCGCTGCCAGGATGGAACCAATTAGCAATCCAACCACCACAATTTGCCCGATAATATGTTGGGAAAACAGATCGGCTGCATATGCAAGTATTGCTAACAGCGGTATGATTGTATTCCAGTTACGTATTAGTTTCATAAATGGTTGTGGGTCTATTTAAACAGCTATTGTTCTATTCCGAAAGTAGCTTTATTATCTGTTGCGAAAAATTGAATTCCAGTTATGCGCATACACGGCTCTGACCTATCCAAAACATGGCTTTCTTTAGCTAAGAAAGATACTAATACCTTTTGAAACTGTTCGCGGCAACCAATAAATTACGGGAATGTGATGCACAATCCGGACCAGATTGCTGTGCTTACTTGCCGGAAGCTGCAAACTGCTTCCAGGTGATCGCCAACCCCTCCTGAACTGAAAAGGCCGGCCGGTAACCCAACAGGTCTGCAGCCTTGCCGATATCAGCCAGCGAATCGCGTACATCGCCCTGTCTGGGCGGGCCGTACACGGCTTCGACACTACTGTTCGAAATGGTTTTAAGGGCTTGCCAGAGTTCATTCAGGCTAATTCGTTCTCCGAAAGCCACATTGAAGACTTCGTTGTTTGCCGCTTCGGGTGCAAAAAAGGCTTTGATGTTTGCCTGTACGGCGTTCTCCACATAGGTAAAATCGCGGGTTTGTTCCCCGTCCCCGTGGATGGTGGGCGATAGTCCGTCTTTTAAGGCCTGCATAAAGAGCGGGATGACAGCGGCATAGGCGCCTTTCGGACTCTGTTTCGGCCCGAATACGTTGAAATATCTCAGTCCGATGCTGGCCGTACCATAGGTTTTAAAAAAGACATCGGCATAGAGTTCGTTTACCAATTTGGTAACGGCGTAGGGCGATAAGGGCTTGCCGATATTGGCTTCCACTTTCGGCAGGGCTTTACTGTCGCCATAGGTTGAGCTGGAAGCAGCATAGACCATGCGTTTTATTGTGGTATTCTCCTTCTGGGCCACCAGCATATTGAGAAAACCGGTGATATTGACGTTATTGGAAGTGAGCGGATCGTCTATGGACCGCGGCACCGAACCCAGGGCAGCCTGGTGGGATACATAGTGCATTCCCTCCATGGCGGCCTGACAGGTTTTAAGGTCGCGGATATCGCCTTCCATAAATTCGAAGGCAGGGTATTGTTCGAACTCCTTTAGGTTTTCCAGGGAGCCCGTAGCGAGGTTATCCAGTACCCGCACCTTGCCCGCCCCGAATTTCAGCAGGTAGTGCGCCAGGTTGGAACCGATAAACCCGGCTCCTCCGGTGATGAGGAAGTTTAATTTAGACAGGTCTTGTGTATGATATGGAGTGTTGTACAAAGTGTTGGTGTTATTAGTAAATCGTGATTCGTGAACTGTGAATCGTTTATAGTAATTTATTGTTTATGTAATTTCTATAGCCTAAAAGTAATTTCTTTTCATCAGTTATTAATTATTTAAGAGCCTCATTTTCTTTCACAAAACCAATGCGAATAGCCAGAATGTATTGTGTTTCTAGTTCGGCCAAAGAGCCAATCGCTATACTTATGAATTGCAACAACTCCTTATCACTTTTTCTTGCGGCGCCTTCTGCAATATTAGAGGGAATAGAAACAGCAGCACGTCTTATTTGAGAGGTAAAAGCCTTTTATTTTATCTAATTAACTTTCTTTTACTGGTCTAAAAGAAAGTTACAAAGAAAAGGACCTTTCCCCTTTTTCAGAGGCATTTTCATTGCTGCTACCGCGCAATAAAACCGTATTTATTTTGCTAAATTCTCTACAGGGATTCGCGAATTCTTAACGCAAAATAAATACCTATGCAGGCTGAAAAAGGAATCCACAGCTTTTATTAAAAATTAGCCTCAAATTTCTCTCTTTTACCTTTCAATGATCGTCATTTCCCTCTTCCCTCGTCCGCCGTAGCTCTTCAGCCGCCGTAGCCACTTACGCTTTCGCTAAAGCTTCAGGGACAGGAAGGCGGCGAAGGAGGCTTGCGAAGGCGGGCCGGCTTCCCACGTCCGCCGAAGCTCTTCAGCCGCCGTAGCCAAGCTACTGTGGCGAAGGTGGCCTGCGAAGGCGGGCCGGCTTTAGACCTTCTCTAGTCACTACTCACTACTCACTATTCACTATTCACTACTCACTATTCACTACTCACTCTTCAATCCGGTAATTTCGATACATTCCCGCTTCGCGGGACCACTCAATCACCTGGTTCATAACTTCTGACTTCCGACTTCCGGCTTTAGACTTCCCGCTTCACCAAAACCACTTCTCGATACTAATATGAAGTAGCTTTCGCACTTCATATTCATCCGCCAGATTTATCACGTACTACGTGAGGCGGACAGGCTCGAAGTGACAGTTTCTTACTTTCTTTTTACTCCTTCTTTTTTGCATTGCCTAGAAAAGAAGCAAAAGCAAGGATTCCTTTTTGTAACTAACTTTCTTTTACTGGTCTAAAAGAAAGTTACAAAGAAAAGGACCTTTCCCCTTTTTCAGAGGCATTTTCATTGCTGCTATCGCGCAATGAAACCGTATTTATTTTGCTAAATTCTCTACAGGGATTCGCGAATTCTTAACGCAAAATAAATACCTATGC
>JASBSY010000002.1 GCA_030148705.1 Pukyongia sp.
TGCAACCGTATACCTGATCGATACCTACAAGAACACCATTACCGACCTAACCCAGGGCGATTATGAGTTCTTCAGTAACAAAGGACAGTTCAGTGAACGGTTTATCCTGAAGTTCGAATCAGATTCGGTTCTCGGTTCTTCGGAAGCAGCACTCAGCAGTATCGTAGCCTATCCTAATCCGGCCCGAAATCAATTGAATATTTATTCTCCGGCCTCCTACCTTAAAAATATCGAGGTTCACGATGTGCGCGGAAGAAGACTTTCAGAAGAAATCGAGGAAGAACAAAATTCGGTAACCCTTAATCTTACTACACTAGAAACAGGAATTTACTTTGTGAAAGTAGAAACCGAAGTAGGTACCGTAACCAAAAAAGTGATTAAAGAATAACTCACTTAGCGCAATCTTAAAACCCGATATCATTCGTATCGGGTTTTTTTGTATCTAATTGGTTAATAACTAATTAGACGTCGATAATTTTATGCTTTTCATCGATTATTAAGTAAATAGTTAAGCGTTTTTTACCAGACTTTTAAGTCCGTGATTATATTTATGGTAGTTTAAAAATACAGTCATGAAACTCCCCGCCAAACTTCACACAGGGCTCTGTGTGAGTATGCTCGTATTGAGCATATCCACATTGAGCGCTCAGGTGGGTATAGGAACCACCACACCAAATTCGAATGCACTTCTGGATGTTGACGCTACCGTAACTGTGGGCGGCCTGTTATTACCACGAATAGGCCTGACATCCACATCGAGTACCGCACCTTTATCGGCACATGTGGCCGGGATGCTGGTGTACAATACCGCAACTAGCACGGATGTTACACCCGGCTATTACTACAACGATGGCAGTACCTGGGTCCGGGTAGCCAGCGGAGGGGCGAGTAACGAATGGTCGCTCTCAGGAAATGCCTCAACCACTCCTGGGACACATTATCTTGGGACCTCCGATGATAATGCTCTACGCTTTAAAACCGTTGATGCCGACGCATTTGAAATATCGGCAGGTAATGCAGCCAACCGCGGGCGTCTCAGAGCCTACCAGAATGGGACTGCCACCGTACCGGTTTTTTCATGGGCAGGAGATCCCAACACTGGTATCTATCACGCTAACCCTGACGTACTACTGTTTTCCACCGCAGGTAGCGAACGATTTCGTATTCTTGCAAACGGTCAACTCAGCCTGAATAATGCATCACCCATAGCCGGCGATCGATTCACAGTGACTGCCGCCTCTACCGAATACGCAATTAACGGATATACATCATCTTCAACCGGTGTCTACGGAGAAAATTCAAGTGGTGCCGGCAATGGAGTGTTTGGAAATTCGAGTAATGTGGGCATTCGAGGGTACGGCGCCCATGGATCCATTATGGAAGCTGGTCTGGATGCAGGGTATGGAGCCATAGCCTGGAATACTACCTCATCCGGGGCAAACCGAACGGGCTTACTGGTTCTGGGACAGAATCTTTCACCTGTTTCATTTGCAAATACCGGAGCAATACTTTACGGGGAAGGCTATGGGGGGACGACTTTTGCTAGTAGTGCTACAGGTACTGGATTTGCAGCTGTAGGGAATGCCGGAACTACAGTATACGCTCTCACATCCGGGTCGGGAATTGCCGCTTCAGGCAGCGTTACAGGTGTGTATGGAATTTCAACCGCAACCAGTGGCAGCAGGTATGGAGGATATTTCACCATGAACAAGGCCGGCGCAGTATCGCCCGCTGCGGCCGATGACCCCGTGGCTATCCTCGCCGGCTATAACGGCGTGGATTACTTTGGCGGCTATTTTGATGGCAACCAGGATAATGTTAATAATGGAACTGGCAGTAATATAGGTGAAGATTACGCCTATATCGGCGTTAGATCGGGACTTACCACGTATAAAGTGATTGGTACCGGATCCAATTCAACCTTGATAAATGATTTAAATGGAAATAAACGAGTGCTGTTTTCTCCCGAAGCGCCTGAGATTTTGTTCGAGGATTACGGCACGGGAAAATTGGCAAACGGAACGGCCACTATCGCTTTAGACCCCCTTCTCTCTTCCGTAATTCACGTTTCTCCTGAACACCCTTTAAAAGTATTTATTCAGTTGGAAGGGGATTGCAATGGTGTCTTCGTCACCAACAAATCAGCAAACGGGTTCACGGTTAAGGAACTTCGGAATGGAACTTCAAACGTACCATTCTCCTGGCACATAGTTGCCAATAGAGCAGACACCGTATTAGCCGATGGAACTATATTCTCCAAACATGTAGGCGTTCGTTTCCCCATTGGACCTAATAAGATTATCCCTCAGGAAATAAATGCAGAAAAACTGCAACCGGCTTCAAGGATACTATCCGCTTCAGAGACTTCAGAAAAGATTGTAAAGGAGCTTCAGAAAAACTAAAGATAATTTATAAAACTCCAGAGAGACCTTTGTTTCAAATAATGAAGGTCTTTTTCATTTTTATACGCTTCCCGTTCGAAACTGATATTCCGGTATGCTAAATGTGAGTTTTTATACTGAAACAATCTGATAACAAACTCTAAACCATACCATATATAGAATAAAACCAAAAGCATTTCCAGTTGTTGCCGAAGATGGATGCGTTCGTGATTAAGAAAAACCAAATTGCTTTTAAGCGATGAATCTCTTAGTAAAATAAACGGCCAGAGCGCCACGGCTGTGAAATTCTTTCGAAATAAAAAACGATTCACCAACACGATCATACGTACAATATAGGAAATTGGTACTTTTGTAATATGACATTCTTTAAGAAAAGGATAGAACCGGAAGAAGGTGATTTTTACCTTACTCCTGAAGGATATAAATGCTTTACTGAGCAATATCATCTGAAACGCGGATATTGCTGCGAAAGTAGTTGCAGGCATTGCCCTTACGGCTACGATAAAAAAACCAACCGACAAACCAAATGACTTTTGCCGAAGAAATACAACAAGGAATCCCGGATCATTTACCCGAACCGAAGGCATACGACCCCCAGATAAATCATGCTCCCAGGCGTAAAAAGATCCTCAATCCAACCGAAACCGAGCTGGCGTTGAGAAATGCGCTCCGATATTTCCCCGAAAAGCATCACAGCAAATTACTTCCCGAATTCAAAAAGGAACTCGAAGAATACGGACGCATCTATATGTACAGGTTCAGGCCGGAACATAAGGTCTTCGCCCGGCCCATATCAGAATATCCGGGGAAATCGCTTCAGGCCAGGGCCATTATGCTAATGATACAGAACAACCTGGATCATGCCGTGGCCCAGCATCCGCATGAACTCATAACCTACGGCGGAAACGGGGCCGTATTTCAGAATTGGGCCCAGTACCGATTAGTTATGAAATACCTGGCCGATATGACCGATGAACAAACCCTTGTAGTGTATTCCGGTCACCCGCTGGGATTATTCCCTTCTCACAAAGAGGCACCGCGGGTTGTAGTTAGCAACGGAATGATGATTCCAAATTATTCGAAACCGGACGACTGGGAGAAGTTTAACGCGTTGGGGGTAACTCAATACGGACAGATGACTGCCGGCAGCTATATGTATATCGGACCACAGGGCATTGTTCACGGCACCACTATCACGGTGCTCAACGGTTTCAGAAAAATAAAGCGATCGCCTAAAGGCGGCTTATTCGTTACTTCCGGACTAGGCGGTATGAGTGGGGCTCAGCCCAAAGCCGGAAACATCGCCGGCTGTGTAACCGTATGTGCGGAAGTAAATAAAAAAGCGACTCAAACAAGACATTCACAGGGCTGGGTAGACGAGGTGATCTCCAACCTGGATGAACTGGCAGATCGGGTGCGAACTGCGGTTACCAAGGAAGAAGTTGTATCGATTGCATACGACGGGAACGTGGTTGATGTCTGGGAGCACTTTGCCGATGAAGGGATTAGGATAGACCTGGGGAGCGACCAAACATCCCTGCACAATCCATGGGCCGGTGGTTACTATCCTGCAGGCATGAGTTACGAGGAGGCCAACGATATGATGGCTTCCGATCCTGCGCAATTCAAAGAAATGGTTCAGCAGAGCTTAAGGCGACAGGCCGCCGCAATTAACCGCCATGCAGAAAAAGGAACTTATTTTTTCGATTACGGTAATGCCTTTTTACTCGAGGCTTCCCGAGCCGGAGCCGATGTGTTGTCCAGCGACCCTCAAAAGGAATTCAAATATCCAAGTTATGTGCAGGACATCATGGGTCCGATGTGTTTCGATCTTGGGTTTGGCCCCTTCAGATGGGTTTGTGCCTCCGGGAATCCGAAGGATTTACAGTTAACCGATACCATCGCTACCGAAATTCTGGAAGAGCTGAAACAGCAGTCTCCCAAGGAAATTCAACAGCAAATGGCCGATAATATCAAATGGATTAAGGGTGCACAGGAAAATAAACTTGTTGTTGGTTCTCAGGCCCGAATTCTATACGCCGATTCGGAAGGCAGGATTCGGATCGCTTCAGCCTTTAATAAAGCGATTTCCGAAGGAAAATTAGGACCTGTGGTGCTGGGACGTGACCACCACGATGTTTCGGGCACGGATTCTCCCTATCGCGAAACCTCCAATATTTATGATGGTAGTAGGTTTACAGCCGATATGGCCATCCACAATGTGATAGGCGACAGCTTTCGCGGGGCGACCTGGGTAAGCATCCACAACGGTGGTGGCGTGGGCTGGGGCGAGGTTATTAACGGTGGTTTCGGTATGGTTCTTGATGGTAGTAAGGAAGCCAGGCGTCGACTTGAAAGCATGCTTTTTTGGGATGTCAACAACGGAATAGCACGCAGAAGCTGGGCGCGAAATGACGAAGCAATTTTCGCGATCAAGCGGGCAATGGAATCCAACCCCGCATTAAAGGTTACGCTTCCGAATAAAGTTGACGACACATTGTTTAAGTAAATAAAACGCTATGAAATTATTTAAATTTACTCCGTTATTGCTGCTATTGGTATTCACTTCATGTACAACAGTACGGGTTGCTACCGATTACGATCGCACAGTCGACTTCAGCAAATACAATTCCTATGCTTTTTACAAACCCGGGATCGACAAAGTAGAGATTTCGGATCTCGACAAGAAACGAATCTTGCGGGCTATTGATGCCGAACTGGCCGCCAAGGGTATGGCCAAATCGGACACTCCTTCACTGCTGGTAAGCTTCTTTACAAAAGAGCGAGAGCGAATTAATGTCTACAACAATAATTTCGGCTGGGGCTGGGGCTGGAATCCATGGTGGTATGGTGGTTATTACGGCAGTACTGTTTCAAGATCGACAGAAGGTTCACTTTACATCGACCTCATCGACGCCAAAACTAACGAATTGGTATGGCAGGGAATAGGTAGTGCACGCCTTATAACCAATGGTGATATTGAAGAAAAAGAGGAACGCATACGGGAAATAGTACAGGAGATCATTGCCAGGTATCCTCCCGGATCGACTTCAGAATAAAATTCAAAGCCCTTATTTTTTAAGGGCTTTTTTACTTGTTTGATTAAAATAGATTACCGAAATCAATAAGCCATTATTGCTTCAATCTTTGCTTTTACTTTTTCTACTGAAGGGATCATCGTTTGTTCAAGGGTGCTGTTCAAAGGAATTGCCGGCATATTCTCAGAGCCGATGATCATAACCGGACCGTCGAGATCCTGAAAACATTCTTCCTGAATTCTGCCCTGTAAGGCTCGGGAAAAGCTGTTTTCTGAAGGCTCTTCCGTAACTACCAGGCATTTACCGCATTTTTTTACACTCTTCATTACGGTCTCGTAATCCAGCGGGTGAAGCGTTCGAAGATCCACAACCTCTATCCGGTCCTTCATTCCTAATTCTGCAGCTGCATTCATAGCCCAATGTACTCCCATTCCATAGGTTATGATCGACAAGGTCTCAACATCCTCCTGTTTCCAAATCTCCTGTAATACCCAGGCTTTCCCGAAGGGCAGAATATAATCTTCCGCAGGTTCGACCGACGTAGCTCCTTTGGTACCCGGAACCTTACTCCAGTAAAGTCCTTTGTGCTCAAAGATTACCACGGGATTGGGATCGTAATAGGCGGCTTTCATCAGTCCTTTCAGGTCGGCTCCATTACTAGGATATGCTATTTTCAGCCCGCGTATATTGGTAACCACGCTTTCAACCGAAGAGGAATGGTAAGGACCTCCGCTTCCATAGGCCCCGATTGGGACTCGAAGAATCATGGAAACCGGCCATTTTCCGTTCGACAGATAATTGCTGCGACTTACTTCTGTAAATAACTGATTCAGCCCCGGCCAGATGTAATCGGCAAACTGGACTTCAACAATAGGCTTCAAACCTACAGCGCTCATTCCAACTGTGGAGCCAACAATAAATGCTTCCTGTATTGGAGTATTGAATACACGATTATCGCCAAACTTCTGTGCGAGCGTAGCAGCTTCCCGAAATACTCCTCCAAGGCGGCCACCTACGTCCTGTCCGTATAACAGACATTCCTTGTGTTTTGCCATTAGCTCTTCGATCGCAAATAAGGCACAATCGACCATAACAACCTTTTCGGCATTTTCAGGTTCTCTTACTCCGGATTCATGTTCCACAGGGGTTGGTGCAAAATCGTGGGTGAACAGATCCTCCGGCCTGGGATCCTCGGCGGCTAATGCTTTTTTATAGTGTTCCTTTACCTTGATTTCGCAATCCTGTTCTATTTGTTGAAGCTCGGATTTCGAAAATCCGTTGTCCAGAAGCAGAGTCTTCATCTTTGGATAGGGATCCCTGGCACGGGATTCTTCCAGGTCATCCCTGTACCATTCCATCCGGACGCCCGAGGTATGATGATTGAGCAAGGGTACCTTGGCATGCACCAAAACCGGTCTTCGTTCTGTTCTGATCGTATTTATAACTTCCGCTATTGTATTATGGCTGGTTTCAAAGTCGGTTCCGTCTATGGTCACCGCTTCCAGGCCATGGAAGCCGGCGGCATATTCGTACGCATTCTGCGCCCTGGTTTCGGCTGCGTTTGCCGAAATATCCCAGCCGTTGTCCTGAACAAGATAAAGAATAGGCAATTGTTTAAGGGCCGCCATCTGAAAAGCTTCTGCTATCTCACCTTCGGTTACTGAAGCATCCCCAAGGGAACACACAACTATTGGTTTCTCCTCCGCAGTCTCCAGGCCTTCTGCTTCCTTGTACCAGAATCCCAGGGCAACACCGGTTGCAGGAATTGCCTGCATTCCCGTAGCGGAACTCTGATGCGGTATTTTAGGCTTGTCGTCTTCCTTCAGGCTGGGATGACTATAATACGTTCGTCCGCCGGAAAAGGGATCGTCCCTCTTGGCCAACACCTGTAGCATAAGTTCGTAAGGCTGCATCCCGATTGCCAGCAACATAGAGTCGTCCCTATAATACGGAAATGCGTAATCCTGGGGTTTTAACTGCATGCCCACGGCAGTTTGAATTACCTCGTGCCCTCTGGACGTAGCATGTACGTACTTCGAAACTGTTTTAAAGTTCTCCTCGTACAAATGAGTCATAGCCCTGGCGGTACACAGATTTGTAAACGCCTGCTGCAGTATCTTCCTTTCAGGGATTGTCTTGCTCACTTTTATTGTCTTTTCTTTAATCATTAGTATCGATCTTCACCATCCAATTAAACCGATCTTCCAGTTTTCCTGTTTTAATGCCATTGAGGATTGTATTCACCTTCTCACCAATCGGGCTGGAATCGGACACCTGTATTGTACTCGCTCCATAACCAATCTCCTGGATATAAGCGATACCAACAGCAGTACCGGTACCAAAGGCCTCTTCCAGACTGCCATCTCTTGAAGCTTCAATTATTTCGTCGATGGAGATCTTCCGTTCGGTTACCTCAAATCCTTCATCTTTCAGGATCGTTATAACACTCAACCTTGTAATCCCGTTAAGTACGGCTCCGTCGAGTTCGGGTGTAATAAAGCTCCCGTTTATCTTAAAGAAGATGTTCATGGTTCCCACTTCCTGGATATAATTACGCTCCAGGGAATCCAGCCAAAGTACCTGGTCGTATCCTTTCGATTTGGCAATCTCGGTTGGCCTGATAGCCGCAGCATAGTTCCCGGCAGCCTTGGCTTCACCGGTACCACCTTCTGCAGCCCTTATGAATTTCTTTTCGGCCCATAACTTTATTCTTTTACTGAAGAAAGGTCCGGCCGGGGAAGCGATGATAATAAATTTATAAGTGGTGGCCGCCCGCATCCCGATAAACGGTTCGTCTGCATACATAAAAGGCCTTAGGTAGAGTGCACTTCCTTCCTTCTTCGGAATCCAGTTCCGCTCGAGCTCCACCAGTACTTTTAAGCCTTGTATAAACAAGTATTCCGGCAATTCCGGCATGCCCATTCGCCGCGCACTGAAATTTAAACGGGCGGCGTTCTGTTCCGGCCGGAAGAGCAGCGGATTTCCACCGGGATCCATAGTGGCTTTCATCCCTTCAAATATGGCCTGGCCATAGTGCAGTGCCATGGCTGCGGGGTGAGTAGGTATTTTTTCCAGGGGTTCGATGCGAGGATTTTTCCAGGCTCCGTCCACAAACTCACAAATAAACATATGATCGGTAAATGTGCGTCCCAGCGGGATATTGTCGAAATCCACGCCGGCTACCCTTGAATTTTGAGTCTTATTGATTTTTATCGAATCTGAAGATGTCATGTTCACAATTTTGATAATCTACTGATATTTCACTTATATTTTTCTCGATCGATCGAATCCTTCCATTTCATCTGCAATTCGCCTGAGAAATGAGCCTGCCAGGTATCCGTCCACGATCCTGTGGTCGAAAGACAGTGACAGATACATCATCTGCCTGATCTCTATATGGTCGCCATCCTCTCGCTCCATGACCTCAGCCCGTTTCTTGATAATCCCCGTCGCCAGGATAGCAGCTTCAGGCTGATTGATAATGGGCGTGCCCATAAGGCTTCCAAAGGTGCCGACATTGCTTATTGTAAATGTACTGCCACGGGTATCCTCGGCCGAGAGTTTTCCTTCCCTGGCCTTTAACACCAGTTCATTAGTGGTAGCCGCAAGTTCGGGCAAGGATTTCTTATCGGCATTTTTTACCACCGGCACGATCAGGTTTCCGGAAGGTAAAGCCGTTGCCATACCAATATTGATCTCTTCCTTGACAATTATATTCGATTCGTCCATGGTAGAATTAATCATTGGAAAGGCCTGTATCGCATTCGCTATGCACTCGATAAACAGCGGAGTAAACGTTAATTTCTCTTTGTATTTTTTCTGAAAGGCACCTTTTACTTCATTTCGCCATTCCACCATATCGGTCAGGTCGGCTTCTACATAAGCCGTCACATGGGGGGACGTATGTTTGCTGAAGACCATATGGTCTGCGATCATCTTACGCATTCGATCCATTTCGACAATCTTCCCGGTCCCCTTATCGAAGGTTAGGTCGGGGATTTTAAACCCGGCGCTTTCGCTCACCGGTTGTGCGAACTTATATGGCCGGCCATCGGAAATATAGCCCATCAGATCACTCTTCCTTAATCGACCATCCTTGCCGGTGGCGGGAATACGTGCCAATTCTTCATAACTGATATGATGTGTACGCGCGATCTTATCGATGAGCGGGCTCACAAACACATTTTTATTTACCTTGAAATTTGAAGCGGGGACTGTCTTTTTTGAAGGTCGTGACGCCGGTTTTGGTTTAGCTTCCGACTGCGGGACTTCCGTTTTTACGGGGGTCGATTTTGTCTTTCCGTCCGACTTAATGATTGCAATAGTTTCGCCAATCTCCACCACGTCATTTGGCTCGTGTAACAATTCGACAATCTCTCCCGAAATGGTTGAGGGCACCTCCGAATCTACCTTATCGGTTGCCACCTCCAGTAGGATCTCATCGTATTCAACAGTATCCCCTACCTCTTTAAACCATTTAATGATGGTGGCCTGGGTAATACTTTCGCCCATCCTGGGCATTTTAAATTCCAATTCAGCCATCAGTCTCTTTTGAATTCATTTAATGTTTTATAAAAATCCTCCTGCGGCGGACGATTCTCCGGAATTGAACGCAAGGGCTCTGTTTCTTTAAGCGATTGGTGACAATCCGCAGGCAATTGCTGGTACAACCGTGTTCCGGCGGTTTTCCATTGTATCATTTCGTCTGAAATGTCTTTAACGGCTTTGGCAGGATTTCCGACGATGAGCTTTCTTCGGTCGAATTTGGATTCAGCCTTAACAAAACTCATGGCTCCTACAATACATTCTTCGCCAATTTCGGCATCGTCCATAATTACACTGTTCATTCCAATAAGACAATTTCGTCCCAGGTTCGCACCGTGAATCACGGCACCATGACCCACATGGGCGCCTTCCTTTAAGACAATGCTCTTTCCGGGAAACATATGTACTGTACAATTTTCCTGTACATTAACTCCATTCTCGAGAATTATCTCACCCCAGTCACCTCTGATCGCCGCCCCGGGCCCGATATAACAGTTTTCGCCAATGATCACATTGCCGGTAACAGCCGCCAGCGGATGAACAAAGCTGGATTCATGCACCACAGGGGTATGTCCTTTGAAGGCGTATATCATGGCTGCTTATTTAAATCGTTTAAGGGTTTCTTTAGTAAAATCTGATAAAACCAATCTGCCGCTAATGGCTGCCCTTTCTGCAAGCAGTTTGTCCCAGTCCTCGGTGCCTTTCCAAAATACTTTCTTCATCTCGCTCATGGCGTCGGGGTTATAGGTGCAAAGTTGCTCGGCCAACTTTTGAACTGCTTCATCCAATTCTTCGGTGGTATCAAAGACCTGTGCATACAGCCCTTTTACTCGTGCCCAATCCGCATCGTAAAAGGAATTGGCATCGATGGCGATCTGTGACATACCGCTAAGCCCGAGTTTACGTTCTACTGCAGGCCCGACGACAAAAGGCCCAATTCCTACATTCAATTCACTTAGCTTAATACTGGCAAATTTGGTGGCCAAACAATAATCGGTAGCCGATGCCACTCCAACTCCGCCTCCTACGGTTTTTCCCTGTACCCGTCCGATGATGAACTTGGGGCATTTCCGCATGGCATTGATGACATTGGCAAAACCGCTAAAGAATTGCCTTCCTGTCTCGGCATCATCGATATTTATCAGTTCGTTAAAACTCGCCCCGGCACAAAAGGTCCTGTCACCCCCGCTTTTGAGGATTACAACCCGTACATCTTCATTCTTCCCGGCCATTTCGATCATTTCGGCCAGTTTCGCCAGCAGGTCGCCGGGCAGGCTGTTGTGAGCCGGATGAAAGAATTCTATGGTGGCTATCTGCTTGTTTATATATTCCTTTACATAAGGTGGTGTCATAATACTGTTTTCAATTAAATCAATCCGAATTGTTCAAAATGATGGTTTAAATGCTTTCGTTCCAACAGGTACCATTCGAAACGGTTTAATGGCCCGAATACCACATTCTTGGTACGTGCCTCGGGGTTTTCTTCAAAGTACTGAATGTAAGTTTCCCTTGCTTCCAGCATCTTTGCCTTGGCAGTCTCCAGATCGGGGTGTTTTAATTTTTCCATCTTTGCGCGCTCGCGAAGCGGAAAGTCATACCCGCGTGGCATCTTCTGGTAATTGTAGAGGGTTGAATGTACTTTTTCAAGGATCTTCTCCGGCGTAGCGATCTCGAAATCCTGTATTTCCCCTGAAGCAATCCTGTAGGTATATTCAAGATGTTCCACCATTTGCTGCGGAGTTAGATCTCCCCAGGCAGGAGTAGCATCGGGGGTGAGTTTAGCCAGACTCTCCTTTATTTTTTCCGTAGGCAGTTCCACCAGATTGGTGAGTTTCTTCTGAACCATGGTCAGGACGGTTACTATTGCAACCAGTTCGTCCTTACTGTCGAATACCTCTCCATACCATTTCACAATTCCGCTGGGTAATTCGGTACCTCGCTGCTCCCTGTCTATCTTTTGCTTGCAGGTTAATCTTACGTAAATAGTATCGTTGTGATAAAGCGGTCTGAGAAAACGGCATTCTTCCAAACCGTAGTTTGCTGCGACCGGGCCTTTGTTGGGATACACGAATAAGCCTGCCGCCGCTGCCAGGATAAAATATCCGTGGGCAGTACGTTTTTCAAAAATACTTCCGTCCAGGGAAGTGATATCGGTATGGGCATAGAAGTGATCCCAGGTTAGGTTAGCGAAGTTTACAATATCGCCGTCGGTAATCGTACGCTTATGCGTTTTAAGACTCATTCCCGCTTCGATATCCTCCCAGTGATACTGGAAAGGATGCTTTTCGGTTTCCTTATAGGCTCCTTTCGGCTGATAAATTCCCGTTACTTCTGTAAGTGTGGTTGGAGTTCCCTGTACCGCACATCGCTGCAGGTAGTGTTTTATTCCTCTCAAACCTCCCATTTCTTCGCCTCCCCCGGCTCTTCCCGGACCCCCGTGAATGAGATTTGGTAAGGGAGAACCGTGACCGGTACTCTGTTTGGCATTTTCACGATTTAGGACTAGAATCCTCCCGTGATGGGAGGCTGTGCCAATTACATATTCCCTGGCAATATTATCGTCGAAGGTGGCTATTGATGAAACCAGTGATCCTTTCCCCATACGGGCGAGTTCGATTGCTTCGTCCATATTGCTGTACGGCATTAGCGTGCTTACGGGCCCGAAAGCCTCGATAACATGGGCTGCCTCATTCTCGAACGGATTATCTTCCCTCAGTAGGATAGGTTTCATAAAGGCTCCTTTACTTGCATCGGCCCCGATGGTTTCTACATTTTCCAGGTCTCCATAGACCATTTCGGCAGTCTTTGCGATCTTAGCCACCTGATCACGTACCGATTGCCGTTGGCTCTCGCTAACAAGCGCACCCATCCTAACTTCCTGCAAGCGGGGATCGCCTATGGTTACCTTATCCAGTTCCTGTCCGATGGCTATCTGCACATCTTCCACCAGGTTTTGAGGTACTATGATCCTGCGTATGGCCGTACATTTTTGTCCGGCCTTGACGGTCATCTCTTTGCGAACCTCTTTGATAAACAGCCCAAATTCCGGAGTTCCCGGAACAGCATCTTCGCCCAATATGGAGGCGTTAAGGGAATCGGCTTCCATTGTGAATGGCACAGATTCCTCGATTATCCGCGGGTGATTCTTTAGTAATCTACCCGTAGAGGCAGATCCTGTGAAGGTCACTACATCCTGAGATTGAGTGCCGTCCAGTATGTTTTTTGCAGTACCGCAAATAAGTTGAATTGCACCTTCGGGAAGGATTTTCGAAGCTATTATCTCCCTTACCACCGCTTCAGTAAGATAGGCAGTCTGAGGAGCCGGCAGGACCACTGCGGGCATCCCGGCCATCCAGTTTACGGCACATTTCTCTAGCATCCCCCAAACCGGGAAATTAAATGCGTTGATGTGTACCGCCACTCCTTGTCGGGGTACCATGATATGATGGGCCATAAACCTTCCTCCCCGGGACAGGTCGATGGGATCGCCTTCCACATGATAAGATTGGTTAGGGAATAGCTTTCTTAGGGAAGCATTGGCAAACAGGTTACCAAAGCCTCCTTCAATATCGATCCAGCTGTCTATTCGGGTAGCTCCCGTCCTATAACTAAGTTCATAGAACTGGTCCTTCTTTTTGGTGAGATAGAGGGCCAGTTTCTTCAGCATCAAGCCGCGCTCCTGGAAGGTCATCTTCCGGAGCACCTCGCCCTTATCGCGCCCGTACTGTAAGATGGACGGGATATCCAGCCCTTCAACAGTTACACTGGTAAAAACTTCTCCGGTAACCGAATCGGCAACCGGCGTTCCGTCACCGCTGCCTTCAATCCATTTGCCGGTTACGTAATGTTGTGTCTTATTCATAATTTATGCTCTTATCCGAAGGATTTCTCCGTTAATTTTTCCTTTAACTGATTTCACATATCCATCAACGACCTTTCGCATTGATACGGGAGTATTTCCCGGGAAGTAATTCTTATACTTTTCATATGCATCTTCTACCAAATCGGCCGATACCACATTAATCCGATGTCCGTTCTTTAATTCAAGAGCAACTGCTTTCACAAAACTCTGAATAGCTCCATTTACCATGGCGGCACTTGTGGTCATATCTACGGGTTCGTCGGCCAGAATTCCGGTCGTTAAGGTGAACGAACCCCCCGGATTTAAAAAGGATCTGCCAAATCGCACCAGATTAACCTGCCCCATCATCTTACTTTTAATCCCAATGTAAAAATCCTCTTCCGTCAAATTATCGAACTTCTCCCATTTCGCATCCCCTGCAACATTCACAATAGCGTCTACAGCCCCTGTGTTCTGAAACATTTCCATTATTGATTCGGAAGAAGATATGTCTACCGTGACATCACCAGAATTTCTCCCGGCAATGAGCACCTCGTCCGATTCGGAAAACCGCTCTGTGATCTTTCGGCCTATGGTACCATTACCTCCTATTATTAATATTTTCATATGATCCGGCCCTTGAAACGAGCGATTTTATCGTTGGTTAATATTTTCAATAATAGCCGCATATCCCTGTCCTACACCTACACACATGGTTATAAGGGCGTAGCGTTTTTTCTGTTCTTTTAATTCCAATGCTGCTGAAAAGGCAATGCGGGTTCCCGTAACGCCAAGCGGATGCCCGATAGCAATAGAGCCACCATTGGGATTGATCCTCGGATCGTCATCGGCAAGACCCCACTCCCGTATACAGGCAAGAGCCTGGGAGGCGAAGGCTTCGTTTAGTTCGATCACATCCATGTCTTGCATGGTTAGTCCGGCCTTTTCCAATGCCTTATTACTGGCTTCAACCGGCCCTATCCCCATAATTCGCGGTTCTACACCCACTACGGCCGAACTCACGATCCGGGCAAGCGGCTTTAGTCCATATTTCTTTACCGCTTCTTCGGAAGCAATAATGGTAGCAGCCGCGCCGTCATTTAAGCCCGAGCTGTTTCCGGCTGTAACACTACCATCTTTTTTAAAGGCCGGACGCAGTTTTGCCAGGACCTCTTTGGTTGTATTTGGTTTAATGAATTCGTCTTCGGAAAAGATTAAGGGATCCTGTTTCCTCCTTGGAATTTCAACATTCACGATTTCCTTCGAGAGGCGGCCACTCTTTTGGGCTTTGGCGGCTTTCATCTGACTGTGATATGCAAAGGCATCCTGGTCTTCCCTGTTGATATTGTGTTTTTCAACCAGGTTTTCGGCCGTATTCCCCATTCCGTCGGTACCGTACAGATCGTGCATTTTCTGGTTGACAAAGCGCCACCCGAAACTGGAGTCGTACATTTTTGCATCCGTGCCATAAGCCGAAGAAGGCTTGGCGATCACATAAGGCCCACGGGTCATATTCTCTACTCCGCCACTAATAAACAAATCTCCGTCGCCGGCCTTGATGGCGCGATTGGCGTGGATTATGGCCGAAAGCCCGCTGCTGCACAGTCGGTTGACTGTTTCACCGGGCACGGTGAATGGCAGGCCTGCCAGCAGCAGCGCCATACGTGCAACATTCCTGTTGTCTTCACCGGCCTGGTTGGCACAACCCAGGATAACATCGTCGATGGCGTCGGTGGGAATTTCCGGGTTCCGGTTTACAATTTCCCTTATCACCAATGCCGCCAGGTCGTCTGTTCGTACCGAACTTAAAGTTCCCTGATAACTCCCAATTGGAGTCCTGATCCCGTCTATTATATATGCTTCTTTCATATTATTCTTCCCAGTCTTTTGATGTTCTGTAGACCACTCCTTTAAAGAGGGCTACGATCTCATCGTTTCTTTTCACTTCAATTATATTGAATCCAACTTTTGTCTTAGTCACGTCTATCACTGCCTCGGCAACCAGATAGTCGCCTTTTTCGAGGGCGGTAATATGGTTGATGGAAGTTTCGATGGATACGGCATATTTGCCATGGGTATTGGCAGCAAAACCAAAGGCCGTATCGGCCAGGGAATAACTTATTCCTCCGTGGGCCTTCCCCATACTGTTCAGCATTTCTTCTCTAACCCGCATAGCAAGCCTGCATCTCCCAACTTCGCACTCAAGTATCTCTATCCCCAGCCACTGACTGAAGGGATCAAGGGACAGCATCTTATACGGTATTTTAGTTCCTTCCAACATCTTAATAGAATGTTTTATTTTCACGCTGCATTCTTCTTAGCAAGGGCGAACAGCGATATCGGTCCTCGTGATACTCTTCGTAAAGGCCGTCTAATTTGGAAACACACCAGTCGATGCCTTTTTCATCAGCCCAGGCCAGTAAGCCTTTGGGATAATTAACCCCTTTGGTCATCGCATTGTCTATGTCCTTTGCTGAAGCTATCTTCCAGAACAGCGCATCTGCGGCTTCATTGATGAGCATAACAAGTACGCGATCTACAATAGCCTGTGCGAGGGTAGTATCTTCAACAGGTTCAGGGTTGTCTGCGCCTTCCCCGTAGTTGTAATATCCTCTTCCGCTCTTCCTTCCCAAATACCCGGCTTCACTCAAGCGCTTTTGGGTAAAGGAGGGTTTGTACCTTGGATCGCAATAAAAGGCATGAAAAACCGATTCGGTTACGGTATAATTTACATCATTACCAATAAAATCCATTAATTCGAAAGGGCCCATTCTAAAGCCTCCAACAGTCTTCATCGCCCAGTCTATGGTTGCGACATCTGCAATTCCCTCGTCATAAATTCGCAAAGCCTCTCCATAGAAAGGCCTGGCCACCCGGTTTACGATAAAGCCCGGGGTGTCTTTGGTAACCGCTACGGTTTTGCCCCATGAAGCGATGGTGTCTACCGTTGTTTTAAGCGTTTGTTCGGAAGTTTGAACGGCAGGAATTACCTCAACCAGTTTCATCAGGGGTGCCGGGTTAAAAAAATGGATCCCGATACAGCGCGAAGGATCGGTTAATGCACCGGCTATGGATGCAACTGATAAAGAGGAGGTATTCGTTGCGATTATCGCCTTGAGTGAAAGCAAGGATTCCAGCTCTTTGAACAGGTTTTTCTTTATGTCGAGGTCTTCGACGATCGCTTCTATGGTGAGGTCGCAATCGGCTAAGTCGTTCAGGTTTGATATATAGGTTATATTATTCTGAATGCGATTTTTCTCTGCATTATCGATCCTTCCCTTTTCGATAAGTCGATCCAGGATCTTGTTCAGTGAATCCCGGGATTTCTGAAGGGCTTCCGAACTCAGGTCGTACAGTTGCACCTCATTACCGGCCGTGGCCGCAACCTGTGCGATACCGCTGCCCATTGTTCCCGAACCTATGACACCAACTTTTTTAATCATCTATCTGCCTTTAAAGTTTGGTTTTCTTTTCTCCACAAAAGCCGCTACCCCTTCGGCGTAATCCTCGCTTTGAGCGGAAGCGATCTGAAGTTCAGATTCCATGACTAGCTGCTCTTCCAGCGAGTTGGACATACTCTTATTGAGCAGTCGTTTGGTATAACCCAGCGCCCGGGTTGGCATTTTTGCCAGGGTTTCTGCCGTTTGCCTAACATCCGATTCGAAGTATGCCGAACTACATAACTTGTAGACCATTCCCAGTTTTTCGGCTTCTTCTGCCGAGACTTTTTCGCCCAACATCATCAGTGCCGATGCCTTTTGAAAGCCTATCAGCCTGGGCAGGAAATAGGTTCCCCCACTGTCGGGAACCAGGCCTATCTTACTGAAAGCTTGTATAAATGAGGCGTGCTCTGAAGCTATTACCACATCACAGGCCAGGGCGATGTTAGCTCCTGCGCCGGCTGCAACCCCGTTTACCGCGGCCACGACCGGCTTCTCCACGGCTCTTATCCTTATAATTATCGGGTTATAATGCTCTTCCAGTATCTTTTTAAACCCGGGGTTTAGGTCCGGACTGGTTACTTCTTTCAAATCCTGGCCTGCGCAGAAGGCCTTTCCCTCTCCTGTAATAACAATAGCCTTGACATTTTCATCCTCTGCACAGAGGTCCAGTTCTTCCTGGAAAAGCAGTGCCATTTCCCGGTTAAAGCTATTAAAAACATCCGGCCGATTCAACCGAAGGTAGGCAACATTATTCTCTATATTCTTTATGATGCTACGGTCCATATTTATTTCAAACATTTAAAATAATCGAAGGGTTCTTCACAGTCGTTGCACTGAAATAGTGCCTTACAGGCGGTGGAACCAAACTGACTCACCAGGCGGGTATTGGTACTACCGCAATTGGTGCATTTCACTAATTTCTTATTTCCCAGTAATGCGGCTTTATCGGCCGATTCCTCCAGGGGCGGCGCTATTCCGTAAGCTTCCATCTTCCGCTTACCTTCCTCACTGATCCAATCGGTAGACCATGCCGGGGACAGGACCAGGTCAATTTCCGCCTCTTTGCCAATCGCTTTGAACGCTGCTTTCAGATCGTCGCCAATTACATCCATGGCCGGACAGCCGGAATAGGTAGGGGTTAACTTGATATAAACCTTACCATTCTCCTCTACCGCTTCCCGAATCACCCCCAGGTCGAGTACCGTTAGTACAGGTATTTCCGGGTCTGACACTTTGCGCAGTACCGGCAAAAGATGTTTATCGATATGTGGTGCCAGGTCTACCGTCATAACTTACCAGTTCATATTAGGATAGGATCGCTGCATATATTGCAGTTCGGTGAGCAGGTATCCCATATGTTCAGAATGTATACCCTCCTTTCCTCCTTTTTGAAAGTATTCCTGTTCGGGAACTGTTAGCGTGGCCTCTTGCAGCAGTTCCGTTACGGTATTGTAATACGTATCTCTAAGTTGGCTCACATCCACTCCAATTCCCTGCCCGATCATTTCGCGGTCGGCCTTAGTGAGGTGGAAAAGTTCGTCCGTGTAGCGCCAAAGGTCGTCCACGGCCTGCTGCATACGTTCGTTACTTTCGGCAGTACCATCCCCCAGGCGTTTAACCCAGTCGCCCGAAAACCTCCGGTGATAGCTAACCTCTTTGATTCCTTTCTTCGCGATGGCCGCCAGCATTTCATCTTTACTGTTTTGAAGCTCCTGCATCAGCAACAAATGGAATTCATCGAAAAGATATTGTCTGACGATCACAAAAGCGAAATCGGTATTGGGTTGTTCTACCAGGAGTACGTTTCTATATTCTCTTTCTTCTCTCAACATGGCCACATCGTCCTCGGTCTTAACTCCTCCTGCCAGTTTAGCAGCATATTGATAATAACTGCGTGTTTGTCCGAACAGGTCGAGCGCAATGTTAGTAAGGGCGATATCGGTTTCCAGGGTAGGCCCGTGACCACATAGTTCGCCCAGTCTCTGGCCGAGGATTAGGGAATTGTCTGCAATTCCAAGAATATATTGATAAAGGTCTTCGTTTTTCATAATCTGAACGATAGGTTCCTGTTTAGAATACAGGATACTGTTTTACATGTGTTTTACCTCATCCGGCAGGTCGTAGAAGGTAGGATGTCGATAGATCTTATCCTGTGCCGGTTCGAAAAGTTCACCGTTATCCGCTGGGTTTGAAGCCGTAATATATTTGCTTTCCACCACCCAGATACTCACCCCTTCATTGCGTCGGGTATATACATCCCTGGCGTTCTCAAGTGCCATCTCGGCATCTGCGGCATGCAGACTACCAAAGTGACGATGCTCCAGTCCGTTCTTTGAACGCACGAAAACTTCCCATAATGGCCAATCTTTCTTCATATCGTATGTTTTTAACTCGCTTTCGCGACTTTCTTAGTTTGTTGTTTGTCGGCATACGCCATGGCCGCGTCTCTAACCCAGGCTCCGCGCTCCCAGGCACTCACCCTGGCTTCAAGGCGTTGTTTGTTGCAGGGCCCGTGGCCTTTCACCACCTGCCAGAACTCATCCCAATCGATCTCTCCAAAGTCATAATGCCCGGTCTCTTCGTTAAACTTAAGGTCCGGGTCGGGAACGGTAATTCCCAAAATATCAGCCTGGGGTACTGTCTGATCGATGAATTGTTGTCGAAGCTCATCGTTTGTCTTCCGTTTTAGTTTCCACTTCATGGACTGTTCGGTATGGGTGGATTCGGCATCGGTTGGCCCGAACATCATCAAGCTTGGCCACCACCATCGGTTCAGCGCATCCTGTGCCATGGCTTTCTGTTCCGGCGTACCCTTGCATAAAGTGAGCATGATCTCGTAACCTTGTCGCTGGTGAAAACTCTCCTCCTTACAAACACGCACCATAGCCCGTGCATATGGCCCGAAGGAAGTATTGCAGAGCGGCACCTGGTTGATAATCGCAGCCCCATCCACCAGCCAACCTATGGCGCCTATGTCGGCCCAGGTAACGGTGGGGTAATTGAAGATAGAAGAATACTTCGCTTTCCCGCTGTGTAATTGTTCATATAACTCTTCCCTGGAAATCCCCAAGGTCTCACAAGCGCTATAGAGGTAAAGACCGTGTCCGGCCTCATCCTGAACTTTGGCCAGTAATGCGGCCTTCCTTCTTAAGGAGGGCGCCCTTGTAATCCAGTTCCCTTCCGGCAACATTCCCACTATCTCGGAATGTGCGTGCTGGGAGATCTGCCTAATATGCGTCTGCCGATACTTCTCGGGCATCCAGTCTTTGGGCTCAATCTTTTCGTCTCTTGCAATGCGGGCTTCGAAGATCGCATCCAGATTTTTTACTTCCTTTTCGCTCATAATCTATGTTTTAAACATCAAAATCTACTTTTACTTCGTCAGTTACCGGAACTGCCTGGCAACTTAACACATAATCCTGTGCCACCTCATGGGCTTCCAGGGCGTAATTAACTTTCATCTCTACTTCCCCTTCCAGGATCTTACATTTGCAGGTGCTGCACACCCCGCCTTTACAGGCAAATGGCAGATCGGCTCCTGCGCCTAGGGCGGCATCCAGTATATTGTCGTAATCGCTAGTCATTGTAAAGTGGAATTCCTTGCCACCATCTACAATGGTGACTTCCACGCCTTCTACATTTTGTTGAGCCAGTCGTTCTGCCCTTAGTTTGTCCTCTTCCGAGAGACCGGTTACGAACAGTTCGAAATGCACCAATTCTTTAGGAAGCCCGGCTTCGACCAGGTAATTCCCAACATACTTTACCATCTCCTCCGGCCCGCAAAGAAACACTTCACTGGTATCGGGGATATCGATAAAAGTCTTGCAGAGTACGGCCATGCGATCGTCGTCGAAACGCCCGTTAAACAGCTCTATATCTCTTCTTTCCTTCGTTAGGAAATAATAAATTTCAAGCCTTCCGAAATAAGCATTTCTAAGCTGCTCCAATTCTTCCTTAAAGATAATGGATTTGGCCGTTCTATTCACGTAAAACAGCTTACAAGTGGAATTGGGTTCGGTAGCCAGGTGGGTTTTTATCATGGAGATAATTGGCGTAATCCCACTTCCGGCTGCAAAGAACAAGTAGTTCTTAGGTTTCTCCGGATTTGGCTTTACCCCGAAGGTTCCGCTAGGCGCCATCACTTCCAGGGTATCCCCCGGCTTTAAGGTAGTGTTCACGAAGGATGAAAACTTTCCTTCCGGTATGAGTTTTACTGCCACTTTCCACTCACGGTCCATCGGACTGGTACACAGGCTATATGACCGACGTACATCTTCGCCGTCGATTTCGGTTTTTAATGTTAGATGCTGTCCCTGTTTAAATTCGAATTCTTCGTACAGGGATTCGGGAATATCGAAGGCAATTACAGAACAGTCTGAAGTTTCCTTGTAAACATCCTTAACCTTTAATTTATGAAATACAGCCACTAATTCCAATTTTTTGACTTACAAAACTAACGTTTGTTAGTTAGATTTGCAAGTTAATTAACACTACACCAAAAGAACGCCTGTTTGCAGCTATTTACAACAGCTTTCGACGGCTTAGGTGATTCCGTTCAACAGCACGGACACCATATCTTTTTTTAACACATTTACATCCAGTTTCCCGCGTTTTTGATACCAGAGGTAGAGGGTTCGCAGGGTCGACAAGATCGAGAACAGGATAACTTCCGGATGGTGCTGTTTTAATTCGCCGGCCTCTATGCCCTCTTTTACGATCCGCCTGAAATTCTCCTCGTAGTCTTCCCGCATTTGTACAAAGGAAGAGAGATCGTTGTTCTCAAGGTGCATCCAGTCGTTGTTCAGAGCAGCGAGTGCTTCCGAATGATTAACGGTAATATCTATGTGAAGTTCGATAATCTCCCTGATCTTGTCGATGGGGCGTATGTCTTTGGCGACCACGGTTTGCATGCCGTTGGTAAATTCGACCGCAACCGTGAGGATAAGGGTTGAAAGGATCTGTTGTTTCCCGGAAATATGGTTGTACAAACTGGCGGCTTTGATGCCCATGGCCTGGGCAATATCCCGCATGGATACCGCATTGTACCCTTTTTCCTTAAAAAGCTGTGAAGCAATGGTAACAATTTCCTCTTTACGGGTAATGGTTTTCATGGAGATGCAAGATACTAATTCGGGTTGAAAATCGCGTTAGGGATAGCAGCGGAAATCCTGCCCGGCAGATTGAAGCGGATAGCCCGCCCGCCGAAGCCAAAAGTTGGCTGAGGAGGGAACGCCCGGGAAATTTGCCGAAAATAAACTAACTTGCAAGGGAGACCTTTAGATGTGGTTGAGCCGGGCCGCCGCTTTGGCATTTATCGAAAATTAAAAATAAGATGGGACTATTTGGAGCCTTGTTTGGAAACAAATCTAAAAAGATCGGGGAATTTATGGATAAAGGGGCTGTGATCCTGGATGTCCGCACTCCAAGTGAATACAAGGAGGGCGCCATCAGGCAGTCGAAGAATATACCTGTGCAGGAACTTTCCAACAGAATTGCTGAAGTGCAGCAATGGGATAAGCCGGTAATCTGCTGTTGTGCCAGCGGGGTGCGGAGCGAAACGGCTGCCAAATTACTACGTAAACATGGGATTGAAGCGATTAACGGCGGAGGTTGGGTCCGCCTCCAGGCAAGGAAATAATTTTATGGGTCGTTAATCCGGCAACTGCCTGAAATTGCTGAAATCCTCCTCATTGCGAATGGGTTGTTCGTTGTACTTTAGCGTCCACCCCATGGAGTTCGTCACAATATATAATTTCTGAAGTTCCGAAATAAGCCTGTTTTCCGCATTACTTACGAGCTGGGAAGCTTTTATCTTTTTCCTTAGGGACGCCTCGATTCGGTCTTTAATGAGGTTGTAATCGGCGGCCGAAAATTGATGAAGATAATCCTGCTGAATGTCGTAATACTCGATGTTTGGATTGATTTTAAGCTCGGGTTGGGGGATTTTGGTTATGAAGACGGTTCTCGCCTGTTCATCTATGCGAGTTTCGATAAGGCTGAGGTCGTAGGAAATTGTGGCTTCGGCATTCACGATCACCAGGGCCTTCTTACTTACGTTAATAAGCCCGGCGTATAAATTCTTCGAATCCTCGTAGGTAAAAACCTGAGCGTAGCTTCCTTCGGTGACTACCAGTTTACCGACGTTCTTAAGCTCTTTCTGAATCAGGGCAGTACCTGCTTCCAGTTGTTCCCTATTGTCTTTTTGATGCTCGCAGTATCGCAGTACAAAGACAATGAGAACACCGATGATAATTCCGTAAAATATCTTTCGCATTGAATGGATTTTCAATGAAAGTTACTCATTTTTTCCTCACTACTAACAGTAATTATCTGCGCGGATAACAGTTAAGGCAGACAATTACGGGGCCACCTTATTTCTACAGGTCGTATTTAACCACCAGCATTACGATGCGGGGCAGCACAAAATACTGACTGGTAGTGTTGAACTGGTCGTTAAAGCTGTCGTTATTTATGAATTCCGTATCCAGGATATTGGTGGCCTGTACCGAAAATTCCCAGGGACTCTCTCCCTGTTGAAAATACAGGGTGGAATTAAAAAAGGAATAGGTGTTGTCTACGGTGTTCAATTCGTTGCTGTAATTGTAGTAATCCCATTCGGCATGAAGGCTGAAATGCTTCAGGAAATTGATGTCTACATTGGCATAGGGCCGTTGGGTGTAAAATGTTTGCTCGAGGCCCCCGTTATCGTAGTCGTTGACCGACAGCCGATAGCCCACCTCAAAATTAGGCCACTCCCTGAAACTGGATCGTACACTGGCCTGGTAACTCTGGGTAAGGCTTTCACTTTCCGTAATCTCATCGTTTACCAAGTTATTGGAGCGAGCCAGGGTGGCATTTGCGTTAAGTGCGAACTGAAGTTTCTTTACCCGTTTACTGAATCGCCCAAAAGCCGTAAAGGTTTCGTCCGGGAAATTGCTGTCCATATTAAAGATGGACGACACCTGGTTAATGGCGGCTATGTCGGTTATATTCTTGAATCCGTTTATTCGCTTAGAGTAATTTAGCGAAGCGGAGATATTGGTGTAGTTAAACAGGTTAAAACTGAAGTAGGTGAGGTTGTACTGGTGGGAGAGCGCATTTTCCAGATTGCGGTTTCCCCTGAACATTCGATTGTAATTATTGAATACAAAGGCTTCGGCATAATTCACCACATCTGTATATTCGGCCGAGATGGAATAGTTGAACCTCAGGCTTTCGCTCTTCTTGATGTTCCAGATAGCATTAAAATCGGGAAGAAGTGTCCAGTCGTTCTGCGTGGATGTTAGTCCGAGTTGCTCATTCTTCAGGTTGTAATTGTGCAGGCTGAGGCCCGGTGTAAAAATAAATTCGCCGGTCTTAACCTTATAATGGAGACCAAGGAATGTATCGGTAAAGGTATAATCCACCATATTGTTGAGTGGAAATGATGCTCCGCCGATCTCGGGGGTGCGGTTGAAATCAATTCGGCTGCCGTCATTGAGCAATTGAAAAATACCCGAATCGAATTGCTGGTTGCTGTAGGTGGCGCCCAGCGTAAAATTGAGATTGCTGGTGTTGTTCAGAACATAGAAGTAATCGACCTTGGCATCCAGTTTATTGGTTTTGATGTTTTTTGCCTGGTTTATGTTATACCGGTTGGCGGTTGTATCTACAGGAAGTATCCCTGCAAAAGGCAGCAGGTCTGTTACCGCATTGTAGAAAGGGTCTTCGTCCTGCCACAGGTGCTGCACCTGGCCGGCAAAGATATTCTTCTCATCCAGGGTGTAATACACATTCATGTTCTGGTTGATCGAAAAGGGTTTGTTCTCCTTTTGTTCTTCTATATTATTAGTGGAATTGTCGAACTGCGACAGGGTAGTGTCGTCTTCGGTTTGTTTGGAAGTCTTAACCAACGCATCGTAATCCAGCTGGAAATCGGTGTTTGGTTTATAGACCCCGCTTAATTTCATCATGGCCAGTTGGTTTCTCTGATCGTTGACACTGGTTGTGGTCTCGGTTGAACCCGAGGCGATGTATTGTCGGATAGAATTATTAACGATGTTGGTTTTATTATCTGAAAGGATCGCAAAACCGCTGAGGTCGAGGGTTGGATTTGCTCTCCAACTGAAATTCCCTGCGAGGAAGCCGGTTTCAATCTTGTTGGCCCTGTTGTTTTGAGCCACGGCAAACCCCAGGTCGCTTTCACTTATATTGAAGTTGGTTCCGCCGCCACGGTTGAAATTTCGGAAGCCGCCGGTAAAATTAAAGTAATCCCTGAATGTAAAGGGAACTTCCCCTATATCGTTGAAATCGGTGATAAAGTTGAGGCTGTATTCCGGGCTGTAATAAAAGAGTTTCGGGTGCACCAGGTATTTGGCTTCTTCGGAAGCAATCCCGGCACCTGCGGTTACTTCTCCGAACCAAAAGTTCTTTTTTCCTTCCTTTAGTTTGATATTGATGGCCACATTATCCTGGTCGTTGCCCAGGCCTCGCATTTGGTCTACTTCGTTATAGTTGCGAAGTACTTCCACCTTATCGACGGCATCGGCCGGAATATTCTTGGTGGCCAGTTTGGAATCGCCGTCGAAGAAATCCTTGCCTTCCACCATCACCTTGGAAACCGTTTTACCTTCCACCTGTATCTCACCATCGTCGTTTACCTCCACGCCCGGCAATTTCTTCATCACATCCCCGAGTTTGCGCTCATCGCCGGTGGTAAAGGAATCGGCGTTATACACTATTGTGTCGCCTTTTACGGTAACCGGCATTTCATAGACGATCTCAACGCCGTCCAATTCGGAAGCGATTGCCCTGAGCTGAAAATCCAACTGCATGTTTTCGGCATCTTCGGAAACGCTAACAACCCGGTTTCGGGTTTCGTACCCGAGGAAGCTGGCTTTTAGAACGTAGGTGTCGCCTTTTGGAAGATCGAGTTGGTAGCGCCCCTCCTCATTGGTAATTGCATAGGATTCTATGGCTCCGTCTGCCTGGACGGTCGCTATCACGTTAGCAAATTCGAGGGGTTGATTGAGGGTGTCACTTATAACGCCACGTACTTTTATACTTTGTGCGGAAAGTGAACATGTGAATAGCAGCAGGGCTGCAACTAGTAGTCGCTTCATTAAGTTGATTTATATAGATTATCCGCCGAAACGCCCTCCACCTCTTCGACCTCCGCGGCCTCGGAAATTCTCGCGCATTTCATCCATCTTTTCTTTGATGATGCGGTTGTATTCTTCGCGGGTCACTTCATCTCCTTTGGTCGGTGCGCTGATGTTTTCAGCATCTTTGGCATTAAGAACTATTTTAGAACACAGGATGGTGGTTCTATGCATATTGAGTTCCAGGATGAGTCCCGGAAGTCCTGCGTATTCTCCCGGTCCGTGGCCAACAGGTATCTGGGGGGTAAACCAGGCGGTAACAATCACTTCTTCCGGAATTTCAATTTCGTCGAAGGGATCGCGCTCGGTACCGGTACTGTCTTTGGCTTTATTAGTTTCACTCAGCTCCTCTCCATCTTTTTTCTCCTTGTCGTCATTATCGCGGTTTCGTCTTCTGGCCATGCTGTAATCGTTTTCATCGATCTCCTTAACCGCAGTGGCTTTTATCGCCAGGTATTGTCCTATTTGTTTGGATTCCTTTGTGATGGTCCAATCGAGATTGGTTAAGGTATCATTGATAAGGAATTGTTTTCCGAAGAATTCCCTTTCTTCAAGGATTTGATTCTTTTTTAGGTTCTTGTACTGTTTTCCTGCCGAAAAACTGTTCATCATCATCCCAAAACCTCCGCTTCCTGCTCCTGCTTCCAGTTTTTCCTCCTCTTTATAAACAGATTCGTGAGCGTTGAATGTAAGGATATAGGTCTTTTCGAGGAAGTTCTTCATTCGCTCGGCGATCTGACGTTTCATATCTTCACTCATATCCCTTCCGCCGAAATTATCCATATCGACGGTTGTTTTGGCTTCGTAATAGGCAACCCCATTGATATTTTGGGCAAAAGTGGTTACGCAAAATATGAGGGTAATAATCAGGCTTAGTGGTTTCATCTTAGAAAATTTTATGTACGTATCGGGCAACAAATTACACCAATTGTTACAATTAGCTTGGACACAAATTTTCTTAAATGGTTTAATCGTCTAAAAATAATTAGCCGCCTATTCGAATTTTGAATACATTTCCTTCACCACCGCGCCTGCTGTCGTTACTAAATTGTTCCTGCATTTCCTTCATTTTCTTCTCGCGGATTTGTTCGAATTCCTTGCGACTCACCACTTTTCCTGTATTGGGAATAGCTATTTCTGAAGCCTTCTCGGGGTTGAGGACTATTTTGGAGCAGAGTATGGTTTGTTCTCCATCGTTGATCTCCAGGATTAGCCCCGGCAGGCCCCAGAATTCGGATGGCCCGTGTTTAACCGGTATATCCAGCGTATACCAGGCTGTGGTGACCCGGGTTCTGGTAGTGCTTACCAGACTGTCGGTTGTACTGTCGAAGATCTGGTCGGTAACATCTTCGCTAAAGGTTGCTTTGAAGCAGGTATAATTTCCAATGTTCTTGGTATCTTTCTCGAGTTTCCAATCCAGTTTTTCCGGTTTATCCTCAATAAGAAACTCCTTACCCATAAGTTCGGTTTCCCGCAAATAGCTGTCGGTGGTGACGTTTCTGTATATAACGTCCGTATTGCCCGACAAAACAATGTTGATTCCCCCCGCAGATGCCGGGGCGGGCCCTTCGAGTTTTTCAACTTCGGTGTACAGCGACTCGTGTTGGTTGAAATTGAGGGTATATTCCCGCTGGAACTGTTGTTTTAATTTTGCTGCCAGTTGTTTCTGCATTTCTGAATTCACCTGAGAACTGTCCATTGCCAGATCGAATTTACGATCGGTCTTATAGGTTGCGATTCCGCGGAACTCCTGTGCGAATAGTGAGGTCACCCACAAAGAGAGAATCAGGGAGAGTGTAATGGGAACTTTCATGATTTTGGTTTTTTTAATTTCTGAATACAAAGATGGGGTATCTCAATATCAAATTGAGTTAAGCTGTGTTAACGAGTGTTAACGATTCATTGCTCCCCGATGAATAGTTCCTACTTTTAAGCCATGAACAATTTGAAATACAAAGGAATCCTGTACTTTATCGCCGCGGTAATCCTGGCGACACTGTGTATTCAGGTGTATTGGAACTATCGGAATTATGAGACCGGCAAACAACAGCTTATAAACGATGTTCAGACCAGTTTAGACAATGCGGTGGATGGTTATTATACCGATTTGGCCAAAAACAGGCCCTTTAACCTGTGGAAGGACAGTGTGAATGTCGAGATGAAGCATCGCTTCGCGCAGCGAACGACAGTTTACGATACGCTGTCTAAAGACAAACAATTAAACATCAGGTTAAAGAATGTTCCCAGTAAGGTTTCTCTCATTCGAACTGCAGATGTCGATTCTACAGGCTTTAGTTTTACAATCTCTGATTCCTTCGCACCGCAGGAGGAACGCATGTTACTTAGATATATCGATAGTGTTTCCAATCCCATAGAATCCCTTTCCTCAAAGATATTCGTCTCATTCGTGGAAGACACTTTGTCGCTTAGCAGGATTGACAGCCTGCTTGGCCTGGAACTTGCGCGAAAGAACATTAAGATCGATTACGGGATGAGCTATGAAGGAATCATGGGACTCACACAAAAGATACGTCCGGAGGCCATTGATCGGTCTAAACTGGAAACACAGTCGCGTTCGCCTTTTGTGTTTCACGACAATATAATTCGGATCCATTTCAGCAATATTACCTTCACCATCCTGAAGAAGAACCTGCTGGGGATATTGTTATCGTTCTTGCTGCTGGGTGCCGTGATTGCCTGTTTGCTGTATTTGCTGGGGATTATCAATAAGCAAAAGCAACTGGCAGAAGTAAAGAACGACCTTATTAATAATATCACCCACGAATTCAAGACCCCTATAGCCACGATTGGGGTCGCCATGGAAGCAATCCGGGATTTTAATGAGAGTGGCGATATGAAAAAGAACCAACGGTATGCAAAAATTTCGCAGGAACAGGTGGACAAACTAAACAACATGGTGGAAAAGCTGCTGGAAACAGCAACCCTGGACAGCGAAAAACTCGCCCTGAATTTTGAGGCAGTGGATCTTGTGGATTTGCTTCGAAGGGCCTCTAACAAAGATGGAATTTCACAATCACCCTACCAGATCGTCTTTAACTCCTCCGAGGAGGAAATACCCTATAGTGTAGATGTTTTTCACTTCGAAAATGCCATTAATAACATCATAGACAATGCGATAAAGTACGGAGGAGATGAGATTTCGGTTGGAATAGAAAAGCGGAAAGAAGGCATTAGGATTGCGATAAGCGATAACGGCAATTCCCTTTCAGAAACGCATAAAAAACAAATCTTCGAAAAGTTCTACAGGGTTCCTAAGGGAAACACTCACGACGTAAAGGGCTTTGGAATCGGGCTTTACTACACAAAAAAGATCATAGAAAAGCACGATGGCACTATTACCTTACATCTTGACGCACTCACTACATTTGAAATAATTTTGCCACATGTCTAACAACACAAAGATACTGTTAGCCGAAGACGAACCTTCCCTGGGCCAGATCGTACAAGAAAGTCTGGAAACCCGTGGCTACGAGGTGCGCCTCTGTAAGGATGGTATTCAGGCAGAAGCGGCTTTCCGGGAGTTTGCTCCCGCATTGCTTGTACTGGATGTAATGATGCCTAAACTCGACGGGTTTTCGCTTGCGAGAAAAATACGCAAGGAGGACAACGATATCCCCATAATTTTTTTGACGGCAAAATCGCAAACCCGCGACGTGGTGGAAGGATTTAATCTGGGTGCAAACGATTACCTGAAAAAACCATTCAGCATGGAGGAACTGATCGTGCGTATTGAAAACCAGTTGAGTAAAAAGAATCTTATAAGTGCCGAGGCTGAATGTGTGATTGGACGTTATACTTTTGAACCAAAGAACCAGTTATTGATATTCCAAAGCGAAGCGGCAGTGCAACTTACACATCGTGAATCGGAGTTGTTATACCACCTCCATCAGACTAAAAATGAAGTGCTGGACCGCTCCTTTATCCTGAAGAAGTTATGGAAGAACGACGATTTTTTCAGTGGCCGAAGCATGGATGTGTTTATCAGTAAACTGCGGAAAAAGTTAGCACGCGACCCCAATGTACAAATCGTAAACGTTCGCGGCTACGGCTACAAACTAATTTGCTGATTTCTTCGTTGCTTTTTGTATATTGTTTTTTATGAAAGGCCCTCTTTTGGTTTTACTGCTTTGGTGTGTTACAGCTCCTGCCCAGTTGTGGAACGAAGTCACCACTACTCCCCTGATCGCCGACAGCTTTGAAGGTATCGACACCTATAACAATGTATACTATATCAGAGATATGGTGTTATATAAAACCGGGGTGCAGGGGCGTTACGAATTCCGGGATTACCAACTGGGGCCAATAAGTACGGTAGATATTATCAACCCTTTGAACATCGTGCTGTTCTACGAACAGGTGAACACGGTGATTTTACTGGACAACAGGCTGAATGAAATCGAGCGAATAAATTTCAATACCCTTCCCGAATTTATCAATATAAGTGCAGCTAAAAACGCTGGAAATAACAGGTTGTGGATCTTTAACGTAGATTCCCAGCAACTGGAGTTATACAATTACAGAAGCGGATTAAAAACAGCTATTTCCCAACCTCTAAGCGGGAACTTTGAAGCTTTGGTTAGCGATTTCAACTACTGTTATGTGTTAACGGAAAACAGCCTCCTGAGTTATAATGTCTATGGCAGTTTTCTGAATGAGATCGCATTGGAAGGATGCCGCAACATTTCGCTCTTTAACGATCGGATTTTTGTGGTGACCGAAGCAGAAAATATAATGATAAAAAAGGGATTCAGTGAAACTGAAGTGCAGTTTGAAGCCTTAAAGCTTCCGCTCCCCGAAAACAGCATAAAAGACTTGCAGCTTACGCAGGATTTCCTGTATATTTATGACGGAAATAACATCCGTGGCTTTTCACTAACCAAACCAAAGAAGTAAGATTTATGCACGTTGCCATTGCAGGAAACATAGGTTCCGGAAAAACTACCTTAACCCGTTTACTAGCCAAACACTACAAGTGGAAAGCCCATTACGAAGATGTGGAGGACAACCCTTATCTGGATGACTTTTACAACCAGATGGAACGCTGGAGTTTTAACCTCCAGATCTATTTTCTCAACAGTCGTTTCAGGCAAATCCTCGATATCCGTGAAAGCGGAAAGAATATCATCCAGGACAGGACCATTTACGAGGACGCCTACATTTTCGCTCCCAATCTACACGCCATGGGCCTGATGACCAATCGCGACTATGAGAACTACCGTTCCCTCTTTGATCTTATGGAAAGTGTTACTGAAGGGCCGGACCTCTTAATTTACCTGCGCAGCAGCATTCCAAACCTCGTTCAGCAAATACACGCCCGGGGCAGGGAGTATGAGAACAGTATCAGTATTGATTATCTCAGCCGGTTGAACGAACGTTACGAAGCCTGGATCCAGCAATACGACAAGGGCAACCTAATTGTATTCGACGTAGACAACATAAATTTTGTGGACAACCCCGAGCATCTCGGCCTGGTTGTAAGCAAGATCGATGCAGAGATTCACGGCTTATTTAAAACTTAACATTTCACTCACATATTATCGTCTATTTTGTGGTTATTTTGCCTCGAATGGCAAAGCTGTACAACACAAAATACTATCACCGGGATCTTTCCTGGTTGCGATTTAACCATCGCGTACTTCAGGAGGCTGCAGACAATCGGAATCCGTTGTACGAACGCATCAAATTTTTAGCAATCTTCTCTTCCAATCTTGACGAATTCTTCAGGGTAAGAGTATCCGATATCCGCCAGATAAAACACCTGGATAAGCCGCTTCGGAAAAAATTAATCACCAAACCCAACAAGGTTCTAAGGGAAATACGCAAACAGGTGGATATTCAGCAGGAAGAATTTGGCCGTATTTTCAACGAGCAGATCATCCCAGAGTTGAAAATGAACGACATTTACCTTATAAACGACAAGGAATTCTCACCATCGCAAAAGGAAATAGTAAAATCCTATTATCGTGAAAACCTGGCCGACGAATTAAAAGTAGATCGTATTAGGGTCCCAACTAAAAATCCGGTGTTTATCGAAAATGAAGCCTTGTACCTGGTAGGGTTTATTTCGGAAGACGAATTTATCCTGGTGCAGGTCCCTAAATCGGTGCCACGCTTCTTTTGTTTTCCGAAGCAAAACGGCAAATACCATATCACCTTTATTGATGACATCATAAAGTATATGCTGAAGCAGAAATCTGAAATCGGCGCAAAGGTGTCATTCCACGAGATCAAGAAGTCGCGCGATGCGGAATTATACATAGAAGATGAGTTTTCGGGGAATTTAAAGACCAAGGTGGAAGAGGCGTTAAGACGGCGGGAAACGGGCCAGGCTACACGATTTTTGGTTGATGAATCCATGCCGAAAAAACAGCAGCAAGTACTCATGAAAGCGCTTGATGTATCGGATGCTGATATCATCCAGGGTGCCAGGTATCATAACTTCAGGGATTTCTTTAAGTTTCCCAATCCAACAAATAAAGACCTGAAAATCGAGCCGCTTGAGCCACTGCCACATCCTGTACTGGCCAATTGTGAGAATATAATGGAGGAGCTGGATAAGAAAGACCAGTTGTTACACTTCCCGTATCAATCCTTCGAGCCGCTGATCAGGTTTATCGAACAGGCAGCTGAAGACCCCGAGGTTACTAAACTGAAGATCACTATTTACAGGGCTGCGGAAGAATCCAGGCTGAATGATGCCATTGCCAGAGCAGCAAAGAACGGCAAACAGGTGGTTGTCTTTATTGAGGTAAAGGCGCGGTTCGACGAGGTGAACAATCTAAAATGGGGGGAGATCTTCAAGGAGCAGGGTGCCAAGGTAATTTACAGTTTTCCGGCTATTAAAGTACATTCGAAGATATTCTACGTGGAAAAGGAAACCGATAAAAAGATCAGGAAATACGCTTATATAGGCACAGGTAATTTTAACGAGGATACCGCCAAAATATACACCGATTTCGGTTTGTTCACCTCCAACAAAGAGATCGCCGATGATATCGACAAGGTATTCGGAGTGCTTGAAGGAACCATCATTCTACCCAGGCCCGAGAATTTACTAATTGCCCCCTTCACACTGCGCGAAACCTTTACGGCCCGTGTGAAACAGGAGATTAGGAATGCCCAATCGGGCAAGGATGCTTTCATTATCGCAAAGATGAACAGCCTGGAGGATGAAAAAATGATCGATCTTCTCTACGAAGCAAGTAAGGCAGGAGTAAACATTAAACTCATTGTAAGAGGAATCTGCTGTCTTATTCCCGGTGTGGAAGGCCAGAGTGAAAATATAGAGATCATCAGTATTATCGACAGGTTCCTGGAGCACGGCCGGGTATTTATCTTTGGAAACGACGGCGACCCCCTTTACTTCATTGGGTCTGCAGATTGGATGAAGCGAAATCTAAATCACAGAATAGAAGTGGTTACTCCCGTTTTGGATGAAAATATAAAAACAAAGCTCCGCCAAATAATCGACATCCAGCTTAAGGATAATTCGAAGGCCAGGATCTTAGATGATTCTCAGGCCAATGAGTATCGGTCGAATAATAAAACACCGCTGCGATCGCAATACGCCATATACGATCATTTCAGAGAAGAACTCAACTCCTGGCGATAAAGCCATTTTCCCTGGCGTGGGCAATTGCGTCTTCGCTCGTTTCAACCAGTAGTGCAGGTGTGGTCTTGTAGGATTCGAATAGGCCCTTAATTCGCAGCATCTTCTTCTTATGCCTAACCGACCGAAGATAGATGGCTTTGATCCTTTGGGGGTATTGCTCTGCGATTTCGATGTAGATATCTGCGTCGTGTTCACCACTATCTCCTATAAGAATAAACGGCAACTCCGGGTAGGTTTCTAAAATATCGAGAATCTCCCGCTGTTTTTGGGGTTTTTCATCAGGCTGCTTCTTTCGAAAGGGCATAGGAAGGTTTCTAAGGAGTACCGGCCCCTTTGGAAAATTGTTTGCCTTGAGAAATACTTCGAGGTATCGGTACATATTCCACGGACTATGACTTACATAGAAAACAGGATTCGCTCGTCGCCCATCGTGACCGCGATGCAGCAACTGATAGAATTCGGCTGCCCCTTTTAAGGGCGATCGGCCCTCCGCATTTTTAAAGAATGTATTCATCAGGAGTTTTAATTTTAAGAAGGATGTAACCCCGGTATGCAGGATGGTGTCGTCTATATCGCTAATTACCCCGAAAGTTGCATCAGGAGAGGGGATTAACATAGCTGCCGGAAACTTATTGTCGTTATTGATCACCCAGTCCGGCCGACGGGAATCGAAGGCCAACTCACACTGCAACCAGCCTTCTTCATTAGAGATCTCCGTCAGGCCGGAGGCAGTTTCCTTTATTTTGAAATATCCGTGTTTATCGGTTTCAGTATAATAGACCGTGTCATCGGGAAGCGTAATCTTCAAGGTGGTAAAACGAACCTCATCTGCCTCAAAACGCTTTATGGAATTCTTCAGTAATCCGAAGAAACTATCTTTGGTGAGATCGATATTCTCATCCTCCAGAGCTCTTCCGCGAAGGTAAAAGGACGTACCGGTGCCGTAACTCTGGAAGGCTATAATTTGTAATGGGTCTTTTTTGAACCAACCCATACTAAAAGAACCAGTTTTCCGGCCAGAGCCACATTAATAACAAACCTGAAGCTATAGAAATCCCAAAGGAGATAGCGATCCATTTACCCAGTTTAGGGGTTCCCAGGACCGCCGCCATCACCCCTTTGAAGGCCAGGTTCGACAAAGAGGCAAGTAAAATAAGCCGCCAGCCCGTGGAAGTTTCCAGGCCGTTACTACGCATTAAATTAGAAAGGGATAAAGTGATGGCATCAACATCTGTAAGTCCGCTGATAATGGCGACCACATACAAAGCGTTGTTGCCAAACTCCTCTTTGGTGAAAGCCACTGCAAGGAGGATAAGTCCGTATAGCAAACCGAATATCAGCGCACTTTTAAACTGTGCAGGGTTTTTAGGTTCGGGCATTTCGTCGCCTTCTTTGTCCTTATTGATAAGATAGAATAAGCCAACACAAAGGAGGGCCATAATTACAAACTCAACGATGAGAGGCGGTAATACTTCGGGCAACTTTTCGGGAACGACTACTCCAACTTCTATCATTATTCTTACCAGGGCAATTGCCGAAGCCGCAGTTATCACAAAGGCTGCAAGTTTATCGATATTCTTCGCATTGGCTGTCTTCCTGGCATAGCTCACGGTAGTCGCCGTACTGCTGATGAGTCCACCCAGTATACCGTTCGAGATAATTCCCACCTTCTTGCCTACGAACTTATAAATGAAATAACCCACAACGCTGATTCCCACTATAAGGGTTACCATAAACCAAATATTACGCGGATTTAGCACATCCAGCGGGCCGTAGGTCTCATTAGGTAAAATAGGAAGGATAACCAGGGAAATCCCGGCAAAGGTCATTATCGCTGCGAGCTCCTTGTCCTTCAGCGAATCGATAAAATCGTGGAGATGTTCCTTTATGTAGAGGAGGATTGCCAGCGCACCCCCAACCACAACGCCCACCACCTGACTACCCAACACCAGGTAAGCTCCTATTGCGAACATCAGCAAGGCCGCTACTTCGGTAGTCTGACCTATGTCGGGCTTTGCCTTTCCTTTACTATTGACAATATTGGCCGCGACCATCAATGCGGTGATAGACAACCCGATTACGGGAAGGATAAAGGGATTGTCGTATTCTCTTGTAAGAAATCCGGAAACTACTCCCAGGATGGAAATAAGGGTGAAGGTTCTAACTCCGGCGATCTTGTTATCATTGCTCTCCCGCTGGAGACCAACCAACATGCCAAGTCCAAAGGCAATACCCAGTGTAATAAAGTCTTCGTAGTTCATCGTCATACCAAGATACTATAAAAACAAAAAAATTCCTCTCGAGAAATCGTCTCAAGAGGAATTTTAATTCTTATTTAACTATTTTAAAGTGACTATTTCCTTAGTTCTCTACCTTTTTAACCTCCTTAATCACTTCAGTCTTTACTTCTTTCCCGGATTTAGGGGCTACTTCTTTCAGAGCATCGATCTTTGCCTGTACCTCTTCTTCGGTACCGGTAAAGGTGGTCTTTTCAGTAGTAGTTTCTCCGTTTTCGGTAGTTTCTATAGTTACATCGGCCGTGGTGATTTCACCGTCTACAGACATTTCAACCTTTACTTCTCTTGTTACCTGAGCTTTATCTGAAATCCATTCGTTATCCCCTTTGTCGGTTACAATAGTCTTGTTTCCATCGGCATCGATGAAATACATTTCGTCTGAAGTGTGTAGTGCTTCATCGGCAGAATGGTGACCTCCGGCCAGGATAGGTGCAATTACCAGCCCGATAAGACAGGTTAATTTAATAAGGATGTTCATGGATGGACCCGAAGTATCTTTAAAAGGATCTCCAACGGTATCGCCCGTAACAGCGGCCTTATGTGCTTCGCTGCCTTTATAGGTCATTTCACCGTCGATCATGACACCTGCTTCGAAGGATTTTTTGGCATTATCCCATGCGCCTCCGGCGTTGTTCTGGAAGATTGCCCACATTACACCACTTACACATACACCTGCCATATAACCTCCCAGCGGTTCGGCGCCAAAGATAAGGCCAACCAATACGGGAGTAATGATTGTAAGCAGTCCGGGTAATAGCATTTCTCTTAAAGCTGCCTGTGTTGAGATGTCAACACATTTTGCGTATTCAGGGGTTCCTGTACCTTCCATAATACCGGGAATCTCTTTAAACTGTCGTCTTACTTCCTGTACCATTTTCATGGCGGCTTTACCAACCGATTTCATCGCCATTGCAGAGAATACAACCGGGATCATACCTCCTACAAATAACATGGCCAGGACATCTGCCTTAAAGATGTTGATACCCGCTTCCAGTTCAGCAAGCGTAACAAAGGCCGCAAAAAGCGCCAGAGCCGTAAGTGCGGCTGAGGCAATAGCAAATCCCTTTCCAACTGCTGCTGTAGTATTTCCAACAGAATCCAGAATATCGGTACGCTGTCTTACCTGTGGATCAAGATCACTCATCTCGGCAACACCACCGGCATTATCGGCAATTGGTCCGAACGCATCGATGGCAAGTTGCATTCCTGTTGTGGCCATCATGGCTGAAGCAGCAAGTGCTACTCCATAGAAACCTGCAAGTTCGTACGATCCGTAGATCGCTGCTGCGAACAGCAATACACTCCAGAAAGTCGATTTCATCCCCACAGCCAGACCTGCAATAATATTGGTTGCGGCTCCTGTAGAGGAATTCTTTACTATATCCATAACCGGTTTTTTACCAAGACTGGTAAAGTATGCGGTTACAAAAGAAATAAGTGCTCCTACTGCAAGTCCTATCATACAGGAGTAGAACACATGCATGGCTGGAATTTCTAAATAGCCTTCCCCGAAAAACTTCATGTTCATGGTTTCAGGAAGCATCCAGTCTATCAGGAAATAACTGGCAATAAGGGTGAGAATAATCGCGGTCCAGTTACCCATATCCAGGGCTTTTTGCACCTCAGGTTCGCGCGCATCGTTATTTTTTATCTTAACTATAAAAGTCCCGATAATAGATGCAAGCACTCCTACACCCGCAATTACAAGAGGCAGGAGTATAGGTCCCATATTATTAAAAGCGTCTTCAAACTGAACTCCCAAACTCATATCGCGGATCACGTAGTTACCCAATACCATAGAAGCAAGTACAGTTGCAACGTAAGAACCAAACAGGTCGGCTCCCATTCCTGCAACATCACCTACATTATCACCCACGTTATCGGCAATTGTAGCCGGGTTACGTGGATCGTCCTCCGGAATTCCGGCCTCGACCTTTCCAACAAGATCGGCACCCACGTCGGCTGCCTTGGTGTATATTCCGCCACCTACTCTTGCGAACAAGGCAATACTTTCAGCTCCCAGGGAGAAGCCTGCAAGCGCTTCCAACACTACTGTCATATTATAATAGAAGGATTCGTCTTCGTTGCCCATGAACTGACCAACAAAAAACAAGAAGAACAAGCTAAGTCCCAATACGGCCAATCCTGCAACTCCCAGTCCCATTACGGTACCTCCGCCAAATGATACCTTTAAGGCTTGCGGTAGGCTGGTTTTTGCCGCTTCTGCAGTTCGGGCATTTGCTTCTGTAGCGATTCGCATCCCGATGTTTCCTGCCAGGGCAGAGAAAATGGCACCAAAAATAAAGGCCGGAACGATCATCCAGCTTGTAGTTTCCACCTGGGTGGAGATAAAGTATAGCAATCCTGCGGCTACGATAGCAAAGATCAACAACAGACGGTATTCTGCATTTAGAAATGCAAGGGCACCCTCTTTAATACTTTTGGAAATAGACTGCATTCGTTCGCTACCTGCAGGCTGTTTTTTTACCCAGCTCATTTTTACAAGCATAAACAGTAAGCCCAGTACGGCTAAAGCGATTGGTACATAGATAATGTTCTGTTCCATTATAGTTTATTTAGTTAAAAGATGTGTTCTTTTTAGCGGTTGCAAAAGTAAGAAAATTTTCGGGGGTAGTGTGAATAAAATATTCTGAAATTAAAACGAAAACCCAAATTGAATGGTCACTTCGATACATTTCTCATTTCATTCGAAACACTCAGTGACCGGAAATTAGAATTTCCTTAAAATTTTTTTCGCCAATTGTGGAAGTTCTTTTATTTGGCCATTTATCAATGCTTGTTTTTTCTTTCTGGTCCAACCTTGAATTTGTTTTTCCCTATAATACGCATGACTAATACGATCGTAAGCTTCGAAATATATCAACTCAACAGGAAGACGGATGGAAGTATACCCTGAGCCACAACCAGCTTGATGTTCCTTGAATCTCCATATTAAATTGATGGTACTGCCCGTATAATATGTACCATCTTCACACCGTAAAATATACATATATCCTCCAGTCATCTTGTATAAAAGATTAACGGGAGCTAGAAGAAATAAAGATAATTCATAGTAAGATTAAAGCAAATCTCGGTGGCTGAGTGATTTTCCCCTGGAAAATTGTATCGAAGCCACTTTAATTAAAACGAAAACCCGAATTCACCGGTCACACCGAATTGGCGCGCTTCTGGATTGTTAAGGTAGTTGCCGCGAAAATTGAAATCGATTCGGAAGATTCGGAAGATGTTCCCTACACCCACGCTCCATTCCCAGTAAACGTCTTCGGGAGCCCTGTATACCAGATTGGAAGCGTTTAATGCGATATTATCCTCACTGATACTCCCGTAAATCGCCCTGAATCCTACAATTTCCCGTAGATCCAGGTTCCGTAGAACAGGGATTCGGGAAAATATCCTGCCTCCAAAATTATGTTGTAGATGCAAACTGGTGTAAGTGTCAGTTACAAACTCGTAAAAATCCAGATTGGTGAAGGTGTTGTAAATACTGAAGAGTGTCTGATTTCCCGGTACAGGGCTCAAAAGTCCCAGGGGAACCGGGTCGAAGATCCTACCGGCTTCCACCGTGCTCCATAACCTGCCCAGGCCACCGATATTCCACGGCTGACTATAAAGTGCCTGTATTTTGGTATACTGGAAATCCCCGCCCAATACGTCCTTTAAGCCATAGGTATACCCCAGATAAAAGGACGGATAATCCCCATCGTTAATAATTGTTCTTTCCACGCCATAGCCGGAAGTCTTTTTACGCGGAGTATAGAATACACCCAGTTCTATCTCAGGCTGGGCAATCTCGGATTGTACCACGCCATTTTCGTCGAAATAATTGAGGCTAAACGTATCGGTGGCAGATTTCAGCGTTCGGTACGATCCGGTGAGACGAAATATCAATTGTTTTACAGGTTCAATCTCGAAACCTGCCGTACTCAGGTTTATGCGGGTTAAGCGGTCGTTGGCCCCAACGGAGATAAGGGAAGAAGATGCCAGGTTCCTCCCTAACACATCATTACTGCTGGTTAGACTGGCACCGGTTTGTTCCACATCCCGTCGATTCCCGCCAAATACGATGAGTCGTGATTTACGATCCAATAACCATTTTCCCGACACCCCGTATTTAAACCGATCGTCCCTGAATCCATACGCCCCAAAGACTTCAATACGCCAGGGATCGTTCTGACTGAAATATGTCCGTCCGCCCAATCGAATCCGCAAGCCTTCAGCCTCATTAAAACCGAAAATGGAGAACACCGGCCCCACGTCGATATTTCCAACCTCATAGTACCCTGAGGCAAGGGTGGCACCAATATTATAGAGGGATTTAAATCGGGGGATGGTGGTTAAGGTATCCAGCATTTTATACACCCCTGTCTCGTCCTTACTCAGCTTCTCCATCCGCCGTTCCTGCCAAAACTCATCGGGCCTGTTGTAGATTTCATAGGCATAGGGGTCTGTTTGTTCGGAATAGAATTGCTTGTCCTTCTCTATATCAAAGCGGTAATTATCGTACAGCGTGGTGCGCTTCCCGTAGATTCCCCTGGCTCCTTCTTTTTTTCTGAAGCTGAAATCACTTAAAAAGTAATCCCGGGTGATAAGAAAGATGGAATCGTTCAATACGTCGAACTCCTGTTCTATATATACTTCACGAACCCAGTTCAGGTTTGCACTCTTGGATGCCTGAAGATTGATTTCCTTGATTGCCCAGGTGCTGTCATTTACCCAGAAATCACCTTTAAAAGTGAGCTCGTTCTTCCGTCTCGGATAATATACGATGTTGTAACACCATTTGTTATCCCTGAACGCACTGTCTAATAGCACATAATTGTAAACGTCTATACCGGTTGTTGACAGCGGACTGGTAAAAGCCTTATCGAAGAACTTAAGATAATTCTCATAGATGTCGTATTCCTTATACAGGTCTTTCACAAAAGCGATGAGCGATTGGTTATTCTGAAAGCCCGAATTCTTGTTCCCTTCAAGAATCTCTTTTTGCTCATTCAGGATATTATCTCCATATACCTTGCTGAAGGCTTCGTTTATAAAAATCGGGAGGTAGCTGTTTCCTGTGATGTTGGAGGTATCTATCTGCTCCCATATAAATTCCATTCCTTTGAAAACCTTGCTTTTAATAAGGCCGGAATCTATAGTATTGAGGTCGAATTCCAGTTTTTCATATTTGTCGTATGCGTATTGATCGAACTTCTTTACCCCGTTCTCGCGTCGGTTTTCCCATATCTTGCGGAGGATGTCTAGGGCGGGATTGTCTGTTTTGGATGTTTTTCCACTATAGACAACAACTTCGTCCAGGGCTGCGGCTTCTTCTTTCAGTACAACTGTAAGATTGTAGGTAGTGCGTTTTGCGAGTTCGACGGTATTCACTTCGTAGCCCACGAATGAAACCCAGATGGCTTTGTGATTTTCATCGCTTTCCAGGTAAAACCTACCTTCCTCGTTGGTGATGGTACCTTCATTAGAATCTTGAAAGATTACGTTCGCGAAGGCTACGGGTTCTCCGGATTCATCATTAACCACCCCGCTAACCTTAGTCTGCGCCAAAGCAAAAGATGTTATAAGCAAAACGGTAACGAGTAAGAGTTGCCTCATAAGCAGGTAACGAATTGGAACAGAATAAATTTTAACGCTTCGAAAAGCTCCGCAAATAAACAATAAATCTTAAAAAAGAAAATTTAAATAAATCACAATTCTAAGAAATCCTCGAAAAAGTATCCTAATAAAGGGGTGCGATATGCCTTATTTATACATCACTTTCTTCACCGCCTTTACTACATCATCGCTATTCGGAAGCCACTGTTCAAGCAGTACCGGGGAATAAGGCGCGGGTGTATCGGCAGTATTGAGCTTAACTATGGGAGCATCCAGGTAATCGAAAGCCTGACTCTGCACCTGGTAAGTGATTTCGGTGGCCACGTTGCCAAAGGGCCAGGCCTCTTCAAGAATGACCAGTCGGTTAGTCTTCTTTACAGAATCGATTATGGTTTTGTGGTCCATAGGGCGAACCGTGCGCAAATCGATGATCTCACAACTGATACCTTCCGAAGCAAGTTCCTCGGCAGCCTTATACGCTTCCTTGATGATCTTTCCGAAAGATACGATGGTAACGTCGCTGCCCTTTCTCTTAATTTCCGCCACCCCTATAGGTATTAAATATTCTCCTTCGGGAACCTCTCCTTTATCACCGTACATCTGCTCACTTTCCATAAAGATCACCGGATCGTCATCGCGAATGGAACTTTTTAAAAGGCCTTTGGCATCGGCAGGATTACTGGGCACCACAACTTTTAAGCCGGGGCAATTGGCATACCAGCTTTCGAAAGCCTGGGAATGCGTGGCAGCTAGCTGACCGGCTGAAGCGGTTGGCCCCCTGAAGACAATTGGAATGTTTATTTGTCCACCACTCATCTGTCGCATTTTTGCCGCGTTATTGATGATCTGATCGATTCCAACCAATGAGAAATTAAAGGTCATGAATTCGATGATCGGTCGGTTACCATTCATGGCACTGCCCACACCAATTCCGCTAAACCCAAGTTCAGAGATGGGAGTATCTATAATTCGTCTTGGACCGAATTCATCCAGCATTCCCTTACTGGCTTTATAAGCACCATTGTACTCTGCTACCTCTTCACCCATCAGGTAAATAGTCTCGTCACGGCGCATCTCTTCGCTCATGGCTTCCTGTATTGCCTCCCGAAATTGGATTGTCTTCATATAAAGGGTAATTTATTCCGCTGAAAAATCAGAAACACAAAAATAACAGTATTATAAAAGACAGGAAACTATTTCCCTCTTTTGTTGTTAATTTTTTTCCTATGCGTGCATAGTATTTTTATGAATATAATCGTATCTTCGTAGCTTCATTTTTAGACGGTATTTTAAACCGTATATTTGCCGAAATTTTACATTTTTAATATTCAGCTTTATGAAAATAGCAGTGTGCATTAGTCACGTTCCGGATACAACATCAAAGATCAATTTTACAGATGGCGATTCCAGTTTCGATACCAATGGAGTCCAGTTTGTTATCAATCCAAACGATGAATTCGGACTTACCCGGGCTATGTGGTTTAAAGAAAAGCAAGGAGCAACCGTTCACGTTTTAAACGTAGGAGGGCCTGAAACCGAACCTACCCTTAGAAAAGCCCTGGCCATTGGGGCCGATGAGGCAATTAGGATAAATACAGCGGCTACCGACGGGTTTTCGGTAGCTAAACAACTGGCTCATGTGGTTAAAGAAGGAGGATACGACCTGGTTATTGGCGGGCGCGAGTCCATCGACTATAACGGGGGTATGGTACCCGGCATGATCGCAAAGATGAACGGGCTAAACTTTGTAAACACCTGTATAGGCCTGGAAATAGAAGGTAACGAAGCTATGGCCGTACGCGAGATAGACGGAGGAAAAGAAACCATTAAAACTTCTTTGCCGCTGGTGATCGGCGGGCAAAAAGGCCTTGTGGCCGAAAGCGACCTTAGAATTCCAAATATGCGAGGCATTATGCAGGCCAGGTCCAAACCGTTAACGGTAAAAGAGGCTGTAGATGCTTCACCCGAAACGGAATCGGTAAAATTCGAAAAACCGGCAGCAAAGGGTGCCGTTAAGCTGGTGGATAACGTTGATGAACTGATTGACCTGCTGCACAACGAAGCTAAAGTTATTTAATACAAGGATTGTTGAATCATGCGATATTTAAGTTGCAGTTCAACCTACAAACAAAAAATTAAAGTCTAGAAAAGTTATGGTATTAGTATATACTGAATCGGAAGAAGGAAAATTAAAAAAAATCGCCCTGGAAGCGGTTTCATACGCCAAAGGCATAGCCGATGCCATGGGCGGCAGTGTTACAGCTGTAGCTGTCAACACAAGTGACACCAGTGAATTGGGTAAATACGGTGCATCCAAAGTCCTGCAAGTGTCAAATTCGGAACTCGATACGTTTAAGGCGGAAACATTTGCAGATATAATATCACAGGCGGCAAAGGCGGAAGGCGCCAAAGTCGTAGTGCTCTCCTCAAGCGCAAACAGTAAGTTTATTGCACCCCTGGTAGCCGTGAACCTCGAAGCCGGTTATGTCCCCAATGTGGTGGAACTTCCCCAAAGTACCGACCCGTTTAAATTAAAACATACAGTCTTTACCAACAAGGCTTTTGCAATCACCCAGGTCAATACCGAGGTAAAGGTGATTGGGCTTGGGAAGAACTCCTACGGGCTTAAGGAAAACGAAACTCCGCTCACCACCGAAACTTTCTCCCCCAATATTTCAGGTTCGGGAGCCGAAGTGGTTTCTATCGATAAAGCCACAGACACCGTTACTATTGCAGATGCCGAAATCGTTGTTTCCGGAGGAAGAGGTTTAAAAGGCCCTGAGAATTGGGGTATGATAGAAGAGCTTGCATCGGTGCTTGGCGCTGCCACAGCCTGTTCAAAGCCGGTTAGCGATATGGGCTGGAGACCGCACAGCGAGCATGTTGGACAGACCGGAAAACCAGTGGCTTCCAACCTGTATATCGCCATTGGGATCTCGGGAGCAATACAACATCTGGCAGGGATAAACGCTTCAAAAGTAAAAGTGGTGATCAATAACGATCCCGAGGCGCCATTCTTTAAAGCTGCCGATTATGGAATCGTTGGAGATGCCTTCGAAGTAGTCCCGCAACTCACGGAAAAATTAAAAGCGTTTAAAGCACAAAACGCATAAAATTTAGTATTTTGTGCATTGAAAAACGTCGGCGGAAATAAGCAAAACGCTTGTTTAATCGGCCCTTACAATCACTAGAATTTTCATCGATGAGCTTAGTACGGCTAAATATAAAAGGCATTTCTTACAGTCAGACTCAAAACGGCGCCTACGCCCTGATTTTAAGTGAGATGGATGGAGATAGGAAACTGCCCATTGTGATCGGTGCCTTCGAGGCTCAGTCTATAGCTATTGCCCTGGAAAAGGAAATTAAACCTCCGAGGCCACTCACCCACGACCTTTTTAAGAATTTTGCTGATCATTTCGATATAAAGGTAAAGCAGGTTATCATACACAAATTAGTTGACGGGGTTTTTTATTCCAGTATTATCTGTGAAAGAGACACCATAGAAGAGATCATTGATGCACGAACAAGCGATGCGATTGCCCTGGCCTTACGATTCGACGCACCTATTTTTACCTATAAGAACATCCTTGATAAAGCAGGTATCTATTTAAAGACGCAAAAGAAAAAGGAAGATGTAGCTGAAGGCGAAGAAGCCGTGATCGAAGAACTGCTGTCCGGCAGCGATCGCGAATCTGTTTCCCCCAAGGGTGGAGAGGATTTCAGTAAATTCAGTTTGAAAGAACTCAACGATATGCTCGACCAGGCGGTAAGCGCCGAAAATTATGAAAAGGCTGCGGCCATCAGAGATGAAATTTCCAAACGGTAAAACTTCTATGCGATTCCTACTCCCGCTGTTCGTAGCACTTTTTTCGGTCGGAATCCATTTCGGGCAAAACATTGAACAGAACTGGCAATTTGCCGGGATAGAAGATACCGTAGGCAACTCGCTCATTGCCATAAACCCCGAAAGCGACTACCTTAAGTTGACGGAAGGACAATTCGTGTACGAACTGGCGGCTAAAGACAGTTTGAAAGCTTCGGGTGATTATATCTATCAAAACCAGCTGTTGGTATTCTTTTATTCTCAGCCTACCGATACCATCAGAAGATACCGGGTTACTACGCTCACCGACAGCACATTGGTTTTTTCTGAGAATAATACCAATTATAAATTCACCAGGCTTACTCAGACCGAGCAAACAACGGTGACTTCAGAAGCCGGGGGTAAAAATAACGTAGCCCTAAACCCCGATCTCAGTGTGGGAATAAGCATGAATAGTATCGCCCGTGGAATACTGGGGATGTTATTCTTATTACTGGTTTGTTTTTTACTGAGCAGCAACCGGCGCATGATAAACTGGAGGCTTGTGTTGACAGGGCTCGGGCTGCAGCTTTTATTTGCAATAATGGTATTAAAGGTGCCTTTTGTGGCAACTATTTTCGACTGGATCTCGGATAAGGTTGTTACCTTCCTTAATTTTTCTGAAAAGGGAGCCGAATTTCTCTTCGGCGGACTGGTGACGGACATGAATACCTTCGGTTATATTTTCGCCTTTAAGGTACTGCCAACAATCGTGTTTTTCTCGGCCTTTACCTCCCTGCTCTATTATCTGGGTATCCTTCAAAAATTTGTAAAAGGTTTCGCCTGGATTATGAGTAAAACCATGAAACTCTCCGGAGCGGAGAGTCTGGCGGCAGCTGCGAATATTTTTATAGGGCAGACGGAAGCACCGCTTGTGGTAAAGCCTTATCTGGACCGAATGACAAAGTCTGAAATGCTTTGCCTGATGGTTGGAGGAATGGCCACCATTGCCGGGGGTGTTTTAGCAGCTTTTATCGCCTTTCTGGGAGGCGACAGTGATGCCGAAAAGATCATATTCGCAAAACACCTGTTAACCGCTTCAATCATGTCGGCTCCTGCAGCGATCATCATCGCCAAGATGTTATATCCCGAAACCGAAGAAGTGGACAGGAAGCTCGATATTTCGAAAGAAAAGATTGGTAGTAATATCCTTGATGCAATCTCCAGGGGTACTACTGAAGGACTTAAACTGGCCGTCAATGTTGGGGCTATGCTTCTCGTTTTCACTGCAGTCATTGCAGTGTTCAACTGGATTACGGTAGACTGGATAGGAGGTCCTACAGGCTTGAACGACAGGATCGCAACTGCTACTAACGGAAACTACACCGGCTTCTCCATGCAGTACATACTGGGGAATGTCTTTGCGCCCGTGGCCTGGATCATCGGGGTGCCGGCTGAAGACATCACCGTGGTGGGGCAGTTACTGGGAGAAAAGACCATACTGAATGAGTTCTTTGCCTACGCATCCCTGAGCGAACTGAAACAGGCCGGGGCAATCACGAACTATCGGTCGATCGTTATTGCAACCTATGCCCTTTGCGGCTTTGCCAATTTCGCCTCCATCGGAATTCAGATAGGAGGTATCGGCGTACTGGCACCCACTCAACGCACAACGCTTGCACGCTTCGGCATCAAGGCCCTTATAGGGGGAACTGTAGCCGCCTTGCTTACTGCAACCATTGCCGGAATGCTCATCGGATAAATTTCTTTTGGAAAATCGTTGATAACTTATAATAAAACCCACCGTTTCCGGTTTATTAAAAAGTATCGGTTTTATATTTTTAATTCCTGAAATATCAGTAAGAATGAAACAATACCACGACCTCGTTAAACACATACTCGAGCATGGCGCAGAAAAAAGCGACCGTACCGGGACCGGTACTAAAAGCGTATTTGGTTACCAGATGCGGTTCGACCTTGCCGAAGGGTTTCCAATGGTTACCACCAAGAAGCTTCACCTTAAGTCCATTATATATGAATTGCTTTGGTTCCTGAAAGGCGATACCAACATCGAGTACCTTAAAGAAAACGGTGTGCGGATATGGAATGAATGGGCCGATGAAAATGGAGACCTCGGACCGGTTTACGGGCATCAGTGGCGCAACTGGAACAGTGAAGAGATCGATCAGATTTCTGAAATCGTCCAAACATTAAAAACAAATCCCGATAGCAGGCGCATGTTGGTTTCTGCCTGGAACCCTTCCGTATTGCCGGACACATCCAAACCATTTTCCGAAAATGTCGCCAATGGAAAAGCAGCCTTACCCCCCTGTCATGCGTTCTTCCAATTTTACGTAGCCAACGGAAAATTATCCTGTCAGCTTTACCAACGAAGTGCGGATGTATTTCTCGGGGTGCCGTTCAACATAGCTTCCTATGCACTATTCACGATGATGATGGCCCAGGTATGCGGGTATGAACCGGGAGATTTTGTTCATACTTTTGGGGACGCCCATATTTACAGCAATCACATGGAACAACTTGAACTTCAGTTGTCGCGAAGCCCACGCCCTTTGCCAAAAATGTTGATTAATCCAAATGTAACAGATATATTTGGCTTCAAATTTGATGATTTTAAACTTTTAAATTACGATCCGCATCCGCACATCAAGGGTGCCGTCGCTATATAATAAACTTTATTTATGAAAAATGCCCTTTTGCTTATTTGCCTGGTGATTACTACTTCAGCCTTTTCTCAAGAAGAATGGGGGGATGTTCAGAAAAACGTGGTTACCTTAAAAGAGATCGCCCCGGTTTGGCCGGGATGTGAACAAGGCAGTGCCTCTCAAAGAGACAATTGTTTCAACCAGAAGTTAGCAACTCATGTCGCTAAGAATTTTAAGTACCCTGCGGACGAATATAAGAAAAACGTACAGGGCCGCGTGGTGGTGGAGTTTATAATTAATGAAAAAGGCCTGATCGAAATACAGAATGTAAGCGGTGGCAGTCCTGGTCTTCAGGCAGAAGCCAAGCGAAATATCTCACTCATTCCGCAGATGGCCAAGCCGGGAATGATGGGGGGAAAACCCCGGGCAATCAAATACACTGTGCCTATAACTTTTAAAACCGGTAAATAGACAGCGAGTTAAATACACAACCTGTTATTAGACAGACAGCACAGTATCTTAGGCCGTTAAACCAATCTCAGGTTTAACAAAGCTTAAACAATTTCCGAAAAAAGAATGGTTATCTTTAAGGGTCGGCTTACAAATCCGACTCTTTTTTTATGACAGATACTACCACCCTGATCTCGTTTTTCACTGAAACCAGAGAATTTACCGAACGATTATGTAAGCCTTTGGAAATAGAAGATTACGTAGTGCAGCCAATCGTGGATGTTTCTCCTCCCAAGTGGCATCTCGGTCATACTACATGGTTTTTTGAAGAATTTATTCTGAAGAAATACAAGCCGGATTACCGGGTGTTCCACGAAGACTTTGCCTTTGTTTTCAATAGTTATTACGAGTCGGTTGGAAAACGTGTTATAAGAAATGACCGCGGTAATCTCTCCAGGCCGGGCGTAGCTAAGGTGTATGACTATCGCCACTATGTAACCAGCGAGCTAAAGGAATACCTCCAGGATGCAGAAAGCAGCCCCGAATTAGAAAGCCTGCTGGAAATTGGTATTCATCACGAGAAACAACACCAGGAACTACTCATTACAGACATCAAATACATCCTTGGCCATAATCCATTACTGCCTAAATATAACGAAAAGTTCGAGGAACACGGTCCGGAAAAGCATGAACAACACTGGATAGACATTCCTGAAGGTATATACGAGATCGGCCATGATGCAGACTCGTTTTGTTACGACAACGAACTAGGCCGACATAAGGTTTTTCTTCACGATTTCGAAATCTCTTCCAAGCTTGTCACTAATGGGGAATTTATGGAATTTATCGAAGCCGGGGGGTACAATCAGTTCGATTTGTGGCATGCCGAGGCCTGGGACTGGTTACAACAGCAGGCTGTATCCCAGCCCATGTATTGGCATAAAATAGAAGACAAATGGTACCATTTTACACTAAACGGCTTGGTATTGGTTAATCGGGATAGTCCGCTAACACATATCTCTTATTTTGAGGCCTTTGCTTTTGCCCAGTGGAAAGGATGCCGCTTACCTACCGAATTCGAATGGGAGGTCGCGGCCCAAGAGTTTGAATGGGGCAAAAGATGGGAATGGACCGAAAGTGCGTATCTGCCCTACCCGGGTTACCAAAAACCCGCCGGAGCCATTGGCGAATACAACGGGAAATTCATGGTAAATCAAAAGGTATTACGCGGCAGTTCGGTTGCGACACCATCAAATCACAGTCGAAAGACCTATAGAAATTTTTTTCAAACTAATCTGCGTTGGCAATATACCGGGATCCGGTTAGCCAGGTAATCGCACCCCTATTATGCTATGGAAACCACTGCTTCAAAAAAACTTGATACGGCCTTTAAAAAAGATGTATACGACGGCTTAAACGCCTGCCCGAAGTACCTGCATTCAAAATATATTTACGACAAACGAGGTGACCGGTTGTTTCAGGATATCATGGAGATGGACGAATACTATCTTACCAATTGTGAGTTCGAGATCCTCGACTCACATAAAGCGGCAATAACGGAATGCTTCGGGAACGGCCCTTCGGGTTTCGACCTGATCGAATTAGGGGCCGGGGATGGAAAAAAAACCAGGGTTCTGCTGGACCACATGGTTCAAAATAACGTCAACTTCACTTACCGACCCATTGATATTAGTGAAAATGCGGTAAACAATCTAACGGCAAATATTTATAAAGACCTGCCCGGACTTGCAATTCAGCCCGAGGTGGGAGAATATTTCCAGGTACTGAAACGACTTCAGAAGTATAACAAACGGAAAAAAGTAATAATGGTCCTGGGCTCCAACATTGGGAATTTACCTCATCCCAGGGCCATAGAATTCCTCACACGATTAGCTTCCGTCCTGAACAACAAGGACCTTATCTTTATGGGCTTCGACCAAAAAAAGGATCCCAAAGTAATTCTGGATGCCTATAACGACCCTGCCGGAATTACGGCTGCATTCAACAAGAACTTGCTCCACCGCATAAACCGGGAACTGGGCGGGGACTTCGACCTAGATAAATTTTCACATTGGGAAACCTATAATCCCGAAACCGGTACCGCCAAGAGCTTTCTGGTAGCACAAGAAGACATGGAAGTAAACATTGAGGAACTAACCCTTTCGATAAAATTTTCGAAATGGGAGACCATCCATACTGAAATATCTCAGAAATACGACGCGAACACAATACAATGGCTGTGTAATGAATCCGGACTCCAGATTAAAGAACAGTACACCGATAGCCGCGAATACTACAGGGATTACATCTTTTGTAAAGGCTCGTTATTTAGCTTTTAGCAAGGACATGCAGTAGCTTTTCGATATCTTGCTCGGTGTTATAAATATGAAACCCAATGCGCACCCCATCGCCGCGCATGGAGCAGATTATCCCATTTTTACGAAGACGTTCAAAAAGCTGTCGGTCTCCCTTTATATTAAAGATAGTGGTGCTTTGCTCTCTCGAGACCAACTGATCATCGAGAAGATCCATACGGATGAATTCCTGCCTGGCGCAGTCGTTCAATCGGCGTACATACTTCTCAATTTCATTCATTCCAATATTCTGAAGGAAACGAAGGGCCTCTGCCAGGGAGCCGTAATTAAGTGTATCCTGGTGGCCGGGTTCCAGTCGCCCTATAAAGCTAATCGCCTCTTCGTTACCGAAAGAAGCATCCAAGGAATTATAGCCGATGGTCCTTGGCGAAATGCGTTCGCGTGCTTCTTCCTTGGCCAGAAAGAATCCGTTCCCATATCCTCCCAGCAGCCATTTATAGGCACTGGCTCCAAGCACATCCAGGGGACTATCGCTGAAGTTAAAGTTAGTGGTTCCAAGAAATTGGGTGCCGTCCGCTATGAGCAATAGATCCGGGTTGTTGTGTTTCAAACGAGCCAAATAGTCCAAATCGATGGCAATCCCACTGATATATTGCACCAGGCTAAAAGCAAATACATCCGGATTGTTACGTTTAACTGCTTGCTCAATGTTGTGTTCAAGGTCGGCATTCAGCGCTGCGTAGCACACTTCAAAATCCCGTTGTTCCACCGGCCAGTTTACAGAGGGATAATCGCCTTCCAGTAACAATATCTTTTTGCCTCCTGGGATTCCTTCGAGAATGGCGTTCATTCCAAACGAAAAATTGGGCACCATGGCCACACTGGCCGGGTCGGTTGTAAAGAAATCGGCAATTTGCTTTCGAGTTTCTTTTAAAAACTCCTTATGCCCGTCCCTAAAGAGGCTACCCCTAATAAGAAATTCGTTGTCGTGATTCTGCCTCCACTTCACAAGTGTAGTTGAGACCAACCCGCTTGAGGGCGTATTCAGGTACGTATATTCTTTCAGAACAGGAAATTCATTTGTAAAATCTTTCATAAGGCGACGCTAAAAGCCATGAATTTTCAATATTTTTACTAAAGTCTAAAAGTACTTCTCATGCATTCAAAAACCAAGAAAAGCAACCAAATAGATCAGGAACAGCGCGAGCAATACGACTACGCTCGCAATAGAATTGTTCAGAAAAAGCGTTTAATGCGCCATTTTATAATCTTCCTGGCGGGTTCACTGCTTTTGGTAATTATTAACCCCGTGCTGGGTATTGGCGAAAACTTCTTTATTAAAAACTGGTTTGTCTGGGCCATATTATTGTGGGTTTTTCTTTTTCTTATCCATTTACTCAATGTCTTTGTAATGAACACTTTTATGGGGAAGGACTGGGAAGACAGACAACTTGAAAAACTTAAAAATGCGCAGTCGGAACGAATAGCCGAACTTCAAAAACAGGCAGATGCAGAAATATTGGTTCCAAAGCGCGAAGTAAAAAAAAACTCGCCCCAGAATCCTTTACCTCCGGACGTAGAATGATAACAATGATAGCCGCAGCCGGCGAGAACAATGAATTGGGATTGAACAACGATCTGGTTTGGCATCTCCCGGATGACTTCAAAAGATTTAAGGACCTTACCTCCCATCATCACATAATTATGGGAAGGAAGACCTTGCAATCCTTCCCTAAACTCCTACCTCACAGGACACATATAGTGATTACCAGAAACAAGGATTTTTCGCAGGAGGATGTAGTGGTAACGCACTCTATGGACGAAGCTTTGCAGGTGGTTAAAGACGACGAGCAACCTTTTATCATTGGTGGAGGTGAAATTTACGAGATGGGGATGGCAGTTGCCCACCGTATAGAACTTACCAGGGTGCACGGCAGCTTTAAGGCCGATACCTTTTTTCCTGAAATCCCTCTTTCTGAATGGAAACTTGTAAAAGAGGTGTATCATCCGAAAGATCCCAGGCACGCTTATTCCTTTACTTATGAGACCTGGGACAGGATTTAAGAATGCTTATCATGAAAACCCTTCTCCATCAGATAGCGGATACAAATAATTTCCACTTAGGAAGTTATTCGGAACTTTCGGGCGGTGATATTAACACAGTATATTTACTTCGGGGTGAATCCGGCAGCTTTGTAGTAAAGATCAATTCGGCGGAAGAATTCCCCGGGATGTTCGCTGCCGAAGCCAGAGGACTGCAGCTGTTGGCCGAGTCGAAAAGTTTCAGGATACCTCAAGTGAAAAACCATGGCCACATTGGTCAACATTCGTATTTGTTACTGGAGTATATTTCTTCTAGCTCACCAAACCGTGATTTTGCACAACAGTTTGCAATAGAATTGGCGACACTTCATTCCCGGCACAACTCCTGTTTTGGATTGGATCACGACAATTATATTGGCAGCCTGAAACAGCTTAACGACAGTAGAGAAAAAGCTGCCGATTTCTATATTTCTCAACGCCTGGAGCCCCAGTTCAGGCTTGCGGCCGATAAGGGGTTTAAATTTAAGTCACTGGATGATTTCTATTCAACAATTTTTAAAGTGATCCCTGATGATCCGCCATCACTAATTCACGGCGACCTTTGGAGTGGTAATTTTATGGTTTCAGAAGCGGGTAGCCCGGCACTAATTGACCCTGCGGTTTGCTTTGCTCCCAGGGAGATGGACCTGGCCATGATGCGATTGTTTGGAGGCTTTTCCGAAGAAACTTTCGAACTTTATAATGAGCAATTCCCATTGTCCCCGGGGTGGAATGCGCGCGTACCTTTATGGCAACTTTACTATTTGCTCGTTCATCTCAATTTATTCGGATCGGGATATTTATCCGGAGTACAGCGGGCGATGAGACCCTATTTATAAATTAAAAGATTATTTTTGCATCAATAGTTTCAACTTATGAAGGCATATTTATTTCCGGGACAGGGAGCACAATTTAGTGGAATGGGACAGGACCTTTACGAGCAATCGGCTCGCGCAAAGGAATTGTTTCAGCAAGCGAACGACATACTGGGTTTTGAAATCACTAAGATAATGTTTGAAGGGTCTGCAGACGACCTTAAGGAGACCAGGGTAACTCAACCCGCAATCTTTCTCCATTCAACCATTTTGGCGAACGTGATGGGAACCGCATTTCAACCCGATATGGTGGCCGGTCATTCGCTGGGAGAACTTTCAGCATTGGTAGCTAACAGGACCCTGGCCTTTGGCGATGGGCTGGTATTAGTCGCTAAACGTGCCGAGGCAATGCAAAAGGCATGCGAACTCGAACCATCCACCATGGCCGCTGTTCTTGGGCTGGACGATGAAACTGTAGAACGAATTTGTGATGAAACTCCGGGAGTTGTTGTAGCAGCAAATTACAATTGTCCCGGGCAGTTGGTTATTAGCGGAGATGTTCATGCAGTGGGACTTGCCTGCGATGCTTTAACCGAGGCCGGTGCCCGAAGAGCGCTTGTCCTTCCGGTAGGAGGCGCGTTTCACAGTCCTCTGATGGAACCAGCCAGAGAAGAACTGGCGGCGGCAATAGAAAATACGGTATTCACCGAACCGGCTTGTCCGATCTATCAAAATGTCACCACTACTGCGGTTACAGATCCCACGGAAATTAAAAAGAATTTGATGCGGCAATTGACTGCTCCCGTTAAATGGACGCAGAGCATGCAGCAAATGATTGCCGATGGGGCTACCTCCTTTGTGGAAGTGGGTCCCGGCAACGTACTTCAGGGGTTAATGCGGAAAATAGACCGAAATGTAGAAACTTCCGGCGCTTCCATTTAAGTTAAGCGGTTAGCCGACAGTCTGTACAGTCCTTTACTTCACCGTAATAAGTTTCCCTGTACTTGTGCACCGTTCTGTAGGGTAATGAGAGGAAGGCTTTCTTAATATACACAACTTTAGTTGTAAGCATGCCCATCTTCTCTGTGAAGCGTTTTTCTTTCTTTGTCTTTCTTTGTACTGATATCAATTTCATCATCTCTAACTATAAGCTGCAAAGAAACCAATTGTGATGACCGATTACAAGCTAAGAAGGTTAAAATGAGGTTAATCGTTTGTTAAAGTGGTTAGTCGATGCCACGAAGCTTCTTTTCCCATTTCCATGCATCAAGCAATGCCTCCTCCATGGTTTTCGCGGCTCTCCAACCCAGGAGGTTGTTTGCCTTAGAAGTATCGGCATATACGGAAATCACATCTCCGGGCCTTCTGCCAACGATTTTATAGTTTAATGATTCTCCGGTGGATTTTTCAAAAGCGCTTATAACTTCCATCACCGAACTCCCTTTGCCGGTGCCAATATTAAAAATCTCGAAATTATCGTTGTTCTGCCCGGTTAATAAGCGTTGCAACGCCACTACATGTGCAGCCGCCAGATCCACTACATGGATATAATCGCGTATGCAGCTACCGTCGGGTGTGGGATAATCGTTTCCAAAAACCGATAATTCCTTTCTTATACCTACAGCGGTTTGGGTGATAAACGGCACCAAATTTTGAGGAATGCCTAAGGGAAGCTCTCCTATTTCGGCCGAATCATGTGCGCCAATTGGATTAAAATATCGAAGGGCAATAGACTGGAGCGAACTTACTTTGCAAAGGTCGAAAATAATCTCTTCACTTATCTGCTTTGTATTGCCATATGGAGATAGTGCAGCCTTTACAGGGGCATTCTCAGTAATTGGCAGCGAATCCGGTTCGCCGTAAACCGTACAGGATGAACTAAAGATAAAATGATCGATATGACGATTTTCGCATTCCTGTAACAGATAAATCAACGAATTCAGGTTGTTCTCGTAATATAAGAGCGGGTTCTCAACACTTTCACCTACAGCCTTACTGGCCGCGAAGTGAATAATTCCTTTTATATCGTCATAGGCGTCGAAAAAAGCATGTACAGCGTCTTTTTCACGTAGGTCAAGTTTCTCAAAATCGGGTGCTTCCCCTGTAATCGCCTGAATTCCATCGAGAACATCCGGTTGCGCGTTAGACAGGTTGTCTATTACAACAACAGCAAAACCTGCTTTTTGCAACTCGACCACAGTATGAGACCCTATGTATCCAAGACCTCCCGTAACTAAAATCCGTTCCATTAAGATCTTATGAATTTTATGATGGTTGAAGTGATGTATTCGATTTGTTCATCATCCAGCTCCGTATGCATAGGTAGTGAAATAACCTCCTTTACCAATTGGTTTGTCACCGGAAAATCGGCCTCCTTGTATCGTTCATCCGCATACGCTTTCTGAAGGTGCAGGGGAATTGGATAATACACCCCGCAAGGGATATCGTTCTCATTTAAATGCTTTACTAGTGCGTCCCGGTCGCCGTTGAGAATTCTTAATGTATACTGATGAAAAACATGGCAATCGCAGGTTTCACAAATACAATCGGCCACATCACAGAACCCGCTGGGGGTAACAACTTCCTGTATTCCGGCAAAAGCTGCTGTATATTTCCGTGCGGAATTCCTCCTGGCTGCGTTATATGCGTCAAGTTGAGGTAATTTAGCCCTCAAAATGGCAGCTTGTATAGAATCAAGCCTGGAATTCACTCCTACCACATCGTGGTGATACCTTACATACATTCCGTGATTCACTATACCCCGGATCGTATGAGCAAGCTCGTCGTCGTTTGTAAAGATTGCGCCACCGTCTCCGTAGCATCCCAGGTTCTTTGACGGGAAGAAGGAAGTAGATCCCACATGACCAATGCCTCCTGTTTTTCGCTTGCTACCGTCTCCGGATGTATAGGTAGCACCAATACCCTGGGCATTATCTTCTATGACGTAGAGATCGTGTGCTTCGGCTATTTCCATAATCTCATCCATAGGTGCCGCAAGCCCGAAAAGATGTACGGGAACTATAGCTTTGGTTTTTGGGGTTATTGCCTTTTTGATGGCGTCGAGATCGATATTGAAGGTTACGGGGTCGACGTCTACCAGCACGGGTGTAAGGCCCAGTAATGCGATTACTTCCACAGTGGCGGCAAAAGTAAAATCGGCGGTAATCACCTCATCCCCGGGTTTCAGTCCCAGGCCCATCATGGCTATTTGCAGTGCATCTGTTCCGTTTGCACAAGGTATAACGTGTTTAACCTCTAAATAATCTTCCAATTCCTTCTGAAATTGGTGAACTTCCGGTCCGTTGATATAAGCGGTGGAATCTATTACATCCAGAACCGATTGGTCCACCCGTGCCTTGATCTTTTCATACTGACCCTTGAGGTCTACCATCTGTATTTTACGCATTTCTGAAGAAGAATTTTTGGAGTTCAAACTTACGAAATTGTTTCCTTTTGCACCCGCCGGCGACGACCTTATTTAGTGGCTAAAGGGAATAAAGGAGCTTTCCTGCACATCTATGGATACATCCAAAGCGAAATTTGGTAAATTAGTGGCCTATGCGCAGCCTCTACGATATCCTTACCCGTCTTAGCTATATCTTTCTATGGGTCTCCCAGTTCTTCAGTACTAAGATGAAACTTTTTATAAACGGAAGAAAGGGTGCGATCGATAGATTAAAAGCTTCTATTAGCCCTTCAGATAAAACGATTTGGTTTCATTGTGCCTCTCTGGGAGAATTCGAACAAGGGCGGCCCGTGATGAATGCAGTAAAAAAATTACTGCCTGAACATAAAATTCTGGTCACCTTTTTCTCCCCCTCAGGCTACGAGGCAAAAAAGCATTCGGAAGTGGCGGATTATATTAGTTATTTACCAATCGACACTGCTTCCAACGCTAGGAAGTTTATAGCTGCAATTCGACCCGTGCTGGCCGTTTTCATTAAATACGAGTTTTGGCCGAATTATTTGTTCGAATTGAAAAGGCAACGGGTTCCTGCAATCCTGATATCGGGCTTGTTTCGTAAAAACCAGGTATTTTTTAGTGGGTATGGAGGATTTATGCGGCGCTGCTTAAAAACCATTGATCACTTCTTTGTACAGGACACTAGCTCGCTCGAGTTACTGCGATCCATAGGAATTGAATGCGTTACTATAAGTGGTGACACTCGTTTCGACCGCGTGTCTCAGCAGATAGAACAAAACAACGAACTGAGTTTTGCCGATGACTTTATACAGGATTCTCTGTGTGTGGTGTGCGGCAGTACCTGGCCCGAGGATGAAACCCTGCTTATTCCGTATATAAATAAATCGAAGGAAAATGTAAAATTCATCATCGCTCCGCATATAATTGATAAGGTAAAGATCGATACCCTGAAACGAAAACTAACAAAATCTGTTGTAGTGTATTCGGAATTGGAAACTTCGAATCTTTCAGAAGCTAAGGTGCTTATAATTGACACCATCGGACTGCTTACACGACTGTACAGCTATGCTCATGTCGCATATGTTGGCGGCGCCATGGGAAATACCGGGTTACATAATATACTCGAACCCGCCACCTTTGGAGTACCGGTAGTCATCGGCAAAAATTTCAGCAAATTCCCTGAAGCAACCAGGATGCAGTCTTTGGCCGCCTTGTTTTCGATAGCTACGTTCGAGGAGCTCGCTGAAATCTTCGATAAGTTGCTTTACAATTCCGAATTCCGGAACAAAGCGGGACTGATAGCCGAACATTATGTGAATCGGAACACTGGAGCCACGGCCGTGATCACCGCCTATATCAAGGAACTACACACTAACGGCCAAATTTAGATAACGTCTGAAAGGAAGCAAGGCCAGGTAGGTTTCGATGATCCTTTTTTTAAAATCTTCAGACAAAACCGCTTCCCTGGAAAAAGTACAGGCCGCGGCAAAAGATCGTCGCCTAAGCAGATCGATGTGCTGGTGTTCTTCTGAATATCCCCGTGGAGCGGTTTTTAATGGCTTATCGGGGGTCATTCCGCCGAAAGTTGCCTTAAATTCAGGGTTTTCCAATATTGCTCTGAGTTCATCCCCGTCGTAATCTATTGCCTCACGGATACTTCGCAAGGTTTTCGAAGAAGGATGCCAGTAGCCTCCCCCGGCCAGATTTTCATTCAATCCTATTTCGATATAGAAATCTCCTTGCTTACTCACCTGGTCCAGGCCTGCACCGAAGTGATCCTTGTAAACCGGTTTATTGGGGTGGAACATCAGATTGTTATTTATCCTGTTAATGGCCTTTTTCCCGGGCGTATAAAAATAATCAGGATCCAGTTGTGCCAATTCTTCATTTAACTCCTCCAGCCAGCCGATAAAAAAATCCCGTATACAATAGTATTCCTCCCTGTTGGCATCCATCCAGGACTTTGTGTTGTGCTGCTGAAGTCTTTCTAAGAAATCGTAAACTGAGGCAAAGTTTGGCATCCTGCAAAAGTACGCTTTAACACTTATTTGTATATACTTTAATAGAATTTAACCTGAGGAAGCAGTTTTATATAGTAATATAGCAGTGTAAAACCAATAAACCCTATTATGAAAAAAGTAGTCATCACTTTGACTTTTGCTTTTATAGCGATGTTAACTCTTTCGTGCCGCGAAAAAGAAACAAAGACTGTTGTTAAAGAAGTTGAAACCGAAACGGTTCAGCCCGTTGAAGAAAGGGAAGGCATCCTTGAACGTACTGCCAAGGAGGTAGACAAGGAGGTCAACGAGGAAATCAACGAGGAAATCGATAAAATTGGAAACGACGACTAAGGTAACTCTAGCACGATTCCATTGAGAAAAAATACCGGGAGCAGTCACGCTTTCAGGAATAATAAACAAACCTTAAAATTAAGATTATGAAAAAAGCAGCAATTATAATGATGTCGATGATGTTATTCACTACTGCATTATACTCCTGTCGGGATACCGAAGCTAAGGATGATGCATCGGAAGTAAATGACGACATGACACAAGAAGAGGCCCTGATCCAGGATATGAAGGACGAAGGAGCCACAATGGAGGTTAAGTCGGATGACGATGAAACCAAAATTAAAATGGAAACTGAGAACAAGGAGTTGAAGATTAAGACCGAAGAAGGCGAAAGCAAGGTTAAGATTAAAACCGAAGACGACGACGCCTAATTGCGGCAACTTCTAGAATGGTGCGACCTTCCGTATGGGAGGTCGTTTTTTTTATGTATTAAGGGAGTTTATCTGACCTTTCAGTTCTTCCATGGATTGCTGTAATTGTTTGAGCAGCGTACTTTCGGAAGGTTCATCCACCCCAAAGGTGAGTTTGCTGTTTACCTGCCAAAGTTCCTGGATTTCACTTACCTCAACATCTATGGGGAGATATTCGGCATTAAGTGAAACCAACCTTACTCTTTCAGGGTTAGCCTGAATCTTTTGTAATTTCTTAACCAGTACTGAATCTTTCAGAACAACAATATAGATCTTACTGTCGCTTGCCTCCGACAAACTCGGTACTGCTTTCCCCAGCACCCATTCGTTCGGCCTGATATTGGGCAACATACTATCCCCTTCAACCTGGAAACCACGGTAGGTGGCGTTCCTGTACTGGGGTAAGGGAATGGAAAATGAAGGCAGACTTTCGTACCATTCTACATCCTGAATATTATGAGGATAACCGGCCGCGGCTTTCTGATTTACAAGGAGAATGGAATCCTTGCCTTCCGTGTCGATTGTAATAACTTTTGGACTCACATCGCCACCGGATGGATCGATGTATTGTGTATGACTTTGTCCGAACAACCATAAGGGATTAATTCCAAATTGTCTCAAGAGTTCGGTTACCGCCTTCCCTGATATCTTGGTTTTGCCACGCTCGATATCTGCAGTTGTGGATCCAATTCCAAGTAATTCTGCAAAAGATTGTTGAGTGTACTGCAACTCCTCACGTACTTTCTTAAATCGTTTTGCTTCGATCGACAGTGCATTTTCCATACTGCCAAGTTACACTATTTTGGAATAATTCCAAACACGCACAGGAATATTTCCATCTTTTTACTGCTATTTTAAATAGATAAGGCCTTGTATATCGGCACCGGATTAAGGTATTAGCAACAAAATGAACTTATTTTTTAACAAATATTAATTATTTATGAAGCATGTGGGCATAATGACAACTGAGAACAAAAAAATTTTATAAATTTGAATTATAAATGAATTGACCATGACCAGAAAATTTTTATTAATACTAATGACCGTGTTTATAGCAGGAGTACTAAATTCTTGCCGCGAGACCACAGGTGAAAAGACGGAGGAAGCTGTTGAAGCAGCTGCCGAGGATGTTGAAAATGCAATGGAAGATGCCGGGGAAGCTATCGAGGATGCGGCAAACGATGTAGGTGAGGCCCTTGAAGATGCCGGAAATGAAATCCAGGAAGAACTAGATGGTACAGACGACATGACAGAAGATGATAATAATTAATCTTCGATCTGTTCAATTACCATTTAAATTATTAATACTTTTGAATATAAACACTAACACAATTATTATGAAAAGAATTCTTTTATCATTCGCATCGCTTTGTTTAATATTATCTGTGTACTCGTGTAGAGAAACTACCGAGGAAAAAGCTGAAGATGCTGTAGAAGCTGCAGCTGAAGATACAGAAGCAAATATGGAAGCTGCCGGCGACGCAATGGAAGACGCAGCACAAGAAGTTGAAGAAGAAGTGGAAGGCACCGACGATATGAACGCCGATGACGACATGAACTAATTCAGTTTTAAATTGTTTAAAAGCCCTGCTCTGCAGGGCTTTTTTTATGGTCCTTTGTTTAAATTTAACCTGAATTCCCTTCTATATATGAAAGCTCGAATTACTGAATCGTTTAAAACTATCGAACCAAAGCGGTTAATGATATATATGGTGGTATATTTTGTTTGGGGAATGCTTATGAACTACATAGGCCAGTGGCTTGAGATAGCAAAATTCCATCACTGGTGGCAGGTTCTTACCACCTATTTGCTGTATATGATCCCTGTATCAATAGCGCTCCGCCCCTTCCCGGTATTTACGCAATATGCTTACGGACTGGTGGCAATGGGACTCTTGGAATTCGGGGGTTATGCATTGGGCACCTCTTATATTTATCCGGACAATATACTCGAAAGGCTATTTGGCTCACACACCTTCGCACTGCTTATGGCACTTTTCTTCGCAAGCTATTTTCCAATCGGAAATTGGGTAGTTAATCGACTTTTCTTACTTTTTGTCGATAAAAACGGTAAGAAATAACCTACAAACATACAACCATATTAACAAAAATACCATAGGAAAAAATTGCAAAGTTCTGTCTAGGTTTGTTTTGTGATTAACTTTATAAATATATCCCTATGAAAAAATTAATGTTTATTTTAGCCTTGGCAGCCTTTTCACTAATGGCTTCGTGTACCCCAGAATCTATTGCAGGAGATGAGCAACAAATCGATAAAGACAAGTACGAAGTTCCGCCAAACGGATAAAAAACACAAAATTAGAAATGGGGTGTTGTTAACGATATTATTGGTAACGACACCCTTTGTATTTTACTTCTATAAATTCGCACCGGCCGAATCTGATAGATGGGAGACCTTTCTGGGAACTATCGAATCGGGTGGATTTGGAAGCGTACAATCGTATATGCACGCCCTATTTACCAAGATTACTTTCATTATTCTAACGGCAACCTGGTTTCTAACGTCTCAAAACTGGTGGAAATACGCTATTCTGGTTCCACTTACAATGTTTCTGTTTCAGTTATCGGGAGTAATCAATTATAAGATTCAGTATATAGACGAATTCGATTTCTGGTATTCACTACCCGTAATTTTGCCAATACTGTTCTTCCTAATCTATATTTCGTATCGCATCGGTCGTCGTACACCAATGCAGCACAACCTGAAGGACGAAGTGGACGAAGAAATCGCAAGGATATTCAGTGACAATCTGTAACACATGACCATCATATGTTATCAGCGAAACCCCCGATCTTTAGATCGAGGGTTTCTTACGTAGTATACAGGGTGAGTCCCACCACTACAACGTCAACATAAAACCCAATTCCGCTGCGCGAAATTTCTTTTTTTATTCCTCAAACTATAGGCGGGAATTACCTGCGGTGAGTCCCGCTACTACAACGTCAACATAAAACCTAATTCCGCTGCGCGAAATTTCTTTTTTTTATTCCTCAAACCTTCGGAAATCCGGATTTCCGCGGCTTTCGGAATAAAAAAAACCGAATCTTCCGATTCGGTTTTTATGCATTTGTACAGAAGGCGGGACTTGAACCCGCACGGGCATTTCTGCCCATTGGATTTTAAGTCCAACGTGTCTACCAATTCCACCACTTCTGCATTCAGACTTAAACATACAAGCCGATCGTACAATCGGCCTGTAGTTGAGCGAAAAACGGGATTCGAACCCGCGACCTCCACCTTGGCAAGGTGGCGCTCTACCAACTGAGCTATTTTCGCGAAAAAAATATGAACGTGCTTTAAAACTAAAGCGGACGCAAATTTAAAACTTTTCAGGCAATTGAAAAGTTTTTTCAAAATTTATTTTTTAGTTCGCAAAGTGGCATTCCGCTGTAGCATCCGCTTGATTTCATTCAGCTTCATCAAGGCCTCGACAGGAGTGAGGGTATCGATATCAATATCGAGGATCTCCTCCCTCAATTCTTCCAGTAACGGATCATCCAGTTTGAAGAAACTTAACTGAACATCCTCCCGGGATGCCTGTCGGATTTCTTCTGTAAGTTCCTCGGAACCATGCGATTTCTCCAATCGTTTAAGCAATTTATTCGCTCGCTCCAAGACCTGTTTAGGCATTCCCGCCATCTTTGCAACGTGAATGCCGAAGCTGTGCTGAGAACCCCCCGGAACCAGTTTTCTCAAGAACAACACAGTACTTTTTAACTCCTTCACCGCAACATTGTAATTCTTAATTCGGGGAAAGGTTTCCGTCATTTCATTCAATTCGTGATAATGGGTAGCAAACAAGGTCTTAGCCCTTGAAGGATGCTCGTGCAGGTATTCACTAATAGCCCAGGCGATGGAAATCCCGTCGTAGGTGCTGGTGCCCCGGCCTATTTCATCCAATAACACAAGACTCCTGTCTGAAATGTTGTTCAAAATACTGGCAGTCTCATTCATTTCAACCATAAAGGTAGATTCTCCCATTGATATGTTGTCACTGGCGCCAACTCGTGTGAATATCTTATCAACATATCCCATGCGTACCGCCGATGCCGGAACAAAACTTCCCATCTGGGCCATAAGGACTATTAACGCGGTTTGTCTCAAAATGGCCGATTTACCACTCATATTCGGACCGGTGATCATAACGAGCTGCTGGTTGTCCCTGTCGAGAAAGACATCATTGGCGATAAAAGGGGAATCCGGCGGTAATTGCTGTTCTATAACCGGATGCCTGCCCTCCTTGATGTCCAGATCGAAGGAATCATCCAGCAACGGCCTGGTGTACTTATGTTTCTTCGCCTGTGTGGCGAACGAACACAGGCAATCCAAACGGGCGACCAATACCGCTGTTTGCTGAACCTTAGTCAGGAATTGTTCCATCCATACCAACAACTCCCCGAATAGCTCCTGTTCCAGGCTAATGATCTTTTCTTCGGCCCCCAGTATCTTAGTTTCGTATTCCTTTAACTCTTCTGTAATATAGCGTTCTGCGCTTACCAGGGTCTGCTTCCTGATCCATTCTGCCGGCACTTTATCCTTATGGGTATTCCGCACTTCAAAATAATATCCAAACACATTGTTCGAAGCAATCTTTAATGACGGGATACCGGTACGCTCGCTTTCGCGCTCCAGCATGGCGTCCAGGTATTCTTTTCCACCGGTAGCAATTGATCTCAACTCATCCAGAGTCTCAGAGACACCCTCGGCAATGGAATTGCCCTTAAGGATATTAACGCCTGCTTCTTCATTTAAGGTGGACTTTATTTTCTCGCGCAGCTGCTCACAGTCATCCAGCTTCTCTCCGATAATGCGGAGGGACTCATTTTCTGAAGCTGCAGCCTGTGATTTCAGAGGAACGACTGCCTCCAGTGAATTCTTCAGTTGAACCACTTCCCTGGGATTGATCTTGGCAGTTGCAATCTTCGAGATAAGCCGCTCCAAATCACCCATATGCCGTATATTTCCCTGGATGCTATCCAGCACTTTCGGATTATCCAGTAAATAGCTTACAACCTCATGCCGCGCGGTAATCGCTTCCGGGTCTTTTAAGGGCAGAGCCATCCAGCGCTTCAACAAACGCCCGCCCATAGGTGAAATGGTCTGGTCTATAACATCCAGTAAGGTTATGGCATTTTCCTGAGTGGAGTAATAAAGTTCAAGGTTCCTGATGGTGAATTTATCCATCCAAACGTAGGCGTCTTCCGCTATCCTGCTTATGGAAGTAATATGCCCAAGCTTATCGTGCCTGGTTTCGCCCAGATAATGCAGGGCAGCTCCCGAGGCAATGATTCCGGCCTGCATATCATCAACGCCAAAACCTTTTAAGGTGTTTGTCCCGAATTGCTTCTGAAGGGTCTCTCTGCTGTAATCATTCTGAAATACCCAATCTTCCAGGTAGAATGTATGATAACCTCCGCCGAATTTTTCGTCGAAAAGCTTCCTTTTTTGTTTGCTTACAAGGATTTCCGAAGGCTTGAAATTCTGAAGGAGTTTTTCAATATATTCCACCCCGCCTTCCGAAGTGAGAAATTCCCCGGTGGAAATATCGAGAAATGACACCCCCACCAATTCCGTGTTAAAATGAATAGCTGCGAGGAAATTATTCGATTTACTTTGAAGCACATCATCATTCAGGGCCACTCCGGGTGTAACCAATTCGGTAACCCCGCGCTTCACGATCTTCTTTGTTTGCTTGGGGTCCTCCATCTGATCGCAAATTGCGACCCTGCACCCGGCCATTACCAGTTTTGGAAGGTAGGTATTCAGAGAATGATGAGGAAAACCGGCCAGTTCAGTCATGTCCCCGCCATTATTCCGGGCCGTAAGCGTGATTTTCAAAATCCCGGCCGCCTTAACCGCATCTTCACCAAAGGTTTCATAAAAATCTCCCACCCGAAACAATAGCAGGGCATCGGGATACTTAGCCTTTATACTGTTATACTGACCCATTAATGGTGTCACCTTTTTTCCCATAACGCTTTTTGTGCTGAACTTATAAAAATATTGAAATAGCTTAATGTTGAAAAATATTTCCCTTCCCTTTTATTCAGTTTTATTAACAAAACCCTTCAAATAAGTTATTTTTGTTAACGCAATTATGAAACATCGGAAATTAAAGAACAGCGAACTCGACAGGCTTACGAACAAGGAATTTAAGAGCGCTGCCAAATTGCCCCTTATCGTTATCCTGGATAACATCCGAAGCCTGAACAATATCGGATCGGTATTCCGAACCGCCGACGCCTTCCTCATAAAAAAAATCTACCTCTGTGGCATAACGGCCACCCCCCCGCACAGGGACATTCAGAAAACGGCATTGGGAGCCACGGAAAGTGTGGATTGGGAGTATTGCGAGGATGTGCTCGAATTGCTGAGAAAATTAAAGAGCGATGGAATACGGATCATGGCGGTTGAACAGGCCGAAGATGCCGTTCCCCTGGACCGTCTTAGCCTGAACCGGGAATCGACTTATGCCGTGGTCTTCGGAAACGAGGTTAAGGGAGTTCAACAAGCTGTAGTCACTAACAGTGATGTGGTAGTGGAAATTCCACAATTAGGCACAAAACATTCGCTCAATGTGTCGGTTAGTGCCGGGGTGGTATTGTGGGAACTGTTCAGGCAAATCACCATTGCTTCAGAAAGCTAGTGGACTTATGTCCGGCGTATTACCATTCAATCACCCTACAATCTCTTTGAGAATATCAAGATAATCACCGCGATTCGTTACAAAATCCTTATCGCTTATATCAATGATCCGCATAGTACCGTCGTTCTGTGATTTGATAAATTCGAAATACCCCTGTTGAATCTTTTCCAAATAAGCCCCTTCTATATCCTTTTCATAACTTCGCCCCCGATTCCTGATATTCTCCAGCAAACGATCTGTATTCTGGTAGAGATATACATAGATGTCGGGTTTTGGCAACTCTTTATGCATCAGGTTAAAGAGTTTCTTATACAGGTTATATTCTTCCTCCCCCAGGGTGATCTTCGCAAAGATCAGGGATTTATACATATCGTAATCGGCTATCACGCAATCCTTGAACAAGTCGAACTGCGTAATATCTTCCAGTAATTGTTGATACCTGTCGGCCAGGAAGGACATTTCCAGCGGAAACGCATAACGGCTTCGATCCTTGTAGAACTTCGGTAGGAAGGGATTGTCCTTGAACCGCTCCAGAATGAGCTTCGCATTGAAATCTGCTGCAAGCACCGTAGCCAGGCTGGTTTTTCCCGCGCCTATATTCCCTTCGATCGCTATATAGTTAAAGCGAGACAGGTCGTAATCACTCTTAGGGTTTCGAAGCCACTTAGATAGCTTGGTCAAATTCGATTTGTCCTGCGTATCGGCCAACAACCGAATCATATTCTTCCCAAATACGGGATGCTCGAAATGCGCATTTATCTCGGCCATGGGCTGCAATACGAATCTCCGGTTATGCAATTCGGGATGTGGAATTACCAGATCCTTGCTGTCTTTTACCAACGAACCATAAAACAATATATCGATATCGATGGGTCTGGAAGACACACCCTGCTTCGGATCCCGCTCCCGGCCCATTCTCTTTTCAATGGACAATAAAGAACTGAGCAATTTCCCCGGACTTAAGGAGGTATTTACAGCAATTACACAGTTTAAAAAATCATCTCCTTCGAATCCCATGGCCACACTTTGATAGACTGATGAGATCTTTTGGATGGTTCCAACCTCTTGAAAGATGATATTCACAGCCTCCTGAAGATGTTCGAACTTATTGCCCAGATTGCTTCCCAGAGCCAGATAGGCCTGATGTGACGGATTACTCAAAGTAGAATTTTAACATTTAAGACGAATTTAAGGAAAAGAAAACGTACAACAAGTAACTTTGAGTTAATAAGAAAAAATTGTGGCATCCTCATATCATGAAAAAGTTCTTGAAAATTACGGGGATCGTATTAGGGATCCTAATCATATTGTTATTACTGGCGCCCCTGTTGCTAAGGGGTTCGCTGGAAGACCTGCTAAAAAAGAATATAAATAAGAATCTCAACGCCAAAGTGGAATGGGAATCAATGGATCTTTCCCTGTTTCGAAATTTCCCCCAGGCCTCGGTACAACTAAACCATTTTAGTATTGTAAACAATGCGCCCTTTGAAGGAGACACCCTTGCCAAAGGCAAACTGCTGGGACTGGAAATGGGTGTGAAGCAATTGTTCAAATCCTCCAATGAGGAAATAAAGATCGACGCCTTCAGACTTGATGAAACAGCCGTAATGATCAAAGTAGATTCCCTCGGCAGAAACAATTACGACATAGCAGTTAAGGATCCGGCTCAGAAGACTAACCCGGACGATCCGGTGGAAGGCTTTATCTTCGACTTACAACAGTACGAAATAAACAACTCGTATTTCAGCTATTCCGATGAAGCCAACAAAACTTTTATATTTTTAACTGAAATAAATCACCGGGGGAATGGAGACTTTTCCCTGAATATTTCCGAACTGGAAACAGAGACACAGGCACTTATGTCGCTTCGTGTGGGGGAAATAGAATATCTTACCAATAATCGCGTAGAACTGGATGCCGTGTTTAAAATGGATCTGGAAAAACAGCGCTACACCTTTATGGAAAACGAAGCCAGGGTAAACGCACTACCCCTTAAATTGGACGGATCGGTACAGGTGAATGAAAATGATACCGACCTAGACCTTTCCTTTAAAACACCTTCTTCCGATTTTAAAAACTTTCTGGCTGTGATCCCCGAAACCTATGTACAAGATCTTTCAGCAGTAACAACGACCGGCGATTTTATAGTCGACGGCAGGATTAATGGGAAAATGGATGACGACCACATCCCTACCCTGAATATTTCTATTAAAAGCTCCAATGCCTCGTTTAAATATCCGGACTTGCCCAAGGCTGTTCGAAACATACATATCGATGCCAACGTAAAAAATGAAACCGGCCTGGCGGCAGACACTTTTATCGCTGTAAATGCCCTTTCCTTTGTCATCGATAACGAACCCTTCTCCATGAACGGCAGGATTTCCAATTTAACCGAAAACGCCTATGTGGATATGTCGGTTAAAGGCAGGCTGAATCTCGCACATATCGAACAGGTGTTACCTCTTGAAATGGAGAATCCTTTAAGCGGGATCTTTTCGGCAGACGCAACCGCACAATTCGATATGAATTCTGTAGAAAACGAACAATACCAGAACATTAAAACCAATGGTTCTGCCAGCCTCACGAACTTTACATACACTCAAGCCGACCTGAGCAACCCGATAAAAGTTGAGAAAGCTGCCCTTAGCTTTACACCGGGAAAAATTGCGTTGAACGAACTCCGTGGATCATCGGGAGAAACAGATATCAATGCCTCCGGTACCATACAGAATTTAATTCCCTTTTTAATGTCCAAACAAGATCTCAAAGGGAATTTCGTTCTTCGGTCGAAGAACTTTAACCTCAATGATTTCAAGACGAAAGATACTGGTTTAAGCACAGGTGGCGGAAAACCTGTACAGAGTAATAAAAAGCAAGTTCGCGTTCCCGATTTTCTCGATGCGACCATAAACTTCACGGCAGATAAGGTTATCTATGACGATCTGCAGCTTTTAAACACCAGGGGGACGGCGGTAATAAAAAACCAAACGGCCTCGCTAAGCAATGTAACTTCCGATTTTCTCGGCGGAAATATTGCACTTTCAGGAGATGTTTCAACCTTACAGCAAACGCCTGTGTTCAATATGAATCTCGACCTGAAAAAGTTAAATATCTCCGAGTCCTTCGAACAGCTGCCGATTTTTAAATATCTCGCACCCATCGCAAGAGCTCTGGAAGGAGATTTGAATACCACTCTTAGATTGTCCGGCACTCTGGATGAGAATTTGGCACCGGAGCTGAAGAGTTTGGCCGGGGATGCAGTGGCCCAGATCCTTACTGCCGAATTATCCCCCGAAAGAACCCCGGTACTCGCAAAACTGAATGAACAATTGTCCTTTCTCAATTTGAACAAACTCAGTTTAAGAGATGTTACAACTGCCTTCACCTTTAGTGACGGGAATATTGTTGTAAAACCATTCGATTTCGACATAAAGGGTATCGATGTGAATGTAGCAGGTAGACACGGTCTGGACAAATCCATGGCTTATACCCTTACCATGGAGGTTCCCGCACGATATTTGGGAAGTGAAGTGCAAAACCTGCTGTCAAAACTGGATCCTTCAGACGCACAGAATATGACGGTCGATATTCCTGTGGGAGTAACAGGAAGTATTACCAATCCTCAAATTAACCTGGATATGCAGTCGGCGGTGAGTACCATTACACAGAAGCTTATCGACAGGCAAAAGCAGGAGTTAAAAGATAAGGGGAAGGATATATTGAAGGATATCATCACCGGTGGTACCACGCCAAAGGACACTACTTCAACTTCGGGAAAACAGGATCCGGCGGGTAACGATCAGAGCACCACGGAAAAAGTGGTAAAGGATATACTGGGTGATATCTTCGGAAAACGCAAAAAGGACAGTATTAATTGAGAATTATTTAACCGATAATCGAACCAAATATCCTTCATTACTCCGCACATTGAATACGGTGTTATCTTCGAACATCAGATACTGCCCCTTTATCCCTTTTAGAATACCCTCATAATAATGAGTTTTCTCGAGATTGAGAGTCTTGGGCTTATCGGGGTATTGTAATACAGGAAACTCAAGGTTGGTTTCAGAGTTATCGGCTATAAAGTAGTCCCTGGCCTCGGCAGGAATGTATTTTTCAAGATCGGACCTCCACTGGCACAGATCCTCGTCTTTGATATCGTTTTTCAACATAGCTCTCCAGTTGGTCTTATCGCTTACATGATCTTTTAAGGCTACTTCCGTTATACCTGCGAGATAGCGGTTGGGCGCCTCCACGATCTCGATAGCCTCATGAGCGCCCTGATCTATCCATCGTGTTGGTAATTGGCTCTTTCGCGTAACACCTACTTTTACGCTGCTGCTGTTGGCAAGGTAAACCACATGCGGTTGCAGTTGCATTTTTTTTTCATATTCCAGATCCCGATCTTCACGATCCAGGTGTGCTGTGCTCAATTCGGGGCTGATAATCCAGTCGGCCGCCTGGGGCACCTTATAAAAACAATCGTAACAGTAACCCATTCTGAATATTTTCTTATCCAGGCTGCAGTTGAGGCAGCAGTATTTTACGAAATCGATTGCCAGCTTCTTATCAAGCAACTGGTTCATATTGAGGAAATCGTTCTCGAAGATGAGATAATACTGGATGGGTGAGTCGTTCTCCGTTTGCATTTTCGTAAGAACTCCTTCGTAAATCATAAAAAAGAAATTGCTATTTTTATGCGATAAAGATAGGGGAATTATGCCAATACCCATAGTAAATTCAATTGCTTCGTGGTTTCTTAAGAAGCGTTTCCATCAGATAGAACTGTTTCTGAAATACCCCTGTGAAGTTCAGGAAGAATTACTTCAGAATTTACTTTTTAAAGCGAAGAATACGGAAATTGGCAAAGAATACGACTTCGAATCCATAAGCTCATATCGGGAATTTGCCAATCGCGTGCCTATCAGTACTTATGAAGAGAACGAAGCCCGCATTGAACGGGCAAGGAGAGGGGAAAGTAACATTTTTTGGCCGAAACCGATAAAATGGTTTGCCAAGTCGAGCGGAACCACCAATTCCAAAAGCAAATTCATTCCGGTGAGTCAGGAGTCGCTGGAAGATTGTCATTACGCAGCCAGTAAGGATTTGTTGTGTATGTATTTCAGCAATAACCCCGACTCCCAATTGTTTGTGGGAAAGGGACTTCGGCTGGGTGGAAGCAAGGAATTATACGAGGAAAACGGAACAGTCTTCGGCGACTTGTCGGCCATACTAATTGACAATATGCCTTTTTGGGCCGAATTCAGCAGCACCCCTAAAAATGAGATCTCCCTGATGGGCGACTGGGAGACCAAGATGCAGGCCATAGTGAATGAAACCATCAAAGAGAACGTGACCAGCCTGGCCGGAGTACCTTCCTGGATGCTGGTACTCCTGAACAATGTAATGGAAACGACGGGCCGGGAAAATCTATTCGAAATTTGGCCAAATCTGGAGGTCTATTTCCACGGAGGCGTTAGTTTTGAGCCTTATATAGATCAATACAAGAGATTACTGCCCCGCGACAATTTCAAGTATTACGAGATTTACAACGCATCTGAAGGTTTTTTTGCCATTCAGGACCGCAACCACAGTAATGAACTACTGCTGATGCTGGATTACGGTATCTTCTATGAATTTATCCCCATGGAGACCTTTGGAACCGCCGAACAAAAAGTCATTCCCCTGAGCGAAGTGGAAGAAGGGAAGAACTATGCCATCGTAATTACCACCAATGCAGGCTTGTGGCGCTATAAAATTGGGGATACTATTCGGTTTACCTCCGTTAAACCTTACAGAATAAGAGTTACCGGCCGAACCAAACACCATATCAACGTCTTCGGCGAAGAACTTATAATCGAAAATGCCGAAGCCGCCCTGCGCAAGGTCTCTAAGCTAACACAAACCGAGATTGTGGATTACACTGTCGCTCCCATTTTTATGGAAGGCAACCAAAAGGGAGCCCATGAATGGATTATAGAGTTTAAACAGCCTCCTGCAGATTTTGAATCGTTTTCAACATTACTGGACCAGTCGTTACAGGAAGTAAACAGCGATTATGAGGCGAAACGCTATAACAACACTACGCTGAATGCACCGAGAATACACTTCGGAAGGAAACGACTGTTTTACGACTGGCTTAAACAACGCGATAAGTTGGGAGGACAACATAAAGTACCCCGACTGTCGAATTCCAGGGAATATTTGGAAGAATTACTCTCATTAAACGGAATTTAAAGGCTGTTTTACCGGAATTCTGTCAGTTTATCGACTTTTCCCTGACGTTTAACTAAAAACTTTGGTAGTATTTTTCTTACGCAATAGCTTTGTATCAGATTACAATGTTGGGGAATATGAAAACATATATTAAATCATTTCTGATGTTATTATTAGCGGCATTTATTATGTCCTGCAGCAGCACCAGAAATTCCATAGAAGTACAAAATGAAGTTGCCGGTTATACTTTGAAAAATAAGAAGGAACTGATGCAACAGAAAATTACCAATACCGGTAAAACAAAAACAGTTATTGCTACGCCATAGCATAATAGTTTAGATTAAGAGAAAAGCCACCTGCACGCTAGTTGCGCACAGGTGGCTTATTATTTTTAACACTTCTAACCTCTTAAGAAACCGCTTTTAGCTTCTTAATTGTGGATTTATTGAGTTTTTCTTCGGCGTATTCTGCGGTAACCACCAATTTCTTTTCTCCACTCCCCGGCATATCGTACATGGCATCGGTAAGTACCGCTTCACAAAGCGATCGCAAGCCCCGCGCCCCTAATTTGTATATAATAGCCTGCTCTACTATAAAATCCAGAGCCTCTTCTGTGATTACAAACTCTATATCGTCCATCTCGAAGAGCTTTTTGTATTGTTTAATGATGGCGTTCTTTGGCTCGGTAAGGATGGCTCTCAGGGTTTGCTTATCGAGTGGATTCATATAGGTTAGAACAGGGAGACGGCCGATAATTTCCGGTATCAACCCGTAATCCTTAAGATCTTTTGGAATAATATACCTAAGCAGGTTGTCGCGCTCCATGGTATCTTCCTTCTTGCTTGCACTGAAGCCTACTGCCTGCATATTAAGCCGTTTGGAGATATGCCGTTCTATCCCGTCGAAAGCACCTCCGGCTATAAACAGTATATTCTCAGTATCCACTTCAATGAATTTCTGATCCGGGTGTTTCCGGCCGCCTTTTGGAGGAACATTCACGGTGGTTCCTTCCAATAATTTCAATAATGCCTGTTGCACTCCTTCCCCGCTTACATCGCGCGTAATTGAAGGATTATCGCTTTTACGGGCTATCTTATCGATCTCATCGATAAACACTATACCATTCTGTGCTTTTTCTACGTTGTAATCGGCTGCCTGAAGCAAACGTGTTAAGATACTTTCCACGTCCTCCCCAACATACCCGGCTTCGGTTAAAACGGTAGCATCTACTATTGCCAATGGAACGTTCAGCATACGCGCGATGGTTTTTGCCACCAACGTCTTTCCCGTTCCGGTCTGGCCTACAATGATGATATTGCTTTTCTGAATTTCGATATCCTCATCACTCTTAGGCTGTAACAAGCGCTTATAATGGTTGTATACCGCTACAGACATGACTTTCTTGGTGTGGTCCTGCCCAATCACATAATCGTCGAGGAATTCCTTGATCGATTTAGGCTTTTTAAGCATCAATTCTTTGCTGAGCTCACTGTTGGTAGAATGCAGGGCTTCTTCTATCACAATACCGTGGGCCTGTTCTATACAGCGATCGCATATATGAGCATCCAGGCCGGCAATTAGCAGATTGGTTTCCGCTTTCTTACGACCGCAAAATGAGCATTCCAGTTCTTCTTTCGACATTACATTCTTTTTATGGTATTTAACTTCGAGTCAAAATCTCGTCGATCATACCGTATTCTTTCGCTTTTTCAGCCTTCATCCAATAATCGCGATCGCTATCCTCGTAAACCTGTTCGAAGGTTTGTCCGGTATGCTTGGCAATTATCCTGTAAAGTTCATCCTTTAATGATAAAATTTCACGGGCCGTGATCTCGATATCACTCGCCTGGCCCTGTGCACCTCCCATGGGTTGGTGTATCATCACCCTGGAGTGGGTAAGTCCGCTACGCTTTCCTTTTTCACCGGCACATAACAGTACGGCCGCCATAGAAGCTGCCATTCCGGTGCAGATAGTCGCTACATCGGGTTTGATAAACTGCATGGTATCGTAAATCCCCAGGCCTGCGTAAACACTACCGCCGGGTGAGTTGATGTATATCTGAATATCCTTGGAAGCATCGGTGCTTTCGAGGAATAACAACTGAGCCTGGACTATATTGGCTACCTGGTCATTGATGCCGGTACCCAGGAATATGATCCTGTCCATCATCAGCCTTGAAAATACGTCCATCGCCACAGCGTTCATCTGGCGTTCTTCAATTATATTCGGGGTGAGACCAACCGGAATCATACTACTTACAATGCTGTCGTAGTACGTACTGCTGACCCCCTGATCCTTTATAGCAAAATTTTTAAAATCGTTTCCGTAATTCATAAATTTCAATTCGTTTCTAAAAGATAAAAAAAGCGTTGAATCCTTCTAATCCAACGCCTAAATATAACTATTTTCCTGTTGAATTATGCGTAAGCTTCCTTGATGAACTTGTCGTATGGAACCTCTTTAGTCTTCAACCTGGCATTTTCCTTAAAGAACTTCAGCATTTTATTCGTATTAAGTTGTTCCGAAATACGTTTTACTTCTTCTTCATTCGAAAGAATTCTTGCTGAAATGCCTTCAATTTCCTCCTGGGAGGCATCGGTGTTCCCGAACTGTGCCATTTGCGCACGGATCATGTCGTTTGTATATGCCTTCAGCTCATCGAAGGTAACCTGCAAATTGTGTTCCGCTCTTAGTTTGCCTTCTATCAACTGATAACGAAGTCCTTTCTCACTACGCTCGTATTCTTCCTTTGCGGCTTCATCGGTTAATTGTTTTTCGCCCGAAACCTTGATCCAACGTTGAAGGAACTCTTTTGGCAAGTCGAATTTTGTATTCTCTATCAGCGATTCCACCACGTCGTTCAATAATTTCTGATCGCTTTGTTGTTCGAATTGCTTCTCGGCGTCCTCCTTTATCTTTTCTCTTAACTCCGCTTCTGAAGAAACCACATCCTTGCCAAATATCTTGTCGAATAATTCCTGGTTAAGTTCTGCCATTTCACGGGTATTTACTTCCTCTATGGTAAAGGAAACGTCAATATCCAGTCCATGAGCATCCTCATGAGGCACTCCGAGGTAACGCTGATTGTCATGATCGTCCTTGAATAAGCCTTTTGTAGCTAAGGTTACTGTGTCGCCAACCTTGGCCCCTACAAGCGCCGACAATTGTTTTTTACCCTTTATAACCTCGGTTTCAATGGTGGCTTTTTTATCGATATTCTTTTCTTCCGACTTAAACGTTCCGGTTATCTCATCTCCTTTTTCAACCACTTTCTTCGATACCAGTTTTCCGTATTGTTTACGGATGGTCTTCACCTGGTTGTCGATCATTTCCTTATCGGCTATGATCTTGTACTGGGTTACCGGCTTTGCTTTCAGGTTTACCGAGAATTCGGGTGCTAGTCCGAGATCGAATTCGAAAGAGAAATTCTCCGAATTCCAGTCTATCTCAGCTTCGTTCTTCGGAAGCGGATTTCCCAGCACATCCAGCTTTTCCTCGGTGAGGAATTTGTGCAGTTCATTCTGAAGGATCTTATTCACCTCATCTACAAGAACGGCAGTACCGTATTGTTTTTTAACCATCCCCATTGGCACATGCCCTTTTCTGAATCCCGGGATGTTGGCATTCTTTCGGTAATTGTTTAAGATGCTGTTCACCTTATCGGCATAATCCTCTTTAGAAATTTCGACTGTGACAACGGCATTTAAAGAATCTATTTCTTTCTTCGTGATGTTCATATAACTTAGCTTTTCCCCATAAAAATTGGGCTGCAAAAATACGTAATTTTATACAACCCAACAAGCTTTAACAATCTGGAAATCTACTAATTGTTTTTACCTTCCACCAGGGAGTGAAAAATCGATTCGAGTATTGAAAGTAACAAACTGAACAGCAATGCCCACCAGATGGATGCCACCGCAAACCCTGAAATAAAATAATCGGCCATCATAATGATGAGGGCATTGATAATTAGCAGGAATAAACCGAGGGTAATGATGGTAATCGGCAGGGTGAGGATTACCAGTATTGGTTTTACAATCAGTCGCAACAATGCGATTACAACTGCCACGATTATGGCGGCAACGTATCCTTCAACAGCCACGCCGGGTAATAACTTTGCCAGCAGGACCACGGCCAGGGCCGATAAGAGTAGTCTTAAAATTGTTCTCATTGGTTGTTGTTTTCATTAAAGATAGAAAAACAACTGTCTATTTTTTAGTCTAAGTGAATAAAAAATTAACACGCTCTAGTTCCTCCCAGAGCATTATTTCAGAAAAGACTGTACCAAATCGAAGAATTCCCGGGGTTTTTCTGCATGTACCCAATGCCCGGCCCCAGGAATCGTTTTTACTTCCGCCTCCGGAAAATGCCGGTGTATTAGCAGCTCATCGGCTGCTTCTATATATCCGCTCTCTCCCCCGCCAATGAACAAAACGGGTTTCCCGAATTTGCCGGCTTCGGGCAGCGCCACTCCCACTGCTTCAATCTTCTCGGTTAAGACATCCAGGTTTATCCGAAGGCCTAGCACCCCTTTTTCCTTCCAGTACAGATTCTTCAGTAAAAACTGTCGCACTCCCTCTTCCCGGATATATTCAGCTAAAACATCGTCGGCCTCCCCCCGGCTCTTCAGTTTTTTAAGATCCAGTAGCGACAGGGCCTTGAGTATGTCCTGATGGTGCTGTGGATAAGCTTTGGGCCCGATATCGGCTACGATAAGTTTTTCTACCTTTTCGGGATAATCTACGGCGAACTGCATGGCCGTTTTTCCTCCCATTGAGTGCCCCAGGACAATACAAGCCGTTAGCTGGTAATGATCGCAGTAGTCCAGAAGGTCCTGCGACATTTTCGTATAACTGAACTCATCGGAATGAAAGCTCCGTCCGTGGTTACGCTGGTCGATAAGATGTACTTCGTAACCCAACTCTGCAAAACTGTTACCAAGTGACTTCCAGTTGTCGCCCATCCCGAGGAATCCATGAAGTATAAGAAAGGGATCGCCCTTACCGATTATTTGAGAGTGTAAGATCATTTTAGCTTTTCCAGGTATTGGCTTATTACATTTTCCAGGCCGTAATAGATGGCTTCACAAATAAGGGCATGTCCGATTGAGACTTCGAGAAGGTTAGGAATATTCTCTTTAAAGAACCGAATGTTCTCCAGGGACAGGTCGTGACCGGCATTTATACCCAGCCCCAGCGAATGAGCCAGGATGGCACAGGATTTATATGGTTCGATCGCCTTGGTGTTTCCAAGTTTGAACTGATGCGCAAACGCTTCGGTGTAAAGTTCGATACGGTCTGTTCCGATTTCGGCTGCACCCTCTATCATTTCGGGTACAGGATCCACGAATATTGAGCTTCGTATTCCATTGGCCCGGAGTTCAGAAATTATTTCAGTTAAGAAACCCCTGTGTTCCACAGTATTCCACCCGGCATTGGAAGTAAGAACATCTACCGAATCGGGAACCAGGGTGGCTTGTGTTGGTTTTAATTCCAGGACCAGGTCGAGGAATTTACCGATGGGGTTGCCTTCAATATTGTATTCGGTGTGTACCACGGGCTTCAAGTCGTACGCATCCTGATAACGGATATGACGCTGATCGGGCCGGGGATGTATGGTAACACCTTGGGCTCCAAAGCGCTGAACATCGCGGGCAACCTGCACTACATCGGGGACATTGCCACCTCGAGCATTTCGAAGAGTAGCTATTTTATTTATATTTACGCTTAATTTTGTCATGTCAACAGTTTGCTGTCACAAAAATACAAAGCTCGCTCAGGCTTTACACGTATATTTTGAGTAATTTGCATAAAAATTCGAACTTTGAATACCACACAATATATCATAAACGATATACTCCCTTTCGACCTGAAAACGCATATGCGCGAAATCCAGGCCGCTTTCAGTCAGCTTACGTATTCTCATATCCCGGTTAAAAAGAACGGTCGGTTTCTGGGATGTATTTCCGAAACGGATGCCCACTGTTTTGAAGGGAAAAAAACCCTTGGCGATTACGAATATGCTATTGAACCGTTTTACGTACGTGAACAGACCAACTGGCTTGATATACTAGAAGCATTTGCCTTGAAGAGCAGCAATATAATGCCGGTGTTAAATGCCACTAACGATTATATAGGGTATTACGAATTGAGCGACATTATGAACCTCTTTAACAACACCCCCTTCCTAAATGAGGCAGGTGGCATAATAGTAGTTGAAAAGGGGCTGAGGGATTACTCCTTTAGTGAGATTTGCCAGATCGTGGAATCGAATGATGCAAAGATTCTGGGAGTTTTCATCTCCAAAATAGAGGACGACATGGTGCAGGCTACCATTAAGATTGGACATACGGGCATGAATTCCATCGTGCAGACTTTCCGTCGCTACAGTTATAACGTGGTGTCGAGCCATGAGGAGGATAAATGGCTGGAAGACCTGAAGGATCGTTCCAACTACCTGGATAAATACCTAAATATGTAAGTCATGAAAATTGGTATTTACGGACAATTCTATCATCAGAATTCGGAGACTTATATACAGGGTATACTCGCTGCCTTGAAGGAATCGCCTGTTGAAGTCCTTATCGAGAAGAATTTCCGGGATATGATAAAGGCCCATGAGGCTATGGATACTGAAGTGTCTTCTTTTGGCACCTTTACCGAGCTCGATGGCACCTACGATTTGTTTTTCAGCATTGGAGGTGATGGAACTATTCTGAAGTCGGTGACCTTCGTTAGAGATCTCGATATCCCGATAGTGGGGATCAACACAGGGCGTTTGGGCTTTTTGGCGACTATTCAGAAGGAAAAGATTACCGAGAGCATCAGACAAATACTTAGCGGGAAATACTCGCTTTCCAGTAGATCACTTATTTCGGTGCACACCAGCCCTAATTCGGAGGAGATAGGGGAGTTAAACTTCGCTTTAAACGAGGTAGCTATTAACAGGAAGAATACAACATCGATGATCAAGGTCGATACGTTAGTAAACAGCGAATATCTTACATCTTACTGGAGTGATGGCCTCATCGTATCCACCCCCACCGGTTCTACCGGCTATTCCCTCAGCTGTGGCGGCCCCATCATAGACCCAAGTACCAGCAGTCTGGTTCTCACTCCTATTGCCCCGCACAATCTCAACGCTCGTCCTTTTGTTATCCCCGATAACAGCGAGATCACCTTAAAGGTCTCCGGAAGGGAGGAATCGTATTTGATTTCCCTGGATTCGCGAATTGCAACCCTTACCAATCCTACTACTATCCGCATTACACGGGCAGCGTTTACCATTAAAATGGTGCAGCTTTACGACGATAGTTTTATCAATACCCTTAGGGAAAAACTACTGTGGGGTGAAGACAAACGCAACTAAACAATAAATTACCTTAATTCTTGTTTATCATCAAAGACTATATCGCATAAGAACCTGCTATGCGAAGTTTATTATTATATTTGCATACTTTCAAAGTATATGAAGTATTTCGCAGTCATTATTCTGTTGTTATCCGGCATCTATTCTACACATTCCCAGACCTATGAGATAGGAGGTCTTCTGGGTGGATCGAATTACATTGGAGATATTGGTCGGACCAATTATATTGCGCCCAACAGCTTTGCCTTCGGAGGAATTTTTAAATGGAACAGAAGTGCCAGGCATGCATTTCGCGGATCTATTATGGTGGCTAATATAAAAGGTGATGATAGCGATTCGAATGAAAGCAGGAGAAAACAACGCGGTTATTCGTTCGAAAATACGATAACCGAACTCTCGATTGGCCTCGAATACACTTTCTGGGAATTCAATGTACACAGTGGTAAACCGGTATCGACCCCTTATCTTTATACCGGGCTAACTTATTTCAGTTATAATGCACTATGGAAGCGCGGAGCTAACAATATGATTGTGGATTACGATAACGCTTCAACCGCAGCCATCCCAATGGTGGTAGGGTATAAAACAACTGTAGGCACCAAAATGATGCTCGGATTCGAAATCGGGGCGCGCTATACTTTTACCGATGACCTGGACGGCAGCAACCCCGTAAAAGGATTGGCAGACGAGGAGAGCTTGAAGTTCGGAAACACAAATAGTGATGATTGGTACGTGTTTACAGGCATAACCCTTACCTTTACCTTCGGCAGAAAACCCTGTTACTGTAATTTTTAATGTCACTTCAAAAGAACATAGACGTCGATAAACTTCCTCAGCACCTGGCTGTAATTATGGATGGTAATGGTCGATGGGCCAAGCAAAAAGGAATGTTCCGATACATGGGCCATGAAAACGGCACCAAAGCTGTGCGGGAGATCGTCGAAGCCTGTGCCGAAATAAACATCCCATATCTCACGCTCTATGCCTTTTCCACCGAAAACTGGAACAGACCTAAGATTGAGGTGGAATTACTGATGAAATTGTTGGTTAATTCATTGAAAAAGGAAATAAAAACACTTCAGGACAACAACATTAAGCTAAATGCCATCGGCAATCTGGATGCGCTTCCGAAAAAAGCCAGAAAGGAACTGAGCGATGTGATGACCAAGACTGAAAACAACGATCGAATGACCCTTACGCTTGCTCTTAGCTACGGTTCCCGAGAAGAAATTACAAAAACAATCAAAGAGATTAGCCTTAAAGTGAAAAATAACCTAATTTCGCCGTCGGATATAAGCGAGTCACTCATTGATAACCATCTTTACACCCGAAATTTACCGGATGTAGATTTATTGATACGAACAAGTGGTGAGCAGCGCATTAGTAATTTTTTATTATGGCAGATTGCTTACGCCGAATTGTACTTTACCGAAACACTTTGGCCCGATTATACAAAAGACCATCTTTTTGAAGCCATATTAAATTATCAAAACAGAGAAAGAAGATTTGGAAAAACGAGTGAGCAACTTCAAAATTAGTCTACTACCACATAATTTTAAATCACTGTATTGTATCCTTTTGATAACAGTACTTTCTGTGTTTTCAATTAATGCTCAGGTAAACGAGCTCGACCGAAATAAACGTTATACAATTAGAAGTATATCCGTAAGCGGCGAACAAAGCTTTAACGAACAAACAGTAATAGCGTTCACCGGGCTTAAAGTAGGCGATCAGCTGTACATTCCGGGTGAAAAACTGAGTGAAGTAACCAAAAAACTTTGGGAGCAGAACCTGTTCAGCGACATTACCTTTTATGTTACCGACATTGACGGCGACGAAGTAGACCTTGAGCTATATATCGTAGAACTTCCCAAGATGTACGAGGTTACTATCGAAGGGATACGGAAGGGCAAGCAAAAGGAGATCATAAAGGACAATGGATTAAAACCCGGCGTAAAAATCACAAAAAACCTGCTTACTACCACCAGGAATTACATCACTAATAAATACCGTAAAGAAGGCTACCTCAACACGGATGTGGTAATTAGCATGACTCCGCATATCGATTCTACAGGTACCGAGATAGCGAAGGATATGGTGATTAAAATAGACAAAGGTGAACGGGTAAAAGTAAGTGACATCAATATAATTGGCAATGAGCAACTTTCAGACAAGAAAGTAAGAGGCGCCATGAAAAACACCAAGCAGAAAAACCCGCTTCGTTTCTGGAAACGCTCAAAATACACCGAAGCAGGCTTTGAAGAAGACAAAGCAAATCTCATAAAGAAATACAAAGAAAAAGGGTATAGGGACGCTCGTATCCTTAACGATACCCTGATCGTAAAAAATGAGAAGAAGGTAGCCCTGGATATCACAGTAGAAGAAGGCCAGAAATACTACTTCGGGAATATAGACTTCATTGGAAACAGCCGTTATACCGACGGACAACTTCGACAGCTGCTGGGCATACAAAAAGGGGAAGTCTATAACGGAACCTTGCTTCAGGAGCGAATCGCAGACAACTCCGAGCCCGATGCGAATGATCTTACTAACCTGTACCAGAATAACGGTTTCCTGGCGGTTCAGATCAACCCGGTGGAAGTGGCAATAAGACAAGACACCATCGACTTCGAGATCAGGATCATTGAACGAAATGAATTCTACTTCGATCATATCACGGTAATTGGAAACACCAAGACCAACGACCATGTTATTTACAGGGAGTTGCGCACCAAACCCGGGCAGAAATACAGTAAAAGGAATGTTATCCGCACCCTTCGTGAACTGGGGCAATTGGGTTATTTCGATGCCGAGCAACTCACGCCTAATTTCAAAAAGGTTGATGAAGCCAACGGCCTGGTAGATCTGGAATATTCGGTTATCGAAAAGGGTGCCAGCCAGATCGAACTTCAGGGAGGTTATGGCGGTGGTGGCTTTGTAGGTACACTGGGACTGTCTTTTAACAACTTTTCCTTAAGGAATATATTTAATCGCGAAGCCTATAAACCGCTTCCTATGGGAGACGGACAGAAACTATCGTTGAGGGCTCAGGCCAGTAGTTTTTACCAAACCTATAGTCTTTCACTCGTCGAGCCATGGCTTGGTGGAAAGAAACCTATACAGTTAAGCACCTCTTTTTCACATACGGTGCAATACCTGTACGACTTTGTGAACCGGGATGTGGATAAGACAAGGCGATTCTTAATTACGGGCGGTTCGGTTGGACTGGCCAAGCGACTAAAATGGCCGGACGACTACTTTACCTTCTCACAGGCGGTAAGCTTTCAGCATTATAATCTAAAGAATTACAACACCGGTCTGTTTACCTTCGGAGACGGGTATGCAAATAATTTCGCATATACTCTGGGGATAAGCCGGAACAGCACCGATTTAAACCCGATTTATCCCAGAAACGGATCGCAATTCAGTCTTTCCGCCAAATTAACACCGCCGTATTCCGCATTTAACAATGTAGACTACAATGCCCTGGCAGCCGAACGATCCATGCTAGACATTACTACGGTTGACGGTCGTGAGCGAATTGCGGAAATAGATCAGGAGCGTTTCAAGTGGCTGGAATACTACAAGATAAAATTCCAGGGAACCTGGTATACCAGTGTTTACAAGGACCTGGTTTTGAGAACCAATGCCGAATTCGGATTTCTTGCTGCCTATAATCAGGACCGCGGAGTTCCCCCTTTTGAAAGGTTCTTTGTAGGAGGTGACGGCCTTGGATCATTCTCCCTGGATGGAAGAGAAGTGATACAGTTGCGAGGATATCCCAATCAGTCACTTTCTTCCAACGACGGAAATACCATTTACAATAAATTTTCGTTAGAATTAAGATACCCTGTTACCTTAAAGCAATTGGCGTCTATTTACGTGCTAACTTTTCTTGAAGGCGGAGGGGCTTATGATGGGTTCAGAAACTATAATCCTTTCAGCATTAATAGGTCAGCTGGCGCAGGAATCCGTATATTTATGCCTGCATTTGGATTATTGGGGATAGATTTCGGATATGGCTTCGATCCAATTCTCAACGGAACGCAACCAAATGGATGGGAAACCCACTTTATTATTGGACAACAATTTTAACTTTGGCACGATATTTTCTAAATAACAACCAGCAATTATGAAGACACATAAAATACTTTTTTTCGCGCTTGCAGTTTTTTGCCTTTCATATGTGGCAAACGCACAAAGAGGTGTTCGTATAGGATATATTGATATGGAATATATCCTCGAAAATGTACCTGAATACAAAGAGTCGGAAGCACAGCTCGAAGGAAAGGTGCAGCGTTGGAAACTTGATATTGAAAAACAGCAAAAGGAGATCGATCAGATGAAATTGGATTTAAGCAGCGAACGTGTACTGCTTACCAAGGAACTAATCGAGGAAAGGGATGAAGAAATAAAGATCAAAGAGGACGAAATGCTAAAGTACCAGCAGGATCGCTTTGGTCCCAACGGCGACTTGATGATACAACGCCGGCAGCTGGTGCAGCCAATTCAGGACCAGGTGTTCAATATCGTACAGGAAATTGCGGTTGCAAAAAAATACGACTTCATCTTTGATAAATCGGCCGATATCGTAATGCTGTTTGCTGCAGAACGAAATGACATCAGCGACGAAGTGCTTCGAAGCATTAACAGAGCCGCCAAACGGGAAGAAGCGACGAATAAAAGAGAAAAAAGAGAGATAGAGGCCAGAGAGGAACTCAATGCAGAAGAAGAAGAGGCTGTTACCGAACGGGAGCAGGCAATTGAAGAAAAGAAAAACGAGCGGGAACAGATCATGGAAGAAAGAAGACGTGTTCGCGATTCAGTGAGAGCAGCTGCCAAAAGAGAATACGAATTAAAGAGAGAGCGGCTGTTAAAAGAGCGTGCAGCCCGCAGGGATTCTATACTCAGAGCGCGAAGTGGTGGAGACGGCGCGCCCCCGGACGGCGATGGTGGCGATGGAGGAATTTAAAGACGATTAAATAACAAACTAAACATAATAACACTTAATTAAATTACTTTAAAGATGAAAAAGTTCAGATTATTATTGGTAGCCGCGGTGATGTTCGTTGGTGCTACAGCATTTACACATGCGCAATCAAAAATTGCTCATATCAATACTCAGGATCTTGTAGAAGCAATGCCTGAAATGAAAGCAGCACAAAGCCAGCTTGAAAAGCTTCAGAAAACGTACGACACTGAAATCAAGGCTATGGCTAAGGAACTCGACACCAAGATGAAACAATACGGTGCGGAAGCCGATTCTAAGACCGACGAAGAAAACAAGAAACGCGCTGAAGAAGTTCAGGGTATGCAAAACAATATCGGTGCATACCGTCAGCAAGCCCTGCAGGATCTTCAGAAGAAAGAGGTTGATATTCTTCAGCCAATTCTCGAAAGAGCAAAGGCCGCTATCCAGAAAGTTGCCAGGGCAAAAGGATACCAGTACGTGATGGATTCCACTCAAGGTGGAGGCCTGATACTTGCTGAAGGCTACGACCTTCTCGCAGATGTTAAGAAGGAGTTGGGTATCTAATCCAACCTAAAATAAAATCCTATTTAACTGCCTGCTGTTTAGCAGGCAGTTTTTATTTTTATACTTATGAATGCAAACAATCCCATAGGAGTTTTCGATTCGGGCGTTGGAGGAACTTCCATCTGGAAGGAAATTCATGGACTGCTGCCGTTCGAACACACGTACTATCTGGCCGACAGCAAGAATGCGCCTTATGGGAACCGGAACTCGGATGAAATCGTTGCGCTGAGTATAAAAAACACCGAAAAACTAATCAGCCTGGGATCTAAGATTATCGTAGTGGCCTGCAATACCGCAACTACAAATGCAATTTCCATATTGCGTTCCAGCTTCGACCTTCCCATCATAGGGATTGAACCCGCAATTAAACCGGCGGCACTAAATACCAAAACGGGAAGTATTGGGATCCTGGCTACCAGAGGAACGCTGAGCAGCAAGCTCTTCCATACAACCAGCGCACTCTTTGCCCGTGATATTTCGGTGTTGGAAATTGTTGGAGAAGGTCTGGTTCCGCTAATTGAAGAAGGGGATTTGGACAGTCCGAAACTTAAGTCCTTATTACAAACTTACCTGGACCCCATGATAGAAGCCAATATTGACCACCTTGTACTGGGCTGTAGTCACTACCCCTACCTTATCCCCATGCTACAGACAATGTTGCCGGAAAGCGTGAAAATCATAGACTCGGGAGAAGCAGTTGCCAAACAAACCAAAGCCCTGCTCGAAGAAGACAAACTCCTTCGTAAAGAACGCACTAAACCCAAACTTCAATTCTATTCCAATTCGGATGCTTCCACCCTTGAATATCTCTTACGATCCTATGCAGCTGCCATAGAGGTTGAACAACTGGACTTTTAACTAAAATAGGCCAGCAGGTCTTTTTTTCTGGAAGGACTCACCATAATTTGTTTACCGCTTGAAAGTACTACGCTGCCGCCTTTACCTTTTCGGTATTCGACTATGCAATTCACATTCACAAGGTAAGATTTATGAACTCTGGCGAAACCATTTCCTGCCAGGAGATCCTCAAAGTATTTAAGCGTCTTACTAACCAACTTCTTTCCCTGCTTTAAGAAAATATGCGTGTAGTTATCGTCGGCCTGGCAATAGAGTATATCTGCAATTTCGAGGACTTCGAATCCTTGTTGAAGGGGAATGGTGATCTTGCCTGAAACCTGGGAATTTAACGGGGTAAGGACTGAATTTTGCAGTAAATTCTCCTTGGTCTTGATCTCCGAAACGTAATCTACCGCTTCAATTAGCTTTTCGATAGAAATTGGTTTCAAAAGATAATAGGACGCATGTGCGTTCAAGGCATCCATCGCATAGTGATTATAGGCTGTTACAAATACCGTTTCGAATTGGCGGTCGCCCACCTTGTCGAGCAAATCGAAGGCATTGCCATAGGGCATTTCAACATCGAGGAATACCAGATCCAGGTCATTATTCCTGATGAGCACCAAGGCTTCCTCAACATTCGCCGCCTCACCGGTTATCGTAACATTCGGACAGTATTTCACCAGATAATTCCTCAGAATTTCTCTGCTGGTTTCTTCGTCTTCTACAATTATAGATCTTAGTTTCATAAGCCGGAATTCTTATTAATCGCGCTTCAGAAGCAGAACCACCCTGGTTCCTTCCTCATTTTCAAATACATTTTCAACTCTAACATCCACCTTATCTCCGTACATCGTATTTAAAATTGTAATACGCTTCTGGATATTACCCATTCCTTTCGATTGCTGCTTTTTCTGATTTTCGGTTTTAAGGGACTTCGATCTCCTCCTCCCAATACCGTTGTCCTCAATTACAATACGTACTTCTTCTTCCGAAACATATTCAAAACGAATCTGTAAGCTACCCTTTTCCTCCTTGTACCGAAGCCCGTGCCAAACAGCATTTTCAACATAGGGTTGCAACAGCATTGGCGGAATAACGAACTCGCCTAATTTAATACGTTCATCGATTTCAATACTGTAATCGAATTTATCCCGGAACCTGAAATGTTCAAGCTTGGTGTATAGTTGCAACAAATCGATTTCTTTTTCCAACGGAATAAAATCTTCTTCACTGTTCTCGAGTACCGATCGCATTAACTGTGAAAAATCACTGAGGTACTTATTGGCTGTCCTTTCATCGTTGTTTGCGATAAAACTATTCACCGAATTCAACGCATTGAAAATAAAATGCGGGTTCATTTGCGAACGAAGGGATTTCAAAGCCAACAGGTTGTTAGCGTATTTTTGCTGCTTCACATTCTTATATTGGTAATAGGCTGCCAACATCAGCAGTATGGCTATCAATACCAGCGAGCCAATGATCCAGTTCTGAGTTCGGACGTTCTTTTGAATGAGTTCCTGATTCTCGAATGCGAGTTTGTACCGGCTCTCATTCAGCACCCTTTCATTCTCTAGGCTGGTGATTCGATTTTGTTTAAGAGCAATCTCCCGGCTGAAGCGAGCCGCCTGTGAAAGCTCCTGTTCTTTCTTGATATAGAGTTCATCCACCACTTCCACGTATTTCTCATAACTCTCGGCCGCTTTTCCAAAATCGCCTATTCCTTTATAAATCTCGGAAAGTTTTCGCGTGGCATCTTTCTGTACTACCAGATCCTCCTTAGCGTCGGCTTCGGCTATACTTTTTTCCAGAAAAGGTATGGCTTCCTTGTATTTATCCTGAGCAACATAGGCATTGGCAATCTTATAATTCTGGCGTTGCGGACTGATAGCTTCTTCTTCCTCGTCCTCCAACTCATCCTTTTCGATTCCTTTTAATTCATTTAACAGGCCGGATCGCAACTGGATCTCCTTATCGAAATCCTGATTCTGATTGTAAAAATCGGCCACCTTATTCTGTTCTATAACTGCCCGCTTTTTGTTTTCTTTTTTCGCGAGGTTCAGGGAATTATCGAAATATTCCTCGGCTTGTTGCGGAGCGCCGCTTTTTGCATATGCATCTCCCAATTTTGAATTCAAATCTGTGATCTTAGGAGTGATACGGTGGGTATTGGCGATCTCCAGGGCACGTTCATAGTTGGCAACGCTTTTTTGCTGATCGTCTATGGCTTTGTAGGTGTCACCAAGGCCTTCATAGACTTCCACCCGCTGGTAAGATGAGAGCGCCTCCTTCAGAAGCGTATTAAACAGGCTTATACTTTCCTGATAATTACTGTTTGCAATAAAGGCGCGACCTAATTTAATTCGAGTATCACTTCTTGCCTGGGAGGCTATGCTGCGTTTATAATTATCCACAGCCAGATCGGGTTGATTCCAATATAAATTAATATCTGCCAGGGTTTCAAAAGCCAGGCTATTCTGCCTGGGTGTAGCTTTTCCGGGGACCGACTGTAAACTTTTTGTAACGTATTCTATACTCTTTCCGGCATCCTTCTTTAAAAAATACTTAGCTGAATCCAGGTATATCCGGAAGGCATTGAGACGTTCGTCACGACTGGCGTTACGCACCGGCATACTCTCTTCAACCGTTTCATTATTCCTCACCCTGATAGTGATATTCTGACGATCTTTAATGGTATAATAAACCGTCTCGAATTCATCACTTTTCACTGTGAGCCGATCACCGATGTCTGCCGAAATGGCGAACTCACCGGCGGAGTTAGTCGTGGTATAACCCCCTCCTTCAATTTCAATATTTACACGTGCCACAGGGGTATTGGATTCATCTTCCAGAACCGTGCCTTTCAACACAAATGCAGTGGCCGATTTCTTCTGCACCTGAGCCGTTGCAGGCAATACGAGCAACATGCTGAAACAACAGAGAATTAAGAATGTCCTCATTAGGTATTATTGAATAGTAAACATACACACTTTCCGCGGTTTACAGAAATCAGCCTTTGCCGAATACAGCGATAAAATTCATCGATTATTACACTTCCCTAAGTGAGAGTACATATTCGCTCATTCTTATTATGTGCTCAATCAACAAGCTTTTTTTCTGAAAAAATAGTGCCTTAGGTTTACTCAAAAGTCAAAAATCATGAAAACATTAAAATCTTTTTTCTTCGTTGCATTTACACTAGTGGCTTTCTCCTGTAGAGGTGAAATAAACAGCAACACCGCCTATTCTGCAACTCCCAACCCCGAACCGTTAACGAGCAAGCACTATATCAAGGTTGCCTTGCTGTTGGATACAAGCAATAGCATGGATGGATTGATCGATCAGGCCAAGGCACAGCTTTGGGAAATCGTAAATGAGCTTTCACATGCCAAATGCCGTAATACCAGGCCCAATTTGCAGATAGCACTCTACGAATACGGAAATGACAATCTTAGTGAGCGGAACGGATATATCCGCAAAATCCTGAATTTCACAGAAGATTTGGATGACGTGTCTAAAGAATTGTTCTCCCTAACCACCAACGGAGGCAGTGAATATTGTGGCGCAGTCATCAACAGTTCTTTAAAGGAGCTCGATTGGGGTAAAAACGCAGACGATCTCAAGATGATCTTTATAGCCGGCAACGAGCCATTTAGCCAGGGTAAGATAAACTATAAGGACGCTGTGATGGAAGCCAGGGAAAACGACATAGTAGTCAACACTATATTTTGCGGTGATTACAAACACGGCATCTCTTCCGAATGGCAGCGCGGAGCACAGCTGGCCTATGGCGATTATATGGCGATTAATCACAATCAGCATACCGTGCATATTGCATCGCCTTACGACGATATGATTCTCCAATTAAATATTAAGCTAAATGAAACCTATGTTCCATATGGAAGCAGAGGGCGGATGAAGATGGCCGTACAGGAGGAACAAGACGCAAACGCAGCCGATTATAATAAGGCGAATGCAGTTAGCAGGACGGTCACCAAGGGTTCCCACTTATACAAGAACAGCAGTTGGGACCTGGTTGATGCGGAAAAGGAAAAAGATTTCAGTTATGAGGCGCTCAAAAAAGAGGATCTGCCCGAAAATCTGAAGCATAAAACAAAAGCCGAAATAAAAGCGTATGTGGCCGAGAAAAGACAGCAGCGATTGGAAATTCAGAATAAAATAAAGGAACTCAATGCGAAACGGCAGGCGTTTATCGACACCAAAAAAGGTGAAAACGACAATGCGTTGGAAAGTGCCATGATCAAAGCGCTACGCAATCAGGCAGAAAAGAAAAATTACAGCTGGGAGTAATAAAAAAACCCTGCATTGAGCAGGGTTTTTTAATTGTTTATAGCCTAGTTTATAGCCGGACAATTACAATCGTAGGGTTCGGGCCTGTTTCCTAGGAAATCGTATCCAAGGGTAATCTGGTGAAAGCCGCCACTTGCAAACCTGATATTCCCGGATTGATAGGTATAGGTATACGCAAACATGAATTGCTTGTAATTTACTCCCACTACCGGGGTAAAATACTGCAATTTTTGGGTGTCGACTTCCGCTCCGTTCAGGAATTCTGAACCATCGAAGCTTCTTCTATAAGATAATCCTCCCCAAAGGGTACCAAAATCCATTTCTCTATACGCCTTGAAATTTACATCTATAGCTTGTTCGCCGGTACGTTCCCGCCACATGAATAAAAAGGACGGTTCGAATGACCAGGGAGCGTCTACAGCACCAATGGCATAAGCAGCTGAAACCAGGTATTGCCTTTGATTATTCGGTTCCAGTTTTTCTGTGAACAGGTTCCGATTTTGGAATATGATATTCTTTACGGTAAAATGCCCTGAAAAGTTCAGAAAGTTATAGGACATCCCTGCATCAATATTGAAATATGAACTACTCTGGATGATTCCGGCAATTATTGGGTCGAAATCGTTAGGGTCGAACTGTGTTTCATCCAGGCGTGACTGGACAAGTCCGGCACTTAATCCAAACGACAACTGGTTCAGGTCGGCCTCACTCCTTGAAAACATAATATGGTGGGCATAGGTAAGATAACCTCCAGTTTGAGAATGATAGCCGTTCTTATCGTTAAAAACTATTGCCCCAACTCCGGAACGGTCGCCTAATCTCGCGTTAAAACTGAGGGTTTGTAAGTTTGGAGCTTCGTCCTGGTCGAACCACTGCTGCCTGGCTGTTAAACGCAATTGATTATATGAAGCCGCTCCTGCCATAGACGGATGTAATATGTATAGATTATCCGCGAAATAGTCGGAATAGATCGGTATACCGTCCTGAGCATTTACGTAAGATCCAATGAACAGGAACAGTATTAAGTAGGCTTTTTTAATCTTCATAGTATGTTTCTCTATCGTTTTAGGGTAAAGTGACCTCTGAACTCCTTTCTGGTGTCATTCTCGGTATATTCTACCAAAAACCAGTAATCACTCGAAGGTAACGGATTGCCGTTGTATGTGCCATCCCATCCCTCGCCAAGAGGACTGATCTGTTTAAGCAGCTTTCCGAATTTGTCAAATATATAAATTTTTGCCGTAGGGTCTCCACCTGCAATGCCGATGATGTTCCAGGTGTCGTGATAGCCGTCCTGGTTCGGGGTAACAAACCTCGGGTAATCGATAATACTTACCTCTATGGTCACACTGCCACAACCGTTTACATCCTTGATCGTTACCGTATGAACCCCTGCAGCTACCCCCTCGAACAAGCCTTCGCTGTTAAAGGGACCGTCGTCCAACTGGAACTCATACACCCCCTGCCCCTGGGCAGTGGCCATAATGGCGTGGGAAGAGGCAAAGGCATCACTGATAACCTGTGCATCATACTCCAGCGGCGGGGAGGATAACACAACCGTGGTGGTGGCCTC
>JASBSY010000004.1 GCA_030148705.1 Pukyongia sp.
GGTTGGCCTCAGTAAATGGAACATCGTTAACAAAGTCAACAAGTAACATATAGGCATAAGCCTCAAAGATCTGTGCTACTCCAAGGATCTTTGGGATTCCTTCTCCTCCGGCATCGATATCAGCCTGGTTGATCCCGTCTAATAGATCGACGTTACCAAACATCTGATAGGACTGTTGCCACTCACCCGTTAGGGTAGTCTCATCAACCGCACCGTTGTAATCTCCAAAGAGATACTGCATACGGGTAATGGAACTTGCAGGACCGTTATATCCGCTGAAAATATTACGAGCAAATGTGATCTGCATATCATTTAAAATGAAATTGGCATCGGCAGATTCACCCGTGATCTCGTTCGGGTCTACTAAAAGATCCAGCTCCAGGGTCTCACAGGCTGTAAACAGCACAAGCGCAGAAGCAAGAAATGTTATTTTAAATATATTTTTCATAATTATTTTGTTATCAGTTTTAGAATGTTGCTTTTACGCTGAATGAATAACGCTTGTTAGAAGGTCCTGTTTGGAATTCAAGTCCCTGTCCGTTACCAACACCGGTACTCAATGCCTCAGGGTCGATATTGAACGCCTGTGGGATATTGAATGTACGTACGTATAGGTTTTGTCCGGATACAGAGAATGTTACGTTTCCAAACGGAGTTTTCTCCAGCATTTTTTCAGAAAGCTTGTATGTAAGAGAAACATCTCTTAGTCGCAGGTGAGAGGCATCGTAGATACCCTGACCTACAGGATCAACAAGGTTGATGAAGTAAACATCATTAGCTCCAATCTGAATTTGGTTCTGAATAGGATTCCCGTTCTCATCCAGTAGTAGCTCTCCTGTGTTAGGGTTAGCCAATAAACCTGGGATTACGAAAGATCCTTCTCTGTTGTCAACATTCACGGTAGTTACACCTCGACGGTAGTACTGAGAAGCAGTTTGAGAGTAGATATCTCCTCCGTGCTGATACTCTAACTGAGCCGAAAGTGAAAGTCCTTTATAAGTGAAAGTGTTAATGGAAGTCGCATTCCAGTCCGGGTTAGGATCACCAACTGTTTCGATTGGTAAACCAAGTTCATCACTGGAAATGATCTTACCGGTATCCGGGTTGATAAGTAATACTCCGTCAACACCGGCACCTTCAGCATATTCAAATCCTTCGATAACAGGATTAGATGGGTCATAACGTACCGCATAACTACCTTTGATAACACCTAGAGGCTCTCCTTCAGACGCGTAGTTACCCAAGCCGATGAAACCTGCAAATGGGAAGGCTTCAACATCACCAAGATCAGTTACTTCGTTCTCATAGGCAGTGAAGTTATTTCTAACATCCCAGCTAAAGTTCTCGGTTCTGATAGGAGTAAAGTCTAAACCAACCTCAATACCTTTGATCTGGCTCTCCGCAATGTTATCAGCGATAGAGTTAAATCCTGTTGAAGGGTTTAGCGGACGGCCAGGTACGATCTGGTCCTCGATAATTCTTTTGTAAACTGTTAAGTCAAGAGCTAATCTTCTGTTGAAAAGATCTGCTTCAGCACCAACCTCGAACTCACGCTGTAGTTCCGGCTCCAGGTCTCTGTTTGCACGAGCCCCAGGCAATGAGTTGGTAACAACCGGTCCGTTTTCGTTTACGAAAGCAGTGGTTGAAAGTAACAGGTTATCTCTTGTAGAGTAAACACCTGGGAAACGAGCCGATGTACCGTAAGCAGCACGGAACTTAAGGAAGTTAAGTGCACCGTTGGTATTCACACCATCCAAAGATGTTGGAATAAACGACAGCGACGCTCCAGGGTAGAAAAGAGATCTGTTTTCCTGCTCCAGTGTAGATCCCCAGTCGTTACGACCTGAAAGTACAAGGAAAAGGAAATTGTCATATTCAAATGTAGCTTCACCATAAGCACCGATAATGTTTCTTTCGGCATATCTGTCTAACTGAGTTCCAAAAGCAGGATCGGTATTAAAGTTGTTGGTAAAGTTCTTGTGGTTAAAGAAGTTAAACACGATTTGATCGGTACTTACTATACCTGATCGTTCGAAAGTATCTCTTCTCGCGTTAAAACCGGCAACCAAAGACAATCCAAAATCTTCTGTAAACTGAAGGTTTCCGAAACTTAGGTTGAAGTTGTGGTCATAGATGTAGTTGGAAATATTCGTTGTACGAAGGTATCCTGTGTCATAGTTATCATCTACTGCACCTTTGGCAGAACGGAATTCCTGAATCTCACTATAGGTATCCAAACCAAAACGGTAAGTCGCTATAATATTATCGGAAATTTCGTAGCTGTTTGTTAACTGTCCGTAAAAACGGCTGGTCTTTTGCTCACTACCTGCGTAGTTAAGAAGCCAGTACGGGTTCTCCTGGTCACCTCTGTAGTATACACTCGCACCAGTACTTGGGTTTTCGAAAGGTAGATTTCCAAGATCAACGTTACGAGGAATAAATAAAAGTCGGGTAAATATTGAAAGCGCACCAACTGCGTTGTTTGCAGCAATTGGAGGCGTGTTTACACGAAGGTTACTATAGTTAGCAGTAGCTGTAACAGAGAACTTGTTCGATAATTTGGTTGTTCCACCCATACCGATATTGTAACGGGTAAGACCATTGTTAGGGATATATCCGTCTTCAGTAGTGTAACCAAAGTTTACGTTATACTTACTTCCACCGTCACCAGGCGAACCTGATACGTTTACAGAAGTAGCATGACCTAAACCTGTTCTGAAGAAATCCTTTACGTTATTAGGCGCAGCCTCATAAGGAATCTCCAATCCTTCATACTGAGGGAAGATGTCACTTAAAGGTGCATATGGGTGAGCGATCATAAGGCCCATGTCGAAAGCAGCACCCCAGTTCCCTACGAATCCCGGGTTAGGAGCATTGTTCGATCCCTGACCATAATCATTCTGGTAATCGGCAAGGTTAGAAATCTCAGTTACGTATACTGATTGAGACAGAGAGATCTCGAACTTCTTGTTCAAGTCTTTCTTACTACCGTTCTTGGTGGTAATCAGTACAACCCCGTTTCTACCTTGTTGACCGTATAATACAGCAGCACTAAGTCCCTTAAGTACCTGAATAGATTCAACGTTGTTTGGATCTAAATCAAGAAAACGGCTACTTGTAACTGCATTACCTGCGGCGAAGTTTCCAGTACCATTATTGGTGCTGGCATCAAATGGAACACCATCAACAATGAAAAGCGGCTGGTTATCACCATTAATGGAACTCTTGGAACGAATTATAAAGTTCGTACCAGAACCGGTTGCTCCGGAGTTTCCAGTAACCTGGACACCGGCAACTTTACCATTAAGGGATCGTACCACGTCGGACTCAGGCTTATTTTCAATAGCCTCAGCTTCAATAGTACTTACGGCATAACCAAGAGTTTTTCGTTCCCTGGCAATACCATATCCGGTTACAACTACTTCATCAAGAACAGCTGCATCCTCTTCCATCTGTACATTTATAGTACTCGTGGCGGCAGTAACTGCTTTTTCTGTAGTCTTGAAACCGACGTAACTAAATACTAACCGCTGACCCACGTTGACCTGAAGGCTGTAATTACCGTCAAAGTCAGACTGGGTACCATTGGATGTACCTTTTACGACAATGTTAACTCCTGGCAGCGGCAGGCCTGTATTATCAGACACCGTACCGGAGATCGTTTTTTCTTGTGCGAACGTGAGTTGCACTACAAACGCTAGTAATAGCGTTAAAATTCCACTAAACTTTGTTCTCATTTTATAATTTATTTGAATTAGCCAATGCCAAAAATCACAATAAAAAGTTAATTACACAACTTTTCCACCCTAAAATTTGGTTTTTTTTTTACGGAATTGTTAAGCTATTGTTAGCTTAATTCAAAAGCGGGAGGAGAGACTTATATGGATTTTTGAGTTTGAAAATTTGAAATTCTGACCCTCCGAAATTCCGTTGGCTAAATTGAATTTCAAAAGACCTGCTTTTGTGAGCAAACCCATGCCTATTCCGAAACTGTAAAGCTGTTGTTTTAAGCCGGCGGTGCTATTCTCAAAATACCCCAGATCGATTATGCTGTGAAGATAGAATCCCGGGCTGAACCTGTATCGGTATTCGGAGTTTAGAACTGTGAAGAGTTCAGCATCGATACTGTTCTCGTTAAACCCTCGAATACTGTTAATACCGCCAAACCTGAATAATTCATTTGTGAGGAATGTATCACTGAACAGTATGCCGGTAGTGTTTTGAAGATATACTGAATTGTTATAATTAAGATTAAAGATGGAAGCGGCGGTGAGATTGATCCTGATCTGGTCGTCTCTGCCTTCCTTCAATTCCCTATATCCAATTTCGGAAGAGGCTTCTATTAAACTCTTAACAGGAAACAATGGATCACTTTGTGGTTTGAGTATCTGAAGACCATTGGTAAAATATCGGGCCGTATAATCCTCCACCGCCGATCCCGCAAGTACATCGTCCAGCAGCTTGCTGGATTCAACTCCTTTAAACCCTATAAACGCAGAGGAAGCCGGGCTGATCTGATAACTTGTCTTAATGTTTTGTTCGGTGGTTACAAAAGTGCTGTCGCGCTTGAAGATCCTTAATTCCAATTCCAGGCCTATGGGTGAACGAAATAAATAGGGCATTCGGGCCCTGGCCCTGAAATTCTGTTGTTCGTTCCCGTCGGCCTTATAGTTTACCAGCAACTGCTCACCGTAATTGAGATTGTTGTTCAGTTCGAGGTTGAGATAACCGTTAAACTGCAGCTTGTTTGTTTCTTCGTCGGTTGCAAATCCGAGGATGCCGTCGAAGAGATTATTGTTGCGTTTTTCCAGGTAGAAAAATACGGTTGTCTTGTCTTCTCGAAAGAGTACTTCAGGGCCTTTTAGGGTGCTTACAAAACCCAGACCGTTGAGCAGTTCGTTCTGGCGATTTAGTTTTTTGCTGTTGAAGTCCTTACCCTTTTTCACCCCGGCATAGTATTTCAGGAACGATCTGGGGAATTTCTCATACCCTTTAATTGCGATGGAATCGATCTGCCTCTTTTCCCCGCTGGTCATAATAAGCCTGGCCGACATGATATCCGGGTCTTCCTTGTTGAAGTCGGAAAGTTTTATTCTGGCAAAGACGTTCCCCGATTCGGTCTTGATTGCATTCAGTTTGGTTAGCGCAATTTCGGTCTCTTCGAATGTTAAGACGAACCAACTGTCGGTAATCTGTTTGGAAACCAGTGAGAGTTCCTTTTTACTGAAATCTGAAGGTTGGTAATAAACTTTAAGGTATTTGTATTTCTTTCCGAAGAAGAGATCCGCCACGAACGTACTGTCATTTTTTTTTTCGATCGAATTGATCCCGGCTTCCAGGTATCCGAAGCGCTGAAGGATGGCAGGAATAGTGTCGACGGTCTTTTCAATGGTCCTGTAATCTGGATACGAGGATTTTAAATTGAGCGTGTCACGCAGGCCCTGGGTCACCTTTATCTCGGCGTCAATTTCCAGATATAGTTCCTGTGAATTAACCTGAACGCTGAGAAGGGTATATATATTAAGGTATAGGAATATGTGAAAAAATCGTGTCAAAAAGGGCTGTTTTTCGATGTAAAGCTAACGTTTTAGTCTTCGGTTTTCATATGCTTCAAAAAAGAAATTCGCCAAGCGGCTGAAAATAAATTTTGTAACGTTTGAAATATCCATTTTAATTTTTACCTTTGCACGCCCTAGAAAAGGGGATTTAGGAAAAATAATTTAGTATAATCAGGATTTTATATGCCAACTATTTCACAATTAGTACGAAAAGGAAGAGCCAAAATAACCAAGAAGAGTAAATCGGCTGCTTTGGATTCGTGCCCGCAACGCCGCGGTGTGTGTACACGTGTATATACTACTACGCCTAAGAAACCGAACTCTGCAATGCGTAAAGTTGCAAGGGTTAGGTTAACGAACGGTAAGGAAGTAAACGCGTACATCGGAGGTGAAGGACACAATTTACAAGAGCACTCGATAGTATTGGTTAGAGGTGGAAGGGTAAAGGATTTGCCGGGAGTTCGGTATCACATTGTGCGTGGCGCATTAGACACCGCTGGTGTTGAAGGCCGTACACAACGTCGATCCAAATACGGAGCAAAACGCCCTAAGAAGTAACAAAAACTTTTAAAGAGAAGACATGAGAAAAAGACAAGCCAAAAAGAGACCCCTTTTACCGGATCCCAGGTTTAACGATCAGTTGGTAACACGTTTTGTGAACAACCTGATGTGGGACGGAAAGAAGTCGGTGGCTTTTAAAGTATTCTACGATGCGATTGATATCGTGGAGGAGAAAAAACAAGACGACGAGAAAACTGGAGTTGAATTGTGGAAAGATGCACTTTCCAACGTAATGCCACATGTTGAAGTACGAAGCCGAAGAGTGGGTGGTGCTACCTTTCAAATCCCAATGCAAATACGCCCGGATCGCAAGATCTCTACCGCGATGAAATGGTTAATCCTTTATGCGCGTAAGAGAAACGAAAAATCCATGGCGCAGAAATTAGCTGCTGAGATTCTGGCTGCTGCAAAAGAAGAAGGCGCTGCGGTTAAAAAGCGTACCGATACGCACAAGATGGCCGAAGCAAATAAAGCATTCTCACATTTCAGATTCTAAAAAATAATGGCACAAAGAGATTTAAAATATACAAGAAATATAGGGATTGCTGCGCATATTGATGCCGGTAAAACCACAACTACCGAACGTATCCTTTACTATACAGGGGTAAGTCACAAAATTGGTGAGGTGCACGATGGTGCAGCTACCATGGACTGGATGGAACAGGAGCAAGAGCGTGGAATTACGATTACATCGGCCGCGACTACCTGTACCTGGACGTTTCCTATGGAGAACGGACAACCTACCGAAGATGCTAAAGGATACCACTTTAACATAATCGATACTCCCGGTCACGTTGATTTCACCGTGGAAGTGAACCGATCCTTACGTGTACTCGACGGATTGGTTTTCCTTTTTAGTGCGGTTGATGGTGTTGAACCTCAGTCTGAAACGAACTGGAGGCTGGCCGATAATTACAAGGTTCCCCGAATGGGATTTGTAAACAAGATGGACCGTCAGGGATCGAATTTCCTAATGGTTTGTCAGCAGGTAAAAGATATGCTTGGTTCCAATGCGGTGCCAATCGTTTTGCCTATTGGAGACGAGATCGATTTCAAAGGAGTTGTAGACCTGGTTAAGAACCGTGCCATTATCTGGCATGACGAAACCCTGGGAGCTACCTTCGATGTGGTTGATATCCCTGAAGAATTAAAAGAAGAAGCGCGTTTGTATCGCGGTAAACTTATTGAAGAAGTTGCTGTATACGACGAGAGCCTGCTTGAAAAATATATGGAAGATGAGGATTCTATTACTGAAGACGAAGTGCATGCTGCGCTGCGTGCTGCCGTAATGGATATGAGCATCATCCCGATGATCTGCGGATCTGCATTTAAGAATAAAGGAGTTCAGTTTTTACTGGACGCGGTTTGTCGTTACCTCCCTTCTCCGGTGGACAAGGAAGGTATTGTAGGTATTAACCCCGATACTGAAAAAGAAGAGATCCGTAAGCCAGATGTTACTGCACCTTTTGCTGCATTGGCATTTAAGATCGCTACCGATCCTTTCGTAGGGCGTTTGGCGTTCTTCCGTGCGTACTCCGGTAGACTGGATGCAGGTTCTTATATCCTTAACAACCGTTCAGGAAAAAAAGAGCGAATCTCACGTATCTATCAGATGCACTCCAACAAACAAAATGCGATCGATTATATCGAAGCCGGTGATATTGGAGCAGCTGTAGGATTTAAAGATATTAAGACCGGAGACACCATGTCTGACGAGAAGCATCCTATTGTTCTCGAATCGATGGATTTCCCTGATCCTGTAATTGGTATTGCGGTGGAGCCAAAAACCAAGGCCGATGTCGATAAACTTGGTATGGCTTTGGCTAAATTGGCTGAAGAAGATCCTACCTTCCAGGTGCGTACAGACGAGGCATCGGGACAAACTATCATTTCGGGAATGGGTGAGCTTCACCTGGATATTATTGTAGACCGTTTAAGACGAGAGTTTAAGGTTGAAGTAAACCAGGGACAACCACAGGTTGAGTACAAGGAAGCGATTACCCGTTCGGCCGATCACCGTGAAGTGTACAAGAAACAAACCGGTGGACGTGGTAAATTTGCCGATATCGTGTTTACCTTAGGACCTGCAGACGATACAAAGGCTGAAGGGCTGGAGTTTGTGAACGAAATCAAAGGTGGAAACATTCCTAAGGAATTTGTTCCTTCCGTTGAAAAAGGATTTAAAGAGGCGATGAAGAATGGTCCTCTGGCAGGATTCGAAGTAGACAGCATGAAAGTTACGTTAAAGGACGGATCTTTCCACCCGGTGGATTCGGATCAGTTGTCTTTCGAACTTGCTGCAAAACTCGGATTTAAAGCTGCGGCCAAGGCTGCAGGTGCCGTGATCATGGAGCCTATAATGAAACTGGAAGTAATCACTCCTGAAGAGAATATGGGTGATATCGTTGGAGACCTTAACCGTCGCCGCGGCCAGGTAAATAACATGGGCGACCGTGCCGGAGCTAAAGTTGTAAAAGCTGAAGTACCGCTTTCTGAAATGTTTGGATATGTAACAACCCTTAGAACACTTTCTTCGGGGCGTGCAACATCCACCATGGAGTTTTCGCATTATGCCGAAACCCCATCCAATATTTCACAGGAAGTGATTGCAGCAACAAGAGGAACCGCTAACGTTTAATATTTCAGCAATGAGTCAAAAAATAAGAATTAAATTAAAATCTTACGATCATAATTTAGTAGACAAATCTGCTGAGAAAATCGTTAAGACCGTAAAGAGTACAGGTGCAGTTGTAACTGGGCCAATACCGTTACCAACACATAAAAAGATCTTTACCGTATTGCGTTCACCTCACGTGAACAAAAAGAGTAGAGAGCAGTTCCAGTTGAGCTCGTATAAGCGACTGCTGGATATTTACAGCTCCTCTTCCAAAACCATCGACGCACTCATGAAACTTGAGTTGCCAAGCGGGGTAGAAGTAGAGATCAAGGTGTAATGAGAAACTGAAGCGATTTGCTTCAATACATGTCCGGAGCTGCGTGCGAAGGAAAAACGGAAACAAAATAAAATTCAGGGCTGAATTTATTTTGGCCCTGTTTTTTTAACCTCCGGCGGAAAGGACTAAAACAAGAGAGAATTAATTAATAACTAATAATAAATAAATATGTCTGGGTTAATTGGAAAAAAGATAGGGATGACCAGCATCTTTGACGAGAACGGAAAGAACATTCCGTGTACTGTTATCGAAGCGGGCCCCTGTGTTGTTACCCAAGTCAGAACCGAAGAGGTTGACGGGTATAGTGCTCTTCAACTTGGTTTCGATGACAAAAAGACTGCAAGTAAAGCTGCTCAAGGCCATGCCAAGAAAGCAGGTACCGTTGCTAAGCGTCGCGTTGTTGAATTCCAGGGATTTGAAGAAGATTACAAATTAGGTGATACGATCACTGTGGAACATTTTATCGAAGGGGAATTCGTGGATATCGCGGGTACTTCAAAAGGTAAAGGTTTCCAGGGGGTTGTAAAGCGCCACGGTTTTGGTGGTGTGGGTCAGGCGACTCACGGGCAGCATAACCGATTAAGAGCTCCCGGTTCTATTGGAGCCGCTTCGTATCCTGCGAGAGTTTTCAAAGGAATGAAGATGGCCGGCCAAATGGGGAATGAAAAAGTGAAAGTAGAAAATTTAAGAGTTTTAAAGGTGGTTCCTGAGAAGAACCTTCTTGTTGTGAAAGGCTGTGTGCCTGGTCATAAGAATTCTTATGTAACGATTCAGAAATAATGAAGGTAGCGGTATTAGATTTAAACGGAAAAGACACCGGCAGGAAAGTAGAACTTTCTAAAGAGGTGTTCGGGATCGAGCCAAACAATCATGCGGTTTATCTTGATGTGAAGCAGTACCTGGCAAATCAGCGTCAGGGAACTCACAAAGCCAAGGAGCGTGCAGAGATTACTGGTAGTACCCGTAAGATAAAGAAGCAAAAAGGAACAGGAACCGCCCGTGCCGGAAGTATTAAGTCCGGATTATTCAAAGGTGGTGGCCGGATTTTTGGTCCAAGACCGAGAAGTTATTCCTTTAAATTAAACAAAAACCTTAAGCGTTTGGCGCGTCGTTCTGCATTGTCTATCAAAGCAAATGACAAAGCCATCGTGGTAATCGAAGATCTTAATTTTGACGAGCCGAAATCGAAGAATTTTACTTCAGTATTGAAGTCGCTTGGGCTTGAAAACAAAAAGTCTTTGTTTGTGTTGGGAGAGTCGAATAATAACGTATATTTGTCGTCTCGCAATTTGAAAGGTACAGAAGTTATAACTAACTCAGAATTAAGTACTTACAAAATTATGAATGCAAACAGTGTAGTGCTGTTTGAAGGTTCTTTGGAAGGAATTGAAACGAACTTAAGTAAATAGAAACAAGATGAATATCTTAATTAAACCTATAATTACAGAAAAAGCTACTGCCGATGCTGAGTTAAATAACAAGTACGGTTTTGTAGTGAATCCACAGGCGAATAAGGTAGAGATCAAAAAAGCTGTTGAAGCGGCTTATGGAGTTTCTGTTATCGCAGTTCGCACAATGAATGTCCGCCCGAACAGGAAAACCCGTTATACAAAGACAGGAATCCAGACTGGTAAAACAAATGCTATTAAGAAGGCAATTGTACAGGTGGCGGAAGGTGATACAATTGATTTTTACAGTAACATCTAAGCAATTAGATATTAATTAGACAACAATGTCAGTAAGAAAATTAAAACCTATCACACCAGGTCAGCGTTTTAGAGTTGTAAATGGTTTTGACGCCATTACAACTGATAAGCCGGAGAAGAGTTTATTAGCTCCGAAAAAGAGATCAGGTGGTAGAAACAGTCAAGGTAAGATGACCATGCGCTACAAAGGTGGTGGTCATAAGAGAAAATACCGAATTATTGATTTTAAGCGCGACAAGACCGGAATTCCCGGAACTGTGGCGACTATAGAATACGATCCAAACCGTACGGCGTTTATCGCCCTGGTTAATTACCAGGATGGTGAAAAGCGATATGTAGTCGCTCAGAACGGACTTCAGGTTGGACAGAACATCGTATCGGGCGAAAGCGTTGCTCCGGAGATTGGAAACGCGATGGCTTTGAGTAACATTCCATTAGGTACTATTATTTCCTGTATCGAATTACACCCCGGGCAGGGAGCTGTAATGGCGCGTTCGGCTGGTGCATTCGCACAGTTGATGGCCCGAGACAAAAAATACGCTACCGTTAAACTTCCTTCAGGTGAAACCAGAATGATTCTGGCCAGTTGTATGGCAACCATTGGTGCTGTTTCCAACAGTGACCACCAGTTGCTTGTATCAGGTAAGGCCGGTAGATCGAGATGGCTTGGAAGAAGACCTCGTACAAGACCAGTTGTGATGAACCCGGTAGATCACCCAATGGGTGGTGGTGAAGGGAAGTCTTCAGGTGGACACCCGAGATCTAGAAACGGAATTCCTGCTAAGGGATACAGAACGCGTTCCAGATCGAAAGCGAGTAATAAATATATTATCGAACGTAGAAAGAAATAAGCTATGGCAAGATCATTAAAAAAGGGACCTTACGTTCACTACAAGTTAGAGCAGAAAGTTCAGCAAAACGTTGATTCGAACAAGAAGACCGTTATCAAAACCTGGTCGCGTGCTTCTATGATCACACCCGATTTTGTTGGGCAAACCATTGCAGTTCACAACGGCCGCCAGTTTGTGCCGGTTTATGTAACTGAGAATATGGTAGGACATAAATTAGGAGAATTTTCACCTACTAGATCATTCCGTGGTCATGCTGGTGCAAAAAATAAAGGTAAAAAATAATAGGCCATGGGAGTTCGTAAAAGAGAAAGAGCAGAACGTATCAAGGAAGCAAAGAAAACGCAATACTTTGCCAAATTGAACAATTGCCCTACTTCACCGAGGAAGATGCGATTAGTTGCTGATCAAGTACGAGGTGAAAAGATAGACAAGGCGCTTAATATTTTGAAGTTTAGTCCGAAAGAAGCTTCGCGTCGTTTGGAGAAATTGTTGCTTTCCGCCATTGCAAACTGGCAGGCAAAGAACGAAGACGCTTCGATCGAGGATGCAGATCTTTTTATTAAGGAGATTCGAGTGGACGGCGGGACAATGCTGAAAAGACTTCGTCCGGCACCGCAGGGTCGCGCACACAGAATTAGAAAACGTTCCAACCACGTAACACTGGTTTTAGGAGCTAACGATAACACACAAAGCAAGTAATAAATGGGACAGAAGACAAATCCAATCGGGAATCGCTTAGGTATCATCAGAGGTTGGGAATCCAACTGGTACGGAGGCAACGACTACGGCGACAAACTAGCCGAAGACGACAAGATTAGAAAGTACATCCATGCTCGTTTAAGTAAAGCTAGTGTGTCCAGAGTAATTATTGAGCGTACGCTTAAGCTTGTAACCGTTACTATCACCACTGCCCGTCCCGGTATTATTATCGGTAAAGGTGGCCAGGAGGTAGACAAGCTGAAAGAAGAGCTTAAGAAGATTACCGGTAAAGAAGTACAGATTAACATTCATGAGATCAAGAGACCTGAGCTAGATGCGTATTTAGTTGCATCCAGTGTTGCCCGCCAAATCGAGAACAGAATCTCGTATCGACGTGCAATTAAAATGGCAATTGCTGCCGCCATGCGTATGAACGCGGAGGGTATCAAGATCATGATCTCGGGACGACTGAACGGTGCTGAAATGGCGCGTTCGGAGTCTTACAAGGATGGACGTATTCCTTTATCGACCTTCAGAGCCGATATTGACTATGCTTTAGTGGAGGCACACACTACTTACGGTAGACTGGGTGTTAAAGTATGGATCATGAAAGGTGAAGTATATGGTAAAAGAGAACTTTCTCCCCTTGTTGGTTTAACCAAAAAAGGAGGAAAAGGTGGAGCCGGGCGAGGTGGTAATAACAAAGCACGTCGTAGAAAGTAATTTTTTAAACAGAAGAAAATGTTACAACCCAAGAGAACAAAATACCGTAAACAACAGAAGGGCCGTATGAAGGGTAACGCCGGTCGAGGTAATCAGCTTGCCTACGGAACCTTCGGTATTAAATCTTTAGACTCGAATTTCTTGACAGCACGTCAAATTGAAGCTGCGCGTATTGCTGCTACCCGATATATGAAAAGGGAAGGTTCTATCTGGATTATGATTTTTCCGGATAAGCCTATCACTAAGAAACCTCTCGAGGTACGTATGGGTAAAGGTAAAGGTGCGGTTGAATATTATGCAGCTGTTGTAAAACCTGGCAGGATTTTGTTTGAAGTATCCGGAGTTCCTCTGGAAACTGCAAAGGAAGCATTGCGCCTTGCGGCTCAGAAGCTCCCTGTTAAGACGAAATTTGTAATGTCCAGAGATTATCAAGCTTAATTTTTTGAAAGATGAAACAATCAGAGATAAATAAAGCATCAACAGCGGAACTACAAGAGAAACTTGCAGAATCCAGACAGGCTTATTCAGACCTGCGAATGGCTCACACCATTTCACCGTTGGAGAATCCAATTCAGTTAAGAGCTCATCGTAGAACTATAGCTCGAATTGCGACAGAACTAACAAAAAGAGACGAACAATAACGGTACGAAGCTGAAAGATGGAAAAAAGAAACTTAAGAAAAGAACGTATAGGTGTAGTAACCAGTAACAAAATGGAAAAATCCATCGTTGTTGCCGAGGTTAAAAAAGTGAAACACCCTATGTATGGAAAATTCGTTTTAAAGACGAAGAAGTACGTAGCACACGACGAAAAGAACGACTGCAACGAAGGCGATACAGTAAAGATCATGGAAACACGACCTTTAAGTAAAACCAAATGTTGGAGGCTAGTAGAAATAATTGAAAGAGCGAAGTAATCATGATACAACAAGAATCAAGACTAAAAGTAGCAGACAATACCGGTGCAAAGGAAGTACTATGTATCCGTGTATTGGGCGGTACTAAGAAAAGATACGCTTCTATTGGGGATAAGATCGTGGTAACTGTAAAGGATGCGACTCCAAACGGAACTATAAAGAAAGGTGCTGTTTCTACAGCTGTGGTTGTACGTACCGTAAAAGAAGTGCGACGCCCGGACGGATCTTATATTCGTTTCGACGATAACGCTTGTGTACTCCTCAACCCCCAGGGTGAGATGAGAGGAACACGTGTTTTCGGCCCGGTAGCTCGTGAACTTCGCGATAAACAATTCATGAAAATAGTATCATTGGCACCCGAGGTGCTTTAATACGAAGATCAAAATGGGAAAGCTTAAACTTAAATCTGGAGATACCGTGGTAGTTACTACCGGAGAACACAAAGGTTCGGAAGGTAAGATAATGAAGGTGCTCCGTGATAAAAATAAAGCAATTGTAGAGGGAGTGAATACCGTAAAGAAGCATGAGAAGCCAAGTGCGGCTAATCCTCAGGGCGGAATTACCGAAAAAGAAGCTCCTATTCACATTTCTAACCTGGCGTTGGTGGATCCTAAATCGGGAGAAGCAACACGCGTAGGATATAGAATGGAAGATGGTAAAAAAATACGATTTTCTAAAAAATCGAATCAAGAGATATAGTTATGGGATATACACCAAGACTTAAAGAAGAGTACAAGAGCAGAGTTATCAATGCTCTAACCGATGAGTTCGGGTACAAGAACGTAATGCAGGTACCTAAACTGGAGCGAATTGTCGTTTCTAGAGGGGTAGGTGCAGCTGTAGCCGATAAGAAACTGATCGATTATTCTGTAGAAGAATTAACCAATATTACAGGTCAAAAGGCTATTGCAACAATTTCTAAAAAGGATGTTGCTGCCTTTAAGCTTCGTAAAGGAATGCCTATTGGAGCGAAGGTAACACTTCGCGGTGAGCGTATGTATGAGTTTTTAGACAGACTTATTACTTCTGCTCTGCCAAGGGTTCGCGACTTCAACGGAATAAAAACCACCGGGTTCGACGGTAGAGGTAATTACTCATTGGGTATTACCGAACAGATCATATTTCCCGAAGTGGATATCGACAAGGTGAAGAAAATAGAAGGGATGAATATCACTTTTATTACTTCTGCCGAGACCGATAAGGAAGCGAAATCATTATTAACAGAATTGGGACTCCCTTTTAAAAAGAACTAAGAGATGGCTAAAGAATCAATGAAAGCCCGTGAGGTAAAGAGACGAAAATTGGTTGAGAAGTACGCTGCCAAGCGCAAAGCTTTAAAAGAAGCCGGCGATTGGGAAGGACTTCAGAAACTTCCGAAGAACTCTTCACCGGTTCGCTTGCACAATCGTTGCAAGTTAACAGGGAGACCAAAAGGGTATATGAGAACCTTTGGAATTTCACGGGTTATGTTCCGTGAAATGGCAAACAAAGGATTGATCCCCGGAGTTAGAAAAGCAAGTTGGTAAAATTATAAACTGGTTTTAGGTTCGACCCAGGTCGAAAACCATTACCGCAAATAAAAATAAATGACAACAGATCCTATAGCAGATTATCTAACTCGCGTTAGAAATTCAGTGAAGGCAGGACACCGTGTAGTGGAGATCCCGGCTTCTAATTTAAAAAAGGAGATAACAAAGATTTTGTTTGATCAGGGATACGTTCTAAGCTACAAATTCGAAGACGACAAGGGACCTCAGGGAACTATCAAAATCGCTTTGAAGTACGACAAGCTTACAAAGGAACCGGTGATCAAGAGAATGCAACGAATTAGTAAACCCGGTTTACGTAAATATGCAGGTTCTTCGGAAATGCCAAGAATTCTGAATGGTTTGGGAATTGCAATTGTGTCTACTTCAGCAGGAGTTATGACAGGAAAGCAGGCCCAGGCACAGAATATTGGAGGCGAAGTACTTTGCTACGTATACTAACTTAAAGACAGAAAGAAATGTCAAGAATAGGTAATAACCCGGTAGCGATTCCTGATGGTGTTACAGTTGAAGTAAAAGACAACGCAATCATCGTTAAAGGAAAATTAGGCGAGTTAACTCAGTCAATTGAAGGAGTTAGCGTTAAAGTTGAAGATGGAAATGTATTTGTTACACGGCCGTCCGAATCGAAAGAACACAAAGCAAAACACGGTCTCTACAGATCACTTGTCGATAATATGATCGAAGGTGTTTCTAAAGGCTGGACTAAGCAACTGGAATTGGTGGGAGTTGGATATAGAGCTTCAAACCAGGGACAGAAATTGGATCTTGCGGTTGGTTTTTCTCATAACATCGTTATGGATATCGCTCCAGAAGTAAAAGTGGAAACAGTTTCCGAAAAAGGAAAGAATCCAATCGTAAAATTAACATCACACGACAAGCAGTTAGTGGGACAGGTAGCGGCTAAGATCCGCGGGTTCCGCAAGCCTGAACCTTACAAAGGAAAAGGAATTAAGTTTGTAGGTGAACAAATTAGAAGAAAAGCAGGTAAATCTGCATAAGAGATAAAGTTATGGCATTATCAAAACAAGATAGAAGAACTCGTTTGCGATTCAGAATTCGCAAAACTGTATCAGGTACGGAGCAACGACCGCGTTTGGCTGTTTTCCGAAGCAATAAAGAGATCTATGCGCAACTTATTGACGATGTAAATGGGAAAACCATCACTGCTGCGTCTTCAAGAGACAAAGATATTGACGCTTCAAAAGTAAATAAGACTGAAGCCGCAAAGTTAGTAGGAAAGGCAATCGCAGAAAAAGCTCAGAAGGCAGGAGTAGAAACCGTGTCTTTCGATCGAGGCGGTTACCTGTACCACGGAAGAGTAAAATCATTAGCTGAAGGGGCTCGCGAAGCCGGACTTAAATTTTAGGAACTATGTATCAGGATTATAAAAACGTAGAAATAGTAAAGCCGGGCGGACTTGAATTAAAGGATCGATTGGTAGGGGTACAACGTGTTACCAAAGTGACCAAAGGTGGTAGAGCTTTCGGATTTTCAGCTATTGTAGTTGTAGGGGATGAAAATGGTGTAGTTGGACACGGATTAGGGAAATCTAAGGACGTAGCCAGTGCAATCGCCAAAGCCATAGAGGATGCCAAGAAGAATCTTGTACGCATCCCGTTGAACAAGGCAACACTTCCTCACGAACAAAAAGGTAAGTACGGTGGTGCACGTGTAACATTACTTCCGGCGGCTCCCGGTACCGGGGTTATTGCAGGTGGTGCAGTTCGTGCCGTGCTCGAAGCTGTTGGTGTACACGATGTATTGTCGAAATCTCAAGGATCCTCAAACCCGCACAACGTGGTAAAAGCTACCTTCGATGCATTATTGCAGTTGCGAAGTGCTCAGGTTGTTGCAAAACAAAGAGGAATCTCTCTTGAGAAATTGTATAAAGGATAAAATACAGGAAAATGGCAAAAATTAAAGTAACAAAGGTGAAGAGTGCGATCAACCGTACGAAGACCCAAAAGAGAACGCTCGAAGCGCTGGGACTGAAGAAAATCGGTCAGACAGTAGAGCACGATGACACGCCAAACATTCTTGGTATGATAAACAAAGTTAATCACCTGGTTTCGGTAGAGACCAAATAAGATATACGAAATGGATTTAAGTAACTTAAAACCAGCAGAGGGATCTGTTAACAATAAAGGAAAGCGTTTAGGGCGAGGCCAGGGCTCCGGTAAAGCCGGAACTTCAGGTCGTGGGCACAAAGGTGCGAAGTCACGTTCCGGTTATTCTAAGAAGATCGGATTTGAAGGAGGGCAAATGCCATTACAAAGACGTGTTCCTAAGTTCGGATTTACTAACATTAATCGCAAAGAGTATCAGGGAGTAAACATCGATACCCTTCAGAAATTAGTGGACGATAAGAAAATAAAAGATACTGTAGATTTAGACACCTTGATAAGTCTGCGTTTGGCCGGAAAGAATGATTTGGTGAAGATCCTCGGAAGAGGTGAGTTGAAGGCGAAATTAACCGTATCTGCACACAAGTTTACTGCCTCAGCAAAAGAAGCTATTGAAGCTGCCGGTGGTGAAGTAGTAACACTGTAATCAAGAAGCACCAATGAAGTTTATAGAAACCATAAAGAATGTTTTTAAGATCGAAGAGCTGCGCAATAGAATTGTTGTAACTCTCGGACTATTATTGGTATACCGCTTTGGTGCGCAGGTAACATTACCCGGGATCGATGCTTCGAAATTAGCAGAGTTTGCCGGAAAGTTTGATGCAGGTGGAATAGGCGGACTGTTAAACGCTTTTACCGGGGGAGCATTCGCAAACGCGTCTGTCTTCGCTCTTGGTATTATGCCGTATATATCCGCATCCATCGTGGTACAGCTAATGCAAATTGCCGTACCATATCTGCAAAAATTACAGAAAGAAGGAGAGAGCGGGCGAAAGAAGATCAATCAGATCACTCGCTGGCTCACAATAGGTATCTGTTTGGTGCAGGCACCGAGTTACCTGGCAGGTTTACCTGCTTTGGGAGTGCCTACAGAGGCGTTTATTCTCGGACAGACTCCAATGTTCTATATTTCTTCGGTAATCATTCTGGTAACCGGCTGTATCTTTGCGATGTGGCTTGGAGAGAAGATCACCGATAAGGGAATTGGAAATGGTATTTCCATCCTGATCATGGTAGGAATCATTGCTACCTTACCGCAAAGTTTTGCGCAGAGTGTGGCTTCAAGACTTCAACCGGGAGCAGGTGATGTGATCATGATATTAATTGAAGTGGTTATCTGGTTTATCATTATACTCGCCTCGGTCATGCTGGTCATGGCGGTGCGAAAGATTCCGGTACAGTACGCAAGGCGTACGGCTAGCGGAGGCTATGAGAAGAATATCTTTGGAGCCCGCCAGTTCATACCCTTAAAACTGAATGCTTCGGGAGTAATGCCGATCATCTTCGCTCAGGCGATCATGTTCGTACCCTCGGCCGTAGCCAGTCTGTCGGACAGCGAATTTGCAAAGACCATTCAGGCTAATTTCAGTGATATTTTCGGACTGTGGTACAACGTGGTATTTGCGATCCTGATCATCATATTTACGTATTTCTATACGGCGATTACGGTTCCTACCAATAAGATGGCAGACGACCTGAAACGAAGCGGTGGCTTTATCCCCGGAATTAAACCGGGAACCGATACGGCCGAATTCCTCGACAGGGTTATGTCGCAAATTACACTGCCCGGATCCATATTCCTTGCGCTTATAGCAATTGCTCCTGCGTTTGCAGTGAAGTTGTTGGGTGTTCAGCAGGGGTGGGCATTGTTTTTCGGAGGTACCTCCCTACTCATTATGGTAGGTGTGGCAATCGATACCATGCAGCAAATTAATTCGTACTTGTTGAATCGTCATTACGACGGTCTGATGAAGTCCGGTAAAAACAGAAAAGCAGTAGCATAATTATGGCAAAACAACCAGCAATAGAACAGGATGGAACAATTGTAGAGGCATTGTCTAACGCAATGTTCCGCGTCGAATTGGAAAATGGTCATATCGTTACAGCACATATTTCGGGAAAAATGAGAATGCATTACATCAAGTTACTTCCCGGAGATAAGGTTAAATTAGAAATGAGCCCGTACGATTTGTCAAAGGCTCGAATAACATACAGATACTAATAGCTATGAAGGTAAGAGCATCAGTAAAGAAAAGAAGTGCCGACTGCAAGATTGTACGCAGAAAGGGCAGATTATATGTAATTAACAAAAAGAACCCTAGGTTCAAACAAAGACAAGGATAAGTTATGGCAAGAATCGCAGGTGTAGATATCCCGAAGCATAAAAGGGGTGTAATCGCGTTAACGTATATCTTCGGAATCGGTAAGAGTCGTGCCCAGGATATACTTGAAAAAGCCGGAGTTGACGAAGACAAAAAAGTAAGCGAATGGAACGACGACGAGATCGGATCAATTCGTGAAGCTGTTGGGTCTTTCAAGATCGAAGGTGAATTACGTAGCGAGGTTCAGTTGAGCATTAAGCGCTTGATGGACATCGGATGTTACAGAGGAATTCGACACAGAACTGGTCTTCCGTTAAGAGGACAGCGCACTAAGAATAACTCCAGAACAAGAAAAGGAAAACGTAAAACAGTTGCTAACAAGAAGAAGGCAACTAAATAATACCTAGAGATATGGCAAAGACTAGCGCAAAAGCAAAAAGCACTAAGAAACGTAAGGTTAATGTTGAGTCGGTTGGAGAAGCGCATATTACGGCTTCCTTCAACAACATCATTATCTCGTTAACCAATAAGAACGGGGATGTTATCTCCTGGTCTTCGGCCGGTAAAATGGGCTTCAGAGGATCGAAGAAGAACACTCCTTATGCTGCTCAGTTAGCCGCCGAAGATGCGGTTGCAGTAGCTCAGGAGGCAGGTTTACGCAAAGTAAAAGTTTATGTGAAAGGACCGGGAAATGGTAGAGAATCTGCTATCCGATCTATTCATAACGGAGGAATTGAAGTTACCGAGATCATCGATGTAACTCCAATGCCACATAACGGTTGTCGTCCACCAAAAAGACGTCGAGTTTAATTTTAAATAGTATCAATCTGAAGGACAAACGAAGCTAGAGGATAGTTAAGACCTTAATTTAGTTTTACCTTCTATAACCTTAAAAAATGGCAAGATATACTGGTCCAAAATCAAAAATAGCCCGAAAGTTCGGGGAAGCTATCTTCGGAGACGATAAGTCGTTCGAAAAAAGAAATTATCCCCCGGGACAGCACGGTAATAACCGTCGTCGCGGTAAAAAATCTGAATATGCAATCCAGTTGATGGAGAAGCAAAAAGCGAAGTATACCTATGGTATTCTTGAGCGTCAGTTCAGAAATATGTTTAAGAGAGCAACCGCTTCAACCGGGATTACCGGAGAGGTATTGCTTCAACTTTGTGAGTCGCGTCTGGACAATGTTGTATACCGTATGGGTATTGCACCAAGCCGAAGCGCAGCTCGACAGTTAGTGTCGCACAGACATATCACTGTAAACAACGAGAAAGTTAACATCCCTTCATATCAATTGAAGCCGGGTGATGTTGTTGCGGTTAGAGAGAAGTCAAAATCTCTTGAAGCCATTCAAAATTCGTTGGCGAATGCAAGTCATGTGTACGAATGGATTACCTGGAACGCTGAAAAAATGGAAGGAACATTTGTTTCTGTACCACAGCGAATCCAGATTCCAGAGAACATCAACGAGCAGTTTATCGTCGAATTATATTCTAAATAATAAAAACAGAGGAGTCACACTATGGCAGTATTTAGTTTTCAAAAGCCTGATAAAGTTATCATGATCAATTCCACGGATTTCGAGGGGAAATTCGAATTTCGACCCCTGGAACCCGGTTATGGATTGACTGTGGGTAACGCATTAAGACGAGTATTACTTTCTTCATTGGAAGGGTTCGCAATTACCTCCGTTCGCATTGAAGGAGTAGATCACGAATTTTCGACCATTGCCGGAGTTGTTGAGGATGTCACCGAGATCATTCTTAACCTGAAGCAGATACGTTTCAAGCGACAGATCGATGAGATCGACAATGAAACTGTAACAGTTTCTGTTTCCGGAGCCCAGCAATTAACCGCAGGGGATTTCCAAAAATTCATTTCAGGTTTCCAGGTACTAAACCCGGAGCTTGTAGTGTGTAATATGGATGCTAAAGTGAACCTTAACTTCGAGATCACGATCGAGAAGGGTAGAGGCTATGTTCCGGCTGAAGAGAATAAAAAGGCAAATGCACCTTTGGGTACAATTTTCACCGATTCGATCTACACGCCCATCAAAAATGTTAAGTACAGCATTGAGAACTATCGTGTAGAGCAGAAGACGGATTACGAGAAATTGGTATTCGAAATCGTAACAGACGGATCTATCCATCCCAAGGACGCTCTTACCGAAGCAGCTAAAACACTTATCCACCACTTCATGTTGTTCAGTGACGAGCGCATTACACTTGAAGCTGATGAGATCGCTCAAACCGAATCGTACGATGAGGAATCGCTTCATATGCGACAGTTGCTTAAAACAAAATTAGTCGACATGGACCTTAGTGTTCGTGCCCTAAATTGTTTGAAGGCAGCCGAAGTAGATACACTGGGAGACCTGGTTTCTTATAACAAGAACGATCTGATGAAATTCAGAAACTTCGGAAAGAAATCACTAACCGAGTTAGAAGAACTGGTAAATGTAAAAGGACTTAGCTTCGGCATGGACCTTTCAAAATATAAATTAGATAAAGATTAATACATCATATTTTGCTCCCCGGAGGGGTAGAGCGAGATGATGATTAAAACAAAATGTCATGAGACACGGAAGAAAAAACAACCACTTAGGTAGAAAGACAGCGCACAGAAAGTCAATGTTGGCAAATATGGCCTGTTCCCTGATTGAACACAAGCGAATCAATACTACTGTTGCCAAAGCAAAAGCGCTTCAGCGTTTTGTTGAACCTCTGGTTACAAAATCCAAGGAAGATACAACTCACAACCGTCGTATCGTATTCAGCAGACTGCGTCAGAAGGAAGCAGTAAACGAATTGTTCAGGGATGTTGCTACTAAGGTGGGAGATCGCCCCGGAGGCTACACGCGTATAATTAAGCTTGGTAATCGACTGGGCGACAACGCCGATATGGCGATGATCGAATTAGTAGATTATAACGAGCTGTACAATGCCGGTAAAGCGACTAAGTCGAAATCGACTCGTCGTAGCCGTCGCGGAGGAGGATCGAAAGCTGCTGCAGCAACAACAGCGGCGACCGCCACAACAACAGCAAAGGAAACAAAAGCTAAAGAGGCGAAGAAAGAAGAAGAATAAATGAACATTCATTTGTAAATAACTCGGGGATAAGCATTACAAGCTTATCCCTTTTTTTATACTATTTTTGTAAAACTCTTTTCTAAAGATGAAATACCAAAAACGCAAAAAAGCACTTATTTTACTGGCAGACGGAACCATTTTCTACGGAAAAGCGGTCGGCAATAAAGACGGAACTGCCTTTGGCGAAGTTTGTTTTAACACCGGGATGACGGGCTACCAGGAAATATTCACCGATCCTTCATATTACGGGCAATTAATGGTTACCACCAATGCTCATATAGGAAATTACGGCACCCAAACCGAAGAGGTTGAATCGGAAGGCATTAAAATAGCTGGCCTGATTTGCCGAAATTTCAGTTATCCGTACTCGCGGGCAGCGGCCGACAAATCCCTGGAGGATTTTCTTAATGACCACAACCTTTTGGCGATCAGTGATGTGGATACGCGGGCACTGGTAAGCTATATTCGGGACAATGGAGCCATGAATGCCGTAATCTCTACGGAGGTGGACAATATAGAGGATTTAAAGAAACAACTGGCAGAAGTACCCGATATGAAAGGCCTTGAGCTATCGAGTAAGGTGAGTACTGCCGAACCGTATTTTTTCGGAGATCCGGATGCAACCTATAAGATCTCGGCCCTGGACCTGGGAATTAAAAGGAACATACTGCGGAACCTTGCCAAACGAGATTGCTATATAAAAGTTTTTCCTTACGACAGCACTTTCGAAGAGATGAAGTCCTTTAACCCGGACGGCTACTTTTTATCCAATGGCCCGGGTGATCCCGAACCATTGTCTGCAGCTATACAGCTTACAAAAGAGATCATCGACGCCAAAGTACCCTTATTCGGAATTTGTCTCGGACACCAGGTAATTGCGCTGGCCAATGGAATTTCAACTTATAAGATGCATCACGGGCATCGCGGTATCAACCATCCCATTATGAACCTCTTAACCGGGAAAGGGGAGATCACATCTCAAAACCACGGCTTTGCCATTAACCGGGAGGAGGCCGAAGCACATCCGGAGATAGAAATTACACATGTCCATTTGAACGATCATACCGCGGCCGGCATCAGAATGAAAGACAAACCAGTATTTTCGGTTCAATATCACCCCGAAGCAAGCCCTGGGCCACATGATGCCGATTATCTTTTCGACCAGTTTATTTCGTCAATAAAGGATCATAAACTACAAATCGCATGAGTATAATTACCGATATACACGCACGACAGATTTTCGACTCCCGTGGGAATCCCACTATCGAGGTTGATGTGATCACCGAAAACGGTTATCTGGGCCGTGCGGCGGTTCCATCAGGAGCATCTACAGGAGAACACGAGGCTGTCGAGCTGAGAGACGGAGGAAAAGCTTATATGGGTAAAGGTGTACTCAAGGCTGTAGAAAACGTAAACGGGAAGATAGCAGGAACCCTGGTAGGATTTTCAGTTTTTGAACAAGCTGCAATCGACCGGATAATGATTGAATTAGACGGATCCTCAAACAAATCGAACCTGGGTGCCAATGCCATTCTAGGTGTGTCCCTTGCCTGTGCGAAAGCTGCGGCTAACGAATTGGGATTGCCCCTCTACCGATATGTGGGAGGTGTGAATGCTTCCACGCTGCCGGTTCCTATGATGAACATCATTAACGGGGGTTCGCACAGCGATGCGCCTATAGCCTTCCAGGAGTTTATGGTTATGCCGGTTAAAGCGGAATCCTTTAGCCACGCCATGCAGATGGGATCGGAGATCTTTCACAACCTGAAAACCGTCTTGCACGATAGGAATTTAAGCACGGCCGTAGGGGACGAAGGTGGTTTTGCCCCTAAGCTTTCAGGCACGGAGGACGCACTGGACACTATTGCGCAGGCATGCGAAAAAGCCGGGTATAAATTAGGGGATGAGATTATGATTGCCCTGGATTGTGCCGCGGCAGAGTTCTATATCGACGGAAAATATAACTATACTAAATTCGAAGGCGATAGTGGAAAGATTCGTTCTTCCAGGGAACAGGCCGATTACCTGGCCGATCTGTGCGCTAAATATCCTATCATTTCGATCGAGGACGGAATGGATGAAAACGACTGGGAAGGCTGGAAATATCTTACCGAACGGGTAGGAGATAAGGTCCAGCTAGTGGGCGACGACCTCTTTGTAACCAATGTGAATCGTCTAAAAAAAGGCATTGATGAAAAGATTGCCAATTCAATTTTAATTAAGGTAAACCAGATAGGCACCCTTACTGAAACAATTGCAGCGGTTCGCATGGCGCAAAATGCCGGTTACACCTCCGTAATGTCTCACCGAAGTGGTGAAACCGAAGATAACACCATCGCCGATCTTGCAGTTGCTCTCAACTGTGGGCAAATAAAGACGGGTTCGGCCTCCCGGAGTGATCGAATGGCAAAGTACAATCAGCTGCTTCGAATTGAAGAGCAACTTTGCGATGTCGCTTATTTTCCACAACGGAACGCATTTAAGATCTAAGCCCGGAATTGTTTGAAAAAAATTCAAGAAAGGTTAGTTCTTATGTAATTGTTTGAAATCGATCTGCCCGGAGTTTAAGGTTTTTTTAACCTAACATCACCCTGTATTTGTTAAAGAATTAGGCGGATATTTCGTAATTTAGCATTCCTATCATTAATAATTTACGTCAAATTTAAGCTATGTCCAAAACTGCTACACTTACCATTGATGGTAATTCTTATGAGTTTCCAATTAAAGTAGGTACTGAAAACGAAATCGCAATCGATATTAATTCACTCAGAAGTTCAACTTCTGGTATAATCACCATAGATCCGGGATTTAAGAACACCGGGTCATGTGAAAGTGCGATTACTTTTCTGGACGGTGAAAAGGGGATACTACGATACAGGGGATACGCCATCGAAGAATTGGCAGAGAAGGCAGACTTTCTGGAAGTGGCCTACTTATTAATTTTTGGCGAATTGCCAACAGCCGAGACCCTTGCCAAATTTCACTCCGATATCAAGGCGCAGTCGCATGTAGATGAAGACGTAAAGAAAATCATTGACGGTTTTCCCAAATCGGCTCATCCAATGGGCGTATTATCGTCCCTTACTTCGGCATTGGTAGCATTCAATCCTTCTTCTGTTAATGTAGACAGTGAAGAAGAAATGTATAACGCCATTGTGCGTATTCTCGGGAAGTTCCCGGTACTTACGGCCTGGGCGTACAGGAAGCGCGCCGGACTACCCCTGGATTACGGTGATGATTCCCTGGGTTATGTAGAGAATTTCCTGAAGATGATGTTTAAAAAACCAAGCGGGGAGTTCACATCAAATCCTGTGGTGGTCGATGCCATGGATAAATTGTTGATACTTCATGCCGACCACGAGCAAAACTGTTCAACCAGTACGGTTCGTATGGTTGGTTCGTCCCACGCCGGTTTATTTGTTTCCATATCGGCCGGAATTGCCGCCCTATGGGGTCCGCTTCACGGGGGAGCAAACCAGGCGGTGATTGAAATGCTGGAGGCTATAAAGGAAGATGGTGGTGATACTAAGAAATATATGGCCAAGGCGAAAGATAAAAAGGATCCCTTCAGACTGATGGGCTTCGGACACCGGGTTTATAAGAACTTCGACCCCAGAGCCAAGATCATCAAGAAGGCGGCAGACAGTGTTTTGTCCGATCTTGGAGTTGAGGATCCTGTTCTCGATATTGCCAAAGGCCTGGAGAAGGAAGCCCTTGAAGATTCGTATTTTGTAGATCGTAAGTTGTATCCCAACGTCGATTTCTATTCCGGAATTATGTATCGCGCAATGGGTATTCCGGTGGAAATGTTTACTCCTATGTTTGCACTGGGTCGCTTACCGGGATGGATCGCACAGTGGAGAGAAATGAGGTTGAAGAAAGAACCGATTGGCAGGCCCAGGCAGGTGTATATCGGAGAGAATCAAAGGTCTTTTAAGAAAATATCAGACCGATAAACCCCAGCCGGTGGTTTGAATAAACAAGCATCCTTTTTCCGGATGCTTTTTATATATTGAAGCAAATGAATCTTCATATCACAGATGAGATATCCAGGCTTCGCGCAGTAATTCTGGGCAGAGCAGACAGTAATGGACCTGTACCCTTGCTGAAGGATGCATACGACCCTAAATCGGCAGAACATATTATTGCAGGTACATACCCGAAGGATGAAGACATGGTAAAGGAGATGGAAGCTGTGATGAACATCTTCGAAAAATACGATGTTAAGGTTTACAGACCTCAGAAAATTGAAGACTACAACCAGATTTTTGCACGGGATATCGCCTTTGTTATCGAGGATAAATTCATAAAAGCCAACATACTCGAAGACCGTTCCCGGGAAATCGATGCCCTCGAGCATGTGATAAGTAAAATTGACCCCTCCCGAATTATCGAGTTTCCTGAAAATGCTCATATAGAAGGAGGCGATGTTATGCCCTGGGGTGAGTATATATTCGTGGGAACCTACCGCGGAGATGATTATTCCAGTTATATAACCGCCAGAACGAATATGAAAGCAGTGGAACACCTTCAGAAATTGTTTCCGCATAAAAAGGTAAAGTCGTTCGACCTTCGAAAATCGAATACAGTTGCGCGAGACAATGCGCTGCACCTCGACTGTTGTTTCCAGCCGATTGGAAAAGGAAAATGTATTATTCACAAGGAAGGTTTTCTAGTTGAAGAGGAATATGAATGGTTGATCGATTTCTTCGGAAGGGAGAACTGTTTTCATATCGATAAAGACGAGATGTATCATATGAACAGTAATGTCTTTTCGATATCACCGGAAGTCATCATTTCTGAAAAGAACTTCACCAGGTTGAACAGCTGGCTGCGATCTCAGGGATTTACTGTGGAAGAGGTTCCTTATGCGGAAATCGCCAAACAGGAAGGATTATTGCGCTGCAGTACCATGCCATTGATACGGGACAGCAACTAAGCTTCTAAACGGTTCTTTCCATATTAATTGCTTCGAATATTTCGCTGTAGGGAATTGCAGCGTTATCCGACCAAGCTTTAAAATTCATCATGAAAAGATTACTGACCTTTATTTTTGCGATTTGTGTAAGCGTTGTTTATTCACAGGGCCGAATCGATGGCTTTTATAAAGGCAAGAATAAAGGATCGATTGTTTTAGGTCTTGGTTTCGAGGACGGAATTCAGTATTTCAGCGGAGGAGAAGTAGGCAAGCTGGATATTAGCCGATCTGTTTTCTATACCAACGTTTTTGGAGCATACGGCCTTGCTGAAAATTTGGATGTTAACCTCGCAATACCGTATATTATCAGTGACGATAACGCCAACTTCCAGGATATTTCTGCTTTCTTAAAGTATCGTTTAATTTCCCTTAATGCGGCAAACGGCCGTATAGAGATTAGTACTGCCGCCGGTTTTTCTACCAACCTCACCAATTATGAGTTGGGAGGGTTGAATGACATAGGTCAGCAGGCCACCATCATCGACTTAAAAGCGATGATACACTATCAACTTGTTTCAGGTTGGTTTGCCACTCTGCAGGGCGGTTACGCGTTTAAATCCGATCCCACTCCCAATAGTTTGCCTGCCACCTTAAAGGCAGGACACGCCGGACGAAAATGGTATTACGATCTGTATTATGATTTTCAACATTCCTTTGGTGGAATTGATTACAGAGGAACACCACCTCCCCAGGATTTCAGGGCTTTTGGAGTGGATTTTCAGAAGATTGGCGGTACCCTTTATAAACCGTTTTCTTCCACCATGGGAGTATATGTTAGTGTGTCCTATGTTTTCGATGGCCGCAATATATTCAAGGGTCCCGGATATGGTACAGGACTTGTTTATAACTTCGGAAATTAATTCGATTTCGAGACAAATTTTTCGGTTCCAAATAGCTCGAAATAATCTATTTTTACACTGTATTTTTTCCCTATGAAGCAAATCACTAATACCATATTGATGATCAGGCCGGTGGCGTTCAGAATGAACGAAGAGACCGCGGTAAATAATTATTTTCAGGAAGACATCGACCTTAGGAACAGTGAAATAAATGCCCGCGCCCAGGCCGAATTTGACGCATTTGTAGCCAAATTACGAGCGGTTGGAGTACGGGTTATAGTTGAACACGACGACTTGAAAATGGATACCCCCGATTCGATCTTCCCGAATAACTGGGTGAGTTTTCATGAGAATGGCATAGTAGGACTGTATCCCATGTTTGCGGAAAACAGGAGGAGAGAACGGCGGGAAGAGATCATGGACCGACTGGAAAGTGAGGGCTTCCTTATTGAAGGTTTTATGGATTATACCAGCGCAGAGGAAGAAGGTTATTTCCTGGAAGCTACGGGTAGTTTGGTACTTGACCGTCAGAAAAAGAAGGCCTACTGTGCACTGTCACCCCGGGCAGACGAAGAATTGCTTATCGAGTTTTGCGAAGATTTCGATTACTTTCCTGTTGTTTTTAAAGCCAATCAGACGGTAGACGGGGAACGCATGCCAATTTATCATACCAATGTAATGATGGCCCTGGCCGAAGACTTCGTGGTTATATGTCTGGACAGCATTGATGATGCAAAGGAGAGGAACAATGTAATACAACACCTCAAGGATTCGGGGAAGGAGATAATTAGCATTACCGAGGCTCAGATGCATCATTTCGCCGGGAATATGCTTCAGGTACGGGGAAAAGATGATTCCAAGTATATGGTGATGAGCCTGGCAGCGCACAACTGCCTAACCCCGGAGCAAATCGAGACGATAGAAAAATATTCTCAAATTTTGAGCAGTGATTTGGAAACCATTGAAACCTGTGGTGGGGGTAGCGCTCGATGTATGATGGCAGAAGTATTTTTACCGGAAGCCACGGACGATTAGTAGAACTTCTTCAACTAGGTCACAGCTATCCTTCTAATCATTCCCCCGAAAATAAAATAATGAAAAGGCAGCATAGTAAACCAGTACAGTCTTCCCCATAATCCACGCGGCCTGAATGTAGCCGTTTGATGCAGATAGTTATCCTCATCTATTTTAAATTCCAGCCAGGCTTCCCCGGGAAGTCGCATTTCAGCAAAGAGCAATAATCGCTTTTCCTCTTTATCGGCCAACAGTACCCTCCAGAAATCGAGCGAATCCCCTTCGTAAATTTTCTCTGGATGCGTTCTTCCTCTTCTCAATCCTACACCTCCAAATAGCTTGTCGATAAACCCTCGTACTCTCCAAAGCCTATTCCCGTAATACCAGCCTTTTTCACCGCCAATCGACCAGATATTTTGAAGGACGCGTTCCGGATCGTCTATTTTAATACGCTGGGAATCCTTCAGGCAGCCAAACGTCGGAACCTGGATGTATCCTTTTAAATTTGTAAATCTACCGGCAACAAGTGAATCCTTCCAGCTGGAAAGTACAAGATTTTGTTCGATCTTAATAAATGCCTTTCTAATAGCCTCCTTATAATCCAGGGGTTGAATTCCAATTAATTGCTGTAAGCGGTTATCACCGGCGACAACCTCCATCTTCATGCTGTCCACGAGGTTAACTGCCAGTTTATAAGATGTCGAGGTGACGAAATAAAGCCAATAGGCCGATAATCTTGGCGACATTACCGGTACCTGGATTATCCAAAGTTTTAAATTCCGTACCTGGGCGTATTGCTGCAACATCTGTTTGTAAGTGAGCACTTCGGGGCCTCCAATATCGAAGAATTGGTTATAGCATTTTGGGTTTGAAAGAACTTCCGTGAGATAGGTAATTACATCCCTGATCGCAATGGGCTGGCATCTTGTCTTTAACCATTTTGGAGCGATCATTACAGGTAATTTTTCGCATAGGTCCCTGATGATCTCGAACGAAGAACTTCCGCTTCCAACTACGATTCCCGCGCGCAATACCGTTAAATTGTAATTACCTTCATAGAGGATGTCTTCTACATTCTTACGCGACGACAGATGTTTGGACAGGTTGTCTTCGTTAACGATCCCACTTAAATAAATCACCTGGTTTACGGTTGTGCCAGACATATACCGATTGAAATTTCTGGCTGCCTGAGCTTCCAGTTCATCAAAATCCCCGGTGGTGACACTCATGGAATGGATTAGGTAGTAGGCCACATCAATATCTGAAGGAAAATTCGATGTCTCGATTTCCTGGGTGAAATCAACCTCAAGCAGGGTAACACGCTTCAAAGTTTCGGTATCCAAGGCAATCCGGTTTTTATCCCGAACACAACAAATAACCTCATGGCCCTTTTCAAGTAATTGTGGCAAGACCCGCATGCCGATATAACCGTTGGCGCCGGTGAGTAATACTCTCATATCGGTAAAGGTAAGGCTATTATGTTTTTACGCGAGTTAATATGAGGTTAATAGAGCGCCGTATAGACAATTCCCGTATCTTAGTTTACTGCTAAAATATTTGTTATATGAAAGTTCTAAGATTAGTATTGGTTATTGTCGGAATTGTACTCATAGCATTCGGACTATATAACGCCTTTGTTCCCCAGGAGGTTTTAGATGTGGGGCCTCTGGAAGTTTCGGCAAAGGAGGGGTTGAGTTCACAAACTATTGCTATGATCGCAATCGGGGTAATTGCCTTATTGGCAGGCGCATTTATGAAGCCCAGAACTTAATTTAGTTATCGGAGGTACGTCCCGAAGAAATTTCTTTTTCAGAAATTATTCTGGTCATAAATCGTTGGACGTATTTCTGTTTAGACCCTACCTTAACTTTCACGAACAGCTCCTCACCATATAAACTGTATTCGGTGGCCGTTTTTTTGGAGATGGTTAAAATGTAAAAAGGGATGACCAGGGCAAAGGAATTTAGACGGGATCTAAACCCGATAATAATACCTGCGGGCCTCAATTCGATGTTGCAAATATTTCGATTGGAATCCCTGTTTAGTTTTTCCACAATTTCACTGCTACAGTCGATAACCGGGAGACGTGCCACTCCTATTCCTCCTCTTTTCAGGCGCTCAATCAAATTAAACGCCGGGCCGACAGCAAGGTCAATCTGTTTTTTTATTTCAGGATTTTTTACCGAAACATCGTATAGCATTTTTCTTTTAAAGATACAGTTAAGTCCTTAATCTTAACTTAAAAAATGCCCTATCTTTGCAGGCAAATCGAGTGTTATGACCCTTCAGGAAAAACTACAGCAGCATATAAATTCGGCTGTCGACGAACTTTATGAAGCAAATTTAGAATCGGTGGAGTTTCAGGCTACACGTAAAGATTTTGAAGGCGACATCACCGTAGTGATCTTTCCTATGTTACGCCATATAAAAGGCAATCCGGTGCAAATTGGAGAAGCCCTCGGGAATTATTTAGTGGCTAATGTCCCGGAAGTTTCGCATTACAATGTTATTCAGGGGTTTTTAAATATAGTACTCAGCGATTCGTATTACCTGGATTTCTTCAGTAATATATCAAATCCTTCCACCTATGGTACTGTCCGTCAGGGAGAGCAAGCCGTAATGGTGGAGTACGCGTCACCCAATACGAACAAGCCATTGCATTTGGGACATATGAGGAATATACTGCTGGGATATTCTGTTTCCGAAATTTTGAAAGCGGCCGGAAAAAAGGTATATAAAACCCAGATCATAAACGATAGGGGAATACACATTTGTAAAAGCATGCTGGCCTGGAAACGATATGGGGAAGGGGAAACCCCCCATATGGCAAATGTTAAAGGAGATAAACTCGTTGGGAAGTACTATGTGCTTTTCGATACGGTTTACAAAGAAGAAATCGAGAAATTAGTGAGACAGGGTGTACCAAAAGAGGAGGCTAAAGTCCAGGCCCCATCATTACTACAAGCCCAGGATATGTTGCGCAAATGGGAGGCCGGCGATCCGGAAACCGTGGCGCTATGGGAAATGATGAATGGTTGGGTTTATGAGGGTTTCGATAAGACTTATGATGCGTTGGGAGTCGATTTCGATAGCAATTACTATGAGAGCGATACTTATTTATTAGGCAAATCCACTGTGGAGGAAGGCCTTGAAAAAGGTGTTTTTTACAGAAAAGAAGACGGCTCGGTTTGGTGTGATCTTACAGATGAGGGACTGGATGAAAAGATTGTGCTGCGCAGTGACGGAACTGCAGTATATATGACCCAGGATATCGGGACAGCCATTCAGAGAGCCAAGGATCATCCCGATGTAAATGGTATGATCTATACGGTGGGAAATGAACAGGATTACCATTTTAAAGTACTTTTTCTGATACTTAAAAAACTTGGATATTCCTGGGCCGAAAATTTGTATCACCTTAGTTACGGGATGGTGGATCTGCCATCGGGCAAAATGAAAAGCCGCGAAGGAACGGTTGTGGACGCGGACGACCTGATCGAAGAAATGTCGGATACTGCGGCAGAGATCTCCGAGGAACTCGGAAAAATTGAAGGGTTCACGGAAGAGGAGAAAAATGCCTTGTTCCACACCATCGGAATGGGCGCCCTTAAATACTATATTCTAAAGGTCGACCCTCGCAAAGGGATGTTGTTCAACCCCAAGGAAAGTGTGGATTTTCAGGGGAATACCGGCCCCTTTATTCAGTATACCTATGCGCGAATCCAGTCCATTCTAAGAAAGGCGGAGACTCAGGGGATAGACGGAACTGTCCCGACAACGGTTGAAATTCAACTTCACGAGAAGGAGAAAGAACTTCTAAAACAGCTGGAACAATTTCCCGATATCGTACAGCAAGCGGCCGCCAATTACAGTCCTGCTCTGGTAGCGAACTACACCTATGATCTGGTGAAGGAGTTTAATTCCTTTTACCAGAATGTCACCATCTTAGGAACAGACAAGCTTGAAGATAAGAAATTCAGGGTTGCACTTTCGGCCGTGGTTGGTGAAGTTATTAAAACTGCATTTTCATTACTGGGCATAGAAGTTCCTGAGAGAATGTAATTAAAACAATAATTTCAGGGAAATATTAGGAGTAAAGCCAAGAGAAAATTGTTCCACCTTATTCAGCACCGAATTCCCTTCCGAATCGTTTTCCAGTAAATAATAGGTGTCCAGAGCATTTCTGCGATCGAAGATGTTCAAAAGTGCCAGGCTTAATTTGGCCGAAAAGGTATCATCGAGCTTTCGGGTATACGAGGCAGAGAAGTCGGTTCGAAAAAACTCCTTCAACGTACTGCTGTTTGGACTCATATAATTAATAACCTCTTTCCCGTTTTTTGTAACGATTTCATTACCAGCAACCGGTTGCGTAAAGGGTAAACCACTGTGGTAATTGCTGCCTACAGAAAATAAAAGGTCGTTCCAGGAATAGGAAGCTGCAAATGAAAAGGTATGACGCACGTCGAAATTCGATCGGAAGGAAGCCGGCACGAGCGCATTAAACCTATAGGTGTTATCCATATAGGTATAACTTAGCCAGGTGTTTAGTTTTTCCGTCTTTCGACTAAGGGAGAATTCTGTTCCATAAACAGCATAACTTCCGGCTGCGACTACATCGATAAGTTGGTTTCGAAAACCTTGGTTTGCACTGTTAATATTATTCACATTCTTATAAAACCCTTCGATACCAATTCCCCAGTTTTGACTTCTGAAATTTCCCCCCAGGGAGATTTGTTTACTCTCCAATATTGCCGATTCGGCTGAATTGAGGACGATCCAGGGTTGTGTTTCTATGCCGAGTAAATTATTTCGGACCCGCGTCGTTTGTACTATGGCCTGATGTTTTAATTCGGCAGTTGCCGAAAGGCTGAATTCCGAGCTTAATTTTTGGAAGATATTGAGTCTAGGTTCGAGGAATTGCGAGTCCAGGTGAGGGTAATGGGTAAATCGAATCCCGGCGGATAGATGGGTAGCATTATCAAAGAACTTAAGATTGGAATTAAGATACAAACCATTCGAAAAAAGCACATCTCTCTGTCGCTCGAATTCATTGGTTTCGAAGGGGCTGTCCACGTTTATAATTTCAGTGTCCGTGTACTGATAGCCTCCGTTAAAACTCGTTTCCCGGTTGAGGGTATATCGCAGGTCTAATTTAATTTCCTTTTCGTTTACCTCGTTGCGTTGCGACTGTAATTGCCCGCTGTCAATATTTTGGTTACCACCGTTTATTACATAATTTACGCTGTTAAAGAGAACCGCCGTATTAAGCTTAGTATTCCAGGTTCGTTCCCAGGATAAACCATGCACCAGGGTTCGCTCCTTTAGTTCGCTTTCATTTCGACTTATGGTTGTTTCCCCGGTAAAACGCTCGCTAAAATCCAGTCGGTTGAAGATGGTGAGAAAGTTATACTCAAGCTTGTCTTTGTTGGAAAGCTGGTATATTCCCTTGAAATTGAGGTCGTAAAAATTAAACGACTCATCGGTTGAGCGTAATCCCTGCGCCGTTTCTGTTTCCAGGTTTGTTACAATGGTATTCTGAAATACCCTGCTGAAGAATTGCTTATACACGGGATTGCCAATCCCCGTATTAATGGAGGTTCGGCCGGAAAGGTGAAACGCAATTTTTTCGGATGCCGGGATCTTGGCATAGAATTGTGTACTAATAAAATCGATTGAAGCCGCCCCGGAAACCTGCTCAGGAATTTCGCTGTCGGATAGCATACTAATCACTCCTGAAACACTCTTACCATACCTGGGGTGGGTGCCATTTTTATAGATTGTAACCTTTTGGGTTAGGTTGGGATTAAAGGCAGAAATAAGGCCGAAAAAATGACCGCTTTGATACATACGGATGTCATCCCAGAGCAATAACACTTCATCGCTTTTGCCACCGCGAATATTTATCCTGGAAGCAGTTTCATTAAAACTTTCAATCCCCGGAAGGATTTGTGCTATGCGCAATACATCAGGTTCGATTAGGTTTGGTAGAATTTCAAAATCTTCATTGGAGATAGTGATCGAACCTTCGGAATTTTTTGAAATTCCCTTGGTGAGGTAGCTGTTTAAAACTACCGTTGGCAGGTAATTAAATTTTTCATCGGTGAAGAGCAGGGGACAATTGGTTTGATCGCTCAGTTCATTTGCGAAAACCTCCTTTACCTTAAAACCGAGATAGTATACAGATATAGAGGCATTTTCGGCTATGGATTCGATTGTGAATTTCCCGCCGCTGTCTGTGATACCCTGGAAATTGGAAGCAATTACCGAAGCACCTTGCAGGGGTTCCCCCGTGGAGGTGTCGATAATGGTCGCACAAACCGACACCACCGGTATAGTGTTCAATTGAACCGCTATATATCGTTCATCGATTCGGTAGAAACGCAGTCCACATTGCTGTTGCAAGGCTTCCAGCGTCGCTTCGAGTGTTTCTGAATTTGGCTTGTAGGTGCATTGCAGATCTTTTAGATCGCGCCGGTTAAAAGAGAACCGAACATTATGAGTGGCTTCAACATCTTTGAGAAGTCTGATTACGGCAGAGGGTTCATTTTGAAATTCCTGGGCTGGAAGAATATTGGCAGTGCACAGCAGTAGCAGTAGTAAGAAAAATTTATTCCGAACCGTATGCGCCAGATATCGTAACGACATTCTTGTTATCTATTCTGTAGTTGAGGTTGAATGGTAGTGTAACCGCTTGAAGTGCCGCTTCAAGATCATCATTGGGGAAGCTACCGCTAAAACGTAAATTTACATCAATATTTTCAGTTATGATGCTTATATCATACTGCTTTTCCAGTTCTTCTATTACATAGCGGAGCGCTATATCTTCAAAGGCACTTTCGTTGTATAACCAGCCGGGACGTGAAACATAGGTTTGTCCCAGTTCCAGCTCGCCATTGGTAATACCTGCGGTTCGGCCTTCGGTAAGCTCGATTGAGACTTCGCCTTTTGTGAGGCGCACCAGTCCTTCGAAGCAGCTTACCGACATTGAATCGCCGCGTGAATAGACATTGAACTTGGTTCCCAGCACCGTCACAATTCCGGCATCAGTAACCACGGAAAACGTCTCGCCTTCTTCAACCTCAAAAAATGCTTCCCCTTCCAGGGCCAGTGACCTGTTGGAATTCCATTTAAATTTTTTATAACTGATTCGGGAATCGTTGTTCAGCTGAACCTGTGACCGGTCGGGTAATTCAAATTGTAGGCGCACGGCAATATCGGTTCTGTGGGAAACTTCAAGGTTGGAAATAAAGAAATAAGACGCAATAGCCAAAACCAGGATGGCTGCAACTTTGTAGATAAAAGGCAAGCTACGCACTTTAGGTTTGCGGGCTCGATTAGCATCTTTCAACTTTAACTTCAGTTCCTTCAGCGTAATCTCCCGGTCGGGCCGGGGAAGGTCGATTGACTTAACAAAACTGTCGATTTTCTGGTATGACGAAAACTCCGGAAGTGTTCTAAAAACCTCAAATTCTTCCGGAGTTAATTCGTCATTTAACCATTTATCCAATAAATCTTTCTTTTTCATGATTTTGTTGGCATCTTACCTATAGAACAGTTCACATTAAAATTTACTACCTGCCCACTCAAATATTTTCAATGCTGCGACGGAGACTCTCCAGGGCATCGTGTATTCGTTTTCCCGCGGCTTTTTCTGAAATCCCCAGGATTTCCGCGATCTCCTTGTATTTTTTACCTTCTACCCGACTCATCAGGAAAGCAGTTCGCTGGACTTCAGAAAGTTGTTCGATGGCCCTGCTTAATCGTTCTCCAAACTCTTTTTCTTCCAGCATATATTGCGGGGACTGTTCATCTATCCGCGTTTTTTTCTGGTTTTGGTAGGTGAAGACCACCTTTTGATGTGCCACCACATTGAGGAACAAGTTATTCGCTACCGTATAGAGGAAGGATTTGGCTTTTAAGGGTGGAATTTTCCTGCAGTTTTCCCATAACCTGATAAAGGCTTCCTGGGTTATGTCCATTGATCGGGCGCGGTTACCACTTTTAAAATAGATGAAATTTTGCAAGGAGGGTGACAAGTCTCTAAAGAGCTTATCGAAGGTGCGTTCATCACAGCAGTCGTTCTCGTTTTCCATTGCATAATATTTCGATTGTAAACTTATTGAAAAAAAAATTTATTTCTGCAGGTAGTAATTTGTGTTGTGAGCTGTTTTATTACTGAACACAAAAATTTCCCTATGAAGAATATATTTAAAATAACATTTCTTGCTTCTGCGCTTGTGCTGTTTACAGCCTGTGAGACCCTGGAGCTGGATCTTTTAGTAGACCCGAACGAGATCACGGGTGAATCTGCCGATGCCAATTTCATTTTAAATGACATTCAGGTAACATTTGCTCGTAACATTTTCAGCGGATATAACGGCCCTGCAAGTAGCATTACACGTATGCAGTATCTCTTTGGAAGTTACAACGGTGCGGTTGATGAGACTACCCTAACGGGTGAGTGGCAGCAGTCCTATCAGATGTTTGGTAACGTCGATCTATTAGACGGGATCAACCAGGCTGATATCGATGCCGGTGGCGAAGGGATTCCTAAGCTCCTTGGCGTAGCACAGATCTTTGAGGCTTATGCCTATATGTTACTTGTTGACTTTGTTAACGATGTTCCATTTACTGAGGCCAACCAGCCTGAGGAATTTCCAAACCCCTCTACCGATCCGGGAGAGTTTGTTTACGATCAGCAGCTTGAGTTGTTGGACGTAGCCATTGCTAACCTGAATTCAACGTCTGCCATCGAGCCAACTACCGATCTTTACTTCGGTGAGTTCGATGCGGCCAACTGGATCGCAGTAGCCAATACCTTAAAGCTTCGTGCCTATACGAACCTTCGATTAACAGAGCCGGCCAGAGCAGCTGCAGGAATCAACGCAGTACTGAGCAGCGGACAGTATATCAACACCATCGATGAGGACTTCCAGTTTATGTACTCTTCTATTGATAATCCTGATTCAAGACACCCGTTCTTTATCAACGGATACGGTGCCGGTGGAGCAGCCAGCTATATGAGCAACCAGATGCTGGACTTCCTAAATGCAGGAGACGATCAGCCTCCTTTTATCGAAACAGGAGAGACCGATCCAAGAACACGTTACTATCTGTATCGTCAGGATCCGGCTGCACCTTCAGGATCTAACCTTCCTTGTGCGGGTGATGCCAGATACGATTACTGTTATGTAGGTAACCTGTACTGGGGTCGCGACCATACCGATGATGCCGGTATTCCTAACGATGTATTTAAGCGAACTACCTTTGGAGTATATCCCGGAGGTGGAGCCTTCGATAAGGACGACTTTATTCAGGCCAGAGCAAACGAGAACACCTTGGGTGGTGCAGGAGTTCTTCCGATCTTCCTTTCCTCTCATACACACTTCTTACTTGCTGAGAACGCCCTTACAATCGGGACAAGTGGTAACCCGAGAACCTTACTGGCAGACGGTATCCGCCTAAGCCTTGACAAGGTAGACGATTTCGCATCTGGTGTAGACACCGGTGGATTCGGAATGTCGCAAGGAGACAAAGATGCTTATGTATCGCGAGTGATGCAGGAGTACGATGCAGCAAACTCAGAAGGTAAACTGGCAATCATCGCAAGAGAAGCCTTTATCGCATCCTGGGGGAACGGGGTAGAAGTGTACAACACCTACAGAAGAACCGGATATCCTGATGTACAGGACCCAATTACTGCTGCAGGTCCATTCCCAAGAGGATTCAGATACCCGAACACAGAAACAGAAAACAACCCGAACATCCAACAACGTCAGTTAACTGATCAAGTATTCTGGGATAATAACCCGGGTGGATTTATAGACTAATTTA
>JASBSY010000020.1 GCA_030148705.1 Pukyongia sp.
TTCTTTTCTAGGCAATGCAAAAAAGAAGGAGTAAATAGAAGGTCAGAAGCTGTCACTTCGAGCCTGTCCGCCTCACGTAGTACGTGATAAATCTGGCGGATGTTCCTGCGGAGCAGGAAAGTATCGAGAAGTGGTTATGGGGTGAAGCGTGAAGAGTGAGGGGTGAAGCCGGCCCGCCTTCGCAGGCCACCTTCGCCACAGTAGCTTGGCTACGGCGGCTGAAGAGCTTCGGCGGACGTGGGAAGTCGGCCCGCCTTCACATGCGATACCGTTGAGTCTAAACCAAATATTATTGCCTAGTACACCGAGAGGATTTGAGTAGTCCTGACCTGCTGCCCGGTTTTTCACGCAAAGCATAAAAAATAAATACGTAAGCGTTATTTATAAGTCCTAAAACCGACTATACTTCAAATAACTATCTAAACAGCCGACAATTTTATTTATCTCGACATGAGCAGCACCGAAGAAGCCTTACAAGAAAGAATTAAAGAACTTACCTGCCTGTATGAAGTCTCCTCCATACTTGTGAATGCCGAGGCAGCCACTATGGCTGAAACGCTTCGAGCAATTGCGCTAAGTTTGAAGAAGGGGTTTCAATTCCCTGATTCTACAGAAATAGCCATTGATACCCCTATGGAAAGTTATGAAACAGCCCCAAAAAACCTAAACAACTATCTCGCAGCCGACCTGAAAATTTTCAACAAGGTTAAAGGGGAGATCGTAGCTTTCCGAAAGGACCCCGAATCTCGTTTTCTGAAAGAAGAACAACCCTTATTGGACAACGTGGCCTTGAAGTTAGGGAACTTTTTAGAGCGAGTAGAAATTCAGAAAAATGAAGCCTCTCTCAAGCGTCAAATGGAGCGGGCCGACCGACTGAGTATATTGGGTGAAATCACTGCGGGCATTGCACACGAACTTAACACTCCTCTGGCAAATATCCTTGGCTTTGCCGAATTATTAAAAGAGGATCTTCTAAAGGAAGGTCGGTCCTTGGGGGATATCGATAAAATAATCCACAACACCATATTCTCGAGAGAAGTGGTGAAAAAACTTATGTTTTTCGCCTGTGAAATGCCACAGGAGATGGAGAGAGTGAATATCGTACCCAGTATTAAAAATGCTATAGCGCTTCTCGATGCCTCTTTCAGTAAAGCAGAAGTGAAATATGTTGTAAAAATCGAAGAAGAAGAACTCTTCCTGCGTGCCGATATCATTCAACTTACCCAGATCATTTTTAATTTAACGATCAATGCCATTTATTTTTCCCCCAGAAACGGAGTGGTTATAATTGAAACCTTTCAGACAAAAGACCATATAGTCCTAAAAATAGAAGATGAAGGCCCGGGGCTTTCAGATGAGGCTCTGGAGAAAGTATTTCAACCGTTTTTCACCACCAAGCCCACAGGAGAAGGTTCCGGCCTTGGACTAAGTGTGGTACACGGCATAGTTGCGAGTCATAGCGGCAGCATAACCGTACAAAACAACCCAAATAAAGGTGCTACCTTTACAGTAAAGCTTCCAAAATCTTAATATTTTAATTGATCTATGCAGCTTAAAAAAGAGAACATATTAATAGTAGATGACGATATTAGTATCCTGGAATTGTTACAGAGACATCTGCATTCATGGAATTATCACACCTACAAGGCAATATCGGTAAAGGAAGCCGTACAAATATTGCGAGACACAAAGATCGATCTACTTATTACAGACCTGAAAATGCCGGAAATAGACGGCGCCGAACTTATTAAATTTGTTTCTGAACACTATCCTGAATTACCTAAGCTGGTGGTTACCGGCTACCCTTCGGTACAAGACTCTCTTTCGGCGATCAAGTCGGGCGTGGTGGATTATCTAACAAAACCGTTCACAAAGGATGAATTGCAGAATGCCATCGATAAAAGTATTGGCAATAAAGCAACTGCAAAGCGGGGAATCGCAGCTAAAAGTTCGGGAAACAAGGACAAGGCATACGGGGAAATCTTAGGCGCATCAGAAAAGATTAAGGACGTCATTCAGATCATCGAGCGGGTTAAGGATAATAAGGCCACTATCTTTATTAAAGGGGAAAGCGGTACCGGCAAGGAACTTGTTGCGCGAGCCATTCACTACCAGGGAAAATTTTCGAGGGCACCGTTTGTTGCGGTGAACTGCGGCGGTATTCCGGAAAACCTGCTGGAATCGGAGTTATTCGGGTATACAAAGGGAGCTTTTACCGGCGCCGATAGCAATCGGGATGGATTCTTTCAGGCTGCTGACGGCGGTACTATTTTCCTTGATGAAATTGGCAATGCTTCCAAGGCAGTTCAAACCGGATTACTGCGTGTATTGCAGGAAAAGGAGGTGATAAAAGTAGGGGCTCAGAAAGCCGAAAAAATAGACGTGCGCATTATCGCCGCGACCAACAGCGACCTGAAGGAGTTGATAAAAAAAGACGATTTTAGAGAAGATCTCTATTACCGATTAACTGTGGTTGAAATAGAAGTAGCTCCCTTACGAGAACGAAAAGAAGATATTCCGCTGCTGATCGAAAAATTTCTCTTTAAGTACGGGGTGGAATACAAAGATCGGTTTATACAAATTACTCCTGAAGCTTCGGCTATTCTGCAACGGTATAACTGGCCGGGGAATATTCGCGAATTGGAGAATGTGATACAGCGATCGGTAATTATGAGCGACCGGATCATTGACGTTGAACATCTCCCGGATTCTTTAAAGTACACCATCGATTTCCCCAATGAGGCATTAGCACCCCTAAAAGAAATTGAAAAACGATATATCAGGAAAGTGCTGAACGCCACTGATAACAACAAAACAAAAGCCGCCGCAATTTTAGGCATCGATCGAAAGACCCTTCGTCAGAAACTTATCGACTGAAGCGATTCTGAAAGAGTGAGTTGAAATGGACATCTCTTAAGTTATTTGTGTGCTGTGAGTTTCTTCAGCTTCAGCTTAAGGTTATAGCGACTCTAAATGTGGGTCATCACATATTCAGTTAACCGGTCGCATTTGCTGTAACCAAATTCGAAAACACTGTTATCACTGGTGAGGTGATAGAGCTTATCCTTTAACATGGCCTTTGAGCGGTGCAGCCTTATTTTTACATTCCCCACAGACAGGTCTAAAGCATCGGCCACTTCCTTCAGGCTCATCCCCTCTACTTCTTTCAGCACATAGACGCTTCTGTACTTGCTGTTTAAACTGTCTATTGCATTTTCCAGCAATTGCGTGGCTTCCTTGCGGATAAGTTGCTGCTGAGGGTTTAGTTGTCTTTTATCGGGCATCTCCAAAACAATAGTGTTTTTTACCGTATCGGCAGCGGTATTTAAATGAACTAATTTCTGTTTTTCTTTTAAACGCGACAGGGCTTCGTTTATTCCTATACGGATCAACCAGGTGGAAAACGACGATTCCATTTTAAACTGGTACAGTTTAGCAAATGCATTTAAGTAAGTATTTTGCATAACGTCCTCTACCTCAGCCCCGTTTTTTATGTAAGTCCGTATGATCCGATATAATTTTTGATTATTTCGCCTCACCAAAATCTCGTAGAGTTCTTTTTCACCGCCCAGGATGCGACGTATAACCTCAGATTCCTTAATGCTGTGGCCCTTAGGGTCTTGTATGCTTATGGCTTCCATACTGTTTGCTGTTTCTCTTTTGATAGGATAAGTGATAAAAAGTTACATAATACTGTATCCTTTTTTCAATGCTGCTATCAAAAAAGGAGTAATCATTATACGAACAATTAAAAACTTAAAATTATGGATTCGAATGTGCAACTAGTAAAAAACCTTTTAAAATACACTTTTGGTTTAGTGCCAATTGTTGCAGGCTTAGACAAATTCACTAACATTTTAACCAATTGGAGCCAATATCTCTCGGAAGGTTTGGCAGCGATCATTCCCTTGGAGACTTCAACTTTTATGATGATAGTAGGAGTGATAGAGATTATTGCCGGGGTACTTGTTTTAACCAAGACGCGGATAGGAGCTTACGTTGTTGCTGCCTGGCTCGTGGCAATTGCCCTTAGCCTGATCTTCAGCTGGACCTATGTAGACGTTGCCGTTCGCGACCTGGTAATGGCCATAGGGGCATTCTCTTTGGCAAAATTATCCGAGAACAACTATATCAAAGCCTAAGTCTCTATTTGAAACTGACGGTTTACATTCACATAATGGTTCGCCATTATGTGATTTTTTTTTGCCGACTGATTAGCGCAGTAAAAGCCAAAGTTTTCATTGTTCTAAATACGGATAAAACGGTACTTATTTACCCTATCGGGGAATTTTACCCCGGATCTTGTTTTACCTTTCTTCTATTAATATTCTCCAAATACCTGTATTTGAGGTGTTTATGTGTTTCAGGTAACTAGTGGCACGGCGGTGGCACACAGGTTGCCTTTAAGAACATAAAATAACACTACAAACTATGAAAGCTAATGCATTTAATATTTGCCCCGATTGTGCTCACTACCGGACCTGTGTGCTAACTACCGAAAAAAGCCAGGTATGGTCTTGTAGTGAGTTTGACGAACTGCCTCCCGAAACAGGAGCAGCGCTTACTTCAATATCTGATAACAAAGACCAGCCGGAAATGGCGCTGGCATAACATTAAAACTAATAAACATGATTTTTAACGACCTGTTTACCCTACTAACTCGAAAAAGCGAAATACATCCAACACTAAAATTCAGCCCTATACGCATGAGCCCATATAGGCTTGCAAACAGCCGGCATTACAGGAGAAGAGGTTTAATAGTTAATCAATTTTAAAAACAACAACATGACCACAGCAGGATTAGAAAATAAAAAGCGCGAATTGAAGCGCCAAATAAGGAAAAGGATCAATAAATATTTAATAGAACGGTTCCATCAAAGAAGTATAGCCAACAGGCTCTTTAGATAAGCCTTTCCCAAAATAAACCACTAACAAACGATAATTAATCATGACAACAATAACAGCAACATTAAATAACAAGAAAAAGAAAACCCCTGTAAATGGAATGATGGACAACGTAATGGAGCAGTTCAACAGGGCTGCAGATCATATAGACCTTCATCCCAACATCAGGAAGATCCTGATGATCACCAACAATGAAATCGTTGTTCACTTTCCTGTAAAGATGGATAACGGAGAAGTTGAAATATTTACGGGTTACAGAGTACAACACAATAATGCTTTAGGGCCTTATAAAGGGGGTTTACGCTATCATCCTACGGTAGATATTGATGCCGCAAGAGCACTTGCTATGTGGATGACGTGGAAATCATCACTTGCCGGGCTTCCATATGGGGGTGGAAAAGGAGGTATTCAACTGGATCCTTCCAAATATTCCCAAGGAGAGCTGGAACGTATTACACGGAGATTCACCTTCGCCCTGGCTGATAATATAGGCCCCGAACACGACATCCCGGCTCCCGATGTAAATACAAACAGCCAAACCATGGCCTGGATAGCAGATACTTATATGAGTACCAGACCTCCGGCCGAACGCACGGCAAATCAACACGTGGTTACGGGAAAACCCGACGGCAGTGGCGGACTGGAAGGCAGGGATCGCGCGACGGGCTATGGCGTTTTCCTGAATATTAAGTTTTGGGCCGAGCGCAATAACGAAGATTTAAAAGGTAAAAAGTTCATTGTTCAGGGCTTCGGCAATGTTGGGTATTGGGCCTCCTACTTCCTCGAAAAGGAAGGTGCCAAATTAGTGGCGGTTCAGGATGCCTTCGGAAGTATTAGAAACACGAATGGAATAAAAGTGGACGACCTGTTTAATTACACAACAATTAACAAGGGTAGTATCTCCGGTTTTCCTGCAGCCTTCAATCTGGACAATGAGAAGTTCTTTACCTCCGAATGTGACATTTGTATTCCTGCAGCCCTGGGTAATCAAATAACAAAAGACAATGCCCCTAAAATCAAGGCCCGACTTATTGCCGAAGGAGCCAATGGACCTACCAATATTGATGGGGAGAAAGTGCTTCTGGACCGCGGAGTAACAATTATACCCGATATCCTTTGCAATTCCGGCGGGGTTATAGGCAGCTACTTCGAATGGTTGCAGAACCGCAATGGGGAACTGTGGCAACTTGAAGAGGTAATGAGCAAACTCGATAAAAAAATGAGGGATTCATTTAATAAGGTCTTTCAATTTTCGGAAGACGAGAAGATTGACCTGCGCACGGCAGCATTTTGTATCGCTATAAAACGCATAGAAAAAGCCTATATCCAACGCGGAATTTTCCCTTAACATACTAATTCACAAAATATACAGATCATGAAATACGGAAGTTTAATACTAGAAAAAAAAGAATATGTGTACCTAAAGCGCATCTTGAATATCTCAGGTTATGCCGATGATTTTGAAACTCAGAAATCACTGCAGCGGCTGAACGAAGAACTTAAAAACGCACAAATAGTTGATGAAGAAGATTTTCCGCCGGATGTAATTCGTTTTAACAGCAAGGCTATGGTATACTCTGAAAATGGGTGGGAGAAAATAATTCAACTGGTGATACCATCTGAAAAAAATGCCAAACAGGATAAGGTGTCCATCTTAACACCAATGGGGGCGGCGCTGATCGGTTATTCGGAAGGAGATACTGTAGAGTGGGATTTTCCGTCCGGGCTTCAGAAAATACAAATTGTGAGCGTGACCCAGGATACCGATCAAAAAAAATCTAAAATGTCAATCTAAAATCTAAACAATGGACTATTTACAAAAAGAAATTTACAGTCATGACTCCGATATAGACGTGACACATAAAATTAATTCGATCGAATTGGATAATTGGATCAACCATCTTAAATACGTTCGGAAAGAGCTGAGCAATTTGATAGGGCTGTGCAGTACGGAATTGGATCATCGGGTGAACAATGAAAATGTCCTTCAAAAGTTTCAGAAAAAAGAAAGTGAAAACGAGGCCCTGCTGATCGCCCTTCAAAACTATATGAATTCCAGGAGGGATATAAAGGAGTGTGAAGACACTCAGTGCGATATGGCTTATATCAACGAACATGAAACTTACCGACGAAGTTATCTGTACCACCTGGATAAGTACAGGAGGATAAAGGATGAGTTTTTCAGCAAGGTCCAGGGTAAATTCACACTACTCTCTATGTCCTCTTCAATATAGCTACTGATGAATCTTGAGCTAAAATACAAGACCGATGTCCACAGGAGGTTATGTATCGAGAAAGACCTTTCAGAACTGGGTCAGTGGATCGACAGTTTGTCAGCTATCAATGACGAATTAAGTTATCTGAAGCTTATCGAGAAACAACTCATAAAAGACCACGATGTTGAAGTAGCCATTCAGGGCTTGCGTAGAAAGAATACTCTGTTAATGGGCACCCTCTGCAAATACGAACAACAACTCAACGCTGAACACGAATACGGCAAAACTGAATACAACATAACACGGGCAAAATCCCATGAGAACAAACGAGCCGTTTATACCGCATTCCAAGGAGAGTTTAGAGAATTAAAAATTAAAACTTACAAGAAACTGTTACAGTACCACCGCAGGTAAAAACCACTAAAAATGAAAAAGATATTAATTCCTATCGATTTTAATTTGAATAATTACGATCCCATTGAATACGTTATTCAGCTTTTTAAGCGTGAAGCCTGTGAATTTTACTTTATAAACACCTACACCTACGACATAGACGGCCTGGATGCCTTAAGTATTCTTCAGGAGAATGATGCTGTTTTTGAAAAACCCAAATCGGATTCCGAGATGTATTTGGGCGCAATTGTGCAAAAGTTTTGTCTTACAAATCCCAATAAAAGACATCGTTTTTTTGCCATTGCTCAGTACGCTTCGCTGGTAAAGGGAATTAAAAAAGTTATCAGAGAAAACGAAATCGATCTGGTGATAATTCCGGGGAAACGCGAAATTGGCAGTACTAAAGTAAAGTACAGTAAAAATACCAGACGCATCCTTGAAAACATAAGAGAATGCCCGGTGATGATTGTTCCTCCTACAGCTGTATTGTACGATAGTCCGGTATTTGTGTTGGTTTCGACCTTTGAAGAAAAACTGAATGAAACTGAAATTCAGAATTGGTATGACTTTGTAGATACGGTAAGGGGAAGTGTTAAGATAATTCTCTTGTCTCACGCTACTGAAATGACTCCGGTTCAAAGTGAAAATCTAAATCAGCTTCGCACTCAAATTGAGTCTTATGTACAGAATTCGGTTGTTGTTGAGCAAGTTGAATCAATTAATAAACTAAAGGATTATATTCGTCATCATTCCGAATACATCATTTGTTTAATGGATAGAAAGCCGGGTATCTGGCGGCTTTGCGGAATCAATCAATCAAAAATCACCAGTTTAGGACCACTGCTCAATAATCCGCTAATGGCGTTGCATCGCTAGCCACCTTCGCCTGAAGGCTACGGCGGCTGAAGAGCTTTGGCGGACAGGGTAAGCCGGAAGTCAAAAGTCAAAAGTTATGAACCAGGTGATTGAGTGTCACACGAAGTGAGATGTATCGAAATCACCGGGAAGGGAAGTCAAAAGCCTGAAGCCTAAAGCCTAAAGTCAGAAGCTGTCACTTCGAGCCTGTCCGCCTCACGTAGTACGTGATAAATCTGGCGGATGAATATGAAGTGCGGGAGCTACTTCATATTAGTATCGAGAAGTGGTTATGGGTGAAACGTGAAGAGTGAGG
>JASBSY010000021.1 GCA_030148705.1 Pukyongia sp.
GTAGCTTCGGATTAGTATCGAGAACCCTTGTCAGTTCGAGTGAATTCGAAGCACGCTAGTAGCTTCGGGTTAGTATCGAGAACCTGTCAGTTCGAGTGAATTTGAAGTGCGAGAGCAACTTCAAATTTGTATCGAGAACCACAGGGCCGATTGATTCCGTAGGACCACTTCTCGATACATTTTTTCAACCCCTTTGGACTTGAAAAACACTCGAAGTGACAAATAACATTTGTTCAGTCCCCTGGATATTGAAGAACACTCGCAGTGACAAACAAAAAATTATTTCCTCTCTCTTCGAAAAACACTCGAATCGGCCTCTTCACATGTTCCCGTAAAACACTATTTTTACCACTCAAAAACCAATATATGGAAAGTATCAGTGTGTTCGATATGCTGAAAATCGGGGTGGGCCCATCCAGCTCCCACACTCTTGGACCCTGGCGGGCAGCCGGCCGATGGATCGAAGCACTCAAAAAGAATGGTAAATTCGATCAGGTAACGGAAATCCAGGTGAACCTGTACGGCTCCCTGTCGCTTACTGGTAAAGGCCATGCCACCGATACTGCAGTAATGATGGGGCTGCTTGGAACCGACCCGGTTTCCTTTCCCATTGAACAAATAGACGACGAGATAAAAAAGATAAGGGCAACTAAAACCCTGCTGCTGAACGGAACGAAACCCATCTTTTTCGATCCGGAGAATCATATAAAATTCAACCGAAAGTTTCTGGAATTCCATCCCAACGGTATCACATTTACCGCTGTTCTGGAAAACGATTCCAAACATTCGCAAACCTATTATTCAATTGGTGGAGGCTTTGTAGTTCAACAGGAACGCAAACGGGAAAAACTAAAAATGGAAAAATTCCAGGATTTTCCCTATCCGGTTGAATCGGGTAGCGAATTATTGGCCTATTGCACAGACCGAAATATTTCTATTAGCGCGCTGGTGATGGAAAACGAGAAGTCCTTGCGCTCGGAAGAGGAGATAAAAGAAAAATTAAAGGCCATTTGGGAGGTAATGCTGGATTCTATGTATACCGGCTGCCATACCGAAGGCATACTTCCGGGCGGACTCAATGTTCAGCGTAGAGCCTTTGAGATGCACAAGAGACTAATTGGGGACACCACTTATAACGACCACTACGAATGGATAGCCGCTATCCGCAATACCGAAGTTCAGTTCAGGCAAATCTTAAAATGGGTGTCGTGTTTTGCCCTGGCGGTAAATGAGGTAAACGCTTCTCTGGGTCGCGTGGTTACGGCGCCCACCAATGGCAGTGCCGGCGTGATACCGGCCGTACTCATGTACTACCTGGTAATCGAAAATCACGACGGGAACTTCGATGATATCAACAAATTCTTACTGGTAAGCGGCGTAATTGGCAGTTTATTCAAGAAGGGAGCCACTATCTCGGCAGCCATGGGAGGTTGTCAGGCCGAGATCGGGGTATCATCTTCCATGGCTGCCGGCGCACTCACCGAATTAATGGGTGGAACTCCTGCCCAGGTATTAATGGCTGCAGAGATCGCCATGGAGCACCACCTGGGAATGACCTGCGACCCAATTGCAGGATTGGTGCAAATTCCGTGTATAGAACGTAATGCAATGGGCGCCATTAAAGCGATAAACGCCTGTGAAATGGCGCTCGATTCCGATCCTTCCAAGGCAAAGATACCATTCGATAAGGTTATTGCAACCATGTGGGAGACCGCCAGGGACATGACTTCCAAATACAAAGAGACCAGTGAAGGCGGACTGGCGGTACAGGTGAATATCAGTGATTGTTAGTGGAGAGTTGTCGGAAGTCTAAAGCCGGAAGTCCAAAGTCTCCGCCTTCGCTAGCCTCCTTCGCAACCCTCGTGTCGCTGAAGCTTTAGCGAAAGCGTAAGTGGCTACGGCAGCTGAAGAGCTTCGGCGGACAGGGGAAGTCGGAAGCCTTGGAAGGGTGAGGCGTGAAGAGTTAAGGGTGAACTGTTAGTTCTGAACCAAGAGATTGCGGGGTAAAACCGTGAAAGTAATGACATAATTTTATTAAAATCCGCACCCTCCTTTTTCAGCCAGCATAGGTATTTATTTTGCGTTAAGAATTCGCGAATCCCTGTAGAGAATTTAGCAAAATAAATACGGTTTCATTGCGCGGTAGCGGCAATGAAAATGCCTCTGAAAAAGAAAAAGGTCCTTTTCTTTGTAACTTTCTTTTAGACCAGTAAAAGAAAGTTAGGTACAAAACGGTATCCTTTCTTTTGCTTCCTTTTAGCTCGCACTTCGTTATTTAATAATTAGGTGTATCTTCAATTTCTGCCGGAATCCGCCGAGTCTGATTCTTAAGTAGCTACGGCGGCTGAAGAGCTTCGGCAGACAGGGAAGTATGGAGTTCAGCTTAGAATAACCACCTTATTGCTAACTGATATCCCCTCACTGTTAACTCCTAACTACTTATTACTCCAAACAGCCTTCTTTTCTCCTGGAGTCAATTAAATGGATGATCTTCCACCCACCGTCGGTTTTAGCCATGGTAAACGCGTTGGCCCCGCAATGACTGAAACTCCCGTTAAACCAAAACTCGTAAGGCGTCCAGACATGGGCAAGATTCCCATCAACCTGAACCTTGTAATCCAGGATCTTTTCTTCCCAGACCTGTTCTGCAGGACGATTTGCGATCGCATCCAGTAGTTTATCGACTGATCCTTCAGACAACATATTCTTTCCATCGGGTGTAGCGAATGCTGTTTGCATCACCGCCCCGGGTACCATTACCGAACGCATTTTAATAGTATCACCCTTGTGAAATCCTTCAAAAAAAGTATCGACCAGTCGTTTTGCATCGGCCTCCGTAAATGATTGCTGTGCATATAAGGATGTAAAACTGAATATGAAAAATAAAAAGAAGGAGGCTTTCATTGCAAGTGTTTTAAGGTTGAAAGGACAACAGAGTTCTAAAATTAGTACTTTTACATCTAATTTTGTTACACTAACTGTATGTCGACAGCTAAAAAAGAATACAAGCGCATTACCACCAAGACCCTGGTGGATATGAAGAAAAAAGGTGAAAAGATCTCCATGCTTACCGCATACGACTACACCATGGCTCGAATTGTTGACAATGCCGGTGTGGAAGTGATCCTGGTGGGCGATTCGGCTTCGAATGTAATGGCAGGTCACGAAACCACCCTGCCTATTACATTAGACCAGATGATCTACCACGCTTCAGCGGTTATAAGGGCGGTAAAGCGCAGTCTGGTAGTAGTAGATATTCCCTTCGGAAGCTATCAGAGCGATCCTAAGGAAGCCTTGCGATCTGCCATTCGGATAATGAAAGAAAGTGGTGGCCATGCGGTAAAACTCGAAGGAGGCAGCGAGATCAAAGAGTCGGTAAAAAGAATTCTTAATGCGGGCATACCTGTGATGGGCCATTTGGGGCTTACCCCGCAATCCATCTATAAATTCGGAACATACACGGTACGCGCCAAGGAAGAAGAAGAAGCCGATAAGTTAAAAGAAGATGCCAAACTGCTCGAAAGAGCCGGTTGTTTTGCAATTGTACTCGAAAAAGTGCCGGCGAAGCTGGCAGCGGAAGTCGCGAAAAACCTCACCATTCCCATTATCGGAATAGGCGCGGGAGGCGGAGTAGACGGTCAGGTTCTGGTGACCCATGATATGATCGGGATGACACATGAATTCAATCCGAGGTTTCTTCGACGATATCTCGATTTGTATACCGATATGACCAACGCCTTCTCCAAGTACATCGGTGATGTAAAAAGCGGGGATTTTCCCAACAAGGAAGAACAGTACTAAAACTCCCACAGCAATAATCCTAACCTTTTTTTCAATTTGACTGCATCATCCTTAAATAACCTTAGAAGCACCAAAGAAAATTTACTGGTGTTGTACGAGGACAACCATCTGCTTATTGTAAATAAACGTCCCGGTGATATCGTACAGGGAGACAAAACCGGAGACAAACCCCTTTCGGAAGTAGCAAAGGAGTACATAGCCGATAAGTATAATAAACCGGGCGATGTCTTTTTGGGAGTGGTACACCGTCTGGACCGGCCCACCAGCGGAATCGTATTATTTGCGCGCACCTCCAAGGCTTTGAGTAGGATGAACAAATTGTTTTCAGAAAGAGAAACCCGGAAGATCTATTGGGCAGTGGTGCTAAATCCACCCCCAAAACAATCCGAACGGATCATTCATTATTTAAAGCGTAACCCAAAACAGAACAAATCGTACGCAAGTGAAAAAGAAGTATCGGGAAGTAAAGAAGCGATTCTTTCGTATGAGATGATCAAGAAGCTGGATCGGTATTATCTACTGGAAATCGAACTTGAAACCGGCAGGCACCATCAGATAAGATCGCAGCTGGCAGCGATTGGCAGCCCGATAAAAGGCGACCTGAAATACGGCTTCGACCGCAGTAATAAAGATGGGAGTATCCACTTGCATGCAAGGGGCTTGGCCTTTGTCCACCCGGTAAAGAAAGAACTATTGGCAATAACTGCTGAACCCCCAAATGATCCACTCTGGGATGCCTGCGCTAAATAGAAATAATATTGTTTTTAAGGGCGTAAATTACCAATCCAACCCTATTCTTCACATTCAACCTGTTAAACAAGTCCTGCCTGTATCCATCTATGGTTTTCGGGCTTAGGTTCATAACGTCGGCAATTTCCTTATAGGTCATTTCGGAACAAGCCAACTGAAGAAAGGTGAGTTCATTGGGTTTAAAGTTTATCTTTTCCTTATTGAAATCCGGCTGTATAGAATGCAAAAGAGTTTCGGCTACCTTATCGGAATGATAATAACCTCGTTCCATTACTTCATTCAGGGCATATTGTAATTTATCGGGATGAATATCCTTCAGCAGATAACCCTTAGCCCCGCGTTTCAGCATTTTTAAGATAACATTTTCGTCATCTTCCATGGAAAGTGCAAGGACATTTATGTCCGGATGATTCTCAGACAACCAGGCCATGGTCTCGAAACCGTCCATAACCGGCATATTAATATCGAGTAATATAATTTCCGGCAGTTTGTTGGCTGCTTTGATTTTTTTCTGAAGTTCTTTTCCGTTGCTGGCATGATATACCACTTTGAAACCTTCAAATGAATTGATAAGTTTCTCCAAAGATTCGGATAGTAAGAGGTGGTCATCAACTATGGCTACGGAATGCTGTTTTAGACTCATGATTTAAGGGGATATATTAAACTGAGGTTTGTGCCTTTCTGCGGCAGAGAGGACAGCTGATAAGCGGCCCCCAGTAATTTTGCTCTACCGGACATGTTTTGAAGCCCGGAGTTCCCGGACTTCTTTGAAGAATCGAAGCCTACGCCGTCGTCTTTGACGGAGATTTCCAACTCATTCTCTCCATAATTTAGAAAAACGGAAAGATTGTCCGCCTTAGCGTGTTTTATCACATTGGAGAAAAATTCCTGGAGAATCCTGAAAATAATAATCTCGTCTTCGCTGCGGATCACTTTTTCTTCTCCTTCCACTTTGAGTTCGGCTTTCAGGAAATTCAAGCGGTTAAAGCGCTCAAGTTCAGTTTTAATGGATTTAATAAGGCCGTTATTGAGAATTACATCAGAATTGAGGGTTTTGGAGAGCGCTCGTACTTCCTGAACCGTTGCCGCCACAATTTCCTTGGTTTCCTTTATTTTATCCTGCATTTCTGCTGAGGCATTGGTTTGCATCATATTGAGTTGAATATTGGCGACCGAGAGCAACTGCCCGATATTATCGTGTAATTCCCAGGCTATGTTCTTTAAGGTTTGCTCCTGAATTTCGAGGCGAGAATCGGTTAGTTCCTTTTCGAACTTTTTTTCAGCTTCCAGGCGCTCCATGATAAACTTGTTCTTTCGCCTCTGGAAAACCACAACAAATACTATTGCAAAGATTGAAAGAAACAATAGAATTGCTACAAAATAAATTGTAACCAGTATTTCGCGTGAGACTAATGTTTCCTGACCCGGCTGCATATGATAAATCCTAAGATAAAGATACTGTACATTATGAGATTAGAACCAAAGATAACCAGTGTATAAATAGGAACAAATTCTGGATTATTTGTCAGGCTAAAAAACATACTATATAAAAACAATGGTGGAGTACATAAATTAAAAATAATGACACCTATTGAAATATAAAATGGTAAGCTTCTAGTTACATTCAGAATTAAATCACTCTGCAGTAATTCCAAATAATAAAGTCCAATGCTGAATAAAACCATTAATGTTCCGGCAATTAGTGTAAATGGGGAGAATGCTACAGTATATACACCGGAAAAAATAAGATAGGCAACAGCACTAATACTAAATAGGATTACAACTATAGAAAGTAGCTTCTTACTTACCTTTGAAGTTAGTTGCCATTTGAAATATACAGTATAGAAGACCGCACTTATTATTAGTTGAATATTATAAAGCCAGAAATTCTTTTCCCAAAATGTACCTTCTATTAGATCAAGTCGCTCAAGTGCTTTTAATAGAACTGTATAATATCCAATAATTTCAATTAACACAGTTAATCCAAGGTAAGCCGCTAAATAGAAGGCACTCTTGCTTTTGTTGCGCCTGTAGTGATATAAGCTGGCAACAAAAGCAAGAGTTTCTAATAATAAGAAAAATAAAAGTGACTTATTCATTGTAAGCATTAGGAGGCCAGCCTCCAATAACGGTATTGAATGCTTCTATATCGTAATTGTTGGCAGCGTTGGCTTCTGCTCCCACGGTTGGAGCCAACATTACCGTCGCTTTTTGCGAGCTTATGCTGTTATAGGCCGAAAAATAGATTCGAATCCCGGGATTGTCAATTCCCTGGTCGGCCGAATTCGTCTTAACATATTCCAAAAATTCTTCCAGTTCGCTCAAACTAAAAACGAAATCGGATGGATCCTGGGGAAATAGAGACGACAGCGCAGATGCCCTGGTAGTTTGCCAGTTGGAATAAAGGGCTTCGGCTTCTTCTACTGAGATACATTTTTTTGGTTTTGACATGATTGATTGTTTTTAGGTTTATGTCCTAAAAATAGGGAATTCATACCCCCTACAGGCGTTTTCCCAAAGAAAAACAGGGAAAATCCTTAATCCCGAATGGGGTTTTTCCTTTAAATAATTGATTTTTAGACCTTAATCAAAACACTTAGAAATCATGTTCATACCTTAAATGCGTTAATTTTCAGTTTCAGGATAAAACCTTTTGCTCAATTCGTTGATTACCAATACTTTTAAAGAAAGCTTTTCCATGTCTGTTAAACACCTGCCAACCGCATTCAATAGAAAAATCAGTGCTTTTATATCGACAGCCATCAATTGGATCTCGGTCTGGCTATCTTCAATCGTCAAGTTCGCTAAAGCTTCCTTCTTAAGCCTGCTCATCATTGCCGTTATTTTGTTGCTATTGACAAAAATGGACCAGGCACTCACCATGCTCGTGGACCTGGTAGAAAACGAGAAATTTAAGTGGGAGCTCCTACTGGCCTTTTTTATGCTCAATGCCCTGGCATTGGCCTTATCCCATTATCCAATCTATAATTATTATGCTGCCAATCTGAATAACAGTGCTAAATTTACCAAGTGGTATGCAGTGTATCCCTTTCGAAAAACTTCGTCTGTTTCTAAGAAAGGTTACGTTCCTCACAATTGGCTCGTTAGGTTATTCAAGGTATTTATTTTCGAAGAACAGCCCAATGCCAGTTACCAGAAGGATGAACGTGCTCATTATTTAAGATATTCCATAGGACTCCTCATCTATACTGTCTGGTTGCTGTTTGTAATGAAAACCTTTTTACCAAAACTCGAACTCTCAGAGGGACAGCAATGTGTGGCATGGACGATATTCTGGATCTCGATGCTACTGCCGCTAATCCACTACATCTTTGTTCGAATGGCAGTGAATAAAGCCAAACAGGACAACCATACAACTCCGCTCTACAGACGCCTGGCTAAGAGGTTTACCCTTATTTCTATAGGTTCCCTTAGCCTTCTCCTCTACTGTGTATTGGGTTCGGGCCTTTTTAGTCGCTTAGGTTTCTTTCTGATATTACTCTCAGGCTACCTCTTTATGTTTAATTATTTGTATTTCAGGCTTATACGAACAAAGCTTGAAGAAATTGTGGAACTTTATAAAAAACAGGGGTGGCGCATTACCTATTATCTGATGAAGGTATTGAAATGGACCCTTTTTCGTTCTGAACACTACCTGCTCCTCTTCAGCATGAATTTCCTCATCGCTCTGGGAATCATTATCTGGACAACAATACAGGCAATTAAGGTGGCCTATCTACCCAATGCAACGCCCATACTACTTGCTTTCCTGTATGCATATTACTTTATAATAGCCGCCGTAGGGAAGTATTTTTTCGCGTACAGGAAACTGAGAGAACAGCGGCGGGAAAAATATGGTGACAAAGGCCCGCATTCCTTGCGATTTAAACTGGTCTGTACGGTGTTGTTCCTCATGGCAATGGCAGCATTAATCGGTCTAAAGACCGAATCCAGAGTACACGAACTCGAGTTGGTGGATTACAATAATGAAGAAAGCGTGAGGGAAGCAGATTTCTTTACAACTGTAAGTAAGTTACCCGGGGAAAATGTATTTTTTATAGCCTCCCATGGCGGGGGACTGAAATCGAATGCCTGGACTTTACATGTGCTTGAGCACCTGCAACACAAGACCAACGGCAAACTCTTGTCTCAAACGGTAGCTTTTTCCGGTGCTTCGGGAGGGTCGCTTGGACTTGCGCTCTATACCGGGCTTGCCGGACAGCTAAGCGATTCCATTTCGTCCAACAGGCAGCTTCTGAAAAAGCGTATTGATGCGATATCTCAAGGAAATTACACCTCATCCGATCTTGCAATGACCTTTGGTATAGATTCCTTCAGAAAGCTTTGGCCTTTTAATTCCGAATTCCAAATTCAGGACCGGCCTTATTACTCCATGATAAAGTACCAAAGCTACGTGGAAGACACTACGTATAAACGTCTTTCCAAACAAGCGTTCAGGTCGTTTTGGAAAGATGTGTACGATGACCGGGGCTATTTTCCGTCCCTTATAATGAATACGGCTTCAACCGTTGGGAAAAGAGGTGTGTTCTGGTCGGTTAACCCGAAGGATTTTGATGATATATTTCATTTTTCCGAAGACCTGGCTCAACTTAAACATTACAACCCAGAAGCCAACCCGGCCGAACAGCTGAAAACCCTCAGTTATTTCGAAGCCGTTTCGACTACCAACAGATTTCCGGTATTCAGTCCTGCTGCAAAAATTCCAGGATATGGTCATTATATCGATGCCGGAGCCATCGATAACAGTGGACTACTGGGCTGCCTGGATCTATACCTCTATATGATTTCAGAAAAACAAATTAAACCTCTGAATGGTAAAAAAGTAGTCTTTATCGAGATATTGAACAGCAAGGATCTTTACGTGGAATACATCCTAAACAATCTAATGGACAGACCGCTCTATAAGGACGAAATAGAAACAGATAATATCATAGCCGATCTTCAAACCGCGCTGAATCTGGATAAGATCCCCGGCTATGTAAGCGAATTCATTGCCGATCAGGAGAACATAAAGTTAATCAGAATCTTTATGCCCCATAAGATTACCATAGGAGATGTGGAAGACTACCTTAAAGGTGATATTCGAATTGAAAAAGACAGGAATGAACTGCTGGTTAAATTGCGTAAACACAACGACTCCATTAATTCCATAACGGAATATAAAGCCGATAAACCGGAGGGTATAAATCGCTACCTCCGGCCGTGGGCATACTATGAACCCACGCTTTCCCGACATCTCAGCAAATCGAGTTTACGCTATATTGAGGATATTCTCCATCACCGCATCATCCAAAAGCAGGTAGATTCAATTAGGGTGTTATTACACCAACCCGGTGCAGACTCCCTGTCTCAATAATCGATCCTGCTAAATATTATTTCGGTGGAAGCCGCTTTCTGTGCCAGGCTATCTATTGATCTTTCCGAGAGTTGGAGAACCCTGGCGTAACCTCCGGTAGTTTGAGCGTCTCTCATTAAAACGACCATTTTCCCGGAGGGTGTTAATTGAACCGTACCGGGTCTTACCGGGGCCGTAAGAATTTCTTCTGCCTTAAGCCTGTTTGAGTATTCGAGAATATAAGCCATCCTGTTACTCTGAGCTGAAATAGTAAATTGGGTCGTAAAAAGTGCGTGCTGCACTTCTGAAGTGAGTTTTGAAAACTCAGGACCGGGATAGGCCTTGATAGGGCTTTTCAACAGCCGGTCATGTGGTTCGGGCAGGAGATCTGGTTCCCGATTCTCAGCTGCTTTTCCAATACTAACTTTCGAACCTCCAATAAGCCTGGGTTCAGAAGTAATGCCGGAATAGAAACTCCTGCTTCCGAGTACTGTTTCCGAAGCGATTCCACCGCTTACGGCTAAATAGCCCCATACACCGGTGGCGGCCCTGCCTATAAAAACTTCATCGGTTTTGGAAATCGATATTTGGGTATTCATAGAGTGGTTAATTCCATTCACCTGAACTTCAAAGTCGGCACCACAAACAGCTATATGACAGTTTTTGTGGAACCTGAATACCGGTCCCGGACTGGCAAATTCGATTAGCGCAGAGTCTAAAGGATTTCCAGCCAATAAATTGGCATAGGTAGCGCTTCTGCCATCCATAGCGCCGCTTAAGGGCACCCCCTGATTCCTGAACCCGAGGCGACCGGCATCCTGTACCGAACAATATATTCCCGGTTTAAGTACCTCAATCATTTTCAATGTGTTCCAAATTATACTTGCCTGTACGCAGCTCCTTTTCTATCTGTAAATATTCTTCTTCGGAAACGGCTTTAAATTTTAACCGGTCTCCCGGCCTGAATAGTGAGGGCGGTGAATTCTGTGGCGAAAAAAACTCTAGCGGACTTCGTCCAAGAACATGCCAGCCACCGGGCGAATCCATGGTGTAAATCCCGGTTTGTGCACCGCCTATCGCTACTGATCCTGCGGCTACTGTTCGTCGTGGGGTGGATTTTCTGGGAGTGTGAAGTCGCTCGTCCAGACGGCTTAAATAGGGGAACCCGGGTAAGAAGCCGATAAATCGTACCGTATAGACCGGCTTGGTGTGTAATTCGATCACTTCAGAAGTAGAAAGTTCACATTGTGCCGCCAGAAAATCAAGATCCGGACCGAATTCATTATCATAACATACAGGAACTATCCTGATCGCCGTTTCGGTTAAACTTACTGAATTAAATGTGAGTTCCCGTTGCAGGACATCAATGATCTCAGCTGACTTCTTATTAGTTTTGAAGTAGGCCACAACTGCACGGTAACTGATCACAGTCTCGATGAGATCGTTCTTAAACCTGGATCTTAAAAATTGTTCACATGCCAAAATCTCTTGCAGGATAACCTCTCCGGATTCCTCAGGCCAGTCGATCATTACAGCGTTTTCACCAAAGTGTCGAATATTAAGGCCTCTCATTTTAATTGAATGTTATGCTTTTTTAAGCGGGAGATTATAAACGTGATAATAGAAACAGAATTCGCATGATCCCCATGAACGCAATAGGTATTGGCTTTTATGGGGACATGTTTTCCTGAGACGCTTTCTACCACCTGCTCTTCTATCATCATTAGCAATTGCTTCCAGGCTGATTCCGGCGAATTAATGATCGCTGAAGGTTCACTGCGGCTTAGGAGTCTTGCTTCGTCCGTATATCGCCTGTCGATAAATGCCTCGAATTCCAGAGGCAATAGGTTTTCTGCCTTTCGGTGCAATACGGAATTATGCAAGACGTACAACTTGGGGCGTATTCCTGTTGCGAGTATGGCCTCCACCACCGCATCACTGGCAGCCCCATCCTCTGCTGTATAATTGTACAGTGCACCGTGTAATTTAATATGGTGCAGGGGTTCATTCTCACTTTCACAAATCGCGATAAAATCCTGCAGTTGGTGTAATACCGCTTCGGTAAGTTCCGATTTAGTGAGACTCATCACTTTTCTACCAAAATTATCTTTATCCGGAAATGAAGGATGTGCTCCTACCTTTGTGCCGTGTTTACGAGCAAGTTTAATTGTTTGCCGCATACTCTCCTCCGATCCGGCATGGCCTCCACAAGCGATGTTACAGGAAGAGATGTACGGCATAATTGCGGCGTCGTTTCCGCTACCTTCACCCAAGTCGGCATTAATATCGATATACCTCACACTCATCCGGCGAATACTTTATATAAACTTCTTAGGCTTAAAATCAGTGTAATGAATACAATGAGGAGCCCTAGACCGTTTAGCCATTTTGAGTTTCGGTAGATCCCCAGGATGTTGGTGCGGTTCATTACCCAAAGAAGGAATCCTGCAATAACAGGTAAGAGCAAGCCATTGGCTACCTGTGCGAATCTTATTACCTCAATTGGATTTATGCCCAGGGATGCGAATATCACTCCAATCGATAAAATAACTACCCACACAGCTCTGAACCTGGCAGTCCTCATATCTTTTTCCCAACCAAAACATTCCGAGGCCACATAAGCTGCGGCCAAAGGTGCGGTAATGGCCGAAGTAAGCCCTGCGGCAAACAGTCCGATACTAATCAGGTATTTAGAATAAACCCCGAAGACCGGCTGTAAAGCCACAGCCAGATCGGCTGCACTGGAAACGCCCTTGGTATTAACAGCAGCGGCACAAATTATTATAGCCATGGAAACCACCCCACCTAAAATTATGGAAACCACCGTATCTGTCCTGGCAGCCCGAAGGCCTGATACGTCTTTCCATTTTTCTCTTACCAGGGAGGCATGAAGAAAGAGGTTGTAGGGAACTACTGTTGTTCCCACTATTGCGATCACCATTAACAAACTGCCTTCAGGCATAGTTGGTATAAACATTCCATGCAATACTTCAGTAAGGTTGGGGCGGGTACTAATGGCGGTAATCAGAAATGCGATACTCATAATCACTACCAGTGATATTAATGACTTTTCAATAAGCTTGTACTTACCAATGTATAGAATGATAAAGGCTATCATTCCGAGAATGAAGCTGAGATAATTCAATCTTAGGTCAAATATCTCGACCACAGTACTGTTGAACGCTGTTTCAAGTCCCAGAATCCCCCCGCCTATATTGCCCGCCTCATAGGCGGCATTTCCTATAAGGATGGCTGAGAGAATCATAAATATCGCCAGGTATTTTAACACAGGGGTTTTGAGTTCCTGCCTCACGGTAGCAGCGAGCCCGGAGCCGTGGATTAATCCCAGGCGGGCAGCCATTTCCTGCAATACGATAGTCGCAACGATCGATAGCAGCATCGCCCATAAAAGCGTAAATCCATATTCGACCCCTGCTAAAGTACAAACGGTTACTGTTCCCGGGCCGATAAACGCAGCGGCGACCAGGGTGCCGGGACCAATATTTTTGAACAATCTGATCATCGGGAGGTTTGAAGCATGAATTTAAACAAAAAAAGGGATACGCTTCGGTATCCCTTTTTCATTATTCGGCAAATGTAATTATTGGGCTACTTCCTGTAGCTTGATCTCTTCTCCGTTTTTATCGAGAAGTACCACTTCATCAAAGCCCATATCCCGGAACTGGGCGAACTGAGTAGCCGCATCACCAACAACCAGGTAGGCCATTTTAGATTCGTCCAGGTATTTGTTAGCGAGTTCCTTATGTTGCTCGAGCGTCATATTCCTGATAACGGCTTCTTCGTTCTCAATATAATTCATTGGCAGGTCGTAACTGCTCATTTCCTGAAGCATCCCCAACAAACTGAATTGAGTTTCGAATCGTCTTGCATTCGACTTAATAAGCGCGTTTTTGGTAAACTCAAGATCCTCTTCACTAATACCGTTCTTGTATTCGGCAATCTGAGTTTTGAAAATATCCACCGATTCACCTGTGGTGTTAGTACGTACACTTGAAGAAGCGGTAAATGTTCCCGGTATCTTACTACCGCTGAAACCGGTTCTTGCCCCATAGGTATATCCTTTCTCTTCTCTGAGGATAAGGTTAACGTTCCCGCTGAAAGAACCACCCAACTTATAATTCATCACTTCCGCCGGATAGAAGTCCGGGTCGGTGCGTGGTAGGGCGATATATCCAATATTGATAACCGACTGTTTTGCATCCGGAATATCTACAAAATACAGAGATGCCTTATCGCGGGTATTTGCAATCGGGTATTCAGGAATGGTTACTTCCTTGGCTTCCCAACGTTTTTCCAATCGGTTTAAATTCTTAAGGGTTTTGTCCTTATCGATCTTACCCACAATATGGAATGTGCTTATTGATGGTGAAAAATTCCGATTGTAGAATTGTTTTAAATCCTCTATGGTAATCGCTTCAACAGACTCGACTGTACCTGTAGTAGGCAGACTAAAGATGTGATCTTCCCCGTACAATAATTTATTGTAAACGTTATTTGCAACTGTATTCGGGTTCGATTCGGAACGTTTGATATCGTTTATCGTCTTGGTTTTAATCCTTCCGAATTCTTCCTGATCCCAGCGCGGTTCTAAGAGAATTTCCTCTACCAATTTCATGGTTTCATCGAAATTCCTAACCAGGGTATTTCCACTTACAACAATCGACTCTTTAGTGGTGTACATATTGATATTGGCCCCGAGCATTTCGATTTCCTCTTCCAATTGTTCCGGAGTTTTATTTGCCGTCCCTTCCATCATTATGTCGGTCATAAGGTTAGCCACCCCGTTCTTATCTTTGTCATCCAGTAAATGCCCTCCTTCGATAACCAGGCTGAAATTTACCGTAGGAATTTCATTCTGCTCAATCCCATAAACTTCCATGCCATTCGAAAGGGTGGCAGTCCAAGTATCGGGAATATTAAGTTTTGGGGTTGGCCCTTGTTCGGGCTCGATAGACCTGTCGAAAGCCGATGGTGTTTTTGCGATGGCTTCATTAGAATCTTCGATAGTCTTCTCCACATTTTCCTTTATCTCTTCTTCCACAACAGGTGCTTTAACAGAGTTATCGGCGATAAGTTCCATTTGTCCCTTTGGAACGAAGCTGGTCATGACGTAAGGTTTGTCTTTTATATACTGCTCATATACACGCATTACATCTTCCTTGGTTACTTCTTTTATATTTTCGATATCCTTTTCAATAAATCCGGGGTCACCGGCAAAGACGTTGTATTGCGCTAACTGAAACGATTTTCCAAGTACGCTGCTGATACCGTTATAAAATTGTGTTTCCAGTCCGGCTTTAATCCGTTCTATGTCCCGTTCGGTTACTCCTTCAGTTTCGAAAAGTGTAAAAGCTTCGTCAATTCCGGCTTCAACATCATCAAGATCCACACCTTCATTGGCGGTAATAATGATATGGAATTCGCCGGCAATCTCCTGGGAATTGTTATATGCTGCTGTACGGGCTGTTAGGTCCTTCTCTTTAACCAGCACCTTATAGAGCGGGGCTTTTTTTCCACTAGATAGTATCTCTGCAAGAAAATCAAGGGCATAGGCATCTTCAGTATATTGGTGAATTGTTGGCCACACCATATTGAGTTGAGGTGCCGTGGCGAAGTTATCTTCGTGATACAAGCGTTTAGACTCTTCCAGCGTAACCGGTTGTGGGTCTAAAGGTAGAACCTCCTGACGACGTTTTATTTCCCCGAAATATTTCTCGATCAGCTTTTTGGCTTCATCCTTATTGAAATCTCCGGCCAGTACTATGGTGGCGTTATTCGGACCATAGAATTTATCGTAAAACTCTCGAACGTCATCCACCGTGGCATTTTGAAGATCTACTAATTCTCCTATCACCTGCCAGTTATACGGGTGGCCTTCAGGGTAAAGGTTTTTATCCAGTACCCAGTTAGTATGTCCATAGGGACGGTTGTCCACTCGTTGTCTTTTTTCATTTTGAACTACCTCCTGCTGATTGTAAAAAGCCGATTCGGTTACGGTGTTGATTAGATAGCCCATTCGATCACTTTCCATCCAAAGCACCATTTCCAAAGCGTTTTTGGGAACGATTTCGTAGTAGATGGTTCCGTCTTTCCAGGTACCACCGTTTAATGTACCTCCGGCATCCTGGATCTTTTTAAAGAACTGGTCCTGAGGAACATTTTCAGACTCCTGGAATAACATATGCTCAAACAAATGAGCAAAACCGGTTCGACCGGTCTTTTCGCGATTAGATCCAACCCCGTACTGAATGGCTACGGAAACGATCGGGTCGCTCTTGTCCTGATGTAACACTACATCCAGGCCATTTTCCAATTCATATTTTTCGAATTCGATTGATAAATTTGCACTTTCTTCAGCTTCAGCTTCTTTGTCCTTACAGGAAGTAAAAACTAAGGCCACAGCAAATAGTGCCAGAAAGATTTTTTTGGTGATTAATTTTGAATACATATTTAAGATTATTTTAAGAGGTTTTAAATATACAACAGCCGGTTGGGAGTTATCTTAACGAACTGTTAAAAACGATTTATCTTCTTAACGCTGAGCGTTTCAGAATATTATATATAGTCTATCCACTGGTGCGCTTTCCACTGGCGTGCTTTTGCAAAGCGTGCTTCAATCAACTGGCGCACTTTTGTAAAGCGTGCCTCTATCAACCCAACCAACCTTCGCGGTCCAGACTTCTGTATTGGATGGCTTCCGAAATATGTTTCCCTTGTATATCTTCGGAATAATCCAGGTCGGCAATGGTCCTTGAAACTTTCAATATCCTGTCATAGGCCCTGGCCGACAGACTGAGTCGTTCCATAGCCGACTTCAGCAAGTCGGCCGAGGCTGCTTCGAGCTTGCAATATTTTCGTATCTCTTTTACTCCCATCTGGGCATTGTAGTGCATAGTATCCTTTTCCAAAAAACGTATAGACTGGATCCGCCTCGCCTTTGTTACCCGCTCCCGGATAGCAATACTACTTTCGCCTTTTCTCTGGTCGCTCAACTTTTCGAAGGGTACAGGGGTAACCTCAATATGAAGATCGATCCGGTCTAATAGCGGGCCCGAGATCTTCCCCATATATCGCTGCATTTCGGATGGCGAAGACATTCCCGGAGACCCGGGCTCGTTAAAATAGCCACCGGGGCTGGGATTCATACTTGCCACCAGCATAAAACTGCAAGGATATGTAACAGTGAAACGCGCTCTTGAGATAGTAACATCACGGTCTTCCAGCGGTTGTCTCATAACTTCCAGAACGGATCGTTTAAATTCTGGTAATTCATCCAGGAACAAAACGCCATTATGAGCCAGGGAGATCTCACCGGGCTGTGGATAGGTACCCCCGCCTACCAGGGCTACATCACTTATGGTGTGATGGGGTGACCTGAATGGTCTTGAAGTAATTATGCCCCCGCTACCCAGGGTTCTTCCGGCGACGCTGTGAATCTTTGTGGTCTCCAGGGCCTCGTTCAGGGAAAGCGGCGGCAGGATACTTGGCAGGCGTTTAGCGAGCATGGTCTTCCCGGATCCCGGGGGTCCTATAAGAATAATGTTATGTCCCCCGGCAGCTGCTATCTCCATACAGCGTTTGATGGATTCCTGTCCCTTCACATCGGCAAAGTCGAATTCCGGATTTTGCAACTGCTCGTAGAACTGAGTATCGATATCGGTTTTAGTAGGAACTAAGATCTCTCCCGAATTGAAATGACTTATTACCTCGGAAATGGTTTCAACCCCGAATACATCGAGCCCTTCCACAATGCTTGCTTCGCTGGCATTTGCCTTCGGCAATATTATTCCTTTAAAACCTTCTTCCCTTGCTTTAACCGCAATGGGTAATGCCCCTCTGATGGGTTGTAGGCCGCCATCCAGGGAAAGTTCCCCCATGATGATATAATCTTCCAGCGGAAATTGTTGATCGATCTGTCCGGAAGCTACCAGTATTCCCATGGCAAGCGTAAGGTCGTAGGACGACCCTTCCTTGCGCAGGTCTGCCGGTGCCATATTGAGGGTGATCTTTTTACCCGGAATTTTATACCCGTTATTCTGGAGCGCAGCGGCGATACGATAATTACTTTCCTTTATGGCATTATCGGGTAGACCCACGAGATGATAGCCAATTCCGACATCTACATTCACCTCGACAGTAATGGTCGTGGCATCGACACCAAAGACAGCGCTGCCGTATACTTTAGTCAGCATTTTTAAAACGAAAAATTAAGGGGGAATCAGAAGTGAAGTAAAGCTACTAAATTTTCCGGATATTTTTAAATATCCTTTAAGGAATGCAACTAATATTGTACACCCTAGGGTTTAAACTGACTTTTTTATAAGCGCAGCGGTAGAAGAATTTTTGGAGCGGTTAGGGTCTTTTTCCATTATCGCCTTTAAAGTCGACTTTGCGATCTTTTTGCCCAGTTCCACACCCCATTGATCGAAGCTGTAGATATTCCAGATCACTCCTTGTACGAATATCTTGTGCTCATACATGGCAATCAGGCTTCCAAGACTTTTGGGGGTAAGTTTATCGATTAGAAGGGTATTACTGGGTTTATTTCCTTCGAACTGTTGATAACTATTTTCAACCTTACTATCCTGAGTTCCCGTAAGAAGGGCTTCCGATTGCGCAAAGCAATTTGCCAACAGGATTTGCTGGTGTTCTGTGTTTCCGTGAAGAGATTGCTTAAAACAGATAAAATCTGCCGGAACCAGTCTGGTACCCTGATGTAATAACTGAAAGAAAGCGTGCTGAGCGTTGGTTCCGGTGCTACCCCAGACTATAGAACCGCTGTCGTAGTTCAAAACATCCCCGTTGCGGTCGGTACGCTTGCCATTGCTCTCCATGGACGCCTGTTGTAAATAAGGTACCAGTTTTTTCAGGTATTCTGAATACGGCACGATACATTCACTTTCGCAGTTGAAAAAATTATTATACCAGACCGAAAGCAATCCGAGAAGTACCGGCATATTTTGAACAAATTCTGCCGAACGAAAATGTCGGTCCATGGCAAAAGCACCCCGTAGTAACTGTTCAAAATTGTTGTACCCGATACTACATGCAATCGACAAGCCGGCGGCACCCCACAAGGAGAATCTGCCACCAACCCATTCCCACATGGGGTAGATATTTTCTTCTTTAATACCAAATTCCACGACAGCTTTCTCATTGGCTGAAACGGCAACAAAGTGATTCGACATGGCCGACTCCGGCATCGACCCTAAAAACCATTCCCTTATGGTGTTTGCGTTCCTAAGAGTTTCCTGAGTGCTGAAAGACTTGGAGACAACGATAAAGAGCGTCTGGTCTCGTTTTAATTCTCTAAGCTTATCCATCACATGATCCCCGTCCACGTTGGAGACAAAATGTACCTTCAATCCTGAATTGTAGAATCTCAACGCATCACAAACCATTTGAGGTCCCAGGTCGCTGCCGCCAATTCCAATATTCACGATATCTGTGATCTGCTTGCCGCTAACACCTTTCCATTCGCCCTTGATAACCCCATCCGAAAAATCTTTAATACGTTTCAGGGTTTTGGCTACACCGTCGGGCATGGCGTCAAAATCCCTCAGGGCCGTATGCTGAACTGCCTTATTCTCGGTTTCATTGATCTTTTCAGCAGAAAAAAGGGCTGATATAGCTTCATCCAGTTTAACCTCTTTTGCTAATTCAATAAGTAAACTCAGGGTTTCCGAAGTAACTCTATTTTTAGAATAGTCCAGATAAAAATCATCCCAGCTTAAACTAAGCTCCTCCGCCCGTTCAGGGTGAGCGCAGAACCAATCGAACATGCTTTGCCCCTCTATCTGCTCGAAATGTTGTTGCAATTTCTTCCAGCTATTAGTAGTAACGGGATGTATCCTGGGTAAACTCATTGCGCAATTTTATTTTTTCGGTAATATTCTATCAGGCCGTCGATGGGCCTTCTTATAACGTTGCCCATGGTTAAATTATTCGCTGCCATGCGTTCTCTTATAAAGTTTTCTGAAAAATAAGCAATGGAACCTACAAAGTGCACCGGAAGTTGCGGGGCTTCTTCAAAACAAAGAATCCTAACTTCGATAAATGATTGTAAGGCTGCGGTAAGCATTTTCTGAAAATAGGCATCCTGGTCATCTTCGGTAAAAATGAATTCGGCAAATGAAGCCAAATACATATTGGGATTGGAGCGACGATATAAGTGCCTTTTAATTTCATCCGCTTCCAGCTGGTATTTTTTACCGAATTGGTCCGACAGCTTTTTCGGCATGATCCCATAGTAATAATCGCGAATTAATTGCTTTCCCAGATAATTACCGCTGGCTTCATCCATAATCATATATCCCAGGGAAGGAATCGGGCTGTGAATTTCGCTGCCGTCGTAGTAGCAACTGTTGGAACCGGTACCTAGTATACATACAATAGCGGGGCTGGTAGTTACGGCATATACGGCTGCCATTAAATCTTCCCCTATTGAAATCGTTGCAGTTGAAAATACATCTGTCAGCACTTCTCTTAGTTTTTCAACCGGTTTATCTGTCCCGCAGCCGGCACCGTAAAAATCCAGAATGGTTACTTTTTCGCGCTTATCCAGCAACTCTGAGTTCTCATCTATACGACTGCGAACTTCTTCGGGATTAAGTACTGTTGGATTCAAGCCTTTTGTTTGGGTACGGAGCACTTCCTTTCCGGTCGTGTCCAGAAGAATCCAGTCGCATTTTGTAGAGCCACCATCGGCGATTAATATCATACTAAAGGCTTGAAACGTGAGCGACAAGATCTACCAGCTTGGACGAATAGCCGTATTCATTGTCATACCACGCAACTAATTTAAAGAAATTGTCATTAAGGGCAATTCCTGCTTCAGCATCGAAATTACAGGTGAAAGGATTGCTGATGAAATCCTGAGATACAACCGGCTGTTCGATGTAGTCTATGATACCCTTGTACTCATTTTGTGAGGCCTCCTTCATAATTGCCTTGATCTGTTGGTAGGTGGCTGGCTTTTTTGTTCTAACAGTAAGGTCGACCACCGAAACATCGGCAGTAGGAACACGGAAAGCCATGCCCGTTAATCTGCCCTCCAGTTCCGGGATTACTTTGGTCACGGCCTCTGCAGCTCCGGTTGTGGTGGGTATGATGTTGAGTAGCGCACTTCTTCCGAGGCGATAATTCTTTCTCGACGGACTATCCACAGTGTTCTGACTGGCGGTTGTGGAATGCACAGTAGTCATCAGCCCTTCAACAATCCCTAATTCATCATGCAATACCTTAGCCAGCGGTGCCAGGCAATTTGTCGTACAGGAAGCGTTCGAAATAATCGTGTCTGTTGCCTTTACCTTTTCGTGGTTTACACCCATCACAAACATTGGGGCATCCTTGGAAGGAGCAGAAATCACCACCTTATCCGCCCCGGCTTTTAGATGTGCGCCGGCTGTATCTATGGTCTTAAATATTCCTGTACATTCTATGATTACGGAAGCCTCTACCTCATTCCATTTTAAATCCTCGGGATTCTTTTCGGCGGAAACTCTTATTTGTTTTCCGTCTACCAATAGATTTCCGTTCTTCACCCTTACCTCATGTGGAAACCTGCCATGCACCGAATCGAATTGGAGCAGATATGCAAGATGTTCCACATCCAGCAAGTCGTTTACCGCCACAATTTCGATATCGCTCCGCTCCGAGGCGATTCTGAAAACCAATCTCCCTATCCGTCCAAATCCGTTAATACCAACTTTTACCATATGTTATTTTTTAAACTGATGTAATATCTGCCACTCGAATTAAATCCAAATCTATCTCGTTATCCCCTTTAATTGCTTCCGAAAACGGAACAATGACTATTTTCTTATTTGAAACGCCAATCATCACGTCGCGCTTTTCGGCCAGCAGGGCGTCTACAGCTGCGACTCCTAATCTGCTAGCCAGTACGCGGTCGAAACAGCTGGGGGCTCCACCTCGCTGAATATGACCCAGCACCGTTACCTTAACCTCGTATTCATTTAAGTTTTCACGTATATACTCGGCAAGGCCCATAATATTCTTCCCTATCTGGTCGCCTTCGGCAACAACTACTATACTGGATGTCTTGCCCGATTTCTTACTGCGCTTCAGGGAAGCCACCAGCCGGTCCTTTCCCATATTCTGTTCAGGTATTAAGATCTCTTCCGCACCGGCACCTATACCTGCATTCAGGGCAATATCGCCGGCATCGCGCCCCATTACCTCCACCAGAAACAATCGGTTGTGAGAATTTGCCGTATCCCTGATCTTATCGATGGCTTCTACAACGGTATTCAGGGCCGTGTCGTAACCTATGCAGAAATCGGTCCCGTTGATATCATTGTCGATGGTTCCCGGAATACCCACTATGGGAAAATTGAATTCTTGATTAAACACAGAAGCCCCGGTAAAAGTACCATCACCGCCTATTACAACCAGGGCATCGATCTTCGCTTCCTTCAAGTTTTCATAGGCTTTATGTCTGCCTTCCGAAGTTCTGAACTCTTGGGAACGGGCAGATTTTAAGAATGTTCCTCCCCGGTTAATGATATTCTTTACAGACCTCGGGCCAAGTGCTTTAAAGTCCCCGTCTATAAGTCCTTGCAAGCCCCGGAATACGCCAACACTTTCAAGCTTGTGGTACGCACAGCAGCGAACCACTGCCCTAATGGCTGCATTCATGCCGGGAGCATCACCACCGCTGGTTAAAACCGCTATTCGTTTTATGGCTGTAGTCATCTGTGTAAAACTATACCAATATATTCACTTTACAAACGGCATTTAAAACAATAATTGTCTCTTTGCTGTTTTTAAATTCTGAAGACTGGCAATTCGGGAAGAGGAAAATCTGATTTCAGTGTGATGGTATTCGTCATCAACTGAGATTCAGTAATTTATGGAAATCGTGAAAAATTCATCAATTTTTACGATAAATAGGGCAAATCGATCTAAGTTATTAACACTCTGTGAATTTCGCATAATAAAATACGTGTAAATACGTATTGGCTGATGGCCGTTTGTGCGTTACCTTTGGTACAAATTAGTGAAAATTCTACTGATATTTATTTTTTGTGGGGATAGAAAATAATTTAAGGTAGAGCATTTTAAAGGTCATTTCGGCCCTTAAGATTAACTAAGTTAGGTTTGTTATGGCATCCCGTTTTCGGGATGCTTTTTTTTTGCCTACTTCTGAAGTATTGAAAACTCAATCGACGAATCGTTAAACACCTTATGGATTTGTTTTTGAAAGTCGCCCTCCTCGGCTTCGAAAATATTATCAACGAATGTCTGAGGGTTTAAATCGATGAGCGGAAACCAGCTACTCTGTATTTGAATCTGCACTTTATGACCCTTCTTAAAGGTATGGTGAATATCCTGTAATTTGATGGTTACGTCTGTTTTCTCATTCGGAACAAACGGCTCAGGTTCAGAAAAACTATTCCTGAACCGGCCGCGCATCACTTCGCTGCGCACCATCATATGATAATTGCTCATTTTCTGATACTCCTGGGTTTCCTCGTAATCCTTTGCGTCCGGCGGGTACACATCGATCAATTTTACGATCCAGTCGGCATCCGTACCGGTTGTAGCCACTTTTAGCTTTGCAATTATATCGCCTACCATGGTCATATCCCTTAGCATCACCGGACTTTCAAAAACCAGTACATCGGTACGTCGTGCCGCGAACCGCTGATCGTCGGTCATATATTTTCTGGGTGTAAAGACCATCTTGATATCCTCTGAATACGGAACGGGTTTCTTCGGATCGCTTTCAAACGATTCGAATGTATAGCTTTTCTCTGCTACTTTGTTTAACCGCTGGTTGCTTTGTAACCACCAGGTTGTGGGTTTAGCTTCCTTTGGAGGCCATTCGTTATAACGCTTCCATTCACGAGAACCGGAATCGAACATATATGCCTCCGGCAACCCTGTGTCGCCATTCCCCGGACCCTTCAGAAAATGCTGAAAGAATGGCGTCTCTACATTCTTCTGGTAATCTTCAGAAATATTATCTCCAAAATACACATTCCCTATGGCCTGGCGTTTGTTGGTTCTGGCCCAGTCTCCATGGCTCCAGGGTCCAAATACAACTGTATTGTAATTATTGCTGGTCTCTTCTATAGTTTCGTAAGTTTCGAAAGGTCCGTACAGATCCTCCGCATCGAATAATCCCCCCACGACCATCACTGCAGGCTTAATGTCCTTTAGATGCTGGATGATTCCCCGCGAGCGCCAGAACTCGTCGTAATTAGGATGTTCCTTCAACTGTTGCCAGAACACATTATCTTCCTTGTAATACCTGTCCAGTTTCGAAATCGGAGTGTAATCCAGGAAGAACTGGTACTGGTCCTGGGTTCCTAAATACGGAAACTCGTACCAGGCATCGGAAACCGGCTCGGTTTTCTCGTAACCAAAGACTGCGGTAGCCCGCCAATAACTCAGAAAATATGCCCCATTGTGATGGAAGTCGTCGAAATAAAAATCTCCTATACACGCCTGGGGCGATGACGCCTTTAAGGCCGGATGAGCATCTAAAAGCGAGTAGGTAGCATAAAAGCCGGGGTACGATATACCCCAGGTACCAACCTTTCCGTTGTTGTTCTTCACATTTTTAACCAACCAGTCTATGCTGTCGTAAGTATCACTGGCTTCATCGGTCTGATCCTTTTTCTTATTCGGAATATAGGCCCTCATATTGTCGTAAACTCCTTCGCTCATCCATCGGCCACGCACATCCTGGTAAACTACAATATAGCCGTCTTTCATCAGGAATTCATTGGGTCCGATCTTCGAGCGGTACTGATCCGGACCATAAGGCCTACAGCTGTACGGCGTTCTTTGAAAGAGGATGGGATATTTCTTTGAAGTGTCCTTCGGACTGTAAATTACAGTATACAGTTTTATTCCATCCCGCATCGTAATATACGTTTCAGTCTTATTGTAATTGTCCTTCACATAGGAATCATCTACCTGAGCAATTGTCAGTGTGACAAATAACAGTAAGAATACCGTGCTGAGCCTTTTCATAGTATTAATTTTTGTTTTTGAAATTTTCCAACCCTTCCATCAACCATTCCAGATACTCCTCTCCGTCGGGGGTATAGGCTATTGGGCTGTTAAGCAGGTTGAAATCGGCGTCCATCAATACATAGTATGGCTGAGAGTTGTTTTTGAAATTCACAGTCTGAAACGTAGCCCACTTATCCCCTATCGTACGAATCTCCTTGGTGCCGCCGGAAGGTTTCAGGTAATTGAATTTATCTTCCTCGGGAAGGTCTTTTCGGTCATCCACATACAACGATATCAAAATATACTCCTCGCTGATCACTTTAAAGATCTCCTCCTGACTCCAAACCTGTTCTTCCATTTTCCTGCAATTTACGCAGGCCCAACCTGTGAAATCGATCATAATGGGTTTTCCGGCTTCCCTGGCCGCGGCGACCCCCTCCTCAAAATCCTTATAGGCATCCAGTCCCAGCGGAGCTTCAGTATCCTTATCGTATACACTGTAAAACAATGGTGGAGGAAAACCACTGAGCAATTTTAGGTTGGCGTATTTAGTGTTCGTTAATCCCGGTAACAGATAGAGCATGAAAAGTATACTCAACCCTCCTATCACTATGTTACCGAACGGTTTCCTTTTGGTTTTGGGACCATCGTGGGGAAAGCGTATAAATCCGAAAAGATATAAGCCTATTCCCAGGGCACACAGCGCCCAGACCGCGATAAATATTTCTCGTTTTAACAAGCCCCAGTGCTCCACCAGGTCGGCATTTGAAAGGAATTTAAACGCAAGTGCAACTTCCGCAAATCCCAGAACTACTTTTACGGTGTTCAACCAACCTCCACTCTTTGGCAAGTTGGTAAGCCAGTTGGGGAAAAGTGCAAAGAGAGCAAACGGAAAGGCAAGGGCCAAACCAAATCCACCCATCCCCATACTTAGCTGCATGGCACCGCCGTCACTGGTAAGCGATCCCCCGAGTAATGAACCAAGTATGGGCCCGGTACAGGAAAATGAGACGATTGCCAGGGTTAATGCCATAAAAAATATACCCAGAACCCCACCAATTGAAGTAGCCTTGTTGTCCATGGCCGAACTCCATGAATTCGGTAAAGTAATCTCGAAATATCCAAAGAAGGAAATTGCAAAAGCAATGAATACCAGGAAAAAGAGGATATTCAGATAGGTATTGGTGGAAATATTATTCAGAATCTCCGGATCAACCGTATCCAGAAGGTGAAACGGCAGACTCAATAGTATATAGATCAGGAAAATAAAGAAACCGTAGAGGACGGCATTCATCACTCCCTGTTTCCTGCTGCGGCCACTTTTGGTAAAAAAGGATACGGTAAGCGGTATCATTGGGAACACACATGGAGTTAGTAAGGCGATAAGTCCGCCGATAAACCCCAGCAGGAAAATAGTGAGATAATCCTTTTCCTTATTCTCTTCAAGGTCGTATTTCTCCAGTCCTTTGAGCGGTACTGAAAGTGCAGCGGTTTTTTCCAGGTCTGCCTCGGTAATCTCGGCTTTGTTGAACTTCGCAGTCCCCGTGGCCAGGTCTACACTAAATGTCTTGGTTTCAGGTGCGAGGCATTTTACATCATCGCAGACCGAATAGAAGATCTCTACCTCAACAGACAGGCCGTCGGGATCTATAACTTTTATGGGTTGAATAAAAACCGCTTTATCTTCAAAATAAACCACATCAAGCTCGAATACCTGGTCATAAATCGGAGGCACGTCGGGCTCCTGGGTAGGTCCAATCAGACTAAAGGTCTTTGGCGAATTATTATAGCTGAATTCGGTGGGAATGGGGCCTTCGAATTCTTCCCCAAATTGCTTCTGACTGTATAAATGCCAGCCTTCATCTATAGTGGCCTGCATAATGATGTTGTAGGTATCATCCTCTTCCTGCTGAAGAGTCACTTCCCAGGAAACTGGATCGAGAAAGTCCTGCGCCTGAACGCAAAATAATCCACTGAAAATTACGAGGGCAGTTAAGAATATTCTATTCATTCGTGATCAAGTAGGTTTTTATGTGTACGTATTCTAACAATTCTATTGGTGGCAGCCGTGACCTTAAAATGGTCATCCATCCTATAACCAACTACCCAAAGTACCTGATTATTGCTGCACAAAACCCAAATTTTTTCTTTGGTGACCAAAGATAACTTTTCATCTTTAAAAAACTTGCTCAATTTCTTTTTTCCTCTCATCCCGAAGGGCTGAAATACATCACCTTCGCGCCACTTTCGAAGCAGGAGCGGAAATTTCAACAAATTGTAATCTGCATAAATCCGATCGTTTCCGGCCTCTCCCAATTTATCCACTACTTCAAATTTCAAAGGGATGGGATGCTCTATCCGAAGCTGACCTTCAGGTATAAAAATTTCCAAACTCTCATCCTTCCTGCTCCTTTCAGTTAACAAGAGCTTATTTCTGTCTTTAAGCAACCGATGTGTTTCAGAAAAGATCTGCTTGCCGCTTTGGGCCGAAAGCAGACCGGCAATATCCTCCCAGGCAGAAAATCCATATCGGTATAATAACTCGTATAGCAAGGCATTGGTGTTGGGAAGCTCTGAAAGCTTAACGATATCAATACTGTAACCTTCCGGTTCCTCGCTTATTGCAAGTTGATATACCAGAGCCATATAATCCTCGAGTAAGGCCTCGCTGTCGCGCAGATGTGACTGTGTCTTCTGAAGGCTGGGCAATACCTTTTTTACTGCATCTTTTAAAGGTGGAATCACTTCTTTGCGCAATTGATTCCTCAGGTAATCTGTACTCGAATTACTGCTGTCTTCTCTCCAGGAGTAATTATTCTTTTTCGCAAAGTCAAGGATGCGTTTTCGACTGAATGGCAGTAACGGCCTAACTATTCGATCATTCACAGCCTTGATACCCGTTAAACCACGTAAGCCGGTTCCACGTGAAAGATTTATCAAAAAAGTTTCCAGGTTGTCATCGGCATGATGTGCCGTTAACACATAGTCGTAATTGAAGTCGGACAGTATTTCATTAAACCAGGTATATCGAAGTTCACGGGCTGCCATCTGGGTAGAAAGTTTCTGGTTGGCAGCGTACTGTTTAGTGTCGAAGGTTTCTATATATACCGGAATGTTCAGGCTTTCAGCCAGGTCGGCCACGAACTCGGCATCTCCATCACTTTCGGTTCCTCGCAATGAGAAATTGCAGTGTGCAAGTCCGGTTTCGAAATTTAACCTATGCATCAGTTGCGCCAACGTAACACTGTCCAGGCCGCCACTGCAGCCAATGAGCAACCGCTTCCCAATAAGAAACGGGAATGACGCTTCAATATGATCCTGAAAGGCTTTAAACATCTGTCAAAGATACGGATTCGGACGATAGTTAATTTTCCAGGACTTCTCTCATCGCCTTGGCTTTTACGAGACATTCCTCGTATTCATTTTCAGGCAGGGATTCTGCAGTTATTGCGCCTCCCACCGAGAAGCTCACATATTTTTTTTCGGAATTATACAGTATGCTCCTGATTACTACATTAAAATCGAAATCGCCTTCCGGGGTAAAATAGCCAATCGCGCCGCTGTACAGGCTTCGTTTTGAGTCTTCCAATTCTTCAATGATCTTCATGGCCGATATCTTCGGGGCGCCTGTCATACTACCCATTGGAAAAGTGTTTTTCAAGATCGCGACCGGCTTTATATTTGTATCTACGCTGCACCGTATGGTGGAGATCAGCTGATGCACCTGCTCGAATGTATAGGGAACACAGAGTTCTTCAACGGCAACACTTCCTTTACTTGCAAAGCGTGATAAATCGTTACGCACCAAATCGGTTATCATAATGTTTTCACTTCGCTCTTTAGGATCGTTTTCGAGATTGAGCTTCAAAGCCGCATCCCTTTCCGGGTCGGGATCGCGCCTGGCTGTACCTTTAATTGGTTGGGAGATTACTTCAGTCCCGCATTTTTTGATATATCGTTCAGGAGAAGCCGAAATCGCAAAAATGTTATTTGTTTTTAAATATGTTGCGAACGGAGGTTTGGAAATTGAATTCAAGTGAAAATAGGTGTTCAAGGGATCGATAGTGGTTTCCGCAGCAAAGAACTCCTGACAGAAATTTGCTTCATATATATCTCCCCGTTCAATATGGTAGAGCATCTTGGCCACCTTCTGAAAGTAATTGTCCTTAGAGGTTTGCAAACTTATCTTTACCGGCAACTCTGCGTTATTGATATTTTCCGAAGGTTCAAAACTTAGAATTTTATCCCAGTCGGCAGCTGCCTCCTCGCTAATGTGATCCAGGTAATTTAGCTCTACGTAATCTTCGAAGAATAGAAAGAGTTTTTTAGGCTGGAAGAAATAAAGGTCCGGAAAATCAAGCCCGTCGGAATTTCGCGAACTTAACTCCTCAGTATCATTCTTCAAATCGTAAGACAAGAACCCGAACAGCCAGTCGGCCGCAACGCATTGGTATTCATCCAATTTCTTAAAGGCTTGGTAATAATCGGTTTTAATAGAAGTAAAGGCATCCGCAGCCAGAATGGCTTTGTAACTACTGTTTTTGTCCGTGTGGTTGTTAGAGTCCAGCCAAACAACGTCCTCATGCTGCTCTGCCCAGTACAGCAATTTCTTTTTGAGATCTTCGGTTAAGTTTACCGGGTATTTACGAACTACGCGCTTCATTGAATTTCATCTAAGAATGACGCGATAACACGATCCAGGTTTTCTGAAATGGCCTGGTCGGTAACCGTATTTGTTTCCCGGGAAAAATTTTCTTTAAAGGCAGGAAAGGTAAAGGTAATCACCACTTCCCCGTTAAATTTAGGCAGGACACCTTCAACGTATTGATTAGAAGAGATTCCACCGCGCATTCCGGTAGATGTGCTGGTGAGAAGAACTTTCTTATCCTGAAGGAATTTGTATTCGAGTCTGGATAACCAGTCCAACACGTTCTTAAAAAAAGCAGAAACATTGCGGTTGTGTTCGTTAACCGAGATTATAAGAGCATCGGCCCATTTTATTTTCTGAAGTAATTCTTTAAGTGGTTCGGGATAGCCCTCGTTTTTTTCCAGATCAACACTGAACATGGGAAGTGGATAATCGGTTAGCCTGATGAGTTCAATCTCCTGGTCATCGATGCGAGAACAGATGTACTTAACAAGCGAATGATTGATGGAGGTACTGCTGTTACTGCCTGCAAATGCGAGGATTTTCTTCATTCGATAAAGATACCCAATTTACAAAGCAATTCAAACGGTAATAATACAGTGCTCAGAATAGGCTTTACATATTAGATATGAAGCGCCCGGTCGTCGGTGGCAGCCAATGCTGCTTCCTTCACTGCTTCCCCATAGGTAGGATGTGCATGACTCATACGTGCAATATCTTCGGCACTGGCCCGGAATTCCATAGCGGTTACGGCTTCAGTGATTAGGTCGGCTACCCTGGCGCCCACCATATGCACTCCCAGCACTTCATCGGTAGTTTCATCGGAAAGTATCTTTACAAAACCATCAGTATCTCCGCTTGCTCTTGATCTACCCAGGGCTCGCATTGGAAATTGTCCCGATTTATACTTTACACCGGCCTCTTTCAATTCTTCCTCGGTTTTTCCTACTGAAGCCACTTCCGGCCAGGTGTAGACCACTCCCGGAATTAGATTGTAATCTAAATGCGGTTTTTGTCCTGCGAGAATTTCGGCAACTATAACCCCTTCTTCACTGGCTTTATGAGCGAGCATGGCGCCACGCACCACATCTCCAATGGCATAGATATTCTTTACATTGGTCTGGAGTTTATCGTTCACCTCAACCTGACCGCGTTCATTTACTTTTACTCCGGCCTTTCCGACGTTAAGGCTGTCGGTATAGGCCCGTCTTCCAACGGAAACAAGACAATAATCGCCTTTAAGCTTGACTTCTGCTCCTTTTTTATCGGTAGCGGTGATAATTACTTCATTTTTTTTCCGCTCTACGGCAGAAACTTTGTGCGAAACATAGAATTTAACTCCTTGTTTCTTCATCACCTTGGTAAGTTCTTTACTTTGAGCGCTGTCCATGGTGGGCAGGATTCGATCCATGAATTCCACCACCGAAACTTCAGCACCCAGACGGCGATACACCTGTCCGAGTTCCAAACCGATAACACCTCCGCCAATAACCACCATATGTTTAGGTACTTCAGTTAGGGAAAGCGCTTCCGTAGAAGTTATGACCCGTTCTTTGTCCAGTTTAATAAACGGCAGGGTTGCCGGCTTACTACCTGTGGCAATAATACTGTTCTTCGCTTCTATCTCGCTGGTTTTTTCTCCTTTAATCTGGATATGTGTTGCATCCTTAAACGACCCAACTCCGTGATAGACATCGATCTTGTTCTTGTCCATAAGGAATTCAATTCCTTTGGTAGTCTGATCGACCACGCCCTGCTTGCGCTCGATCATCTTTTTAAAATTCAATTTAACGTCTCCCGGGATCTCGATCCCGTGATCGGCGAAATGCTTCAGGGCATCTTCATAATGATGCGACGAGTCCAGCAGCGCCTTACTTGGTATGCATCCTACATTAAGGCAGGTGCCTCCAAGCGTGTTATATTTTTCTATAATTGCGGTCTTCATTCCCAATTGGGCACATCGGATAGCCGCTACATAGCCACCGGGACCGGAACCAATTACTGCCACGTCGTACGAATTCATAAAGAAAATTTTAAAAATTGGAAGTACAAAGGTACAATACTCCCCACCAATAGCCAACCGAATATTTTAACTATAAAGAGAGTATAGTGGTGTTTTTTACTTCACTGATTGCGAAGGAACTCTGGGTGCTGCCAATATTTTTCAACTTGGTAAGTTTAGAGACCATAAAACTTCTGAAATGGTCCATATCCCGTACCGCCACTTTTAGCAGATAATCGTAGTCCCCACTCACGTGGAAACATTCTAAAACCTCTTCCAGTTCTACGATTTCCTTTTCGAATTGAGTAACAGATTTATGAACATGTTCAACAAGTTTAATATGACAAAAAACAGTAAAAGGCAGACCGACCATTTTTTTATTAACAAGGGCCACGTAACCGGAGATAATACCATTTCTCTCAAGTTTCTTAATGCGTTCGTATACGGCTGTGACCGACAAATTTAATTTGGAGGCCAATTCTTTGTTGGTCCGCTTACTGTCCTTCTGAAGTAAATTAAGAATGGCCCTGTCCGTATTATCGATCATAACATGAAAATTTTTCAGATTTAACTCACTAAGATAGTAAAATATAGTATTATTTTCTAATAATTAAAGTTTTAATAGTTTAATAAACTAAATATATCACTTTCTATTGATATATATTTTACATTCCTGTAATTTCGTGTAAAATTTATAATATGAGTTTTAAACCGGCAGACCAGATTCAGGATTTACAATATTTCGGCGAATTCGGTGGAGTGAATCCATCCATTTCAGATTCATCCACCTATACCTTCCTTTCAGCAAAGACCATGTTCGACACTTTCGAGGGAAATGCCGAGGGATGTTATTTGTATTCCAGGCACAGTTCACCATCTAATTTATATCTCGGGCAGGCGCTGGCCGCCATGGAAGGCACGGAAACTGCTACAGTAGCTGCTACAGGAATGGGTGCCATAGTGCCGGCTATCATGCAAGTCTGCGGAGCAGGCGACCATATAGTAGCGAGCAGGACAATCTACGGCGGAACTTACGCCTATATGAAGAATTTCTGTCCGCGCCTAGATATAAGTACCTCCTTTGTGGATATTACAGATTTGAAGAAAGTTGAAGCGGCAATCACCTCCAACACTAAAATCCTCTACTGCGAAAGTGTAAGCAATCCATTGCTTGAGGTGGCCGACATTGAAGCTTTGTCCGGAATTGCACGTAAACACGGTATTAAACTATTGGTGGATAACACCTTCTCCCCGCTTGGGATCTCCCCGGCCAAACTAGGGGCCGATGTCGTGCTTCACAGCCTTACAAAATTCATCAACGGAAGCAGTGATACCATGGGTGGCGTTATCTGCGGAAGCCAGGAATTTATCGATGAGCTTCGCAATGTGAACGATGGGGCTTGTATGTTAATGGGTGCATCCATGGACAGTTTAAGGGCGGCTTCTATTCTGAAGAACCTGCGCACCCTCCACATCAGGATCAAACAGCACAGTACCAATGCCATGTATCTCGCGACCAATTTTGAAAACGATGGCCTCAGGACGGTTTACCCGGGACTAACATCACATAAAGGTCATAACTTATTTGGAAAGATGATGAACACCGAATACGGCTTTGGAGGCATGCTTACCATAGACGTGGGCAGCCTGGAGAAAGCAAATCAATTGATGGAGCTTATGCAGGAGCGCAATCTGGGCTATCTGGCTGTAAGTCTCGGGTTCTACAAAACACTGTTTAGCGCGCCAGGAACATCGACTTCCTCCGAGATACCCGAGGAGGAGCAGGCCGAAATGGGACTAACAGATGGCCTCATCCGTTTCTCTATAGGTCTTGATAATGATATTGAGCGCACCTACCAAATGATGCGTGAATGCATGAAAGAAACCGGAATTCTATAATCAGAGACAATAAAAAAACCCATTCGTACGGAATGGGTTTTTTTATGCGCTTTACCTAATCGGCCTGCACCAATTCAATACTGAAATACGTACCGTCGGGCAGGGTACTGATATTGTTACTAGTTGTATCGGTGAATACATACACCTGGTTATAGGCATTCAGTTGAACATATTTGGTAGCCGTGGCCGTGGCCTGATCCCCGTTCCCTACAAAAACATAGGAAGTAGAGCTTGCGATCTTATTCGATGCTCCCCAACCTTTGGTTAGAAAGAATTTTACATTCTGGTCGCCCCCACCCGATTTCTGTACGGATACCGCATAGGTAATTCTGTAAGTTCCCGAAACCGTCACCTGGAAATTGTTGGAATTGACATTTACACCTTCAGCGAATACGGCATTACCGAAACTAATCGGACTGTATTGAGAAAGTGTAGATGAAGAAGACGCATTGGTTTCAGCCATTTGTACAGACGAAGTCGATGGCGTAGCCCAGGTGGCATTTCCATTGGCATCAGACATAAGTACTTTGCCGGCACCCTGATTTCCATCATCGATCTTCAGCGATCCGCCAACGATCTTGATATTTCCGTTTACCTGGAGTTTTTCAGTAGGATTACTGGTACCGATACCTACCTTGGTGGCGTTCCAATTGGCGGCATCGGTGATATTATTCCCAAGGATAAGGGTGTTGGGGTTGCTGGCAGTGGCACCGTAACCCATAGCCATGGCATTTTGTCCCGATACACTGGCATTCATACCCAGAGCAGTGCTATTCTCTCCGGTAGCTAATGCATTTGTTCCTATTGCCAGGGAGTTGTTATTTGTAGTGGCCTGTGCATTGTACCCGATTGCGGTAGCCTGGAAGCCTGAAGCCAAAGCAGAATGCCCTAAGGCCAGTGTACTGTTATTAGTGGTGGCACTGGCGTTGAATCCAAGGGCTGCAGACTGAAAGCCTGTAGCTGTTGCTGAAGGACCCACGGCAGTAGCTTCGTTGCTGGTGATCGCATTGGCATTGGTGCCGATTGCGATCGAATTGTTATTATTTGCAGAAGCGCCATACCCGTATGCGATCCCTCCGTTGGGATGAAATAATGCGATCTGACTGTTGTTTACCTTTAACTGTAAAGGACTCCAGTTGGTACTTCCAATAAACTCACCTCCTGATAAGTCGTTCCCGTTTAGCGACCACTTCTGTGCACCACCGGGGTCGCTACTACCGGAACCACCGGTACTGAGGACACTCCATTCGGAACCATTGAAATAATAAAAGCCGGGGGTCACATCTCCCGAGGTTGCGGTGTTATAAACCAGCAGGCTCTCAGCCGGATCGGGAATGGTGGTAGTATCGTTAGTTCCTGAAAGTTCCACCCTTGGCAGCAACACACCTTTATTGGTGGCCACGACATCCAGAATACTGGAAGCCTCCGGCGTTGTAGTATTAACTCCTATCTGAGAATAAACAGAAAATGTAATGAAAAATAATAATGCGGGGGTAATAGTAGATTTCATAAATATCAAATTTGGGTGAGCAAATCTAAAATTTGAATTTTAGTGAAAAAATAATAGTAGTAGTTTTTCGATTACATTCATAAAAACTCGATGAAATGCCTGGTTTTACAGAATTTTCTTATTAAATATTAAGAGAAATTGTATCATTGTCAGGAATGTAACAAAAAGGAGTGTCCTCTTAAACCCGGTTTGAAATTGATTGTTCTAAAAGCTGAAATCCGGACATTTCTGAACGATACTGTCTTTAAAAAACGGTACAGTCATCACATCACGCTTCCTGCTGTATTTTTCGATCTTAATTGCTCCCGGCCGACGTAATTCGATCCAGCCTGGCTTCGATATCTCGTATTGCGGCTCTTAGGGTAGCGAGTTCTTCTCGTTGTGTATCGATAAGCTGTTGTTGCTCCTGAATGGCTTTGGTTAAAATAGGAATCATTCCCAGGTAATTAACAGATTTGATGCTGCGTTCCGAAACTTCATTATCGTTAACGGAAACATTGATCAATGTTTGCTGTTGAACCAGTTCAGGAAACAGCGCATCGAGTTCCTGGGCGATAAAACCGGTCTGTGCAGCCTCGGGCAGGCCGAAATTCTGCACATCGGCCTTCTTAAAATAGTAATTCTTGATTTTAATTTCAGACAGCCTCTGCAAAACGTTCCCGGCATCCCGGATTCGTTCCTTTAGATTAATATCTGAAGGATTGGTAAAGGTGCCTGAAACATACACATCTCCAACAAAATATCCTGCATAACTGCCCGCCTTCTGCACGTCTGAATAAACCCCGTAGTGGGTACCGCCGGCGGTATTGGAAATCTGGTTGTACATACCATACTTTCTTCCTGTTCCGGACCCGCTAAGCACGTTAACCGCCCCAAAATGATCTCCATTCCCTGTGTTTATATTGTTCGAATAGAATCCCCGCTGGATCCCGCTGGCCGAACTGCCTATTGAGGCGACAAACCCCCGGGTTTCGCCTGTTCCATTTCCCAACAGCGATGCGTAAAATCCGGAATGTGTTCCGGTGCCTCCGCCGTTTAATAAGTTGTACGTACCTGTATGTGTCCCATTGCCTGCGCCTGAAAGAGCATTATAAGAACCATAATGAACCCCATCCCCTGCACTGTCATTTGTAAAATAGCTTCCGTACTGCGTGCCGGTTCCGGTAACCGTTCCCTGTATTTCTGTATAAGTTCCCGCAAGAATACCGTTTCCGCCGGCTACAAAATTATTGTAGGCGGCAATCTGATTACCGTTTCCAATACTTCCGGTAAATTCCGTCCATATTCCGGTGAGATTACCACTACCTTCCGAAAAGGTTGAGAACACCCCTGTATGCGCCCCGCTTCCCGTACCTGAAAAGCTGTTGTGCACTCCAAAATGCGAAGCATTCCCGCTATTGGAGATCGTATTAGCCGTGCCATATTGAATACCGATGCCTGAACCCGAGAGCGTATGCAATGTACCATAATGACTACCGCCTCCGGGACTGTCGTTCAGCAGATAATGCCCATAGTGATCCCCGGTGCCGTTAACGGTGTTGTCCAGCTGTGTATATACTCCGGCCAGGACACCATTTCCTCCGGAGAAATACCTGTTGTAAGCACCAATTTGATTCCCGTTTCCCACGCTTCCGGAGAATTCAGTCCAGGCGCCTGTAAGATTACCACTTCCATTTGAGAATCGGCTAATTATCCCGGTGTGATATCCTGTACCGCTACCGCTGAATGTATTATCCATTCCCCAATGATCCCCATCCGCGCTGTTTGAAATTATATTCTGAACCCCGTATTGCTCCCCTGTACCGGCTCCCGACAGCGTGGTGTAAACACCCCAATGTTCCCCGCTTCCTGTATTTCCTATTATGTTTCTGCTGCCTACCTGTGGTCCGGTCCCGCTGCCGTTTAAATCGGATCGTATCCCGTAATGCACATTGGTTCCATTCCCCGTTAATAAATTGTAGACGCCATAATGAGCCCCATTGCCATCTCCTTGCAGATAATTCACGCCTCCATAGTGATCGGAGTCGCCGTTGTTGATATTATTCACATAAAAGCCACGATGAATACCGGAACTGGTCCCTGCCATGGAGGCGACGAACCCTCTGATCTCTCCTGTGCCGCTACCCGTCGAATTTGAGTAAAATCCCGTTTGGGTACCGGAACCAGCTGAAGACAATAAATTGTAGGTACCGGTATGTACCCCGTTCCCCGATCCCGAGATAGAATTATAAGTTCCATAATGAACACCGTCGCCGGAAACAGAGTTGAAACTGGCGTTACCATACTGATTGCCTGAACCGCTTCCCAGGAGTTGGGTATAAGAGCCATAGTGTTCTCCGGTTCCTCCACCGTTCAGTAGGGTGTGTACCCCCCGGTGTTCCCCGTCCCCGGCACCCAATACCCTTCCAAAAATGCCAACCATGGTAGCGTCGGACGAATTCGTCACCTCAGACAACAATCCGTAAGTGGCTGTATTCACCGCCCCGTCCATGAGTACATACATCCCTCGCCCGCCTATACTGGACTGGAGATCGAAGGGCCAGTCGGCCGTATTTTTACCAATGGCAATCTGCCCCATGGTGTACATATCATCGTTGATGTCATTTGGTGGATTGGTGGTACTTTCCTCGTACCAGTCGATATCATCGATGGCAGTAGCCGAAGTAACCAGCCTTTCCCAAGTACTGCCGTTAAAATAGTAATAACCCGTTCCGCTGCCACCAATCGTGGTCGCGTTCGTATTATAGATCAATAACCCAGCAGCAGCTGTATTGACCCCATCCAGCATCGTGGTTGAAATATCGGCTAAAGAGACATTGGGAATAAGGATTCCCTTATCGGCTGAAGCCACATCCAGAATGGCAGAGGGATCGGGTATCACCGTGCCCACTCCAACCTGGCCAAATGACGAATAACAACAAAAAACGATCGAAAGTAATAAGACGTGCCTTTTCATAATGGAATTATTTAAGCGCAGGCCGTTCAGAAAATCGGAGGAAATTCAAATATATGAAATATTAGTCGCTGGTAAACAGGAATTTACCTGTATTCTAACAGGGTTTTTCACCATTTGCATAGCGTTTTACAAAATCGTAACATTACAAAACCAAAAATCGATTGCATGCAAGACAAGGACAATATTTCCGAATTTGAAATTGAAGACCAGAAAATTGTAGAAAATATAGACCTGAATATCTGGGAGGCTTTAATTCCTGTGGTTGTATTAATGGCACTACTTGCTTATAATATATTTGTGAAGGATGGTGTATGGCTGGGTGATTATTCGAATCAGTATATTCTTCTTATTGGCGGTGGGGTAGCCGCAATTGTTGGTTTTTATAATCGAGTGGGAATTGCCCGAATGGTAAAGGAGGTTGTGGAAAACCTGAAAAGTATATTAATTCCAGTCGTTATATTATTACTAGTGGGAGCATTGGCAGGTACTTGGTTGGTAAGCGGTGTGATCCCTGCCATGGTATACTATGGACTTCAAGTGTTAAGTCCGGCAATCTTTCTACCCGCTTCTGTTGTTATTGCGGCTATTATTTCTGTTGCTACCGGTAGTTCATGGACTACTTCAGCTACTGTAGGTATTGCGTTAATTGGAATAGGAACCGCACTAGGTATTTCCGGAGGAATGATAGCGGGAGCGGTTATTTCCGGAGCCTATTTCGGCGATAAGATGTCTCCTTTAAGCGACACCACCAATCTTGCTCCTGCCATGGCAGGTACCAATCTTTTTACCCATATACGGTATATGGCATTTACTACAGTCCCAACAATATTGATTACTCTTGTAGTATTCAGTATTTTAAGTACTACTTTGAATGCCACTGGAAATGCGGACATATCAGGCTTACTGGCCACTGTGGATAATACATTCGACATCAACCCATGGTTATTCAGTGTGCCGATATTAGTGATTGTCCTTATCCTTTTAAAAACAAAGCCACTTCTTGCTTTAACATCTGGTGTTATTGCTGCTATCATAGTTGCATTTATTTTTCAGCAGGAGGTGTTGTCTGGTCTATCGGATTCGCAGGGAATGGCAATAGTAAATGCGGTTTTTGTTGATACGGCTATAACTACAGAGAATGAAACGCTAAACGATCTTTTTAGCGCTGGTGGGATGTGGGGTATGAATTGGACTATTTTATTAATTGTTTGCGCAATGGTTTTCGGAGGGATTATGGATGGAATCGGTGCTTTGGCTCGGATTACTAAAGCATTACTTAAACTTGCGTCAAGTATCTTCGGGCTTTTCGCGAGTACTGTGGTAAGTTGTCTTGGACTCAATATTATTGCTTCAGATCAGTACTTAGCCATTGTTATCCCGGGTAAAATGTTTAAGCAGGCTTACGAAGACCGTGGACTGGCTCCTGAAAACCTATCGCGAACGTTGGAGGATTCTGGTACCGTAACGTCGGTACTCATTCCGTGGAATACGTGTGGAGCATATCAAAGTGGCGTATTGGGTGTAGGAGTTGGTGAATATTTCTTTTATGCGATCTTTAACTGGCTAAGTCCGTTTATGACCCTGATATTTGCAGCTTTCAGAATTAAAATAAAACAACTGAGTACCGTTAACGCTTCTTAATGTTAAGCGTGATATAAATAATCCGGTACTCTTAAAGAGATTTATACATTTATATAAAAAATGGCACAAATTACTCTCGATGGCGTTCCCGCACAAACTTCAGGAACTATTCCTCAACCGGGCAGCAAGCCTCCGGACTTTAAACTGACAGCCACCGATCTATCCACCAAAACCCTACACGACTATAAAGGGCAACTTATATTGAATATATTTCCAAGTATAAACACCGGAATTTGCTCGGCTTCCGTGAGAAAGTTCAATAAAGAAGTAACAAGTCTCCCTAATACTACCGTGCTGTGCATTTCGAGAGACCTTCCCTTCTCACAGGCTAACTTTTGTGCCGCAGAAGGATTGGATAAGGTTGTTATGCTGTCCGACTTTAAGACGGCACAATTCGGAAAAGACTACGGTTTATTGATTACAAGCGGGGCTTTCGATGGATTGCTTTCAAGAGTTGTGCTGATAATTAATGAGTTGGGAATTATTACCTATGCTGAACAGGTGCCGGAGATCGGACAAGAGCCTGATTATTCGGCTGCTTTAAAAAACGTCTAATATGTGGAACAGTTATCTTGGAAGACGAATAAAAGGCTTTAAATACGCCACCAAAGGAGCCTGGATGTTATTGCGGTATGAAGCCAGTATTCAAGTGCAGGCAGTTATAGCCATTCTCGTTACAATTGCAGGATTTTATTACGACATCTCAGCCACCGAGTGGATCTTTCAAACGCTTGCCATCGGCCTGGTAATGAGCATAGAAGGACTGAACACAGCTGCCGAGGAGATCGCCAATTTTATTCATCCCGATATCCATGACAAGATTGGATATATTAAGGATGTCGCTGCAGGAGCAGTGTTCTTCGCCGCCGTTGCGGCTATAGTGGTCGCCTGTATAATCTACCTTCCTAAAATTTAATGCATCTTGTAAAGAGGTGATTTATAGAAAGTTATTCCCGCATAAATTTAATTTTAAGGAGAACTTTTTTTAATTTTAGCCAGACTCCCCTTCACCTAACCAATTAAAAATGAAACGAATTCTTCTAATTGTGGTCCTTCTCAGCTTGGGATTGATCGTAAACGCTCAAACTACAGAAAGTTCAGATACACCAGCACCGGTTATCTTTATTTACGACGCCAGCGGTTCTATGTGGGGCCAGATGGAAGGTAAGACTAAAATGGAAATTGCCTCCACCGTACTGTCTTCAACCGTAAATACCCTGCCCGGGCAACAGCAGATAGGATTGGTAGCTTATGGTCACAGACAAGAAGGTGATTGTAAGGACGTAGAATTCCTTGTTGATTCATCCTCCGGTAACGCAGCAGCAATTAATTCGGCGCTAACCGGAATTAAACCACTTGGAATGACACCTCTGGCCTATTCCGCAACTGTTGTCATCGACCATTTAAAGCAACAAAACAAAAAAGCAACAATCATTTTAATAACCGACGGTATCGAATCCTGTAAAGGGAACATCTGTGAGGTTGTAAAGGCTGCGAAGGCAGAAGGGATTGATTTTAAGTTGCATATTATCGGTTTTGGGTTAAAGTCGGGAGAAACAACAGAACTAAAGTGTGCGGCATCGGCCGGAGATGGTACTTATTTCGATGCTGCCAATGCAGGTGACCTCAGCGCAGTGCTCAACGAAGCAGTGGTTAGCGGTGTGGATAAACCTAAAGGAAATTTCGGGGTGTTTGCCACCACCAATGGCCAACCAATCGATGTTTGGGTGCGAGCCTATACTCCTGGAACAAAAGATGAAATTGGAGCGCTACGTACTTATGGAGAAACCCGGTATATGTACCTACCCACCGGGAAATTCGACTTGTTGGTGACGCCACTTTCTACCGATATAAAATCTCTAAAACTAGAATCGGTCGAGAATGTTGAAAGTGAAATGACTATTAAAGAAGTTGCTTTCGATGGAGGTATATTGAAGGTAAGTGCATTCAACAACGAGGAAGGCTGGGATGCAGTAGTAAAAGTTATGGATCCGGACGGAAATGTGGCCGCTTCATCCCGTACCTACGGTCGAACCATTGAAATGGAAGTGAATCCCGGCACGTACACCCTAAGTTACCAGGCATTGGTCCTTGAAGGACTGAATACTAAGCATCTTACAGATGAAATAGAAGTAACTGCCGGAAGTACGAAGGAAGTTACTCATGAGTTTAGTTCCGGCTTCGCGAACATCTACCCAAAAGTAGGCGGGGCCCTCATTGATTGCGTAGTTAACGTCTATGAGATTGAGAGTGATAAAAATGTAGCTAACAGCAGGAGTTATACCAAAGGTGCCAGTTTTATGCTTAACCCCGCCAAATATCGGGTTAAAGTAATTCCACTAGGTGCCCATAAGGGGAAAGCAACTCAGCTTATAGAACTGGAAGTTACCAAAGGCGGGACAGTCGATAAAACGATTAATTTCTAATCATGAGAAAGCTGTTAAAACCCGCTAAGTTACTCTTCTATCTGCTCTGTGCATTGGTATTCTTTATTGTCGGGCTTTACGTGGCCGGAGCCCTGGGTGCCGGAAAGAACCAGGGACTTGCCGGCGGGGCTATAGTATTGGGGTACGGAGTGATGTTTAGTGGCGCTGCCTTCCTGCTGTCGATTGCCGTAGCATTCAAACTCCCACATAAGTACGTAGTGACAACCAACTGGATACTATTCGGATTGTTGGTTATTGGCTATGGTGTAACACATTACAGGTATGTAACGCGAGAGAGAGATAGGGATACAGATAAAACAGATACTCCAAAAACGCCTTCAGCACCGGCAGAGAATCCTCCAACTGCCATGTACAATCCTTCATTAAAGGTCGGTTTAAAAAAGTATAAAGGTGAGCAGCTTTCAAATTCTCCCTTGGGAATGGGTTTTTTCATCCCAAACTTTTACGAACACAGTTCCATCTATTTTTATTCGATACCAAACTTTGAAAAATCGCTAATGGAGCATTCGGTTGTAGATAGTATGACCTTCGTCCGAAACAAATACAACCAATTTGAGATCATGACTGCTCCGCCCTGGTTAAATCCGGACATCCTTAAATTGGATTATGATCTCTTGTATTTTAATATTCGCAGTGTTTCTGAAGAATTTGTTGAGGTAGTGGTTAATACGACCGATGGGCGAACCTCTTTTTTAAGCAGAACCTCCGGAACTATCATGTATTGGCCGGATTTTCTGTTGAAGGTTCATTCGATAGAATATCCTCCGGAATCGAACGAGATGGTGCGTGTTCGTCCATTTGAAACTTCAGGAGCCGTAAATTTATCATACGATTTTATGAAACCCTTGCAGGTACAGGGAAACTGGATAAAGGTGCTGCTGCTTGACCAGGACTATAACAAGTTGGGAAAAGGCTGGATTCGATGGAAGGATGGCAAAGAATTACTTATTCGCTTCAATCTTCTAAGCTGACAGGTTTTTCTTTTCTCTAAAAAATTTTAAATTGTTTGGGACGTTGTATATTTGCTTAACACAACCCAAAGCTGCATGGCGAAGAAGAACACTTCAAAATCAAAAAAAAAGAAACTCCAGGCTAAAAAAATTTCCTTTAGGCTTTCCAAGCAACAGAAGATATTGTTGGGCAGTTTTTTGTTCTTTCTTGGAATAGCCCTTATTTTTTCCTTTATATCCTACTTTTTCAATTGGCGTGCCGATAACAGCATTGCCGGTGTAATCGACGAACGAGAGCTACAGGCCGAGAACTGGCTGAATAAGTTTGGAAACAACGTTGGTCATTTCTTCATATACCAGGGCTTTGGCGTTGCCGCCTTTATCGGCGCATTCCTCATAACACTCACGGGTGTTTACTACTTTTTCGACTATGCCAAAAAACAATTGCTCAGGTTTTGGTTCTGGGGATTGCTCATGATGCTTTGGATTTCGGTATTTTTCGGATTTTTCCCCGAAACAACCCTTTTTAGTGGAGTGATCGGGTTCGAAGTAAACGATTTTCTTCAGGATTACGCAGGCCTGCTCGGCACCATCCTTATTATGGCTTTCTTAGTGATTGTCTACCTGGTGATTCGCTTAAAGCTCACCCCCGACCATCTTACAGGCTTGCTTCGGAAGACAAAGTCGGACATTAAGTCCGATTTCTCAACCGGTGAACCGGAAGTCGAGCAAACAGACTATGAAAAAAAGGTGATAGATGAAATGGAGGTCGAACAAGCTGTAGAATCCGACGAAGGTACGCCTGAAATAAGCCTGGATGAGCCCGTACTGAAAACTGCAGTACAGGAAGAGATAAAATCCGGTTCCGAATCGGAGGTTTCAATGGAGATCGAACAGGTTGAAGAAGAAGAGACAGTTGAAGGAAATATCAGTAATAAACTGGTAGAGGATTTCGGGGAATTCGACCCCACCCTCGAACTGAGCAATTACAAATTTCCAACCATAGACCTGCTGAAGGACTACACGGGCGGACAGGGCATCACAATTAACCAGGAAGAGCTGGAGGAGAACAAGAATCGTATTGTCGATACCCTTAGCAATTACAAGATAGGAATCTCCAATATCAAGGCTACGGTGGGTCCCACGGTGACCCTTTACGAAATTGTACCCGAAGCGGGGATCCGGATTTCCAGAATCAAGAACCTCGAAGATGACATTGCCTTGTCCTTATCGGCGCTCGGCATCAGGATCATTGCCCCTATTCCGGGGCGCGGCACCATCGGTATAGAAGTCCCGAATAAGAATGCCAAGATTGTTTCCATGCGTTCGGTGATTGCTTCACCCAAATTTCAGAATGCCGAAATGGAATTGCCATTATCGCTAGGAAAGACGATCAGTAACGAAACTTTCGTAGTCGATCTGGCTAAAATGCCCCATTTACTAATGGCTGGTGCCACCGGGCAGGGTAAATCTGTGGGTCTCAATGCCATACTTGCTTCGCTGCTATACAAAAAACATCCTGCGGAAGTGAAATTCGTTCTGGTTGATCCTAAAAAAGTTGAACTTACGCTTTTCAATAAGATTGAAAGACACTACCTGGCCAAATTACCCGATACCGAAGAGGCCATTATCACCGACACCACCAAGGTAATTCACACCCTGAATTCGCTTTGTATTGAAATGGACGACCGCTACGACCTGCTGAAAGATGCCATGGTACGGAATATCAAGGAGTACAACAGCAAATTCAAAAAGCGCAAGTTAAACCCCAACGAAGGACACAGGTATTTACCTTATATCGTACTGGTGATCGACGAATTCGCCGATCTAATCATGACGGCAGGAAAAGAAGTTGAAACCCCAATAGCCAGGCTGGCACAGCTTGCGAGGGCGATTGGCATTCACCTTATCATTGCCACACAACGACCATCCGTAAACGTCATCACGGGGATCATTAAAGCCAACTTCCCTGCTCGTATCGCATTTCGGGTAACTTCAAAGATCGACTCCAGAACCATTCTCGACAGCGGGGGTGCAGACCAGCTCATAGGTCGAGGCGATATGTTATTCACCCAGGGAAATGACCTTACGCGACTGCAGTGTGCCTTTGTCGATACTCCCGAAATTGCCGAGATTACGGAGTACATTGGTAATCAGAAAGCCTATGCCGATGCTCACATGCTTCCAGAATACGAAGGAGAAGAAGGTGGCACAAATCTTGATATTAGTGTTGAAGAACGGGATAAGCTGTTTAAAGAAGCGGCTGAAGTACTGGTTATTGCGCAGCAGGGATCGGCCTCCCTGTTACAACGAAAATTAAAATTAGGTTATAATCGTGCCGGAAGAATTATCGATCAGCTTGAAGCTGCGGGAATAGTGGGCCCGTTCGAAGGCAGTAAAGCAAGACAGGTCCTGGTACCTACGATAGATGCACTTAACCAACTTATTGAAAACGAAAACAACAATCTATAACATGAGAAAGTTAGTCTTAATATTAGTAGCAGTAATGACGGTGTCGCTGGCAACGGCACAGGATGCTAAGAAATTGCTGAACGAGGTGTCTTCAAAGGTGAAAAGCTACGAAAACATTACCATCGATTTTAAATACAATCTCAACAATGCAAAGGAGAATGTGAACCAGGACACCCGTGGCGACGTAACCCTTATGGGTAACAAATACGTTCTAAACATGCTGGGAACCACGAGAATGTTCGACGGAAAGACAATCTTCACCATAGTTCCCGAGGATGAGGAAGTAACCATTTCGCGCTATAACGCAGCAGAAGACAGGGAGATCACACCGTCCAAAATGCTTACATTTTATGAGCAGGGTTATACCTATAAGATGGATATTGTTCAGGATATTAAAGGCAGGAAGATCCAATATGTAAAACTTATTCCCATCGACTCGAATGCTGAAATTAAAGACATACTGCTGGGGATCGATATACAGACCAAACATATTTACAAATTGGTTCAAACCGACAGGAATGGCACAAAATATACGATTACGGTGAATTCGTTTAAAACCAACCAACCGTTGTCCAAAACTCTTTTTACCTTTGATGAGGCCAAATACAAGGAAGACGGCTATTACATCAACAAGCTTTAAACAGCTGCATTGAAAATACTGGATCGCTACATATTGATCTCATTTCTGAAGACGTTTTTTAGCGTCTTCATTATTTTAATGTTCATATTCGTACTTCAGACGATCTGGCTCTATATTGCCGAGCTGGCCGGCAAAGACCTGGATGTATGGGTAGTGCTTAAATTTCTCTGGTACGTTTCACCCCGGCTTATACCCCTGGTTCTTCCTCTTACCATCTTGGTTACTTCGCTGATGGTATTCGGGAATTTTTCTGAAAAGTATGAGTTCGCGGCTATGAAATCTACGGGCATCTCCCTGCAACGAGCCATGCGAAGCCTCACAGTATTTATCGTTATGTTATCGGTGACCGCCTTTTTCTTTGCCAACAACGTAATCCCATACTCCGAATACAAGTGGCAGAACCTGCGAAGGAATATCGCGCAGGTGAGCCCTTCCATGGTCATAGCCGAAGGGCAATTCAGCCAGATAGGCGACGATTTCAATATCAAAGTTGAGAATAAGAGCGGTGACCGGGATCAGTTCCTGGAGAATGTTGTCATTCATCAGAAAACACCTTCCCATCCCAACGGAAATTACAGGGTGATCATATCCGACAACGGAGAACTGGCCAGTTCGGAAGGAAGTAATACGCTGTCCCTGACTCTCAACGACGGCCATTACTACGACGATATCCAGGTAAAAGACCCGAAGGAACAGGACGACCAGCCATTTGTGAAGAGTTATTTCGAGCAATACACCATCAATATCGACCTCACAGAGTTCAACAATGCCGATATTGATAAGGAGAACCAGGTGAGCAACCACAATATGTACAAGATGTCCGAGCTTTTTGTTGAGATCGATTCTCTGTCGAAAGGTTACAGTGAAGATATTCAGGCCTATGCGGCCAATATGTACTACCGCAGTGGTATTTCCAAGTTTAAAGATACCGAAGTGCGCCCGGTAAAGGTTCCCGACACCGTGGAATCGGTGGTAGAGATATTCCCCAAAACAGTTCAGCGCAACATTATTTCGAGTGCCCTGAATAATGTAAAAGGGACTATTCAGTCCATTAATGCAAAAAAGGGAGAGTTTCAGATAAAGACCAAACGCCTCAACAAACACGAGATCGCCCTGCATGAAAAGTATGTACTGGCCTTTGCCTGCATTATTTTGTTCTTTGTAGGTGCACCATTGGGCGCGATCATTCGCAAAGGAGGAATGGGGCTGCCAATGGTTGTGGCCATACTGTTATTCCTTACCTATCATTTCATAGGTATCTTCGCCAAAAACAGTGCGGAAGACGGCACCATGTACCCCTTTATCGCCTCCTGGTTAAGTACGGCCATCATGTTGCCTCTTAGTATTTGGCTCACCTATCGTGCGACTACCGACCAGGGAATTTTCGATATAGATTCGTTCCTGCAGCGTTTCAGAAAGAAAGCCGATATCGATCCCGAAGTTGTTTATTTAGATCTGAGTCGCAAACCGGTATTAACCACAGAAGAAGAAAAAAATATTGAAGATCTTAGACTTGCCCAGCTCAAAGATGTGGTAAAGAATTACAGGCAATACGGCTATTCGGAAGCATTCAGAACCGCAGCGCTGATCCGTCTGAAGGAGCAGGGTATCACACAACAGCAGCTGCACGTAACCGGAGAACTTATCAATAAAGACTATCTGGAGGGTGAGAAAATGGTGAGAAAATTCAGAAAATTCTCTATTCTTACGTTTATGGCGTATATACTGTACTTTATACTTCCGTTAATTATCGTCTTCATTCCCATGCAGGATGAAACTGCCACGGTAATTCTCACAGGGGTAAGTTTATTGGTAATAATATTATTTTACATATTCCTATTGCGTACACAAAGTGCTGTAAACAGCCTGAAAAAGCTTACCGGGGACAACACAGTGAGCTGGGCAGTTATTTTAGTGGGAATGCCCTTTTATATGCTCCTCTATTTCTATTACCGAAAACAAATCCAACACAGTTTAAAGAATATTCGCTGATACCGTTATAATCAAGTACAATAGTCGGACTTGATTCAGTTTAACGGTCAATGAGTATCTTTGCAAAATAATTCGTTTATTATGATCAGTTCGGAAAAAACAGCGCCCGTGAAACTAAACAGCATTAAGGAAGCCATAGAGGATATCCGGAAAGGAAAAGTAATCATCGTGGTTGATGATGAGAACCGTGAGAACGAAGGCGATTTTATTGCGGCCGCGGAAATGGTGACCCCCGAGATGATCAATTTTATGGCAACTCACGGCCGCGGACTTATCTGTGCTCCCCTAACGGAGGAACGCTGTGAACAACTGGATTTGAGTATGATGGTAGAGAATAATACGGTCCTGCATCACACTCAGTTTACGGTTTCGGTCGACCTCATTGGCCATGGTTGCACTACCGGGATTTCTGTACACGACAGAGCCAAGACCATGCATGCCCTGGTGGACGAGAAAACAAAGCCCGGCGACCTGGGTCGTCCGGGGCATATATTCCCATTGCGGGCTAAGAATGGCGGGGTGCTGAGAAGAACCGGCCATACTGAAGCTGCCATAGATTTCGCCCGACTGGCGGGTTTTAAACCGGCAGGCATTCTGGTTGAGATCTTAAACGAAGACGGAACCATGGCAAGGCTTCCGCAGCTGGTGGAAGTAGCTAAGAAATTCGATTTGAAATTGGTTTCCATCGAAGACCTGGTGGCCTACAGAATGGAGCACGATTCCCTGATTGAAAAACGGGAAGATTTCTTCATCAATACAAAATTTGGTAAATACAGGCTGCGCGCCTATGAACAAACCACCAATCACCAAATCCACCTCGCCCTTACTAAAGGAGAGTGGGAAGAGGACGAAGCAGTATTGGTACGTGTAAACTCTACTTTGGTGAACAATGATATTCTGGGTACGCTCACTAACGATGCTGAAAAAAAGCTGGACGATATGTTCAGCGTGATCAATTCCGACGGAAAAGGAGCTGTGGTTTTTATCAATCAGCAGGCCGAATCCCTGAACTTGCTAAAACGTCTTTCAGAACTCAGAGACTCTCAAACCGGAGATGAAGTCGTAAAAGCCCCGCGAATTAAGATGGACAACAAGGACTTTGGAATTGGTGCTCAGATCCTCCACGACCTGGGGATCCACAAGATTCGGCTTATCTCCAACAGCGAGCAAAGCAAACGGGTAGGTATGATAGGTTACGGCCTTGAAATCACCGAGTATATAAACTATTAATAACGCAAGGGTTTACTCGGGTAACAGCAAGGCTTCTAACTTCTTCAAGCGGCTTTCCTGAATCTGGCTGTTTTTCAGTAATTCTTTAAGCGTATCTATCTGCTGCTGCTGTTCCTGAATCGCCTTGATTAGAACCGGGATCAGTTCAGTATAATTCACGCTTAAGGTTTTATCAACATCTTCTCGTTCGTAAACGACATTTTCGATGATCTTTTGGACGTCCTGGGCCAATAAACCCAGGCTCTTTTTTTCAGTATCAGCTCTGTTTTTCCAGTAATATTTCTTCGGTTCCAGCTGAAGGATCTCTGCTAAGCCGTAACCTATGGGTTCGATGTCTCGTTTTAGACGTTTATCGCTGGTATGAACTACTGCCCCTCCCACCAGTACATTTCCCCCGTCCAGTTGAAGGTGTAGGTTTGATGTGCTACCGTTGTTCCTCGCCATGATCTCATTGTCATCGAACACCAGGTTGGTAGTGGTTATTGCTCCCAATGTGATATAACCTCCTCCACCCAGAGTAGCGTCCGAGCCGCCTTCAATATCCAATCGCGTGTTCGGGGTTGTTGTTCCTATACCAACATAATCGGCAAAATAATTTGCTGTGCCTCCAAAACCCCAGCTAAAATAGCTTCCGTCGAACCAAATAGCTTCACTGCCGTTAACGCGTAATGCAACCCCTGTGGCTATGCCTTCGTTTAGATTGGCTGAACCTGTCACCGAAAAAGGATAATCGGGGCTGTTCGTTCGAACCCCTACTCGATTGGCAGCCGCATCAACAAACAACGAGTTGCTGTCGACATCGAGGTTACCATTGTCGATTTCCACATCTGCATTAAATCGCAGAAGATTTGTATCGAATTCGCCGTAAATAAGCGCACTGTTTGCATTTGCATTCGTATTTTCAATGTACAGCTTGCTTCCACCCGCTTCGTCCATTCCGGCATTATACCCCAGGAAAACATTGTCGCTTCCAGAGGCATTCATACCTGCGTTCAATCCAACGGCCGTATTTCTGCTTCCGGAGCCTACTCCTTGAAGGGCGCCCCCACCAACTCCCACATTGTGGTCGCCTATCGTATTAAATTGTAGTGCACCATTACCAATTCCTGTGTTAAGTGAGCCACTACTATTGGACTGCAGTACCTCCAGTCCGATTGCTACATTGGCATTCCCTATTGTATTGTTTTGTAGTGCCGTATAACCCAGAGAATAATTAGAGGCTCCGGTAGTATTCGCTGCCAGAACATTATACCCTATAGCAACATTGGTAAAGCCCGAACTATTAGAATTTAGTGCGTTGTGTCCAATAGCTATATTCTCTGTTCCATTGACATTATTTTCGAGTGTATTATTCCCAAGGGCGATATTATTGCTTCCATTACCAGCAGTTCGCATGGCGTAATACCCTATCGCAATATTAGAGTTAGCCGTGCCGCTCAATCGAAGCGCATCGAAGCCGAGAGCTATATTATTTATTCCCGTAGTATTCGAATATAACGCTTGCGTACCCAACGCTACATTGTTGCTTCCAGTAGTATTATTTAATAGAGAATAAAAACCAACTGCTACATTCGAATTTCCCGACGTATTCGACGCAGTCGATGCAGGCCCAATGGCAACATTCCTGTTTCCGGCTGTGTTGGCATTTAAAGCACTGGTACCCAGTGCAATATTCTCTGTCCCGGATGTATTGTTATACATCGAAGTATTACCAATGGCGATATTACTGCTGGCCGTGGTATTGGAATACAGTGCGGAGTTCCCTATGGCGATGTTTGAATTACCTTGGGCATTGAGCCGCAATGAGCTTACACCCAGTGCCGTATTAAGATTTCCTGTATTATTATTTAACAGGGCATCACGACCTATCGCTACATTGCTGTAACCTGTGGTATTATTAAGAAGCGATGCTGTTCCTACCCCCGTATTATTAGTTCCGGTAGTATTGCTGTTCATCGACCGGTGACCTATGGCCGTATTACTGCTGGCAGTCATGTTAGAGCTCAACGCTGCATAACCCACAGATACATTTCCAAATCCGGTGGTATTACTCGTTAAAGCAAAGCGACCAATCCCGATATTTTGATTATCACTTGAATCATCGTTATCTCCGGCATTCAACCCAAGAAATATAGATGACCCATTATCGGTGCCATCATCATCGGATTTACCATCCGACAACTGGTTTATCCGCCGAGCAACGCTCCCCCATGTAAGGGTGCCAGAACCATTTGTTACAATTGCCTGATCGATTCCCCCGTCTGAAAGCGGCAGGCTGTATGCTTCATTAATGATTACCCTGCCGTCTTTCCATACCGAAAATGCATCACTCCTGTTCGACGAATTCGGACCATTACCGACAACAAACACCCTGTCGTTTGCATTGAAGGCTGAAGTACTTGCCGGTGCATAAGTGGTGTTATATGTTCCTACTGCCGTTTCCGCAAAACTATATGCATTCGTCTCAACACCAAAACTCGAACTGGCAGCCGCCGAAGCCGTGGTTGCAAGTCCCTGTGAAAATGAGTAACTGCCACTGGCAATTGTCCCCTGGTTTATGGCAAACGAATTGCTGGCACTTGCAGTTGTTGAGGCATTTGCCGCAAAGGAGTTACCACCACTGGCTGTGGTGTTAAACCCCATGGCAGTACTGCTGCTACCTGAGGCTGTGACACTACTTCCTGTCGCAAAGGAAGTCGCCGATGTTACAATATTATCAGTGCCGAAGACCGCAGAATAGAGTCCGCTTACAGAATTGTTCAGACCGGCCGCAAAAGTGCCCGAGGCACTGGCGAGGTTGGAATAACCAAAAGCAGCCGAGCCGGTCCCCACATTGATGTCGTCCCAGTTGGTATTATAAATATTACCCGCCCGGATCGCACCTTTGTTGGGGTTAAAGTAGAATTGCGAATCGTAAGTAAGGTCCGGAACAACAGGATCCCCCGAGCCTATTGTTCCGGTGATTAGCAATCCGTCTTCTCCCGAGATGGTGACCGCACCATCGACTGCTTCTATAGTATTTCCCGCACCCGGCCCACCCTGGTCGTAGGCTGCATCCAGCGTATTCCTTAAACCTTCTATGGCTATCCAGCTTGTAAGTGTGTTATCCCAATAATAGAAACCCTTTGCCGGGGTTCCGTAGCCGGTAGCAAAAACCATCATCCCATCCTGGGCCGCTGCAGGAGCCGTGACAGGAAAATCGTCGATCCTGGGTATAAGAATACCGTCCGTAATATCAGGAGTAGCGGTATTAGTGGCGGTTATATCCAGGGAAGCCCTTGGGTCGGTATTGTTAATTCCCACCTGCGATAAAAGAAGACAGGGCAAAAATAGGCATAAGGCGAAGGGGATGTTGGGTTTTCTCATAATTTCTGAATTAATCTTTAATAAACCGAATTGACTTAATTACTTTATCCTTGTGTATTATTTCCAGTATGTAGCTGCCTTCTTCCAAATGATTCACATTTAAATAAATATGGTTTGAAGGAAATTGATCCAGGGAGCCTTCATATTTTTTATTCATAAATACGTTCGGGTCAGTAATTAAAATATCACTGTGGCTGAATGTCTAAGCATTCTGAAATAAAAGTATTCAGGAAGATTAAAAGTGACTAACACCTTTGTAACACATCATGTCACATTTGTAACAAACCCGGAACCGGGTTCAGAAATAAAGATTAGCGAGAAGCGAATTCGGAGGGCAGACAGTTATATGCCTCCTTAAAGCATTTGGTAAAGTATGACGGACTGTTAAACCCAACCATAAAGCAGACCTCCGAAACGTTGGCTTCACTTTGTTCCAGTAGAGAAGCCGCCAGTTTCAGTCGCTGCGTACGAACAAACTCGGAAGTAGACAGTCCTGTTAAGGCTTTGAGTTTTCGATGCAGTTGCATCCTGCTCATCCCTATCAGCTCACTGAATTGTTCCATGCTGAATTCAGAATCCGTTAAATGTGTATCGAGTACAGCCTGAACTTTCCCAATAAACTGCTCATCGAGGGGAGTAATGGAGATTTCTGTGGGTTTTAGCACTACTTCCTGACTGTAGCGATTGCGTAGTGTAATTCGGGAATTGATCAGATTCTTCACCCTCGATTCCAGCAATTTTATCTTAAATGGTTTTACCAGGTAATCGTCGGCTCCAATCTCCAGGCCTTCATATTGCGCCTGTTCCTCAGCGTTTGCTGTGAGAAGGATAATGGGAATATGACAGGTTCGCTCATCATTTTTAAGGGTTTCACAGAGTTGAAGCCCGTCAACTTCCGGCATCATGATATCACTGAGAATTATATCGGGGATAAATTTCACAGCCATTTCAATGCCTTCTTTACCATTCACGGCTTCCAGGATCTTATAGCCTTCAGAAAAGGCAGATTCTATAAGTGCTCTTACATCTTCATTGTCTTCAACGATAAGGAGTAGCGGAAGTTCATCATTAACCGCTTCAGATCCTTCCGAATCATCGAGAATAATGTCCTTGCGTTTTTCTGTTGAAGCTCTCCCACTGTCCATATTAGTTTCATCTTTACCGAAATGTGCTTCACTAAAAGCGAGCAATACTTTAAATTCCACTTGTCCGTCATCCGTATTTCTAACGAAGACCTTTCCTCTGTGCAGTTCGGTGAGCTCCTTCACTAAAGCAAGTCCAATCCCCGCTCCATCATTTTTATAGTCTGCCTGATAGAAACGGTTAAAGACCTTCTCGATCGGGTTATTACCGGGAATCTCTCCATCGTTGAGGACTTTAATTTCCAGAAAATCGTCTATCCCGGAAGCCTCGAGGATGATAGTGCCGAAAGCTTCGGTATTTTTAAACGCGTTCGACAAAAGGTTGATAATTATTTCCTCAACTGTCGATGAATCATACCAGCCCGGGAGGTGTTTGGGCACCCTGATCTGAAAATCAATACGGTCTTCCTTTGCTTTATACTGAAAGGTCCCCGCAAGCGCTTTCAACAGTACTGAGGCATCGCCAGGGCTTACGTGCAGCCTTCTTTTTCCCGATTCGAGTTTAGATAGTTCCAGTAGTTGATTGGCCAGCAGCAGCAGTCGATCGGAATTGCGTCCGATCATTTCAATGTCCTGCCGATCGTCGACCGACAAGTCTTTGCGCTGTAATTGTTTCTCTACGGGGCCGGATATTAACGTTAACGGAGTCCTGAACTCATGAGCGATATTCGCAAAAAATCGCGATTTTATATCGTCTAATTCTTTTAATTTCTGAGCCGTCTTCTTTCGGTTTCGGTATAAAACAAACAGCGTTAGAAAGGCTAAGACCGCAACCCCGCTTCCAGCAAGGATAATATTTCGCTGATTCGTGTTTTTCTGCTCCGAAATACGGTTTTCAGCCTGCAGCAGGGTAATTTCTTTTTCCTTACTTTCTGCTTCGTACTTCGCCTCCAAATCCCTCACTGCCTCCTCCTGCTGTTGCATCTCAAGGCCGTCGGTGATAGATGAATACCGTTTCAGATAATCCAATGCCTCACGAAAATTCCCACGTTCTGCTTCGATCTCGCTTAGATTTTCCAGGGCCTGTGAAGTAGTGAGATCGTCTTTAAGGCTTGTTGAAATGTCTAATGATTGTCGGTAATAGCGGCTTGCCAGTTCTAATTTGTCTTGCTTTTTGTTCAGGTCGCCAAGTCTTCCGGCCAATACCATGATACCGCTTGAGTCGCGCATGACTTGACTGAGTTCCATCGCCTTTGAAAAATTCTCTTCGGCTTTGCCGTATTCTTTGTTTTCGACGTAAATTCTAGCTATCACATTTTGGCTCTGCACTATATAAGGCAATGCGTTTATAGATTTGAAAAAGGACTCGGCTTCTTGCAGCTTTTTAATATCACCCGTACCCGATTGGTCCAGAAGATTAAGGCAGTCGATAAATTTTACGGTACATACATGCAGGCCAAAATCGAAATTGAGTTCTTGTGAATACTGCAGCCCCCTCTTAAAATACGATGCAGCCTTTTCATAATCACGCAACTTATAGAAAACTTCACCCAGGTTGACCAGAACATTGATGGTGGTACGCTCATTTCCCGGGTTGGCCTCAAGTAACTCAAGACTCTTTAAGTAGTAGCTTATGGCGTTCTTGGAATCGAAAGTATCGTTGAAGTAATTCCCCAGCGCTCTGTATAAGTTTATTCTTAAACCGGGTTCCGGGAGATTGGCTTTGTTAAGGGCATTTTCCGCCGTCTGAAGATGAAGCAGCGCTTTGTCGAAATTCCGCTTAGCAATGTATACCTGGCTTAGCAGGATATGATTCTCGTTAAACAGCTCCGGGTCCGCTGCAAAATTCGACTCCCTCAAGCTTTTTTTATAGTATACTATACTGCTGTCGGCATTTCGTTGGTTGTAGTAATATGTTCCTCTGAAGTGATACCTCCATGCCTTAACGAGCGGATCATCCTTAAATTGCGGAAAGGCTTCGTTAACCGTTTCCAGTGCTTTATCCGGGTTGGAAAAATAGAGATTCCTGAAATTTTTTCGGAGTGAATCGATGGCCAGCCGTTTTAAAGAATCGACTTTAACCGTCTTATCCTGAGCATAGGCTATTGAAGAAAATAACAATAAAAGCGTAAGATAAATAACCTTCATATAGCAGTATTGATCCCTAATTTAAAATGTTTTTACCAAAATGAATGTCTTCTATTTAGTTTTAACAAAATAAGCTAAAGAGACTATAATTCCTGCTGTGGGTGTAACCGATAATGTTACATCCCAACTAGTTAAGATTGATTATAGACGGAAAATATTGATAGCTAGGCTATTACCGATTCTATGGCCGATCGCATCTTTTCGGCACGCCGGGCTACTTCCTCCTTACTCCACCCTAGTTTCACAAGACAAGAGATTGTTCTTCCCATCCAGGCATCACTTTTAGAGAAATCGCAATTGTTCAGATCCTGCATCTGATTGTGTACTTCGGAAGGAAGATTCCCCAGCGACTTGAGATTGCGCAAATGTTCCCAACCGTTTATATAGTGCCAGTTATTGGTATACCAGTAAAAACAGCCGTCTATACCTGCTTCTCCAAGTGCTTTATGAGCCTTCCGGGCCGTTTCTTCTGAAGGCAGAAAGAAATTCAAAAACGAATAATTCTCCTCGCCTCCTTCAGGTACTCTTCTAAAGCTAACATCTTTCACTTGAATCAGAGCTGATCTAAGGATGGTATAATGCTCCTTCTGAATTGCCAGTATGTTATCGAGCTTAGCGAGTTGTGCAAGACCCACTGCCGCATTGAGTTCCGAAATACGGAAATTATATCCCAAAGTGGGATGCGTCTCGGCTCCTCTGTCATTGCCCTGGTGATCGTGGCCGTGGTCCTGATACTGATCCGCATTGACTTTGTACTTTTCATTGTTAGTGATCACTGCTCCCCCTTCCCCACAGGTGATGGTCTTTACAAAGTCGAAGGAAAAACACCCCAGGTCACTATAACTCCCCAATGGTTTGCCTTTGTAGGTGCCTCCAAGCGCCTGGCAGGCATCTTCCAAAAGAATGAGGTCGTGCTTGTCACAAATGGCCTGCAATGCGTCCAGATCGGCCATAGAACCGCACATATGTACCGGCATTACGCAGCGCGTCCTGGAAGTGATAGCGGCTTCCACTGCCGACGGATCGAGGGTAAGTGTATCATCAATATCCACGAGTACGGGTACGGCCCCTAAAGCGAGAATGGATTCGAAACTGGCAACAAAGGTAAATGTAGGCATGATCACCTCGTCTCCTGCACCTATCCCGGCCGATGCCAGAGCAACGGTAAGTGCTGAAGTGCCGCTGGAAACCAGCTGACAATGTGCGCTTTGCATTCGTTTGGCAAAGGCCTGCTCGAATTCCCTGGCTTTCCAATGGCCGTTGCGCATTCCGTCGAAGCCGTAGCGCATAAGCACCCCGCTTTCCAATACATCGTTAACTTGTTGTCGTTCTTCATTTCCGAACACTTCAAATCCTGGCATATACTTTTGTTTTAAATCGAATAATCAATAGATGAGGGGTAAAGATAAGGGTTGCGTAGGTGGAGTCCAATGGGGAATGCTATTTAATCTCAATGATCACGTCTCCTACGCCCCGCCGGACTTTTTTAAGTTGAGCGAACATATCATCTGAAGCGCGGTAACCAACCGGAAGTACCAATACCGAACGCAGTCCCAACTCGTCCAGTTTGAGCAATTTGTCATAGCGTTCTGGATGAAAGCCCTCTATCGGACAGGCATCGATACCTTCCATGGCGCAGACGGTGAGAAGGTTTCCCATGGCGAGATAGGCCTGTTTACTCATCCACAGGTCGATCTCATCGGTATCCTTGTCTGAAAAATTATGAATTAGGAAGGATTCGAAGGGTTTTAGGATGCTTCGGTCTGTGTTACGAATCTCCTCTACTCTTTTAAAATGTTCTTTTATAAATTCTGAATTTACTACATCCTCGGTACACAAGACCAGGACATGCGAGGCGTCTCGCACCTGTTTCTGGTTCATACTTATGGGAACGAGTTGTTTTTTTATTGCTTCATCGCTGATCACGATAAGCTTTAAGGGCTGCAGGCCATAAGAAGTTGCGGTGAGGTTAAAGGCCTGTTTAAGGATATCGATCTGTTTATCGCTCAGTTTTTTATCCGGGTCGAACTTTTTAGTGGCGTATCGCCATTTAAGCGCATCTATGGTAGCATTCATAAGCGTTTGTTCTTATAGCAAAGATACGGCCTTTTAAAAGTTTAGAAGAATTGGGCTCAAGGATTAGTCGCTGTCCTGCTTTTCCTTATCGCTCATCGCAAGGGGATGGTCTGCTTCCTTGAGTCCCACGATCTTGATAATATTACCAATGGTACTGTAAAGCATCATCACAACAGCAATGATAGCCCCGCAATGCAGGGAGGCCAGGGCGATTGAAATATAGTAGATATAGCGGAACCAGTTATTGGGAACGTCATCCGATTCGGTGATGGGAAGGTTTAGCAGCAGAAAACTGGTGATGGAAGTAATGAATACGATGGTAACCAGTCTCGCAATTTTCAGGACGTAGATATAGTGTTCTTCCTTTAGTTTGGATTTTGATGCCGAACTGATACTCATAAGCGTAAGCAGTAACGCGAGTATGGTTGCCGAAGCCAGCACCACGGTATTAAAGAAGGTATTCACTCCCGGCAGGGAGGACTCGATAAGTTGCTTTGCTTCGTACCCGCTGAGGTTTCCGAGCAAGAAGGTCCCCAATCCGGTGAATACCGCAGCCAATACCCCTCCCAGTATGGCTCTCTTGGTATAAACAGACAAGTTAAAAAATCCCATAGATCGAATTGATTATACGGTTTGAAGTTAGAAAATATTTTCCACGCAGTTAAGGCCGTTGGAAAAATTGTGAAGACTTTACCAATTGTCAACTTTCGTACCTTGCGAACACTAATAATTATTTATAAAAGTTATGCCGACTCTCGATACCTTAATAGATCAAAGTGAAACAAGAATATTCAAGGCTGTTTTTCCGAATACCACTAACCATTACGATACCTTGTTCGGGGGTACGACCTTACACCTGATGGACGAGGCCTCTTTTATCTGTGCCACCCGGTTCAGCAGGAAGAAAGTGGTAACCGTATCTACCGATAAGATCGATTTTACCACCCCTATTCCCCAAGGCAGCATTATCGAGTTAATTGCCCGGGTGGATAAGGTAGGACGAAGCAGTTGTGTGGTGCGCACCGAGGTATTTATGGAGGACATGTACAGTTTAAAGCGGGAAAGTGTGGTGACGGGGTTTTTTACTTTTGTTGCGATCGATGACGACAAGCAGCCCATCCCTATCCTTGAAGTATAAATCTTTTGAATTTGTTTTTACATAACAAAAAACCCTTGTATATTTGCAGCCGCTAAGAAGGAATGGCAGATCACGTGCATCACGCATGGCGTGATTACGTGATAAAGTGGTTCATGACGTTTGCGCAGCGCGCAACACGTCATCGAGTGCGGCAGATCAAGTGCAAGGTGTATGGCTTGATTGAAGAGAACAATGAAGT
>JASBSY010000015.1 GCA_030148705.1 Pukyongia sp.
TACGGCCAAGATCTATATCTTCGACCGCTATGGAAAACTGCTTAAACAGATCAGTCCTCTTGGTGAGGGATGGGATGGCACATACAACGGCAATCCGTTACCTTCGAGCGATTACTGGTTTTTGGTAGAATATACCGAGAATGACACCAGGAAAGAATTCAGAGGTCACTTTACTCTGAAACGATAATGAACAACTAATTTAAAATAAAAAAAACCTCTCAGCTTGAGAGGTTTTTTTATATCTGTTATTCGCATTATAAGCTTAACCCTAGTGTAAAGATTATATTATTGGTTTCATTTGCAATAGTACCCACACTTGTAAGCCCTGTGCTGTATAATTGTTTAGCGCTGTCTCTTTCGGTCCTTGACCATGCAATATCAAAATTGTAGTTTCCGAAGTCGTAGCCAATTCCCAGAGAAAAACCGTTTAAGTCACCCACAGTATTCTCATTCTCGTAAGGACTTTCCTCATATCGCAATCCGCCTCTGAGGCTTAATTCATTGATTCGATATTCACCACCTATTCGTAAAGAGGAAGATCCTTTCAGCGAATTACTTATAGCATTGTTAAGTGCCGAGAATTCACTGGAAAAGTCGGAAGAGAATTTGGTTTCGCTGTAGTCCTTATACGAATAATCCACACTGATAAGGCCTTGTTTTCCGAAGATATATGCTGCACTGGCAGCGTAACGACCGGGAGTGCGTAAGCTGTAATCTTCAAAGACGTTTAATACGTTCGGGCTAATGATCTCGGTGATCACATCTCCGTTTTCCGTGCGAACCGTTTCCAAGTACTGGGTGGTTTCTTCCGAAATTTCATACCAGGTTGGAGTGTCGTAGGTAAATCCTATTCGAAACTGCTCAGTGACTTTCCCGATTGTTCCGAGTTGTGCGGAAAAACCATTCCCCAGAACCGATAAGTTGTTTTCAAAGCCCACCTCGTTCACCAGGCTTCCCGGGTTAGAATTGGTTTCATAAAGGAAATTTCTTTGGAAATATTCAATTGAATGCGCATTTAAATTAATTCCGAAGTACCAGTTATTCGTATACTGGGCGGCAAAATTCACTGTGTATTTTCCGTTATAACCGGTGGATACCTGATAATAATCCTGGTTAAAACTTCCCGATGCTATATTGGAAACATATTGTGTATTGTCCGGATCTGCTGAAACGGGGTCTATTATAAATCCCTGGTAGCCAAGAAAAGCGTCCTGTGCAGCTGTGCCCTGAGTTTGCCCCAGATAGGCATAGAGATCCGAAATGCTTTCATTTCCCTGAAGTTGGAGTAAATCCAGAGGTATTCCCTGGGCTCGATTCACAAAATAGGAAGCTATCGATCTGTTTCCGGTACCGGAAAAGAAAAGTTCATCATCGAGGTTGTTGGTATTATTAAAATTAACACCGATGGAAAATTTCTTCCACCCTGAATTCTCGTCCGAGTTGTTAAACACAAAAACGCCACCAACCTGGTTAAGCGTTACATCGGTATCAATGGCACTTCCGTTGGTTCCGAAGTAATTGGTTGAATTCTTCCGATCGATTGCTCCAAGGGAAATCGACAGATCATTAGTGATAAATATTGCGCTTCCGGCGGGATTTAACGCAATTGCCGAAAGATCCCCTCCAAGGGCTCCAAAGGCACCGCTAAGTGCCGTATAACGTGCCGTTCCCGTTGTATTGTCGGTTCCATAGCGCAAGCCGTCCGAAACATTCTGGGCCTGGGAAACTGTCAAAGAGAAGACCGCTATGAGTAAGAAATAAATTCTTTTCATATACTAAATTTAAATTGTTAGAATGAATAAAACTATTGCAGTCCGCCACCTCGACGTCCTCCGCCTCCTCTGGAACCAGAGGATGATCGGGAGCCACCGCCACCTCTACTGAAGGTTCCTGATGATCGTGAGCTTCCGGAGCTTCCCCTAAGAGAACCTGAACTTCTGCTGGAACGACGATTGGTGTTCATGGATGGCCGAGTAGTACGTCGCTGCATACTGGTGTTGGGTCTGTTGTTTTCAGTACGGGCGTTGTTGTAGTTTCGTCGGCGCGACGTATTGTTACCATTGGACATTGACGCCCGGCGTCTGTTCGTCGAAATGTTTTCTGAACTCCTGGAATTTGAACGTCTGTTAAATTCACTCCTGGAATATCCGCTTCTTCTGGAATCCAGGTTCGATCGTCCATTCCTGTAAGAGCTGCGACCTGAGTAATAATCGGTATTTCGTCTGCCGCGGTTATAGGCCATTTGACTGTGTCCGTAGTAGTGATTGTTATAGTGGTAATACGGGTGATAATACCCACCGTAATATCCATTATAGAATCCGCCGTACCAATATGGGTGTCCCCATCCCCAGCTTATGCCCCAGTAGGGAGAATAATAGTAAGGGTAACCCCATCCCCAGTAGCCGCCGTAGTACCACGGTCTGTACCAGTGATTGTAATAACCCCATCCACCATTATCATAAATATTTACTGTAATATCGGAGGTATTGCTTCCCCATCCGCCGTAGCCTTCGTCGTATTCGGGTTCCATGATGATGATATTGCCATCTTCATCCATGGTTTCGGTGGTGGAGTAAGATTCTATATCGGTAAAGATCAGGTCTTCTTCGGGTAGATCCTCAAAGTCGTCCTGTTTCGATTCGAAATATTGTTTGTAGTAATTGGCTTTTTCTGAAGATTCGGCGTTCGCCGCTGTTGTGGATTCTGAATTGTAAATTCCGTCGGTATCTCCATAGCCGTTATTGTGAGCGCCACAGGCAGAGAGTACGATAACTGTAATCCCTGCAAGTGTAAACTTTAATGTATTTTTCATAGCATATATTTTGGTTTGCATAACTGCAGGATTTAATTGTTGGACTTTATAAAAATAGTTAGTTTTGCCGAGAACTAATAATCATTTAACAAAATCACAAAATTTGTGCCAAACTAAGCATTATGGCTAAGAACTTGACCACTCGTAGCGAGGATTATTCCAAATGGTATAATGAGCTCGTAATAAAAGCAGATCTCGCTGAGAATTCGGGAGTTAGGGGTTGTATGGTTATAAAACCGTATGGCTTTGCCATTTGGGAGCGTATGCAGGCAGAATTGGACCGAATGTTCAAGGAAACAGGCCACCAGAATGCTTATTTTCCAATTTTTATACCAAAATCCTATTTCAGTAAGGAGGCCAGTCATGTGGATGGCTTTGCAAAGGAATGTGCAGTTGTTACTCATTATCGACTCATGAACGATGAGAACGGGAAAATTGTAGTGGATCCTTCTGCAAAGTTGGAAGAGGAGTTAATTGTTAGGCCTACTTCAGAAACAATTATCTGGGATACGTACCGCAAGTGGATTCAGTCATACAGAGATCTGCCCTTGCTTATCAATCAGTGGGCTAATGTAGTGCGCTGGGAAATGAGAACCAGGCTTTTTCTTCGAACGGCTGAATTCCTCTGGCAAGAGGGGCATACCGCACATGCTACCGAGAAGGAAGCCATAGCCGAAGCCGAGCAGATGATGAATGTTTATGCCACTTTCGTTGAAAATTATATGGCTGTTCCCGTGATAAAGGGTCTTAAAACCGAGAGTGAACGTTTCGCCGGTGCCCTTGAAACCTACTGTATTGAGGCACTTATGCAGGACGGGAAGGCATTGCAGGCAGGAACTTCACATTTCTTAGGGCAGAATTTTGCCAAAGCCTTCGACGTAAAGTTTGCCGATAAGGATGGTAGTCAGGATTACGTTTGGGCAACCTCATGGGGGGTTTCAACCCGCCTGATGGGTGCATTGGTAATGACTCACAGCGATGACAACGGACTAGTGCTACCACCAACCCTGGCTCCGGACCAGGTGGTGATCGTTCCCATTTATCGGGACGAAGAACAACTGGCGGCGGTAAGTGAAGTTGCAGATAAGCTGGTAGCCGAACTTCGGACAAAAGGAATACGGGTTAAATTCGACAACCGGGACACCCAAAAACCGGGATGGAAATTTAATGAGTATGAATTAAAGGGCGTACCACTTCGAATCGCAATTGGACCTAAGGATGTTGAAAAAGGCACCGTAGAACTCGCTCGGAGAGATACGTTAGAGAAAGAGTTCGTAAATCAGGATGATGTATTGAATAGAATAGAACACTTACTGGATGAGATCCAGAAAAACCTGTTTAAAAAAGCTGCTGCCTATCGTGAATCGCATACTTCGGAAGTGGAAACCTATGAGGAATTTAAGGAGGTCCTCGAAAATAAAGGAGGATTTATTCTGGCTCATTGGGACGGAACCCCCGAGACTGAAGATAGAATAAAGAATGAGACCAAGGCAACCATACGCTGTATTCCGCTGGAGAGAGATACTACGCCGGGCAAATGCATGGTGACGGGTAATCCGTCGGCCGGAAAGGTGCTGTTTGCAAAGGCTTATTAAAATATTCAAAAAAATAATAGGATGACTTGTAGGGTTCAAAAATAGTTGTATTTTTGCATCCGCAAATAACCTTAAGGCCCGTTCGTCTAGGGGTTAGGACGCCAGGTTTTCATCCTGGTAACAGGGGTTCGATTCCCCTACGGGCTACAAATTAAAAAATTATAAAGATGGCGAATCATAAGTCAGCATTAAAAAGAATAAGAAGCAGCGAAACGAAGCGTTTACGCAATCGTTATCAGCATAAGACTACACGTAATGCTGTGAAAAAGCTAAAAGAGCTAACTGCCAAGAAAGAAGCTGAAAAAATGCTTCCCGAGGTCGTTTCCATGATCGATAAGTTGGCAAAGAAGAATATCATTCACGATAACAAAGCGGCACACCTTAAGTCACAGTTGGCGAAGCACGTTGCTGCCCTATAGTACATAGTTGGTTAAACTAAAGACGCCTGTAGTTTACTGCAGGCGTTTTTTTATTCCTCTACATAGCGGGAGGCTGTACCGACGGGGGAACGATTTTACTGAAATCACCTTGATTCCTGGCTAGATCTCGCACAATGGAGGAAGAAATAAAAGACAACTCCGGAGCCGACATCAGAAATATTGTATCCACTCCATTTACCTTTTCATTCGCCTGGGCAATGGTTTGCTCATAACTGAAGTCGGCAGTATTTCGCAACCCGCGAAGTATGTAACCGGCACCTTGTTCTTTACAGAACTCGGCCGTGAGCCCGGTAAAAGAGGTAACCTTAATTTGGGAATGACCCTTGAAACAATTCCGTATCTGTTGTAACCGATCCTCAAGCGACCACATATAATTCTTCTCGGCGTTCACTCCAATCCCGATAACAATTTCATCAAATAGGGGAAGGGCACGCTCTATAATGTCGATATGCCCCAGGGTGATGGGATCGAAAGAACCGGGAAAGATCGCTCTTTTCATAAGTTAAATGTACTATTTTTTAGATAATGCCTCCTCAATCAGCATTCCGAAGAACTCCCTTAGGGTAAATCCTGCTTCCCTGGCCATTTTTGGAACTATGCTTTCTGCAGATAAACCCGGAGTGATATTAACTTCGATAAAATAAGGCTCGTCATCCTGAATAATGAATTCTGCACGGGTGATACCTTTCAGATTCAGTAAATTATATATTTTCCTGGCTTCACTTTGAACTTTGGCAGTTAATTCTTCTGAAATACGCGCGGGAGTGATCTCTTCCGATTTCCCCAAATATTTTGCTTCATAATCGAAGAAATCGTTTTCTGAAACGATTTCAGTTAACGGTAAAGATTTGATCTCTCCCTTGTGCTTGTACACTCCAACAGACACTTCAGTTCCTACCAGGGCGGTTTCAATAATAATCTCGTTGTCTTCCTCGAAGGCTTTCTGAATCGCCGGCTCGAGTTCGGACTGTTCCTTAACCTTGCTAATTCCAAAACTGGAACCTGACCGATTGGGCTTTACAAAACACGGAAGACCGCATTGTTTGATGATGGTTGCTTCATCGTAAGTAACCCCTTTGTTCACGTAATACGAATTAGCGCACTTTATTCCGAAGTGCTTTAATACCGATAGCGAATCCCGTTTGTTAAAACTCAGTGCCGCCTGGTAAAAATCACTGCTTGTCTGAGGAATCCCCAGTAAGGCCCAGTATGCAGCCATGTACCCGTCCTCTCCCGGAGTTCCGTGTATGGTATTGAAGATTACATCGGGAATAATTTTTTTAGCTCCCAACGAAAAAGAAAAGTCACTTTTATCCACGGGAATACGGGCGTTGTTGCCATCGATAACATACCAGCCTTCTATGGAGATTATCAGTTTGTGAATGTCGTACAGGGCCGGATCGAGCGACCGGCAAACAACTTCCCCGCTGTTTAACGAGATCTCGGCCTCGCTGGAGTAACCTCCCATTGCTACTGCAACTTGTGTTTTAGTCATACCATAAATGTAAAAAGGACGTTTAACAAAAATATCACTATTGGATTAAAAGTTACTAACTTTAGGTTTACTATTTTTGCCTACTAAGCTGCGCTGTATGACATTTTTAAAATTCCTTACCACCAGAGCTTTTTTAAAACAATTAATATTAGCCGTACTTGTATTAATTGCGCTAAGTTTTGTAATACTTTGGTGGCTGAGAGGTTCTACTAATCACGGTCAAAAGATCGAGGTTCCCGAACTCGGGAAAATGCAACTTGACCGGGTGGAGGAAACCCTGGAAGAACTCGATCTTACTTACGAAATTCTCGATTCGGCCAATTACAATCCCGACTTTCCAAGATATTCAGTGATTGAGCAAATACCCAAAGCCGGTAAATATGTGAAGGAAGACAGGAAGATCTATTTGTATCTTAATCCTTCGGGCTACCGCAAGGTGTTAGTTCCCGAAGTGGTTGGAAAAACCCGGAGACAGGCCGAGCCTACACTAATGGCTATGGGTTTTGAAATAGGGAAGGTGAGTTATCGGCCTTATATAGCTAAAGATGAAGTATTGGAGCTACGATATCAAGGAAGTAAACTTGAACCGGGAACAGAATTACAGAAAACTGCCGTTATAGACCTGATCCTGGGGGACGGCTCAGGAAGTCTTAATAGAGTTGAAGATGATGAAAACGGTACCGGGCTCGAAGGAATTGAAGGAGAAAGCGGGGAGAATGACAACAACTAGGGAAGACATAGAACCGGAAGGCAATGACGACCTGTATGAACATTTTAGGTTTGTGCCCGATAAAGGGCAGCAACCTCTTAGGGTCGATAAGTACCTGATGAACAAAATCGAGAATGCCACTCGAAATAAGATTCAGAAAGCGGCTAAAGACGGCAATATCTATGTGAACGACACCCCCGTAAAGCAGAACTACAAAGTAAAACCCGGGGATGTTATACAGGTATTGTTCGAGCATCCTCCATACGAATTCTTACTTACACCGGAGAACATACCCCTGGATATAGTGTATGAGGACGAGGCCGTAATTGTGGTGAATAAACCGGCCGGGATGGTTGTCCACCCGGGACACGGCAACTACAGTGGCACACTGATCAATGCACTTACCTATCACTTCGATAACCTTCCCAATAACAGCAGCGACAGACCCGGGCTGGTGCATCGCATCGATAAAGATACCAGCGGATTATTAGTGATCGCCAAAACGGAAGAAGCCATGACCCATTTGTCGAAGCAGTTTTTCAATAAATCTACCGAGCGCGAATACCTGGCCCTTGTTTGGGGAAATATGGAAGAAGATAGCGGTACAGTAGAAGGAAATATTGGCAGGCACCCTAAGAACCGGCTGCAGAATACCGTATTCGAGGGGGAGGATGAAGATAAAGGTAAACCGGCGGTTACCCACTACAAGGTCATCGAGCGATTGGGTTATGTAACCCTGGTGTCTTGCAAGCTTGAAACCGGAAGAACCCATCAGATACGGGTTCATATGAAGCACATAGGGCATACCCTTTTCAACGACGAGCGCTACGGCGGGGACTCGATTCTGAAAGGAACTCACTTCAGCAAATACAAACAATTTGTAGAGAATTGTTTTAAACTCTTACCAAGACAGGCCCTTCACGCCAGAACCTTAGGGTTCGAACACCCTGTTACCGGTGAGCAAATGCGATTCGAGGCCCCTGTTCCGGAGGACATCTCCCTTTGCCTTGAGAAATGGCGCAATTATTCGAAACACGTTATTGAATAAATTGTAATTATGAAGCTATTGGTGCGAAAGATAAGTCGTACTGGTTTATAGGATTTATTCTTTTTATTTTTGAAATAAAAATACCCGATTATGAAAATTGTTATATCTCCGGCCAAATCTTTAGACTATGATTCCAAGTTGCCCACCTCCCGAGGCACGCAACCCCAATTTCTGGATAAGGCGGAAATGCTGAACAATGCCATGGAGAAAAAGTCCAGAAAAGCCATAAAATCGTTGATGAACGTAAGCGATGCTCTTGCAGATCTGAACTATCAGCGATATAAAGATTTTTCCACTCCCTTCGATAAAACCAATGCAAGGCCGGCAGTATATGCGTTTGCCGGGGATGTATACCAGGGCCTCGATGCCTATACTATTCCAACAGACAAATTAGATGCGCTGCAGGAGAAATTAAGGATATTGAGCGGGATGTACGGAATATTAAGACCCTTGGACCTTATACAGCCTTATCGATTGGAAATGGGAACCGACCTCAAAATACGACGAAAGAAAAACCTGTATGAATTCTGGGGCGACCAGATCACTGATTTCCTTAATGACGAACTGGAAGATGATGAACTATTTGTAAACCTTGCCAGCAATGAATATTTTAAGGTGATCAATTCCAAAAAGCTAAAAGTTCCGGTAATCAGCCCTGTGTTCAAAGATATGAGCAACGGAAAACTGAAGGTGCTTTCGTTTTTCGCTAAAAAGGCCAGGGGAGCCATGGTGAGATATATTATCGATAAAGATATCGATACTGATGAAGGCATCAGAGGCTTCGATTACGACGGATATGGTTTTAGTGAAGAACATACCGTTAAAGCTAACCAACCGGTATTTATAAGATAGTGTTCTTACATACGCATCCATACCCACCCTTTATTCCGAAGGATGCCACCAAACTTATAGTAGGCACCTTACCACCACCAAGATTTACAACTTCAGAATTGCGAGAAGGCGATGTGGACTTTTGTTATGGTAGTCGGGATGGGCAGTTGTGGCAGATCCTTGACCGAATATTCGCCCTGGACCTGGACTTCGAAACAACTGAAAAAGCAGTGGAGCAACGGAAGGAATTCCTGGCGAAACACCGAATAGGTATTTGTGATATGGTGGCTTCCGCCGAACGCGACAAAATCGACGCCAGTGACCTGGGGATGATGAATGTGGAACTGCGAGACCTGGTCGACATCCTTCAAAAACATCCGAGTATTCGGAGCCTTTTATTTACCGGTGGGAACAGCAAAAACGGGCCTGAGTACTTCTTTAGAAGGCTTCTGAAAACTTACGAGATCAAACTGAAGAAAGTTTCGGATGAGGTGCCGAGAATTCACCAGTTCAAACTACCGGAAAGTGATCGCAGCATAAAAACGATTTCGCTGATAGCTCCTTCGGGCGCTGCCAACAGGGCGGTGGGCAGCCTGAGCAGTTATAAGCAGATGAAATTGAAAAACCCTCACTTAAATACTATCGACTTCCGAGTGCAGCTGTATCGGCCCTATTTTGTCGAGCAATCGTAAACAGGTTGAGCATGCTGTTGTTGTTTGCCATCAGGAAATATGGTTGGCCCTTAATGTCAATGGAAATGATATCCCTGGCGTCCGAGTCGATCTGCGGGCTGTATTCAGTAGAATAAGAAAAACCACCCTTTCCGTCACCCAGCAGTACATAGCCAAAATTACTGTCGTAGCGTATGGTTTCCACTTCGGCATCATAGATGGCTCCAACTCCCAGTATATCGATATGACCGTCCGCATTAAAGTCTGAAAATACGGATGATAGCGTTGGCCCCAATTGGGCCTGATTGGGTAATTTGTGAATTTCGAAGTTACCATTCCCAAGATTCATAACGACCGCACTTTCGAACATATGCACCGTAAATTTATCCGCCTCGGCCAGTTCTTCTTCTCCATAGATATCCTTCATTTCCAGAGAGGCAAATTCCTTATAAGACTTGATTTTTTCCAATAAAAACGGGTTTTGTTCACTGCTGCATTCCTTGCCGCGTACCGGAACCAACTTACCGTTATTGATCTTACTTAAGGCAACATCAAAACTGCCATTATCATCGAAGTCCCGGGCATATATAAACACAGGTTTATCCTTTTTGGGCTGGAATTTATTGTTTTTGCCTATGTTTCCGATAAGGTAATCGTCGTCTCCATCCCCGTCAAGATCGGCGGCCGCAATATGAAACCACCAGCCTTCAGATTTATCGAGCCCACTGATTTGCGAGGATTTTTCAAAAATGCCATTGTTGTTCCTGAAAACGGTTGGAGCCATCCATTCACCTACCAGCAGCAGGTCCGGGGCTCCATCGCCATCGTAATCGGAGAAAACCGCATCCGAGACCATGCCGGCCTGCGCAAGGTCGTCGTCTTTCGCAAGTATGTTTTTAAATCTGCCGTTGTTATTCTGAAGCAAATAGGATTGACTGCTTAAGGGGTATTTTCCAGGCAACACATTTCCGCCTACAAACAGGTCGATATCACCATCCCCGTCGTAATCTGATGCGGCGATACTCTTACCCGAGCCAAGCATTACAGGGAGGGCATCGGTGTTTTTTTCGAAATTCCCACGGCCATCGTTAAAATAAAGGCGATCTTGAAGAAGCGGACTGGAGGCTGAAAGTTCGTAACCCGCGCTTACTACATAGAGATCCTGATCTCCATCGCCATCGGCATCGAAGAACAGGGCGTTTGCATCTTCGTAGGCTGCTTCTTTTTTCCACAGTATTGAATTTGTTCTTTCAAAAGACCCATCCGGCTTCTGAACAAAGAGAGCTGCCTCTGCGCCGGCTGCGTTCCCCACAAAAAAGTCGTCCAGTTTGTCGCCGTTTACATCCGCCTTCGCAATTGCCGGACCTTTGGTGGATTGTTTCTGCGGAAGCAACAGCTGCAGCCCGTAGTCGTTAAAATAATTTTCGGAATGTTTAAAATCGATATTCAGTTCAGCGGGACTTTCCTCATATATTTTTGAATCCCGTATAACTGAGAATTGCGCATTTGTTTTAGCCGAATTGTGATTCGCTTTGATGCGTTTGTTGGCCTTGAGATCATTTAGAATGGTGACTTTACCGTCGGGCCAGAAGATCTTTGCTTCTCTAACGGTCTTAGTTTTCCCAAGTCCGAAATGCACAATATTACTCACCGAAGATTCGTACCCTCTGGTGATATACAATTCCTGAAGTTGTTTTCCGGCTTCCGTGTCTATTACGATTTTTGTTCCCAGGGCCAGTGGATTAACCTTCGGACCGGACAATTCGAATTGTATATAATTTGCATTCGAGTTATTGCGGTATAATCCTACTTCATCGTTAATATTCGATACGAGGATATCGAGGTCACCGTCATTATCGAAATCGGCATAAACCGCCCCGTTGGAAAAGTTCGGGTCATCGAGGCCCCAGTGGTCTATCACTTTTTTAAAGGTAAGATCGCCATTGTTTTTATACGCATAATTCGAAAGTTTCTGTGAGGGGAGGAGTTCCAGCACCTTTTCCAGGGTCATTGATTCTCCTGCCATGCTTTTGCGCTGCATGGTAGTTCTGAAATCCTGGTTTGTGTAATCCTTTAGTATGCCGTTTGAAATAAAGATGTCTTTCAGCCCGTCGTTGTCGTAATCGGCAATAAGCGGGGCCCAGCTCCAGTCGGTTTTAACCACGCCGCTCATTTGACCCGTTTCAAAGAATTTTCCATTCCCTGCATTGTAGTGTAACATATTGGCCATATAGGCGTGATGGTAGCCAACCTCAACCATCTGCAGGAAGTTGGCCGTACTCATGGAAGCCATATTCTCTTTGCTCCTGGCGTAGTTTTCGGCCGCCATATCCAGGGTGATGAGGTCGGGGAGCAGGTCGTTATTAAGGTCGGCATAATCCGATCCCATACTGTAGAAGGAGATGTGTTTTATCCTCTCGTTGATTTCGTTCTTAAAGGTGCCGTCCTTTTGGTTGATATACATAAAGTCCGGTTCCAGGTAGTCGTTAGACACGTAGATGTCTTCCCAGCCGTCGTTGTTGAAATCGCCAATCGCAGCTGCCAGGCCCCAGGTTTTGTTATAAAGACCTGCCTGTCCCGTCACTTTAGTAAAACTACCGCCGTCGTTCCTGTACAACTGGTCGCTGGTAACCTCTTCTATACGGTTTTGTATCTCGGAACTTATTCTCGTATTGTTCTTAAAATCGTAGCGATAATTCACAATGTAGAGATCCATATCTCCGTCCTTATCGAAATCCAGGGGATAAGCCTGGGTGGTATAGCCGGGGTCGTCAAGGCCATATTGTTTTGCTTGTTCCGTAAAAGTGCCATCCTGGTTGTTTACAAAGAGCAGGTTTCGCCTGGCGTCATCATCGTTTAGCGATCCTGCTTTGCAAACATAAATATCCATCCAGCCATCGTTGTTTACATCCAACATGGTGGTGCCCGTGGAAAAGCCGTTGCTGTCCGAGGTAGCTGAAGCTTCTGTGATATCGGTAAAGCTGAGGTCGCCGTTATTTTTGAATAATTTATTCTCCCCAAAATTTGAAACCATGTACACATCTTCAAAGCCATCGTGGTCGATATCGCCAACGGCTATCCCGGCCCCGGAATACATACTGGGATAGCTTAGGAAATTGTATTCGTAATTGTCAGAAACTGAATTCTGGAAATGAAGTTTACTTTCGGTTACCGGAATCTTCGTAAAGAGGTGGGTAGCATTATCTGAATAAATTACTCCCGAATCCAGGGTTTTCTCATCAGAACAGGAGGTAATAATGATTACTGAGAGTAAGGCGAAATATTTTTTCATTTTTAACAATTAAATCTATTTTTTGAATAGCTATACTGCGAAAATAATCGGCAATATCATTTTTATCAATTACACATTTGTGCATCTGTTATATGGGATGTACCCAGGAATAATATACTAGGGTGAAAATGTAAACAGCTGCAGAGAAACATTATTTCCCACCACAATATAATAATCCATTTCCTTTATTTTAATCGATTCAACATCTTTGCTGTCAATTAATAACAACGGATCGTGAATGGAAGAGTATGTGAACTTACCTTCACCGTCTCCTAATAGCACATAACCAAAATTACTGTCGTAACGGATGGTTTCTACTTCTGCATCGTATATATTCCCTATTCCCATGATATCGGGATGCCCGTCATTGTTGAAATCCTTTATAAGTGATGAAAGCGTAGGGCCCATCTGGGCTTGTACCGGCAGTTCGTGTATTTTGAACACACCTCTTCCAAGATTTTCAACATACACGCTTTCGAACATACTGGCCTTTAATCTTAACGCATCGGATAAATTGTCTTCCCCGTAAATTTGATTCATTTCAAGTGAAGCAAACTCCTTGTACGACCGAATCTTATCTAACAAAAAGGGGTTTTGTTCACTGCTGCATTCCTTACCTCGAACCGGAACCAACCGCCCATCGTTGTATTTACTCATTGCCACATCATAACTTCCGTTATTGTCGAAATCCTTGGCATAAATGAACAATGGCTTAGCTTTGGTTGGATGAAATTTGTTGTTTTTGCCGAGGTTTCCTAATATATAATCGTCATCCCCGTCCTTGTCGAAATCGGCTGCGGAAATACTAAACCACCAGCCTTCACTCTCTTCTAATCCGAAAAGATTATCGGCTTTTGAAAACAAACCTTTGTCATTTTTAAAAATAGTTGGCGCCATCCATTCCCCGGCAATCAGCAAATCCTTATCTCCATCTGTGTCATAATCAGTAAACACTGCCTCTGATATCATTCCAGGCTTAGCTAACGGATGATCCTCGTTTAATATATTCTTAAATTGGCCATTCGTATTTATAAGTAAATAGGAGCGGGGATTGGACGGGTATTTTCCCGGGACAACATTCCCTCCGATAAACAAGTCCAGATCGCCATCCTGATCGAAATCAGCAGCCGCAACTGCCTTCCCTGAGGTGAGCATAGTTGGCAGGCTATTGGCGCTTTTGCTGAAATTTCCATTTCCGTCGTTCAAATAAAGCCGATCCTGCAATAGTGGATCATTCTCTTCAAGCTCATAACCTGCACTAACGACGTACAGGTCTGTATCACCATCTTGATCGGCATCTAGAAAAAGCGCGTTGGCATCCTCAAATTTCGCTTCACGCTTCCAAAGCTCATCATTGTTGCTTCTGAAGGTTCCGTCAGTTGACTGAAGGTAAAGAGATGCCGGAGCGCCGGCTGCATTTCCCACGAAAAAATCTTCAAGACCATCGTTGTTAAGATCTGCCTTTATTATTCCTGTTCCTTTAGTCGACTGTTTCTGGGGTAGCAGGAGTTGTAGGCTGTAATCATTAAAATCATTTTCCACCTGCTTATAGTTAATTCCGAGGCTTGATGGGTCGATAATTTTCTTTAACCATAGTTTTCTCAGAAGTTCACTTTCTTTTTCTGCTGCATGATTATAGTCGATCGTAATTTTTTGATTCGCACTTATTTGTTCTAATTCAGAAATCTTTCCGTCCGGCCATTTTACAACTAGTTTTTCGACCAGTTCTTCTTTGCCGAGTCCGAAATGAACAATATTGGATACTGAAGACATATAACCCCTTGCAAGGTATAGTTCAGATAACTGTGACTGTTTGCTGTCGATTAAATAAACTTTGCTACCGATGGCCAGGGGATTATTAGCCGGACCCTTTAGGTGAATATCCAGAAAATTATTTGTTGAATTATTTCTGTAAATACCTGCGAAGTCGTTCAGGTTATGGGCAATCAGGTCTAAATCGCCATCGTTATCAAGATCGGCATAGGCAGCACCGTTGGAGAAAGTCTTGTCGTTTAATCCCCAGTTTTCTGAAACATTTTCGAAGGTCATGTCTCCCAAATTCCTGTAGGTGTAGTTAACCAGCGGCTCGGAAGGGTACATTGCCAAAATATCATCGATTTTATACGGCATATCTAAAGCCCGGATAGCTTTTACTTTACGCTGGGTATCCTGATTATTATATTCACGCTCAACGCCGTTAGTGATGTAAATATCTTTGAATCCGTCATTATCCAAATCTGCGATCAGTGGAGCCCAACTCCAGTCGGTTTTCGAAATTCCACTTAATTGGCCTATTTCAGAAAAGATACCCCCGCCAATGTTTTTATGCAGCATATTGGTCATATACTGATGATGATATCCAATATTGACAATCTGCCAAAAGGTTTCGGTATTCATCGAAGCCATATTTTCCTTACTTCGGATATAATTTTCGGAAGCCATATCAAGAGTAATAAGGTCCGGCTCCAGATCGTTGTCAAGATCGGCAAAATCTGAGCCCATACTGAAAAATGAAATATGCTGAAATCTGGAACGCGTCTGGTTGTTGAAATTTCCCTTATTGTCATTGATGTATAAAAAGTCCGGTTCTGAAAAATCGTTGCAAACGTAAAGGTCTTCCCAACCGTCATTATCAAAATCGGAAACTACAGCGCTTAGCCCCCACATTTTATTCATCATACCCATTTCGGCGGTGACATTAGTAAAGGATGTACCGTCATTTCTGAATAGCTGATCACTGGAAATATCTTCTACCTGATTCTGGATAACATGGCTAAGGGTTGCCACGTTATTGAAATCGTAACGATAATTTACTAGATATATATCTCTGTCTCCGTCGCGATCATAATCGAGGAGATAAGCCTGCGTAGAATATCCCGGATGATTAAGTCCCCATTTTCCGGCTTCTTCCATGAAGGTGCCGTCTTTCTGATTAACGAAAAGAAGGTTTCTCCTCCCGTTGTCGTCATCGAGCGAACCGGCTTTGCAGACATAAAGGTCCGGCCATCCGTCATTATTTACATCAAGAACACTTACTCCTGTAGAAAAGCCTTTGTCATCCACTGTGCGGGTAGTGACGGTAACATCTTCAAAGATAAATTCACCTTTATTTCTGTACAATTTATTCGCCCCGAATGTCGAAACGAAATAAAGATCTTGGAGTCCGTCCATATCGTAATCCAAAACAGCCACCCCTGATCCATTATAAATGTATTCGTAATGTATATAGTTAAAATCTTCTGTTTGTACAATTTTATTTTGAAAAGATATGGTGGAATGTTCCGGGCTTATTTTTGTGAAGCGTGTTTCAGCCTTGTCGGAGAAACCTGAAGTACCTGCCAACCGATCACTTTCCTGACAAGAGAAGATACTCAATAAAATACAGTAATAACAGAACGATCGAGTCATGAGGTTATTAGTTGAAGAGAATCAAATATATAAAAAATCGCGATTGGCGTTGGTTGGGCAAACAAATATTAAATCCGACAATTAAAAATTCTTGAAAATTTTAAAAACTTTAAGAAAAAAATTGAGATAATGAACTATCAATATACCTTGTAAACAGGTTGTAATCGCTGAATAGCAGCAGTTTAACTTTAAAATAATCATTTGGTCTATTTCGTTTGGCGAATTTATTTTATTAACGTACTTTTAAGACTTAAACTAAATTTAATCTTAATTATGAAAAAAATTACATTTTTAATCTTTGTGCTTTTTACTGGGCTGGTGTTTCTACCTGTTGGCCTGGCACAGACCACAGCAGATTTAGTCAACCAGGGATTAGCTCCGCCTGTTTCACAGGTGGCACCTCAGGAAAATCCTTCGAGTAATCAGAATTCAATTCAAATTACTTCAAACAGTAGCACCCGGAGTGCGGTATCAACCTATGTTGGTTCATTCCAGGTGGATGACGGTCCGAACTGGACTACCAATCCTCCGGTACTGAACGCCAAGGAAGCTGCGGCATTAATTTTTGGGGGTGTTCCCAACGATTATGTTATTTCAACGAATCCTAACACTGTAGACCCCGGTACAATTACCAATACCGCCTGGGCCACTACCTGGGGCGTTGGAGGTTGTGTTGAAGTTTCTGAAGATTATTCACTAGATCAGGGAAACCCGGGATATAACGATCCGGGTGGATCTGGAACTGCTACCTCGTCTTATGTTGACGATAACTGTACTGGAGCAGCAGGAACCAACTATGTTTGGACTGCTTTTGGTCCTGATTGCGGTGCTGGTAACCCACAGCCGATTCCGGTGACGGGTACAGGAGGTTTTCCTTGTGTAGGTGGGCCCACAACTTCTATAGCCACAGTTGCGGGTACAGCTGGAGTAGTAGGTACTGCTGCCGGTGAATATACAATAGAAAGTGTGGAGATCGACATTACCCACACCTGGGATGCCGATCTTGATATCACGTTGATTTCACCTGATGGAACTACCTGGGATCTGTCATCAGATAACGGTGGATCGGGTGATAATTATACGGGAACTGTGTTTATCGATGGAAATCCATCCATTACAACTGGTGCTGCTCCTTTCACGGGGACATTCCAGGCCGAACAAGGCGCTATGAATACTGGATTTGCAGGTGATAACGCAATAGGTAACTGGACTTTGAGTATTTGTGATGATGCAGGTGGCGATTCCGGTACTTTAAACAGCTATTGTATTACTTTAAGCCGTAACCCGGTAGTACCAATTATAAACTGCCCAATGCCGGATCCATTAGTCGTGGATACCGAGCCCGGCGTTTGTACAGCTCAGGTTAACTTCTCCGATGCTGTTGCGATCGATCCTGATGGCGGAACAGTTACAGTAATGCAAACAATGGGGCCTCCATCCGGAAGTGACTTCCCGCTTGGAGATACTATTATAGAATTTACTGCAACCGACGAACAGGGCGATCAGTCTACCTGTCAGTTTACAATTACAGTAGAAGACAACGAACCACCAATCGTTACATGTCCTAATGACATTACAGTTGATAATGATCCGGGAATTTGTGGCGCCGTAGTAGATTATCCTTCACCAATGGTAATGGATAACTGTTTTAGCGGTGGTGGAACAGCTACATACGACCAAACGATCGATATTCAGAATCTTACTGACCCTATGTCATTCAGCTTTACAGGTGCTTCTACCGGAGCTACTGCCGATGCTACACTGGAAGTAAGGACTTATGGAGATATTGATGGAACAGGAGGAAATGAAGAGGCATGGACAATCTTCGATGAAGATACCAACACTGTTGGTATGATTGGCGCAACAGGTAGTTTTGCCGATCAGTGTTCTTCTACTATTATGGAAACGTTTACTATTCCAGCTGCAATGATCGATGCTTGGGCTGCAGATGGACAAATTGACTTTACAGCCGAAGATGTGGCGGGGAATATTAGCCTTACTTTATGTTCGGCCGATGATTTCCTTGAATTACGATTAATCTACGATTATTCTACTTCAAGTGCACCTTACACTGTAATCACCGGTTTCCCGAGTGGAGATGTGTTCCCTGTTGGAACTACGCTAACTACTTTGGAGTACACCGATCCGGGTGGAAACTCAGTTCAGTGTTCTTTCAACGTAACGGTTAACGATGTTGAAGGTCCAACGGTAACTTGTATTGGTCAGCCTGCAACGGTAACGGATTCTGAGAGCGTTGCTCCCGGACTTCCAATTACCGAT
>JASBSY010000007.1 GCA_030148705.1 Pukyongia sp.
ACAACCACATTGGTAAGGGTCACATTTCCGGTGTTCTTAACTGAGAAACTGTAGGTGATCACATCACCGGGAGCTGCAATACAGTTACCTGCCTGGTCGAAACCGTCATAGGTGCCTGTTTTGATAAGAGCGATGTCGGCATTGCGACAAAGCGGCGTATTGGTAGGATCATCCTCTAAATTACTGTTGTCATCCGATAGATCGCTCACAGCACCGGCAGTGGTAGAACCGTTGGCCGTAGCCTGGTTCTGTACATTACCCGCATCGATATCGGCCTGGGTGATAACATAGGAGGCTGTAAAGGTTGTAGCATCTGAAGCACCCGGAGCAAGGGAAGCGATAGGACCTCCGGCCATCGTAGCCAGCGGATCGGTTACCGTAATACCCGTGATCGTTACGTTTCCGGTGTTGGTCACCGTAAAGGCATAACTGATGGTCTCTCCTGCATCGGCACAATTGTTCCCGTTACCATCGTTGAAAGTACCCACCTTGATAAGGGCGATGTCGGCATTGCGACAAATCCCCAGATTAACCGTATTACTAGGGTCGTTCACACTACCCAGTGCAGTATCTCCATCAACTTCCGCAGTGTTGGAAATCACTCCTGCATCAATATCGGCCTGGGTAACTAAATAGCTGGCATTGTAGGTCCACACCTCACCCACATCCAGTACATTCGGTGTACCACCGTCTCCGGATGCAGGACCAGCCACAACTCCACCTAACAATGGATCTGTTACCACTACATTTGTAACATCTACATCACCAAGGTTAGTAACGGTGAATGTATAATTTACGGTACTTCCCACCACATAAGGATTACAATTCGCTGTATCTCCATCTGTGGATTTGGTTATTTCTATTTCAGCATTCTGACAAAGTTGAACTGTGGCAGAATCTGAATCATTTACATTATAAGAAGAAGAACCGGTAACAGTTCCATCCACTTCAGCAGTATTATCTACCTGCCCGGTCACTATATCAGCCTGAGTAACTGTATAGGTAGCAGAGTAAATCCAATTTTCGCCCACCTCAAGGACGTTGTTATTATTAGTATCACCTGAGTCAGGTCCCGGAATTGGGTTAGCACTGATCAAAGGGTCATTTACCTCCACATTGCTTATCCCAACATTACCCTGATTCGTTACGCTAAAGGTGTAGGTGATCAATTCGCCGGCGGCGATAGGGTTACAATTTTGTGTGTTATTGGGGCTGGCGGTTTTTTGAATATCGATGGCACAATTGTATAGGGTAAGTGTTACCGGCACTCTTGCGAGGCTGGTACATGAGGTTCCATCATCCACTGCTTCAGCATAGTACGTAACTGTACCTATGCTGCTTAATGAAGGATCGGGAACGACAGTTCCATTTACGGCAGCATCGTACCATACGATACTTTGTCCGTTTGGCACGGTAGCAGTCGCAGTTAATGTTTGAATATTTGGAGTGTCGGCACATTCAGTCTGATCATCACCGGCCATTGGTGCTTCAGGTGGTTCACTTACCTGAATGGTAGACATCACTTCAACCGGAGGTAAACTACAATTATTATTGTATACCCCATCATAGGTCAATTCGGCTCTAAAGTCTCCAACAAAGGGATTGCCACCATTGTAAACAAAGGTTCCCGAAAGGTCTCCCATGGTAGTTCCACTTTCGGTACCAACCAAAATATTGTTCAAATAGAACTCCCAAGTAAAATTTATCGTAACAGGAGAACAGGCCCCTGCATTAAAGGTTGCAGAATAGTCAACACTGTTAGTACATTCCATCTGGTCCAGAACCGGATCGGTAATTTGCGGACAAGGCACACATATTTGCGGATTGTTAAATGGAATGGTTACCATCATACATTCGGCGTCTATGTAATTCATTTCACTCATACCGGATGGCTGAACTCCGCAACTACTCATTCCTACAGCTTCAATGGTATATTGAAGTGAAAGCATTTGATTGGATACATCACCCACATCCCAGGTTATGGTGTTAGTTCCCATATCGTAAGACGCATTGATCATATCGCTTAAAGATCCGGGCACCATTTGAAAGCCTGCCCCCAGCACGTCGGTTACAATGGCATCCTTCGCGGCAAGTGCAAGTTGTCCCAGAATGGAGTTATAAATTGCAGTTAAATCTGCGGCGTTCTCAGTAGTGAATAAACCACCATTCTGAATCGCATCTAATGTATATGTGGCCGGAATCTGCCCATCAGTATCATCAATACCACCGAATAGACCAATAGAAAAAATGGTCTGATCGAAAGTATCAGGCCCAATCGTTGTAGTTTGCGCACCAACGCCTTCGTTAATGGCATCGTTCATACACGCGGTATTGTTCTGAGGAAACGGGGGTGACGGGTTGCTTGAACAGGAAGTTGTACCGTTTAATCGTCTGTTTGTTACACCATCTGTTAGCAGTAAAATGCTACGGCCGGTTAGACAATCGAATGTTCCAAAGGTTGTGAGGTGGGTATCGGCTACATCCAATCCCCCGGCAATATTGGTTCCGCCATTTGCGACCAGTGAATTAATTGCGGTGATCACAGCCTGTTCCCCTGTGGAATCTGTCAATCCGATATTTAATGTTCCGCTGGTTGAATATGAAACTACAGCAACCCTATTTAATCCCGTGGGATTATTAACCGGAGCAAAGAGGTTCTGCACAAAAGAAATAGCAGCATCCTTTGCATAATCGATAGGCTCGTTAGGATCGTTTGGAATATCGAATCCCATACTTCCCGATCGGTCGATCACAAGAACAACTTCTTGCGGACGGTCGGGTGGATTACCGGTAACGTTTAAAGTAATATCAAACTGATTACAATTCGTGCTTTCAGTTACCATTTTATCGAGCGTGATATCCTGGGAAAAAAGTGAAGCAGGATTGAACGCAAAACACACAAGTACTAGGCATTTTACGAACAGTTTCGACACAGTTTTATTATAAGGTTGCGTTTTCATAAATATAGTTTATGGTTTAAACCTAAATATTTTGATCTCTGATGGAACGATTAAAAAAAATGACAAAAGCATTCGAAAAATCGAATGCCTGCAATTTTAGTTATCGGAACCGTCCGAGACGTATAACTTTAAATTCTTAGAGATTTGCTTCGAGCTGCAGAGATCTGAAACCGCAGAAAATTCAATACAGTACCAGCTGTTGAATTTAATGTTTGGTCCTACGGATACCTCAACTTGTATCGGAACTGTCGCTCCGGGAGCTACAGATAGCGAATTGGATCGTAAGTTGTTACCTCTAACAGAAACATTCAGATCGACCTTTGAGGCTGATCGTAAGCCAGTTGCGGGAGTGCCACATTTCTGGTCCGAAATGCTAGAGTTGAACGTGTAGATTTGCGCTTTTGACGAATTGTTTTGGATTTCAATTTGAAAAATAGTCGCATCGTTAAGCGTGGCTGAACGAGAATCTCGGTTCTTTACCACTCTCATTTCAGAATTACATACCTGAGCAATTGAAAACTCTGCTCCAAATACTGAAAAAACTAAAATGAAAATAAAGCTTAATAGCGTAGTTTTTTGCATAATTTATTCTTTGATTAACTTGATTAGTTGCCCAACTATAATTTAATATTGTTACTCAAATATATGTAGGAAAATACTTGTAACATTCACCAATACCTAAGTTTTAGTTTAACTGTTAAATAATTCCGTTGAACTACAAAAAAAAGGGTCTAAATTGGTTAAAATTTGTAGGAAAAGTATATACGTATTTACACGTATTACTACTATTTTACAGCACTTTAGGTCATTTTTAATTGTAAGAATAATTGAAAGGCTTTCTCTCCTGCATTCTTTAAAACAAGCCGTATCTTTGCCACAAATTTTTAACTTTTAAAATGACCTTAAAAAAGGAAATCGCTAAGCGAAAAACATTCGGAATTATTTCCCATCCGGATGCCGGTAAAACCACTTTAACAGAAAAATTATTACTCTTTGGAGGAGCCATTCAGGAAGCCGGGGCAGTAAAGAGCAATAAAATTAAAAAAGGAGCTACCAGTGATTTCATGGAAATTGAAAGGCAACGAGGTATATCGGTGGCTACATCAGTGCTGGCTTTTGAATACGAAGGCTTTAAGATCAATATACTCGACACTCCCGGACACAAGGATTTCGCTGAAGATACTTTTCGCACGCTAACGGCCGTAGATAGTGTTATCGTGGTAATAGACGTCGCAAAAGGCGTTGAGGAACAAACCGAAAAATTAGTGGAAGTCTGCCGAATGCGGAATATCCCTATAATAGTCTTTATCAATAAATTGGACAGGGAAGGAAAAGATGCCTTCGAACTCCTGGACGAAATTGAACAAAAACTCGGTCTTAAAGTTACCCCTTTGAGTTATCCTATTGGTATGGGTTACGATTTTAAAGGAATTTATAACATATGGGAGAAAAACATCAACCTCTTCAGCGGAGATAGCCGCAAAAACATTGAAGAGACCATCGAATTCGAGGATCTCAATAACCCTGAATTGGAAAAACTAATTGGTTCCAAAGCTTCGGAAACCCTGCGAGAAGAGCTGGAAATTGTCACCGAGGTCTACCCGGATTTTGAGAGAGAAGCCTATCTTGAAGGTTCACTTCAGCCTGTGTTCTTCGGTTCGGCATTAAATAACTTTGGCGTTCGCGAATTGCTAGATTGCTTTATTGAAATCGCTCCCTCTCCCCGACCAAAAGAAAGTGATACGCGGCTGGTAAAACCCGAAGAAACTAATTTCAGTGGATTTGTATTTAAAATACACGCCAATATGGATCCAAAACACAGGGACCGCCTTGCCTTCGTCAAAATTGTTTCCGGAACCTTCGAACGAAATACAGCTTACTTGCACGTACGCAACGGAAAGAAAATGAAATTCTCCAGTCCTAACGCCTTCTTCGCCGAAAAAAAACAAATTGTCGATATTTCTTATGCCGGAGATATTGTTGGCCTGCACGATACGGGCAACTTTAAAATTGGTGATACGCTTACCGAGGGTGAGGAAATGCGTTATAAAGGTATTCCGAGCTTTTCACCCGAACACTTCAAATATATCAACAATGCCGATCCTATGAAAAGCAAGCAATTGGAGAAAGGCATAGACCAGTTAATGGATGAAGGAGTGGCGCAGTTATTTACACTGGAATTGAATGGAAGAAAGGTAATAGGTACGGTGGGAGCGTTACAGTTTGAAGTAATACAATACAGGCTGGAACACGAGTACGGGGCTAAGTGTTATTACGAAAATCTGAATGTTCACAAGGCCTGTTGGGTAGATCCTGAAGATCCTAAGAGTGAGGCATTTGCAGATTTTAAGCGCGTGAAAGCAAAGTTCCTGGCAAAAGATAAGCGGGGGCAGCTGGTGTTCTTTGCGGATTCTGCGTTTACCCTGCAAATGACTCAATCAAAGTATCCTACCATCAAGTTTCATTTTGTAAGCGAATTCGAAAGATCTAAAAAAGCAAAGACCTCCCATTAAAAATATATTGCGCTGATATCCAATCTGTCGATATCTCCAAACAACACCCTAAATGCAGCATCGGGAGTAATTCCACCACCATATACTGCACCATTTAAATGAACGCTGTATGTTCCGGGTTCCAGGGTAATGGTAGTAGATCTTGAATTATAAACAAAGCCCGTAGCGGTATCACAATTAGAATTCGAATACACAGCACTCGTCATTCCATAGGTCTTGGAAGTATCAGGAGTTGTACCATTGCCCAGATAAAAATAGTTATGAGCTATTTTCGCCCTTCCGTCGTCTACATTTGCAGTTCCGTCGTAATTCCTGAAATCCATGGATACATAGTAAGTAATCACTACTAAGGCACGCTGGGTTAAGGTAAATTGTTTCTGATATAATTCGGAGGAATTCAATTCCGAATTTGTTCCGGATTGAACTGCCACAGCTGCTTCAAATTCAGGAGCTGATGATATTTCTCCGGAAAGATTTCCCAGTTTAAGTTCTCCATCCGAATCGACCATAACATTATACATGGAAGAGCCGCCGAGATTCTTACTGTTGTTCGCACTGTTTAATCCATCAACGCGAATAGTACCGTTGCTTCCGGCTATGTGTAATGCTTCCTGAGGATCGGTCGTTCCGATTCCTACCTGCGACCATCCCATTGAAATGGAAGTCAGCATTAACAAACTTATGATTAACGAATTTTTCATAATGTAATTTTTAACGTATATGATTCTTTTCTTTATCGTGATTCATTTTTAATTCTGTAACATGGGGCCATCTGCGTTGCCTGAGTCACAGACGCAATTATCATCAGACCAGGGCACATAGGTTAATGTGGCTGTAGAGGTGTCGCAGGTACTCGAGTTGGGCGCCGGTAAACACACTTCATATTCAAAAACCACATCCCCTAAATAGCCGGTTTCCGAAATGTAGGAGTAGCTTCCGTCTGTATTCAATGTAAATGACTGTCCGGCCGGGGTTGGTCCGGAGACCAAAGAAAAGGTTGACCCGGCGGGTACGCTGTTCGTTACCAACGATCCGTTTATTTCAGTATCCAGGCAGCCGTAATCCTGTATAGGAGTGGCGTACTTTTGAATTATAAAGGCTTTACCATCGGCATGGTCCAGGGTGGCACCCACTAACTCGAATTTCGTGATAACTGAGCCGGTAGGCGCTAAATCCTCTAATCTGAAGATAGCGATCCCAATGGTACCATTATTTTCCTGAACACGTCCTGAATTCCAATAATCTACTCCGGCCGGCGGGGGATTATACTGTGGCCCCCACTGCGTAGAATTGGCTCGTACAAAGGTGTCGCCAAGAAACTGTTCGGGACCACCCCCTGCAGGTATACCGTGAACTGCTATATAAAAGCAATTGTTTGCATTTCGTTCAGAAAGGGCAAGAATCCCTCCTTCGTTTGAAGGAATCCCGGGATTGTAATAAAGGGTCTGCATTTGAGCATCGGTAGTTGCAATTGCTCCAAAATTTCCACAGATATCCCTGCCATTGGGATTGGCGTGGAAGTAATGATTTAAATTCTTATCCTGAAAGGCTGCTCGTGCATGTGCATTCCAGGTTGGATTCGAACTGTTATTATTAACGGTTACCCCGTTTAATATCAAGTTATTAGTACCGTGTCCGGAAGGGCCAACCCGTGTCATTTCATAGGCCGATGGCGCCGCAAAAGCACTGTATACTAAGCCGTCAATTGTGATAGATTTAATGGTTGCCGCATCGCTGGGAACAGATTGAGTATCTTCCCATTGAAAGCTAACCCCGGTTTGAACCGAAGCGGCCTGGGTTTGGGCTGTACTAACGGAAGTACCAAGCAAGACCACTAAAACCGTGGTAAAAAACCGCAACCAAGTGCGTTGAGATGTAGGTATCAAAAAATACATAAGTTCAATTTGGGTCATTCACAATAATTAATGGTTAATTAACTGGGGCAATTGTGAACTGGAACAAATGTATGTCGTATGAAAGTATTTTCTTACATCTTGTAGGAACTTTTCGTTATAGAGTACATTTTACTCGTTAAGATGCACGTTTCAACTTCTTTATTTACAAGTTTTTACCTACAAAAAAGAAAAATCTGTGGTGGAAGAATGTATGGATTGGGGGCAAAAATAAAATCTAATTGATGAGTTGAAAACAAAAAAATCCCACTCAGATGAGTGGGATCTCTGTTTTATTATGCTTCTCCGGTGGGGCCGAAATTAATCGGAATAGAAGGCTGTTGATAATCCTTGATCTCACCGTGCGCATTCTCAAAACGCTGCACATTATCGTGGAGTGCTTTTAAAAATCGCTTGGCGTGCTGTGGAGTAAGTACAATTCGTGATTTTACTTTACTCTTTGGTACCCCGGGCATGATGGATATAAAATCCACCACGAACTCGGACTGGGAATGATTAATTATCGCAAGATTGCTATAGATACCCTGTGCGATATCGGCATCAAGTTCTATATTAATCTGTCCCTGCTTCTGTTTTTTATCTTCTGCCATAACTCTGTAGATATTAAACCAACTGCGCCCCGATTCGGAGCGCAGCTGTATGATTTAGTTATAATTGACTTCCTGCTTCTCCCTGGTCATTTCTTCAAGCTCCTGTTTGGATCCAACTATAATTGTATCGTAAGCTCGCATACCGGTTCCGGCAGGGATCTTATGTCCAACTATCACGTTCTCCTTAAGACCTTCCAGTTCGTCTACTTTACCGCTTACAGCAGCTTCGTTGAGTACTTTGGTAGTTTCCTGGAAGGAAGCAGCCGAAATAAACGATTTCGTTTGAAGCGATGCACGGGTAATACCCTGTAGTATTGGCGTAGCCGTCGCAGGTACTGCGTCTCGAGCTTCAACCAATGTTTTATCTGCACGTTTCAACAAGGAATTCTCATCGCGAAGATCCCTCGGGGTAATGATCTGACCATCCTTTAGACTTTCAGAGTCTCCGGCGTTCTCAACTACTTTCATTCCGAAGATCTTATCGTTCTCTTCGATAAAGTCGTCTTTATGAGCCAATTGATTTTCAAGGAACGTAGTATCACCACTATCTACAATACGTACTTTACGCATCATCTGGCGAACAACAACCTCGAAATGCTTGTCGTTGATCTTCACACCCTGCAGTCGATAAACTTCCTGCACCTCATTTACCAGATACTGCTGAACAGCAGATGGCCCTTTGATGCTGAGAATATCTTCCGGCGTAATGGATCCGTCCGATAACGGCATTCCCGCTCGTACGTAATCATTCTCCTGAACCAGAATCTGATTTGAAAGCTTAACGAGATACTTTTTGATCTCTCCCAACTTGGATTCGATGATAATCTCTCGATTTCCTCGTTTTATCTTTCCGAAGGAAACAACCCCGTCGATCTCACTTACTACAGCAGGATTGGAAGGATTACGTGCTTCGAACAATTCGGTAACACGTGGAAGACCTCCGGTAATATCTCCTGCTTTGGCAGACTTACGCGGAATCTTAACCAGGATCTTACCGATCTTAATCTTGTCTCCGTCGTCGACCATAAGGTGAGCACCTACCGGTAAGTTATACGAACGTATTATTTCATCCTTCTTACCAACAATGTGAAGGGTAGGGATCTTTCTCTTATCTCTCGATTCGGAAATTACTTTTTCCTGGAATCCGGTTTGCTCATCGATCTCAACCTGATAAGTAACACCCTGTTCGATATTCTCGTACTTGATCTTACCTGCAAATTCAGAGATAATCACACCATTATACGGATCCCACTGGCAAACAACAGTTCCTGCCTTTACCTTCTGACCGTCTTTAACATAGATATACGAACCGTAAGGAATGTTATTTGTACTTAACGTAATTCCGGTTTTGGCGTCTATAAGTTTTAGTTCAGAAGTTCGGGAAATAACAATATCCACTGTTTTGCCTTCACTATCCTCACCTTTAACTGTCTTAAGATCTTCGATCTCAACAATTCCGTCGAATTTAACCGTGAGTTTGTTTTCTTCTGAAATGTTTCCTGCAATACCACCCACGTGGAATGTACGAAGCGTTAACTGCGTTCCGGGCTCTCCAATAGACTGGGCTGCCACAACTCCTACAGCTTCACCTCGTTGAACCATCTTGTTGGTCGCAAGGTTTCGTCCGTAACACTGGGCACAGATTCCTTTCTTAGCTTCACAAGTAAGTGCAGAGCGCACTTCAACCGATTCGATAGGTGACGAACTAATCGCAGCTGCGATCTCTTCCGATATATGATCCCCGGACTCAACAAGGACTTCCTTGGTAAGCGGGTTTACAATATCGTTCAAGGCTGTACGTCCAACAATTCGTTCGGCTAGTGTCTCCACTACCTCTTCATTCTTCTTCAGAGCAGAAACTTCGATTCCGCGAAGGGTTCCACAATCTTCCTCGTTGATGATCACGTCCTGAGACACATCCACAAGTCGTCTTGTAAGATATCCGGCATCGGCCGTTTTCAGGGCCGTATCGGCAAGTCCTTTACGGGCACCGTGAGTAGAGATAAAGTATTCAAGAATCGAAAGTCCTTCCTTAAAGTTTGAAAGAATAGGGTTCTCGATAATCTCACCACCTCCTGAATTCGATTTCTTAGGCTTGGCCATCAAACCACGCATACCGGTTAACTGACGGATCTGTTCTTTCGATCCACGTGCACCGGAATCAAGCATCATATACACAGAGTTAAAGCCCTGCTGATCTTCACGGATACGCTTCATCGATAATTCGGTAAGCTCCGCATTCGTAGCTGTCCAGATATCAATTACCTGGTTATATCGTTCATTATTGGTGATAAGACCCATGTTGTAATTGGCAATGATCCCGTCAACCTGAGCGTTAGCCGAATCGATCATACCCTGCTTTTCTTCAGGAATGATAATATCACCGAGACTGAATGACAGTCCGCCTTCGAATGCAAACTTATATCCGAGGTCCTTGATCTCATCAAGGAATTCAGCCGTCGCAGGTACCGAAGTAACTTTTAGGATGTTACCAATAATATCACGAAGCGACTTCTTGGTAAGTACCGTATTGATAAAACCTGCCTGCTCCGGCACTTTATCGTTAAAGATAACACGTCCGAGCGTGGTGGTAATCAATTGGTTTACCAATTCACCCTGTTCGTTGAAATCCTTGGTTCTCACCTTGACCTCTGCGTTCAGGTCTACTTTGCCTTCATTGTAGGCAATAAATGCCTCTTCGGGCGAGTAGAACGTCAATCCTTCACCTAATACTTTAATATCGTCTGTAGACTTACGCAGCTTGGTCATATAATAAAGACCTAGTACCATATCCTGAGACGGTACTGCAACCGGAGAACCGTTCGCAGGATTCAGAATATTGTGCGAAGCCAACATAAGCAGCTGTGCTTCCAGGATAGCTTCGGGTCCAAGCGGTAAGTGAACCGCCATCTGGTCACCGTCGAAGTCGGCATTAAATGCCGTACATACCAACGGGTGCAACTGTATAGCCTTTCCTTCGATAAGTTTCGGCTGGAAGGCCTGTATACCCAGTCTGTGGAGTGTAGGGGCCCGGTTAAGTAATACCGGGTGACCTTTTAATACGTTCTCCAAAATGTCCCAAACTACGGGCTCCTTTTTGTCTATAATCTTTTTGGCCGATTTAACTGTCTTTACAATTCCTCTTTCAATCAGCTTTCTGATCACAAATGGTTTGTAAAGTTCGGCAGCCATGTCTTTTGGAATACCACACTCGTAAAGCTTCAGTTCAGGTCCTACGACGATAACTGAACGCGCAGAGTAATCCACACGCTTACCGAGGAGGTTCTGACGGAATCGTCCCTGCTTCCCTTTCAATGAGTCTGAAAGTGATTTCAACGGACGATTGCTGTCGGTTTTCACTGCAGAAGACTTTCTTGTGTTGTCGAATAACGAATCAACCGATTCCTGAAGCATACGCTTTTCGTTCCTCAGGATCACTTCAGGAGCTTTGATCTCCATCAGTCTTTTCAGACGGTTGTTTCTAATGATCACTCTTCGATACAGGTCGTTAAGGTCGGAAGTAGCAAAACGTCCTCCGTCCAGTGGTACCAGCGGACGTAATTCCGGCGGAATTACAGGCACAACCTTCATGATCATCCATTCCGGCCTATTTTCGCGGTTCTTATTGGCATCGCGAAGCGCTTCCACAACCTGAAGTCGTTTAAGAGCCTCTGTTTTACGCTGCTTTGATGTTTCGTTGTTCGCCTTGTGACGAAGTTCGAACGACAGAGAGTTTAAGTCGATCCTGTTCAACAGGTCGATAAGACACTCCGCACCCATCTTGGCGATGAATTTGTTTGGATCGCTGTCGTCCAGGTATTGATTTTCCTGCGGAAGTGTATCCAGTATGTTCAGGTATTCCTCCTCTGTAAGGAAATCCATCTTCTCTACCGGTTCACCTTCTTCATTTTTAGCTATCCCCGGCTGGATCACCACGTATCTTTCATAATAGATGATCATGTCCAGTTTCTTGGAAGGAAGTCCGAGTAAATACCCTATCTTATTTGGTAGGGAACGGAAATACCAGATGTGCGCAACCGGAACTACCAGGTTGATATGACCAACACGGTCACGTCTTACCTTCTTTTCAGTTACTTCCACACCACAACGGTCGCACACGATTCCTTTATATCGGATGCGCTTATATTTACCACAGGCACATTCATAATCCTTAACAGGACCAAAAATACGCTCACAGAAAAGTCCGTCACGCTCAGGTTTGTGCGTACGGTAGTTTATCGTTTCAGGTTTTAGAACCTCCCCGCGCGATTCAGCCAAAATAGACTCGGGAGAAGCTAAACCAATGGAAATCTTGTCGAATTTCTGTACTGTGTTTTCTTTATTTCTTGTCATAATGCTATGTACTATGCTTTGTTTTTATTTGTTTTAGGAGTGTTTTATCACTCCCTGTGAAGTTTCAGGACTTTTCCCGCCTGTTTCCGAGGATATTCCTTCGGAAAAAATCGGCGGGATCGCCTTATTCTTCTAATCTGATATCCAGACCCAATCCTTTTAATTCGTGCATTAACACGTTAAACGATTCGGGTAGTCCCGGTTCCGGCATGGCTTCACCTTTAACGATCGACTCGTAGGTCTTGGCCCTTCCGATTACATCATCAGATTTTACAGTGAGTATCTCTCTAAGCGTACTTGATGCACCGTATGCCTCAAGTGCCCAAACTTCCATCTCACCAAATCGCTGACCACCAAATTGTGCTTTACCACCAAGTGGTTGCTGAGTGATAAGAGAGTACGGTCCAATAGAACGGGCGTGCATCTTATCGTCTACCATATGCCCTAATTTCAGCATATAGATCACTCCTACGGTAGCAGGCTGATCGAAACGCTTACCGGTTCCCCCGTCGTACAGATAGGTATGACCGAATCTCGGAATCTCTGCCTCATCTGTGATCTCGTTAATCTGGTCGAGGGTAGCACCGTCGAAGATTGGGGTCGCGTATTTGCGATTCAGTTTCTGACCGGCCCATCCGAGAACCGTTTCATAGATTTGACCGATATTCATACGTGAAGGTACTCCCAGCGGGTTCAACACTATATCAACCGGAGTTCCGTCTTCCAGGAATGGCATATCCTCCTCGCGAACGATACGGGCCACAATACCCTTATTTCCGTGACGTCCTGCCATCTTATCTCCAACTTTCAGCTTACGCTTCTTGGCGATATATACTTTGGCAAGTTTCAGAATACCGGAAGGTAATTCGTCTCCCACAGAAATGGTGAATTTCTCACGTCTCAGGTTCCCCTGAAGGTCGTTCTCCTTGATTTTGTAATTGTGCATCAGGTCGGCAACCATTGCGTTGGTCTCATCGTCCGTAGTCCATACACCGCCAGTAAGGTGAGTGTAGTCTTCCACAGCGTTGAGCATCTTAAGTGTGTACTTCTTTCCTTTCGGGAAAACCACTTCTCCAAGGTCGTTCATAACTCCCTGGGCCGTCTTTCCGCCAACAATAGCAAACAGTTTTTCAACCAGTACATCTTTCAATGCATCGAACTTAGCATCGTAAACTGCTTCCAGTTCGGCGATATCTTCCTTGTCCTTTGCACGTTTGCGCTTATCCTTAATTGCCCTCGCGAACAATTTCTTATCGATCACCACGCCTCGAAGCGATGGTGATGCCTTCAGAGAAGCATCCTTAACATCCCCTGCTTTATCACCGAAGATCGCACGTAGCAGTTTTTCTTCGGGTGTAGGGTCGCTCTCTCCTTTTGGAGTGATCTTTCCTATAAGGATATCACCGGGTTTAACTTCGGCACCGATACGGATCATTCCGTGCTCGTCCAGGTCTTTGGTTGCTTCTTCAGAAACGTTAGGAATATCATTCGTTAGTTCCTCGTTTCCGAGTTTTGTGTCCCTAACTTCTAGTGAATATTCGTCTATATGTATGGAAGTAAAGATATCCTCGCGGACTACTTTCTCCGAAATAACGATGGCATCCTCGAAGTTATATCCTTTCCATGGCATGAAGGCTACCTTCATGTTTCTACCAAGTGCCAGTTCTCCGGCTTCGGTAGCATAACCCTGGCAAAGTACCTGTCCTTTACTCACCCTGTCACCTTTTTTAACGATTGGTTTCAGGTTTATGGAAGTACTTTGGTTTGTCTTTCTGAACTTGATCAGGTCGTAGGTCTTGCTGTCGCCGTCAAAACTCACCAGTCGCTCCGAATCGGTACGGTCGTATTTAATGGTGATCATGTTGGCATCCACATATTCCACTTCCCCTTCTCCTTCAGCATTTATAAGTACCCTCGAATCTGAAGCTACCTGGCGTTCAAGGCCGGTTCCTACGATAGGGGACTCTGCTCTAAGCAGTGGCACTGCCTGCCGCATCATGTTCGATCCCATCAGTGCACGGTTTGCATCATCGTGCTCCAGGAATGGAATAAGAGATGCTGAAATCGACGCTATCTGGTTAGGCGCCACGTCGGCGTAGTTTACCGTAGTTGGTTCTACAACCGGGAAATCCCCTTCCATACGCGCAATAACACGATCGCTGTCGATCTTGCCATCTTTTGTAAGCGGGATATTCGCCTGGGCGATCAGTTTGTCTTCTTCTTCTTCGGCCGAAAGATAGATCGGCTCATTCTTGAGGTCGATCTTACCGTTTTCGACTTTGCGATACGGAGTTTCAATAAATCCTAGGTTATTCACCTTCGCATAAACAGAAAGTGAAGAGATTAACCCGATATTCGGACCTTCAGGTGTTTCGATAGGGCAAAGTCTTCCGTAGTGTGTATAGTGTACGTCACGTACTTCGAAACCTGCACGTTCACGGGAGAGACCCCCCGGTCCAAGAGCCGAAAGACGACGCTTGTGTGTGATTTCCGCCAGCGGATTTGTCTGATCCATAAACTGCGACAACTGGTTCGTTCCGAAGAAGGAGTTAATCACAGAGGACAGGGTCTTGGCGTTAATAAGGTCGATAGGTGTAAAGACCTCGTTATCCCGAACGTTCATTCGCTCACGGATGGTTCTGGCCATACGAGCGAGTCCTACGCCAAACTGAGATGACAATTGTTCCCCTACGGTACGTACACGACGGTTTGAGAGGTGATCGATGTCATCGATCTCGGCTTTGGAGTTGATTAGTTCGATCAGGTATTTAACAATGGTAATAATATCTTCTTTGGTAAGCACCTGCTTTTCCATTTCGATATTAAGACCCAGTTTCTTGTTCATTCGGTAACGTCCAACTTCTCCAAGATTGTAGCGCTGGTCGCTAAAGAACAGTTTATTGATAATACCACGAGCTGTTTCCTCATCCGGTGGTTCGGCATTACGCAGCTGCCTATAGATATGTTCTACCGCTTCTTTTTCAGAATTTGTTGGATCCTTCTGAAGCGTATTGTGAATAATGGCATAATCGGCAAGCTGATTATCTTCCTTATGAAGAAGGATAGTCTTTGTTCCCGAATCGGTGATTTCTTCTATATGTTCTTTTTCAAGAACCGTATCGCGGTCGAGAATGATCTCGTTACGTTCGATAGATACTACTTCCCCGGTATCCTCATCTACGAAATCCTCGTGCCATGTCTTAAGGACACGGGCGGCAAGTTTTCGTCCGAGGAATTTCTTTAAACCTGTTTTGGTTGCCTTTACTTCTTCAGCCAGGTCGAAGATCTCGAGGATATCTTTATCTCTTTCGAAGCCGATGGCACGGAAGAGTGTTGTAACAGGTAATTTCTTCTTTCTGTCGATATACGCGTACATTACGCTGTTGATATCGGTAGCGAATTCGATCCAGGAACCTTTAAAAGGAATTACTCTGGCCGAATACAGCTTAGTTCCGTTCGCGTGGAACGATTGTCCAAAGAATACTCCGGGTGATCGGTGCAACTGTGAAACCACAACGCGTTCTGCCCCATTGATACAAAACGTACCGCTGGGTGTCATATACGGGATGGTTCCAAGATATACATCCTGAACGATAGTTTCGAAGTCCTCGTGTTCTTCGTCGGTACAAAACAGCTTAAGTCTCGCCTTCAGTGGTACACTATAGGTAAGCCCTCTTTCGATACATTCCTGGATGGAATATCTCGGCGGATCGACGAAATAATCTAAAAATTCTAAAACGAATTGGTTGCGGGTATCGGTAATTGGAAAATTTTCCATGAAGGTTTTGTATAGCCCTTCGTTACCTCTTTCTTCTGATTTTGTTTCCAGCTGGAAAAAATCCTGGAAGGATTTAATCTGGATGTCCAAAAAGTCGGGATATTCCGGCTTGTTCTGTACAGAGGAAAAATTCAATCTTTCAGTTTGCGTTGCTGACATCTATGGACGGAATTTTAATTAAAAAAACAGTTATTGCGTATATTCAAAAACATCTAACCTTTATATACGCAAAATGGTTTAGGCCCAATCCGCGCTTTTAGCGGCCAGGCCTAAACCTAAAGGTTTGGAACTTGGGGAGCTTATTTAAGCTCAACCTCAGCCCCAGCTTCTTCTAACTGAGACTTAAGTGCCTCAGCTTCATCTTTAGCGATTCCTTCTTTAATTGGAGAAGGAGCGTTGTCTACTAATTCTTTTGCTTCTTTAAGACCTAGTCCTGTAAGTTCCTTAACAAGTTTTACAACTGCCAATTTAGAACCACCGGCGGCTTTAAGAATTACGTCGAATTCAGACTTTTCTTCAGCGGCTTCACCACCGTCAGCGCCAGCACCACCGGCAACAGCTACAGCTGCAGCAGCAGGCTCGATGCCGTACTCGTCTTTTAGTATAGTAGCTAACTCATTAACTTCTTTTACAGTTAAGTTAACCAATTGTTCTGCGAAATCTTTTAAATCTGCCATTTTCTATCGTTTTTGTAATTTGTATTTATATAGTTTAATTAGTGCAATATTCTAACCTTCTCGTTCCGATAAGGTCTTAACAATTCCTGCAATTGTTCCTCCACCACTTTTAAGTGCTGAAATAACATTCTTGGCAGGAGATTGAAGTAAGCCGATGATATCTCCAATAACTTCTTCCTTGGATTTGATATTTACCAGGGCTTCAAGTTGTTCGTCGCCCACATATACAGCTTCTTCTATATACGCTCCTTTAAGTAGTGGTCTTTCAGATTTTTTTCTGAATTCCTTGATCACTTTTGCAGGTGCATTCCCCGTATCGGAAAACATAAGGGAGGTGTTGCCTTTCAGTACTCCTGAAAGCGGACCGAAGTCTTTATCGCTACTCTCCATTGCTTTCGACAGCAAGGTGTTCTTAACCACACTTAACTTTACCCCGGCCTTAAAACAAGCCCGACGCAGGTTACTGGTTTCGCCAGCATTCAGTCCGGAAATATCCGCCAGGTAAATGGTGGCATTCTCAGACAACTGTGCAGTTAAATTTTCAATTACTTGTGATTTTTCTTCTCGTGTCATAATCTTCTATTTTACTGCTCAGTGAAGCGCTTGGTATCAATTTCAACAGAAGGGCTCATCGTTGAGGACATATAAATGCTCTTGATGTAGACTCCTTTGGTTGTTTGAGGCTTCAGTTTTACGAGTGTCGTTAATAATTCTCTTGCGTTTCCGGCGATCTTTTCAGCATCGAAAGATGCTTTCCCGATTGCGGCATGTACAATCCCGGTCTTATCAACTTTAAAGTCGATCTTTCCGGCTTTTACATCAGAAACAGCTTTAGCAACATCCATGGTTACAGTACCTGTCTTAGGGTTTGGCATTAAGCCACGTGGTCCCAGAACGCGTCCCAGGGGTCCAAGTTTACCCATTACACTAGGCATGGTAACGATGACGTCGACGTCTGTCCATCCTCCTTTTATCTTATCGAGGTATTCGTCTAATCCAACATAATCTGCTCCTGCTTCCTTGGCTTCGGCTTCCTTGTCCGGGGTTACCAGAGCAAGTACTTTCACGTCTTTACCTGTACCATGTGGTAAGGTAACTACCCCGCGAACCATTTGGTTCGCTTTACGCGGGTCTACGTTAAGTCGCACGGCTAAGTCTACAGAGGCATCAAAATTTACGTTGGTGATCTCTTTTATTAAAGCGGAAGCTTCGGAAACGGAATAGGTTTTATCCTCTACCTTCCCTGTGGCTTCTTTTTGCTTTTTTGTTAATCTTGCCATTTTATAGATTCTTTTTCAGTTTAAAAAGGTGCAGCACCTTTTATTTTAACTCCCATTGAACGAGCAGTACCTGCTACCATTTTCATGGCAGACTCAACAGTAAAGGCGTTCAGGTCGGGCATTTTGTCCTCTGCAATAGTTCGCACCTGATCCCAGGAAATAGTTGCCACTTTGTTAACATGTGGTTCACCAGAACCTTTCTTAGTTTTGGCAGCTTCAAGGATCTGTACGGCAGCCGGAGGGGTTTTAATAACGAAGTCGAAAGACTTGTCCTTATAAACCGTAATTACGACTGGCAATACTTTTCCTTGTTTATCCTGAGTTCTGGCGTTGAATTGCTTACAGAACTCCATGATGTTAACACCGGCAGCACCTAAAGCTGGTCCAACTGGCGGAGACGGGTTTGCCGCTCCTCCACGAACTTGCAACTTTACTACTTTACCTACTTCTTTTGCCATTTTAAAAATTTTAATTCGGAATTTTTCTATGATGGAAGCTTAAGAAAAAAACCTATGATATATAGCGTGTAACAATTAAACTTTCTCTACTTGCATATAGCTGAGCTCCAAAGGTGTCTTTCTTCCGAAAATCTTCACCATGACCTCAAGCTTGCGTTTCTCTTCATTGATCTTTTCAACCGTACCGTTGAATCCGTTAAACGGACCGTCGATCACTTTAATGGTCTCCCCGATCACATAAGGGATATTTACGTTGTCGTCCTGAACTGTTAGTTCATCAACCTTACCGAGCATTCGGTTTACTTCAGACTGCCGTAACGGCACGGGGTCTCCCCCTTTGGTTTCGCCTAAAAAGCCGATAACTCCGTTAATAGACTTAATGATGTGTGGTATTTCACCTGCCAGACTCGCCTGTATCATGATATAACCCGGAAAATAAACACGTTCCTTGTTAACCTTCTTACCGTTGCGGATCTGGATCACCTTTTCAGTAGGAACTAAAACCTGTTCAATAAAATCCTCAAGATTCAAACGCTTTATCTCCGATTCGATATAGGATTTGATCTTGTTTTCCTGTCCGCTAACTGAACGGACCACATACCACTTCTTCTTACTTTTTGTTTCAGTCATTCCTGTTAGGACTTAATCCAATTGAAATACAGTTCTATAACGCTGCTGAAAACCCTGTCGACACCAAAAACCGCTAAAGCCAATACAATTGAGAAAATTGCGACTATAACCGTTAATCTTTGTGCTTCTGCCCATGTTGGCCAGCTAACATGATTTCTAAGTTCGCTATAGGATTCCTTTAAATAATCAACCATTTTAATTGGTGTTAATTCATTTCTTGCACGGGTTGAGAGACTCGAACTCCCGACACCTGGTTTTGGAGACCAGTGCTCTACCAACTGAGCTAAACCCGTATACTTAACCTGTGTCGAAATCGCCCGGTTCTCAAGGCCTGCCACCGGTATGCCGGCTACTCTGTTGCCGGTTAAAGGTTCTACGGGCAGGTAAACCCGTTATAAAAGTCAAGGCGTCCCGCTGTAGCGAGACACCTTAAGACTTATTTTATTAAACGATATTAGTCTAAAATTTCAGTAACCTGACCGGCACCTACTGTTCTACCACCCTCACGGATTGCAAAACGAAGACCAACATTCATTGCGATAGGCTGGATAAGGTCTACAGTAATTGTAAGGTTATCTCCAGGCATTACCATTTCAACTCCGTCAGGAAGGTTAATGTTTCCTGTTACGTCGGTTGTACGAACGTAGAACTGAGGACGGTAGTTATTGTGGAATGGAGTGTGACGTCCACCTTCTTCTTTCTTAAGAACGTAAACCTCGGCTTTGAACTTAGCGTGAGGAGTTACAGAACCCTGCTTACAGATTACCATTCCTCTTCGGATATCGCTTTTCTCGATACCTCTAAGTAGGATACCAACGTTATCTCCTGCTTCACCTCTGTCAAGGATCTTACGGAACATCTCAACTCCTGTGATGGTAGAAGTAAGTTTTTCAGCTCCCATCCCGATGATATCAACCGCATCACCTGTGTTGGCAACACCAGTTTCGATACGACCTGTAGCAACAGTTCCACGACCTGTAATAGAGAACACATCTTCGATTGGCATCAAGAATGGCTTATCTACTTCACGAGTTGGCTCTTCGATCCATGTATCAACGGCTTCCATCAATTCAAGTACCGACTTAACCCATTTTTCTTCCCCGTTTAGTGCTCCAAGAGCTGATCCGGCGATTACCGGTCCGTTGTCTCCATCGTACTCGTAGAACGAAAGAAGGTCTCTGATTTCCATCTCAACCAGTTCAAGTAGTTCGTCGTCATCAACCATATCCACTTTGTTCATGAATACAACGATACGAGGAATACCTACCTGACGTCCAAGAAGGATGTGCTCACGAGTTTGTGGCATAGGACCATCAGTAGCAGCAACTACAAGAATAGCACCGTCCATCTGAGCAGCACCTGTAACCATGTTCTTAACGTAATCGGCGTGACCAGGACAGTCAACGTGTGCGTAATGACGATTCGCCGTTTGATATTCTACGTGAGAAGAGTTAATTGTAATACCTCTCTCTTTTTCTTCAGGAGCATTGTCAATTTGATCAAAAGATCTAGCTTCTGAATAACCAGCATCTGCCATCACCTTGGTAATAGCAGCAGTTAAAGTTGTTTTACCGTGATCTACGTGTCCAATAGTACCTACGTTTAAGTGAGGTTTAGACCGATCAAATGTTTCTTTTGCCATCTTGTATTAATTTAATCTTAGTTTATATTAGTGTTCAATTTATTTTATTGAGCCAATGATGAGATTTGAACTCATGACCTCTTCCTTACCAAGGAAACGCTCTACCCCTGAGCTACACCGGCGTAAAGTTTTGTAATCTTATCCTTTTAAAAAAGGAGGAGATTCCTGCCCCTGTCTGCCGAACAGGCAGGTTCACAGGAATTTTTAGAGCGGGAGACCGGGTTCGAACCGGCGACATTCAGCTTGGAAGGCTGACGCTCTACCAACTGAGCTACTCCCGCTTTTTTTGAATTATCTCAAGGCAATAATCCTTAAAATATTCAGTTTCAATATGTCAAATCAGATCGTTTTCTTCCACTTTAAAAGCGTGCAAAGATAATCAATAATCGGCACTACACCAAATTGTTGAAACGATTCCTTACACTGATTTCTTAGTGTTCAGACTTCCCTGTTTTGAGAGGGTCAGTGATCCGTTCAGGGGAACCCTGGATTACCTCACCCTACTCCTGCGCTAAAGCTTCGGAGCATGGATCGGTGATCCGTTCAGGGGATTACCTCCCTTTGTTCGGTGATCCATTCAGGGGATTACCTCCCTTTGTTCGGTGATCCGTTCAGGGGGACCCTGAACAAACATTTTTTTCGAGCCCTTAAGAAAGCAAGCTTTCTACGGTCTCTTAAAAAATGTTTGTGGGGAGAGCAGGATTCGAACCTGCGAAGACTAGGTCAGCAGATTTACAGTCTGCCCTCGTTGGCCGCTTGAGTATCTCCCCAAAGTGTCTTTATTTTACAATATTATTAAAGAACTTTTTACTTTTTTTAGAGCCGATGGAGGGACTCGAACCCACGACCTGCTGATTACAAATCAGCTGCTCTAGCCAGCTGAGCTACATCGGCTTTTCAGCCAATTAAAGCCATAAAAAAAGTCCGCTATTTCTAACGGACTGCAAATGTATATAAATTATTTATTCTAAAAAACTTTTTGATTAAAATTTAATCAGGCGAATGCCCTTAGTTTTTCCTTGCGCTTTTTCAGTTGCCGCTCCAGTGATTGTATACACTCATAGGCACCTTGTTCAAACGTTCGCGCTTCTTTTTTTACGATGAGATCTCCACCGGGAATACTCAGTAAAATTTCGGTAATCTTATTCTCTTTTTCTTTGGTTTTCTGAACCTTTAAAAATACATCCGCAAAAATGATCCGGTCGTAAAATTGTTCGAGTTTGGTGAGTTTTTTTTCGATGAATCGAACCAGTCTTTCACTGGCGGCAAAATTAGGGGTCTGAATCGTTATCTTCATAGGTTAATCATTTTTCAGCTCCTGCCCAAAAAATTAAAACCTGTTCAAAAGTTCTCTCAAACCTCCTGAACAGGATTCTCTTCATAAACAAAAGCTATTAATTATTAATTACTTCGTATTTCTGGGATGTGAGTTCCGATACACTTCCTTCAACTGGGCTATGCTGTTGTGCGTATAGACCTGAGTAGAAGCTAAACTGGAATGTCCCAGCAATTCTTTCACTGCGTTCAAATCGGCACCCTCGTTTAAAAGGTGAGTTGCAAACGAATGCCGCAGTATATGCGGACTCTTCTTTACCTTTTCGGATGCCTTACTAAAATAAGTATTTATAACGCGGTAAACAAGCGTTTCGTATATTTTAACGCCCCGGGATGAGAGCAACAAATAGGATGGGTCTTTAATAGTTTCCAACTGTTCCCGCTCATTCAGGTATCCTTCTATAGATTTTACTACAGCAGGTAAAAGCGGAATTATCCTTTCCTTATTTCGCTTTCCCAATACTTTCAACGTCCCCTGCGCCAGAGATACATCCGTACATTTCAAATTAACCAGTTCGGCCCTGCGCATCCCGGTGGTGTAGAACAATTCGACTATAAGCCGATTCCGGTTACCTTCAAATCCTTCAGCCTGTTTCAACAATTCCAGCACATCGTCTATTTCTCTTTCAGAAAAAGGCACCTGTAACTTCCTGGAAACCTTTAAAGCCTTGTGGCGTACCAAAGGGGTCAGCTCGATCTGCCCGGTCTTCAGCAAGAATTTATAATAAGATTTTAGGGAAGAAACCTTCCGGTTAATGCTGCGGTTATTAATCCCCTGTTCGACCAACATCACGATCCAACTCCTTATTATCGAGTATGGAATGTCATCAATACCTTCACAGTTGTGTTCGGTTTTGGCATACTGGGCAAAGGTCTCTAAATCATTGAGATAGGCTTTTACGGTATGTGCCGAATACTTTTTTTCGAGCGAAAGGTAATCGGTAAATTCAGAAAAGGGCATCGCAGTCGTTTAATTCATAAGTGGCTACGCTAAATGTACAATTTTTAGCGCGAACGACTTTCCCCACTTAGGAAATACCGCAAACAAAAAAAACCACCGACAATAATTGCGGGTGGTTTCTATTAGTTGAATACAGGAGGATTTCGTTAAACTTCTTCCTGATCTCTGAGATTCTGAATGTATTGAGCTTTCTGAATTTGTGCTCTGCGCTTTACAGACGGCTTGGTAAACTGCTGTCTGGCACGAAGCTGGCGCATAGTACCCGTACGATCAAATTTACGTTTGAATCGTTTCAGAGCCCTGTCGATATTTTCTCCGTCTTTAATTGGTATAATTAACATAGTGTCATCACCTCCTCTCTTTTGGGACGGCAAAGATAAAAACTAATTTATAATATACCATACTTATACAGATAATTATTGTTTGTACAAGGAGGCGCGTTTGCTTAAGTCTCGGATAAGCTTTTCCTCTTCTTCACTTTCCAGCAACACATTGTAGTTCTTCCAGAAGTCCTTATTATAAGGGCGAGTTGAAAAGATATCCTCAGACCATTTCTTATCAAGGGCCGCTGACACCGCTTCGGGATCTTCAACAATTTCGGTAAAAAGGACTTCCTGTATGGTGAAATAATACTGCTCCTCCTTATCCCTGCCCGATGCCTTTTCGTTTCGCTCCCTGTCTGAAGACCGGTCGCCCGTTTGTACCAGTTTTGGAGTTTCGTAATAAAAGTAGTTGGGGTACATCTTGTCGTTGTACTCCTTGTAAGAAATTATAAGCTTGTGGTTCACCTGCGTATTGAATAAACTCTTACTTCTTCGCTTCTGTGTGTCGGAAGCCGCTACCAGTTCGTAATCAATCTTCTTGATGGCGTAGTTATCCCAGTAGATGTAAATCCACCCTTTTGCTTCGAAGCCTTCATTGTAAATATTAGGAGTGTTCAACCCTACGAATTCGGTACTTTTCCCAATCTTAATCTTATACAGCTTTCGGCCATTGTCGACGAGGATGGTATCCAGTTCGAACTGGTGCGTATCCAGTACATCGTCTCCAAATAGCGCAAAGCGTTCGTTCGCATTGCGAACAAGGTTTAATTTACCACGGAATAGATTGTCTAATCCGTTCACCCTGCGGTCGTTCCAGCGAATAGCTTCCACCAGAGAGGCGGTTTTTATAGTATCCCGCCTAAGATTAGCCGATCTCAGATCGCGAATATTGGCGTTGTATTTCAAATAGGAGGCGTAGGAGAACAAACTGTCTATCTCCCTTAGGTCATAGCTTTTTCTAACCTCATCTACATTAATCTTTAGATTGTCCGCGGCACCGGAGGCATAACTCGAATCGTACATGGTAATGGCACTCTCGATTAGCCATTTATATTCGAAGGTGTTCCTCTCCTTATGCCTTAAAAATCCTTTCTGCAAATACGGTTGATCGGGAAGGTTGAACTCCAGCCTTTCGATCGCTCTCAGTACGATGTCATTTCCGGTCTTCGGACGGGTTTCCGACACCACCACCACCTCGTCCAGCGAAGCGATGTCTTCTTCAAGAAAGACGTTTGTAGCCGCATCGAATTCACTGATGGGAGTCTTAAAACTTTTGTAACCGATGGAAGAAATTATAAGAGTATCGTTCTCCAGGCTTCTCGGAACCACAAGAACAAAATTTCCATCGGTGTTTGTAATTGTACCAATGGTTGTATTCTTTACGTATACGCTGGCGCTTTCGATGGGTGCAAAAGTGAGAAAATCGACTACCGTGTTCTTAAGTTCGATTTCCGATTGAGCGATAGATTGTGCCGAGCATCCAAGTAGAATGATGGCCGTAACAAGCCTTACAGATTTGGAGTATATCATTGACATGGTATTAAGTTACGCTAACATAACACCGTAAATATACTATTTAAATGGTATTGGTAAAACGGAACTAGGTGGCAGGTTTGTAGGTTTTGCCATCTATGATAATCTTCGCGATTACTTCGCGAAGAATTTCCGAGGTCCCTCCTCCTATTGGCCCTAACCTACTATCTCGTAAATTTCGCGCCATAGGATACTCTTCAATATAACCGTAGCCTCCGAGAAACTGCAGGCATTCATTGGCTACTTTATCGGAAACTTTTGTTGATATCAGTTTAGACATACTGGCTTCTTTCACCACATATTCATTATTCCCAAGACGTTGTGCCGTTACATAATTAAAGGTCTTGCACATTTCAACTTCGCTACACAAATCGGCCAGTCTGTGGCGCAAGGCCTGAAACTTGTCCAGGGACTTTCCGAAGGCTATACGTTCTTTCATATACTCGATGGCGTAATCGATGGCCCATTCGGAACGGGCGTGGGCATTGATACCCATAATAAGTCGCTCCAGCGCAAGATGCTGCATCAGGTAATTAAAACCCACTTTTTCCTCGCCCAGTAAATTCTCGGCTGGAATTCTAACATTGTCGAAGGCAATCTCGCCTGTGTCGCTGGCACGCCACCCGAGTTTGTTCAATTTAGTGGCTGAAATCCCCGGGGTGTCGCGATCCATGACAAAAATGCTGATACCTTTGCTACCCAGCTCCGGGTGTGTTTTTGCAGCCACTACCAGGTAATCGCTGTACACTCCGTTAGTGATAAAAGTCTTGGAACCGTTGATCACGTATTCATCGCCTTCTCGTACCGCAGTGGTTCGCATCCCGGCCACATCGCTTCCCGCAAAAGGTTCAGAAATACATAGGCATCCAATCAGGTCGCCGTTTATACTGGGAGTAAGATATTTTTGTTTGATCTCCTCGCTGCCCTCGGCGTTCAGGTGTGCCATTGCCAAATAGGGATGAACCCACATGGCAGCTGCAAATCCGCCGGAATTTATACGCTGTAATTCTTCCAGGTAGATCACAAAATAAAAGATATCCAGGTCCAGTCCCCCGTATTTTTCCGGGTATGAAATTCCGAAGTATCCCATCTCCCCCATCTTCTTCCAGATAAAGCGTTCGATATGCCCGGTTTCCTCCCATTTATCGATATGCGGACTAACTTCTTTCTGAAGGAAATCTCTAAAACTCTTTCTGAAAAATTCGTGTTCTTCTGTGAAATACTGATTATTCATATAGGCGATTGGATTTTTATAGGAGAAGTAACAATTTCAGAACTAAATTCCGGAATTGCGCATTCACTCAGCGTACAAATATAAGGCAATTAGGCGAAATTTCTGGTCGCTCAGGTTCTCTATTTTTTGCAACTCGGCAAGATCATCGATTCCTTCCCTTAGGCGTATGAATTCCCAAATTTCCTTAGCCAGCTCGAAGTCAATGCCCGGTAAAGTAGCCAAATCGGAAGCCGTGGCGGTATTTACATTGTACTTTTTTAGATCTTGCGGCTCCTTCACCGTAAAGCGTTTTAATACCGCTTCCACGGTCATATCGCTTAGTCCGTAAACTTCATACAACTGCAAATCGTTCTTATAGCCTCCTATTTTTTCGCCATACCGAATTATTCGCTCGCTCAACACTTCCCCAACTCCGAATACTTCCGTTAACGCTTCCTTACTTGCCTTGTTAAGATCTTTTTTTTCTGACGGCGAGAGCTCTCGATCGAATCTCTGTTTGCGGGTTGATTTCGGGCGATTCACCCAATCGGGAAACTTGAAATAGGGTGAAATCTTCAGATGAAGTGATTCGGAAATCGCTGTCACCTTCCTGAAATCTTCCGCCGAATTGATCCAAAGTCCGCTGTCCCGGTATGCCTTCAGGCGATCGAACTGGGCAGGCGTCATTCCCAGGGTATAAGCCTTGTATTCCGTGATAAAGTTCGGGTTAAACGGATATATTTCCTGCCTTTCTGAAGCCTGTTTCAGAAGTTTTAATGAATCGAACTTCCTCTGAATTGCCTCGACCTCTTCCGCGAAAATACTATCTGCACCCGGTTCAGAAAAGTCTGCAAAAAACAAAAGCCCCAGCATTAGAACGATGAGCAGTACCAAAAACAAAATCCCATCTCGCTGACTTCTGTTGAAAGTGAGATGGGATTTAACTGAATTCATAACGTATTAAATAACCGGGGAGTTAGAACGTTTTGAATCATTTCCGATCCTTTGGGCCGGACCGAAGAAGCCTTAATTTTCTATAGCCTCTCGTTTTAATTTGATGGCATCGAGGTATCTCTTAAGTTGTTTCTTAACAACAGGGAACAGGAAGTACAATCCTATCATGTTAGGGAATACCATGGCGAATATCATCGCATCCGAGAATGACCAGATGGAACTCATGCTCGCGGCAGCTCCAATTACCACAAAGGTACAGAACAATATTTTATATATGAGATCTGCACGTTTTCCTCTTCCAAAAAGAAACTTCCATGATTGCAGCCCGTAATAGGACCAAGAGATCATGGTAGATACTGCAAAGAGTACCACTGCTATTGTTAGAAAGACTTTGGAATATGGAATATACTCGGCAAAAGCCTTGGAGGTAATTCCGGCGCCTTCATATGGCAACCCGTCAATAAGCACTACTCCGGTACCGTCACCCCCGTATTCGAAGAATCCTCCGAAGTTAAAGATAATAATTACCAGGGCGGTCATTGTACAGATTACCACGGTGTCGATAAACGGTTCTAAAAGAGCAACCAGTCCTTCAGAAGCTGAATATTTGGTCTTTACGGCCGAGTGAGCAATGGAAGCGGAACCTGCACCGGCTTCATTCGAAAATGCAGCTCTTTGAAAACCGACTAGTAAGACCCCTATAAGACTTCCTACTCCAATCGCTGTTGGATTGAATGCCTCTGTTACGATCAACCCGATGGCATCATCAATAAAGGTGTAATTGGAAAATATAATATACAAACAGCAAAGTATATACAATATCGCCATAAATGGCACCACTTTTTCTGTTACTGAAGCAATTCTCTTAATCCCTCCAATTATGATAATACCAACCAGGATTGCCAGAACTAGACCTACTATGGCACCTGCAGCTGTACTTTCCCAGTTAAAAAGTTCTTTTATCACGATGGTTGCCTGGTTACTTTGCGCAGCGTTTCCGCCACCAAATGATCCTCCGATACAGAAAATCGCAAAAAGGACTGCTGCAATTTTACCAATAGTCTTAAACCCTCGTTCTTTAAGTCCTTTTGAAATATAGTACATCGGACCACCATATATAGTACCATCCGGACCAACATCCCTGTACTGCACCCCAAGGGTACATTCTACGAATTTGGTACTCATTCCCAGCAAGCCACATACTATCATCCAGAAGGTAGCTCCCGGTCCACCAAGAGCAATTGCCAGGGCAACCCCGGCTATATTTCCATTTCCAACTGTTCCGGAAACCGCAGTTGCCAAAGCTTGGAAATGTGAAACTTCTCCGTCGCTGCTTTCATCCCGTATCGTATCCACAATATCACCGTCTACAGCGAGTTCATCAACGGTTTCCAAATGCGTATCTAAACTATCTACTTTAGTGAGATCCACACCCTGTGCAATCCCACCTTCTCCATACAATTCCTTTGCCCCATGCTTCTCTATATCTTCATATTTACCGCGTACGGTTTGAATTGCTCTCCAGAAATAGCGAATATTCGGAAACCCGAAATATATAGTGAAGAATGCGGCACTTCCTACTAGAAGAAGAAGTACAAATGGAATATCAGGATCCTCCCAAACCAGGAAAAATATTGTTTCGGTAAAAAATTGGGCTACCGGCTGAAACGCCTGATCGATCTGCTGATCCAGACCCATATCTTCTACCTCCTGAGAAAAGGCGAATATCGGGGTTAGTAAAGTAAATAGGGAAAGAAGAAATTTCTTCATAGTTGATTTTTAGATTAGACGTCGATTTTTCAGCACAGCAAGATGCTAAAAAATTTAGCCGTTATCAAATTTTAGCCGTAAAAAGATTGTGCATGCTTAAACATCGTAACGTTCCTTCAGACTTTTAATTTGGTCGGGCCTGCCTATTAGTATTAATGTAGAATTCTTTTTTATAACCATAGATGGTTCCGGATTTACAATGTATTCTCCCGATGGGGCCTTATACCCGATTATAGAACATCCCGTCTTTTTTCTAATATCCAGGGCGGCTATGGATTCTTCCTTGCCTTGAGGGGAAATCTTCGAGAATGGTACCTGCTCCACATTAATACTATCCAGTTCCCCTGAAACAGAAAGGTTATCGAGAAACTCTACCAGGTCGGGGGTAACCACCAGATTAGCCATATGGTCGCCGCCAATCTTATCGGGCAGGATTACGTTATCGGCACCGGCCAGTTTTAGTTTTTTTAAACTCGTCTCTTCAGTTGCCCGGCTTATAATTTTTAGGTCCGGTTTGATCTGTCGGGCGGAAAGAACAATAAATAGGTTATCCGCATCACTGGGAAGCGCACAAATAATGGTCTCGGCCCGTTCAATACCGGCCTTACGAAGGGTATTTTCGTCTACGGCATCGCCCGCTACAAACAACACGTCGGTCTGAGAATGGGCGGTGATAACTTCTTTATCAGATTCTATCACCACAAAATCTTTCTTATAATCTTTAAGTTTCGCGGTTACCTGCATCCCGTTCCTGCCGTATCCGCATACGATAACATGCCCCGACAGGGAATCGATTATTTTCTTCACTTTGTTCTTTTTAAAGTTTCCAACGTTATTCTTACTTAGGATATTCTCGGTAATTACCTTGATCGCATAACTAAAGACAAAAATACTCGTAATCACGAGCATGGTGGTAAATACCTTTTCGGTTTCATTTAACGGCTGGACCTCCTTGAAACCAACGGTGGTGACTGTAATGATTGTCATATAAACCGCATCGACCCACGAATAACCTGAATAGAGCCTGAACCACAACACACCAAGCAGGAATACCAGGAATAATAGTCCGAATGCCAGTTTAATATTCGATTGCCGCTGGTTTTTCATAAATCAAAAACTGAACTTCGCTTCGTATATACAAGGTCCTTTAATTTAAGCCAGAAAGCCAGGGTAAGATAAATGGCAAACCCTACGCCCAGTGTTGCGAAGGAGACATATATAAAAAACAAGCGGACGCTTTTAGCCCTCATGCCCAGCTTATCTGCCAGCCTTGAACTCACATAAAAGCCTCGCTTCTCGAGGTAATGCCTTATTTTATAAACCAGCTGAATCATCCCTGCAATTTACCAAAATATAATCTATTATTCTCCTGTACCGAGTAACCGGAGTCCTAAGCTGCATTCCATACATTTTCGCTTATCGCAATAGTGCTTTTTTAGCTGAAGCAAAGCCTGGGTTTCAGCCGCATTTTTAATCCCGGGTCTCAGGGCGTTGAATTTCTTTATGATGGAATTCTTCTCCGGTTCTATATTCGTCGCCAGGGATGTCACCGCAGCTGCGGGTCCGTTCGTCATTTTTAAAAATGCAAATTTCACCGGAATGATGGTATTGACAAGGAGCAGGTTTGTAAATTCTTTGCTTAATCCTTTTACCGAATTACCGGACTGTCGTCCGAAGGTATAATGGGTATTCCAGTACGCGGCTGCCGTACAGTACAATAGCCTGTGCAATTCCTGAATGGTGGTCGCCTCAATTACTTTTGAAAACAATGATCCGCAGCCCGAATACAGACCTGCCAATTGGGAAAGACGGATACTCGGAAATCCCGATGGTCGGAGGCGCAGTAATTTAGGGGGAATAACGTAATCTGAATTAAGGCCGAATTTTAACCGAAGGTAGGCGTATTTAGACTTTAATTCAATAAAATAAGGGTCGCCCCGGGATCCATCCAGAAGTCCGGCCTGACCGAAAAAGAGAGCTTCCAACAACACCCGATCGTGACTGCATTTTCTCACAATCCTGAAATCCATCGAACAGCTTAAACTGTAAAATGACAACGCGTTCACCTTCAGACCAAAATTTTTGCAAATAAGCCTGAACAGAACGCCCTCCCAGTCGCCTTGCGACCGCTGAAGTTCCTGATGAATTAAAGTTGTTTTTTGCTGCAGACGTTCTATATAAAGCCGTTCCAGCCAGATGGCATAGTGAGGCTCAGGCACGCGGTGGAAACCTTTTTCACAAGGGATCCATCCGCCGGTTTTCAAAAATAAGCGTTGGTATTTTGCCAGCGATTGGGCAGCCACCAGAGTTCTAAGTTCAAGTGTGGGAATTTCAGTGTGGTTCGATCGCAGCACCGGTATATCCGAATCCCATACCACGTGAAGAATAACCGAATCGTAATGCTTATCGGTATCATGACCGTGAGCGTACCAATGGGAAGCATTGATGTGAATTTCTATATTACCGGCCCATTCCTGCTCATCAATGCGAATCGATCCGTTGAAGAAGTCAGGACCGGCATTCGTATTGACAGTGCCCGGGTCTAGTACTGCGAGCGAGCAGCCATTGGTAAGTTTAAGGTTTTGTGTGTCGAATTTTTGAAATTTCCACACATAATGCAGAAAATCTTCTTTCAAAATATACAGTTTCGGGGGAAGGCAGAACTGTACTCTAAATATATTAATTCCCGCTTAAACCGGAAAGTTAAATTGTTAATTAATCCAGATAACCCATTTTTCGCATCCAGTCGTCGTTGTACATTTTTCCAACGTACCGGCTACCGTGATCGTGAAACAGTACAACTACCACATCGCTACTGTTAAAATGTTCTTTCAGCTGCAACACACCTTTCATGGCCGCTCCTGCCGAATTACCCAGGAACATCCCTTCCTTCTTGGCCAGCAACTGAGTATAAACAGCCGCATCTTTGTCGGTCACCTTGGTAAACCCGTCTATTATATCGAAGTTCACGTTCTTGGGAAGTATGTCTTCGCCTATGCCTTCCGTTACGTACGGATAGATTTCCTTCTCGTCGAACTCACCGGTTTCGTGGTATTTTTTAAAAACACTTCCGTAGGTATCCACTCCCCAAATTTTAATATCCGGGTTTTGTTCTTTTAAGTATTTACCCACCCCGCTTATGGTGCCCCCGGTACCTACACCCACCACAAAATGCGTTACTTTCCCGTCGGTTTGCTTCCAAATTTCGGGGCCGGTGCTTTCGTAATGCGCCTTGGTATTGCTGGGGTTGTCGTACTGATTAACATACCAGCTGTTAGGGGTTTCATCAGCCAGGCGTTTGGAGACAGAATAGTAGGAACGCGGATCGTCCGGCTCCACATCTGTAGGACAAACAACAACTTCACTGCCTACGGCTCTTAGGATGTCCATTTTTTCTTTGCTTTGCTTATCGCTAATAACGCAGATCATATTATAGCCCTTAACGATGGCCGCAAGAGCAAGCCCCATTCCGGTGTTTCCGGAGGTCCCTTCTATGATAGTGCCCCCGGGTTTTAACCTCCCGTCGGCTTCGGCATCCTCGATCATAGTTAAAGCCATTCGGTCTTTAACGGAGTTCCCCGGGTTAAAGGTCTCGTATTTTGCCAGTAGTAAACAGGGAAGTTCCTCTGCCAGTTTATTAATTTTAACCAGGGGAGTATTCCCGATTGTCTCCAGTATATTCTTAGCGTAATCCATAGATAAATTTAAGCGGGGCAAAGGTACGTTTTAGGATGACCTTCTGCAAAGATTGTTTATTCAAAACGTATTGCCTTAACGGGTGATATCCGTGAAATGATATAGGATGGGATTAACAGCATCAGTAAGCACAACACAAAGGTGCCAAGGTTGAGCAGGATTATATAGCCCGGCTCGAGATATACAGGTGCTTCGGTAACATAATAGGTGTCCGGATCTAACGGGAACAGTTTAAAATACTTCTGAATAAGCAGTAGTCCAATCCCTATAATATTTCCAAATGCCAACCCAAGCATAATTAGATACATGGCGTTGTATAAGAATATTTTCCGAACGCTCCAGTCATTACTACCCAGGGCTTTTAAAATACCTATCATCTGGGTTCGTTCTAGTATAAGTACGAGTAAGGCCGTAATCATATTTATTCCTGCAACCAGGATCATGATTCCAATGATAAGCGCAATGTTAAAGTCGAACAGGTCCAGCCATTCAAAAATCGAACCGTACTTCTGGCGAATGGTCTGAGTATCCAGGTCGCTGGCCGTTTCTACATAGACCTGATTGCCTATGGTCTCAATGTTGTCGAAATCCTCGACGAAAAGCTCGAAGGCCCCGATCTGGTCTTCTTCCCAGCGATTCAGCGCCTGGATATGGCGAATATCGGCGATGATATACTGTTCATCGAACTGCTGAAACCTGCTGTTATAAATCCCAACGATACTAAAGCCCCTACTTCGCGGTGGCCTTGAACTATCCGAATTCATAAAGAATGTCGCAATACGGTCTCCCAACTTGAGGTTTAGTCGGTTGGCAAGATATTCGGAAACAAGGATATCCGAATTCAACTCTCCAGTCAAATCGGGTAGCTTTCCCTCCACCAGGAATTCTTCAAAATACTGCCAGTTATAATCACTTCCAACCCCTTTTACTATTATTCCCTCGAAATCGTCTTCAGTCCTGATAACCCCACCTTTGGAAGCAGTTACCTGAATGTGCTTGATCCCTTCCACCAGGTTAAACTCCGGGTAGAATTCCTGATCCTTCGAAATGGGTATCTGCGAATCGTTCGAAAAGTTGGTATCGTAATTGGTAATTACAATGTCGCCGTTAAAGGCAGACACCTTTTCACGTATCTTTTTTTGCAGTCCGATGCCTGTCGCAATGGATATTAACATCATGATCATTCCAATGGAAATAGCTGCAATGGCTATTTTTATTATTGGAGCCGAAATGCTACTTTTATGATCCTTGGACGCAATGATGCGACGGGCGACGAAAAACTCGAAATTCACTGTTATTTAATGCGATTTACTTTTTTCAAAAATACACTATTCCTGATAGTTTTAGCGACTTTTTCATGTGGAAGTCAGTCGCAGGAGGCCAAGGAACGAGACAAAGTGATTCATGACATGATCCCTTTAGACAGTGTTGGAAGAAAATCTTCAACAGACCGCAAGATTCCGGCTGTCGCTGACATCATTACCGGTGCTGAGCAAGCTTCAGACTACCTTCCATTATTGCGAAACAAACAAGTGGCAGTCGTGGCGAACCAGACCTCCATCCTTTCAGAAGAGGGCGAACAAATCCATCTTGTGGATTTCCTAATCGATCAGGGTATCCATCTGAAGAAAGTCTTTGCGCCTGAGCACGGTTTCCGCGGAACGGCAGATGCCGGGGAGTTGGTTAAGGATGGAATCGATACTAAAACCGGCCTTCCGCTTATTTCCTTGCACGGCAAACATAAAAAGCCCACCGATCTGCAACTTAAGGATGTGGATGTTCTTATGTTTGATATACAGGACGTGGGAGTACGGTTCTACACCTACATTTCCACCCTGCACTATGTAATGGAAGCCTGTGCCGAAGCAGGAAAACAGCTCATTATCCTGGATCGCCCAAACCCGAACGGCCATTATGTGGACGGCCCCACTATGCTCAAGGAAAACACCAGCTTTCTGGGAATGCACCCCATTCCCCTTGTACATGGAATGACCATTGGAGAATACGCCCAAATGATCAATGGCGAAGGCTGGCTGGCGGGGAATATTGAATGTGATATTCGGGTAATTAAACTAAAGAATTATACCCGCCATACCCCATATAGTCTGCCTGTTCGGCCCTCGCCAAACCTCCCGAATGATACGGCGATCAACCTCTACCCCAGCCTGGGTCTGCTTGAAGGTACCAACCTGAATGCGGGCAGGGGTACAGAAATGCAATTCCAGGTGTTCGGGTCTCCGTATCTGCCGTCCGAAAAATATACGTTTACCTACACCCCGCAGCCAAATTTCGGTTCAAAAAACCCTAAATTTAACGCGGTTAAATGCAACGGACTTGACCTTCGTGATACCGGTAGGCTTGCCGGTGTTAACCTAAGCTGGATCATAGCCGCATATCACGACTATACAAAAAAGAGTGAATTTTTTAACCGCGCGAATTTTACGGCTCACGCCGGTACTCCCCTGCTCCAGCAACAAATTGAGAACGGGCTTTCATTCAAAGAAATTAAGGACAGTTGGGAAAATGACCTTAAGGCTTTCAGAAAAACAAGGGAAAAATATCTTTTGTACAACTAACTGATTCTAAGCATACCATAAATAATGCGTTAAGCTCTGACCAAAATTTTATTATTAAAGGTTTTGTCACTGCTTTTGTTAATGATATATTTCCAAAAAAAAAATTGAATTGAAAAAAATTCTTCTCCCGCTTCTCGGTTGTTTCATTTCACTTAGTTCCTTTCAGTGCGAAAAAGAAGTTCTGGATAATACGCGTTCGGTTATTACCGGTTTGCTGGTCGATGATAGCGGTAGGGCGATTAATGGTCTATCGATAAAAATAACATCGCAGCATAATGTCCTGGGTCAAAGTGCGACAGCCTCGAACGGACAATTTAAATTTACCAGCCTGCGGTCTAATCGCGGGGAATTTAATTTTGAGTTTAACGGAACTGATATTAACCCTAATTACGGCTCAATCACCTACCATTACACAGACAGCGCCTTTCTGGAAAAGTACGGGTTCGGTGAGATAGTTTTAACCAGGTCTGCCTCCTTAAATTTCAAGCTTATAAAAACCTCCCAGGGCAATTCTGCGCTTGATTTTGAACTGAAGTACCTCGGGACTGCGTGCAGGTATTTTTATGAAAACAACGAATTACAGAACAACGAAAGTTGTTTTCCGGAAGAAGTTATTGAAGAATCCTTATCGGATGCCGATCCAAATTTTGAAATCGACCTGATCGCCCCGATGAACAGTATCGTTGAATTCAACTATCAGATCCCGGGTGAGCCTGTCCAATCCCTTCAGATAACCCTGAATGAACCCGTGAACAACTATGAATTTGAATATTAGAACCGGTCTGCTCATTTTTTTATTCTCGCTGCCGCTTACTGTCACAGGGCAGGAAACAGTCGTGGAAGAAGGACCCGCTGTTGAAAAGGACGATCATTATGCCTATTTCCAATTTGCAGCATATCAACCTCTGTCGTTTGGAAATTCCTTTGCCAGTGAGGGATTGAGTGCGGCTTTGGGGGTCGATGTGCATTTTCTCACCAATCTTTTCGATTCCCCGGTATTAATAGGAGTTTTTTATAATCAGTTCAGAAGTGAGGTTACGAAGCCGGAGCTTATAGGGAATTACATACAGTCTGATATTTCTAATTTCGGTATCCAGTTGGGGTACCAGGCGATAAATCACAATAAGTGGCGCGGAACCGTAACGGCCGGGCTTGGAAGCGTTGCCTACAACAACGACGGAGCGGGATTCTCTTTTAAGGATAGCGGCACGTCCCTGCAGATCACTCCGTCATTAAGCTACCATTTTACAAAAAATATCGGGATCTTCACTGCTATTGCTTACAGGAGGGATTTTCTTAACATCCAGGCACCCGAGGACTTTGGGAACTTTTTCGATTCGGCTAATTATCTCATCATCTCTTTGGGTAGCCGAATCTTATTTTAACCGGGCAAGCGTCGTTTCATTTCCTCAACGATATTAAAAGCCGCCGGACAAATAGCGACATTCTTTAAAGTGAGGTTGGATATCTGCTGAAACTTCTTTCGGTCGGTATGTGGGAACTCCCTGCATGCTTTGGGCCGAACATCATAGATACTGCAATAATTGTCTGCCCCCAAAAATGCACAGGGCACAGCCTGAAGCACGTAATCATTATCTTCATCAAGCCGAAGATATTCTTCGATAAACCTAGCCGGCTTCATTCTGAAGTGTTTAGAGATACGTTCGATATCCTTGTTGGTGAACAAAGGACCGGTGGTCTTACAGCAATTTGCACAGTTTAAACAGTCCGTCCTGGAAAATTCCTCCTGGTGAAGTTCCTGCATAAGCGAATCCAGATGCTTGGGCGGCCTGTTCTTTAATTTCGCAAAGAATTTCTTATTCTCTATCTGCGTATCTTTGGCACGCTGCGGCAACTGGTCGATGATCTCTTTCATGGAAGGCAAAGGTAAGCAAAGCTTGTGATATCAGATCAATGGATTCCCGGCAGACAAACCGAAAAAAGTAAAGATGAAAGACCTTTTTGGAAAAGCACTGCTGGATTATCAGCGCGGCAATTATACAGAAGACCTGCAGACCGAAACCAACATTTCTGAAATCGATGTCCTGCCCTTGCCTTATCTATTCCGAAGCTATCTCGAAATGCCTCTGATCGAGCAAACCGCTTTGGATTTGTCTTTTGGCAAGGTGTTGGATGTAGGTTGCGGTGCGGGTTCGCATGCACTGTATCTTCAGCAGAAAGGCCTGTGGGTAATGGCCATCGACAAATCTCCCGGCGCCGTAACCGTAGCTTCCGAGCGCGGGGTACAAAATGTAGCGCTAACCGAGTTGTTACAACTGCAGCATAAAAAATTCGATACCATCCTGTTGCTGATGAATGGGATCGGGGTCTTTGAAAGCCTCGAACGCCTGCCGGCTTATCTCGAGAAGTTAAAGGAACTTTTGAACCCCGGCGGACAGGTTTTGGCAGACAGCAGCGACCTTATCTATATGTACGATCGCTGTGAAAATGGAGGGGTAATCGTGCCCGGAGATCGCTATTACGGTGAGCTGGATTACACCGTCCACTACAAAGGGGAAAGCGAGGAATCCTTTCCATGGCTGTACCTGGACAGCAAGCTGTTCGAAGAACTCGCATCCGAAACCGGATTTCAGTTTGAAATCGTCTGCCAAGGCGAACATTACGATTACCTCTGCAGGCTTAGCCTAGGCTAATGATCCTAAGATCTAAATATGTTGAATTGTAAGGGGGCATATATGAGTGGAACAGCAGCAATTTGCTATGTCTGTAACAAATTCTGAAAAAAAGCGTTAAAATGAGATACACCTCTTTTATAATGCCCATTAATAAAGTAAGTTTGCTAAAATTGACCGTATTGCTATGAATACATTTCGTGTACGAATTTTGCTTTTATTCCTCGGACTAACCCTCTTCTCTGCGTGTAAAAGCGACGACAACGGCCAGGACGACCATCGAGCCGATAACCTGCAGGCTCTTGGAACATCGGCCGAAGACCTACTCTCCGACGACTTCTTTAAAAAACTGGTTGTGGAAATCGTTTACTCCAACGGCTTCCGCCCCAAACAACAAACGATAGATACCTTCAGGAATTTTTTAAATCAGCGATTGAACAAACCGGACGGAATTAGTATAATTGAAACAGTGATCGACCCGCCACAGGGGGAACCGTATTCCATTTCAGAGATTCGGGAGATAGAAAAGAATACCCGAACAAGGTACAACAACGGAAACGAGATTGCGGTTTATGTATTCTTCGCAAACGGAAATTCGGTAAATGATACCGATACTTCGGTAACCCTGGGTTCTGCTTACCAGAATACTTCTATAGTGATCTACGAAGAAACCCTTCAGAGTCTCGACCAGGATCTTTTCCTGATGGAAGCCACTACGATTCGCCATGAGTTTGGCCATATCCTCGGACTTGTGGACCTGCAGAATGATGACATCCACGCCTCCGGTCATGTCGATCCGGAAAGCGACAAGCATTGTGCTGTTGAGGGCTGCCTGATGTATTTTGCAAGTACCATTCCTTCCACCATCCCCGATCCTAACAAAGGAGATATTCCGGTGCTCGACCCCCTCTGTATCGAAGACCTTCAGGCCAAGGGTGGTAAGTAAATTTTAAGTCAAAATCGGTTTATTCATCGGCAGTGTAGACCTGTTTCCCGTTAAGGAAGGTAGACAACACCTTTGTTTGTGGAATACTGTCTTCATCCACCGTCATGATATCCCGGTCTAACAGCACGAAATCGGCAAATTTCCCTGCTTCAATACTGCCTTTCTCTTCTTCTTCAAAGTTGGAATAGGCTGCCCATATAGTCATGCCTCTAAGCGTCTCCTCCCGGCTAAGGCCTTCTTGAATTCGGTACCCGCCTTCCGGGTATTGTTCCAGGTCCTTTCGCGCTACGGCGGCGTAGAACGTCAACATCGGATTAACCCTTTCAACAGGAAAATCGGTACCCAAAGCGATAATCCCTGACTGCTGCAATAAGGTTTTAAAGGAGTAAGCTCCCTTTATCCTGTCCGGCCCTACCCTATCCTCCGCCCAGTACATATCGCTGGTGGCATGCGTTGGTTGTACTGAAGGCAGTATCTTTTCTGAAAAATATTTAAAATCTGCCGGGGTCACGATCTGTGCGTGTTCAACTTTCCAGCGCGGATCCGATTTATCTTTCAGAACCTCATCGTATACCCTTAAAACCGAAATATTCGCCGAATCGCCAATGGCATGTGTATTAAATTGATAACCGGCATCGGCAATTCGCCGCGCCATTGCCTTAAGTTCTTTCTCGGTGGTGATCATCGCCCCGAACAGACCGGGCTGATCGCTGTATTCGGCCCGCATGGCAGCTCCTCTTGAGCCCAAAGCGCCATCGGCTACCCCTTTTACCGATCGAACATTAAGCCTTTCGGTTTTAACAATCCCCTTATTTAAAAAATGATCTAAAGTGCCACTGTCCGAACGAATCATAGCGTACACTCTTAATTCCATCTCCCCACGTTGCTGCAAACTGTCGATTAATTCAATAACAGCCTGCGTGGTACCGGCTTCATTTATGGTTGTAAGTCCGTATGAAAAACAAATTTCTTCAGCGTCCTTTAACGCCTGTATATTAAATTCAGCCGTCCTGCCTTCCATTGTATTATAAACAAGATACATTGGGCGATCTACCAGTATCCCGGATGGCTCCCCTTCCTTCAGAACAACTTCGCCCCCGGAAACTTTAGTAGAGGCAGTTATTCCGGCCATTTCCAGCGCTTTGCTGTTCACCCACAGGGCGTGGCCGTCGATTCGCGTAAGTGCAACCGGTGTATCAGGGAAGAGTGAATCCAGCATCTCTTTGGTGGGAAACTCTTTTATCTCCCAATCGTTCTGATCCCAGCCCCGGCCCGTAATAAATTTTACATTCTTTTCCTGCTGAAAAGCCACTACCCTGTCCAGTGCTTCTCTGTAACTTTTGGTACCCACCAGGTCCACCTGCTGCAGGGTGACGCCCAGGTTGTAGAGATGTGCGTGGGCATCGATGAGGCCGGGAACGATTGTACGGCCCTTGGCGTCGAATACTTCCCGGGCGTCGTAATTCTTTGTCAGCTGTGCTTCGGTACCCGTCTCCAGGATTTTACCGTCTTTAACTACAAAGGCTTCAACAGTGTTAAATGCATCATCGACCGTATAGATCGTAGCATTGGTTACCAGGAGGTCGGCCGGTTTTTTTTCAGAAGCACAGGAAAAAACAATCAGGGGAATCAGGAAAAAGAACTGTAGTCTCATAATTAGATGTTTCGGTAAAAATAAAGAAAGCATCCCGAATCCGAGATGCTCATTTTATTATTTAAGCAGTTTTTAGTTTTACCAATCGAATTTATAGGTCGCCCCCAGTAATGCCTGAATCCCCTGCACCGGGAAATTCTGCCATTTTTCATAATTCTCTCCCAGCAGGTTTGAACCCTTTAGGAAGATGGATAAACGGTCATTAACCCGATATCCGGCATGTATATTTGCGTCCAGGTAACTGTCCAGGGTTACATACTGTACCATTTGGTTTCCGAAGAGATCAACACTCCCGGTAAACACCGCAGGCCGCTCTCCCACATAGAATACGGATACCCCGCCGTAGATCTGTTCGGTTATGTCGAAATTCGAGAATAAGGTCGCTTTGAATTCCGGCAGGTTCCAGGCTTTAAATTCATCAGTAGTAGTATAATTGAAATACTCGCCACTGGCCCCCAGGGAAAACGCTTCACTAACCTCCACTTTCAGTTCGCCGAAAATGGAAAGCGTATTAATATCGTCGTATTTCACGAAGAATGAATTGGCGTATTCGTAGCCTTCAGCTATGGGAATGGCTTCCAAAGCAGAATTTGCCTGGAATAAGGCTTTGTCTTCTTCCTTGCCGTAAGATCCGCGGATATTGTAACCAACCGAATTTGAAAGCTTTCCTTTAAATCCTCCAAACGCATTGTAAAGTTCGCTGGTAGGCATGATCTGCAGCGTAGGGGAGACAAACGGATTCTCTTCCTTATAATCGTAATAGGTGTTTTGGTTCAGGCCACCATCGACTCCTCCGTACACGATAAAGATTTCATCCACCAGTCTGTAGGAGACATTGATTCTGGGGTAAACATAGAAATCCGACTCGCTTGCCTGGGTGTTGAGGCCTACATAGCCGGCTACTCCCAGGGATAGTGTAAGATCGTCGTTTACGTAAACCAGGGAAGGTGCGATCCCCGCATTCAGAAAACCGTAATCGATTCCCATATCGTTGAAATACATGCGGTCGAAACTCCCCGTGAGGTAATTAATGTCGCCATCTACCTTAAGCGTAAAGGTTGTTAAGGGAAAAGCAAACTCCGGTTTTGCAGTTATATTGAATTCTGAGGACGAATACGCATCACCCAGGTACCGCAATTTGGTCGTAAACTTTTCGAAAAATGAGTCTTCAACAGCTATGCTGCCACCTACATATCCACTGAAATACGTCTGCTGTGCATCCATATCGGCCAGCACCACCAGTTCTTCTTCCGAATAAATATCAGGCAATCCGTACCAGTTAAAGATCTGGTGTTCGATTCCTGCATCCAGAATATAGGTCATATCCCGCTGCCGGCTGCTGTAATTTCCGTCCAGGCGGGTGTCGTAATATTTATTCTCAATAGCCACATCATCTATGCCGCCCTGAGAGGAATTATGTCTTAGAAAAAATCCTGCATTATCGGTTCTACTTATCTGAAAGTTGCTGTAGAGTTCAGCCAGTGCAGATGTGTAATTACCGAAGCCAAGCGTAGCGTAATTGTCGTAGAGTTTTACAGGTTTGGCCTTTTCAACCGTGGCCGCCTTACCTTTTGCCGGGGTAAAGGTTGAAGCTACCGGCACTGAAAAGATCTCGTATTCCACTCTCTTTTTTTCGGTATTCACCGAATCGTTCAATACCGGGGTTTCCTTTACTTTGAAGGCATCGGATATTGTTGGCGTATACGGTTTTACAATGTTGACCACTTCGGTACCCAGCTCGTCCTCCTGCCCATACATTCCGGCAGAACAAATAAATACGATAAGGAACATCGACCGAAGTGGATTAACAAGTACGTTGGTAATTCTGAAGTTGAATATGCTGCAAGTCATAGCTAGTAGGTTATGTGCTTTGTTGATTGATGAAACTTAGTTGCCCTCCGGGTCTACAGATGCATTTGTCTTTGCTTCGGCTGCTTTTATTACGGCCAGTTCGGCCTTAGCTTCGGAAACGACCTCCGGATAATCCGTAAAGTTGGTTATTACGCTCTCCAGGATATACGTGGCCTGGTAGGCATCGCCCAGCGCATAGAAATTCTTTGCCATAAGAAGTAATCCTTTGGCTCCGTAGAGTTTGTATCCGGAAAAATCCTTTGCCAGCTTTTGTACCGATGCATTCGACTCTTCAAACCGGGATTTCTTATGTTTGAAGTAGGCGTCGTAATACAGGGCTTCAGCAGCCAGCTGTCCCGTTGCAATGGCAGCAACAGCGGCATAGGCTTGTTCTGCCTTGGCTTCATCCCCCGTCTTTAAGGCGGAACGTGCTATAATCACCTGCGCATCACTCTTTATACTATTGTCGATCTTAGAATTCTGCAGCACTTTCTCGGCGTATTGAACGGCTTCATTGTACCGCTGCAGTTCAAAACCGGCTTTCATACTATTGGTCTGTGCAAATATGATATTCTGAGGAAAGTCGGCCTCGGTTTCCAGGCGCTTTAAATAGGTGAGCGCATTTTCATAATCCTTGTTCAGCAGGTACAGTTCGGAGATCCTGGCCAATGCCTGTTCTGTAAATTCACTTCGCTCCTTAGACACCACGTAGGCATAGTGCGCTATCGCTTTCGAATTTTCCTTATCCCCAAAGTAGATTTGGCCAAGATAAAAATGTGCTTTCAGGGCGTGCCTCCCGTTGGGAAATTCGGCAAGATATCCCTCCAACCTGGTCTTAGCCGGCCCCATCTTATTTTCAAGGTAAGGTTGTTCGGCTGCCTGGTAGGTGGCGTCGTCCAGTTCGGCATCCTCTACCTCAACATAGTCCAGGGTTCCAACCCAGTTGGCGTATTCGTTTACTCTCCCCTGGTCGATATAGATTAGTTTAGCGGAGGAGACGGCTTGTAAGGCCTCTGCAGTTCCGGGGAAATCGGTGGCCACTCGTTTAAAGATCGCCAGGGCGTCCCCGCTTTTTCCTGTATTGTCGTAAATAAGTGCCTTTTTTAACAGGGCTCTGGAGACATAGCTGCTTTTGGGTAGTTCACGCACCAGCCTGTCGTATGCCGAAATGGCCTCAGTATTCTTTTCAAGAGCCACATAGGTATTTCCCAGTTCGTACAAGGCGTCATCCTTGTAAATAGACTTAGGGTAGGTCGATGCAAAATTCTGTAGTCCCTCCAGCTTCTTATCCGTGCGGTCCACAAACCCGTAGCTAATGGCTTTTTGGAAGGCTGCATAATCCTCATCCGGACTACCCAGGCTAATTGCCTGGTTGTAATTCTCCATGGCCGGCCAGTACTGACTGGTAACAAAATAGCTGTCGGCCAACCTGAGGTAGGCATCGCGTTTTCGGGCTCCGTCAGAAGAGGAAGATTCTAGATATCCTTTGAAACTTGAAATAGCCTCCTGGTAATTCTTCAGTTTAAAATAATTATAGGCCAGGTTGTATTTGCTGTTCTGATATTCGGGGGTGGTGGAAGCACCGGGGAGTTGTATGAATTGCTTATAACCTACCAGTGCGGCTTCGAAATTAGACAACATATAGTCGTTCTCTGCCTTCCAGTAAGTGGCACGGGCCGTAAAATACGAATCCCTTGGTTCCTTGAGCGATTTATCGAACATGGCAACCGCCTCCTCGTAATTACCCTGGTTGTATAGTTCCACCCCTCTGAAAAACGTCACTTTCTGATACGCCAGCTTGTTTTCGAAGGATTTATTGTTTTCCAGCAGTTCGATAGCTTCCTTGTAATTCTTTGAAGTGATATAGGAGTCTATGAGCAAATCACGCAGTGCCTCATTATTGTTGTTCTTCGGGTAGGCTTCAATAAAAGACAACAGCACCTGCGGAACAGGTTTATAGCTGTTTCCTATCTCGTAACTTAGCTTGGCATAGTTGAGCCAGGCATCCTCCCTGATCTCGGCACTAAAATCCATTTCCGATGCATTCTTAAAGGCGTTCAGCGCCTGTTGTTTTTTATCCAGTTTGAGATAGCTTTCGGCAAGGTGGTAATAGGCATTCTGGGCCACGGCGTTTCTTCCGTCGATGATCTTGTTAAACTCCCCTATGGCACTTTCATAATCCTGTTGTTTGTAGTAAGCGTAGCCTAATTGGTAATAATCTGTATTGTTCCATCTTCCACGCTTTCCCTTGTATTCGGTGAGATACGGAATGGCCTCCGCGTACATGCCCAGGTTGAAATAACTCTCCCCTATTATCTTTGCCAGTTCGGAGCGTTCTACCGGGCTGGAATTATCGTATTGCTCTATCCCCAGGTCGATGGCCTTCTGAAAGTTGCCCAGCTTGAAGTTCATATCCGCCTGGTAGTAAGAGAGGCCTTCCGCATAGCGTTCCTCGTCTTTTACTTCTTCAAAGAGTTCGTTGGCTTGTTCGTATTTATCGCCTTCATAGGCAATAAAGCCGAGGTAATATTTAGCCTGGGAGCCATATTTTTGGGAGTTACTTACCCTGTTAAAATACTTGCTGGCCTCGGTATACCGTTTGCTTTTAAAGTAGGCATAGCCGTTATTAAAATAAAAACGCTCGCGTTCAGACCTGCTGAGGCCCGATTCATCCACCTTGTCGTACCACTTTCTGGCATACGAATATTTACCGTTTTCGAAATAATAATTTGCAACATTTATGTAGGCCTCATTTCGTTTGATGCTGGTTGGATACTCTTCTACGAAGGACTCCATAAGGGCGTCGGCATCCTGCTGATTTAACCTTACTGCACAATTTGCTATATAGTAAGCGCAATCGCCTTTTATGGTTTCATCATCGGCCTGTTGTTTCACTTTTGCAAACAGGGTTTGAGCAGCCAGAAACTGTTTGTTGTTATACAATTCAATGGCTTTTTGATAAGATTCTAACTGATTGGTGAAAACGGCAGTTTGCTGAGATAATACTGAAAAAGAGATAAGTACGAAAACGACAGCAGGTATGAGGTTTTTGAACATTCGAAACAGGGTTTTAGGTGTATAAAGATACAGGTTACTCAAACAACCAAATACTCGAAAGCAAAAGGTTTTTAACAGATAAATCAACAGATTTAAAGTAATTTTCCTACATAGATTGTTTCGTTCCGAAGTTAGAATTCAGCTTACCTTATTAACGCTGATTTTTGTGTATAAGTATATCAAATAATGAGCCGAATTTAGTTTGTATAAAAATTGAGTTACTTTTAAAGTCTGTACCTTAAAAATGAATCGTTATGAAAAATATTCTTCTTATCTGCTGTTTAATGAGTTGCGGTGTCCTCCTATCACAAAAGAGTACGTTTAAAAATATCACTGAAAAAAATGGCCTTATCGGCATAGGAACCGATAAGCCGGACGAATTATTAACCGTAAAAGGCAGGATTCACACTCAGGAGGTGCTCGTAGACCTGGAAGGCGCCGTTGCCCCGGATTATGTATTTGAAGCTTATTTCAAAGGTGCGTCGAGCCTTAAGCCCGACTACCGAATGCCTTCGATAGCTGAAGTTGCCGAATTTATAGAAGCCCATCATCACCTGCCGGAAGTTCCTTCAGCCGAAACAATAGAACAGCAAGGACTTTCCCTTAAAGCAATGAGTTTATTATTGCTTCAGAAAATAGAGGAGCTCACCCTATACACCATCGCTCAACAAAAAGAAATCGACGCTTTAAAGGCCAGATTAAAGAATACCACGGAAGAATGAGAACGGAATTTACAATCTTATTAATTACACTTCTTTCTTTTTCGGCCCTGTCTCAGGAAAGCTCCGGAGTTGAGCGGTATTATTTTCACGTCACCGTCGAAAACCCCGAAACCCTGGTTATTTCAGAAGCCGATTCCAACCGCTTAAGGGTAGTAAACCCGAACGACGCCGAGGAAACCGCAATTTATGCCACGGCTGGAATCTATGAATTCGAACCCGCCTTTAAAACCACAGCTGTCGATCAGTTAAGAAATGTGTTCCGCGTGGTAACCAACAGCGTTGAGATGCTTGGGCAGCTTCTATCGAAATACCCCGAGAAATATAGCAGGATCGATCAGTTTTATCCGGATGAAGCACCTTTCTATCCCAACGATTATGGAACCACAAGTCCGCTTGAAAACTTAGGTGCCGAGCATCCGCTGCACGATCTCGATCTTATCAATGCTCCCGGGGCATGGGGTATTACCACCGGGTCGCCTAAGGTGATCATCGGAATATCAGATTCGAGGATCGATTCCACCCATGCCGATATGGAAGGGCGCGTTAGTAAATTCCTGCATTATTTTACCCAAACAAAAGGCGGACTCTGCGCTCATGGCACCAATGTAGCCGGAATTGCCATCGCCCGTGCCAACAATGCAGTGGGAAGGCCCGGTATTTGTTCAGATTGCGACGTGGTGGTAAACCGGTACGGAGATTTCAAGCATGTGGAAGAACTTGTCGCTGCCGGTGCCAGGGTAATAAATACAAGTTGGGCCCGCTGCAATATGGGCCCTTATCATCAGAACATAGAGGCGCGGATCAACGAACTTTACGAAGACGGGATCATCATCGTTGCCGGGGCGGGAAACAGTAAGAATTGTAACCGGGATGACGACTATGCGCCCGATGATTACGCCTACCCTGCTTCCTATGAAAAAGTGATATCGGTGACCGGAGTCTATACAATCTACGACAAGCCCGAGGACAATACCTACATAGGAAAAGAAGGCAGACCCACGGCCGGCTATTTAAAGGACAGGCACAGTGCTGAATATGGCGTAAGGCCGGATGGCAGCCTTCACCCGAAATACAGAAATTGGGATATGCAGTTTAACCGTTCCATCGACCTCTGCGCACCGGCGCAGTCGTATTTGCTGGGGCATGATATTTGTGATATGGATGTTACTTACGGGGGTGCTACTTCCAGTGCAGCACCCTATATCACCGGGGTAATAGGCCTGATGTGGTCTGTTAATTACTGCCTGGACGCCTATGAAACCGAAAGCATACTGAAATTAACTGCAGCCCCCATCGATCATCTTCCGGGTAACGAATTCTATGTCGGCCAGCTGGGAGCCGGAAGAGTGGATGCGTATAAGGCCGTGAAGATGGCCCGGGATATGAAGGAATTAATGGGAAAGGTCGAAATTCACGGCCGGGATTTCTCTCGCTTCGATTTCAGACTAAAGCATGCGCCCTACATTATCGAGATACATAATCAGACGTTCCGCGACTCGGCCAGGGTGGATTTCCGGGCCAGAAAACGCATCACTCTCAGCGCCGGCACCCGGCTGGCACCTGATTCGTCCGGGAGTATTCTATTGGGTATAGACCCAACAACTTCCACGGCCGAATGCTTCCCCGAACCGGTAAAGGAGTATGTATCGGTTTTTGAAGAGGAGCCTATGGATAAGCCGAAAGTATTCACAATTAAAAAAACCTTTGTGGTGACGGCCGACAAATCAGGAAAGTCGGTGACTGTGAGACCAAAGATTCCCAATGCACCGGATACAAGAGGAAAAAAATATTCGGTAACGGTTTCCTCCCCCACAAAGATCTTAATGGTGAAAAAAGAATTCAACTTTCCAAACTCCGGGGTGGTGGAAGTTGAGTTCGGGGAATACGGCTACCTGACAATAGAGATAATGGTCGATGGACAAAATGAACTATACCGGGTAAAAAGACCCTGAGCATGTCGATATACCAAAGCAAAATCCTAACTTTGTACTAAGTAAGAAATACTAAAAGCCATATGTCCAAACCTGTGCTGTTTTTAAAGAATGCCTCCATTTTCCAGCGCGAAAATCTCATCCTCTCCGATGTTAGTGTAACTGTGGAAAAGGGTGAATTCGTTTACCTTATCGGAAAGACCGGAACCGGAAAGAGTAGTTTTATGAAGACCCTATACGGCGACCTGCCCTTACAAGAAGGGGAAGGCGAAATCGTAGGATACGACCTGGCCACCCTAAAGGAAAACGACATCCCCTTCCTTAGACGGAAACTCGGTGTTATCTTTCAGGATTTCCAGTTACTGAATGAGCGAACGGTTAAGGACAACTTACTGTTTGTTTTGAATGCTACCGGCTGGAAGGATAAGGCCGAAATGAATGCCCGTATCGACAAAGTTTTGGATAAGGTGGGAATGAAAACCAAAAGTTTTAAATACCCATACCAGTTGTCGGGAGGTGAACAGCAACGTGTTGCAATCGCCCGTGCCTTACTGAACGACCCCGAGCTAATCCTGGCCGATGAGCCCACCGGGAATCTCGACCCTCAGACCAGCGTGGAAGTCATGGAAGTGTTAAAAGAGATCAACAAAAACGGCAATACCATCTTAATGGCTACCCACGACTACGCCCTCATCCTGAAATACCCTTCAAAAACCCTGAAGTGCGACGACAGCCAGATCTTCGAAGTGGTTCAGAAGACGGTTTAATTTCCGGATAATTCGGTCCAGATTATATGGTTAAGGATGCTGCTGCACTTGCGAGCACCTTCATTGGTGAGGTGATCGGCATCCCGAAGGTCCTCTTCCGTAAAGCGCCTATCCCTGCTTAGTTTAACATGAGTTGTATTTTCATTAGCCGATGCCAATACGCGTAAGAGCGTACTAATTTTACTCCTTTTCGCCCTGTCCAATGAATTGTAATATACTTTATGAACAGGCATTTCTACCAGCAGAACTTTAATATCTCGCACTGCACATCGCTCGATAATTCGATTAAGCCGTAGCCTGTTCGCGTTAAAATTGGATGAACCGTCCTCGTGTTTTTTTGCAATATTTCGTGCAACAAGCTCCTTGTCCTCCACAATGTGGGTACTGTCCTGTATCCCGTAACCGTTGGGATAGGAAGTAACTACGGTTCCTTCAGAAATATATTCTCGCATCAATTCTACCGATTTATCGAACCTACGGGTAAGCGCCAGACTGTATTTTTTCATATCCCAGGCGGAGACCGAAGGTACATCCAGTTCCATCTGCTGATCGTAAAAATATTTCCGCCACCTGTCTTCCAGGCCGTCATCCTCCTGAGATAAAGTAAAATAACCAATGGTGAGCACCACCACTTTCAGCTCCTTGAATTTGTCCAGGTGTTTTTCCAGCAGCAATTCATCGAAGTACAAACTCTGACTGATATTCGCGAAGTTGTAAGTATTAAATTGGAAATACTCGGGATTGATTCCGTAGAAAGAATGCGAACTGCCCATAATAAGAACTTCCCCCTCGTCGTAATACTCTTTAACAATCTCGTTCTTGTAGGTGTAATTCGTCTCCACGGTTCGGTAAAACAGCTCCACGATAATCCAGACCACCAGGAGCGGCAGCAGAAATAAGAGAACTTTTTTACTGAATTTTTCCATCATCAGAATTGAAAATAAATAAACGGTTGTAAATCGCCGGCAAAATAGAATATACTGAATACCACGGCATAATAAATCGTATAACGTACATACTTGTTCGACACAGCCTCAAGGTCCAGCACGTGGTCCCGGTTCCTCTGTATCCACTCCAACACCATATAGAGAAATAAAAGCAATACAGACAATCGCGATACATTGGGCATGGTGAATAATGTGGACGAAAAAACAATATCCAGATAGGCAAAGGCATCGGTAATCGTTTCCGCCCTGAAAAACACCCAGGCCAGTACTACTATAACAAAAGTCGAGGTGATATTGAAAACTTCCCTTAGGCTGGGCAAGGATTTATTCTGTCTGAATCTTGCCTCTTTTTTAATAAATAGTATCACAGGCAATACGAACAAAGCATGTACAAATCCCCAGAACACGAAGGTAAGATTGGCGCCATGCCACAAACCGCTAACCAGGAAAACGATAAGGACATTTACGATTAGTCTTGGCCTGGAAACCCTACTGCCGCCCAAGGGTATATAGACGTAATCCCTGAACCAGGTGGAGAGGGAAATGTGCCAGCGGTGCCAGAAGTCCGACAAGTTCTGGGCCAGATACGGATAGTTAAAGTTCTTCATCAGGTCGAAGCCCATAATGCGCGCACTTCCGATAGCTATGTCGCTGTAACCGGAAAAGTCACCGTAGATCTGGAACGCAAAGAAGACTGCTCCCATAAACAGGGTACTGCCGCTAGCCGTGTCGTAGTTTTCGAATATGGAATTCACGTAGAGTGCACAGTTGTCTGCTATCACCATTTTTTTAAACAGTCCTCCCAGGATCAGGCGCAGGCCGGTTACACTTTTGTGGTAGTCGAATTTTCTTTCGACAAAGAACTGCGGCAGTAAGTTCGAGGCTCGTTCAATAGGCCCGGCTACCAGCTGGGGGAAGAATGATACAAAGGCAAAGAAGGCCACGGGATCCCTGGTGGGTTCTATCTGCTTCCTGTAAATATCGATCGTATAACTTAGGGTCTGAAACGTATAAAAACTTATACCAACCGGCAGCAGGATCTGCCAGGATTCGAAATTAAACCGGGTTCCGAAAATGGAGTAAGCATCGACAAAGGTCTCAACGAAGAAATTAAAGTATTTGAAAGTGAATAAAAGCCCCAGGTTAAACAGCAGGCTTACCATCAGTAGTAATTTTCGATGCGATTTCTTTGAGGACAAGGCCAATTGCTGGCCTACGAAATAGTCTACCAGCGAACTGGCAAATATGAGGGAGAGAAACCGCCAATCCCAGAAGGAATAAAAAATATAACTCACTACCACCAAAAAGATATTCTGAAGTTTGATGGTTCGCTTAAAGACCGTCCAGTAAAGAAGAAGAACTAGGGGAAAGAAGACTGCAAAATCGAGCGTATTGAACAGCATAAGGGGTCAACTAAGTATGTTGCGGCAGCAATCTACAAACATTCCCGCCAATCTTCCAAACCTTAATGCTGTAATATAAGTTAGAGCCTTATCCGAATTACAGCGCTATTTTTCTATTTTTGCTAGGATGAATAGCGAGCTGTCAATCCTGATCCCTACTTTTAATTACAATGTCTTTCCCCTGGTAAGCAGGCTGCATGCTCAGTTGTTCGCAGCCGATTGCACTTTCGAGATAGTGGTATACGACGATTGTTCAACCGCCCCTGAAAAGGAAAATGAACATATAAATTCGTTATCTCATTCCAGCTATACTGTACTCAACGAGAATATTGGGCGTAGTGCCATCCGGAACAAACTGGCCAATGACGCTAATTACGAAGTACTGTTGTTCCTCGATGCAGACACCATGGTGATCAGGGAAGATTTTATTGCAAAATATATTGAGAATCTCAACCCTCATTCGGAGATCATTTACGGAGGAATCACATACCAGGACCAGCCGCCTCACCGATCGGAATTGCTAAGATGGAAATACGGCAATGAACGCGAAGCCCTGTCGGTTTCAGAACGCCTGAAAGAACCTCACCTGCGGTTTCTCACTCTCAATTTCCTTATCAGGAAGAACGTCTTTGAACGACTTAAGTTCAATGAGGACATTCCCAATCTTCGTCATGAAGACACTCTGTTTGCCCTGGATTCAAAAAAGAAAGGAATTAAAGTAGACCACATAGACAACCCGGTGATGCACCTGGGGCTTGAGACCAGTGAAGTCTTCCTGCGAAAATCGAGGGAATCTGTAGACGCACTTATACTTTTTGTTCAACAGGGCCTCATCGATGCGGGAGAAACGGCGCTATCTGCCAAGGCCGAAGCCTTGAAAAAACAAGGGATGGCGGCACCCATAAGGAGCTTGTACGACACCTTTCGAAAAATGATGGAACGAAACCTGCTTTCGGGTTCTCCCTCACTTTTTATTTTCGACCTCTACCGACTAGGCTACTATTTAAAGAACGCTAACACGACTAAGAAATGAGGTTTTCGGTTGTCATAGCGGTCTATAACAAAGAAGCCTACATCGCAAAAACCCTGCAGTCTGTGCTCGATCAGCGCTATACCGACTTTGAGGTCGTTGTGGTGAACGATGGTTCCACAGACAGTAGTGAGGAGGTTATAAAATCGTTTACAGATCCCCGTATTCGCTATTTCAACCAGTCAAACCGGGGTGCCGGGGCAGCCAGAAACGCTGCCATAGCCAGATCGACAGCACCATATATAGCATTATTGGATGCGGACGACTACTGGCATCCGGATTTTCTTTCGGAGATCGATTCGTTAATTAGCTCTTTTCCCGATCAAAAGGTATTTGCGACTGCCATTAAAATAAAGCGGTCGGGAACCGAAATAATTCCGAAATATTCCATACCGAACTTAAAAAAGGGAGAAGTGAGAACGCTTAATTTTTTTCAAGCCAGTTATATTCAATGTGTACTCTTTAGTTCGAGCACGGTAATTCATCGTTCGGTGCCGGAAAAAAGCGGGAATTACAATCCGGATATTAAAAGCGGGCAGGACACCGATCTGTGGATTCGAATTGGATTACACCACGACATCGTATTCCTGAACAAAGTGCTCGCCACTTACGAAGACGCCGAACAAAGCCTGTATAAAACAACGGCAACCCTGAGTGAAAAAGCTACGTTCGATGGTTATGAAGACTATGAGAACCAACGGCCCGAAGTAAAAAAATTCCTGGACCTCAACCGATATTCCCACGCCATCCTGGCCAAAACTCTGGGCGACAGAGAGGCTTTTAAAAGGTTTTGCGGCCAGATCGACCTCAATAACCTCAACAACAAGCAACGATTTTTATTAAAATTGCCTGCTTTTATTGTTAAGAAACTAAGTGCCCTGAAGTTCTACCTAGAACGCAAAGGCATCTACCTAACTGCCTTTAAATGATTTGAAGGTTTCGTAATCCCTGATATAGTCGGACTCCTCATACACCTCACTAACCAGGGACAGGCACACACTTCCTGCAGAAAAGTTTTCCAGCTCCCGCCAGATACCATTGGGGATGAGCAATCCTTTATTAGGCCGGTTTAAGGTGATGGTTCGCCGCCGGGTACCGTCGTCGAGAACCACGTCGAAACTGCCGCTTAAGGCGATAAGAAATTGCTGTAATTCCTTATGGGCATGTCCCCCGCGACTCGAATCGCTGGGTACGTCGTAAAGGTAATACACCCGTTTGATTTCGAAGGGAATGATGTCTTTTTCAACGACCGACAGGTTTCCCCTTCCGTCCGGATCGGAGATCTTCGGGATATCGGTTAACGATATGGAATCGAGTTTTCTAGGTTGCATGCTGCAATAAATTATCCCATTTAAGGGCTATACTGTCCATTGAAAACGCTTTCACAGACGATTTAGCATTTGTTTCACAATATGTTCTCAGTTTTTCATCCAATGCCATTTCACGCATTGCGACGGAGAATAAAGGTATACTTCTTTCGGGAACTAACAAACCGTTCTGCCGGGATTGGATTACTTCGGAAGGCCCGGAAACGATATCGAGCGATACGATGGGGGTTCCCAGGGAGAGCGATTCGGTTAGCACCATGGGAAATCCTTCGTACTTACTGGTAAGAGTCGTGAACAGGGCATTTTCTATAATGGTAAAAGGAGTAGCAGTAAAATCCTGGAAAAGTATAAATTCCTTGGACGGCTCCTGACTGCAGAATTCCTTCAGACCTTCCTTATCCTTCCCTTCTCCCAAGAGCACCAGGTAGATATCCTCCCGCCATAGTTTAGAAAAAGTAAAGGCCCTGATAAGGAACATCAGATCCTTTACCCCGTCGTCTATCCTTCCGTAATACAATATATATTTCTTGCCGCTTAAGGATTCGGGGATGGTGCCTCCATCTTCAGACCATTGGGGATCGTAGGCATTATGAACGGTTGCAGTATTTGAAATACCGGATTTTTTTAGCACTTCGTTCTCAATATGCCCGGAGACGGCAACGTTCAGCAGGTTCTTATTGGCAATTTTAACAAACTTTTCCGGATGAGCCGTTAGATAATTATCAGCGCGTGCGCTGTGTGTTACGTAGATTCGCGGCTGGTCTTTGTAAATGTACTTATGATAAAAAAGCTCCCTCGAAATATCGTTCTTTGGACGGTGGTCTATGATAAAATCGAATTTTTCCTTTAACAGATATTTGCGCAGTTTCTTTAGTCTGAAGAAGCGTTTAATAGTATTTTCATTCTCTTTTTTCTGAAGCCCCAGGTTGAACAATTTACCCGCATATTCAAAATCCACCGCATCGGTTAACAGTACCAGGTGAACTTCATGGCCCAGGCCGGTAAGCATTCTTGAAAGCATGGCGCAGGAGCGTTCGGCACCACCTTTTGCCAACGAAATTGAAACAAGACAAACTTTAAATTTACGCCCCGGCGTCTCTTGCATCATCAATAAATGGTATTTTTGATCGTTACAAATCAAAGATAGTATATTTATGAAGATACTCCTGGTGGGAGAATACAGCAGATTGCACAATTCGCTTAAAGAGGGATTACTGGCTTTGGGACATCAGGTAACCATCATCGCCACCGGCGACTATTGGAAGAATTATCCGGCCGACATCAAACTCAAGCGCACTTACGATCAAGGCCTGGGAAAGAAACTTAAAGTGGGTGTGTATAAGCTCTTCAACATCGATATTACTTCGCTTGATCTCAGGCGACAGTTCTATGCACAAAAAGAAAATCTCAAGGGATATGATGTGGTGCAGCTTATAAATGAAAGTCCGTTCGGCCTTACCCCTGCCATTGAGATGGAATTGATAAGCTTTCTGAAAAAAAACAATAAAAAACTCTTTCTGCTTTCCTGCGGAACCGATTATTTAAGTGTGAAATACCAATTGTCTGATGCACTTCCCTACTCCATTATGACAGAGCTAAAGAATGGCAGCGCTTCGAAGGAAGACTTCAGGTTCATTTTAAAGTATACCAAAGAAAGATACAGGCAACTACATGAGTTCGTGTACGGACAGATTAATGGGGTGATCGCTTCAGACCTGGACTATCACATGCCGCTAAAAGATCATCCGTTTTACCTGGGGTTAATTCCCAACCCGGTTAACACCGATAAAATCGCATATAGCCAACCGCAGCCTGAAGACCGTATAAATATCTTTCTCGGGATTAACCGAAGTGCATACCACAGCAAGGGGATACGGTATTTTGAAGAGGCTTTGGAAAAAATTTCGGCTAAGTACGGTGATAGGATTAGTATTGAAGTGGTGGAGAACCTTCCCTACAATACCTATATCGAAAAATACAACAAGGCTCACATCCTGCTCGACCAGGTGTTTGCTTACGACCAGGGGTATAATGCCCTGGAGGCTATGGCCAAAGGAAAAGTGGTATTTACCGGTGCTGAAGCAATCTTCACCGAATATTATGAGTTGGAAAAAACAGTGGCGATCAACGCCCTGCCCGATTCAGAAGTTATTACTGCCGAACTGGAACGGATTATCCTCAATCCCCGTCTTATAGCTGAAATTGGTGCGAATGCCCGGGAATTCATCATGCAGCATCATCATTACAAAAAGATTGCCGAAGGCTACGTGAATCTCTGGAACCACAATTAGACCTTAGACCGCTTGTTCCGGAAATACCTGAACACCAATAAGAACACCACCACGAAATAAATCACATATCTGTAGAAGTGTGCCATTACCACCCCTTCTACCCCGTAGATATCGGTAAGGTATCGCGCGAGGAAGTAGAACAATCCAAGCGAAAGGATTTCAGAAAAAATAAAATTGCGTACCATTTTCTTGGCCAGGAACTGATGTGCAAGTACCAAAGAGGCTAACCGGACAAAGTCGCCCATAAGTTGCCATTTAAAAAGAGGCGACATAGCCGTAAAGTCGGGATAGATCAGCTGGATCACCACATCCCTGAAAATATAAACCAGTATCATTCCCAGGCCGAAAACCGGCAATAGGGTTTTATAAATGGAGAATAATTCCTTACGGAAACCGACTTCGGTGTGAATACTGGCAAATTTCGGCAATACGTAGAGGGTAAAAATAGCCGCCGAGAATACCATATAGTTCTTCGATATAAAGGTCATGGCCGTCCATATCCCCGAATCGGCTTCCGTGATCCTGTTCCTGATCATAGTTCGGATATCGATTTCAACATAATTCAGCAAAATAGAAGAAAACAGAGACATAAGCGAGAATGCCAGCAGGCTCCTCGCCATAGGGGTATTAAAGGAGAGGCCTTTAAAGTCGATATATTCTTTTAAGGTTTTGAAGAAGATGGTCATTAATACGGTAAGCTGTATCACCGGGGTAACGGCAATTGCCACCAGGGCCCCGTCTATATTGTAGTTTATCAGGAAATACACCATCAGAACGGCACTGAACAGGTAGCCGAACAGGTCTATTTTCGCAAACTTCTTGTACATGGAAAGGCCGTTCACAACCCCGTTAAAGATTCGATAGATGGCTATAAACGGTACGGTTACGGCAACCAGCTTTATCAGGTATGTGAAATCTTCGGAAGCAAATAAATACCGACTAATTGGCGTAGCGGCAAAGAAGAGGAACAGGGCTGTAACAACAACCCCGAACAGCGATAAGACAAAGGCCGAGGAGAATAATCGTTTAAGTTGTTCTGAATCTTCTTTGTATTCGGCTACGTATTTTACGATTCCACTAAAGATCCCAACCGAAGCGATTGAGGAAAGTATTTGTTCCAGGTTTCGCAGCTGACCAATCTTGGCAATCCCGGCTTCCCCTACTATCTCAGCAAGCAGCCGCTGAATGAATAAGGAAACCACCAGCCTGATGGAAATAACCACCGCATTCAGGGAGGTCATCTTCAGCAACAGGTTAGCACGTATAAATTGTGGGATCTTCAAGATGCAGCTTTATTATTGTATCTGTTGTTAGCTATTAATTTTTTGTTCTATTCACGCTTCACGCTTCACCCTTCACTCTTAAACACATCCACTTCTCGATACTAATATGAAGTAGCTCTCGCACTTCATATTCATCCGCCAGATTTATCACGTACTACGTGAGGCGGACAGGCTCGAAGTGACATTCTATCTCTTCTTTTTTGTATTGCCTTTCATCTTATCTTATTAACTTTCTTTTACTGGTCTAAAAGAAAGTTACAAAGAAAAGGACCTTTTTCTTTTTCAGAGGCATTTTCATTGCTGCTATCGCGCAATGAAACCGTATTTATTTTGCTAAATTCTCTACAGGGATTCGCGAATTCTTAACGCAAAATAAATACCTATGCTGGCTGAAAAAGGAGTGTGCGGATTTTAATAAAATTATGTCACTACATTCACGCTTTTACCCCGCAATCTCTTGGTTTAGAACTAGCAGTTCACCTTTAACACTTCACGCTTCACACTTCACGGGCTTCCGGCTTTAGGCTTCACCCCTCACTCCTCACCCTTCACTACTCACTACTCACTACTCACTAAACTCACCCGAATTTCTGCCGCTCCACCAAATAGGTAGTCAATATCTTGTTGAAACCGGCATTAATATCGGCCTC
>JASBSY010000009.1 GCA_030148705.1 Pukyongia sp.
TTACTTAATAAAAGCGGGAAAATGCCTCAACGTTTTAGAATTAATGTACTAAAATCGAGCCGAGCAAGTACCACATTCAATCTAATGACTTCTCAAGATTATTCTGAAAATAATATCGAATTTCAATATTCAGAATAGAACGTTGCCTAACTTCGGCTATGGTACCATAACCTGTTTGGTGGCAGCCGGAAGCTTTCTATTTCCAAAAAAATGTATCTTTAGCTCAAAAGCGGTTCGCTTGCCTCGCTAACCACCGCTTACGCGGAGGTCTGCCTCACTCGGCAAGCTTTATGCCCAGGGTTACGGTACATAGCCGCGAGAGTTAGGCACAATTGGAATGAAAAAGGGAATTGTAAGTATATTGACTCTTCTGATTTTAGTTATTTCACTTAATTCCTGCTGTATTGGAGCAAAAGAAGATTACTTGGGAAATAACATTTACTTATCCGAATATGACAATGTTGATCGAAGAATTATTTATCAAACAGAGAGTTGTACCAATAGAGGAGTAGTAATTATTCCAATGACTGTTTTAGAAATTGCTCATAATGACAAATGGATTATCGTAAAAACTGGTAACGGAAATAGAAAAACAGAAGTGGAGTATTTTAAATATTGGGCAATTAAGAATGATTACGATAAGATTCCCGATTCGAAAACTGTAAAACGCAATACGACTGAATTTGCCAACCGACAAGACTTTGACAATTTTGTGATAGAAAACACGATTGAGTTGGAACTAAATAAAATTGACTAAAATAACAACTGTGCCTAACTTCTAGATATCAATAACAGCGTGTTGGCGATAGCAAAATTCTCTGCAGTTTTGGATTCTTAACTTCCGAAAAAAATAATGAAACATCGCATCCGGTGGTACTGGATCGCACATTACGCCCCGGGGCACGACTCTTTCCTAACATCAACACGTTTAGACGCACGCCGACTCAACTACCAACCGCCACTTTTTATATAACCCCGTTGTACTTCAGTATTTCGAACTACAGATCCAATTTATAATCATACATTTAGAAAAACTAACCTCCAATGACTAAATTCTTTAGATTATCGAAACTTAGTTTTGTGAAGCAAAATCAAAGGTCTACTAGACCTTTGGTTGAGATACCCACTTGCGGAAAAATAAAAGGCAACTATTATGATTAAGTTCTTTAGAAACATTCGTAGGAAGCTTCTCTCAGAAAATAAAACCGGCAAGTATTTAAAATATGCCATTGGAGAAATATTACTTGTAGTTATTGGAATCTTAATTGCATTAAGCATTAATAATTGGAATGAAAACAGAAAATCTGATATTGAACTCAATAATTATTTAGGGCTAATGAGAGAAGAATTACAACAAGATAAATTATTTTATATTAAACTCATTTCAGAAAATAAAAGAAGATTAGATTATTTAATAGCACTCTCAAACGGAAGTTTCGAAAATCTCAATTTAGAACTTGCTCTTAATAATATTGCCTATAATTTCGCGACTAGAAATTTTGGTTCGGCATATTATGCCCTAAAGGAAAATGGAAAGCTTATTAGTATTAACAATAAAGAATTAAGAAATCAGATGGTTCATTATTATGAAGATTTATCAGTAGATTATAACCAATACGCTTCCTGGCATAGGAATTTCGTTGTCACTAATATTGAAAACTATACAACTGAACATATTCCTTTGGATATAGAAGGAAATACAAATCCTTCCATTGTGATAAATGAAATGAACAACAATAAATTATCAAGTATTGTTACTTACCAAATTTCTAATTTCAGGGATATTGTAAATAAAGCCACAGACAATATCAAGGCAATTGACGAACTTTATATTGAAATTGGCAAAATTAACTAACGAAAGCCTGCCTGCCGGCAGACACAACAACGCCGACGACCCCATAACCTTTTTGAGGGGCAGCCGGAAGCTTTCAATTTCCAAAAAAATGTATCTTTAGCACAAATGCGGTTCGCTTGCCTCGCTAACCACCGCTGCGCGGAGGTCTGCCTCACTCGGCAAGCTTTATGCCCAGGGTTACGGTACATAGCCGCGAAAGTTCCCTCAAATTAAAATAAAACTTTACTTGAGAAAATTTAAATCCGAATTTACTATATCTGAGATTGGAAGATTTCAATTTTATTCTGGATTAGTTATAGGATTCGGATATAGTATTATTTTAAATTTTTTCTTCCAACTCCTATCAAAGACGAATAGGGCAATATCTATAATCTACCGAAACACATATAGTGATCCGATCATATGGGAGCCCGATGCCTATTATTCCACATTAATCAGTTTTCTCTCTATAAGTATTGCTTTTTGTTTTACCACCTATTTGTGGATGAGTAAACCCCGTAAGCGAAATAAAAAGGAAACTCGAAATTCACGTTATATACAAGCAAATTCATTATTTATTTACGGGATTATAATGATATTTTTAATTAGACTTTATTCTATTTGTATAGCATTTGATTTTGACGAAATTTATTTTGATATCAAATTGGAATATGGATTATTCCCATTTCTACTTCCATTATTTTTACTCCTGTTTAATTGGGGTAACATTGCCAAAACTTACAGAACAAGAAAGTTCTTTCTAATATCCTTATCGATTATTATTCCATTTGGATTTTTATTAAGCGCCTTAACTTGAGCTAACTTCGCCTTTGGTCCCATAACCTGCTTACTCGCTGCCTGAAGGATCCAATTTCCTAAAAGATGTATCTTTAGCACAAATGCGGTTCGCTTGCCTCGCTAATCCCGCCCAGGCGGGATCTGCCTCACTCGGCAAGCTTTATGCCCAGGGTTACGGTACATAGCCGCGAAAGTTGTGCACAAGCTAGAAAAAATTATATTAAAGTTACCATTTTGGTAACTTTTTGCTTATATTTGCGACAAATACGCAGAACGTGAGAATTATTGCAAAGCGAACTCTAAGAGAATTTTGGGAAATTCATGCCGATTGTGAGCAACAATTAAAATCATGGTATCGAGAAGCTGAAAAAGCAGAGTGGCAAAATATCAATGATTTAAAATTAGAGTATCCGAATGCAAGCATTCTCAAAGAGAATAGAATTGTATTTAATATTAAAGGGAATAATTATAGACTAATTGTAAAATTCAATTTTGACTTTCAAATAGGATGGATTCGATTTATTGGAACCCATGCAGAATATGACAAAATTGACACTAATAACATTTGATATGAAAATTTCACCAATAAGAAATGAAAAAGATTACCAGGCTGCATTAGACAGGCTAGAAGTAATATTTGATGCAAAGCAAGGAACTGTTGAAGGCGATGAACTTGAAATTTTATCTATTTTAATCGATAGATATGAAAATGAGAATTTTCCAATAGAAATGCCAGATCCGATTGAGGCTATAAAGTTTAGAATGGAGCAAATGGGGATGAAGCAAAAAGATTTGGCAAATATTGTTGGCTTTAAAAGTAGAGTTAGTGAAATTTTAAATGGAAAAAGAAAACTAACTCTTAATATGATTCGAAGTTTGAATAAAACTCTTCATATTCCAACAGAAGTGTTAGTTCAAGATTATTAATTCTCCTCGCCAGTGCACAACAGCGGCTATGGTACCATAACCTATCTGATGGCAGCCGGGCGGCCTTAATCTTCAAAAAATTGTATCTTTAAATCAAAACTGGTGCGCTTGCCTTTCTCCGCAAGTTATATGCCCAGGGTTTGGAGCATAGCCGCACGAGTTGTGTGTAATATGTTAAAAACAGAGAGCAATACCGGTAATTCTAATACTATCAAGTCGGATTTACAACGCTTAAGATCAGCACTGATAGTTTTTACCATTCTGTACTTTGCATCAATTCCTATCTACTTTAGTGGCATTGTAGATTCAAATGTCGTGATTACTATCATTTTATTGTTTACCCTTTTAATCAATGTAGTATTCATTGTGTTTATTTGGACAATGCCGATGAAAAAAACTGATAAAATAATCGAAACAATAATGATCTGTTTATTTGGCCTGATCGCAATGTGGGCTTGGTTACAATTCAATAATTTAAATGAAAAAGAGAAACATACTACTCTCAATACTTAATAAACAAAACAATGAAACTTTTGAAAGCAATTGGAAAGCAGATGCAATACCCGAAGGGAATATTCGGAAAGCTCTTATTTGCGTGGATGACCCCAAAAACCATTGCCCATGCGCAATGGACTGCTGACCTTCTGGAGATTCAGCCGGAAGACCAGATTATGGAAATTGGTTTCGGAAACGGCGCAAACATTCAATTACTGTTGCAAAAAGCAATCAGAGGTTCGGTTACAGGAGTCGAAATATCGAAGACCGCAATTGAAATGGCATCCAAGAAGAACGCCAAAGCCATCTCGGAAGGCAGGGTTAAACTACATCTGGCTCAAGGCAATTCACTTCCTTCTGAAAATAATGTATTTGACAAAGCATGCAGTGTAGCCACTGCATATGTAATTGAAGATCCGGGAGCGGTTTTTAAAGAGATGTTCCGTGTTCTCAAACCAAAAGGACGGGCAGCCGTTACCTTTCCTGTCCGGGAAAATTTTATGCGATTTAAACCGGTAGCCACAGAAGGTTTTTATCTCCATGAGCTCACAGACCTTGAAACAGAATTCCGGAATGCGGGCTTTGTCAATTGTCGGACCGAACATAATGATCGGGTAAAGTTTGGAGCACATTGTATTCTTGGTGAGAAACCGGTTATCCACTAAAGCAGTTTCACATGGATGAGATCAATCAAATACCTTTTAATTTCGATCCTCGAATCGGCTTGATTGTGGGTGTCATGGTTGGGTTCTTAGTTTTCGCAGTATCCCTCGACCTGACTTGGGCAAAGCTTTTAAGAGTAATCAAAAAACCGAAAGCTCCCATCATAGGTCTTATTGCTCAATTTGGACTCCTGCCTTCCATTGCCTTTTTGGCCGGTCTGTATTTAACTGAAGCCCCGAGTGTCGCTCTTGGAATTTTGCTGGTCACTTGTTGTCCGGGAGGAGCTCTGTCAAACTACCTCACGGGGGTTGCGAAAGGGGATGTGGCTACTTCCATAAGCATGACAACAGTTTCTACACTTTTCAGCATCATACTTACACCGATTTTGTTCACTTTTTGGGCCTCCATGAACCCTTCCACGTTTTCTCTACTTCAGAATATTAGTATGGATCCGCAGCGGGTAATCATAACTTTACTCATTATGCTGGTGCTCCCGGTTACGGCCGGAATGCTACTGCGAGCCAGAAGCCCCAATACTGCCATCCGAATCCGTAAAGCAGTACGGCTGATAGCCGGAATCGTATTTGCAGTTATTGTTGCGATAATAATTGCGAGCAATTTCAACTCTCTTGCACTATTGGCTCAAATTGCACTATTACCGGTTCTTTTTACTTTTATCATTGCGGTAGGTCTTGGTTGGGGTCTCAGTAAGATGACAGGGCTTATACCCACTGACCGAAGGGCAGTAACCCTGGAGATTGCCTTTCAAAATGTTGCACTTGCTATTGGTCTGGGAATTACATTTTTTCCTTCTATTGCGGGCATTGCAGCCGTATCGATTTTATGGGGAATTGTACATTTAACCTTGGGAACCGGTTTGGCACTCGTATGGAGCCGCATCAAGATTAATTAGTTGGAAAAATCTAAAATTTAAGTAAACTTGCCGTATAGCACCGAGTTGTACTGTTTAAAACCCGAATATGAAGAAAATTTTACTCCTGTTTTTTATTCTTGTCAATGCATTAAATGGAATCAGTCAGGATAATTACGACTATCACGACCCAAGATGGTCAGCCGACGGTTCTCTAATTTTATTTTATTCAAACAGAGATGGAAATTTTAATGTTTATTTATCGAATGCCAGAGGAAAAGACATCCAACAAATTACATCGGATTCTACTTATGAAGGTATGCCTGCTTGGTCTCCAAACAAACATTTGATTTCTTTTGCTTCAAATAAAAACGGCAACTTTGATATATATACATTTAACCTAAAAACAGAAGAAACCATAAACCTCACAAACTCCGAAGAATTTGAAGGGACTCACAGATGGTCTCCGGATGGATCGAAAATAGCATTTGAACGAAAGAAAAATAAAACCACCGACATTTATATAATGAATAATGATGGTTCGAATGTTATGAGATTAACAGACAATACTGCTAATGATTTTAGCCCTGTTTGGTCACCTGACGGCACTTATATCTACTATCAATCTTCAGAAAGTGGCACATATCAAATTCATAAAATCAAATTAGATGGTTCAAATAAAGCCAAGTTAACTTCAGGCGATTCACACAACTTATTGGGCTCTATATCTAAAAACGGTAAGGATATCTTTCTAATTTCTTATCAAACCGAAAAACCACAGATTTGTATTTTAAATGAAGAAACGGGGAATATAACTTCATTGACTAATACAGTGCAAAATAAAATCAGGGCAGAAATATCACCTAATGGCAAAACAATTTTATACAATCACATAGAAATGAAGGATGATAAACCTGTTTTTAAAATCTATCAGTTGAACCTTGACAGTACATCTATCAACAAACTTATTGAATAATAAAACCCGCATTTAACCTCGGTAACGGCCCCTTAACCTGTTTTAACGCAGTCGTAAGGCCTTAATATCCAGAAATATGTATCTTTAAGACAAAACCGATTCGCCCGGGGTGTGGTGCGAATACGAATTAATAGAGTAAGATAGATGAAAACAGTTATTTTAGGTTTAACCACTTTGCTTTCTATATCAACTATTCAAAGCCAATCATTCGAAAGCCTCAATCATCTCAAAGGCCATAATTTGGATACCTATTACAGTGATAATTCAAAGATACAGGCAGAACAAATGGCCGCACTCTGTGACAGCGTAATTTCATATTATAGTGCAACAATTAATTTTAAACCTTCGGTGACATTACTCGTATTGTCGCCGGCCGATTGGAATAAATACACGCATTTCCCTGTGTACGGAATGCCGCATTATCCTAATAAGCAAACCCTCGTAGTTGCTTCTGAAGACAATGATTTTTGGAAAAGTATGCTTCCGCCGCTTGATAAATTACCCCGGGAACTGGCTCAACAAATTTCAAATACATATGTTGATAATAATGGTAATTTAACCATGCGCGGGTTTTTCGATCTGTTAGCTATTCACGAACTGGGACATGCATTTCATGAGCAGGGTGAACTTAACATGCATCGTAAGTGGATTGGTGAGTTATTTTCCAATATGTTTCTTCACAGTTACATAGCCGAAAATAAACCTGAATTATTACCGGCGCTAACGATCTTTCCCAAAATGGTGGTAAACTCCACCAACCAAGAGGATTTAAGGTATTCTACCTTAGGTGAATTTGAAGAATATTACGGCTTAATAGCAAGTCAATTTCCTCAAAATTACGGCTGGTATCAATGTAGGTTACATACTGCTTCCGGTGATATTTATGATCGGGCAGGGGTTGCTGCCTTTCAGAACCTTTGGAATGTTTTAAAGACCAATAGCGAACCTATAGATGATTCTGCTCTGGCTAATTTACTCTCAGAAAGCGTACATGAAAGTGTTGCAAATATTCAGTTAGGATGGAATAACTGAAGAGTTGGCCACGATCATCTGTAACGACAGTCTGTCCGGAGGAAGAAAGGGTAGAATAGCTTTACAAATTTCGAATTCCCGACAAACCTCCTGTTTCCTCAAACTGCACTTTTTTTTATTTATAACCTTATACAACTGTAACATTTTTCTCAAACCTAAGTCTTGGATATCAAAGAACAGGATCTTAGAATTTCGAACCGGGGTTTAGACAATCGAACAGTTGTAATGGCAGGGAATATAGCTGAAGTTATAGCCGCATTCAACCCACTGAACCACCGGGAACCCCGGATTCTGTTTGATAAGGCGATATTTTGAATTAAAACATAATCCTATCGAATCTAACTTTAATGCTTCTCTTATGAAACCAATCTATATAGGCTTACTATTAACTACCCTGTGGTCGTCCTTTTTAACTGCACAGCCCCTCAAACTGCGTTTAGACAGCCTTAGTCTGGCTTATGCCGAAAAGAATGTCCCGGGTGTCATCCTGATAGCCAGAGGAGAGGAGATTATTTATGAGAAGGCCTGGGGTCTGGCCGATATGGAAACTAAGGCACCATTGCGAACCAACTCCTTGTTTAAAACAGAATCTGTCGGTAAGATGTTTACCGCTACTGCGATCATGCAATTGGTCGAAGGCGGCCGCCTGGACCTGCAGCAGACCATTGCAGAGATCTTGCCGGAGCTGAAGGTGCCTAACGCAGCAAAGATCACGGTGGCTCACTTATTGACGCACAGCTCAGGCCTCACCAGTCCGTGGAATTCACCCGAGTTCAACCTGCAGCGAGCATACAGTAGGGCCGAGCTGCAACGGTTTATTGAACAACAGCCGTTGGCATTTGAGCAGCCGGGGGAGCAAATATTTTACAGCAACTCCGGGTATATAATCCTGGGATGGATGGTTGAAAAACTCAGCGGACTCGCTTTCGACTCCTATTTGTCGGAACACTTGTTTGTTCCGGCGGGAATGAAGAACATAAGACATTTAAATGATAGCCTGATGCCTAAAGGAGAGGCACAGCCTTATCAGTTTCTGAATTCAAGGAAATACGTTACCCGGAACCAGTTCCTAACCCCCCTGGCCCATGGGGCGGGTGGCTGGGTGGCTTCTGCAGGGGATCTCTACCACTTTATGAAAGGTCTTGACAAAAATTACTTTCTAAAGAACAGCTCTTTACAGACCATGATCGCTGCTAACAGGCCGGACGACTCGACAGACAGCTACCAAAAGTATCCTTACGGCTTTGAGGTGTATAAGAATAAACCCCTGGAGGGGATAACCTATTTTGGTCACAGCGGGGGAGGAGGAGGTTTTTCCATCGATGCCATTCTGGAACCTGAAAGCCATCTAATCGTGATCTTTTGCAGTAACACCTTTACAAATGCCCGGACCGTCACTGCCAATTATCTCAGGTTGATGCTCGATAGGCCAATTGCCCTCATTGAAAAGTCCGTAAGCATACGCCTTTATGATGAGATTGAATCGAAAGGTATACAGGCGTTCGTTCAGAATAGCGAGCACTATTTTGATAGTTTAGCAATAGAACCCAATGAAAGGATTTTCATGCGCCTGGCGGATGCGATGGAGCTGGCCAAAGACTATGAAGTGTTGCTTCAATGGACGGAATTCGGCATTAGTCGTTACCCCGAATCCGGTATACTTTATCTTTTTAAAGCTACTGCACAGCTGAATATGAAACAAGCTGCGGAAAGCGAGGCTACCATGGAAAAGGCCAGAAAGCTGGCCCTGGCAAAGGACGATCGCCAGTTGCTGGATGAGATAGATCGCAGGATAACTCAACTGAAGCATATGTAAAATAGTCGCAGCGACTCAATTTCCAAAAAAATGTATCTTCGCTGAAAACCGTTTCGCTTACCTCCTTCGGTAAGTTTGGGGTTACATAGCCATAGCCTCCCAAAGGGAACGCAATAAGAACATCCATCAACCAATTATGAAATCCATCATTTTATTCATCCTAATTCTCCTAACACTTTCTTGTGAGAATAAACCGGGTGCGTATGTTTGCAAGCCTTGTGATCTAGCTTGTGATGAACTGACTTTCAACGAAGCCGGAATTTGTCCACATTGTAAAATGGACCTCATTAAAAAAAGCGATATAATTCCTGAAAAAGAACTAATCGTCAATGAAATAAAGATTCAAGACGGGATCGGGAAATTTTTAATTGACGGAGGCTTACAGCAGGAAAAGCGAATAGTTATTCATTACTATAAACCCCAAAATCTAAACCCCGAATCGCCAGTTGTGATCGTCTTACCGGGAGCCGGCCGAAACGGAGATGAATATCGGGATATCTGGATTGAGAAAGCAAACAACTATAATATTCTTGTACTTTCACCTGAATACTCTGAAAAATATTATCCCGAATTTTGGAGCTACAATTTGGCGGGTATGATCACCGATGTGGAATTAAATGACCGGAAAACTGCTATGACAGGTTTTAAAATTAATAAAAACCCCGATGAATGGCTCTTCAGCGATTTTGATCGAATTTTCAGATTAGCAAAAGAAAACCTTAACCTGGAGACCGGTACTTATGATTTGTTCGGGCATTCCGCTGGCGGTCAGATCCTACATCGACTTGCAATTTTTAAGGCGGATAATAAAGCCAATAGAATTTTAGCATCCAATTCCGGTTGGTATACTGTCCCAACAGACCGAGAAGAGTTCCCAACCGGTTTAAAAGGCAGTTATCTCACACAAAAGCAAATAGATTTCAGTAACAAGCTTGTCTTGTTTCTTGGAGAGCAAGACAATGCTAATGAAACAAGAGGCGATTTAAGGCGTTCCCCGGAAGTTGACATTCAAGGCCTTCATAGACTGGAAAGAGGGATGTATTTCTATAATGAATCGAAGAAGATCGCTTCGGAATTAAACGCTGATTTCAATTGGAAATTAGTTATCATTCCTAATGTCGGACACGATTACAGACAAATGAGTGAAGCCGCGGCGGATTATTTATATGATTAAAAGAATATCGAACATCCTTTGCCGCTTTAATTAAAATAAATTGCTTTTTACAAGCTGAATAAATTCCTTCTGAAAATGACAAAACTTATTGCCGGTCCCAATTGTGGAAATTCGCCTAAAATGGAGTTTTTAAAAGAATTCAATTTTGCTTTTGCCAAGGGAAATATTGAATTTATAACCGAAGGTGTTACAGAAGACATTGTATGGAATATAATTGGTGACAAGACAATTGAGGGAAAAGAGACGTTGACGGAGGAACTGAAAAAAATGAAAACCCAAAAGATATCCGAACTAACACTCATCTCCATTATAACTCACGGAAAAGAAGGTGCCGTGAACGGAATTATGAAAATGAAAGACGGGAAAAAATATGCGTTTGCAGACTTTTATGAATTTACGGGAGCAAAAGGCGGCAGGATTAAGGCGATGACCTCATATGTAATGGGGATTTAAGGAAATCCCGTAGCCAACAACCCCCCTGATTCCTCAAATTGAACTTTTTCATTAAAACCTTTGTATAAATACCCATTGCGGCGGCCCGTTTGAGAAAGATCTTCCAGACAGATGAGACCTTACAACCGTGCATTATATGCTCTCACCATATATTTCGTTGAATGCATGTCTCATTTCGATGTTTCCCAGCATGACAATTTCTGCTCCTTCGGGAATTACCGTATCTGCCGATAATAGCGTTACGATTTCTGATTTATTTTTTATGGCAATCACAGATAGACCGGTTTTAGCACCAATTCCTGATTCTGCAAGTGTTTTACCTGCTAAACGAGGCGGAACCGTGATTCTAAACAGCGTAATACCCTCACCAAGTACATTTAGCTCCTGGCCCTTAGAAATAGAAAGAACTGCTTCTGAACCCAGCGAAGCATAACTCAGCACAAAATTAGCGCCCGCCCTGTGTATAAGATCAATATTTCGAGCTTCTGTTATCCGGCTCACAATTCTCAATTCCTTATTTAATTGCCGACAATAAGAAGCGAGAAAAATATTCATGGTGTCATCATTGGTAGTTAGCAAAATGGAAGGTGCCTCCAATACTCCTGCCTTTGTTAAGAGATCGTAATCTGAAGCCCGCCCGGCGAATACCTTGTTGCAAATTCGACTTGCTTTTTCACATATTTCAGGATCCTTGTCAATTAAATTCACCAGGATGTTGTTTTTATGAAGCGATGCCGCCGCAGCAAGCCCCACTCTGCCTCCTCCTATAATCAGGACCGGATTAGGATTTATATTATAATCCTGGTAGAGCTCATCTATGCTCTCGAGTTGATCCTTATTTCCCATAATGACCAAAACACTTTCGAATGTGAGTTTTGCATCACTGCGCACCGGTTTCATTCTACCTCTTTCGTTGATCGCGACTATACTAACCCCGAATTTTTGCCTCATTGCGGCCTCCTTAATTGTTTTTGAAACCAAAGGAGTGTTGAGAACAGGGAGTTCTGCGATAAACAAATCTTCATATTGTCCTATTGGTTGAGATTTAGCGTGTCGTGCATTTACTCTATTGGCCAATTGTTCACCCAGCCATCTTTTCAAAGGCAGCACATGATCGGCTCCACTGAGTTCCTGGACGTCGACCGATTCATCATCAGTCGCTATGGCAACAATAGGGATGGAGGGAGCTATTTCCCGAATGGTGAGAATGATCTTTGTGTTTATAAAATCATTTCTGTTAACGACCACTAGTTTCGCATCGTTAATATTTGCCCTCACAAATGTTTCCTTATCGTCCAATTCGCCAATAATTACATGAACATTGTTTTCATGATATTCGAGCGCTTTAGACAGTTCGTGTTCGATCACGTAATACGTGGTATTTTCTTGGCTTAATCGTTCAGCCAGATCTCTGGCTACCACGTCAAAAGCACACAGCAAAATATGGTCCTTTGTTCCCGGAGGAACGTGTCTCGGAACTTTTTTTTTATTTTGAGACTCTAGAAGCGGGATATAAAAATGTCTTATGAAGGCAAATGGCAAGACGATCAATAACATTAGAATTCCGGAAAGCAATACAAGGATGCTGAAAATACGTCCGATATCAGATTCAAACGTGATATCTCCAAAACCAAGCGTGCTCATTACAGTAAGTGTCCAGTAAAATCCGGTAACCCAAGAATGATCCTGGTTTTCTACATTTATCATTATAATGTGGAAAAGGATTGTGTAGATCAGGATGACAGTTCCTAAAAGAGCTACATATTTAAGCAGAATCTTAGAGTTTCTTTTAAAATTTTTGTCATTCAAATAATACGCTAACTGACTACCGACAAATTTCATAAGCTGTATATTTAAAAAACGGGTTTAGACCGCATAATTTTGATGCTTGATTTATACAAGTTACGGCATGTTTTCCTTTCTTCAAGAACAAAGAATGATAAAATATTTAGAAGTACCTAAGACATTCTTGCTAGAGATGAGCCATGAAAAGTGAAGAAACAGGCGACATAATTGCTTAATAGATGGCATTCAAAAACCCGGGTGAGCATACTACAACACAAATTGCTATGGGTTGACTGATCTTGTCGATTTTGCATTCAAAAAAATAATATATTTAATCCGACAAACAGGCTGCTCGCTGCCGGCGCTGTACGAGCAAAGCTGCATAATGAAGGGGTTCGGATCAAAGCCTCAAGCATGCCGGATGGACCAAGGTCGACAAGGTGGGTGCCGTAAAGACAAGTTGTTAGTCATATTGGATTTCTATTCTATAACTATTTATAAAGAATGAATAATAGCGCAAAACGTCCGGTTCTATTTGGTGTAAGCATCATTGTTTTATTATGCATCTACGGCTTTGCCGCTAAACTCGGTGACTCCGGGTCTCTAAAAGACAATACATATTATTACGACCTGGAAATTGTACACTCAGGAAACGATCTTCAACTCGATGTTTCCCTGGCTTATAAAAGCGATTCAACTCATTTCATCCGGCTACCTATGGATTACTACGGCACACCCGATCTTCATAAATGGGTGACAAAAGTGGTTGGAGAAAATGAAACTCAAGTACTGGACAGCGACTCGAATTCCAGGAAAATTATACCTAATAAAGACAATGAGGTCTATCTGAAATATAGCATCAGGTACGACCCCGTGGAACTCGACAAGTTTTCGTATGCTCCAAACTTCGCTTCAAACTTTTTCTATATGGCAGGGTGCCAGTGGATGGTGCCAACAAATCCTATTGAAAAATCCTTAACCTACAAAATAAGCATGTCCACTAAGATACCAAACTGGACGCTATACGCTTCACTTTCTCAAGACGTTGAAAATATTGAGGTTCAAAGTAGTTTTGAAGATCTTATTTCTGCCGGATTTGGCGGAAGCGATTCAACCCAAACAAGTGAAATATTCGAAATAGAAGGGAGTAGGGTGACGGTTTTTATCAATGGGAATTTCAGTTTTAATAAAGAGGACCTGCTTGAAAAACTTCAGCAAATAATTATAAGTCAAAAGACTTATTTTAACGATTATGACCAACCGTTTTACTATATCACCGTCTTGCCGAGGACAAGTTTATTGGCAGGAGCTTCCATTCCTAATTTATTTTATTGTTATGTAGACCCAACCGTAGAAGAAGATAAACTGATCGCACTTATTGCCCACGAATATTTCCACAACTGGGTGCCCAATGCCATGCACTTAACAACTCCTAAAGGAGAATATGGATTTAAGCGAGAATGGTTTACTGAAGGATTTACCGAGTACATATCCAGACAATTGTTGTTGGAAGAAAACATTATAAACGAGAATTATTTTATTGAACAGCTTAATAACGACATTATTAATATTGCCAATAACCCAAGTGCCTATGAAGCACATATGGATATCGCTAAGCGCAAAGATTTTGGTGCCGCCCAGAAAAAATTAAGCTATTATCGAGGGGCTTTGATCGCTCAAAAATGGAATACAGAATTGAAGGCAAAGGGTTCAAGTATAAAAGAACTCATGCGCTATCTTTTTGAAAAGGCCAAAAATTCCGAAGGAAAGATTGAGGATACCGATATTTTTGATTTTGGCGGTAGGTATAATTTGGATTTTAGAACGGATATTGAGCACTATATCGATCAAGGTTTACCGATCCAACTGCCCGATAATGCTTTTGTAAATTATCAACTTAAACCGGCGAAAATAAATCTTTTTTATCCGGGTTTTGACGTCGATAAATCCGCTAGGGAAAAAGTTATTCAGGGTGTCGACTCGCTGGGCCCTGCGTTTCAAGCCGGATTAAGGAATGGGATGACATACGTAAGTAGGAGGAATTCGAACAGGTGGAGTAATAATTGGTCGGATGAGGAACCTTACACGGTCACGGTCCTGGTTGAGGGAACGGAAGAAAATATAAGTTTCTTCCCTCTCGGGGAACCGATCAACGTACCTATATATCAAAGAAAAAGTGAACATTAAAAAATATAACTAAAAGTGTCGCGAGTCGGCTGCCGGGTTGGATTAAAGATGAGATAAACAGAGATGAAATAGTAAGAACAATAAAGAAATTGAAGTTAAAACTCCAGAAAGAAAGTTATGATAAAACAGTGCCTAATCCTGCATAGGTCACATAGCTCAATTTTACCCGGGCCGGGAGCTCCACATTCAAAAAAACGATATCTTTAATCCTGCAAAACGCAGGCAGCGCTTCTCCTTTCCTCTATCCTCACGGGGTATAATCGTTGGAGGCCGCCGTGAACTGCGCAGCCTCAGAACACCGTGGTGTGCAATTTTAATGAACAGATGAATTTTACAGAATTAGTTAGAGATGTCTACCAAAAAATTGAGAATATAGAAGACCGGGGAGAAATGGCATCTTATATTCCCGAATTAGCTAAAGTAGATCCAACCAATTTTGGAGTACACATATCGACCCTTGATCAGATCCATTTTGGCGTTGGTGATTGCTATGATAAGTTCTCCATTCAGAGCATAGCAAAGGTACTTGCCTTAATTCTTGCCTATCGTATCGTTGGTGACCAAATTTGGAACAGGGTGGGTGTGGAGCCATCCGGTACACCATTCAATTCCCTTGTGCAACTGGAAGTTGAGAAAGGTATTCCCAGAAATCCGTTCTTAAATGCAGGCGCAATCGTGGTGTGCGACATCCTTCTAAGCAATTTGAAGCATCCGAAAGAAGACTTTATCGCCTTTGTGCGCAACATCTCGCAGAACGAAACTTTGGACTATTCGGGTACAATAGCGCAGTCGGAAAAAGAGGTAGGGTATCGAAATGTCGCCCTTTGCAATTTCATCAAGTCATTCGGACAAATTGACAATGAGCCCTCCGATGTTTTAGATTTCTACTATGACCTCTGCTCCCTGAAAATGAGTTGCAAGGATCTTTCCGAGTTGTTTTTGTTTTTAGCCAATAACGGACTCGGAGTACACAACAATGAGTCGATATTGACTGAGAGTCAGTCTAAACGAATAAATGCGCTGATGCAGACCTGCGGCTTTTATGACGAATCGGGAGAATTTGCTTTTAAGGTCGGGCTTCCGGGCAAGAGCGGCGTGGGAGGAGGCATTATAGCAGTACATCCCGATCAATATGCAATTGCCGTCTGGAGCCCAAAATTGAATAAGAAAGGGAATTCCTATCGGGGGATGAAATTTTTGGAAGAATTTACCACCAGATCGGAGTTATCTATATTTTAACACTGTAATATCTCCTGCTTAGTTCTTCCCCAATGAGAGCGAAAGGAGTAAAAAACATATGAACCCAAAAGAAATTTTGAAAAACCTTGGACTCGAACTTCCGCATACATCAACCCCGGGAGGAAATTACGTTTCGGTAAATGTGCGGGAAAATATTGCCTACGTTGCGATCCAATTCCCTATTTTAAATGAAAAGTACCTCTACCAGGGACGATTAGGAAACGAAATCTCGACGGCACAGGGGTATAAGGCCATGGAATTATGTGCCCTCAATGTTTTGGCGCAAATCGATAAGAAGATTGGCTTCGACACGATTGTTGGCCTAAATCATATCGATGCCTATTTTCAAGCAGGAGAACACTGGGACGACTCGCCCGAGATCGTAAATGGAGCATCAGACTTATTTGTGAAGGTGTTAGAAAAAAAAGGCGAACATTCAAGAGCGATCTTCGGAGTTGAAAGATTACCTAGAAATTTTAGCGTGGGATTGACTGCAACCTTTACGATAAGAACAGCATGATGGCGGAATAAAAATTGTTCGTAAGCATCGGATGCGCAAAATGCGGGCGCTTTTAGATGAGTTGAATCCTTGCATTCATAAATTCAATATAGTTAAATGACGAATAATGATAACTCAAGACTAATTAACCTCCACCCGACAATGAAACACTTAAAATTGAACGCTTTTGTCATCTGTTTGTTGCTTCTCGCTTCCTGCTCTAAAACACTAACTTCAATTCTGGATAAATCCGCTGAACAGATTGCGAACACCTATGAAATTCGGAAAAATGTCTCGTATGGCAGGGATGCTGAACAAAAACTGGACATTTATATTTCCAAAGATGCCAGCTCATATGGGAAGAATAATTTCACAATCGTCTTCCTTCACGGGGGTGCCTACTACGCAAGTGATAAAAGCGCAGAGGAAAGATACATCGAGCCCTACCTGAAGAAAGGATTAAATGTGGTCAATATGAATTACCGCCTGAAACGAGGAATTTCCGTGGCAACTACCGATCTCACAAATGCTTTAAACTTTCTGAAAACTAATAACACTGAGTACGGCTTAGACCTCGACAATATTATTGTTACAGGTTTTTCCGCGGGAGCCCATATAGCAACAATTGTAGGCCTGGCTCAAAACAATGCTGATTATCCCGATACACTAATGGAGGGTATCAGGATAACCGGCATCGTCAATTTTTCTGGCCCCGTAGACGGGCTGGACGTGGTGGAGAAAATTTTTGTAGACCATGAGAATGCATTATGGAGTAAAGCAGGACGCGCCCTTTTTCCTTCGGAAGGATACGAGCAAAAGGAGCGAATTGCAGTTTACGAACCAATCACCTATCTTGACAAGCATGATCCGCCAGTTTTTCTGTGGCATGGAGGTGAAGATAATCAGATTCCCCCCGAAACGTTTGTGGAGTTCAACAGGAACTTAATTGAAGGAAAAGACCGGGTAATCTATTTGCCTGAGGCAAGACACAGCCCAACTCAAGAAGAACTGGAACACGCTTATATAGAGATATTTCGGTTTCTGGACGGCCTAGCGCAGAAATAAGCACTGACTTTAGCTGAAGAACAATAATAGAATTAAAATTAACAATTAAAGATATGGCAAATTACCTGGATGGATTTGTACTGCCGGTTCCCCGAATTCACTTGGACAAATACAAGCGTGTGGCGGAAAAGGTAGCTGAAATATGGAAGGAATACGGTGCAATTGCCTACCAGGAGTTTGTAGGCGAAGATTTAAACCTTGAAGGCACCCGGTCCTTTAAGGAGGTGGTGGACCTAAAAGAAGATGAAGTGATCGTATTTGGCTGGGTCTTATTTCCTTCGAAAGCCATTCGTGAACAGGCTAACAAACTAGTTCCTGAAGACCCGAGGATGGCAGATCTGGTTGGTCCGTTAACCAATTCTGAGCGATTGATTTTCGATGCCAAAAGAATGCTGTACGGAGGGTTTCAACCGCTTGTATCCTGAAATTTGCGAGAGGAACTGTAAGTATATTTTAACCACTCGTATTCGATTATTCGATGTGAATTCAGAATACGATGAAATTAACCAAAAGATGAAAGTTACACTAATGAGCATCCCGGTGCGAGACCAGGAAAAAGCATTAAAATTCTATACGGAGAAACTGGGATTTATAAAAAACAAGGATATCCCCCTGGGAGGTGGTAATCGATGGCTCACCTTGGTATCCAAAGATTGGAAGGACAGCCCCGAACTGTTACTGGAACCGGCGCCCCTTCATTTTGAACCTTCGAAAGTCTACCAGGATGCACTGATGGAGGCCGGAATACCGTATACCCAGTTCGATGTTAAGGATGTGGAGGCGGAATATAAACGTTTAAAAAAGCTTGGCGTGGAATTCAGTGTAGAACCAACTGAAATGGGTCCGGTAAAGATTGCTGTTTTCAACGACACCTGCGGAAACAATATTCAACTGGTGGAAGAGCTGTAGCGGGTTTCGGTCGATTTCCGCCTAATAACTAAAATGGTCTGCAAACTAATTAACCCGGGCAATGACCCCATTTAAAATATGTCTCGAATTCTTCATTTTGAGATATCAAATGTGATTTCTTATCTTGCGAAATCTCATAAAAAAATTCTTCTATGCGCATAGTATACCGGGGTTTACTCTTTTTATTTTCCACCTTATTCGTATTTCAATCTCACGCACAGGATTTTAGCTCCTTTCTCTATCGCAGTGTCGGGCCCGAACGGGGCGGAAGAGTTACAACGGTAACCGGAACGCCTCAACTGCCGGGGACTTTTTATCTCGGAGCAACGGGTGGTGGGGTATGGAAATCTGATGATTACGGTACCAGCTGGAATAATATATCAGACGGATTCTTTGAAACGCCTTCCATTGGAGCTATTGAGGTGGCGTTGAACGATCCAAATATCATTTATGTAGGTACGGGTTCCGACGGCCTTCGAAGCAATGTTATAAGCGGAAAAGGCATGTATAAATCGGTAGATGCAGGGAAGACGTGGGCTCATATTGGGTTAAGGAAGGTGGGACAGATTGGGGCGGTTGAAATCGATCCCAGGGATCACAATATTGTATGGGTTGCGGCTATCGGCAATGCTTTTAAAGGCAACGAGGAGCGAGGGGTATATAAAACTGTCGATGGCGGTAAGTCCTGGGAAAAGGTGTTGTATATCTCTGATACAGTTGGGTTTGCCGACCTGGAGCTGTTACCGGGAAATCCGAATATCGTATATGCTGCAGCCTGGAAAGCAGAGCGAAAGCCCTGGACAATTATATCCGGAGGGGAATCTTCTGAAGGCGGAATCTATAAGTCGATCAACGGTGGAAAAGACTGGGAAAAACTGGATAAAGGCCTGCCCCAAGGACTAATTGGAAAGATCGACCTGGCGGTCTCTCCCGTAGACAGTAGTATACTGTATGCGATAATCGAAGCCCCGGGAGAGGAAGGTGGATTGTATAAATCTGAGGATCAGGGCAACAGTTTTATTCAGGTATCGAATGAAAAAGGCCTTGTTAACCGACCGTTTTATTACACCAATCTTGAGTTAGATCCTACCAATCCGGATATTCTCTACTCCAATGCCAACCCATTATTGAAATCGACGGATGGAGGAGAGACCTGGGAGCCTTTACAGGTTCCGCATGGTGACAATCATGACATTTGGTTGAATCCCAACAATCCTGATATCCTGATACAAAGCAACGATGGGGGCGCCAATGTTAGTATGAATGGGGGAAAGACCTGGTCTTCCCAATTTAATCAGTCTACGGCGGAGATATATCAAGTGGAAGTGGATGATCAATATCCCTATTGGCTATATGGGGGTATGCAGGATAATTACAGCACCATAGCCGTACCCAGTTTTCCGCCTTACGGAGTTCAAAGTCCCGGAAGAGGCTGGGTGATTAATACCGGAGGCTGTGAAACCGGTCCGGCCGTGCCCAAGCCCGGCAATCATAATATCGTTTATTCTAATTGTAAAGGACGCTTTGGGGTATTCGATAAGCGTACGGGTACCGAAAAGAGTTATTATGTTGGAGCATCGAATATCTACGGGCATAATCCGAAGGACCTTGAGTACCGCTTTCAGCGGGTGGCGCCCATACATGTGTCGCCTCACGATCCTAATGTAGTTTACCACGGGTCGCAGTATTTGCACAGAACCCTCAATGACGGGAAAAATTGGCAAACAATCTCGCCCGACCTCACGGCCTTCGAAGCCGATAAGCAAGTAATAAGCGGTAGTCCAATCACCAGAGATATTACCGGGGAGGAATATTATAGTACCTTATATTCAATTCGGGAGTCACCTATTCAAGCAGGTGTAATCTGGACAGGTTCTAATGACGGTTTAGTATATCTCACCCGCGATAGTGGTAAGACCTGGAAGAATGTAACGCCCAGAACGTTACCGCCCGGTGGTCGTATCGAATCTATCGCCGCTTCTCATTTTAATGCCGGAAAAGCCTATATAGCCGTAGATAGGCATCTGTTAGGAGACAGCGCTCCGTATTTCTATAAGACCGAGGATTTCGGAACAACATGGACTAAGATCAGCAACGGAATTCCGGCCGATTATTTTAGCAGAGTACTACGGGAAGATTCCGAAAAACCGGGTCTGTTATTCGCAGGAACCGAGTACGGGATGTTTGTGTCCTTGGACGATGGGAACACCTGGAAACCCTTTCAGCAAAACTTACCCGTTACACCCATTACCGATATTAAAATACACCGGGGAGACCTTGTTCTAAGTACAATGGGCCGAGGCTTTTGGATACTCGATGATATAACGGCATTACGGCAAAACCAGGTGCTTCAATTAGGAGACTCGCCGGTATTATTTAAACCCGACACCACGGTACGGTACCGATTTCCAAGCGGTGGCGGCGGTACTACCCCTGAATATCCTGAAAGTGCAGTGCGTATCGATTATTATCTTCCCAACGGTTATAACGGAGACTTAAGTCTGGAAATACGGGACGAACGCGGAGAGACTATCACCGAAATAATCTGCGACAGTACGCAGCTGTCTGTAGAGCCAAGAGAAGTAGAGGATATGAATTTGAGTATGACATTCCGCTATGTGGATGAGACCCTCACTACCAATAGCGGCTTCAATCGTTTTGCCTGGAACATGCGCTCTCAAGGCCCATGGGCAAAAGAAGAAGAGGATCGCTATACCTACGGCCCTTTAGTACCTCCGGGTAACTACACTGTAAAACTTTCAGCAGGAGGGAAGGAACTCGAGCAAGACTTTGAGATTGTGATAGACCCTAGGGTCGAGGCATCCGGTCTGAAACAGCAGATGATAACAGAGCAGAACGACTTCCAATGGAAGGTGATTAATCTACTTTCAGAAGCACGAAAATTGCAAGATCAACTGGAGAAAGAAATTGAGGAGCTACCTACGGAAGCTTCTAATGGCAGCAGTACGAAGGTGTCTGAGTTGCAGCGTATTTTAAATCAGCTTAAGAATGCGGAAGGAGCCTACCCTCAACAAATGTTGGTATCTCAGATAGCGTATCTGTATTATATGATTAGTTCGGCCGACCAGACCATAGGTGAGGACGCCAGGAAACGATATATAACATTACGGAAGGAACTGGACGCTATAAAGCAGCAACTATAACAGTATTAAGAAACAAAGAATACAGCGCTGTTCCTCAATGCTGTATTTTTTCTGCCGTGATGCAAATAGCAGCTTAGGATAGAAAGAATTCTATCAATATCTTAAATGGTTCGTCTTTATGAGTAAGGTTTAATCCCGAAACCTCCTTAAATTACCTCAGATCTATAATTTCTATTACCCGACGGGCGGAAGGAGCTCGCGGCATAATGAGTATTCCGTGGATTACCGGGCAGAATTCCAGGATGATACCAGGGCATTTGTTTGTAACTTCCCGATTACGAAAGGTAGTTTTTTTGAAACGTGGTTAGGAGTTTTTGAGATTAGACTATCGATTTAATAAGAAGTAATGGCAAAGAGTACCCCTTTGTTCACATCAGCATATGAAAAACGACTTTGGTTGTGCGCGATGGCTGTACTTGCAGCAATTTACGCTACCCTTTTTGTGGGCACGCCTCTCGCAAATCAATTAAGAGACCAGGATATTCAGGCTGTCTTTTTTGTCTCCGGCATGTTACTAGCCGCGGCGACTGTAATTTTTCATGGTTTAAGGACAAAGCCGGGTAAACTTGAACTTTCAATTCTTATAGGAATCATCGCCGTTTATAGTATGTTGATCTTTAGGCTGGGTGCGCCCGAACGCAGTCACTTAATTGAATACAGTGTGTTGGCAATTTTTATTCATATGGCATTGGTCGAGCGCGCAATTCGAAAGAAGTTGATTCTTAAGCCGGGGCTACTTGCGCTTATTATTTCATTTTTAATTGGGGTGTTGGATGAAGTCCTTCAAATTCTGATACCGAATCGGGTGTTCGATCTTGAGGACATACTGTTTAATGGACTTGCGGTATCCATGGCGATCACCTCCGGCGCACTTTTAACGTGGATTCGGAAAAAAAGAAAAAGTAAGAGCCCTAAAGCTGATTAGGACGGATCATCCGCTGCTAAATGCCAATTCCTTATGATGGCTTCCACAGGCCTTTTAAACGTTAAGTTGAGCTGACCTCTGTCAATTTTTAGTAGAAACTGATACACGCTGTGGGTCGCATCGTTTAAATGATCAAAGTCTATTACCGCATATTCATCATTTATCTCGTGATAATGATCGGGGAGGCCGCTTGAAGTCATCAATACCGCAGGTATATTTTGTTCCACAAAATTAATCTGGTCTGAACGATAGTACATATGTTCCTTCGGAAAATCGAGTTCAAATGCATGGTCTGAAAGTAGTTTTAACCTACTATCGTCAAAAACATTGAGTTCTTCCAATTCGTGCTGTCCGATTATATACATACTTCCATCTCTGTAATGAGTTCCAATCATATCAATGTTAATATTTGCAATTGGTTGAAGCATGGGAAGGGGAAATTTATTGATAAAATAATTTGATCCCCATAAACCTTTTTCTTCACCACTGGTTGCCAAGAAGATGATAGGATGTCGCGGTTTACTCCCGGCAAACATTCTGGCTATTTCGATCAAAGCGGCTACTCCGGATGCATTGTCGTCGGCGCCATTGTGGACTCGATCTTCCAAGTTTTGGAATGTCGATACGCCTAGTCCGTCGTAATGGGCAGATACAATTATAGGTTGCCGGGCTAAACTTAAATCTGTACCGGCAATATATCCCACAATGTTTTTCCCGAAGATCAACCGGGTAGGGCGTGTGTTTACATCCACTTCAATTTTTGTATCCAGCCTGAGAATATTAAATTGATTTCCGTCGCTTCTTCTAAGCCCGACTTGATTTAAGACCTGTTCGTTAACCTCAAAAAACGAGATATGTGTGGTTTCTTTCTTATTGTCTAACCACATTGGCCATGCGGCTTGTTGGGTTGTTTTAAGATTAGATTCAGGCTTGTACTGTTGCCACTTCGACTCATCTTTATCAGTCGCTACTAAGATGGATGCCGGGCCGTACCCGGCTAGTATAAACATAAACCTTCTGGCGTCCATGGTTAGTTTCCCCTTCTCCGAAGGCGGATTATAAAGTACTATGCTGTTCTTTATAAGGACTTTTTCAGCGGGCGTTAGCGTGTCGGTAATGCCATTCACGACGATCAGCCCGGAATTTAACCGCTGCGCTTTAAAAGTACCACCGCCTCCAATTCGAATGATATCCGTACCGTATTTAAACCTAGTATTTTCAACCGAAAGAAAAGAATTAAAGGGATCGAGTTCGTTTTCGAGTATGGGAAAGCTTTGAACAAAGCCTTTCCGATCACCACACGGAACCAAGGAAAGTGTGTTAAATTGTTCCATTATATAATTAGCCGCAAGGGTTTCGCCTTCGGTTCCTGTCGCTCTTCCCTCATATTCATCGGAGGCTAAAATTTTTACGTGATCCTTTAGATAAGCCGTGAGATCGATACTTTCAGCGTACTCAGACTGACATGATACCAGTAGGACCACCATTAAGACTAGATTTTTATTCATCATGGCAACAATTGGTTATTGAATGGCTAAAAAAATTCATTCTCGTATTAATTACTATTTTTAAGTCTTATATAAACCTTATATTAATCTTAAATGTCGAATACTTGCCTGTTATTAGGTGCTGAGATCCTGTACTATCCTGCCCAAAGAAAAATTGTGTTTAAAAATGACAGTGACGAGATTGAATTGGATTTTATTCTGAATAGTATACTGCGCGAATTAATTGATAATCAGGGAGCGATTGTTTCCAAAGACACACTTATTGAAACTATCTGGCAGGATTATCCGGGGGCACAGAATAGTTTGCATAATTCCATTTCCAGATTAAGAACTGTCCTGAGAAACAAGGACATTATAAAAACTCATCCTAAGCTCGGGTATTCATTTCAATTGCCTGTTATTGCCTATCCCCCTCGAAAATCCATCGTGAATAAACCCATATATGTAGTCTCCGGGTTCTTATTATTTTGTTTAGTGACCAGCCTGATATTTACCCTCACTTCGAACGATAATATGGAATCAACAGATACACTTTCTCCACCGGTGAATTTAACACCCATCGATAATAAAAATCGAGTAGAATTGTCCGGGAACCCTATAATCCGTGATATTAAGAATAACCCTGAGTTTTCAGATTCTGTACTCGACAGGCATCGAGAGAAGGTGATGAAACTTAAAGATAGTTTGAAGCTATAAGTGATATGCTATGCTTCCTGGATCATAACCTAATGGAATTTCGAAAATTTTTTCTCACATCCATAGTTTAGATTTAGACAATCAGCTGTGAAACAAATTCGGTTTCCCTACGTCTTTAGAGAAAACATCCTACCAATGAATCGAATTATTTTCATCTTAATGATCTGTATTCCGGGTTTTGTTAGCGCTCAAATACCCGACCAGTTAACCAATGAAGAAAAAATCTACGGCCTATCTAAGTTCTGGCAGGAAACGAATTACAATTTTGTCTATCTGAACAAAGTGGATAGAAATGAATGGGATGCGATGTATCAAGAATACATTGGCAAAGTCGGTGACACAGAAAACGATTACGAATACTACAGACTGCTGCAAAAATTCTGCGCCTATTTAAAAGACGGGCACACTAACGTTTTTTTTCCCAAACACATACAGGATAGCATATACAACACAAATTTTGGTGCGTACCGATTATTTCTAACCAACATAGAAGGCAAAGCTATAATTACTCGGATAAATGAGAGTAAGAAGGACGAAATCCCCATTGGGACGGAGATTGTGAAAGTGAATGGCCTTCCCACAAAGCAATACATCAAAAACGAAGTAGTGCCGTATATCTCGTCGTCGACGGATTATATACTCGAAGACTGGGGTGTTTGGAAGTTGCTGGAAGGCTATGTTGGAACTCGATATACTCTGGAACTAAAGCTACCCGATGGAGAACTAAGGAAGTTGTCGGTTACCCCTGCGAAAACAGAAGAGGATGCTGTTTATCCGCCATTTGATCAAACCGAATTATTGGATTTTAATTGGCTCGAGAATGATATCGCCTATGTGGCCTTGAACTCCTTTTCAAACGAGCAGATAAACACCGACTTTGAAAAGCTGATACCCGAATTAAAGAAAGCTAAAGCCCTTATAATCGATTTGCGGAAAAACGGCGGCGGAAATACAAATATCGGGATGGAAATTTTTAAGTATCTCACAAACGATACCATCTTCTATGGTTCAAGAACACAAAGTCGAATGCATATTCCCAGCTATAAGGCCTGGGGGAAGTGGACCGAAGAAATGGATACCCTGGATAACGCATGGGCCAAACAGGCTTATTTGTCATATCGTGATGAATATTATCACGATTTCCCTTACAGTCCTGACACACTTTCTGTTGCTGATAGAAAAGCACTTGCAACCAGGAGGATCGTAATTCCCACGGCTATATTGATCGGCCATAATACTGGCTCGGCGGCGGAAGACTTTCTGATATTTGCGGACAAACAGAATCATATGACTAAGATCGGGGAACCCACCTTTGGAAGTACGGGGCAGCCAATTATGTTTGATCTACCTGACGGGGGGCAGGCAAGGATCTGTACAAAAAAAGATACCTATCCCGATGGCAGGGAGTTCGTAGGGGTAGGAATTGCGCCGGACATTGAAGTAAGGAAAAGCTTATCGGACTATATGGAAAATAAGGACCCTGTACTCGATAATGCTATTAAATTTTTAAGCGATAAACAATAGCGTAAACAATGGAAGCGAGAACGATCCCGGCATTTTCCTGAAATCCATAATTGTGTACCTGACCTTTATTTAAAGTAGGCATAATTCGATTAAAATCATATCTTTAGGGAAACTAACCAACTGTGATACAGGTCTACCGTACAATTCTCAATAGGTTTTCAAGTGTATATATTCATCCTGCGCCGCTATTCTTCAGGGACAGGGTAAAGCGAAGTAAATCATAATCAATGATAAAGTTCTTTCGTAGGATTCGCCTTCGTTTATTGTCGGACATGCCTGTCGGCAACAAATTCAGTAAATACCTGCTTTATGCAATAGGAGAGGTTGTTTTGGTTGTTATAGGCATACTAATTGCGCTGCAGATTAATAACTGGAATGAGAACAGAAAAATTGGCGACATCAGGATTACCATTTACCAAAATCTACTGGAAGATTTAAGATCAGACTCAAATTATATTGATGAGAAAATAGAAGAATTCAACATTGGGATCTCAGCCTATGATAGCTATTTGGATAGTTATAAAGCATCGACGCTTTCAATGCATGATGTTCTGAATAATCAGAATAAACTGGATTTTATAACAACCACCCTTCGATTTCACAACAGCACCGTAACATCACTGGAAAATACCGGTGAAATTAAATTAATCCCTTCCTATCTGCGAAAGAAAATAACCGCATTTAAACGGGACCAGGACTATTTGATCGAAACCAATACCCAATGGAACAACAATTATTTCGACCGGATCGAAAATGCAGGAATCTACGGCTCCCAACCACATTTACAAAACAGGATCAAAGATCACCCTTTGCTTGCTGAAAGACTTGGGGTTGAGGATAACCTGGAAAAAATAATTTGGTCGATAGAAATCGCAATGTTATACAAGCGAATGAATGAACAAAATATGGTTTCGGGCTTAAAGAAACTGAAACAGGAGTTATTATATATTACCGAATCAATTAACACTGAAATCACAAAAAACTAATTGCGCACCTTAGATTGTGCCTCGAAATGATGAATCGATAAACTATGATTAAATTCTTTAGAAGAATTCGTCAGAATTTGATTAATACCCTGCCCGCAGGCAGGTTCAGTAAATACTTTCTCTATGCCATTGGGGAAATTGTGCTTGTTGTTATCGGAATTTTAATCGCGCTTCAGATCAATAATTGGAATGAATACCGCAAAGAACGGGCTGAGGAACAGAAGATTCTGATGCAACTGAAAAAGGAATACACTCAAAACCTTCGTCAGCTGGACGAAAAGATTGACATGCGCAATAAGATGTCTGCCGCCAGCGATCTCTTACTAAGCTATTTGGATGAGCCGCGGCCCATGGAGGCCGATTCCTTACTCTATTGCATTTTCAGGCTGTCTCAGGATCCTACCTTCGACCCCATACAAAATGATATAATGACTTCGGGGAAACTCAGGCTCATTGAAAACGACAGTATCGCAGAGATGCTTTCTAACTGGACTTCCGATGCCTATCAGGTGCAGGAGATAGAAAAAGGATGGCAACAGATACGGGTTAGGAATTACGACCCGGTGCTGGTGAAATCAAGGCTTATCCGCAATATGACCGCAAATATTCTCAATAGCGGCTATTCGCCGAATCACGCACTGGATAAGCAGGATACCATTCGCTATCATATCACCAAGAATGACATCGACATTCCACAAACTGTTTTAGAATACAGAACAGAATTAGAGAGTATGGCCAGTGCCTGTATACTGTTTAACAACATAACAAATATCCAGGCCTTTGCCCTGAGAAAAAGGATTATCAGGCTGTTGGAACTGATCGAACTGGAACTTGAGGAGAGTAATGAATAAACGCAGCAAAAAATAATAGCCTATAATCAAATTGGTTCAATTTTGTAATTGAGAAGTAGTAAATAACCCATCCGAATTTAAATATTTAAAAGGCTAATTCGATTAAAATCATATCTTTATAGAAACCAACCAACTGTGAATATATTCTTTCCGCGAATCCTTAAGCGAATCCTTGTTGAAATCATAACTCCAGCCTTGCATACAAGCTGCGGTGGTGCGCCGACTCCTGCCGCGTTACAGCGATATTCATGTACAAAATCCAACCTATGACCAATATGCAATTAAAGACCTCCTTCTCAATTGCGCTTATTATAAGTGCAATTGCGCTAGTTTCCTGGGAACTCTATTGGCGATCCCAGGGCTATGAGCCAACCCTGGACGACAACAAACACCTGTGGGCCGTAGAACGTGCTAAAGTGGATGAACTTTTAGCCGATGACGTAGTTATAACAGGATCGTCCCGGGTACTTTTTGATATTCAGCTCGATGAATTTGAAAAGCTTACCGGGAAAAGGCCCATTCAACTCGCTTCTGCCGGAAGTTCCCCGCTACCCATTTTTCATGACCTCGTTGAACACACAGACTTCGACGGGACCATCATTGTTGGCGTTACACCCGCTTTGTTTTTCTCGACCACCTTTCCCCAGGCTTCACCCTGGCAGCGACCCCAAACTCGGGTAGATCACTTCCATCAGCGAACATACGCTAATCGAGTTAATCACTGGCTTTCAATTCCGCTACAGAAAAACCTGGTGATGATGTCGGGCCATGAAGAGGATGCCGATGAAAACATCGACCTAAAGGGCTTGTTGAACCGGATAAAATTAACCGAACGCACCGGGAAACCACAATACCCGCCATTTTTTGAGTTTGGAACTATCGATTTGGACAGAAATGTAAGGATGACAGCACGTACTGTGGAGGATACGGCTTTTGCCAATGTGATAAAAAATGCCTGGAAATTCATTTTAACCAGAGGTGGTCCTTCACCGGATGTAGAGGGAACCACTAATTTTTTTGTGGCAGATGCCAAAAAGTTTACGGAGCGAGGAGGTAACTTAATCTTAGTCAGGCCCCCTTCCAGTGGGATGTTTAAGGACGGAGAATCTAAATTCTTTCCCAGGGAAAAGCTCTATGATGAACTCGTTAGGAAAACAGGGGCAAAGAGCTATCATTATGAAGATTACGAGGAGTTAAAAAATATGATTTGTCCGGAATGGTCGCACCTTAGTGCCGAAGATGCGGACATCTTTACTCGTGTGATTGCACGGGAAATGATTAAAGACAAAGCGCTTAAAAAAACCAACTAACTAACCAACCATGCTATTCAACTCTTTAAGTTTTATCATCTTTTTGGTGATAGTCCTCATACTGTACTATTCCAAAATATTCAATTGGACCAATCAGAAACGGATGCTGCTATTAGCGAGCTACCTGTTTTATGCCATGTGGAACCCGCCCTTGGTCATACTGCTGTGGATCTCTACAATTGTAGACTACACAGCCGGAAAAAAGTTAGCGGTGTTAGAGAATCAGCGCCAACGGAAGTTTTGGTTACTGCTTAGTCTGTTTGTCAACCTGGGTTTTCTCGCCTTCTTTAAGTATGGAGATTTTCTGTTGGAAAACTTTGTGATGGGCCTTAATGCAATAGGGATGGATTTTAAGGCACAACCCATGGATATCATTCTTCCAATGGGAATTTCATTCTACACCTTTCAAACCATGTCGTATACCATCGATATGTATAAAAGAAAAATAGAGCCTGCACGGACCTTTTTAGATTTTGCACTCTATGTTACCTTTTTTCCTCAGTTGGTGGCCGGACCTATCGTTAGGGCCAAGGAACTCATTACTCAGTTCTATGAAGAAAAGAAGGCGACCACAGAGCAGTTTCTCTGGGGTACTTTTCTTTTAACGATCGGACTGTTTCAGAAAATTGTATTGGCAGATACCCTTCTGGCGGGAACTTCGGATGATGTCTTCGGATCCGGCAGCATATTACACGGCCTGGATGCCTGGACGGGCACGCTTGCATTTTCGGGTCAGATATTCTTTGATTTTGCCGGTTATTCCACCTGTGCCATTGGAATTGCGCTAATGCTGGGCATAATCCTTCCCGATAACTTCAGGTATCCGTATGCGGCCATTGGTTTCTCAGACCTGTGGAGGCGCTGGCATATTTCCCTTTCTACCTGGCTAAGGGATTATCTCTATATTCCGTTAGGAGGCAACAGGCACGGCATTACCAGGATGTATGCGGCCTTAATGATCACCATGTTGCTGGGCGGACTGTGGCATGGCGCCGCGTGGACCTTTGTGATCTGGGGTGCCTTGCACGGTATTTACTTAGTCGCAGAAAGACTGTTAAGGAATAGAATACATATTAAAATAACCACCTGGAACGGCATTTTGGTGGCCTTGCTCACCTATTTCTGTGTAAACGTTACCTGGGTATTTTTCAGGGCCCGCGAATTTTCCACGGCCTGGAATATGCTGGGCTCCATGTTTGGGTTAAATGAGGGCGAAAAAATTCTGCAGACCTTCGATATTTTAAAAGTGTTTACGGTTATACTCATCCTGTTTATCTGTCACTGGCTGATGCGCAATACCTCGATGAAAGCTGTGGCTCTTAAAACATCTCCCGTGGTACTGGGGGTTGTTTGGGCCGTATTATTTGTGCTTATATGTATTGCTCAGGGCAGTGGAGAACAGTTTATTTATTTTCAGTTTTAAATGAATTAAATAGTAGAACGTGATAAAGTTTTTTCGAAGAATTAGACAACGCCTTATTGAAGAAAGCCGTTTTTCCAAATATCTTATTTATGCCATAGGCGAAATTATTCTGGTGGTTGTGGGGATATTGATTGCACTCTCCTTAAACAATTGGAAAGAAGGGCGAAGAGAGCATCAAGAAGAGCTTGAAACTTTGAAGCAGCTTCGTGAAGAGTTTAGGGCAAACCTTCTACAGCTGGATGAAAAAATTTCTATGCGCACCGCTATGGTCAATGCAGGTACTATGCTCTTAGGGTACCATGATAATCGGTCAACTATAATTCGAGACTCTGTAGTTGTTTATTTGGCCAGAACAACAGTCGCTCCAACGTTTGATCCAATTACTAACGACCTTATAAGTGGAGGACGACTGTATCTAATTCAAAATTTAGAATTACGCAGCAAACTCTCAAAATGGCCAAGTGATCTGGTGCAAGTAACTGAAGAAGAAGAAGCTTGGATTTCTATTTTAAGAAACAATTACCTCCCGTATCTATACGACCATTATCCGGTACGAAACATAACAGCTGCCAAATGGAATCGCCTAGATGTGGTCCAAACCCTATTATTGGATAAAACGAATACAAAACGAAATGTTTTTAGTACGTCAAAAGAGCAGGTCGATGTAGAAGCATTTCTAGCCGATAAGAAATTAGCAGATTTGCTGTCGACCGTCATATCATCCTCACTTTTTACAAAAGTACAAAGTGAATCTTTGCGGAATGATATTGTTACCATCCTAGCACTAATCGATTCTGAATTAAAAGCAAGAGATGATTAAATTCTTCCGCCATATTCGCCAACGCTTACTTTCTCAGAATAAATTGAGTAAGTATTTGTTGTACGCCATTGGCGAAATAATCCTTGTGGTAATTGGGATTTTGATTGCGCTGCAAATTAACAATTGGAATGAAGAAAGAAAGATAAATACCAGTTTACGTAAAGCGCTTAGTGCATTAAAAAGCGATCTGGTTCAGGATACACTTTTAATAAGCGAGCATTTGCAAGAAGTAAATTATCAATATCAACTCAATGAATCATTGAGAGAACGCATAGCACAGCCTAGGGCGACGATCGACACGCTGTTCAAAATCACCCAAAATGAATTTAATCCAAACTGGAACAATCCAATATATTATAATACGAATGCCTATGAAAGCATGAATAAAACGGGTCTCGTTGAGATTATCGACGATACGCTTAAAGCTCATATTAAAGACTATTACAATGGTAAATTTTATCGACGGGGTATGGTGGAAAGCATTACTAATGATTATAGGGGGAAATTGGCTCAATATGTAGACAGATACACTTTTGGTTCTACTTCCTTGCACGACCAAGGTAAGCTTATAGATTCCTTGGTATGGAAAGATGTCGACTTGAGTCACTTGGCCGCTTCATTTCAAGGTATCAGCAATTTTAAGCGCATTCTTTTTAGACTTACAAAAGACGAAATGGAATATTCTTTAATCAACTCCAGAGGTCTAATTCAACATCTAAATCAATATTTGATTACTTATGATTAAATTTTTCCGGAAAATTCGCCATCGCCTCCTTTCTGAAAATAAATTCAGCAAGTACATGCTATACGCCATTGGTGAAATCATCCTTGTGGTAATAGGAATTTTAATTGCTCTGCAAATAAATAACTGGAATGAGTCAAGGAAAAATACTATAATAGAAAATGAATATTATTGTAGATTATTGGAAGATTTTGAGCTTGACCGTCGTAATATTAAAAGACTATCGGACGAGTCAGACTATAAAATCAAAAAGAGTAAAGCACTTCTTTTAGACTTACCAAAAAAAGAAAAATCTAAAGAATATATTATAGACAATTATATTCAAGCGCTGCGAACCAACGCATTTGCACCAAGTAAAGTAACGATTTTAGATATTACCTCTTCGAGCAAGCTTAATCTTATAAAGAACGACTCCCTAAAAAAAACACTTATTCGGTATTATGCTGAATTGGACAATTTAGTATACCAACTGGATTTAAATAGAAACCATAGTATAGAAAGAGCATTTGCTTACGAAGATGATAATCAAGTAGGATTTCAATACGCAGATTACGCCAAAGCGTCTTTAGGAGAGGAAGTGATGGCTACGCTTCCTGTCAATAACTGGCAATTGGATGAAAACTCGAAAGTCTATAAGCAGTTCCAGAACGACCTTGTGTTTTTTGTACTGATGAGCAATAGAGAAAAACAACATTTTCAGAAAATTTTAAACGAAATGCAACCTGTTTACAAACAGCTTCAAAAACTATGTAAGTAAATGATTAAATTCTTCCGCCACATCCGACAAAGTTTAATCCGAGAGAATCGCTTCTCTAAATACCTCTTGTACGCTGTTGGAGAAATCTTCCTGGTGGTAATAGGAATTCTAATTGCCTTATCGATAAACAGTTGGAATGACAGAAAAAAATTGAAAGCACAGGAATTAACCTATCTTAAGAACCTGAAAACCGACCTGCAGGCGCAAATTGGTTTGTTCGACATTTATATCGCCTGCGAGGATATTATCCTGAAGCAATCCGAAGACGTTGTTAGACACTACGAAATAAACCAGGGCTTCCACAATATGGACAGCATTTTTGCAAAACTGAATGACCTTACCGTTCGATGGACATTTTCCAACGCCAACACCACCCTTATGGAGATGATCAATTCCGGGCAGATTAATTTAATTTCCAACGAATCCCTTAAAGGTGACCTGTTGGCGTTTAATCAAAGTATAGAGATATTTGCTACAAATACCCAAAACAATAACACCAACCTTATAGACCGGTTAACGGTGCCCAATCTCATTAGCAACACTGCTTATGCATCGCACGGGTATTCCAGCAGCATGCTCGAAATGTTTAAAAAGTTTTATCTGTTCGATTTTATTCGTGTGAATGATACGGAACTGTCGGCGATTTCTTCCGAAGTAATCAATCAACCCGAAATACGCCTGGAACTTATTAATAAAGTAGCGTTTAGAAATACCATGGCAAGTATGCAGAAAAAAGGAAATGAGAGCCTGAAAATACTGGCAGAAGAAATCCTCGAGAAGGTGGAAACGGAAATAATCAATAATTAACTAACCAATCACAATGGCGGCAAAGCGTGTTAACCCGATCGATATTAACAAAGATGAATTTCGGGACATAGGACATCGCTTAATAGATGATATTGCCGATTTCCTGGATACCATAGATAAACGCCCGGTCACGGCGGGCCAAAGTCCGTCGAAACTACAGTCGATTCTGGGATCGGGGAATTTGCCGGAAAAGGGCAGCCCGGCCGGCGAATTGCTGGCCCGGGCAACAGATTTGCTTTTAAACAATTCCCTGTTTAACGGCCATCCGAAATTCATGGGGTATATTACCGCTTCGGCGGCTCCCATAGGTGCGCTGGCCGATCTGCTGGCCGCTACGGTAAATCCTAACGTAGGCGCTCATATCTTAAGTCCGATGGCTACAGAGATCGAAAAACAAACCATAAGCTGGTTGGCTGAATTCATAGGCGTATCGCCCAATTACGGGGGTATCCTGGTTAGCGGCGGAAACATGGCGAACTTTACCGCATTTTTAGCAGCCAGGACGGCCATGGCTCCGAAAAATGTGAAGGAAGACGGCCTTTCAGCGGCAAGCAAACCGCTGAGGGTATATTGTTCCAAAACCACCCATACCTGGATCGACAAAGCCGCCATATTATTTGGACTAGGTACAAATGCCGTTCGGTGGATCAAAACCGATTCCTTAAACAGGATGGATAACACAGCTCTGGAACAAGCCATCGAAGAGGACTTGGACAATGGATGTCAACCCATAATGGTAATCGGTACTGCCGGGGATGTAAGTACCGGCGTCGTAGATGACTTACAGGGAATTTCGGTACTCTGTAAACGGTATCAACTCTGGTTCCATATTGATGGTGCCTATGGTGTTCCCGCCGCGGTAATTCCCACTTATAAATCTCTCTTTACCGGGTTGGATGAAGCCGATTCCATTGCCCTCGATCCGCATAAATGGTTGTACAGTCCGCTGGAAGCCGGCTGTACGCTTGTTAAAGATCCTCAACACCTTCTGGATACCTACAGTTCGCATCCGGAGTATTATAATTTTACCACCACTGAAGAAGAGATCGCACAGAATTATTATGAATACGGTCTCCAGAATTCACGCGGATTCAGGGCTTTGAAAATATGGTTAAGCCTGCAGCATATCGGCAGGGCCGGTTACGAAAAATTAATCGGGGAGGATATCGATTTAGCAAAACGCTTATTCGAATTAGCCGATGACCACCCCGAATTAGAAGCAGTTTCGAACAATTTAAGTATTACGACTTTGCGGTATGTACCTTCAGATAAAAAAACCGATTTAACCTATTTAAACAGCCTAAATCAACAGCTATTAAACACACTTCAAACAGGTGGAGAAGCATTTTTGTCGAATGCCATCGTGAGAGAAATGTATTGTTTAAGGGCCTGTATCGTTAATTTCAGGACTTCCGAAAGCGACATCAGGGAAATAATCGATATAATTGTAAGGGTGGGAAGGGAAACGAACATAACCCTCAGGAACGAGAATAAAAATTGAACACAAAATATATTCAAAGATTACGCTATGAAGTTAAGCGCCGATGCTAAAAAAATATACGACCAAATAAGCAGGGATTCAGCAAAGCTTGGGGATCTGAAGAAGCTGGCCAAACAGATAAAGACCGATCACGAACTCGCCCTTGAGTTGTGGTCCACCGGCGAATACCCTCCCAGGCTTTTGTCCACCTTGATCATGGATAAGAAACTGCTAACCCAGGAATTTATCGAAACCCTGGCCACCGATTTGCAGAGTCAAAGCGAGGATGAAAGTACCCGGATAATGGAATGGCTTATGGCCAATCAACTCACAAAAAGCAAAAAGACCATCGAGCTGATGCTGTCCTGGGCCAACCATCCATCCCCTCTACTAAGGCGAACTTTTTGGTACTACCAGGGCAGACTGAGGTGGACGGGGCAAACCCCGCCGGATAATACAGCCGAACTGGTTTCGGCTATCGAATCGAAACTTGCCGATGAGGTTCCTGAAGTACAATGGGCTATGAATTTCACCGCAGCATGGATTGGCGTTTTTGACAAACAATTTCGGGATCGTTGCATTAAAATAGGGGAGCAGACAGGGCTGTATAAAGATGAAAAGGTGCCCAAGGGATGTACTCCAAATTATTTACCGGCATTTATCGAGATCGAAGCCGGGAAGAGAAAACTTCATTAATTTGATAACGGGAAAGCCGAAACCCGATCCCAGTAGGCAATAAATTTATTTTATGTATCAACTAACCAAAAATCTAATCGTATTAACCCTAAGCGGGGTCATGGTTTTTACCATTGCGAGTTGTGAACAAAAAGCCGCTGAGCAAACGGAAACAGAGGAAAAGGAAGTCGTAGTCGAAATTGAAAAGCCCGAGTATTTTTCCCTCCGACCGGAAGTAGAAAAGGCCTATGGGTATTCGCATGCCGTTAGAATTGGAAACAATATAAAGGTATCCGGAGCGGTAAGCATGGACGACCAGGGAAATCCCACGGCCGTAGGGGACCTGGAACAGCAGATGAAAAATTGCTACGCCGACCTGGAGAAAATACTTAAACACTTTGGATGTACCTTCGATGATGTGGTTGTTGAAAATATATTTACTACCAATATGCCCTTGTTTCTTGAAAAGGCCGGCTACAGAAACGAGATCTATACCAATCATTTCCCAACAGGTTCGTGGGTGGGAGTGAAGGAACTTGCAATTCCGGAATTTTTAGTAGAGATCGAACTGGAAGTCCACAAGTCGGAATAAGTTGGTCATCAAGTTAGAGTAAATACAAGCCTTCCGGGTTGGTGTCGAATAGATTACCGGCCCGAAATTCATAGTTATGATTAAATTCTTTCGAAAAATACGCCTTCGCCTTTTATCCGACCTGCCTGCCGCTAAGGCAGGAAATAAGTTCAGTAAGTATCTGCTCTATGCATTTGGAGAAATCGTACTGGTTGTTATAGGGATCTTGATAGCGCTTCAGATTAATAACTGGAATGAGAACAGAAAGGATATAATTCAGGAAAGAACGGTTTTAAAAACGCTCTATCAAAATTTGGACCTGGCCGGAGCACAATCACAATTTTTAATTACCAGAGAAGACACTTTAAAACAAAGACTTATTCGTATTCTGGGGGTGAGCGCTAATCGCGATATAATAGAAATCGGTGCGATCCCTGATTCAATCTTTAAAAGCGCGGTTTGGGATCTGGAAAGCGACATACCTACCTTCAATGCCTACGAAAATTTAAAGAATACCGATAAACTTGGTCTTATAAGGAATAAAGAAATAGCTGAAAAGTTTTCAGAATTAGAGTTTCGCTTGAATAAGCTTAACGATATCCTTGAAGACAGGTTGAGTGTACATCAGATACGCATCGACGATATTCTCGAGGATGAGATTAATTTTGTTCCCCTGGTGAAATCGAATGTCCCGGAGATTAATGTAGATCACGAAGAGGAAAACGATTACACCCAATTGTTGACCGTCCCCAGGATAAGAAATCTTTTAGGCATGAAGTTATCCTTTACCCAGGATGTGATCAATAGGAGGACCGACCTGGATAAGGAAATAAGGGCCTTAATCAGGCTCATTGAGGACGACCTTTACCACTTAAATTAAACTGTTTCAAATAGTTATATAATTTTTTTATATTTATTTGAAATAATTCTGAACGAAGGATCAAAGAAAAAGAGAAATCTATCTCCTCTTTAATTATATAGAAATTCTTTGGCATGCTACGGGAGCTCTTAATTCCGTCGTAACAGGATGGAAGGGGTTCTAAAGATCGGATAATCCTAAAAAACCTATATGATGAAACGCACAATCACTAAGTCGCGATTCTCCCTTTTTATTTTAATGTTTGGCTGTATTTTACTGGTCTCTTGTTCAGAAGAGAAAAGTACTGCGGAAGAGTACGATGCCAGCATCGCAATTGCCTGGAATGAAAAGATTATGAACCTTGCCATCGCAGAGGATAATCTGCTAACGCTGAAAGGGGTCCGCACCACTGCTATGATGCATACGGCCATGCACGATGCGCTAAACAGTATCATTCCGATATATGAAACCTATGCGTATTCGGAGAATCATGAGCAGGCCAACCCTACAGCAGCAGTGAGTTATGCTGCCTATGAAGTCGCTGTTAGTCAGTACCCCGATTCCAAAGCCGTGTTTGAGGATTTAATGCGAGCCTGGCTGGATTCGCTGGCAGACGGTGAAGACATTCAGCAAGGTAAAATTGCAGGAGAGGCCGCGGCTGCGGCTGTTTTGGAAATGCGTGCCAATGACCAATGGGACGGGGAAGCCGAATATACCTGGCACCCTATGGCACCGGGCGTATACGCCGAATTCAATGAGCACAGCGGGACACCGGAAGGCTTTATCTTCGGATCCGGTTGGGCCAGGGCGAAACCATTCTTATTACCCGAGCAGGGCTATTTCAGGTCGCCGCCACCTCCCGATATTAGCAGTACGGCCTATACCGAGGCATTCCTGGAAGTAAAGGAAGTGGGCAGCCATGATAGCGAAACCAGAACCGGCGATCAAGCACATATGGCCATGTGGTGGAAGGATTTTGTTGAAAGTTCCCATAACAGGCTGGCCAGGGAACTGGTGCAGCTGGAAAATCTAAATCTATGGGAGGCCACACGGGCATTCGCCCTGATGAATATGACGATCTATGATGCCTATGTGAATGTATTCGACAACAAATTCCATTACAATCACTGGCGCCCCTATACCGCAATCAGGTGGGCAGATAAAGATGACAATCCCGACACCGAACTGGATTCCCTTTGGGACAACCTGCACAACCACACCTATGCCTTTCCTTCATATCCCTCGGCTCATGGTTCGGCAAGCAGTGCGGCCATGACCGTTCTCGCCAACACGCTTGGCACAGGTGATGAGTATGCGTTTACCATGACCACCGAGAAGGTGGACAAAGCCGGGCCGTTCTCTGAAAAGATCGAAATGAATCCGCCTGTTCGTTCTTTCAATAGTTTTACTGAAGCAGGCCTGGAGGCTGCCATGTCCAGGCTCTACCTGGGGATACATTTCAGGTACGATTCGGAAGAAGGACATAAACTGGGCAACAAAGTTGGTGAATATGCCGTTGAGAATTACCTGAAGCCATTATATTAGTAATTTAAAATTGATTGTTTGAAACCCGATTTAAAATTGACATCATGAAACGAATAATGCTGCTCTTAATTTCCTTCGCCTTTGTGACTTCAGTGAATGCCCAGGGGTTAATCGGGGCATGGGAAACCACAACCACTTCCGAAGATGGTAAAGAACTCCGCACAGTGGCAATCTTTGCCGACGGTTACCAGGCATTTACCACCTATGATGCCCGTACCGGAGCCTTTGTAAAAACCCACGGTGGGAGCTGGAAGCTGGAAGACAACACAGTGCGGGAAACCATAGAATTTGATACTGCAAACCCGGAGCGGGTTGGCTCTGATGTTAGCTACGAGATCGAACATAATGGAGACGAGCTTAGCCTTGGCGACAACCTTGTGAAGTTTAAAAGAATTGACGCTGGCTCCCCGGGCGAACTTCAGGGTGCCTGGCTGATGTCGGGCAGGGTGAGAGACGGAGAAACCCGTTTACGAGACACCGACGGGCCGAGAAAGACTATGAAAATTCTATCAGGAACGCGTTTCCAGTGGATTGCCTATAATACCGAAACCAGGCAGTTCATGGGGACAGGCGGTGGAACATATACTACCGATAATGGAGAGTATACCGAAAATATCGAATTCTTTTCCAGGGACGATTCTAAAGCGGGACTAAGTTTAAAGTTCAATTTTGAATTGGTCGACGGAACCTGGCATCATAAGGGCTTTTCAAGTAAAGGAGATCCGATGCACGAAATCTGGAGTATCCGTTAAAAACCCGGACGGTTATCGGACGGCAGGAGTTTCATAATAAAATTTAATAGAAAGAATTAATGGCAAAGAATAAAACCACCGAAACCGAGGTAGATGTCAGTGCATTTATAGAGGAATTCGTAGATAACGACCAAAAGAAAATCGACAGTTACAGACTTATCGAATTGATAAGTAATTGGTCGGGCTTTGAACCCAGAATGTGGGGACCGACAATTATCGGGTTTGGAAAATACCACTACAAATATGCCAGCGGCCATGAAGGCGATGCGCCCATGTTAGGATTCTCACCGCGGAAGGCACAGTTTTCACTGTATGTGTATTCAAGTACGGAAAAAAGCAAGCAGTTGTTAAAGGATCTGGGGAAATTCAAAATGGGCAAGGCTTGTATATATATTAAAAGGCTTTCCGATATAGATACCCAAGTACTGAAGGAACTGTGTTTTGAATCCATTGCGTATTTAAATGAGCATCACGAATGCTCCTGCAGGAATTAATTGTTTTCAGGACTTGTCGCGGTATGCATCTAGCGTAGTTCTGTGCTAAGCCTTAGTCGCAACTTTTAGATGATATCCGGAATTCTTCTATTTTCGGCATTCGACTTAAACAACATATCCTTAAGCAGTTAAACAATGTTATTGTCTATTGATGCAGATAAACTTCCCGTCTAAAATCCATTTTTTAGAGGAAATAACTTACATTTGTTAAAAATTGTTAACGCTTTCTATCTCAGATTGGTGCCGGTGGTTCTAGCCTCCATGATATCTGACGCTGTTGAATTTGAAAAGAGACATGACTAAGATCCTAAAGGATAAATATTTTTTTATTGCGTTTTCGGTATTTGTTTTCCTAATTCTCATTTGCGTATTGCTTTTTGAAACCTTCCGGACAAATCTGAGAAGTGATTTAAACGAGCAATTGGAATTGAGCGGTCAAATTGCCGCAGACGATTTTGAGCGGGCTGTTTTTAATCAGATTCTTTCGTTGGAGAACATGCGAAGCCGGATTCAGGAAAGTAAGGGTGCGTTCTTCGAATATTTCGACAATGAATCTAAACGGATCCTGAATCAAAATCCTGGAATTCAATTTATCGAATGGATAAACAGCGAGGGGGTAATAACGCGAGTGAGCCCGTTGGCCGGGAATGAAAATGCGTTGAATCTCGATATTTCCAAACTGGATTACCGCTATCCCGATTGGATCAGCTATGCAAAGGATACACTTACCAACATATCACCTTTAACCGAATTGGTACAAGGGGGTAGCTTCTTTTTAGTGGATACTCCGGTGTATTACGACGGTAAATTTCAGGGAACGTTAACCGGGGGCATCGATTTTAACAATCAGTTCGATAAACTTGCAGAGAATCTCGAGAATTATTCTATTTCAATTGAGGATGACCAGGGCAATGAATTCTATACCTACAACCGGCAAGCCACGAAAGCTGATGCGGAAGGATTTGAATATAACTCGCTGCTTCAGATCGATCCCAATAACAGGGACAACTGGACCTTTAATTTTTCATATCACAACGAAGATATTTACCCCGAAAAAACCATCCTTCAAAAGGTTGCCTTGGTTTTTGGGATACTCTTGTCCTTGCTGGTGAGTATTACTGTGTATTTTTATTTAACTGCAAAAAGAGAAACCAGAAGATACGTTATTGCTAATAAGAACCTTCAGAACCTGAATATCGACCTTAAGAGGGAGAAAAAGAACGCATTAAAGGCTTCCGAAGCAAAAACCCAGTTTCTTTCCAATATGAGTCATGAGATCCGGACTCCTCTTAGTGCGATCATCGGATTTATAGAGATGCTCGAAGGGAAACAGTTGCAGGAAGAAGAACAGGAATACATTAAACTGATGCGTCATTCCTCTAAAACCCTGTTAGGTCTGGTAAACAACATTATTGAGATCGACAAGATAGAATCCGGTACCGTAGATCTTTCGGAAGATTACTTCAGTCCGAAGAATTCCATACGGAACATCGTGGATATGTACGCCCCTGAACTACAATTAAAAAACCTGAGGAAAGAACTGGTTTTCGAAACCGAACAGGAGAATATGGTGTGCGGGGATCTGTCTAAGTTCGAGCAGATCTTCACAAATTTGCTTGCCAATGCCATTAAGTTTACGTCGAATGGTTTTGTGCGTATTAAGTACAGAGAACTAGTTATCGACAACTGTCTGCAGATCGATTATTCGGTTGAGGATTCCGGAATCGGTATTCCTGAATCCAAGTTACCCACTGTATTTAACCGTTTTACCCAGGTGGACGACGTAATTCGCAAACGCCATGCCGGTGGAGGCCTGGGGTTGGCGATTACCCGGGAACTCATTGAACTGTTCCAAGGTAGGATATCCGTAGATAGTGAGTTAAATGAAGGGACTATCTTCAGCGTGAGTTTAAAACTTCCGCTTTCAGAAGAAATTGTTGCTCCGGAAATCTTAGACCATAAAAATCTGAACTTTCCACATTTAAACGTTTTGATCGTGGACGACAACAAACTCAATCTGATAATACTCAGGAAAATACTTAGCGAAGTAAACATCGACCCCGATCTTGCTCATAACGGTGAAGAGGCAATTGCGCTCAGCCGTCATAAGGCTTACGATCTTATCCTGATGGATGTACATATGCCTGAGCTCGATGGTTTTAAAGCCGTTAGAGAAATTAGAAAGAGTAGTGATTCGGGACGAGCAATCATCTTTGGTATTTCGGCCGATGTAACCCAAACTACTATTGAGAAAGGGCTAAAACTGGGGATGCAGAAGTTTCTTACCAAGCCCATTGAAAAAAATAAATTGTTCGCCCTGCTGAACATTTATTTTAACAAGCAATCCGAAGCTAATAAGATTGACGCAATAACCGGCAAATCGGGGGATTAAGAATTCCAGTAAGCCGGAAGTCTTGGTTAGGCCATAATCCGAATTTTCATTCCAACAGAATTATATAAATAAAAACGACCTCTGCTTTTTTTTCAGAGGTCGTTTTGTCATATTAAAATAACCGGTTTACTTTTTTATAATCCTGCTAACAAAATAATTGCCTTCCGCATTTTTAATTCGAATAAAGTATATGCCGCTTTCTAATGAACTAACGTCAACCTGCTTTGTGGCAGCCGATGAAATTATCCGCTGACCAAGCGTATTAAAAATTGCTACTGATACAATTAAATCTCCGTTTTCCTCAATGTTGATGATATCAGTCGCCGGGTTGGGGTAAACTAAAAATGGATTCGTTGGTGCTGAAGAGCCCGGTACTCCCATCAGAGCCAGGTCGATGGTGTATTTTATAACGCCAAGATCGTAGGTAGCAATATATACATCCACGTTTTCTTCATTAAACTTATAAGCCATACTTGCGGAACCCACATAGGCCATATTCTCCAATGGCAGCGTTTCCCAGGATTCACCGCCATCCTCACTGAATACCACCTTACTGTCTATGCCGTTTCCTGAAGGTATAGTGGCTACAAGGTGCTCATGGTGTAGTGGCGAATAGTTAACCTTTCTAACATTACTGCCCTGGTATACCTGCTCCCAATTTGCTGCTGCGTTGGTAGTTCTGTAAATTCCATTGCTGGCAGTTACGATAAATTCATTGGCATTAAACGGACTTCTTTCTATATCGAAGATAATATCGGTAACCGGGTTGATGCCAAGGTCATTGCTTATATCGTCCCAGCTGCTCCCACCATCGGTAGATCGATACACATGCGCTCCCACGGTGATGTATACAATGTTCGAATCCGTTTCATCGATCAGGACATCCGTAAGGATATCGGCTTCGGGTAGCGTTACCGGTGTTGCCACCGGGTTGTTGATATCGTTAAAGTCGATGATTACACCACCTTCATTCAGGAATACTGCCCAGATAACATTGGGGTCCCCGGGATCTGTGGTAACGTTAATCAGGCGATCGAAAAAGTTACCGTACAATACCGAATAACTGCTTCCGAAGTCATCGCTAACCTGCAAACTCGAGCCTATAAAGCTACTTTCGTATTTATACACTCGCCCCGTCGTTAGTTTGTCGGTCATATAAATAGGCGCATCGCTGCTAAATACGAGATTAATGGGTTGAACGTCGTAGGCATTTTCAACTCCCGTGTTAAGATTCTTATGCACCAGGCCTCTCTGAACACTGTGATATAAGTGAATATCCTCATCCTGCTGCAACCCGGCCATTACCGTAAAGTAAAACGGATTATACATCCTGCTGAAGGTTGCTCCTCCGTCTTCCGAAAACAAAGGGTAATAATCGGCATTCACGAAAAGCTCACCGTTTTGAAACGGACTGAAGGAGGCATGTATTCCGTAGTAATATCCCTCTAAATTATCCAGAGGGTACACCGAACGAGTATGAGTAAGCCAGTTATCATGGGTTATAACCACCTCGTTTTCCTCCATTACGAGAACGTTGTCGGGATCCAAAGGATTGAATTCAATTCCGGTAATATTATCCTGTATCCCCTCTTCCCATGCAATAGGGATTACGTTCCAGTTTTCACCTCCGTCAATACTTCGGTACAGATTTTCCTGGTGTCCGTTAGCCTCATTCCCGATAAAAGTTCCCAGCATGATCGTATCCGGATCGGAGGGGTGAAAGCTGATGATATTATAAGCGTTACCGGGAATCTTTTCTTCCCAGTTTAATCCACCGTCATCCGAGATGAATAAACCACCCTGTTCCGGGTTGGGGCCAACACCTCTGGCAATAAATAACTTGGCGGGATCCCCGGGGCTGATCGCTACGTTATTCGGGAAAACTCCATTGTGCTCTTCATTATAATAAACCAACTGCCAGTTATCGCCGCCGTCAGTGGTATAAAAAACCTTGGCGTAACCCGAAAACCCAATGGTATAGCCCTGGTGTACCAAGGCAATGTCGTGGTTATCGGAATATACCGAATAAGAGTCGATCCATACCTTTTCGGTTCCGGGCGTGATAGGAGGGGTAAATTGTCCCGTTATCTCGCCGGCCGCGATATCGTAGAAGTAAACCGCATTTTCTGTATGCGTTGCGCTGAATTGAGCCGAAAAGGTCAGGATAGTATCGGAAAGTAATTTGAGATCCTTCAAATGTACTCCGTTATCAGGGAAACTGTAAAGCACTTCCCAGCTAACCCCTTTATTGTCGGAGTACATAATATGGTTACCCAGGCTAAGGGCATATAATTTATTTTCAACAGTTGGATGAAAGATGATATCGTACATCCTGCCATAATCGTTCATTCCTTCATATGAAAATTGTGATTGAGCTGATACATCCGCAGTGAGCATGGATGTCATAATTGCAAAAAGGATAATTATTCGTTTCATTTTATTCTTAGGTTTTATTTATTTCCGGCCAAATGTTGGATATAAATTCAGCCTGCCAAAAGATTATCCGGGAAATAGTGTGACATTTCCTGTAAATATTGTGATGCAGCCCGCTAAATGCCTGAAAGGTAGTCGTGTAGTTTGGAGCTGTCGTCCAGATTCATTTTACGGGAAATCCGCTCTTTCCTTTTCCTGCAGGCACTATCTGTTATATTCAGGATGCTTGCAATTTCCTTGGTGGTAAGATTCATGTAAACGTAGGAGATAAACCGAAGGTCGTTGGCATTCAATTCAGGATGACGCTCTTTTACCGCGCCAAGGAAGCCCTGGTTCACCTCTTCGAAATGTCTGGTGAATTGTTCCCATTCCTTATCAGAGCGGACCAATCCTTTTAATTTTTTAATATAGGCCTGAAGCTTGGTTTGTTGTTGTACCCCCTGAGAGTCTTCCAGATCGTTCACCAAAGCGGAAAGCATTTCGTTGCGTTCCAACAAGTGTAGCGCCTTAGCCGACAGCTTGCGATTTCTCGCCTCAATCTCATTCCTTAAACGCTCCTCTTCCAGCAAGGCCCTTGATTCTTCTTCTTTAAGCTTTTTTGCAAGGAGGGCTTTATCCGATTTTTCCTTTTCCAGTGCCAGCGACATCAATTCCTCGCTTCGCCTGTGTATTAATTTGCGTTGTTTAGACTTGATGTAGTTGTTCCGTAGTGCCCAGGTAATAAGAAGAATGATGATAATGGCTGCACCCAAAAATATATTGAAGACTTTGCGTTCGGCCTCCAGGATCTTTTGGTTTTCCTGTAATTGGTTTCTGTAATTCTGAATTTCGAATTTAACCCGGTTGGTCTCGAAAAGTCGACCGTTCTTAATGGCGTGTAGAGCTTCTGTGGCCTTTAAAACAGAATCTTTGGCTGCCAGGGCTGCCTGGTGCTGTCCATCGGCACGATAAATTTTTGCCAGTTGCTCAAAGGCTTCCAGCCGTTCTTCCACATCCTCGGAATACATCAGAATTTCTTCGGCATAATCCAGTGCTTCACGAGGTTTGTTTTGAAGAAAGGCTATTTCCGACAGTAATTTAAGCGCGTAGATCTTTGTTTCCTGCCTACTTTTTTCTGTTTCAGCGGCCAAGGGTTTCAGCAACTCCACCGCCTGTTGATATCGTCCGTAGAGCATGAGGTTTTCCGCACGACCCAGGTAAGCGTTCTGAATGATATCCGGTTTGTCTTTTAGTAACGGAATAGCTTTGTCGAAGTAATCCTTGGCCTTTTTAAGTTCATTTTTTTTATTCGAAACAAGGCCGAGATTCACAGCATAGAATGCAATTTTGGTAGAGTCTGCATTCTCGGAAGCAATGCGATAAGCCCTGCTGAAATATTCTACAGCCTGTTCTGTATTTTCTTCTTTAAGGTAGAGAATGGCGATATTGTTAAGTACAATCATTTCGTATTTATCCCCAAGTTCCTTGATGGCAATGGTGTAGGCCTCCAGGTAATGATCTAAGGCTTCGCCCATGTCTAGCATGTTATAGTAGTTGGCCCCGATATTATTGATAGCGAGAAAACGCTGCTCATGCCAATTGTTATCACGGGCTATGGCTTGTGCCTTAAGCAGTAATTCGAGCGATTCGGTATGATCTCCTTCCAGCATAAGCTTCACCCCTTTGCTTATGAGGCTGTCGCAGGCGGCTTTTGTTGATTGCTGGGCGTGCAGGTTTAGAACTGCAAACATAAGTAGAACAGTGAATAGAAAATATATTCGCTGTGGCATTTGGATTTTTCTATTTGAGGATTAAGACATACAAAAATAGGCAAAAGTTACTTCCTAATTACCAAGGGTGCATTGGCCAAAGAACCACTTTAACAATAGCGATAGAAGCCCTATTTGTTGGGGATAGTGCGATGCAATTGATCCATTTGGAAATTGAAATTTTAATTAATATGTTATATTTAAAAGCATTTAACAGAAATGATGCAATAAATGAAAGCTGTAGTATACAAAAAATACGGTCCTCCGAAAGTATTGAAGTTAACGGAAGTGGAAAAACCAAAACCCAAGGATGATGAGGTCCTTGTAAAAATACACGCTGCAACTGTAACTTCGGGGGATGTGAGACTTCGAAGTTCAAATTTTCCACCCTTATTTTGGCTCCCTGCCAGGATTATCTTCGGATTGTTCAGACCCAAAAAGAAGATACTGGGTCATGAATTAGCCGGTGTGGTTGAAAGCACAGGAAAAGACGTTTCCAGGTTCGGAGTAGGGGATGCGATTTTCGGGACCACAACCATGCTCAATACCGGATCTTATGCTGAATATATCTGCCTTCCGGAAAGCTGGAAGCACGGGGTAGTCGAATCAAAACCGATAAATCTTACTTTCGAAGAGGCTGCAGCACTTCCGGTAGGAGGGATGACTGCCATGTACCTGCTGGAAAAGGCCGATGTTAAGCGTGCTGAGAAGGTACTGGTCTACGGAGCTTCCGGCAGCGTGGGGAGTTATGCCCTACAGTTGGCTAATAAAGAAGGTTCTTCGGTGACCGCTGTCTGCAGCGATTCTAACTTTGAAATGGTAGAGTCCCTGGGAGCGGATAATGTGATCGATTACAAGGTGGAAGACTATTCAGAACGAAATGAGAAGTTCGATATCGTTTTCGATGCGGTCGGGAAGACTTCAAAAACGAAGGCAAAAAAAGTGCTGAAAGAAAACGGAGCTTTTGTCTCTGTGAAAATGCTCACCAAGGAAAAGGACGAACACCTTAAACGGATAAGGGAAATGGCCGTACAGGAAGAAATACAGCCTTATGTGGACACCTATTATTACCTGGATGAGATAGTCGAAGCCCACGAATATGTTGAAAGCGGAAGGAAACGCGGTAATGTGGTAATTAAAATAGACGATGATGAGTAGTAAGGTCGGCGTGGTGGGCCGCTTAATCGGCAGATGTTTCATCTTGGGATTACTCTTAATTTCCTGTCAGAACTCCGACCCATATCCGGCGCTCGAATTCGATCTGTTAACTGAAGATAAGGCCGAATATCAAAAAACCATCGTAGGTCAGTTATCGGGAAAATTTCCGATTTCGACGCCTTTGTTCCGCCCGGCTTCAATGTAATCGGGGCAGGTGAGTGTTTTTATTTCAGGGACTCAACTCCTTATAAAGATACTCCTGATGACACCTACGATACGGTAAATTTTTCGTATCTGTTGTCCTCTTCAGATCTGATAGAGGAAATTATAAGCACGCTCGTTAATTCTAAATAATGAATAAGAAATTAGTATTTAACAAACTGAAACAGCATTGGTTTTACACCGCTGTGTTACTGTGTACGTTAGGGTTCTTCTTTGTTAAAGGGGTGTGGTATGTTCTGCTTGGCAGCTGGCTTCCTATATTGATCATTCTGCTTCTGATGGCGCTGCTTGTTTTCAGTGCTATTAGGTCTGAAAAAGCCTTCAGGAAAAGTATCATTATGTGGTCGACTTTAATGATTCTATGGGCCTTTGTAAGATTATTATTAAGTGTGGCAGATAATTTTATAAAACCTATACCGGAAAGTCATATCCATGAACAACTGGGAATTCAGGACAATGTATTAAGTCTGATATTCTTAATAAGCGGTATATACCTGCTAAGATTTAGAAAGCGTGTTTTTTCATCAAAAGTGAAAATTGATGTTGTGTAAACCGGATTTATTTGGCATAGTAATTCTGTGGAAATAAAACGATTGTGTTATCTTAAAGACTTCTATGGGACGAATGATGATTCTTGGAATAAGTCTGTTGTGCCTGCAAATGGGTAACATTTTCGCCCAGATTGCCCCGGCCTCATATGGTGCAACTTACGACTTGTCTAATGCGTTTATTGAATACAAGCTGGAATTAAGGCCCGACAATACCTTTGTCTTTCATTTTTTCCGAAAGAACTATTGCGACATTTGCGAGGAAGAAAATCAATTTGGTAAAGGTACATGGAGCATGAATAATAATTCACTTTTACTTACAATTGATCCGAGAACAGATATTGATGAAAAATTTAGCCTGGATTTGAATGACTCGAGAGCGCGACTTATTACTAAACAAAACTCCGAAGGTATAAAAAGGGAGGTGCTCAAATTTTTCGATTCAAACATATTTTGGGTTAAAAGCATGGAACTGCAAAAAAGTAATTTGTGATACAGTGCTGATGGAAAATTTGTCATCGATTTCTTTTTAAAAACCTTATTTACCAACGGAAGGGTTTTTACAGTTAACAACTTAGTGCAGGGCGGAACCCCTTCGGGGCCGGCGGCGACTATAAAAATATATACGTATGATAAAATTCTTCCGACGAATTCGCCAGCGACTACTAACAGGAAATAAACCTGCCTTACCGGCAGACAGATTCAGCAGATACTTCCTTTATGCCATGGGGGAGATTTTACTTGTTGTTGTAGGTATTTTAATGGCCTTGCAAATTAATAATTGGGCCCAGAGTAAATCAAATTCCACCAAAGAGCGTTTTTATATTAACAACCTTAAAACAGATCTTAAAAGTCAAATCAATGAATTTAACATTCGAATCGGATTCTATGATGAAGTGATACGAATTGGAGAAACTGTGCTGGCGGAATATAGCGAAAAACAAGGACTGGTCAGGGTGGATAGCCTCAATTTTAAGTTGCACTATCTCATGTATGTATTAAGATTTCCGGAATATAATACTACCTTTAATGAACTCAATACGACAGGGCAAATCAATTTAATTAAAAACGATTCACTTCGATCCCAAATAATAGAGTATTATCAATTTTCAACATCTCAGCACCAAAGTGTCGATAACAATATACAGGTGTTTTACGATCGAGCATTCCCGATCATTCAAGGGGCAGCACAAATCGATCTCGAATATTTTGGCTATCGCTCTGAAATCGTAGATCAGGGAATATTAAACGAAAAATTAGCAAGCAGATTTGAAAAAAACTTAAATAATGAACAAAGTGAATACGAGATTTTGAATGCCATCGGTATAAGAATTATTATCGCAAACATAAATCGACAAACTGTAGAGATGACAAAGAATACAGCCAGGGCACTTTTGGCAGATTTATTAGATGACAAAACCTAACGTATGATAAAATTTTTCCGACGAATTCGCCAACAGCTGCTGTCAGACCTGCTGGCCGGCAAGACAGGCAGGTTCAGTAAATACCTGCTTTACGCCGTAGGTGAGATCTTTCTGGTGGTGATTGGGATTTTGATCGCACTCGCCGTAAATAACTGGAATCAGCAACAAAATAACCGTCGTCTGGGTGAAGATTATCTCACTCGCATACACCGGGACCTCGTTCAGGATACTACCCATTTCAGGACCGTTATAATTCGCAATAATAAACTGCGAGAGGAAATTAAAGAGCTACTTGTGACCTTGTATGAGGGCGTTGAAAACATGGATGAAGTTCAGCAAATGAGTGCCACCTACGACAAGGCATTGGACCAGGTTTTTGCCCCTAACGACAACACCTATAAAGGTATGGTGAGTTCCGGTAACCTGGGTTTAATAGAAAACCGCGAGTTAAAGGAAAAAATAATCGACATCTACAGCGAATACGACCAGATAAAGGCGTTGCTCTCGGCAATTGGACAATGGATGATCACCATGGCAACTACAGAAACCATAGGAACCGATTTTATTAAATTCAACCGACAGGTTTCCGATATATTCACTACCCCCGAAATGCTTAATGAATCGGATTATGCGTTTCTGAACAACAAGCAAAGCCCCAAATTTAAACTCATTGTCAGGACTATTTCGGCAACCGCCTTTACCCAGCAGGTTAACAATGCCTATTACAGCGATTTGATAGGAAAATGCCACGCCGTACTTGGAGAGATCGACAAAGAGCTAAGTAGATAAAGGTTGTTGCAGTATTTCTTTAGGGGAGAAGGCATTACTAGGGCTGAATTTTCCGAATGCTCCCATAAGTTATTCTTTTACCATTAGAAAACGTAAATAATATTTCATTCTTTGAAAAATATTCTAAAATAATTGTATTAGTTAGGAATCCTTACTATATTTGCAAGGCAATAGTGCAGATATCTATAAAACAAAACCAAATGAAAAAATCCATCTTTTATCACGCAGGTTGTGCGGTATGCGTTAGTGCCGAACACGACATTATTAACCTGGTTGGAGCCGATCAGGTTGAAGTAGTTAACATAGGGGAAGACAGAGCGAGAATCGCTGAAGCCGAAAAAGCAGGCGTAAAATCTGTACCGGCTCTGGTTACACCCACCGGAAACACCTTACACATTAATTACGGGGCCTCCATGGCTGATGTAAAAGGGTGATCAGTGTTACCCACATCTAATTGTAAATAATTAAATTAGGATTACTAACTTTACCTATCGAACCAATTTCGATAGGTTTTTTTATGAAGGAAAGCACGTTTAACCCCGAACAACAACAAAAGGATATTTCGAGCAAAATCGTTGCAGGACTGGAACGGGTTTCTGAAGTGTTCAAGGTGTTGCTATGGGACAAGGCAAAGAGGGTGGGGCTAAGCCCAATCCAGATCCAGTTGTTGTTATTCGTCGCCTTTCACAAACCGGAATTGTGTAATGTTAGTCATTTGGCCAGGGAATTCAATGTAACAAAGCCCACCATAAGTGACGCAGTCCGAGTACTTGCAAAGAAAGGATTTATCGTAAAGGAATTTTCTTCTTCCGACAGCCGAAGCTATTCTATTTCTGTGTCGGAGACAGGCGCTGAAATGATCGCCCAAACCTACGATTTTTCACAGCCGTTGAAATCGCAGGTAGACGCGTTTGGTGAGTCTGAATTGCAACAACTGTTCGATACCCTGAGCAAGCTGATCTACAAATTGAATCGCAGCGGGATCTTAGAGGTACAACGCACTTGTTATGGTTGTAAATTCTACCGTAAGCACGAAGAGGCCGATTATTGTAATCTGCTCCAAAAGGATTTGTTCAAGTCCGATATCCGACTGGATTGCCCCGAATTTGAGGCCCGACAGTAATTTCGGGTAGCTGTTCTATTGTTTTGTCCAAATCAAACCTCTCTGCAAATAAATTTCACGGCTGCAATCCCTTTTATTATAATAAATTGTAAATTGGAGTAATTAACAACGTATTAGCGGCTATTTTCCAATGTCTGCCGGTGGCCGGCTAAGTGAGCGGCCGGCTTAATTTGAATTTGGCAACAACAATCTTAGCTTCAATTACTACTTACAATCATTAAATCGGCCGCTATGAAATACTTCCTTTTACTCATTCTTACCATTTCTTCCTTTCAGGCTGTGGCCCAAAGAGGCGACAGCAAGTCGGTAATCTTGTCCTTAGACAGAAATGCATCTACGTTTAATGGTGAAAAAACGGGTTTTAATTTTGAAGGATTAAGCTTTACATACCAGTTTGTCAATTGTGGAGGAGAAGTTCAACTCGGTATTAATTATCGCAAAGATGTGAGGTTTACAAGCTTCAGTTTTAACGATAAGAATGCCGGGATCTCAGAAATAGGAGAAAAGCTATGGCCAAGAGCGGACGAGTTCGAACTTCAGCAGCTTGAAGCCGATTTATATTTTGGTAACAGGCCCTTAGGCAAGGTGAATTTAGATTATATAGTTGGTAATTTTTCCGGATGTTTCGGAGAAACTTTCGACGTCCTCAACCAGACAGGGCAGGACCCTTCCAACCAAGAGTTTAAGGAGAATATCAACCAACTGTCACTTAGGAATATTCAAATAGTTCGGGCAGACGCCACCGGGGATAAACGCAGATTTGATATAATCGAGAAGATTAAATCCGGTGAAACTGAACAAGAAATCTTTAGGCTTTATAAAGCAGCCGATGTGGAAATTAGTCTGGGAAATTTCGAAACCGCAAAAACGATTTATCAACAAGCAAATCGGCTAAAAAACGATCCTCACACTCAGGGGCGTATTTCAGAAATGGAACGATTGATCCGCGAACGCGAGCCGGCCGAAGAAACAGGAAAGCCTGAGCCACCATCTGCTCCTGATGCGATTGCTTCCCCTACTACTAAAGCTGTTCCGCATACAGAAAAGCAAGGTGAAGGGACCGCCAAAGAGGAGCCCGGAACGGAAAACGGGGAAGCTGAAGATACCCCTGTGGACAGATCGGCCCGCAATGAAGTTAGAGAGAAGCTGAATCAGAGAAATTCTCAATCTGCGGTCGATAGTAGGAATGAGGCTTTACTGGGGCAAGCTGAAGCTATTAACAGTCAATCCAGGCGCAGCGAGCAGCTTATAGACCGGGCAACTTCCAATATCAACAGTATTTTTCAGCAAAACATAGATCGTATTAATCGTGAAAAAAGAGAGCGTGATGCGCAGGTGGACGACAGTTATGAAAATACAGGGCTGTACAGGGTAGGTGAGGAGATCAAAAAGAAGGAGCGGAATGCCGAAATCTGGAGAAAAGAACAGCTGGCAAATAAGGCACAGGCACGGCAGCAACGTATAGATGCGTACAATGCGAAAGGGGGAGACAATAATTTTAAGCGAAGCTTATTGAATTGGCGAAATTTCGCAATTGCGGAAATGGCCCAGATAAACAAATACATTTCAGCTTATGAGGGGATACCGGTGAGCTTTGGTACAAATCACGGAATAGACGTGGTGGTGCCCGGAAATAATTGCGAATATGTACAATTGATTGAACGTATTCAGTTTAGCGATATGCCTTTTAAACATAAGGATGTGCTTATGCGTAAAGCGCTTAATATCCGTTTCGAATATTATAAGTTCTATAACGAGAACGCCTTCCAGGATAAAGATTGGAAAACATTTGGGGATGATCTTTACTGGGATGAGAATTACGCCGGTTGCGGGAATTATCTCGACCATATAGTGCTGGCAATAGGGGGAGGGTTTTTTGGCTACGGAGCCGATCAGATGAAATACGTGAATAATCCCAATACCGACAGTGAAATGGCCCAAGGTAATCATCAACTGTATACGGGAACTGCTCCAACTCAGGGTATTTTCTTTACTCAGGCGATTAGGGATATAGGGATTTCATCGGTAACCCATAAACTCTTCAATAATTTTATAGATTCAGAATACGATGATATCTGGATTAAATTCCACCACTCGCCCTGGAACTGGTCTAAAAGTTCGCCTCGTTTTAAAACAAACTCCAGGCAGGATTTGGGGAACAATCCCGCTGCGCGACAACAGGAGATCGATAAGTACACGGCACTGTACGATCTTAAGCGCAACTACCGATTAAACAGCCTGGAAGATGAGCGGCGGCAGATGTTCTTTCGTTTTCACACGGGGGATTATAAGGAGGCCTACAACCACTTGCAACGGTATGTATTAATGGAATACGGCAATTTCCAGGGACTGTTAGACAGATTGAAGACACTTGAAAAGGGGCAGGATAATCATATCGGAATTAGTGCGGCGGTCATACTGCTTGAGAATCAGGAATTCGATAAGGCCTTGCAACTCACAAAAGTCCTGGCGGAAAGCAACTGGGTTCAACGACTTACTAACAGCGACACATTTTTAGGACGGGAAAGCGGAAACATCTATAAAATCAAGCCGGGATTTAACCCAATCCTGACCGCTGTGAACAAGATAAACAACCGCATATATTATCAACTTGGTGAATTGGACAAAATGATTCTTCCGAAGAATGAAAAAGAATATAAAATATTCATGGAAACCGTGGATAACGAATTCCGTTTTAATTCCAGACCCGGGGATAATAACAGAACGTACAACCAGCAGATGCCGATTATCACGGCTCAGCTTAAAAGACTCTATCTGGACAACCTGGATCTCCACCTGCAGGCAGCGGCCCTGATTCGCATGGGAAATCCGGACCTGGCTAAAGATGTTTTAAAGGATATGGTAGACTATTATACCAGAAATGACAAGAACAACCCGCGGATCTTCTATGGCAGTCAGTTCGATATAGATACCTTCAGAGCAGCTGTTGGGCAGTTATTCCGGGGTAAAGAAGAAAAAATTGAGTATCGTCCGGCAGTTACCAATCTCTTTCAATTAGAGTTCGACCAATTTATCGTTGATGTTCCCATCATCTTTCTAAGCCCTGTGAAAGGCATGAAACCAACGAATGTGAACACAACGCTTATCGATTTAAGTACTGACAAGCAATGGTCTTTAATCAAAGAACAAATACAGAATCACAATGGCTCTAAGGAAGCCCTGTCTGAACTATTCAATGATCTCCGGGCGATCTATACCGGCGGTACATTCGAAAAAGGGAGGGAAACGGAGGCTTTTTTGAAGATTTATTTACAGTTGGCACTTGGTATAGGTGATTTTCATGCCGCCGCTCCGGCCATGTCTCAGTTGGAAAACGACTATCCCACTCACGGACTGATTTTAGAGAAAAACCTGATTAAATTAATGTGGCCACATAAGCAACAGCAAAGCCTGAACCCGAATACCGGAGTTTACACTCTGGCCAACCCGGCCCGAACGTATTTTGAAACGGAGGTCAGGCAGAACGCCGACTTACTTAAATCCTTGAACGCCTATCTCGACCTTTGGAGTAGTCTGGAAGTTAAATCTCCGGTGATTCCATACTTCTACAGCCTTTATAATTAGAAACAGACGATAATCTATTTTTACAGATTCGGTTTAGCGGTTGAAGTGTAGTCTCCCAGGTTTAATTTCTTCCGAATATGTTGTACCTTGGTTAACAGATTTGTACATGGGTTCTATAAGCTGAACCACATATCACTAATGTATTAATTGACTTTTGAAGAATACATACCACTAAAATTAAACGGCCTGGTAGACCGAATCTGGTCGCATAAAACCGATAGCAGGCATAGTTGGACCATATTGCCTTCGGGAAAGATCGAACTGATGTTCCGTATAGGTGAAGCTCCGGAATTAATAGGGGCTAAAAAGATATCAAGTGCTGAAAACCCCATGCAGCATTTTTGCTTTATGTCGGGCTTGCAGACCTCCCCGCTGGCGATGACCATGGATTCCATGCACTTTATCGGAATGCAAATGCATCCTGTTGCCTTTAAAGCTTTTTTCGGAATACCCCTTGCTGAAATAAGAGATTACTACCTGCCCGGAGAGCATTTGTTTTCCGCCCTGGTTGAAATAGAGGATCGGCTTAACGGAAAGCAAAGTTTTTTCGAAAAAGCAAGTTGGTTAGAAAACTACCTGCATAGCCGCATAAACGAAACCCCCGAACTTCATTTTGCCATACAACTGTCTCAGTATTCAGAAAAGATCTATCAGCCGCATACTGTACTATCCAATGCTTCCATCGAAGCGCTAATTGGCTATTCCCGTACTCAGACCTTCCGAATCTTTAATGACTGGTTTGGCACGTCTCCCCATGGATTTCAACGCTTGCAGCAGTTTGTAAATTCGGTGAAAGCCATACACCGATCGAATGAGAACTTTACTCAAATCGGGCTGCAAAACGGGTTTTTCGATCAGCCCCATTTTATTCGTTCTTTTAAAAAGTTTGCCGGAATCACACCCGGTCAATACCGCAGCAGAATGACCCACATCCCCGGGCAGATTTCAGCCTAATGGTACTTTTATACAATTTTGTAAAAATCTGATGCCTTAATTTGGTTTCCTGAACAATGGCTTTACCAAATCGGGTAGTAAAGTCTTTTTATTTAAGTAAACTTCAAACCGCTAAAATCAACTAAGATGAGTGTGAGAACTACTGTATTCGGCAGTCGGTATTTTCGTTATATGGCCATTGCTATGATGATACTCGGGGTAGGAGGATTTTCCTTGTTCGATATTCTTCACCTGGACAAAATTCCCCGGCCTTACCCCTTGCTGATATTCCATGCAAGCTCTATGGTCTTATGGTTTACCTTGTTTATCGTACAAACGCAACTTATTGGCCGAGGCAATTATTCCTTGCATAAAAAGCTTGGTCTGCTAAGTGTTTTGCTGGCGGATGCCCTGGTGGTAATTGGGGTTGGAGTAAACAAGATTACCTATGGCCGCGGATCGGATCCTGTAATTGTAGCCGCCAACTTCTGTGCATTGTTGAATTTTAGCATCGCTTATTCTACAGGCTATGTATTTCGAAAGCGAGCCGAAATCCATAAAAGGGCCATGTTGTTTGCAGGTATAGCCATATTGGCACCGGCCCTGGGGCGTATAGTGATTTCATTCGGCCTGCCGGAACCCTTCGTCTTCCTCTTGTATGTAAGCCTTATCGGCAGTGTAATCGTCTTTGATCTTAAGAAGCGAAAACGGCCACATATAGCCACCGTACTGTTAGGGGTGCTATTGATAATGGTATTGGTTGCAGCCTTTCCCCTGGGATCATCGGAGGCATGGCAGGATTTTCTTGTAAGGCTGTGGGGGAATGTTCCTGCCTGATACTTACATATGTCCCTGCATTAAATTGTAGATCGTAAATCCAAAAAGGATGGAGATGGTAATTAGCGCCAGGATAGTGGGAACCGGAATGTTTTTCAGATTTAAGGGAATAAAGAAGGATGGTTTTGAAGCTTCCGGATTCTTCAACCTGTACCGGATCAGGGCAAGGTTCACCGTTCCGAAGACAATAAAGATAAAGACGTTACTGATACTGGCCACTGTCTTTAGGTTGCCTATCATACCAAATCCTATGGCGAGCAGGGCAATGGCGATGATTGCGAAATTGGGTACATTGCCTATGCCTGAAAGGGTGGTAAACTTCTTCAACCAGCCAATTTCACTGTCTCTGGCAACATCATAAAGCAGTCTGGACGTACCCAGGATGTTACTGAGTATTGTTTTACTGGTTGCGAATAAAGCCACCACCACGAGTATGGTGGAGCCAATGGCGCCCAATTTAGATTCTATAACTGCTGCCAGTGGCCCACTTGAATCGGCGAGTTCCCGCCAGTCCATCACACTTATGGCACTTATGGCGATAAGCACATATAGAACAAGAACGGTAATGCCACTTAACATAACCGCTAGCGGCATATTCCTGCGTGGATTTTTGGCTTCTTCCGCCATTTTTACAAGGTCTTCGAAGCCGATATAGCTGAAAAAGATAAGCGCTCCTCCGGAAAGAATCCCTGCCCAGCCATTATCGGGAAAACTGAGTAGATCGGTAGAGCCAAAATCGGGAACAGCAAGGCCGATAACCAAACCAAGGCCGAGGATGGTCACCACAGTGGCAAATCCATTGTAATAGGAACTGTATTTGGATCCTATAATATTGAAAAATGCCATCAACCCAATAATAGCCATAACAACAATCCAGTTTGGAAAATCAATTAGAAGACTGATATAATCGGCAAAACTAATGGCGATGGCTGCTGCAGCCACCACCCCGGTAAACGTAATAAACACCGACATATAAAGTGCGGTACGTGGGCCCAATCCCTGCCGGATGTACTCGTAGCTTCCACCTGCATCGGGGAAACGACTCACAAATTCGGCGTATGCCAAACCCGTAAGCAAGGCCACAGTGGCAGCCAGTATAAAACTCAACCACAGCATATTTCCACTCAAAGCGGCAGCCTGTCCGATAATCGCATAAATACCTGCTCCTACGACTCCGCCTACCCCGAATAGGAAAAGGTCCCAGAACCCCAGTGTTCTTCTTAACTTTTTACTCATGGGCCAAAAAAAACTTTTTCGTTCAAATCAATGTATGCAATTCGGATAAATTTGGCAACTATTTGATCCTCTATGCAGGTGGAGGGTCGCTATTCATAAAATTAGTATCTTGAATGTCGTTTTACCGAATTCAGATCACTAACCAAACCAAATATTCTATGCAAACTATCAAAAACTCTTTTTTTACTGAAAATCGATTATGGCTCTATACTATCGTATCGGTTACATTTTTAATACTTCTGTCGTGTAAAAATGAAAATAATGAAAATCCACCGCAAAACGTCGAAACCGAGAATGAGCAACTAGTGGGGATCATTACCGAAAGTATGGACTTTCAAATGCCGGACACCATTACTTCCGGCTGGAATACATTTCGTTATAAGAACGCATCTCCGCAAACCCATTTTTTTCTGGTGGATAAATACCCGGAAGGAAAGACTTCGGAAGATGCCGAAAAACTGGTAGCACCTGTCTTCGATAATGCTATGAAATTAATTATGGAAGGTAAGTCGGAAGAAGGTTTTGCCGAGTTTGCCAAACTTCCCGAATGGTTTTCGGAAGTTGTTTTTATGGGAGGATCCGGCCTGGTATCGCCGGGAGAGATAGCAGAAACCACCATCCATCTGGAGCCAGGCAAATATATAATTGAATGCTACGTAAAGATGAGTAACGGGGTTTTTCACACATCTATGGGGATGACCAAGGACCTTGTGGTTGCCAATACTGATTCAGGGATGACTGAACCGGAGGCCGATATAAATATCGTATTGTCGAGTACCGAAGGAATCGTGCTTAATGATTCTATAAGTGGCGGGGAGCAGGTGTTTTCAGTTCACTTCAAAGATCAGATTGTTCATGAGAACTTCGTAGGCCATGATATAAATCTTGTAAAACTTGAAGAAAATGCAGATCTGAACGAACTGGAAACCTGGATGAATTGGGCCGATCCCAAAGGATTGATCGAGCCGGCTCCCAAAAACATTAAATTCATTGGAGGGGTAAACGATCATCCGGCAGGCAGCACCGGCTATTTTAAGGTTAACCTGCAACCCGGTAGATATGCTTTAATTTCCGAAGTACCCAACGCATCGGGTAAAAACATGTTGAAAACATTTGAGATAGCCGAATAGGTTAAATTTATCAACAGGCAGCGCTCATTTAGATAGATTCCACTTAAAACAACTATATGGCAAATTGCAAAAACCATGTTCTGGCTTTCGTCTTAACCGTGAGTTGTCTTCAGCTAACTGCTCAGAATGTTGGCAGGCAATTAATGCAGGATTTTCCTGAATGGGTTGACGAAATATTCTACCATACCCATCCCGATGCAAGAGTAGTCGAAAATGGACTTTTTACGCATACAGCGCCAATCACTGAGCAATATTCTGAAGTTAGAAAGTGGTTTGCCGGAACGCGAGAAGGTATGTTGTATGTGAGGGCAGAGGGAACAGACCCCACTGAAATCATAGCACAACCCGAAAAGGACCACTACTGGACGATGGATAACGCCATGTGGTCTCCGAACGGTCAGTATTTGGCCGTTAAACAGGTGAACGATACGGAGGTGCCTGAAATTCAGCTGAAGAAAAGCGATTCGGATGAAATCATTCGGAGAAAGTACAGCAGGGCAGGTGAAGCCTTGCCCGGGCATACCTTCTATGTGGTTAATGCAGATACAGGGGATACATCAAAGCTGGCCATGGATGCTGATTTTCCTTATATCCACCTGCTGCAGTGGAGTTCCGACAATAAAAAATTGTATTTGCTGGTTGCGGACCGCCTGATGAAACAAGTTTACCTGCAGTCGGTCGATATTAATACCGGAATCATTACCACCATATTGGAGGAATCGGCCGACACTTATTTAATCGGGCTAAACCTGCTTCAGGGCTACAGCAATAGGCTAATTGAGAGTAAACAAGTGGTTTTCTTTGAAGAGCAGAAGCTATTTTCCTGGATGAGTGAACGCAGCGGATTCAACCAGATCTATCTGTATGACCAGGCGGGAAATCTTATCAGACCCCTTACCAACTTTTTGGAGAACGGCACGGTACAATCAATAGAAACCGTTGATAGCATCAACGGCTGGATGTATTTTACCTCCCATGCCAACGCGGATGAGCCCTACGAATTATCCTTATTCAGAACCAGTATTGTCGATCCACGAATAGAACAGCTGACTACTTCTACGGGTATGTTGGATGCATTTTTTCGAAAAAGCATGGATACTTTATGGATATTTAGGTCTGAATTGCCTCAAACCCTGCAGCTCGAGCGTTATCTAAGCCACGACGAACTAGTGGATGTTCCCTGGCAGGCCAACAAGTCTGTTTTTGAAGAGAACAAGCTCAATTATGAATATGAATGGGTTATGGCAGCCGATGGTATTACGCGTATACCGGCCTTTATCTTAAAGCCCGTGGATTTTAACCCCGAGAAGCGATACCCGGTGGTAGAACATATTTACGGCCCTTCCTTCAACAATGTTGTGGTAAGAGACCTGCTGGATGACTGGCTTTGGAGTATGAACCGCCTGGCCCAGGCAGGGTATATTGTGGTGTTTCTCGACGGAAGAGGGACATCGGGAAGAGGTAAGGAATTTAAGGATTTCAGCTACGGCAACTTTGGCCTGATGGAACTAGATGATCATGTTGAAGGGTTAAAACAACTTGGGGCCAAACGGCCATATATGGATATGAATCGGGTAGGAGTTCTCGGGCACAGTTGGGGAGGCCATTTTGCCCTAAGAGCCGTGCTGGATGCTCCCGAATTGTATAAAGCAGCGCATCTCAATGCCGGAACTTTGGATCCCGTTCAGTTTAGAGTGGCCATTGAACCCTTTATGGGATGTCTTCCCGCCGATTGTCCGGAGAACTATAAAAGGGCGGCTGTTTCAATTAAGCTAAAGGATTTGAAAGCACCAATTATGATCGCTCATGGGACATACGACGACGATGTGCCTATTGAAGATGCTTATACACTTGTTCGTTTTTTGAACGAAATGAATTATCCGAATTACGAATTTGTACCCTATGAAGGAATGGATCATATTCTGATGAGACATCGGGATTGGCATCCTGCCATGATCGATTTTTTTAACAGGCATTTAAAGTGAATCCAGACATATTGTATAAAATAGTGATGTTGTTACCTGTGTTAATTCTCACATTCCTTTCAACTAAATACTTATCTTCACTACAGGCGATTACCGAAGGGTTTTGGCTCTTTTCATTTCACTAATACCAAGGTTTAATATGAAACTATACTTTTTTGTCGGTTTGCTGTTGATGTTTGAAGCCTGTCAGAAGAATCAAGATCCAATAGCGCACAATGAAGCCTCATCCCAACGCTACACGGGGCCGATAATCGATATGCACCTGCACGCGGCTTTTCTCGAAGACTTTGGCGGAGGAGCGCCCATTTGTGTCAATCAAGGAAAGATGAGCCTGCACGGTTGGGATCCTGCAAGTCCGATTTCTTTAGATAAACTAATTAACTGTGAGGTGATGATTGCAGCTGCTGTTAATAATGAAGCCCTGATGTCGGAATCTTTGGCGATGCTCGAAAAGCACAATATCTATGCGGTGACCTTCGGCCCCCTGGAGCGAGTTACAGAGTGGTCGGCTAAATCTCCCCGGCGGATTATTCCTGCGCTCGCATTTACGTCTTCAAGTACTGTCGATTACTCGCTATCCGAGTATCGCGAGTTACACAAAAGTGGTAAACTCCGTGTTTTTGCTGAAATAACAGCGCAATACCTTGGAAAAACGCTGAACGACAGTATTTATGATGCTTACTGGTCACTGGCCCAGGAATTAGATATCCCGGTGGGGGTTCATCTTGGGGAAGGCCCTCCCGGAGGCGCTCATCTTATGGGTGGTCCCGAACCATCTGAATACCGTGTAGCCCTTGGGAGTCCGTTTCAACTGGAAGAAGTCCTGATTAAATATCCGAAACTAAGAATTTACGTGATGCACTACGCATCCCCCATGGTCGATGAAATGATAGCCATGCTTTATGCACACCCGCAATTATACGTCGATATAGCCGCAAATAACTGGGGATCTCCCAAAGCCCACTTTTTTTCACAACTGCAAAGACTCATCAATGCAGGCTTTGAAGAACGGATTTTATGGGGCTCCGACCAAATGGCATGGCCTCAAACCATTGAAATCGCTCTGAATACAATTCAGGAGGCCCCTTTTCTGTCTGAAACACAGAAAATGAATATCTTGTATGCGAATGCGGTGCAGTTTTTAAGATTGAGTTCGGAAGAAACTGAGGGGCATCTGAAATAGGAGCCCGGTGATAGTACCGGATGTTAAGTTTAATAAAAGCCAGTTAAAGTATCATATTATTTAAATACCGAATTATGAAATTGAGAATAGTTGTATTACTGTCGCTTTTCCTGCTTACCCAACAGGTCTTTACTCAGAATAACCAAACCCACGCTTTGGTCAATGTCGATGTGTTCAACGGAGAACCGGATTATTTAAAGGGGATGACCATCCTGGTTGTAACCGGTAAGATTAAGGACATCTTCAAAACCGGGAGTCGAATAATCCACGACTCAATAAACCAAATCGACTTAAGCGGGCATTATGTACTTCCCGGGCTTATAGACACTCATATTCATATGGGGATGAAGGGCCTGTCCGACTCGGCCGAAGCTTCTAGGCAGGAATTCAGAAGGTGGATCTATCACGGTGTGACTTCGGTAAGGGATATGGGAGGCGATGCCAGGGCACTTGCTCGCGAAGACCAATTAATCCGACAAGGCCTTCAGCCGGGTCCTGATATTTATTTTTCTGCTACGGTGGGGAGCAGCGATATGATCGCCAAAGATATGCGCTTAAAACGCGTTACCCGGGGTGTGGGAATTGAAAAAGCCGGCTATGTGATAGAGGCCACAGAAAATTTGGACGCCAGTCAGGCCGTCGCCAATGCCATTGAAAGTGGGGTGTCGGGCCTGAAATTCTATGCGGGAGTTGATGCCGAATCGATTAGAATGCTTACAGCCGAAGCGCATGACAACGGGCTGAAATCGTGGGCACATTTTACGGTATTCCCCGACAGGCCCATTGAAGTAATCAATGCCGGTGTGGATGTGGTTTCACATGTATGGGGCGCCTTTTGGCAGGATGACGATGTGGATCCCTCCCTAAAAGTCCCGTTTACACATACCGATTTTAAAGATGCCAGAGCTGCTGTCTTTCCGGAAGATCTCAGCCTGTTGGATTCCGATAGCCCTGAATTGACTAAATTGTTCAAAACCATGGTAGAGAAAGACGTGATTTGGGATTTAACCTATGTCGTTCCTAATCCTAAAACTCAGGAACTCTATAAGAGGTATGCGTTGACTGCCAGTAAGGCCGGGGTGACCTTCTCTGCGGGAACCGATTATTTCAATGATCCCGGGGAGCGATTTCCCGCACTGTACACCCAGATAGAGCAACTGGTTAGCGATGGTATACTAACCCCTGCCCAGGCCATTACAGCAGCAACCCTGAACGGTGCAAAGGCGATTGGGATTGAAGACGATTACGGCTCTGTTGAAGCCGGCAAAGTGGCAAACCTCCTTATCCTGAAAAAGAATCCTATTGAGGATATTACCAACATTCGCCAGGTCCTTTTTACCATGAAAAACGGGATGATCTTTAACTTTTCCGACTATTGAAATATCCAAGTTCCATTACTTATTCCTTCATAGCAATATGAAAAAGATAATAGCACTAAAGCTATTCCTGGTATGCTTTGTCTCTTCAATAGCACAGCAGTCCATTTATGATTTTATCGGTCTGGGTGAACACAGCATAGGCTACGCAAATACAGTAATCTATGATACAGCGATAGATTACGATCAGTACGGTTATTCCGACAAGGCTCCCATATTTGTTCAGATATGGTATCCTGAATCGACTGCTAAGCAGGGGGCGTATATGAAATACGGTGAATTTGGATTCAACCATCTTCCCGGCCAATTGTCGGCTGTTTATACAACATTAAAATTGCAGATGAATGATATCTTCCTTCGGGATGGAATCGATTATAACCTGGAAACCGATGATGAAATGGCCTACGAGGAATCTTATACCCGGCAAATGCTTGATGCTGTTCTTCAGATAGAGACCAGAAGTAGCAAGGCGGTGATAGGAACTAAGCTGGACTTTCCTGCCATCGTCTATCATCACGGGTCGCAGGGGCTTTCAGATGAAAACGCAATTATGGCCGAATATTTTGCCTCCCATGGATATATTTTCATTTCAGGAAATTTTCACCTGCCGTATGAAAACACTACATACGGTTTACTCCCTTATAATCTGGAAATGCAGAACAAACATGACCAGAGTAGTGCGAAGGCAGTTTTAAACTATGCCCGCAGCTTAAACAATAATAACAAGGTATTCTTTATAGGGCACAGCTGGGGTGCCCAGCAAGGCTGGTGTTTTCTTAATGAACCGAAGTGGGCAGACGCCTTTGTGTCGATGGAAACCACCATAGAGTTTAAACGCGATACTGAAAAGATCAGGGAACTTTGGCCTCATGTATACGACGCTCTTAAGATAAAAAATAACACCTTTTCAATTCCGGTCCTGGCCTTTGCCGCAGCCGAAGAATCTACAAATTTCGATTTTTTTAAGGGCCTGAACTCCAATGAGACCATCTTTGCTTCATATAAAAAACCCTTTACGCATAACAGTTATACCTCCATGATACTGATGAGATATTTTATAAGGGAACGCTTTCCTCAGGCCGATACGGAAATGCTGTTAACGCAAATAGAAGGATATAGGGAACACCTTTCTATGATTCATTTGTTTTTTGACTCGGTGAATAAGAGCCAACCCTTTACCCGGGATGCGTTCAGGGAACATTTTATTCTGGAATAGTTTAGCTTTTAGCTATAATTTGCGCTTTTATTTTTTAATCCAAATCTTATTAATCGTAATATTGCAATAAACTTATTGAGTTATGGGATTGAGTAAAACTGAAATATTTACCGACAAGCAGAACCGGATTGCATTATTTGCCAAGGCCTTTGCTCACCCTGCCAGGGTGGCTATCTTGCAACAGCTGTTTAAACTCGATGCTTGTTTTTGCGGGGATCTCGTAAAGGAGATCGGTTTGGCACAACCCACCGTTTCACAACATCTAAAAGAACTTAAGCAGCTAGGCCTGATTAAAGGCAGGGTAGAAGGGACTAATGTCTGCTATTGCCTTCATACCGACAATTGGATGGATATGAAGAAAACAATGTTCGGGTTTCTGGATCAGGAGTTGCCAAAGGCGGAGGATTGTTGCTGAAACAACCACTAAACGGTTTCAGTTTTAAAAAAAGTATATGAAAAAATTGAATTTTCTCGATAGAAACTTAACGCTTTGGATCTTTGTAGCTATGGGGATTGGGGTTGGACTTGGATACCTACTGCCTTCGGTTCCCGAATATATCAATTCCTATAGCAGCGGAACGACCAATATTCCAATTGCCATCGGACTCATTCTTATGATGTATCCGCCCCTGGCTAAGGTAAATTACGCCCTCCTGCCTAAGGTGTTCAGGAATACCAAGATACTTTCGATCTCGTTATTGCTGAACTGGGTTATCGGACCGGTGTTGATGTTCCTCCTGGCAATTATTTTCCTAAGTGACTATCCTGAATATATGGTTGGGCTCATCCTTATCGGCCTGGCGCGATGTATAGCAATGGTACTGGTATGGAACGATCTGGCTGAAGGTAATAGCGAATACGGTGCGGGCCTGGTGGCATTAAACAGTATTTTCCAAGTCTTTGCTTACAGCTTTTACGCCTGGGTCTTTATTACAGTGCTGCCGCCTTATTTCGGCTTCGACGGGGCTATAGTCGATATTTCGATCGCGACCATAGCCGAAAGTGTAGCGATCTACCTCGGCTTGCCCTTTGTTATGGGGATACTGAGCAGATTTATTCTGGTTAGAGTTAAGGGGGAACTGTGGTACAGAACCAGATTTATTCCCGCCATCGCACCCATCACCCTGATTGCGTTGTTGTTTACCATAATGGTCATGTTCTCCTTAAAGGGTGAACTTATAGTTGAAATTCCATTGGATGTACTCATCATCGCTATTCCTTTGCTCATCTACTTCGGGCTGATGTTTATAATCGGATTTTTTATTACCCGGGCAATGGGGGCCGAATACGACAAAACCACCTCGGTGGCATTTACGGCGGCCGGGAATAATTTCGAACTGGCTATTGCCGTGGCTATTGCGGTTTTCGGACTGAATTCCGGGCAGGCATTTGCCGGGGTCATCGGCCCGCTGGTTGAGGTTCCTGCACTCATCCTTTTGGTACGAGTATCATTTTGGCTGCGGAAGAAATACTTCAAAAAAGAAAAAGCTCGAACCGATTAATGAAGGTTGTTTGAATACTAATTCCGAATGATTTATATTATAAGTTGATGAGGGAACAAGAACAAAAAATAAGCTTAAAAAATACAAGCGGAAAAGAAAACAGTAAAAAGCTGTTTAATACTGCTCTGGGACTGGCTATTTTTACTATTTTCTACAATCTTGTGGAAGGGTTCATCGCTACCTATCTCGGGTTGGAGGATGAAAGTCTTGCTCTCTTCGGATTTGGGGCCGACAGTTTTATCGAGGTGATATCCGGGATCGGGATTGTGCATATGATCATCAGGATTAAAAAGTACCCTGAAAGTAACCGGAATAAGTTTGAAAGGACAGCCCTCCGAATCACCGGCTTTGCATTCTTTCTCCTGGTAATTGCCCTGTTGGTAAGCAGTATTTACAATATTTGGGTGGACCATAAACCAGTTACTACCATATACGGAATTGTTATTTCGGTGATTTCCATAATAGTCATGTTACTTCTGGTGGCCTGGAAGAAACAGGTAGGTGCCAAACTGGATTCAGAACCCATTATCGCAGATGCAAACTGTACCATGGTGTGTGTATATATGTCGATTATCCTGCTTATCAGCAGCGGAATTTACGAGCTTAGCGGCATAGGTTATATCGATAGCCTAGGTACGTTGGGTTTAGCCTACTTTGCTTTTAAGGAAGGCAGAGAATGCTTCGAAAAGGCAGCAAGTGACAGCTATTGCGGCTGTGATTGATTTACACTTCACCCATATTTCTCTCTCGATAATTAGTGAAAGTCACTAATTAAAAATTCTATATCTTTAAGTTGGTTTCAAGGTTCCGATAAGTTGTAAATGAGTGGTTTACGCCGCATTTTAAGTATTTAGAGTCTGAAAGGTTCCTGTCCATAACGCATTTCGGATAATTCCATATATGTCTACCACCATGCGCATTAAGAAGCAAAGCGTTCATTACCGGATATTTCTTTTAGGCTTAGTTGCCGTTTTTGGGACAGCATGTGTTCAGCAAAAAACGGAGATTGAATCCCCATCCGCTGAATCCGAGCCTGCACCTTATTCCGGTCCCATAATCGATATGCATATACATGCTTTCGAGGAGGGCAACGCTTTCAGCAACATGTTAGGCAAAGAAATGGACCTGGCTTTAACAGGGAAGGTCTACAGGGCTCCGGCAACTATGGATGAACTTAGAGTTGAGACATTTGCGAAGTTTGAGCAGCACAATATCGTAAAGGCGATGGTATCGCAGGGAGAACTTTGGAAGGATTCCGCAGCTGAAAAAGTAATTATAGGAAACAATCATTTCTTCACGGTTGATGAATTAAGACAGCGGCATGCGGAAGGAAAACTGGAAGTTCTGGGGGAAGTGGCGCCCAGCTATCAGGGAATGTTACCTACCGATGCTCGTTTAATAGAATATTTCGACCTGGCCGAAGAATTAAAAATACCCATAGGATATCATATGTTCCCGGGTGGTCCACCCGGCGGTGCGTATTTTATGTATCCTAAAATTCGGGCGCATCAGGCTAAACCGCTTCAGTTGGAAGAAATTCTCTTTTCACGCCCCGGTATGAGAATCTATATCATGCATGCGGGCTGGCCCTACCTGGACGATATGAAGGCCCTTATGTATGCCCATCCGCAGGTTTATGTGGAACTCGGGGTGATAAACTGGGTATTACCCACAAAGGAATTCCATAATTTTTTAAAGGGACTGGTAGATGCCGGTTTTGGCAAACGAATAATGTTCGGAACGGACCAGATGATTTGGCCCGAGACCATCGATGATGCGATAGAAGCGGTGAATTCGGCCGATTTTCTTACTCTTGAACAAAAGGAGGATATATTTTATAATAATGCCGCCCGGTTTATGGGACTGAGCGATGAAGAAATTAATCGCCATAAAGGAAACTAGAACCGGAGCCGGCCCATTGGAGAAAACCTCGGCACAAAAGCGCCTCGGTGAGTCTGAATAGGGGGAGGCTTTACAAATTCAAAACCCATACACTTCGTGTTTATATCTTTTTCAATTCCTTCAAACCTAAAAACAAGTTTTTGTTTTTCGGAATTAAAAAAGCCCGATGCTGTTGCACCGGGCTTTGAATTTGTAGCGAGAAGGAGACTTGAACTCCTGACCTCCGGGTTATGAATCCGACGCTCTAACCACCTGAGCTACCTCGCCAATTTTCAGTTTACTGATCTGCATCAAACCTCCCAACATCTTGTTGTATAAAGGCGGGGGCAAAGATAGTAACAAAATACAGCTTGACAAATACTAACTTTAGTTTTTTGACGCATATTTCTTCAAAAAATCATCCGCCATTCTTTTGCAGTTGACCAAGAATATTTATATTGGGCATCGGCTAACCAAAAACTATGGACGACAAAGTAAAATACGAAATGGAATTCCCGATACACGTATCGCCATCCTTGCTGTATCAATACATTTCAACGCCTTCAGGGATGAGCGAATGGTATGCCGATAACGTCAATTCCCGGGGTGAATTCTTTACTTTTATCTGGGAAGGCAGCGAAGAAAAGGCGAAGCTCCTGGGTAAAAAAAGTGGTGAACGCATCAAATTCCGCTGGTTGGACGATGAAGAGTCGCCCTATTATTTCGAACTTCGTATCCAGGTGGACGAGATCACCAAGGACGTATCCCTGATGGTTACCGATTTTGCCGAAGAAGACGAGATCGAAGAAGGCAAGATGCTCTGGGAGAATATGGTGGCCAACCTCAAACAGGTTTTAGGCTCAGTATAATATTTAAGTCACTCCGCTCTGCCATAGAATTTCTTTATTGCTTATTAGTAGATCCACAACTGCTATTCAATTCCAAAGGTATTCAACTATCTTTGTGCCCTGTAACTGCATTTACTTTTTATGATCAATATTAACGGACAACTAGTCGATGCTTCGGAAACCGGTTTAAGTACTACAAACAGGGGATTGCTCTATGGAGATGCCGTTTTCGAAACCATGAGATATTCAGGGGATAAAATCTTCTTTTGGGAAGACCATTACTTTCGATTAATGGCTACTATGCGACAGCTGCGGATGGAGATCCCTATGTCATTCACGCCGGAACTACTTGAAGCCGAAGTTCTCAAGACGATACAGAGCTCCAATTTGCAGAAATCTAGTTGCCGCGTTCGCATTACCGTATGGAGAAAATCGGGAGGAAAGTACACCCCTGATAGCAGAGAAGTGGAATTTATGATAGAGGCAGAACAACTCGAACTTCCTTTTTATACTATTTCCGATGCCCCTTGTGAAATTGAACTGTTTAAAGATCATTTCCTGTACTCAGGAAGCTTGTCTACGCTCAAGACCAACAACCGACTTATAAACATCCTGGGCAGTATTTATGCTGAAGAAAACGATTACCAGAACTGTTTACTGCTGAATGAGAATAAAATGGTCGTGGAGGCTCTCAATGGCAATATTTTCCTGGTGAATGGCTATAAGATAAAAACGCCGCCGCTAAGCGATGGCTGTCTGAAAGGTATAATGCGAAAACAAATTATGACCATACTAATGGATTTGCCCGACTATGTGCTGGAAGAAGATACCGTATCCCCCTTCGAATTACAAAAAGCAGATGAGATCTTTATAACGAATGTGGTATCGGGCATTACAGCTGTTACTCAATACCGTAAAAAATCTTATGATACGAAGGTAGCAAAGGAATTGCTGGCCCGTTTAAACGTTGTGGCCAGATTTAATAAGTAAGAGTAATTCTAATTGAAGGTAGGGTCTTCGGGCGAATTCGACCAGAGTACATATTCGCCACCAAACTCCAGCATTTTTTCCTTCCAAAGATTGTTATTCGATTTGCCGAGAATCCTATTTTCATAAGTGTTTGGGGCAATCACCCAGCTATTTACTTCCAGTTCCTGCTCCAATTGCTCACTGGCCCAGCCGGAATAACCCAGAAAAAAACGAATCTGGTCTTTATTAAGACGATCTTCCTTGAGCAGATACATAATGGCATTAAAATCGCCACCCCAGTATATTCCGTTGGAAATCTCTACACTCTCAGGGATTAATTCGGGAATCTTGTGAATAAAATAAAGATTATCCTGTTCCACCGGTCCGCCGTTATACACTTTAAGGGTGGAACTTACTTCGGGAATAAAATCTTTCAATTTGTATTTTAGAGGCTTGTTTAAAATAAACCCAACAGACCCGCCTTCGCTGTATTCAGCTAACAGCACCACCGATCTGTTAAAAGAGACATCTCCTATGATCGAAGGTTCCGCAACGAGAAGCACACCCTTCTCTGGCTTTAATGTGGTCATAAAGTTGGTTTATTGAACTAAATCTAAGTATTAATTTGTTAATAACCAACTTCCTGTGTTAAGTCTGTGTAAACTTTAAACTAAAAAGCCCCGCTGATTGCGAGGCTTTGATAGGAATACGTGTATGTTTAGTTCACTGAATTAGCTAGATCTGATCCGGCTTTGAACTTAACTACTTTTTTCGCAGGAATCTTAATAGTTTTTCCTGTTTGAGGATTTCTTCCTTCTCTAGCAGCTCTTTTGGAAACTGACCAAGATCCGAATCCAACTAAGGATACTCGGTTACCTTTTTTAAGTGATTTTTCAACGTTACCTAAGAAAGATTCTAATGCTTTTTTTGCAGCAGCTTTGGTGATACCGGCGTCGGCTGCCATTCCATCGATTAAATCTGATTTGTTCATAGTAGTTAACTGTTTAAAATTAAATTGTTGGTTAAACTTTAATTATTTGCTCTACAAATTTAATCGGATTATCGGTTCATGCAAGGAATGACGGGGTAAATCAGAGTTTTTGTTAATAACTTCGAGCCTTTGTTAATAAACACGAGGCTTTTCTTACAGATTTAATAAGTTCAGCAATGATAAGGGTTTACACAACTTTAGCGTCTGGCGTAAATTTATATCCGTTTAAAAGGTCGGCCGTTTTCATTTTGCGCTTTCCGGGTAACTGTAGTTCCAATACCCTCAAAAAGCCATCCTGGGCAGCTATCTTTAGTTCGTTTTTAGACGTAACTAGTTCTCCCGGTTGAAAGTGGTGATCGCTGCGTTCGTAATCCGCTTCGTATATTTTTATTTTCTCAGTTTCACCATCGGTTAGAAGTGCGGTCCAGGCCACGGGAAACGGATTCAGGCCACGGATGAAGCGCTCTATCGTCTCCGCCGGGGCATTCCAGTTTATTCGCGTATTTTCAGCGGTCAATTTGGGGGCTTCCTTAGTTGTATCGAATTCGTCCTGTTCTTCTGTCTCAATCTTTCCTTCTGAAATTAATTCGACAGTCCTAAGTACCAATTCAGATCCTTTCTTCATTAGCCTGTCGTGTAGAGAACCGGCCGTTTCACCGGGATCCAGGTGCACTTCTTCCTTTAAAATGATGGCGCCGGTATCAATCTTATCGTCGATAAAGAAGGTGGTAACCCCACTAGTCTTTTCCCCCTTAATGATTGCCCAGTTTATAGGTGCAGCCCCGCGGTAATCGGGCAGGAGGGAAGCATGCAGATTGAAGGTCCCGTACTCAGGCATAGCCCACACAAGCCGGGGCAACATCCTGAAAGCAACCACGATCTGTAGATTGGCCCTAAGTTCCCGCAATTCTTCTAGAAAGGCTTCCGATTTAAGATTGGTTGGCTGCAACACTTTTAATCCGACTTCAACAGCATATTTTTTCACGGCCGATTCGCTTAGCTTTCTACCACGACCGGCGGGCTTATCTGGTGCCGTTATCACACCAACAATATTAAAGTCTGCCTCTACCAGTGTCTTTAAAACCTCTACCGCAAAGGATGGTGTCCCCATAAATACAATTCGCAAATCCTTTATCATTTTAGGTAATATTCGTTCTTTTCAGTGATTCCCAGGCGTTTTGCATCAAGGAGGGCCTGGAGCACCTTTAGTATTTCAGATTCTGTAAAAGTAAGATTTTCAACAATGGTTCGCGAACTCATCGGGGCAATGGAAACCAATTGCAGGACTTCTCTTGCAACGACCTTTTCATCGGTCTTCACATTTGCTCCTTGTTTTTTGATGCATACTGAACAGATCCCGCATGCTACCCCGGTAGTTTCTCCGAAATAGCCGAGCAATTGCAGACTTTTACATTCCTTGTTATTTTCAATATAGGACAGCAACAGAGCAACCTGTTGCCGTTTTCGCTTATTAAGGGTCTCCACATCCCCGGCAAGGCGATAAATGGCCTTTTCGTCTTCCCGTGGAATTATAAAGGTAATCACTGCATCAGTATCGTAGATTTGAACTTCAGCCACAGCGTCCTTTTCCATTTGTTTTAAGCCGGCAATTACAAAATCCGTACTTCTCGATAGCTTGGAGGCCAATAATGAAATATTAATTGGAGTCGCGGTTTCGAAGATACCTCCGTACACACGCAATATGGTTTTGCCCAGGATTGAAATACCGGTATCCCTTTCGAAATAGGTCAGCAGCTGTTCGGAAGAAACGAGAAACCTCAGGGTGGAACGCTGGCCAAACTGTTTAGACAACTGAAGTATCCCCAGTCGATCCAAGGTATTCAGCGCATTAAAAGTTAGGGTAGATGGCAGGTTGTAGGTTTTGCAGAATTCGGTAAAATTAAAGCTATGACTGCTGTATTCACCTTCCCCGTAAGGAATCTGAAAATAATTAACCAGTTTACGATATACGGCAGCCAGATCCTTTTCCCCGGCTAGCGAATCGACAAACTGCTTCTGTACCAACTGTTTGTCGAAATCGTTATATAGAAGCACGGCCTCGGCAAACATGCCATCGCGACCGGCTCTTCCCGCTTCCTGGAAATAACTTTCAATGCTTTCAGGAATTTGAAGATGTATCACAAACCGCACCCCGGGATTATCTATTCCCATACCAAATGCATTGGTAGCGACTATAGTAGATACCTTTCCATCCATCCAGGCCTGCAGTCGATCTTTTTTCGAAGCAGCCGATATTCCGCCGTGGTAATAAGTGGCGCTAATCCCCATGCTGTTCAATTGGCGGCTTACTTCAATGGTTTTGCTCCTCGACCGTACATAAACAATGGCTGTATTCTCTTTGTCACCAAGTAACTTTTCAACCTGATACAGTTTATCCTCGGCTTTATACGTCTTAAATGCGAGATTTGGTCTATAAAAGGATTCCTTAAAAACCCGAGGCGCTTCAAGTTGAAGCTCTGCGATTGTATCTTCGATTACTTCAGGTGTAGCCGTGGCGGTAAGTGCTATGAATGGAACGAGTGGGTGCAGCGAACGCAGCAGGGTAATATTCTTATAAGCCGGTCGGAAATCATTCCCCCACTGTGAGATACAGTGGGCTTCATCGACTGCAATAAGATTTACATTCATTTGCCGGATGGCCTCTTGTACCATTTCCTGTTGTAGCCGTTCCGGGGAAAGATAGAGGAAGGAATAGTTGCCGTAGATCGCGTTATCGAGTAGGGTGCGGACTTCCTCGAAACTTAATCCGCCACTTAAATGCAATGCCTTTATTCCTTTGTTCTTTAGTTGTTTAACCTGGTCGCTCATCAGGGCTATCAAGGGAGAGATAACAATACATAATCCTTCATTCGCAAGTCCGGGTAGTTGATAACAAAGCGATTTTCCTCCTCCTGTTGGCAGTAATGCCACAGTGTCGTTGCCGTTCAATACCGAATTGATGATTTCTTCCTGTAGTGGCCTGAACGAGGAATAACCCCAATATTCCTTTAGTATTTGGATGACCGAATTCAACCGGAATTATTTAAGTGATTCAGGATAAAGTCCACGCGTTCTTCAGCACTGCTCAGAGGAACTTCAAAGACTTCATATCCGTATTTTTCATAGCCTTGCCGTAAGTATTTATAGATCGTGCGAGCTTCCTCGTAGGTTTCATAACGCTCATTATCTTGCGTATAAATCTCTTTCCATGGGGGTAAAAGGAAGATTCGGTAGTATTTATAAGTCTCACAGGCGCTGTTGAAGCTGTTGGGGTATGGAGTTCCTATATAATCCATATAGGCGGTTATATCGGGCAGTCCACGGTCATAAAAGAGAATTTTTTCGGAAAGTTTGTCGGCTTCTTCATATTGTTTAACCCTTCCTTCAAGTAATTTTCTGCTGAACAGAAGCGGATCGGTGAGAAAGAGTTGTTCAATGCCACGCTTCTGAGCTGCAAGGATCACCTCCCTTGAAATTTCGTGTAAACACCGAAACCCTTTTTCTTCAAGGCCGCGTACCACAGTAGTCTTTCCGGATCCGGGTCCGCCGGTGATTACAATTCTCTTGGTTTTCAATCGTTACTAGTTTGTACAAATTTCGTAAATAAATATTTATACTGAAAGCGTATCTTTGCACTCATAATTACACGAATTTCTTATGAATGAAGAGAATAAAACAGACGCCTTTTACGCGAGACTCAAGGAACAGCTGAAAGAAGACACAACCTGGCCAAGTTTATATATGTATAAATTCATAGTGCCGTCTTCTTTGGAAAAGATCGCTGAAATAGAAGCTGTTTTCAATCATACCGATGCCGAGATAAATACGCGCGATTCCTCAAAAGGAAATTACACCAGTGTTTCGGTGAAAGTTACAATGGAATCGCCCGAAGCCGTGGTTCAAAAATATCTGGAAGTTTCTAAAGTAGAAGGTGTAATATCCCTATAATTTTAGTATTTTGCGGTCTATAGTACTTCGAATAAAAGTCCTCCCAATTTAACAACAACATTTTGATAGAAAATTTAGAATACAATACAGAGCGCCCAAAGCTCATTATTCCTGAATATGGCAGACATATCCAGAAGATGGTCGATCACGCCGTGTCCATTGAGGACAAAGAGGAAAGAAACAAAGTAGCCAAGAGCATCATCTCGGTAATGGGGAATCTCAATCCTCACCTAAGGGATGTACCGGACTTTCAGCACAAACTATGGGACCAGTTATTCATTATAGCCGATTTCGAGTTGGATGTGGATTCCCCATATCCGGTGCCTTCCAAGGAGGAGCTTACCGAAAGCCCCGAGCCGCTGGCATACCCTCAGAATCACCCAAAATATCGTTTTTACGGCAATAATATCAAACGTATGATCGATGTTGCCTGTAAATGGGAAGACGGGGATATGAAAGACGGGCTGGTACTTACCATTGCCAATCATATGAAAAAGTGCTTTCTGAACTGGAATAAGGATACGGTAGAAGACGATGTGATCTTTGCACACCTTTACGAACTATCCGACGGAAAGATCAATATGAAAAACAGCGATGAAGACCTATCGGATGTTCAGGATCTTATGAAATCCAAAAAGCGCTATTCCGGCAGCAGCTCGAAAAAGCAATCGAAAAAATCCGGCCGAAGTAGTAATCGAAAGCGCTACTAAACTACCGAATTAAATATGGGAACATTTCAAATTGAAGGCGGACATAAGCTTAAAGGCGAAATTCATCCGCAGGGAGCCAAAAATGAGGCACTTCAGATTCTCTGTGCCGTCCTGCTTACAGCCGATAAAGTAACAATCGAGAACATTCCCGATATACGGGACGTAAATAAGCTTATCCAGATTCTTGGTAATCTGGGCGTGAAAATTGAAAATACTTCAAAAGGCACCTACCAGTTTCAGGCAGACGAGTTGAATCTTGATTATCTGGAGTCGGCCTTGTTCAAAAAAGAAGGTAGTTCCTTACGGGGATCGATTATGATAGTAGGCCCTTTACTGGCCCGGTTTGGCAAAGGCTATATTCCCCGACCCGGTGGCGATAAGATTGGCCGCCGAAGGCTGGACACCCACTTTGAGGGTTTTATCAAACTTGGAGCCGAATTCAGATACAACAAGGAAGAACGATTTTACGGCGTTGATGCCCACGAGGGATTAACCGGTACATATATGCTACTGGACCAGGCTTCAGTTACCGGTACGGCTAATATTGTAATGGCAGCCGTACTTGCCAAAGGCACTACAACAATTTATAATGCAGCCTGTGAGCCTTACCTTCAGCAACTTTGCAAGATGCTCAATGCCATGGGCGCCAACATAGAAGGGGTTGGTTCTAATTTACTAACCATTACAGGTGTCGATAGCCTGGGCGGATGTACACATCGCATTCTACCCGATATGATCGAAATAGGAAGCTGGATCGGTCTGGCAGCTATGACCCGCAGTGAACTAACCATAAAGAACGTTAGTTGGGAAAACCTCGGGCTGATTCCCGATACGTTTCGAAAGCTTGGAATAACCCTGGAGAAGAGAGGAGATGATATTTATATTCCGTCCCAGGACAGTTACGAGATACAGGGTTATATAGACGGGTCGATACTCACCGTGGCCGATGCGCCATGGCCGGGTTTTACACCCGATCTGCTAAGCATTGTCCTAGTGGTGTGTACCCAGGCTAAAGGGAGTGTGCTAATTCATCAAAAGATGTTCGAAAGCCGATTGTTCTTCGTAGATAAACTAATCGATATGGGAGCCAAGATAATCTTGTGCGATCCGCATCGCGCAACGGTAATTGGTCATGATTTCAAATCGACTTTAAAGGCCACCACCATGGTTTCACCCGACATCAGGGCAGGGATCTCATTACTTATAGCAGCACTTTCAGCTAAGGGAACAAGTACCATCCACAATATCGAACAGATAGACCGCGGATATGAAAATATCGATGAGCGCTTGCGTGCCATCGGAGCTAAGATCGTCCGGTTGGAAGGTAACTAGATAATTTTTTAGTTGGTCTTTTTCTTCTTATTAAGTTCGTCCTGAAGTTTCCGACGAAGTTGTTGTTCCCGCTCCAGGGCTCTCGACCTGTGATCTTCATATTCAATTTCTATTTCAGACAATCGCTTATTAGCTTCGCGGGTAACACGATTACTGTTTTTGAATTTCAGTATAAAAAAGCCAAGTAGCACGAGTAGTCCGGCAATTATGGACCATAACAGCACATTGTAAGTGGTTTTGTTCAGAAGGATTCCGAAGAGATAAATACCATTTTCCTTCTTCTTCGATTCTACCAGTTCGAGCCTGGTAGCCTCAAGTTCGGCTTTCAAATCATTGATCTCTGTTTCCTGGGCTTCCACAGTTCCGCTGATAGCGCGAATTCTTTGGTCTATTGCAATAAGGGAATCGTTGACATTTTGTCGCAGCTGATTGATCGAGGCCTTTTTAATAACCTTGAATTCCTGGTAGCTGTTGGATCTTTCAATTACTTCTTCAAACTGATCATCCAGCGTAACCGGCTCATCATTAGCTTCCTGCGCTAAAATAAAAGTGCAACTGTAAAGACCTAAAAGTAGGGATAGGATAGTCCTTTTCATTAGTTTGGGCATTAGGGTTGTTGGGGCAAAAATACATTAGATTGAAAGAATAATTACCCTAAAAGCCTAAAATATCGGCACCTTAAAATTTATTTAACAGTCGACAACTCCTCGTTATAACAGAAGCTGAGCGCTCCGGAAGGACATTGCTTTATCTGGGCAATGATGGAAGCAGTACCTGCTCCCTCCATGTCGATCCATGGAAGAACGGATGTCCGGAAAACCGAGGAAAGGCCCTGGGCGCATTTATCGGCGTGAATACATTTTTTGGGTTCGTAACTTACGGTAATTTCACCGTTGGTGAATTCATTTTCATATAATTCCATAAGGCTTTGATTTGGGGGCTAAGCCGCAATTACATCGTTAAATATATAAAAAAATTAGATTAACTGTTAAAAAAAAGAAAATACTTACAAAATTAATACTAATTGATTGCATTTTTATAGGTTTTTAAGGCTAACGCTCTGGCTTCCTGATGATTCACTATTTCTTCGGGATATTCTTTAGTTTCGTATTCTTCGACCCATTTTTTAACATATACCTCGTTTTTATCGAATTTTTTATATTGTGTAGTGGGGTTGAAGATCCGGAAATAAGGTGCGGCATCCACCCCGGTTCCTGCAGCCCACTGCCAGTTGCCAACATTACTCGCTTGTTCATAATCTAACAGCTTTAATGCAAAATACGCTTCTCCCCACCGCCAGTCGATTAGCAAATGCTTACAAAGAAACCCAGCAACTACCATTCTAACTCGGTTGTGCATATAACCGGTTGTGTTTAATTGGCGCATCCCGGCGTCGACCATGGGATACCCGGTAGTGCCCGATTTCCACCGTTCGAAGTGTGCTTCATTATTTTGCCATTCGATCCGGTCGTATTTCTTTTTAAACGCATTGTTTACCGTTTGCGGAAAATGATAGAGTATCTGCATAAAGAATTCCCGCCAGATAAGTTCATTTAAAAAAGTTTCGTCTTTGCTTTCCAGAGCCGCTTTTACGGCCTTTCGTACACTCAGCGTCCCAAACCGAAGATGGGGCCCAAGATGTGAGGTGCCGTCTTCGGCCGGGAAATTCCTTTTTTCTTTGTAGTCATCGATGAGGGAACTCTCAATATTGTATTCAGGTACCTTGATTTTTGACTTTTTAAACCCTAAATCTTCCAGCGATAAGGTAGGTAACCGTTCATTCTGATAGAGATTTTTGAAGTAATCTGAGTTGGTGTAGTCTTTTAAGTGTTCATTTCTATCGAATTTATCCTTCCAGGTCTTCATATAAGGGGAATAAACGACATAGGGATCACCGTCCTCCTTCACAATCTCATTCTTTTCAAAGATAACCTGGTCTTTAAACGAATTCACTTCCGCATCCAAAGAATAAAGATATTCCTTTACAGCCTTATCCCGTTTTTTCGCATAGGGTTCGTAATCCCCGTTAAAGAAGAGTTGTTTTATTTTATAATCTTTCGACAACGCTTTGAATACATCAACAGGCTCGTCGAAATAGATAGCAAGACTGGAACCTTGACCCTGTAACTCTTTTCTAATTGCCTGAAGCTGTTCAAATATAAAATTCACCCGTGCGTCATCTTCGGGAAGTTCTTCAAGTATTTGAGGATCGAATATAAAAACGGGTAATACGGGATAATCCGACTGCAGCGCATAATATAAGCCGGCGTTATCTTCAAGTCGCAGATCTCTTCGGAACCAGAATATCGAAATATGTTCCGCCATTAAAATTCTTTTAATACCACAGACGAATTTCGCATAGTGCGAATAACAACCTGCGATATCATTTTTTGAATCGAATTAAGGCTGAAAAAAATCCAAACGCTATCCCGCGAATCAGATAACCGTAATATGGTCCTTAGTGTATAAATCTTCATAGATGTTTCGTATCGACAACCAATCTATTTGCCGCCGGTAGAAAGTCTCCTGTTCATACGGAATAACCTGTAAAGTTCACGCTCCGGATTTAATCTCCTTTTCTTGCTAGTGAAAATGTTTTTTATGAATGTCAGCATTTCTTTTTTTTTAAAAATAACACCTTGTTATTAATTGATTGTTAGCTTATTGAAAACTTTAACAAGAATCTTATTATTATTGGGAAAGCGATAAGAAATCTTGATGGTTATTAGGCTGTTTTAAGGTTTTATTAACTTTTAGATAGTCTCCCAAGTCGTAAATTCGTACTGAATCAGAAACACAAACTATACAATGAAAAAATTACTTTTATTTCTTTGTGCCGTTTCCGCATCTTTGATGGTTAACGCACAGCTACAAACACCCGCACCTAGTCCATTTCAGACTATCAGTCAGAAAGTTGGATTAACAGACATTACCCTTGAATATTCAAGACCATCTATGAAGGAGCGCAAGATTTTTGGAGGACTTGTTCCTTATAATGAAATCTGGCGAACAGGAGCGAATGCCAGTACCAAAATCACGTTCAGCGATGCCGTTGAGATTGGGGGGAAGACCCTTAAGGCCGGATCGTATGCCATTTACACTAAGCCCGGACCTCAGAACTGGGAAGTTTATTTTTATTCAGATGCCAATAATTGGGGCACACCACAAGACTGGGATGAGGCTAAAGTAGCTGCTTCAGTTAAAGCCGCAGTAATGCCCTTACCGATGAAAATTGAAACCCTTACGATGTCTTTCGATGACCTCACGAATAACTCAACCAGCCTTGGACTAATTTGGGAGGATGTATACGTTGCAGTTCCTATCAAGACATTTACAGACAAGATGGTATCGGCGAGTATCGACCAGGTAATGAATGGCCCTTCTCCCGATGATTATTACAGGGCGGCGGTCTATTACCTTGAAACCGGAAAAGACATGAATCAGGCTAAAAAGTGGATCGATAAAGCCATCGAAAAGCGTGAGCAACCTGCCTTCTGGTATCACAGACAACAATCGCTAATTTATGCGAAGGCAGGGGATAAGAAAGGCGCTATCGAAGCTGCCAAGAAATCCCTTGAACTTGCCAAGGCAGCAGATAATAGCGATTATATTGCATTAAACACCAAGTCGCTGAAGGAGTGGGGTGCCATGTAACCTAAACTTTTAAAGAATAAAAACGCCTTGTATTTCAAGGCGTTTTTTTTTTTTTTTGAGCTATTCCTCCGTTGTTTGCAGTTTTTTATCCGGCAATCCGGATCCCGGACCGGTGAGTTGAAGGATAAGGGCAATTCCCATCACGAGCACACAGCCCAGTACATTCAGCCATAAGTAAGGCATCCAGTCCATCCACCAAACCAGGATCACCAGTATCTGGGTGATAATAGCTGCAATAAATGTGGCCCTGCCTTTCACATATTTCACAAAAAAGGCCAGAAGGAAAATTCCCAGCACATTTCCGTAAAAGATGGATCCTATGATATTTACCAGTTGGATGAGGTTGTCAAAAAGATCGGCAATACTTGCCACGCCAATAGCCATTATCCCCCACAGTAATGTGAACCAGCGTGAAGCTTTCACATAGTGGCGTTCGGTATGCTGCTTCGAATTTCGCCTGTACAGATCCATGGCCGTGGTAGAACCCAGTGCGTTTAACTCGGAGGCAGTAGACGACATGGCCGCACTTAAAATTACAGCCAGCAGCAACCCTATAATTCCTCTCGGCAGGTTGTTAAGGATAAAATGGATAAATACATAGTCCTTGTCGTTTGTTTCGGCTATAGGATTAGCCTGTTTGATTAGCGCTTTACTCTGTACCCGCAAAGAATCTTCAGACGCATTCAACTGAGAAATCTCTGTTCGTAAACGATCCATTTTTGCCTGGTCCTCAGTTCGGGCAAAATCTATTTGCTTTATCCTCAACTGGGATTCAATTTCTCTTTTTTCATTTTCCAGTTCCTTGTACTCTGCAGCGTATTCGGAATTCATTACATTCTTTACAGAGGCGGGGTTAAAGTGTAGGGGAGAGGCATTGAACTGGTAGAATACGAATACCATCACTCCAATAAGCAGTATAAAGAACTGCATTGGCACCTTTAATAAACCGTTCATGATCAGGCCCATCTGACTTTGTCTTACCGAACTGCCTGTGAGATAGCGTTGCACCTGGCTCTGATCGGTGCCAAAATAGGATAAGGCGAGAAAGCTACCGCCAATAATACCACTCCAGAATGTATATCGATTCTCAAAATCGAAGGAAAAATCGAGAATCTCCATTTTCCCATTGGCGCCGGCGATATCGAGGGCTTTACTAAATGAAATGTCCAGGGGCAGGAAGTTTAGTATTATAAGAAAGGCGATCAGCATTCCGCCAAATATTACGATCATCTGCTGTTTTTGAGTCACACTCACGGCTTTCGTTCCCCCGCTCACAGTATAGATAATAACCAGTATACCGATGATAACGTTTAAATAAAGCAGGTTCCAACCTAATACGGCCGAGAGGATAATCGAGGGTGCGAAGATGGTTATCCCCGCCGACAGACCGCGCTGGATTAAAAAGAGAATGGCGGTTAGCGTTCTGGTTTTACGGTCGAAACGGGCCTCCAGGAATTCATAGGCAGTAAAAACCTTTAGCCTGTGGTAAAGTGGAATAAATACCATGCAGATTACGATCATGGCCAATGGCAGCCCGAAATAGAACTGCACGAATCCCATGCCGTCGTGATAGGCCTGCCCGGGAGTGGAAAGAAAGGTGATCGCACTGGCCTGGGTGGCCATTACGCTGAGACCAATGGTCCACCAATGTGCTTCTTTCCCACCTTTTAAATAATCGGTTACATTCTTATGTCCTCTGGATTTATAGGTTCCGTAGATAACGATGAAAAGCAGCGTGCCAATTAAGACGATCCAGTCTATTTGTTCCATTAAGAATAACTTTTCATGATAAAATAAAACAGAAAAATATAGGCTGCATTAAGCAATAGGAGCAGCGTATAACTCCATTTCCAAGTAAACTTTTGTTTTTCCTCCATAATTAATTACCCAATGAAAGTATATTAGCAAATAAGCGATAAGCCCCGGCAACTCCGGCCGGAAGTTCTCTAAAAAAACTAAGTCCGGTATATACGAAATACCCTTTGCCGTGTTCTGCGATAAGTAAAGAGCCTTTTGTTAATTCCTCCCCTTCGTCATTCATCCCCAGCACAGGAACGAATGCAGGGTCCCAACTGTCCGGGAAGTACAAGCCTCTTTCCTGTACCCAACCCTCGAAATCTCTTTGTGTGATCTGGTTGGGACGGTTAAGGACCCTATGGTTCGGTGACAGGAACACCACCTCCGAACTTTCGTCGGTTACCCTGTCCCTCGACAAGTTAAGAGGGTAAGGGGCCAACTCTTCGGTTATGAGCCGATGACTGGTGTTGTATTGTAAAACCAGCACACCTCCATTTTTCACATAGTCATGAAGTAATTGTTGTTTGAATTCCAGCTCGGGTACAGTGTTGTAGGCTCTTATTCCTATTACTATGGCATCGTAAGCCTGCAGCTTTTGAGGACTGATTTCGTCGGTGGCGATATTCTCAACCCGGTATCCAATATAGTGAAGGTTTTCAGGGATCGCATCTCCGGCACCCTCGATGTAGCCTATTACTTCCCCTTCTTTTTTCAGGTCGATACGAACCACTTTGGCCTCGGCAGGTAAAAGGACCCTTTGCAGGGGAATATGCTCGTAGTCGATGCTTATCAATTCTTTGTTGTAAAACTTACTGCCCACCGCAGCCACCGGCTCAAGTATTCCTTCGCTTTGGGTTTCCGGAGGTGTTACCGTGAAATGAAAAGTCTTGACATCGCCCTGTTTCGATATATCGAAAGTATGCTGGGGTGGATTCACCGTCCAGCCTTCCGGATGATTTAATTGAAGAAAGCCGTTCACTCCATCCTTTCCCGCCCGAACCTGTACCGCTACGCGTTTGGGTTCCGAATTAGGGAAAATCAGGACCTTATCTACTATAGACGTGGATACCTTCGGCAGGATCTCCATTGGTTGATACACCTCCCCTTTAACCGGGTCGGTAAATTTATAGACCACATTTCGGCCTATGTTAAGGGTGGTCCTACTTAATCCCAGTTTGAAGTCGAAGCGTTCCGGAGCCGGTGTTTCAGGAACTCCGATTAGAGAATCGGGTACTTTATACATCCCAAGACTACCTTTTTCAACTAACCAATACGGAGCCGAAGTACTGTTGTTCTTAGTAGTAAAATTTGTTGTGTATGTAAAGCGCTCATTCGGCTGAAGTGTCTCAGCAGAAGTTAAGATTTCGGTGCCCGACGCAGACGTGACCGATTGAAGCACTACAGGAAAAGTAGATCTGTTTATAGCCTCGATGGTAAGTTCATACGTATCATTTGGGTTTATTTCGTTGGAATTTGATACGACTTCCAGGAATATTCCACCACAGTCGAGGATAAGTTGCTCCAGCTGTTCCATTTTTATCGTTCTCCAATGCTCGTCCTGTAGCAGCTTCACCATCTCGTAGGCTTGCAGCAACTGTGGCAGCATAGCCGAAGGGTCTTCGAAGTTAAAATTTCGCTCGGCTTCGAGCAAAATCGTTCCTATGGCTGCACCGCCTTCTACGCGTGACCAGCTAGTGTTGATACCTTCAAACAGATCGTTTTTGCCTTCGGGGAAGTCGCCTTTCAGGAATTCAAGCCATTCGCTCTGCATTCCTCTTGTTCCGCTGCTGCCGAATCCCTGAGATTTGTGCATGCTCCTGCTTAAGGCCGCGATCTCTCCATTAGACAGGCCGAGAGCAGGGAAGTAGGTGCCGGTTTCCACCTTTATAAGATTTGTTTTATCGGCCTTCTCAAAATTCTCTTCACTTCCGTAAAACCACCAGGACGTGTTGAACAACAACCTCTTAGGTTGCCAGGTTCCGAATCGTTTGGCCGAGGCCGGATAATTCGATGCATCCCCGGCCAGGTCGAACGCTTCCATACTGAGCATGGCGGAGGAGGTGTGATGCCCGTGATTGCTGCCGGGATCCCTGTGGTTAAACCGATTGATTATCACGTCGGGTTTAAACTTCCGAATAGCGCGTACCACATCTCCCAATACTTCTTCCTTATTCCAAATTTCAAGGGTCTCATCGGGATGCTTGGAATATCCAAAATCGTTGGCGCGAGTGAAAAACTGTTGTCCGCCATCGGTGCGGCGGGCAGCAAGCAATTCCTGGGTTCTAATCACGCCCAAAAGTTCACGGATTTCGGGGCCTATCAGGTTTTGGCCCCCATCGCCCCGAGTCATGGACAGGTAGGCTGTCCTGGCCTTCTTATCGTTGGCCAACCAGGAGATCAGGCGGGTATTCTCATCGTCGGGATGTGCCGCAACATACAGTGCCGATCCGAGAAAATTGAGTTTTTGCAGGTTGTGATAGATTTCTGAAGCTGTTGGTTTCTGAGGTTGTTGAGAGAAGCTTAAAACTGAGAATAAGCCGATTAATATCAGCGCTAAGAGTTGCTTTCGCATCATTTTTTATGAGTTTCGGAGGTATCCAAATATACCAAATTGAAAAAGTGTTTTAATCTATAGGTTGTTCTTTAACATTTTTATCTTCTTCACTTAAAAATTCTTCGATCTCGTCCGGTTTTACTACGGTTACCCCTTTTTGGAGCATTAAACTGTTAGGATAGGTGATAATATGGTTATCGCTAGTCCTAATCACCACGTGAAATCCCTTGATATCTTCGATCACGCCCTGGTAGTCGTATTCCTTGTCGTGAATTACGATAAAATCGCCGATCTTATACGGAAAGGTAAAGAACATGATAATCCCGCTGGTTACATTCGAAAGAATAGACCACTGGGCGAATAAGGCCACTCCCATTACCGCCAATACCGACGAGAGTACAAAACCAACGTCATTGAATTCTACCCCCCAAATGAGAAACAACCCCAGGACAAGGAAGAAAATTACCGCGTAATCGATAAATCTTATAACCATACCTGTTCTGTGTTCGAGCCGTTCGATCTTTCGTGCAAATCGTTTAATTCCGATAATGAAGAACCAGCGCAAAAGCAGTAACAGCAGGATTACAAAGCCTGTCTTCAATAGTTCGGGTAAGTAATTTTCAAAGGTCATAGTGAAGTTTCTAAAGCGAGTGAATCTCTTAGGGTACTGTCTTTATTGCTATTCTGCCGCCAGTAAGCCGTTTTTATGCGTTTCAACTTAACTGCAGTAGTCTTTAAACGGGTGGTGTCTCCCAGCCATCCGGCATTGGTTTCTTCCCATTTTTCAATTTCAAATGGAAAACGACTGTTAAAGTAGACAATTATTTCCCTCTGCAAATCGGGATACCTTACACCATAGGCCGACAAAGAATCGCCCTGTTTTAAGCTGGCAATCGCATTGTATGCATCTATATCTTTATGTCTTAGCCTACTGTATTCGAAGGATGGGATCATCTTTAATTCGCCTGTGGGTAAGGATTCGGGATTGATTCTAATTAGATTCCACAATTCGTCCTCCAGCCAGTGTTTATCTAATTCCAGTTGCTCATCAGCTTCCGATTGAAAGTAGGAATACGAAGTAACCTCATAACGATCGCGATTGTTCATCTGGGCAAAAACCTGTCCGCACCATTCCTGGACCGAATTGGTAACCTTGATTGCGTGATCTTGCTTTTCCAACTGGCTAAAAATACTACTCATTATGGAGTAGGGGTAGATCCCCGTTAAAAACTTTTTGGTCTTATTCAGTTTCAGGACCTTAATATTAGTTTCTGCAACCGAGTCGGCTTTCACCTGAAGTTCGGGATCAAAATCTTCGGTAACAAAGATCGCAACCATGCTTCCTTCCCTCAGCTCCCCATAGCGCTCCTGTGAAAGTGCGTACGAAGTGATCTCGGCAGTGCCGTCGAACCAGTAGGATTTGAACTCCTCGGACAGTTCCCTCTGTGGGATTACGGACTCCCCGTTAGCTCCACTACTTTCCGGAATGAGGTTTTGTTTGGACCTTTCGCAGGAAGTAGTAAGAATTAAGCTGAGAGTAATGTAGAAAAAAAATGATTGCTGGCTCATGCAATTGGAACTTTCAGTAAAATTACAATAAATTCACTTGTACTACAGTTCCATTAACGTTTTATAAACGAGTCTGGTTGGTAATCCCATTACGTTAAAGTAGCATCCTTCAATTCGTTCTATTCCAATATATCCTATCCATTCCTGAATTCCGTAACTACCGGCCTTATCAAAAGGATTAAAGGTTTCAACATAGTAGTCGATCTCGGCTTCGGAGAGTTCCCTGAACCAGACCACTGTGGTATCGCTCACTATATGCTGCCTGTCCTTCTGAGTAAAACATACCGAGGTGATGACCTCGTGTGTCCTGCCGCTTAAAGCAGCTAACATTTGTTTTGCCTCGTTCGCATCTGAAGGTTTGCCAATAGCCTGCCCATCCATCCATACAATGGTATCACTGGTGATGATAAGATCCCCTTCGGATAGATCCTTGAATGCCGAGGCCTTAAGTTTCGCCAGGTAATCGGTAATCTCGGCACCCTTGAGTGTAGAGGGATGAATTTCCTCTACTTCCCGTACCTCGATGCGGAAATCAATACCCAGTTCACGAAAAAAATGGTGCCGGCGTGGAGAGCCTGAAGCCAAAATGACGTTGAATTTTTTTAAGTGGTTGTTTATCATTGAAGTCGTTTTTGGAGGTTCTCCCTCACCGAGGAATACCATTCGTCGGCCAGGATACTCAGTACAATGCTGTCTCGACGTCCAGAAGGACTCGCACAATTGTCTCTTAGTATCCCTTCTTCAACGCAGCCTATACTCTTCATGGCGGCAATACTCCTGATGTTCTTCGCGTCCGCACGAAATTCGAGTCGCCTGGCATAAAGATTCTCGAAGGCATATTCCAGTAATAAATACTTGCAGTGCTTGTTGAGGCCGGTGCCCTGGAATTCTTTACCATACCAGGTATAACCCAGGCTAAGGGCTTCGTGTGTTCGCTGTATATCGTAAAACCTTGTGCTGCCGGCATAGGCTTCCTTTAGTTTATCATACACTATAAACGGATAGGCCGTGCCCGCTCTTTGCTGTTCGAATGCGGCATTGAGGTAAATGTTCAGGTTTTCTTCGCCGTCAGCGGGGATAAGCGAATATGTCCATAATTCGGGTTCGTATATTGAAAAAGGGAGCAGATATTCTTTGTCTTCCGGCCGCAACCTGCGTAAGAGCACTCGTTCATCTTCCAGGATAATTTCAGCAGCCGTATTAAATTCCATTGACATAAATTAAAAGTATTTATAACCCAACATTGATAACATACCTGTTAACATGACGATTTTCAGCAAATGCGAAAGGAATGCGTATTCATGTTTCTTTTCGGCTCCCCAACACCTGATACAAAAATACAGTAACGGCGCCACTATTAACAACAGAAAATACAATACCATTATTTGTTGACTGTAAATAAAGGTGTACATGTAAATCACTATTCCGACAATGGTGAGGATACTTAGTAGGAATACGATCCTGGTAGTGCGCGTTCTTCCAAGAACGATTGCAAGGGTCTGCATTTCTCCTTTTCTGTCTCCGTTGATATCTTCCAGGTCTTTTACGATCTCTCTTATAAAATTCAACACGAATGCAAAGATTGCGTAATGCAGCACCAGTCCACTCGACTTGCTTTGGGCAGAAGTAATTGTGTCGTTTATGGCCGGATAGATATCAAATAAAACAACAACCAGCAATGATATGGCTACCAGTAGTGAAACGAGCAGGTTGCCAAACACCAGCATTGCCTTAATCTGTGATGAATACATATAAAGCAGCGCAGATACCACAATAAAAATAGCCGCCAGGGAGGGTTTTCCTAGAGAATTGGCCAATATGAATCCTGTAATTACCCCGGCTATATTAAGCAACAAATAATAGTTGTAGGCAGTTTTCTCCGAAACCTTCTTTGAAACCAGCACGCGGTCAGGTTTATTTACCCTGTCTATTTCCACATCATTGATGTCGTTGATCACGTTCCCGGCAGCGGCAATTAAAACTGAGGCCAGCACCAGCAATCCGAATTCACCGGTGGTAAGGGCGGTTTCCGTGTCGAAGGCCGGGAAGATGGCAAATTTTATCAGGCACTGGGCCAGGACGATCAAGAATAGGTTCGCGGGTCTTAATATGTGGAGATAAGCCATTAGTCGTACTTAGCACCGGTGTTTTCAGACAGCAGCCATTTCTCCTGAACCTTTAATACCTGTTCAATGATATCTCGTACACAGCCATCGCCTCCTTTCCGGTGGGAAATGTATTTACAAATCTCTTTGATCTCCGGAACGGCATTTTGCGGACAACAGGGCAGACCTACCATTTTCATTACCTCTAGGTCCGGGATGTCATCACCCATAAATAACACGTTTTCGAGTTTTACTTCCTTCCTAACAAGATAATTTTCCAGCACTTTCCTCTTATTGTCGGCACCAAGGAATACATCGGTTATTCCCAGGCCGTTAAGACGCAAGCGCACCCCTTCGTTATACCCGCCGCTGATAATGCAAACGTTAAATCCGGTATCCACAGCCGTCTTTAAACCATATCCATCTTTGATATTCATGCTGCGAAGGAGTCCGCCGGTGGTGTCTATAAGCACATTACCATCTGTAAGAACGCCGTCGACGTCGAAAATCATGGTGGTAATATGTTTCAGATATTCCTTATAGCTTTTTTCCATATGTAGATTGTATTGCTCTGGTGATTTGAGAATACAGTTCTCTGTGATCACTGTTTCCGAGCAAATTTAAATGTTTTTTTATTGTTTTAAGATCGTTGCGCTTCGCCGGACCTGTTTGGGCTTCGGAAGGGGCAAGAGTGGCTATTTTCTTAGCGGTTTCATAAATTAACGGTTTCAGCAAAGAGAAATCGAGCTCTTTTTCCTCGAGGAAATCCATGGCAATCCTATACATATGATTGCTGAAATTGTTGACAAACACCGCTGCCAGGTGGATACTGGCACGTGCTTCGGAATTTATCACCCGGACTGTACGGGAAATGCGCTCACCTAAAATCGTGAGCAACTCCAGGTCTTCCCGGTTTTCCGCCTCTATACAGACAGGAATCTCTAAAAAATTCACAGACTTTCCTTTTGAAAAGGTCTGTAGCGGATAGAATACCCCGCGCCTATTACAGTCTGAAAGTTCTGTAAGAGGAACGCTTCCGGAGGTGTGAACGATAAACTTATTGTCTTCTGAAAAGTTGTCTGAAAATTCCCGAATGCAATCATCGGGCATCGCAAGGATATAGACATCGGCCTCCTGTAGTGCATCGATGGAGGTACTGAATTGAATATTGCTTAAAAAATCGGGTTTAACAACTTCCGAACGATTGTAAATTTGAAGTAATTCAACTCCCTCAGCAGAATGAAAAGCAGTTGCAAGATGCCATCCCACATTTCCGAAGCCTAAGATCACCACTCGAATCATAAGGCTAAGGTAGTAACTTTTTACACATTATTCCCGCTGATAAGAGTATCTTTGGAAGGCAAATCTGCTAATTTATGGCCGATATTTCAGGACGTGAGGATATTAGAAAACTGGTATATAAATTTTACGACAAGGTTCGTGCGAATGCGCTTTTAGGCCCTGTATTCAACAATACTATTTCCAACTGGCCCTCCCACCTGGAGCATTTAACCGACTTTTGGGAAAGCAATCTGTTGTTTAAAAAAAGCTATAAAGGCGATCCAATAAAAAAACATATTGATGTGGATCGAGCTCATCGTCAAAGTATAAACGCCATGCACTTTGGTGTCTGGATCAACCTGTGGTATGAAACAGTGGATGAGTTGTTTGAAGGAGAGGTGGCACAAATTGCTAAGAATCGGGCCAGAAACATGGGAACTTTCATTCATTTAAAGATTTTCGAGGCGCGAAAAAACACCGAGTGAAAAACAGTGAAATACCATCCGGGTTTTAGGTTGAATCTGCCTGTAATTAGCTAAATTTGCACAAAATTTCGCTGCATGCAAAAGAAACTGGCTTCAATTCTGTTTTCCACCCGTCTTACTGCTGTATTGTTTATTGTTTTTGCCGCTGCAATGGCTGTAGGAACTTTTCTGGATGCTTCTTCAGAAACCTCTCCAACCCCTTATACCAGGGAGTTGATCTATAATGCGTGGTGGTTCGAACTCATCATGGTATTGTTCGTGGTTAATTTTATAGGAAACATCTTCCGCTTCAGACTTTATAAAAAAGAAAAGTGGGCTACTCTTACACTACACCTCTCTTTTATTCTTATTCTTATTGGCGCTTTTGTTACGCGCTATATTGGATATGAAGGGCGGATGAGTATCAGAGAAGGCGCCACCGAAAATACTTTTCTGTCTGATCAGACCTATTTAACCATGTTCATCGATGGAGATTATGTAGTTGATGGCGTGCAAATGCGTAGGAATGTTGCCCCTAAAAAGCTCAGGTTGTCCGAACGCCTGGATAACGACTTCACCCTTAAGACAGATTACAACAACACGGAGGTTATTGTTTCCTACAAGGATTTTATTCCTAATGCCAAGGAGGGCTTGATCCCTTCAGAAGAGGGAGAGGAATATTTAAAACTGGTTGAAGCAGGCGAGGGCAGTCGTCACGACCACTGGTTGAAAACCGGGGAAATAGCCAATATACACAACATACTTTTTACCCTAAATAACCCCACGGAAGGCGCCATCAATATCGCGATAGATTCCACCGGTGCTTATACAATCGAAAGTCCGTTTGAGGGCTCATACCTGCGAATGGCCGACCAGCAAAGGGGAGAGGTGGTGGCCGACAGTGTACAGCCGCTGGTACTGCGATCCCTGTATGAGTTGGCAGGTACGGCGTTTGTGATCCCGGATCCAGTAATCAGAGGTAAAAAGGGAATAGTACAGGCAGATCCGGGCGAACAGACCAATAGTGATGCCTTGGTCGTTGATGTTAGCTCCGGAGGTGAAACAAAGACCTTAGAGCTGCTGGGCGGAATCGGGACCTACCCCAATCCGAAAAAAGTTAGTCTTGGAGCGCTTGATGTCTATCTCGCTTACGGTTCCAGGCAGTACGAACTTCCTTTCAGCATTACCCTGAACGATTTTATCGCAGATAAATACCCCGGAACTGAAAGCAGCTATTCAGCCTTTAAGAGTAAAATAACGGTAAATGATTCGGAGACAGAATTCTTCGATTACGAGATCTATATGAACCATGTGCTCGATCATAAGGGGTATCGCTTTTTCCAGGCGAGCTTCGATTCGGATGAAAAAGGGACGGTTCTTTCGGTGAATCACGACTGGTGGGGCACCTGGATCACCTATATTGGATATTTCTTGTTGTATTTCGGACTAATGGCAATCCTGTTCGATAAGAACACTCGCTTCGGCACATTAAAGGTGATGCTCGACAAGATCAAAGCCAAAAAGGCTGCGCTTTCACTAGTGGCCTTGCTCGCACTTTCGGGAACCACTCTGGCACAGGACCAGCACGAACATCGTGAAATGGCAAAAAAGCAACTCGATTCGATGATTCTTGCAAACGCCGTTGATAAGGAACACGCTGCAAAGTTTTCGGAGTTGATCATTCAGGACAACGGCCGGATGAAACCGGTGAATACCTATGCCAGTGAACTATTAAGAAAGATAAGCAGGGAGGATTCGTACGAAGGTTTGAACGCAAATCAGGTCTTTCTCTCTATGACCGAATTTCCGAGAATCTGGATAGAGATTCCGCTAATCTACCTCAAACGCGGCAACGATAGTTTAAGGCAAGTACTTGGAGTACCTGAAGATGCAGGTCGAATTGCGATGATAGACCTGTTTGATGCTGAAGGCAACAACAAACTCGAACCCTATCTGGAGGAAGCGACCAAAAAAACGAATCCCAACCAGTTTGAAAAAGACTTTATCAAGACCTATGAAAGTGTTTATTTACTCAACCAGGCACTGAGCGGGAGTATTCTTAAAATATTTCCTATTCCAAATCATCCCAACGACAAATGGGTTTCCTACCCGGAATTGAATGAAGCCAATTTTAAAGGGATGGATTCGGTAGCAACAAGGAGTATCTTGCCGGCATACTTTCAAACAGTCGCCCAGGGACGTCAAACAGGCGATTACAGTCAGGCAGAGGAAATTTTGGAGGGCTTGCACAATTTCCAGATGAAATACGGGGCTGAGGTGATGCCAAGCGACAATAAGATCACAGCCGAGATACTTTATAATAAAGTTGACGTATTTAACAGGTTATACAAGTATTTCACTGTGATAGGTATCCTTATGTTCCTGTTTATTATTCTCAGGATCTTTAAAGATAATAGAACGCTCGGGGTGCTTGTGAACGTGTGTAAATATATCATATGGGTGATGTTTGCGGCCATGACCCTGGGACTGATAGCCCGGTGGTATATAAGCGGACATGCGCCCTGGAGTGATGCTTACGAGTCTATAATTTATGTTGCCTGGGCCACTGTTTTCTTCGGTCTGGCATTTGGAAGGAAAAGCGACCTTACCATTGCGTCTACGGCCTTTGTGGCGGCCATAATACTGTGGGTAGCCAACCAGAACTGGCTCGACCCTTCCATCGCGAATTTACAGCCTGTGCTGGACAGTTATTGGTTAATGATCCATGTTGCGGTTATTGTGGCAAGCTACGGACCCTTTACCCTGGGAATGATACTGGCAGCCACCAGTTTATTGCTGATGCTGCTTACTACCAAAAAGAATGTTGTAAAAATGGACCTGAACATCAGGGAACTCACAGTCATTACCGAGATGGCCCTTACTGTTGGCCTGGTGATGTTAACCATTGGAAACTTTTTGGGCGGCCAGTGGGCCAACGAGTCCTGGGGTAGGTACTGGGGCTGGGATCCAAAAGAAACCTGGGCACTTATCAGCATTATGATTTACGCCTTTGTAATTCATATGCGACTGGTTCCGGGACTGCGCAGCAGGTGGTTCTTTAATGTTATGGCATTATTTGCATATGCCTCCATCATGATGACCTATTTCGGAGTAAACTTTTATTTAACAGGTCTTCATTCCTATGCGAGTGGGGATGCTCCGGTGACGCCAACCTTTGTGTGGTATATTGTTTTATTTGCCGCATTACTGAGTACCGCGGCTTATTTCAGCTTTAAGAAATTCTATAAAAAAAGAGGATAAGTTGTTCAAACATATCCTCTTTTACTATTAACTAGAATAGATTTGCAAATACTGCAGTCGTTATCAGGGTCTCTGGATAATCCTATCCTGAACCGACCGAGTTTCTTTTCAGGTTAGTTATAAATATAATCGGCCTGTGCGTCCACCATTCGATAATCTTCCTGAATGTGTTCGCTTATTTCAAGCTTTTGATACAGTTCCTTGGTTTGTTCTTCGATTTCGGCCACGGTCGTTTTTAGCTTTCGCGCAATCTTCGTGTTGTCCTTTCCTTCAGAAATATACTGAAGTAATTTTATTTCAAAACCATCCAGATCGTAGTGCATGATAAGGTTTTCCAGGTAAACCTCTTCCATCAGCTGCTGGGCATTTTTCCGATTGATCACTTCCTGTCTCTTTAAGAATATTCTGAGCTCTGTTTGTCTCATTTGCACTTCCTCTTTAATGGCTCGCATCCTGTAGACGATGGCATACGTTAACAGGAGCATCTCTACAACCAATGCCACCTTGAGATGGGAAGGCTGGGAGGAGAGAAATTCGAAGCCAAGATTACTCAAAACGAAATAGTCTATGGCGAATAACAATGGAATGCTGTAAGCAATTACATAGAATTTTGGGTAGTTCTTTTTGCTGAATAGATAAACTCCCGCCAGAAAATATAGGCCGGCAACTGAAAAAGACACGGCATTAGCAATGGAAGCGAGTAAATCCATACCTGAGATCCAATTCATCACGATTATTAACGCACTGGCCGAAAACAAAAATGTTGCAACCCATTGCAGTTTAGGAAACGTCTCCTGAAGATTCAGGTATTTGGTTGCAAACCACGCTCCCAGCGTACAACTGGCCAATACCAAAACAGCCTCTAGGGTTGGATTCATCGTAAGGGATTCCAGGCCAATAAGCGCCATTAAGCCATCATTGAAGAATAACAAGCTCCCGATAGCGACTAAAGAGAGTAAATAGATGAGGAATAATTTCTCATTGAACAGAAAATAGCACACCAGGTTAAGCAGTATAACCATGAGGGAAAACCCGTAAAACATTCCTTCAGCGAAGGAAGAAGCCATGATAGTACCATTGGTTTGCGTCGTTGAGCCGGCTTCATTTAAAACTTTTGCGGAATTTGCCGATCTAGCTTCTAAATAATTGTAGGAATTTTCTTCAATTTGCGAAAAATGAAAATTTGGAAGATTAGTTCCCGAAGCATCTTTTAAGGTGCTGTTATGCGAACTTATCAATAGTTTTTCAGTAGGATTAAGTGCCACTGAATTCTCAGGGTTGGCAATTTCTTTATTCTTCTTACTGGTTGATTTGTAAATGTTTAGCGTTGAGTTATTGCTGTTCGACGAACTGGCCGTAAGATCACTTGGTGAGGCCAGAACGAACATTAAAAGACACAATGCGAGGGGTAAAAATTGCAGTCTCATAAAAGTAGGTTTTAATAATTTGGGTATAGCAATATACGCAAAAATTACATTTCACCTAATAAATCTGCATTTTATCGATAAAAAATTCACTTATGTTAAAATTTAATAAGAAAATTAACAGCTATACGTAGTGAAAATCAGCCTCTTCCAACCATATCCTCGGGTTTCACCCATTGATCGAATTCTTCTGCTGTTAAATAGCCCAGATTAACGGCTTCCTGTTTTAAAGTGGTACCGTTCTCATGCGCTTTATTGGCTATTTCTGCCGCTTTATAATATCCTATCTTGGTATTCAAAGCTGTAACAAGCATTAGCGAATTATTAAGCAGGGTTTTAATGGTTTCGTGATTTGGTTCGATTCCCTCTGCGCAATGATCGTTAAAAGATACACAGGCATCCCCGAGTAGCTGAGCCGATTGTAAAAAATTGGCCGCCATAACAGGTTTAAAGACGTTTAATTCGTAATGTCCTTGCATACCCGCCACTGAAATGGCTACATCGTTACCCATTACCTGAGCGCAAACCATAGTCAGTGCCTCGCATTGGGTAGGGTTAACTTTGCCGGGCATAATGGAAGAGCCGGGCTCGTTTGCGGGGATAAGTAGTTCTCCAATACCGCTCCGCGGGCCGCTGGCCATCATCCTGATGTCGTTGGCAATTTTATTCAGTGAAACAGCCAGTTGTTTTAAGGCCCCGTGCGATTCTACAATGGCATCATGCGCGGCAAGTGCTTCAAATTTGTTCGGTGCTGTAATAAACGGCAGTTCGGTGAAATCTGCAATATATTCTGCTACCTTTTCGGAATAGCCCTCAGGCGTGTTAATCCCGGTTCCTACGGCTGTTCCTCCCAATGCCAATTCAGACAAATGCGGCAAAGTGTTTTTCAATGCTTTAAGTCCGTGCTCCAACTGGGAGGCATAACCGCCAAATTCTTGTCCGAGGGTTAGGGGAGTGGCATCCATAAGATGGGTCCGGCCAATCTTTACGATATCGCTAAAATCGTTAGATTTTTTCTTCAGGGTTGCATACAACTTTTCTACACCAGGAATGGTCACCTCTATCAGCTTCTTGTAAGCCGCAATGTGCATGCCCGTTGGGAAGGTGTCGTTGGAAGATTGTGATTTATTCACATCATCGTTGGGCTGCAGAGTCTTTTCGTCCTTGCCTATGGTCTTGCCGGCCAGTTGATGTGCGCGATTTGCGATTACTTCGTTCACATTCATATTGCTTTGAGTACCGCTACCGGTTTGCCAGATAACCAGGGGAAACTGATCGTCGTGGTTGCCGGCAAGAATCTCATCACAAACCGCTGCAATTAGGTCGCGTTTATTTTCAGAAAGAACACCCAGATCACAGTTGGTATAGGCTGCCGCCTTCTTTAAATATGCAAAACCATATACTATTTCCAGTGGCATTGAGGCCGGATTACCAATTTTAAAATTATTTCTGGAACGCTCTGTTTGCGCACCCCAAAGCTTGTCGGCAGGGACTCTAACCTCGCCCATCGTATCCTTTTCGATTCTGTATTCCATAATGTGAATTATTACACATCAAAAGTACGAAATCAGCCTTTTTCCCTCAAGGGAATGCCTGTTTATTTACTGTGAATAAATTGCCCTGATTTCCTATAAATTGTAAAAAAATCATTTTATCTTTGTGCCAACAAAACACGCATATTATGTTCGATTTTGATCAATACCTCGGGTTTTTAGCATTTCTTACCATCCTAACTATTGGGTTCTGGCTAATGATCTTTCTTATCTCCTTTATCCCTTACTGGATTGGAGGAGCCTTACTTGAGAATTGGAAGCTGAAGCGTGAAGCGAAAAAAAGGGTGCAGGAAGAATAAAATCGTCCAAATAAGAATATTATAAAGCAAAGGATTCGAAATTTCGAATCCTTTTTTTATTCTAAATGAAGTTCAAAACATTTTACACAAAATTCTTATTGATTTTTATAATACTGAACACCAGCATATTAAGTTTTTTCTTACAAAAATGTATTTAATTATCCAAGTGTGGATTTAATAATTATCCTCTTATTTTTAAGTAGTTTTTCAATTACTAACTAATTAAAAAAGATTAAAATTATGACAAAAACAAAGTTGCTGTCAATGATGCTCTTGTGCATATTGACGGCTTTTTTCGTATCCTGTGATGAAGAAGAAGAAGAAACCCCGGAAGAGACCGTAGTGGTTAACGAGGATTCAATTATTCCGTCTTCAGATTCCGGTCGGCCAAACACTTATTTGGGCTGTATTGAAATCGGTAGTCGTATTACTTCTATTGAAGTCTGGGATCACGGACAAATTGACGGTGATATCGTAACCATTAAAGCCAATGGTAATGTACTTATCGATGAGCAGGTTTTAGATGGTCCGTCTAACCCTATTTACGTTGAATACGATTTCGGATTTAACGGCTTTAACTATGTAAACCTCTTTGCTCATAACCTTGGTGACATTGCACCAAACACCTGTACCATTGCAATTAACGGGGTGGAGTTTGTTCTCGAAGCCAATCTTGAAGCCAATGGGGCTATAGATGTTGTGGTACTGGGATATGGTGTAGACTGTAGCGATTCAACTGCCGGCTCAGGCGGCGGTGGAGGCGGAGGCGGAGGCCAGGGCACCACAGATACCGGAGATGTTAAGTTCTGGATAGCCCAGGATTTCGGATGTGGCCCAATCACCGTTAACGTTCCCGGCGTAGGTTCTACAACTATTACAGGCTTTTTCGATTCCGGGGCACCGGACTGTACGAATACAGCCGCAGGTGGCAACTTCGATGACCTGGATGAAGGAACGTATTCCTATTCGGCAAGTTGCGATAATATTAGCTGGAGTGGGGATTTTACCATTACGGCCAATTCTTGTCTTCGATTCCAATTACAATAAGTATATTTCTTATAAAGTAAAAAAGGAAGCCATCGGCTTCCTTTTTTGTTATCATATTGTTAGTATTAGCCTTCGAAGCCTTCATCTTCAAAATTCTCTTCCCGTGTACGCTGCTGTCGCTGTTTCTTCTGGTTGAAGCGATAGGTGAACGACAGTGTGAACTGACGCTCGCGCCATTGAAATTCACTTTCGCTAATAAAACTGTCTGTAGTGGTTAAGGACCGCCTCTTTCTTGAATTAAAGAGGTCGCTCACATTAAACCCAATGGTTCCGTTGTCACCAAAAACATCTTTACTCAAAGCCAAATTCACACTTAGAAGTCCTTCGTTTTCTGTTTGGGCGTTGTTCGAAGGCCCGCGGTAGAACATATTGGTTTGCCAATCGATCTTATAGGGCAGACTCACTTTGGTACTTCCGCGTGCAAACCAACTGGTGTTCTTACTGCCGTAATCTACCCCGTTGAAATCGCCTTCAGTTTCAAATCGGAAGAAATTAAAACTTCCGTTGAAACGCAGCCAGTCAAGCGGGTTGTAAAGTATGGCTGCTTCGAAGCCGATGCGTTCATTGGTTGCAAGATTGATGGGAATAGACCTAATGATAGGAATGCCATTGGGCGTCTGCTGCCCGGTTTCTTCCTGAATACGCTCGAAGGCATCTGTTTCATATTGATAATACACCGAAGAAGTAAGTGTAAGTTTTTGCCCGAATTTTCTAAGATAACCCAAATCGAATGCACTGGCGTAGGAGGGATCCAAATCCGGATTTCCCTGAAATACGTTGGCCTCACTGGAACGGGAAGGAAAGGGGTTGACAAACCAGCTTCTCGGTCTGTTGATTCTTCTGTTATACCCCAGGGAAATGTTTTCAGCCTCCGAAAGTTCATAAACCAGGTTCACCGTTGGAAACAGGCCAATATAGTCTTTGTCGAAATTAAAATTGAAATCCCCTGTGGAAGTTACATCTTCACCCGTAACTGCACCTTTTAAAGTGGTTGCTTCCATTCGTACCCCAAGCAGGAAAGAGAATTTGCCTAATTTATTTCCGTATTGAGAGTAAAGTGCGTGTACGTTCTGAGTGAAGTCGAATACATTCGAGAGGCTGTCGTTTCTCACAAACCCACCTCCAACAGTTAGTTCCTCACGCAACAGGTAATCGGTGATCGTATTTTCAAAATCACCCCGGTACCCGGCTTCAAATTGAGCATGTTCACCAATGGGTAAGACATAGTCCACCTGAAAGAGATATTCGGTTTCATCTTCTTTCTGAACGATCTGTTCGGCGGGTAAGACTTCTCGCATAGGGAAGGTATTGGTTTCCTCTATCAGTGATTCTTCGGTTTCTTCTCCGGTTTCCCATTGGAACTGCGCTTCCAGCTTATGGCCATCGGTATTGAAGTTGTTTACATAATTCAGGGAGAATTGAAAATTGGTATCGTCTTCCAATTCATTTTCAATTCTGGTCCTGCTTTCTGCCAACATATTACTACTGTTGAATTCATCTGTAATGTTGGTGGTAAGGTCATCCCCATCACTAATTCTGAAGAATCCGGCTGCGGTAATGGATGAAGTCTCGGTTAAGAAATATTCGAAACCAAGGTTGGTGTTAAATCCCTTCTGCTGCCGGTCGTAGTCACGTTCTTCAATAACCAGCGGGTTATCTACATTATTGCTGAAATAGGTATTCTTAAAAAATGCATTTCCGGGTGATTCCCTGTAGTCGAACCCTGTAGTATTGAAGATGTTAAACTTATCGGTTCTTAGGTTTACGTTGCCGGTAACCCCACTTCCTGTAGGATATCTCAAGTTTGTTTGAACAGAACCATTAAGACCCAATGTCTTCTCTTTTCTTAGAATGATATTAAGGATCCCGGCGGTTCCTTCGGCATCATACCTGGCAGAAGGCGATGTGATAACTTCAACTCGTTCGATACTTTCTGCCGGTAATTGTCGTAAGGCATCAGTTGAACCAAAACCGGCAATGGCCGATGGTTTGCCGTTGATAAGAATTCGAACATTCTCATTTCCTCTCAGGGAAATAGCACCGTCAACGTCTACTGTAACTGAAGGGATATTATCCAGGGCATCACTCACCGTGGCACCACTGGTGGTGAGGTCTTTACCAATATTATAGATTTTTTTATCCAGACGGATCTGTACCTCGGTTGTTTCGGCTCGAACAATTACTTCATCCAAAGTTTCCGAATCGATCTCCAGGTACACATCCGGCATGGTGATATTGCTATCTACTACCGTATTTTTAAGTTGCTTGGTCTGAAAAGATATAAAATCGTATTGCACTGTATATACTCCTTCTGGAACCACAATCTCGTATTGTCCCTCAAGATCCGTAATACCTCCGGAAACGATTTTACCCTGGGAGTCTAAAAATGAAACCGAGGCGTATTCCAAAGGCAAATTGGTACCCATTTCCAGTACCTTTCCACTAACTTTATAATCTCTTTCTACTGATGTGACGGGGCTTGACGGTTGACCGAACACAAGATTGGATGCAAAAATAAAACTTATAACAAAAATATTTTTCATAGATATTCCTTATCGGAATACGAAAATAAAACCATCCGTTAAATGGTCTTGCCAAGTTTTTGTTAAATATCTCAAATAAAAGTTAAAACCCGTTCAGTAGGTCGGGCGACGATGGCTTTATTTCCTTTAACCACTATCGGCCTTTCAATTAATTTAGGATGTTCGATCATTGCAGCAATGATCTGTTTGTCTGATAGTTCCCTGCCTTTGTATTTCTCTTTCCATATCGGCTCATTCTTTCGCAGCAGTTCTTTAGGGCGCATTTCAAGCTTGTCCAGTAATTCACTTAATTGATCTGCGTTTAAAGGGCTGTCCAAATACTTGATGATTTCAAGCGGCTCTTCCCCCGATTCAAGGATATTTAGTACTTCGCGTGATTTGCTGCACCTGGGATTGTGATAGATCTTAATCATTGTTCTTTTCTTTTTTTAGTCCAAAAATCAATTTCAACATTAATTGTATCGGCAAGGAAATTGTCGATTGCCGAATGTTCAAAGTCGGCTCCCACGCCATAATCAATTCGATCGATCGACAGCCTTGAGGAGAGCCCGATGGTATTTTCCCCGTCCACACCTGTTATTATAAACGGCACTTTAATATTTTTACTTTGCCCGTGCATGGAAAAGGTCCCATATGCTATAAACCCTTCCGCTGTGGTCTCGATCCGTTCACTTACAAAGGTAATCTCCGGGTAATTTTCAACATCGAAAAAATCGGCCGAACGCAAATGCTCATCCCTGCCGTCAATCCCGGTATCTATACTGTTCACAGCTATATTTGCCCGGATACGGGATTTAGTCCAGTCGTTATCTATTAGGTCGATATCGATTATATAGGCATTAAACTTACCTGTCACTTTGGTGAGCCCACCGGCTATTGGTACCGAGAACAGTAAGGTAGAGTGGTTGGTTTCGGCAGTGAGCTTTTTCTCAACCGGGGGATGGTGGGAAAAGCCATTCGCGCTAAGCAAAATGATCAGGACGGCTATCAGGGTCTTCAGGAACGATTTCAATACTTTCATAACTTGTCTTTTAAAGAATTCAGTTCTATGGAATAATCGTGTTGCAGGTCATCGTGTAATCCGGCAATTTTAGTTTGAATTAGTTGTATTTGCCGTTGCAGAAGGTTACGCATGCTCAGATTCTTTTTTAGTGAAGGTCTGAAACTGATAAATCGTTCGCAAAAGTATAAAAGCAACTCAACCTCGGTCTCTTTTACATTCGAATAACGTATGTATTTTTTGGTCTCCCGCAGTATCCTTCGTACACTCTTTTTGATATAATAAATGCTCGACTTATTGATCTCGTCGAATTTACCATCCATATCTTCTTTTACCTGCGCGACATAATATGCTTCATTTTCCGAATCGAACAAAAGGTAGGTAAGTAGCTCCTTATTTTCCTTTTTGAAGCGCGCCAACCTTAGGCAAAGGCTTTCCAACTCCTCATTGGACCTGTACTTTAATTCCTTTCTCAATTGGGCTACGGAGGCGGCTTTCATAATTCTTAATTTACTAATTAAATTTTACTCCCAACTTAGTGAGCGATTCTTTCAAGGCCGCGGCCGACCTAAAATGAATTCCGTGTAAACCTGCTTTTTGAGCTCCTTTCACGTTCTCAAGACTGTCATCTATAAATACGGCTTCCGCAGGATTCACTTCATATCTTGAGAGTAATAGCTCGTAAATTTCAATGAATGGTTTTCTCATCCCTTCATCGCCACTTACCACAATGCCTTCAAACCACTGCAGCCATTCGAATTTTTGGCGTGCAATATGGAATGTTTCTCCGCTCCAGTTGGTTAAAGCCAGCACCCTGTAATCGGGATCATTCACTAGTTTTTCAAGTATCTGAAGAGTATCAGTATGTGTATAACCGAGCATTTCTTCCCATCGGCCATAGTACATTCTTATTAGATCTTCATACTCGGGAAACATACTAACCCTGTCTTCGGTCGCCTTGGAAAGCGGATAGCCGGCATCCTGGTTGGCATTCCACTCCCAGGCACAAACCGTATTCAAAAACCAGTTCATTTTCTCCCGATCACCCCTAAATTCCTTTAAAAAGACATATTCCGGATTCCAGTCTACCAGAACGCCTCCCAGGTCGAATATGATCGTATTTATCCGATTCTCCATCTTATTCCCGGGTTAATTTTGTAATGATTTCCGAATGCTGCGGAAACTCACTGCATAACTGATTACGCGACGCCATGGTAAAATCATCGAAATCGAAACCGGGAGATACCGTACAGCCCAGCAAGGAATAGCCGTCTTCCGAATCAACTTCGGAAGCAAACCAGGTACCTCCGGGGACGTTATACTGCGGATGTTCTCCATTCTTAATATCAGATCCTATACGAACTTCTTTATAAGTTCCTTCAGCTGTTATCATATGCAACCTCATAGCCGAACCCTTGTAAAAATGCCACATCTCGTCCTGGTGAATCCGGTGAAAGGCGGAGAACGATTCGGATGTGATCAGGAAATAGATTGCCGTCATATAATTCCGGTCTCCCGAATATACTGAACCCAGGAGCTTTTGCGGAATTGTTCCTTCACTCCTGAAGGTTTCTCGGTAATAACCGCCTTCAGGGTGGGGTTGTAAGTTTAAACTCGATATGATTGCGTCGATTTCATTCATTCCGCCATTAATTTGGAAATAGTGACCTGTCCAGGCCCGGGACAATTCTCAGCGCATTCTTATAATACACTTTTTTCAGGACCTCATCCGGTAGGTCCATGCCGTACATAGCCCAGAAAGCGTGGTACTTTTTGTGATAGGGGAAATATTCGTCATCCGATTCCAGTACCCGGAAATAGGTTGGGAATTCTTCCGGTTTCCAACTGTCTTTACCGAATAGTATCCTGTCCTGGTATTTAAGAAAAAACTTTTGGGCCGTTCTCGGTTGCCGCCCCAATTCGGCTATGATGGCTCCTATCCCCACGTACATATTTGGCATCTCGTCGAGCAGTTCACCCAGCCTTCCCAGATCGTTTGCAAACCAGCCCATATGGGCGTTGATAAAAATTGTATTTGGATATTTCTTAAAGAGGTTGTGTTGTTCTTCTATAAGTTGCTCCCAGGGTACGGGATCGGTTGCGCCTCGCTTTCGGCGAGGCCTTAGTTTAAGCTCAAGCCAGCGTTCATTATTCGCGTCGAACTCGTCCCAGAACGGCTTAGGGTCGGCCGTATGTATTAGCACCGGAATACCCAGTTCACTGCATTTTGCCCAGACCGGATCCAATCTGGGGTCATCCACCGCAATTCGGTTTCCTGTCACATCCCTATTCCTCAACCCCAGGCTTTTATAAACCTTCAGGCCTCGAGCCCCGTTTTTTACGTCTTTCTCCAATTGAGCCGTTGCCTGCTGTGCCCAACCGGCCTTTCCCACTCCCTCGAAATCAACGTTGGCAAATACAACAAATCGATTGGGGAAGTTGGTCTCTATATTCTGAACAGATTGCTGAAGTTCTGCTCCGGACCGGCCACTGAGGTTTACCATAATAGCCATATTCAGGGTATCCATGGCAGCCACCACGGGGGCCAGGTCCTGGGTTGGCATGGAATATTGGTGCCCGTGCACATCGATAAACGGAAATTTGGCCGCTTGAATCGGTTCTCCTTCAACCACAAGGGTGGAAACGGGATTGTATTCTTCGAAAGTAAGGTCCTGAGCAAAGGAAATATGACTAATAGCAAGTATTAGCACAAGAGTGGCGATTCTCATAGGTTGAATTTAGTAGAAGTTAAAAATAGGATGTACCCTCCTTTCAGAAAAAAAATTAAGAATGCTTTAACGAAATTTCAGCTACAGCTCATCACTTTTTTCCTTTTGTCCGGTCATCATCAGATAGGCCTTTAAAAATTCATCCAAATCCCCGTTTAAGACTGCGTCCACATTGCCGGTTTCGTGTTGGGTTCTAACATCCTTGATAAGTTTATAGGGATGCAGCACGTAGTTCCTTATCTGGGAACCCCATTCAATAGCCATTTTACCGGCCTCGATTTCATCGCGCTGGGCTTGTTGTTTTCTCAACTCGATCTCGTATAACTGTGATTTCAGCATTTGCATGGCCTTTTCACGGTTTTCAAGCTGCGACCGGGTTTCCGAATTATGGATCACGATCCCGCTGGGATGGTGGGTAAGGATGGCTTTGGTTTCCACTTTATTCACATTCTGACCGCCGGCTCCGCTGCTTCGGGCAAAGTCCCAGGATATGTCAGAGGGGTTGATATCGATCTCGATCGAGTCGTCGGCAAGCGGATAGACATACACACTGGCAAAACTTGTATGCCGTTTGGCGTTGCTGTCGAAAGGTGAAATTCGCACAAGACGGTGAACCCCATTTTCACTTTTTAACCATCCAAAGGCGTAATCGCCGTCTATCTCGAGGGTTACAGTTTTCACGCCGGCAACATCTCCTGCCTGGAAATTAAGCTCCTTGATTTTAAACCCGTGCTTTTCGGCCCACATCAGGTACATTCGCATAAGCATCTGGGCCCAGTCGCAGCTTTCCGTTCCGCCGGCCCCGGCAGTTATCTGGAGGACGGCAGACAGATCATCGCCTTCTTCGCTAAGCATGTTTCTGAACTCCAGGGCTTCGATCGCTTCAATGGCCTTGCCATAACGTATCTCGACGTTTTCGGGATCTCCTTCGCCTTCCTTATAGAATTCATAGATCACTTCGGCGTCGTCGGTTAGTGTAACCGCCTGTTCGTAGTCCTCCACCCATTTTCTCTTGGTGCGGAGTTCTTTCATAAAAGCTTCGGCCTGCTGTGGATTGTTCCAGAAGTTTGGATCGAAGGTTTTTTCTTCGTCGTTGGCTATTTCAATTTTCTTACCGGCAACGTCAAAGATACCTCCTTAACGCATCCAGGCGATTCCTAAGATCTGTGATGTGATCTGATGTTATCATAGGGGTGAATTGTTTCCGACAAAAATAGGATATAAGTTTTCATACTGAAATAAAAACTGAGGGATTTTTAGTAGTTTAGAGCCTTCCCTTTATAATATAATGTATATGAAATATTTTTGCACTTCCTTGATTATGCTGATGCTGGTATCGACCGGAACATCACAGTTCCTGGAGAAAAAGAAGGATCTGAAAAAATTTGAAGGGTTTTTTAATTTTCACTATTCCGAAAGGGACGGAGAGATCTACCTGGAAGTCGATAAACTGGATACCGAATTCCTGTATGTACACGCCCTTAGATCGGGCTTAGGATCTAACGATATCGGTCTGGACAGGGGACAGTTGGGAGGTGGCGAATTGGTTAAATTCGTCAAAGCAGGTAACAAGATATTATTGCTTCAGCCCAATGTGCAATACAGGGCTAGCAGTGAGAACGAAATGGAACGCAAATCCATTTCCGAAGCATTTGCCAAATCGGTCCTATTCGGCTTCGAGATCAAGGACACTATCAATAATAACTATGTGATCGATCTTACTCCCTTTTTGATGGAAGATGCCCATGGGATCGCAAACAGGTTAAAAACGCGTAAAGAAGGCACTTATAAACCGGATAAAACCCGTTCTGCGATCTGGATGGAACGAACTAAGGCCTTTCCCAGGAACGTGGAATTCGATGCCCTGCTTACCTTCGTCGGAACACCGGAAGGGAGCAAACTTCGCACCGTAGCGCCAAACGCCGAATCGGTATCTGTAATTCAACATCACAGCTTCGTAGAATTGCCGGGGCCGGGGTATACGCCAAGAGTTTTCGATCCCAGGTCGGGTTCTTATCCCACCAGCCATTTCGATTACAGCAGCCCAATTTCCGACCCAATTAAAAAAATGTTCATTACCCGGCACAGGCTGGAAAAAACAAACCCGGCTCAGCCTAAGAGCGAAGCGGTGGAACCCGTAATCTATTATCTCGACCCCGGTACCCCGGAACCGGTGCGTACAGCGCTGCTGGAAGGAGCGAGATGGTGGAATGAGGCATTTGAAGCTATAGGATATACAGACGCGTTCCAGGTTAAAATGCTGCCGGAAGAGGCAGACCCACTTGATGTACGATATAACGTTATTCAATGGGTGCATCGTTCCACCAGAGGGTGGAGCTACGGATCGACCATAACCGATCCACGTACGGGTGAGATCATTAAGGGGCATGTTAGCCTTGGTAGCTTGCGAATCCGTCAAGATTTTATGATTGCCCAGGCCCTGATGAATAAGCCGTTCGCGAACTCCGATGATTTTACCAAGCCTATGCTGGACATGGCACTTGCGCGGATAAGGCAGCTGTCTGCCCATGAAGTGGGCCATACACTTGGTTTTGCCCATAATTTTGCGGCCAGTACCAACAATAGGGCCAGTGTAATGGACTATCCGCATCCGTATCTTTCACTATTGGGATCCAATATAGATCTATCGAATGCATACGACAGCGGAATAGGGGAGTGGGATAAGGTTACGGTGGCTTACAGTTATTCGGATATTCCCAAGACCACTGATGAAAAAACCTACCTGAACGCCATTCTGGAAGGGGCGTTTGCAAAAGGCCTTCGATATATCACAGACAGCGACGCCAGGGCACGGGATGGAGCCCATCCCGAGGCGCATTTATGGGATAACGGATCGGACGCTGTTGTTGAGATGAACAATATACTTTCGATTAGGAAACAGGGGTTGTCGAATTTTTCGATCGACAATATCAGGACAGGGGAGCCTTTGTCGGTTTTGGAAGACGTATTTGTCCCTTTATATTTTCTTCACCGTTACCAGACAGAAGCCACGGTAAAACTGGTTGGCGGAATAGATTACGACTATTCGGTGAAAGGTTACAACAGTAGTGCTACGAAAATAGTGTCGCGGGACGTTCAATTACGGGCTCTGCAGGGCGTATTAAACACTCTGGATCCTGAAGTTTTAAGTATTCCTGAGCACCTATTAGGCCTGTTCCCCCCGCGATCGTTCGGTTATGGCAGAACTCGCGAATCGTTTAAAAGTGATATGGGCGTAAGTTTTGATGCGCTGGGCGCTGCGGCAACCTCTGCCGATTTTACACTAAAATTATTATTGAATCCTGCCAGGATGAACAGACTTATTCAACAAAAGGCAATTGACCCTTCAAATTTGGGGATAGACGAAATACTCAATGCGCTTCTCGATAAGGTATATAGGAATAAAGTCTCAGATTCGTATCGTTCAGAAATCAATAAAGCTGTTCAAAATGTGACCATCCAAAGGCTTATCGCTTTGGTGAAGAGCCCCAAATCCATTGCTCAGGTAAAAGCTCAGGTCAATGAGAAACTTGATAATTTCAACGAATATGTTTCAGACAGGGATCCTTTCGGAAAACAACTGCTGCGTGAAATCGCCGAGTTTCGAATGCACCCGGAAAAATATACGATCGAAGACACGCCGGAAATCCCGGACGGAAGTCCTATTGGAAACGACTGTATGTCTTATATTAATTAACCTCAACATTTACGATTATGAAAAAAATACTGCTTCTTTCAGCTTTTGCACTTTCCTTGTCGCTCACAGCACAAAATGATGAGGCCTATGTAGATGCGCTCACTGCCGATTTCACCACTAAACTGGAATCACGGGGGATAGATACGTATTTTGTCGCCCAACGCTATTGCCTTGGAACGATAGAAATGTTCACCCTGGACAACGGTAGTATATGTTCTTCGAGAGGGACCTATTACGAAAATTATATTGTCTGGCGCGAAGATGATGGAGCCTCCATGATAAAGAAAATCGATAATTGCGGGATGTTCTTTTCGCTGCCGTTGCCCAACCCGGAATTATACACAACATTCCAATCTAAAACTTCCGAACTACAGTCGGAAAGTGTACAACCATATGCGGTAGCCAACCCCGAGAATAACCCAACTGCGTCCACCGAGGTGCATCCATGCAGAAGGGAGTATACATTTGAGGTGTCGGGAACTTCCTTTTCAAAAAGTTATAGGTTATTCGACCTTACCAACGACTCCAACCAAAGAAATTTAAATTTCGAGGCGAATAATGCCACCGCCGTAGTGGCTATAGACGCGATGCTGGATAATGCCATATCGTCAATTAGTTCTCAAATGAAAAGACAATTTTAAGCATTTTATATGATCACAGATCTTCGTAGCGATACGGTTACAAAGCCTACTGCCGGCATGATGGATGCCATCGTTAATGCAAAGACAGGCGATGATGTCTATAAGGAGGACCCCACCGTGAATAAGCTGGAAGCACGTATGGCCTCTATGTTTGGAATGGATGAAGCCTTGTTTTTTCCTACCGGAAGTATGGCCAATCAGGCGGCGATAAAATTGCACACCAACCCCGGGGAACAACTTATTTGTGATAAATGGGCCCATGTTTTTAATTATGAAGGAGGTGGAGTGTCCTTCAACAGCGGGGTGTCCTGCAGGCTAATCGACGGGGATCGCGGGATGATCACCGCAGCCCAGATAGAAGAGGCTATAAATCCTCCCGATTTTTATCACAGTCCGCTTACATCCCTGGTCTGTCTGGAAAACACCACTAACAAAGGAGGAGGCGCCTGCTATGAGTTGGAAGAGATAGAAAGGATCCACAAAGTTTGCTCCGAACACGGGTTGGGACTGCATTTAGACGGGGCCAGGCTTATGAATGCGATTGTGGCAAAAAATCAGGATCCTAAAGACTTCGGAAAACTTACAGACAGTATCTCCATATGTTTCAGCAAAGGGCTGGGCACCCCGCTTGGGACCGTATTGGTAGGTAAGAAAGAGCTGATGCGTAATGCCATTCGCATTCGCAAAGTACTGGGGGGTGGGATGCGACAGGTGGGTTATATGGCTGCTGCTGCTCTCTATGCGCTCGAGAATCAGGTCGATCGGTTAAAAGAGGATCACCTAAAGGCCCGTGAAATAAGCGAATTACTCGCCAAGAAGGATTACATACAACATGTTGAACCCACCGAAACCAATATCGTGATCTTTTATCTTTCGAAGGATTTGTCGGAAACGAAGTTTATGAATGACCTTCTGGAAAAACAAGTGCGAATTAGCAATATGGGGCAGGGAAAATTACGTATCGTTACCCACCTGGACTACACCGATGAGATGCATGCCCGACTTCTGGGGATACTGGATAACTACAAATAAAAAGCCCCTGCCCTGCAGGGGCTTGATTATTAGGGGATAGATTAATCCAATTCTTTTATTCCGGCGTTTGGCGCATTCTTTCTTACAGAAGCCATTCCGTTCTTTGCACCCGACTCCGCGGCGTACATCTGGCTGCTTCCAATGATCTGCCCATTGGTAGACTTTACGTTAAAATGTACCTTTCCGTTCTTTGCAGTTTTCATTTCGTAGCATTTATCGTCGCCACAATTTTTCTTTACAGATTCGATCCCATTCATGGCACTGGATTTAGATGCGTACATTTGGCTGGATAAAATTACCTGGCCATTACCGGCTTTTAAAACGAAATGATACTTGTCTTTGCTTTTCTTTAATTCAAACATTTTTTTTGATTATAATTAGACTTTATTTTCTGCTTCAATATGAGAAAAAAATTTGGATATTAAAAGATTTAGGCCGGTAACCGGTTGATTAAAACCAATTTGGGACAGATATTAGGAGAATTCTATTTAAAAAGCCCATCCATACCCGGAATATTTGGCATTCCTTCTTTTGCGACTGCAGCAATTTCGGTTTCATGAACCGAACCCGCTTTTTCGATAGCCTTGTTTAAGGTGAGGATAAGATAGTCTTCCAATTGCTCTTTATCGTCCATAAGCTCATCGGCTATTTCTATGGATTTAATCCTGCGGTTGGCACTAATACTAACTTTTAAAAGCTGATCTGTGCTTTCCTCATCGATATAGACTGTTTCCAGGCGTTTTTTGGTTTCTTCTACTTTTTGCTGGGTCTCCTTTAATTTGCCCATCATTCCCATTAAATCTCCAAACATATTATTCTATTTATAATTGATTGCAAATTTAGTATTTTGCATGAGTTTTATTCCATTTTGAGTCCTATTAGTTTTACTTCGGAATCGGGGTTTTGATTAATTTTTACGGATTCGACTACAAAAACTAAACATATGAGATATTGTATTGCAATCTGTCTGACTTCCGTTATTTTTGCCTCTTCGTGCAATAATGCAGACTCCGAAAAGAAAATGAAGATACTCCCCCCGAAGGCAGATAAAATTGCCAAGAACCTCGAAATACATGGTGATGTACGTGTGGACGATTATTTCTGGCTGAATAAAAAGGATGATCCCGAAGTGATCGATTACCTGGAGCGAGAAAACGACTATTATGCGAAAATGACTGCCGATACTGATAAGTTGAAGACCGATTTATTCGAAGAAATGAAGAGTAGGATTAAAGAAGATGACGAATCGGTTCCTTATTTTTATAATGGCTACTACTATATTACCCGTTATGAAACAGGGAAAGACTACCCTGTTTACACCCGAAAAAAAGGGAGTCTGGATGCGGAAGAAGAAGTCATGTTCAATGTGAACGACATGGCCCAAGATTATGCCTATTACAACCTGAGAGGAATCAATGTGAGTCCGGACAATAAATGGGCTGCCTTTGGAGTGGATACCCTGAGTAGAAGAAAATATACCATTTACATCAAAAACCTGGAAACCGGGGAAATCGTTAATGAGAGTATTCCACTAACTACAGGGAGTTCTACCTGGGCGAACGACAATAAATCCCTGTTCTATACAAGAAAGGACGAACAGACCTTGCGTGCTAATCAGATTTTCCGCCACTTACGGGGCACTAATTCCGATAATGACAAACTGGTTTTTACCGAGGACGATGAAACTTTTGGAACGTACGTATATAAATCAAAATCCAACAAATTCCTGATCATCGGCTCATATAGCACGCTTACTTCAGAGTTCAGGATCCTGAATGCCGATAATCCCAACGGCGATTTTAAAGTTTTTCAACCCAGGGTGCGTGGCCTGGAGTACAATATCACCCATTTTGGTGACGAATTCTATGTACTCACCAATAAGGATAAGGCGACGAATTTTAAATTGATGAAAACTCCCGATTCTAAAACCGGAATGGAGCATTGGGAAGAAGTAATCCCGCATCGCGACGATGTACTGCTGGAAGATGTCGACATTTTTAAGAATTTCCTGGTGGTAAGTGAGCGTAATAACGGCCTGAACAAGATCAAGATTACGCGCTGGGATGATAATTCATCCTATTATCTTCCTTTCGATAATGAGACCTATACCGCCTATACCATGCAAAACCCGGAGTTCGACACCAATACGCTGCGCTATGGGTATAATTCGCTTACTACACCGGCCTCTGTTATCGATTTTAACATGGAGACCAGGGAGAAAACTGTTAAAAAAGAGGTGGAAGTACTTGGCGGGAAGTTCGATAAAAAGAATTACGAATCGAAACGCCTGTGGGCAACCGCCACCGATGGCACTAAGATTCCTATTTCGATGGTCTATAGAAAAGGCATGAATCAGGACGGTAGCAACCCCTTACTTTTATACGGGTATGGGTCTTATGGCTCGACCATCGACCCTTATTTTTCCACTACGCGTCTCAGTTTATTGGACCGTGGCTTTATATTCGCCATTGCGCATATTAGGGGCAGTGAATATCTGGGAAGACAATGGTATGAGGACGGGAAGCTACTTAAAAAGAAGAATACCTTTACCGATTTCGTAGATGCATCAAAGTTCCTAATAGCAGAAAACTATACTTCTCCCGAGCATATGTATGCTTCCGGAGGCTCTGCGGGAGGGCTTTTAATGGGGGCTATCCTCAATTTATCGCCCGAGACATACAACGGAGTGATAGCTTCGGTGCCATTTGTAGATGTGGTGACTACCATGCTGGACGATAGCATACCTCTTACCACAGGTGAATACGACGAATGGGGTAACCCGAATATTAGCGAATATTACCACTATATGAAGTCGTATTCCCCCTACGACAATATAACAAAGCAACCCTATCCCAATATTTTTGTAACTACCGGATATCACGATTCCCAGGTGCAGTATTGGGAGCCGGCAAAATGGGTGGCGAAATTAAGAGAATACAACACCAGTGACAATGTAATTTTGTTTCACACAAATATGGAGGCGGGGCACGGCGGGGCATCGGGACGATTCGAGGCCCTGAAGGAAACCGCAATGGATTACGCATTCTTATTGAGTCTGGAAGGAATTTATCAGTAATTAAAATATTTGATGTACCTTTGAGCCGTTCAATAAGTCGTTGGTTTACCAACGTATTTATTTACAAAACCTCTCTTTATGAAAGAAGCTATTAAGGCCCATGACAATGTGTTGGAATTAATTGGTAATACACCGCTAATTAAGCTAAATCACATTACGAAAGGCATGAAAGGCAACTACTACGCTAAAGTAGAAGGCTTTAACCCCGGGCATTCCGCCAAAGACCGAATCGCACTTTATATTATCGAAAAAGCTGAAGAAGAAGGAATTCTTACTCCCGGCGCTACGATTATTGAAACTACATCAGGGAATACAGGCTTCAGCATAGCAATGGTTAGTATTCTTAAAGGGTATAAATGTATACTGGCGGTAAGTTCGAAGTCTTCAAAGGATAAAATCGACATGTTGCGTTCCATGGGTGCACAGGTATATGTTTGCCCGGCGAATGTGGCTGCAGACGATCCGAGATCGTACTACGAGGTAGCAAAGCGTCTGCATGAAGAAACTGCCGGTTCGGTATATGTCAATCAGTATTTTAATACGCTTAATATAGATGCACACTACCATACCACCGGCCCGGAGATATGGGAACAAACTGCCGGTAAGATCACCCATTTGGTGGCCTGCAGCGGAACTGGCGGTACTATAAGCGGTGTGGCCCGCTATTTAAAAGAAAAGAATCCCGAAATTCAGATCATCGGCATCGACGCCTATGGGTCTGTACTTCAAAAATATCACGAAACCGGAAGTTTCGACAAAAATGAGATATATCCATACCGTATAGAAGGTCTTGGAAAGAATCTTGTACCCGCAGCCACCGATTTTGAGAGTATTGATCGCTTTATCAAGGTAACCGACCAACAATCTGCTCTCACTGCAAGGGAAATTGCTAAAACTGAAGGAATTTTTGCCGGTTATACCAGCGGAGCTGCCATGCAGGGGATTAAGCAACTCAACGAAGAGGATGTTTTCACCGCAGACAGCAATGTGGTGGTTATATTCCCGGACCATGGATCGCGCTACATGAGCAAGATATACAGCGATGAATGGATGAGCAAACAAGGCTTTTTCGACACCGAGATTGGCGAAGCTGCTACCATTCAGTACGTAAAATAAAACCATACCATATCATTAAAGACCATTCGCCGAAAGCGGATGGTCTTTTTGTTTTCATGCTTTAAAAAGAATATTGTATTCAGAATAAAATTGACTAATTTTGTCGCTTGCTAACAAAAATCAATAGATGAGAGATTTATTCGATAAGATATATAAAGACAAGGGACCCCTCGGAAAATGGGCGGAGCAGGCCGAAGGTTACTTTGTATTTCCCAAGCTGGAAGGCCCAATAGGCAATAGAATGATCTTCCGCGGTAAGGAAGTGATCACCTGGAGTGTGAACGATTACCTCGGCTTGGCTAATCATCCGGAAGTACGAAAGGTAGATGCCGAAGCAGCGGCACAATACGGCTCGGCATATCCTATGGGAGCGCGGATGATGAGTGGTCATACAGATTTGCACGAACAACTTCAGAAGGAATTGGCAGCTTTTGTCAATAAAGAAGCCGCTTATCTATTGAATTTCGGGTACCAGGGAATGGTTTCTACCATAGACGCTCTGGTTTCAAAGGACGATGTTATTGTATACGACGTGGATGCGCATGCCTGTATTATCGATGGTGTAAGATTGCACCTCGGCCAACGCTTTACCTACAAGCATAACGACCTTGAAAGTATAGAAAAGAACCTGAAACGGGCCGAAAAAGTAGCCGAGAAAACGGGGGGAGGAATCCTACTCATATCGGAAGGGGTATTCGGTATGCGCGGAGAGCAGGGAAGGCTTAAGGAAATTGTAGAATTAAAGAAAAAGTATAAGTTCAGACTATTTGTTGACGACGCACATGGTTTCGGAACCCTTGGAAAAACAGGGGCCGGGGCAGGAGAGGAGCAAGGCGTACAGGATGAGATAGATGTATATTTTGCAACTTTTGCCAAATCCATGGCGAGTACAGGAGCTTTTATCGCCGGCGACGAAGAGATCATGAACTACCTGAAATATAACCTTCGTTCACAGATGTTCGCTAAATCGCTGCAAATGCAGTTGGTGGTTGGCGCCCTGAAACGCCTTGACATGATACGTTCAAGCACCAGTTTTAAGGATAAATTGTGGGCAAATGTGAATGCTTTACAGGGAGGCTTGAAAAAAAGAGGATTCGACCTGGGAACCACCCAGAGCTGTGTTACCCCGGTGTATTTAAAAGGAAGTATTCCGGAAGCAATGGCACTTGTAAAAGACCTCAGGGAAAATCATGGTATATTCTGTTCCATTGTGGTGTATCCGGTTATACCTAAAGGATTGATCCTCTTGCGGATGATCCCGACGGCTTCACATACCATGGAAGACATCGAACAGACGCTGGATGCGTTTTCGGCTATCCGCGAACGACTGGAGAACGGTACCTATAAACGACTATCGGCTGCAGTTGCAGCTGCTATGGGAGAATAGTTTGGCTTGATTAAAAATTATAAACCATCTGTGCTGCAGGTGGTTTTTTTATGCAAGATATTTTCTGAAGGTACTGCGCTCTTTGTGTTGTACAGGATTGTAATCCTTCCACAATAGCTGTACCGCGGTGTTTTCAACAAGTTCCGGATTGGTTTCAACCTGCCTGATTCCCTTGGAATTGAACAAATACTGCATTTCTTCGAAGATAATAGCAGTAACTCCCTTTCCCTGGTATTCCGGATCGATTCCGATAAGATAGAAAGCCGCAGTGTCATTTTTACGTTGTGCCTTTAAGATATGGCTCCATCCAAAGGGGAAAAGCTTGCCGTTGGCCTTTTTAAGGGCTTTGTTAAAGGAGGGCATCACCACCGAAAAGGCGATTAGCTTTCCCTGTTTATCCCGAATGCAGGTAATATAATCGGGATGTATGAAATCGAAGTATTTTTCCTTGTAATAATCTATCTGGTACTGCTGAATAGGAACAAAGGTCTGAAGGGTGTTATACGTCTTGTTCAACAGCCCGAACATGTCGTCAACATAAGGCAGGATTTCTTTTTTGTTTTTGAAGCGCAACACAGACAAGTCATAGCGCTGTCGAACGATCTTGGAGAATTTTGCCACCTTCTCCTTGATCTCATTCGGAATAAATAGCCTGAATTCCACCCAAGTAGCCTGGATTTCATAATCCAATTTCTTAAAGTGCTCGGCATAATAAGGATAGTGATACCAGGTAATCATGGTATTCATCTCATCGTAACCTTTGGTGAGGATGCCGGCCTTTTCCATATTGGAAAAACCCACCGGCCCTTCGGCATACTCAAGGTTCATGGATCGTCCTTTTTCATAGACTTTTTCAAGTAAGGCTTTGGTAACTTCAATATCATCTATTACATCGAACCATCCGAATCGAACCTTTTTCTTTCCCTGTTGCTCAATTTCCAGATGGTTGATTATAACAGCGATCCTTCCGGCCGGTTTGCCGTCCTTGTATGCAAGAAAATAATCGGCCTCAGCATTCCGCGAGACCGGGTTCTTTTGAAGATCCAGGGTTTCCATTTCATCCTTTATAAGTGGAGGAACCCAGTACTTACAATCTTTATAGATTTCAAAAGGAAATTTTATAAAATCCTTAAGCTGCTTTTTAGTGGTTACTTTGGTAATTTCTATCATAGACACTCTATACTATAAACCTCCATCATCGCCCCCGTCATCACCGCCATCATCTTCGATAAAGTCATCCTTGCGTTTTCTCTTACGTTCCTTTTTGTTCTTGTTCTTTTCCTCTTTACGTTTAGCTCTTCCCGCTTTGCCTTTTTCTTCTAAATACTCATCCTGATCGTGCATATCAAAGCGATAGGCCATTCCAATCCGTGCCTGGAAAACAGTAGGGGTATCCTTAAAATTTAAAGTAACCGACGCATCTACCTGCAGATTTTCATTGATAAGCGCTGCGGCCCCTCCTCTTAATAACTGGTCGGCGTAGAAATCGCTTTTAAAGCCCTGATTTTCTACAAAGATGGAAAAATAGGCGTTGGTTGCATGAGTAAGCGTTAGTATATAGCCATAGGAAGGAAAATCGGTCGTAACCCGATCTACGATAATATTGGTAACGAATACGAAACCGCCTATCCAGTTATTTTGGGTTGATACAATAAACTTTGGGCTAATGGTCGATTCCGGTTCAGGGGTAAAGGGGTTGTCGGCGAAATCGAAATTGGCTCCTGCGTAAACAGAAACAGCGGGAATAAGGTCTGCCCACTGAAAACGGTTGTTCTTCTTCCAACTGTAGAGATTCGGACCTTCCAGTTCCATTTTCCGGTAGGGATCATAAATCAGGTACTTAGCTCCCAATGTGTTGCTTCTGAAATTCCTCTGAGAATATTCCACCGGAGAAATACCGCGATTATCCGTAACATTCTCACTGCGGAAAATCCCGATTAGGCTTACCTCCAGTTCTTCCCTGAAAAACCCGTATCGAGCACTGTAATCCCATTCCCAGACGGTCGTTTCAGTGTTCAGCAGATTGTGTTTCTCCTTACCGTAGCTTATTCCGCTTTCAAATTGAAGCACATTTTTTCCCACCGAAAATGCACCTTGAGAAACCCCCGGTCTGTTCGTGTTGATCAATTCTGTATACTGTGCGTTGATGGTTCCGTTGCAAAGCAGAAAAACTGTGAGGAAACTCAAAAAATAAATTCGCATGTTCGAGTATGGGTTTAAGTCAAAGATATAAGATTTTATCATTTATTTAATAGTCGATTCTGGTCTTTTTGCACAGCAATATGTACTTTTGAAGCACAATACAGCGCTATGTTAACATTTTTGAAAACGGTTTTAATTATACTTCTGGTATATCTGGGATTAAAGTTTTTACTGAAGTTGTTAAAACCATACATTCTCAGGTATATGGCAAAGAAAGTCGGACAGCGATTCGAGCAGACTTTCGGTGCTAATCCGTTTCAGGAAAATAATCCCGCTAAGAAAGAAGGCAGTGTGAGCATAGACAAGATCCCTTCGAATAAAAGAAACTCGAGAACTACAGTGGGTGAGTATGTGGATTACGAAGAAATTGATTAATTTTCAAACTTCATAATTCATTCCTGCACTATGCAACGTCTCTTAAAGGATTTCCTTCCGCATTTTATCATTGTGTTATTGTTTGTGGTTGCTGCACTGGCGTACTTCAACCCCGTACTCCAGGGGAAAAAAATCTTCCAAAGTGATATAGTACAATATACGGGAATGGCTAAACAACATTCCGATTATCGCACCAGCACCGGGGAAGAAACCTATTGGACCGATGCGGCCTTCGGCGGGATGCCAACCTACCAGTTGGGAGCAAAATACCCGCACAATTATATAAAGCAGCTCGATCTCAGCCTGCGGTTTTTACCCAGGCCGGCAGATTACCTGTTTCTCTACTTTATTTCAATCTATATACTGTTTTTGGTGCTGAAAGTCGATTATAAACTCGCCTTTCTGGGAGCCCTGGCTTTCGGGTTTTCAACCTATCTCATCATCATCCTCGGGGTAGGCCATAATGCGAAGGCCCATGCCATAGCTTATATGCCGCTGGTTATCAGTGGAGTGATTTTAACCTTTAGGAAAAAATACCTCTGGGGTTTTGTACTAACTACTATTGCCATGGCACTGCAGCTGGTTGCCAACCACTTCCAGATGACATATTATCTCATGTTCCTTGTTATCTGCCTTGGAACAGCCTATTTGGTCGATGCGTACAGGAAAAAGAGATTGCCTCATTACTTCAAATCGGTGATTATTCTATTCTTTGGGGTAGCGATTGCAATAGGTCTCAATGCGACGAATATTTTAGCTACCAAGGAATACGCCGACACCTCCACCCGGGGTAAATCTGAACTGACTATCAATCCGGACGGAAGTACGAGGCAGGGTGGCGACGGATTAAGCTACGACTACATTACCGAATACAGTTATGGGATCTTAGAGAGTTTTAACCTGCTTATCCCACGATTAATGGGAGGTGGCACCAGTGAACCCTTACCGCGAGACGGGGAGACCTTCGAATCCCTATTGAGACTTGGAGCCTCGCCACAAGAGGCTAGTGAAGTAATTACTCAATTACCGGTGTACTGGGGTGAACAACCCATAGTTGCGGCACCGGCCTATATTGGTGCGATCATGATATTTCTGGCAGTGCTGGCACTCTTCCTAGTAAGAGGCCGGTTGAAATGGTGGGTCACCGCAACCATCCTCTTAAGTTTATTTCTGTCCTGGGGGAAGAATTTCAGTTTTCTCACCGAATTATTTGTCGATTATGTTCCGCTTTACGATAAATTCCGAGCGGTTTCCTCTATCCAGGTGTTAATAGAACTTGCAGTTCCAATACTTGCGGTAGTTGGGTTACACCAGTTCTTTAACGGCTTTATTAAACCGGAGCGGCGTAAAAAGGCACTAATTTATTCGGCAGCTATCGTAGGAGGTATTGTCATTTTATTCTTAGTGTTAAAATCGGTATTCCTGGATTTTGCCAGTCCGTACGACCAAACCCTGCGAGAGCAATTGGGAACACCGCTGGTAGAGGCCATACGCGCGGACAGAGCTTCTCTCTTTACCTCCGATGCCATCCGAACGCTCATCTTGGTTCTATTATCTGCCACGGTATTGTGGTTTTTCCTGAAAGAAAAAATTAAACAGGGTTCTGTGATTGCCATGCTTTTGGTTTTGATACTTATCGATTTGGTAGGGGTTGATCGCAGGTATGTAAATAACGATGACTTCGTGAGCGCCCGGATAATGGAGCAACCGTTTCAGAAAAACCAGGCCGATGAGATGATCTTGCAGGACGACGGGCATTTCCGGGTTTACGATATTACCAACAGTCCGTTTAACAGCGGTCGCGCCAGCTATTATCACAATGCGCTTGGGGGTTATCACGCGGCTAAACCGGGTAGAATCCAGGACCTGGAAGATTATTATCTCTCCCAGGGGGATATTGGAATGCTTAATATGATGAATGTGCGCTACATCATCGCCCAGGGGCCCAATGGAAATCCGGTAGCCCAACGAAACCCATATGCAAATGGAAACGCCTGGTTTGTTCAGGATATATTGCTGGCCGAAAATGCAGATGAGGAACTCCGGTTACTCGACAGCCTGGATACAAAGAAAACCGCGGTCATTCACAGACAGTTCAAGGACGAATTACCCTTACAGAAGATCGAACGCGACTCTGCAGCATCTATCGACCTGGCTTCGTATAAGCCTGATCACCTGGTCTATGAAACTTCAAGTTCGTCTCCGCAACTGGCCGTATTTTCGGAAGTGTACTACCCCCAAGGTTGGAATGCCTATATAAATGGGGAGCAGGCGGAATATATACGTGCTAACTATGTGCTCAGGGCAATCCCGGTTCCGGCAGGCATCCACAAGATCGAATTCAAGTTTGAGCCCAAGGTGATCCAGACCGGAAGTACCATAAGCCTGATTAGCAGCATACTGTTGTTTTTATTAATAATTGGGGGTGTTTTTTTCGAATTTAAGCGCCGCACCCAGGAAGGTGAATCCGTATCCGAATGAAACGAGTTCTGATCGTAACGTATTATTGGCCCCCTGCGGGAGGGCCCGGGGTACAACGGTGGCTCAAATTTGTAAAGTATTTACCGAGTTTTGGTATAGAACCAATAGTATTTATTCCCGAAAACCCTCATTACCCGATTAGCGATCTAAAGCTTCAATCTGAGGTCCCCGGTGATATTACGATACTCAGACATCCGATCCGGGAACCCTACGGGCTGGCGAAATTGTTCTCCAAAGGAAAAACCAATACCATCAGTAGCGGAATTATTTCTGAAAAGAAACTATCCTCAATAGAAAAATTAATGCTCTTTATCAGGGGGAATTTCTTTATTCCCGACGCTCGGGTAGGGTGGGTAAAACCTTCAGCCGCCTTTTTAAAGACCTATTTACAGGAAAATAATATCGATACTATTATCACGACCGGGCCGCCTCACAGCCTCCACCTTATCGGACTTAAGCTGAAAAAGGAGCTGGACATTAACTGGGTGGCCGATTTCAGGGATCCCTGGACAAGTATACATTATCACGCATCGCTTCGGTTAACAAAAAAATCGAAAAACAAACATAAAAAGTTGGAAGCTGAAGTGCTGCAGACCGCCGACTGTGTAATCGTTACCAGTGAAGGTACTAAGCAAGAATTTCAGCAGCTAAGTACCACTCCTGTTACTTTGATTACCAATGGTTTTGACGAGTTTGTGGAAGAAAGCACTGCGTCCGACAGCGAATTTTCCATATCTCATATAGGATCATTATTAAGCAACCGCAATCCTGAAATACTTTGGGAGGTACTGGAAGAACTTAAAATGGAAGATAAGGAGTTTGCCAACGATCTGAGATTGCGCTTTGCAGGTGTAGCGAGTGAAGAAGTGATGGAATCCATTAAAGCTCATAAACTGTTTGAGAACCTGGAAATCCTGGGGTATGTAAGTCATTCTAAGGCCAGAAAGCTGCAGGCTGCGGCTCAGCTGCTGCTGATCGTTGAAATGGATCGGAGGGAGACCCGTGCCATTATTCCGGGAAAATTATTCGAATACCTGTCGGCCCGACGTCCGATAATTGCCCTCGGGCCGAAAGGGAGTGATATGAAGGCGATAATTAAAAGCACATCCTCCGGCGTTTTTTTTGAGTATTCGGAAAAAGAAAAGCTGAAGAACCAATTGAAATCCTATTACAGCGATTACAGAAATGACAGGCTTAAGGTCGATTCGCAAAATATTGAACAATACAGCAGGAGGGAGCTTAGCAGGCGATTAGCCGGACTGCTGAAACAGTTGTAAAAACGAAACCCCCGCTTTTCATACAAGATGAATCGCGAGGGTTTCTAACTAACCAACCAAAAAAATTCTTAATTTCCTCTTCCCCTGTTAACAGATCTTCTAGAAGAAGTGGACTTTCTGCTGCTACCCGAGGATTTAGACGTCGAGACATTTGCCGACCGCTTTGCAGTGGATCTTCCGCTGCTCATTGAACCGTTCCTGTTCGATGAACGAGAACTCCCGCTCGAAACACGACTCTTTGAGCGTGTAGGGTTGCTTCTGCTTACAGAAGACGATCGCTTGGATGTAGTCCGGTTTGATACCGAGCTGCCGCGTTTTTGCTGATTTCTGTTTACAGTTGCTTTTCTGTTTGAAGTAGTACCTTTTGACGCACGCATAGTACCCCTGCTATTTGTTCTTGCCGTAGCAGAACCTCTACGACTGCTGTTTGACTTTACCGATGCACCTGCCTTACGAGTCGAACTACCTCTGTTTACTGAACTGTTCTTGGAACGATCACTTCGAGATGCTTTATTGGCAACACCTCTTTGAGTTGAACCACTTCGGGAATTAACCGAACTGTTTCGTCGCGAATCGTTATTCGATCGTGCATTGCTGTTTGACCGCTTATCACTGCTCGATCGTACATTGCTGTTGAATCGTGAATCGTTTCGGCCGCGGTCTGATGCTACCGTACCTCTTCGTGTACCGCGGTCATTGCTAACAGTACCTCGGTTGTTTGAATTCGCCAATTCTCCCCGACGTCCTCCGTTATTGGACACCATAGTATTTCGGCGGTTCGGGTTATAGTTTGTGTTTCTGGCTACACGTCCGTCCTTGTGATGCACCCGACTACCCGGCCTGTGGAAATCACGTCGTCCGTTGTTATAGGCTACACGATGCCTGTTTCTATAATACTGAACATGATGGGTATAAGTGTAACGATAGGGTCTGTAGTATTGTCTGTACGGATAATCGTATACTATACAGCTCGCATATATAGGACGTACATAGTAAATATGCCATGGTCTGTAGATGTAACGAGGCGTCCAGTGGTTGATATACCCTGTATAGTATGAAAAACTACCATAATGGTCATAATAAACCCTTAAACCACCAACTCGCACAATTCTCCTGTCGTTGTAACGAATTTCAGTGTTACCTGCCTGGATGATCCTTCCGTAGTTGTCGTAGTAAATAGGAACATTTTCCACCTGTATCACCGCTCCGTAATCGTCATACTGAACATAGGCATCGTAATTATAACCGGAGTTAAAATTGATGTTTACGTTGTTGGTGTTGATGTTTACGTTTACGTTGCCGCGCTGATCACGTCCCAGATAGACAAAATCGAACTGACCGTCGGGAAAAACCGAGAACTCCACGCCGTCTTCAATAAAGATATAGGCACTGCCGTCGTACTCGTATGCTACCGAAACGGCAGCAGCAGAGGGAGCGGCCTGAGACGAAAAGCCCATTATAAGCATCCCGAAAACTAATGTTACTAACTTTTTCATGTTGTTGAATTTAATGTTGTACTTGCTTTGAATATTTTTTGGTCAGCAATACATCTATTAATTACCAACGACCGTGCCAAAAATGTAAACCCTTGGTTTTAAAGGGGTGTTAGGATTTCAGGAGAGGGAAGTAAGCTTAGAAGTGTATTTTTTCAGCTCTTATCAATAAAAAATCCGCCGGACCTTGAGAGAATCCGACGGATCTAAAAAACTAACCAACCAAAGAAACTATATTATTTAATCTTTTTCACTCTTTTGCGATCGGACTTCTTTCTTTTTGTTCTTCTATCATCATTCCAATCGTCATTATGAATATACCAATCATCGTGCCAATATTTTTTGTTGTATTTGTTTACATGGCCTTTGGTATTCCGTATAAATCCTCTTCGATTATAGAGTACCTCAAGGTTTCCTACCTGTACCAATTTTCCCCGATGATAGTCCATATGCACTCGTCCGATGCTTCGTACCTTTCCGTTGCGTTTATAGGTTATATACGTATCTCCAATACTTCGAACCCGGCCAAAGCGATCCCAGCGAACTACGTCAATCGCACTACGTCTTCCCTTCATATAAGCCACATGACCCGGAGCAGTTCCGTAATAGGCGGTGTGCTGTCGGCGATTTAGCCTTGAATAAGGCGCGTTACGCCTCAATTCCCGGAAATTAAAACTTCCATCGGCGGTTAGGCTGAACAATAAACCGTTTTCAACAAACTGGATCTCCTGGGAGTTATAATAGCGATCGTATGTACCCGTTTTATGCACTACATTTTGGTGGCGTTGAGCAAATGTCTGCGTAGCGATTCCAAACAGGAATGCAACTACTAATAGAACAGCTTTCTTCATAATAAATGTATTTAGGGTGATGCGGCATATTTGGCGATGCCGGCTTGCGCTATTTGGTATAGGTAAACCAATAGCTGTGCCAAAAACACAAATAATTGGAAATCAGATAATTAAAATTATAAATATGCTGGGCTATCTTTCAGAGTAGAGAAAAAGTAACGGTTTGACCGGATTATTCCACGATAAATCGGGCTGTCTTGAGGATTTTACCATCGCTATATACCTGGTAGAAATACATACCTGTTGGATAATCGTTTGCATATATCGCTACAGGATTAGTCAGCGCCGGAATCTCTTTCAATGTTCGACCAAAAACATCGATTATTTTTACAGATTGAATCGCCAATGAATTTGGAATATACAATGATGCAGCATTAGTTACAGGAACCGGATATAGCCGGATGTAATCCTGAACGGATTCTACAATTCCCATGGTATTATCACAGGATGTCGCATTATTAAAAAAGTAGATTTCGCCATTATCGTTAAAACAAACCAATGTAGACCAACAGGTGGCATCCAAAATTTCAACATATGGCTCAAAGCCTGTAACTGAACCTATCCCTTCTATCCAGGTCTCCTGTACGGCGGCACTGGCTGAAAATTCAATCACTTTACGTGCTGCGCCGGCTATCATCTGTTCAGAGGTATTAATTACCGTAACTTCTGTCGAGGTGCCCGGAGTGGAATCTCCAAGCGTACAACTGGGACTATCCAGCATAGTAAATGTGTCTCCAATCTCCAGGTTGAAATCATACATAATCTCTTCATCATTGATGTCGGGATTGTATTTGTATATTATACCATTCTCTTCTCTAACCAGGCATCCTGCATTGGATGAGGCCGAACTTTCCACAACCTTATAGGTGATATTATTTACGACTTCCTCACCGACTATAGTAAGTTGATAAGTTACTGTGTAAGGGTCAGGTCCACCAAAGGGACACCAATATACATCCACACTCCACTGGTGATCTTCTTCAAGCATTGGAAGAAAGGGTTGAGCAACAACCCAATTAAATAAAAGAAGTGAAGTAATTGTAAGAACACTTTTCATAGCAGTTCATTTAAGTACACTTTAGTGATTGCCTGACAGATCAAAATTAATCGCCATGCCTATCAGGCAAATTAAAAGTACTAAAATAATTACTAATTTGATTTAGATCTTGGACTTAAGGTATTGTCCTGTAAACGATTCGGATTCTGCTGCAACTGCTTCAGGAGTGCCCTGAGCCACTATTTTGCCGCCGTTTTCGCCACCATCAGGGCCGAGGTCGATAATATGATCGGCACATTTTATAAGGTCGAGGTTGTGTTCCACAACGATGACCGTATGGCCCTTATCCAGCAGGGCATACAGTGAGGTGAGTAGTTTCCTGATATCGTGGAAATGAAGCCCGGTTGTAGGTTCATCGAAGATAAACAACGCTTTTTCCTTGGTTGTTCCTTTAACCAAAAAGGAGGCAAGCTTTATTCGCTGGGCCTCTCCACCGGAAAGAGTAGAGGAGCTCTGCCCCAACTGAACATAGCCCAGGCCGACATCCTGCAGTGGCTGCAGCTTCGATGTGATTTTCGTTTCCGAATGACTGCTGAAGAAGGCAATTGCATCATCCACGGTCATCGTAAGAATGTCATTGATATTCTTGCCTTCAAAATTTACTTCAAGGATCTCTTTTTTAAAGCGTTTGCCGTTACAGCTTTCACATTCCAGGTGCACATCGGCCATAAACTGCATTTCTATGGTCACTTCGCCTTCACCCTTGCAGGTTTCACAGCGGCCCCCATCTACGTTGAAACTGAAATGCTTGGGCTTATACCCTCTAATATCACTTAATTTCTGGGAGGAAAACAGGTTCCTGATATCGTCGTAGGCCTTGATATAGGTCACGGGGTTCGACCTGCTCGACCTACCTATAGGATTTTGGTCTATAAATTCGATGTGTTTGATGGTATCGAAGGTACCTTCCAGGGAAGTGAACTGCCCCGGTTTTTCGCCGTAACCACCTATATGGCGCAGCATGGCCGGGTAGAGGATTTTCTTTACCAGCGTACTCTTCCCACTGCCGGAAACCCCGGTTACAGCCGTAAATACGCCCACCGGGAATTCTACATCTATATTTTTAAGGTTATTGTGTCTGGCACCTTTTACCTTTATACTCTTCTTCCAGATTCTGCGTTTTTCGGGAATTTCGATCTCCAGGCTCCCGTTTAGGTATTTGGCCGTAAGCGAATCTGCCATCAGAATCTCCGCGAAAGTACCTTCAGCTACGACCTCCCCACCATGAGTTCCGGCTTCCGGGCCAATATCGATTATGGTATCGGCAGCTTTCATGATATCTTCATCGTGCTCGACAACTATGACAGTGTTCCCGAGATCACGTAATGATTTTAGAACCGAGATCAGTCGCTCAGTGTCTTTGGGGTGAAGCCCGATACTGGGTTCATCGAGAATGTACATGGAACCAACCAAGCTACTACCCAGCGAAGTGGCTAAATTAATTCGCTGGGATTCCCCTCCGGAAAGCGTATTCGATTTCCGGTTCAGGGTAAGGTAGCTCAAACCGACATCCATAAGAAAGGATAGCCTGTTCTTTATTTCGAGCAGCAGTCTCTTGGCAACTTTCTGTTCGAAATCTGTGAGTTCTATTTGGTTAAAGAATTGAGCAACTTTGTGCAACGGAAGCTCTACTAATTCCTGGATAGCGGTACCGTTGATCTTTACATAGCCCGCTTCGGGCCGTAGGCGTTTTCCCTTGCAACTGCTGCACTTGGTCTTCCCGCGGTATCGCGAGAGCATGACACGGTTCTGTATCTTGTAACTCTTGGATTCCAGGAAGCTAAAGAAATCGTTAAGCCCTTCAAAGTATTTATTTCCGGTCCAGACGAGTTGTTTTTGTTCTTCTGAAAGGTCGAACCATGGCTTATGGATAGGGAAATCGAATTTGTAGGCGTTATTCACCAATTGGTCCCGGTACCAGCTCATGCTTTCGCCTCGCCAGGGAAAGATGGCGTTATCGTACACAGATAAGGCCGTGTTGGGGATAACCAGGTCTTCATCGATACCAATTACATCCCCATATCCTTCACATTTAGGGCAGGCACCGTAGGGATTGTTAAAGCTGAACAGATGCACATTGGGCTCCATAAAGGTGATGCCGTCGGCTTCAAACCTGTTATTGAATTCCCTGATCGATCCTTTATCCAGATCTTCTATGAATAATTCGCCTTTTCCTTCAAAAAAGGCCATTTCCACCGCATCGGCCAGGCGATTGTAAAAATCTTCATCCTGCTGGGTGATAACACGGTCTACAACAAGAAATACCTTCTTAGGAAAGGACGAACCTTTCAGGCTATCCATACGCACAACCTTATCGTTCATTTTAACCCTGGAATAGCCTATCTGCGCAAGGGCTTTCAGCTTGTTTTCCATGGTTCTGCCTTCTTCCAGGTGTATGGGCGCGAGCAACAAGAGTTTTCTGCTTTCTTCGAAATCCTTTATAAAGGACACTACATCGGAAACTGTATCTTTTTTTACTTCTTCACCACTAATCGGCGAATAGGTTTTTCCAACACGCGTATAAAGGAGTTTCAGGTAATCGTAGATCTCGGTGGAAGTACCTACAGTTGAGCGGGGATTGGTGGCATTCACCTTCTGTTCGATCGCTATGGCCGGGGCAATACCTTTGATGGAATCCACCTTTGGCTTATTGAGTCGACCCAAAAACTGCCGGGCGTAGGAGGAGAGGCTCTCCACGTACCTGCGCTGGCCTTCCGCATAGAGGGTGTCGAAAGCCAGGCTGGACTTTCCACTTCCGGACAGGCCGGTAACCACCACTAATTTATTCCTGGGTATGGCCACGGAAATATTTTTCAGGTTGTGCAACTTTGCACCCTGAATCAGGATATTTTCTCTGGCGTTAAGGGTTTTTGTACTCAAATCGGGTCTCTGTACTACAATTTTGCAAAGATACTATTCAATAGGTAATATTCAGGTATAGAACGATCATTTTACCGCGGATTCCGGTGTAGATTCCGAATATGTCTGATTTTCAGCAACATATGATTTTTAGGGGCTTTAGACTGCAGTTTTCTGTTAATTATTGTGTCGATTTTAGGAAAATCCTCACTTTTTTTTGCATTTCATTAATGTTTGTTGTTATATTTACCACATTCAACGATTCATTTAAAACCGATTGCCTATAGCATATTATTACTTTAAATAAATAAACATAGCGGCTAGACAACCAAAAAATCATAGTTGTTTATTTTAAAAAAGTATTGATATGAAGCAAAGCACATCCACTGATGCGGTCTTGGTAAGCGCATATATGAATGGCAATGAATCGGCCCTCTGCGAGCTAATTACACGCCACAAACAAAGAATTTTCAGTTTTATTTATTCGAAAGTATACGATCGCGATGTCGCGGAAGATATCTTTCAGGATACCTTTATCAAGGTGATCAACACCCTCAAGCGCGGTGCCTATAACGAGGAAGGTAAGTTCCTGCCCTGGGTGATGCGTATTGCGCATAACCTGGTGATCGACCACTTCAGAAAGAACAACCGTATGCCGAAATTCGAAAACAACAACGATTTCAATATCTTTTCTGTTTTGAGTGATGGCGCCCCGAATGTTGAAAAACAACTTATTAAAGGACAGGTCGAGGAAGATGTAAGACGGTTGATAGAAGAGTTGCCCGCAGACCAGAAAGAGGTACTTATCATGCGAATTTACAAGGACATGAGCTTTAAGGAAATAAGTGAGCAAACAGGCGTTAGCATCAACACAGCACTGGGCCGGATGCGTTACGCACTCATCAATTTAAGGAAGGTTATAAGTAAACACAATATTATCTTGACAAATTAATACAATAAATTTCAGAGGGGGGCGTTATTTAGAAAGATTAACCTCAAAATAACGTTCTATGCAAAAAATGTACTCTGAAACTTCACGTACGGAACGCGTGAATCAAAATATGGTTCCGAAGGAAGAAACAGTACGTTTTCTTCTCGATTATTCGAAGGCTTTAAGTGTTATAGATTATAATAAAATGAAGTTTGAAGCACTTCTAAACTAAACTTTGGAAAAACCCCGGACTTAAAACTTCGGGGTTTTTTTATAATAGGCATCCAGCACCGATTTTCTACCCACTTTTCTGGTAATAATGTCTTTCTTCAAATTCCAACCCCTTGCCGGTGAGTACTGTCTCCCGTAATAAATAATTTGTAAATGCAACTTATTCCAAAGATCCTTCGGGAACAACCGCTTGGCGTCCCGTTCGGTCTGAACCACGTTTTTTCCGGTCGATAGGCCCCAGCGGTACATCAACCTGTGAATATGTGTGTCTACCGGAAATGCAGGGATATTGAATGCCTGGCTCATCACTACACTTGCCGTCTTATGACCCACCGCAGGTAATGCTTCCAGCGCCTCAAAGCTGGCCGGAACTTTTCCATTGTGTTTTTCAATAATGATTCGGGATAAACCGTGTATTCCCTTCGATTTCATAGGGGACAAACCCACCGGTTTTATGATTTCCCTGATCTCTTCCACGGACAGCTTTATCATATCGTAAGGGTTGTCGGCCACTTCGAACAGCAAAGGAGTAATCTGATTAACGCGTACGTCGGTGCTTTGGGCCGATAACAGTACTGCAATTAATAAGGTATAAGGATCTTTATGGTCTAAAGGAATAGGTACTTCCGGATATAGTTCATTTAACGTGCGAATTATGTACTCCACCTTTTGCTGTTTCGTCATTTTGCATAGTTTTGCACAAAAATACACTATGAAAACTTTAAAAGCAGGGGACAAAGTTCCAAATTTCTCATCGACAGATCAGGACGGCAACGAGATCTCACTATCCGATTACAAGGGTAAAAAGCTGGTGGTATTCTTTTACCCGGCAGCCAGCACTCCCACATGTACGGTGGAGGCCTGTAATCTCAGGGATCACTATCAGGATCTAAAGGATGCGGGCTATTCAATTTTAGGAGTTAGTGCCGATACGGAGCGTAAACAAAGTAACTTCAAAGAGAAATACAATTTTCCATTCCCGCTGCTGGCCGATACCGATAAGGAAGTGATCAATGCGTTTGGAGTATGGGGTCAGAAAAAATTTATGGGCCGGACTTATAACGGTATCCACAGAAAAACGTTTATAATCGATGAGGATGGAGTGGTGAGTAGGGTAATCGATAAGGTTAAGGCCAAGATTCACGCCGACCAGATTTTGGAAGCCTGATTACTCGGCAACTTCTTCCTTAGGATCTGTATACTGACAGCTGAATAGATGTTTGTCCTTAATTATATCAGCCACTCCGGTAGGTAACATCTTCTCCCAGCCATCCTTGCCTTCTTCAATCATTCCCAGTACTTCCCTTGAGAAGATATTCAGGATATCGGGATTGAAGTTTGTAATATCCACAACCTTTCCGTTGTATTTAAAGAACTTATAGAGTTCCTTCATACGGGGATGCACCTTTAGGTTTTCACTGGTAGTGTACTCACCGGTCTTCTCGTCCATCATAGGGTAGAGGTAAACCTTCAGATCCTTAAAGAAAAGTTTTCCAAAAGCTTCCAGAATACCGCCACTGAGATGACGATAATATTTTTCGTCGAAGATATCCACAAGGTTACTAACCCCCATCGCCAGGCCAAGACGCATCTTGGTATAACGCGAAAAGTATTCAACTAGTTTGTAATACTCCTGAAAGTTGGAAATCATCACGGTATGACCCAGGGAACACAGCAGTCGCGCCCTATCCATAAAGTCTACCTCATCGATCTCTCCTTCAGCTCTCAGGTTTGAAAGGGTGATTTCAAAAATGACTTCGGTTCTTTCTTTTTCCACCCGGTTTTCTTCCAGGAACATGGCATACGATTTCTCGTACATATCTATGTTCACTTTGGTCACCGGTCTGAAGCTACCTCTTAAGGCAAGAATATTCTTCTTATAAAGAATCCTCGCCGGCAGGATGTTGTTACCGTCCGGCCCGAAGATTACGGCCTCGGTCATGCCGTTTTTAATTAGCTGCAGACTCATCAAGCGGTTATCGACATTTTCGAATTTGGGCCCGGAAAAGTTAATGGTGTCTATCTCGATCTTGTCTTTATCGATATGATCGTAAAGGTATCGCAACAGTTTCTTAGGCTGATCGTATTTGTAATAAGCGCCGTAAATTAAATTTACCCCCAGTATTCCGAGGGTTTGCTGCTGAAGCAGGGCTTCATTCTCGTGAAAACGTATATGAAGCAGGATTTCGTTATAATCTTCATCGGGATCTACCTGGTATTTTATTCCTACCCAACCGTGGCCTTTGTATTTCTTTGCAAAATCAATAGTAGCCACCGTATTGGCATAAGCGAAAAAAAGTTTGTTAGGGTGTTTTTCACGCACGATGCGCTCTTCGATCAGGTCGATTTCGTGTTTGAGCATTTTTTTTAACCTGGATTCGGTTACGTAGCGGCCGTCTTCTTCTTCTCCGTAGATGGCGTCGCTAAAGTCTTTGTCGTAGGCCGACATGGTCTTTGCTATGGTTCCGGAGGCGCCACCAGCCCTGAAAAAATTTCGTACGGTTTCTTGTCCGGCGCCAATTTCTGCGAAAGTACCATAGATATTTTCGTTCAAATTTATGCGAAGGGCTTTACTTCGTATCGAGGGAATATTCTCAAACTCCTTATCCCCTTTGATCATTTCCGGCATAGCAATCTTATTATATCAATCTGTAACAAAGATAAGAAATACGGGCTGCAATCTTAAAAAATAACCATTATTTTTGTAGGAATGAATCAACCCCTCTCAGTCACTTTTTTAGGCACCGGCACTTCCCAGGGAATACCTGTAATTGGAAGCGATCATCCGGTTTGTAAAAGCAGCGATCCGAGAGATCATCGACTCAGGGTTTCGGTCCTGCTCGAATGGGATGCATATACCTACGTTATAGACTGTGGACCTGATTTCAGACAACAAATGCTTCGGGAAAATGTGGGAAAGGTCGACGGAATTCTACTTACCCATGAACACAGCGACCACACTGCCGGGCTGGACGATATCCGCCCTTATTATTTCCGACAGGGAAACATACAGTTTTATGCTGCCGAACGGGTATTCAACGCCCTGCACCAGCGGTTTGCATATATGTTTGAATTAGAAAACAAATATCCGGGGGCACCGGCAATAGATGAAGTATGTATTTCCCCCGACACTCCATTTATCATCGGGGGCAAGGAAGTAAGGGTAATCGAAGCCGATCACGGGGGGCTGTCGGTTTTTGGATTCAGGATAGGAGGATTCACGTATTTAACAGACGTAAAGACAATACCGGAAAAAGAACTGGAGAAAATTAAAGGTACCAAGGTGTTAGTACTTAATGCCCTTCGGGAAAAGCCCCATCAGTCGCACCTGAATATTTCCGAAGCACTGGAACTGGTCGATAAAATCGGGCCGGAAACGACTTATTTTACGCATATTAGCCATCTGCTTGGTTTTCACAGCGAAGTAGAACTAAATTTACCCGAGAATGTTCACTTGGCCTATGATGGCCTTAAAATCACTATTTGAGATGAAGAGTAAAATTTTTATGTATCTGTTCCTTTTTGCAGTCTTATTCATACTGTTTCAATATATGAACGAGAAAACGATATTCGAATCTCAGGAAGAAAAGATCGAATCGCTTACCGAGCAGGTAACAATTAGTGATTCCATAACCGACGATCTCCGGGACGAGATAGCCGAGTTCAATCACTTTTCGTTAGTTGGCAATGAAAATGCAATGACCTATCACGAAAATCTGGGTTTTGAAGCCTCCGAAGTGGAGAGTATTGTTTCTGAAGCGATCTACGAACAGAATTTTGGCGCGGAGCAAAACCCGCTGGTTCCTTATGAAAGCCAGGATGGTAAAATGCGCATCAATAAGGTAAAGTTCTTAAATCACAGATGGGTTATAGCAGACTTTACCGATGGCACCTATTGGGGAGAAGTGCTGATCGATTATTTCTTCGATGCCAATAAAGACCTTACATTAACACCTATTCAGGCCGTTATCTATCCCAACTAGCCGTTATTTTTCAACCACTCCCTGAACTCAAAGAAGTTTTGAGGCGCCACTCCGTGACCTACGGGAAATTCGGAGTAGGAGCAGGGAATATTCAAAGCTTCCAGGAAGGGTTCGGTCTTACGGGCCCATTGAACCGGGATTACCTGGTCCGATGATCCGTGAGAGGAATACACCCTGAGATGACTGAAATCATTATCTGTATAACCTTCTAATAATATATCCTTGTTGATGTAACCGCTTAGCCCTATCACATTCTTAACTTTCTGAGGATAACTTAAAGCCACCGCAAAACTAAGAATGGTACCCTGGCTAAACCCTAGAAGCGTAACACGCTTAGGGTCTACATCATAGACTTCAACGATTTCATCGATACAGGCCGAAACCAATTCTCGTGAAGCGATGGCTTGCTCGTCATCACTGAACTTGCCGTTACTGTTGTCGAAATAGATATTATACCAGGCGTTGCCATAGGGCTGCATCGGAATAGGTGCTTTTAACGAGATTATGCTGTATTCCGCTGGTAATTCAGAAGCAAAAGAAAAGAGATCATTTTCATCGCTGCCAAAGCCGTGTAACATAATTATAGCAGGTGGTTTGCCTTCAGGGCTCGGGGAGGCTCTGTAATTGTGTGTAAGGGATAGTGTTTGTTTTTCCATATTTATAAAGATGGCGCAATTTAGTAAACAATAGCCATCCCTAAAAGCAAAACGCTATCCGATCCCTTTAAACCACTCCTGGAATTGTTCTCCCAGAACAGGAACAGGTTTCATCTCCCCCTGTATGGCACTAATAAGACCCAGCAGCCAGTAGACCAGTAGTCCCAGCTGCGCAATCCATGAAAGCACCCAGATACTTATAATGCTTATTACTGCCATCACTACGATGGCCAGTAAGAATATACCAATCGCCTGGCGAATATGATATGCCCCGAACTGTGTCTTATTGTTACTGTGTATGATAAAGGCGATGATTAACCCTAAAATTGAAAAATAAGCTAGAATGGCTGTTAATTTGCCATTTTCAATGGATTTGTCTGTCATGATTCGATTTTTTGGTTAGTGATTGTTAGCTTAAAGATAGACTATCCTAATCTAAAAATATAAACCATTTTTGAAATTTACCGCTAAGATAAGGGATACCCGATTTTTGATTGGCCATGGCCATTATGAGGGAATACACCCAGAACACTATACTGCCATAGAACAAAATACTTCCGGGAAGTAATAAATACTCCTGGTAGGACATGGCAAAGGAGACAAATAACAGTATGCTTAGGCCGGTCATATTCTTAATATGCCAGAGCGCAAACGCATCGTTCTCGTCCTTATTCATTGAAATGGCTATAAATAAACCCACCGGGGTGAAATAGGAGAGTACAGCTTTGGTTTTGCCTCTGGGTGTCATCTTACTTTTTCAAGACTAATTTTTTGTTTGAATAGATCCCGTATGCCTTGCCTTTCATTTCCTGGTGAAGCAAAGCTGCATTTGCGGAAGAGGAGAGAATATCTTCCGTTGAAAAGCTCCATTTGGAATGCGGTTCGAACAAGCTGAGGGAGGCCCTGTTTCCTTCGGCAATTGGTGAAGTCTTGATCCCAAACCTCGATTTAAGACCTGTGAGAGCTGCTACGGTATTTTCTACATCCATAAGCTTGTTTAAAGCACCAAAACAACTTTCCAGGGCGATACTTCCAAACATGGCGTGGTCGAACTCGGTTTTTTTATGCTCTATATCAATTGGGTCATGGTTGCTGTTCACCCCGTCTATGGTGCCGTCGGCCAACCCTTTTAGTAAGGCCTTCCTGTCGTTTTCTGTTCGCAGCGGAGGTAACAACTTGAAGTTGGTGTCGAATTCTTCCAGAGCGGCATCGGTTAGATAGAGATTTGTTATTGCGACGCTGCAGCTAACATCAAGGCCTCTGCTTTTTGCCGCTTTTATCAGTTCCACACTTGAAGCAGCTGAAATATTGGGAATATGAAGTTTTCCGCCCGTATATTCCAGCAGGTAAAGGTCCCTTGTTATTTGCAGTTCTTCGGCCAGGACCGGAATCCCTTTTAAACCAAGTCTGGTACTGTTTAATGCTTCATTTACCACCCCATTCCTGGCAACCGATGGTTCGAAAGGGGTAGACAGAATAAGGCCGTTGAAATTCTGACTGTACTGTAAGGCAATCTTTAAGAGATTTGCGTTTTGTATCGGTAAATTATAATCGCCAAACGCCACAGCACCTTCTCGGTGCATGTCGTAAAGTTCGGCCATATCTATTCCCTTGCTTTTTACGGTGAGGGCTCCTATGGGATAAAGCGTTACGGCATGTCCTTTCGCTTTGCCTTTTATAAACTGTATGCCAGCTTTGGAATCGATGACCGGCTCGGTATTCGAATTTACTGCCACAGATGTGAAACCGCTATAGGCAGCAACTTTGAGGCCGTTGTTGATTGTTTCCCGTTCTTCGAAACCCGGTTCTCCAAAAGATGCGGAAGCATCGAACCAGCCTTGGGAAACATGAAGGTCCTGCAAATCAAGCTGTTTTGCGCCATTCTGTTTAATGGAAGCGGATATTTTCTTAATGGTGCCGTTCTCTATGAGAATATCGCGCTTTTTCAGATGGTGCTTGCTGGAAGCATCTACGATGGTTGCCGACTTAATCAGGAGTAGACTCATATGTTAGTTCTTAAAGAATTTCAAAACAAGCATTTCAAGTAACAGAAAGATTACCGCAAAAATAACAAACCATTTCCAATAACTGTTAACTGCATTCTCCACCGCTATGGTCTCGAATAAACTATCCACATCCCGGAACACCTCAAGATTGTTCCAGGTATCAGGATTCGCATATTGTAAATTGCTTTCCCTGCGATTGTGGTTGTAACTTACATATTCAAGCAGATTTTCTTTTTGCATCACCCGGTATATACCCGACTTTTCCGGTTGGTCTGAAGTGGTAATAAGAACCTGGTTGGCCTTGGTCTGTTGCAAAGGGATGAAGGAGGAGATACTATCGCTGAGCTGTAAGATCTCGTCCTGGGATAAACTAACAGGTATTGCAAAAGTATTTTCCCTGCCATTCTCAAAGTATAATTTAGGTAGCGGCAGGCTTTGAACCGCCATATTGTAAAGGGTAGGGACGATCAATGGCGAATTTTGAAAATTAGAATTCGCTGAATTGATAGGTGCACTGCTTAAATAGACACTTCCGCGTTGCAGTATAAACGGACTGCCATCTTCATAGCGTAAAGCAGCAGCGGCAACAGAATTCACAGGATAGTAGGAGTTTACTATGGGGTATTGAAAATTCACAACGCGTTTTTCAAACACAGAAGCAAATAATGGATGCTCGAATTCAATCTTCGAAATATTCTTTTGTTGGTTAATGGCCGTGGCCATGCTTCCCAAACCGAAAGCTCCCAGCAGGGAATTGTATTCATCTAGTTGTGATTCGGGGGATGGAATGATGAACAGGCTGCCGCCATTATCGGTGAACGACTTTAATGCAACCGAAAGAGAAGGGGGGACGGATACCAGTTCATTGAGAACAATAAAATTCTGATCCGGAATATCGTTGTAATTCAACGAGCCCGCCGGCTGTTCCGTATATGTGAATTCGTCTTGCAAGAATAACCTGTTCAGGTACCCCGAATTCGCTTGGTTTATGGCAAGCACTTTAATCTTCTTAGGCGCATTGATGCTAAAGAAGAGTTTGTTATCATATAAAAGGTTGGGGTCGTTGACTTCCAGCCTGCCCAGAAACCCGGATTGGGCGTTAATATCGAAGGTTACTGCTGCTGTTGACTCTTCCGTAAGATCGGCAGAAATTTTTGCCACCAGCACATTCCCGTTATAAAGGGATACAGGTACCGTTGTCTGGAGATCGCCTGTTTTGGATACAGTTGCGGTTAATTTCGAAGTGTCCGAATTTCTAGCTGAAATATAGGCCGTATCGATGGAAATGTTATTTATGGATTCCGGACGGGTTTGAACGAGTTTTACAGAGACATCTTCCGGGATGTTTGAGAACTCTCGTTGCTGTTGAAGATCGGAAATATAGATTAGTTGGCGATGGGCGGCCTTATCAGCAGTGAACAATTGTTCGGCTTTCAGCAAAACTTCATCGGTGGAGAGTTGGTACTGGGAGTAAGGAATATTGAGTATTTCGGCCTTCAGAGCTGCAGCAGAGGCATTTTTGTGTGTTTCTGAATTGGTGAACAGGTGTAGTTTGCTGTCTGCACTAACACGATCATAAACCTGTTGCAGTATGCGTTGAAGTTGGGGTCCACTGGAACCTTTTGCCTGCATACTAAAGGAGTTATCGATATAGATAACGGTTTCCCGTGTCGTGTTTAAAGCCGTTTTGGAAGCTGTAAACGGCTGGGCAAAGGCGATGATAATACAGGCGAAAGCAAGTAAACGAAGCAACAGGGTTAACCACTTCTTAAGGCGTGAACTTTTTCTGGTTTGTATGGTAACCTTTTTAAGAAATGCAACGTTGGTAAAGTCTATGCGCTGGAATTTCCGAAGCTGAAAGAGGTGAATAACAATAGGTATGAGCAGTAAAAAGAGTGCGTAGAGTACTTCAGGGTGTTTAAACTGCATTCGGAAAAATATTTGTCAAAGATATAAAATGCATTCAAAACTCAGCCTTTAGACTATGGGAAACATTATAATCGGGGCTTTCACGAGAATGCGTTAAGCTTCTTTGACGGTAAACACAAAGGTAGTTCCCTCGCCTTCAGTGGAATCGACGTTTATGCTTCCTCCGAGATTTGTAACCAGTTTTTTCACTGTTGAAAGACCGATTCCACTCCCTTTTCGTCCGTTGCGGTCGAGATTTCCCACAGTGGAGAAAAGGTTGAAAATGCTCTGCTGTTTATCTTTAGGGATACCCATTCCGTTGTCGGAAATCCTAAACACAAAAGTGTCGTCTTTTTTCTTACAGCCGATATCTATCTTAATAACATCCTTATCGTTGTATTTCAAGCTGTTGCCTATCAGGTTTAAGAAAATTTGCTCCAGGGCGGCCCGATTGGATCTTATTTCAAAGTTCTTATTTGGGAAGTTTATTTCACACTGTTCATCGATGTTGAGAAGCTCAACAATCTCTTCCAGCAGGTTTAGCAGATCGAATTCCACAATTGGTTTTTCTGAAATATGGTCACTTTCATAGTGCTCCAGCATTCTTGTAATATAATCACTTAGGGTAAAGGACGATTGCTTAAGATAATCCAGGTATTTTAATCCCTGTTCGTCCAGGTTCTCCCCATATTTCGCTTTTAGAATATCGGAGGTCACGATTATATTGGCAAGCGGCATTTTCATATCGTGCGACACAACTGCGGCAAACCCCTTTAATTCATCGTTTTGGACCATAAGCTGATTCTGTAGCCCTGTAAGTTGAATATTGGTTTTGTGAAGTTCGAACAGGTTCATTACCTGGGAAGCCAGGGCCTTAAGTGCGCTCTGCTGGTGATTTGAAAGTTTTCGGGGTTTATTATCGAAAACACACAAGGTACCCAGCGGATAACCTGCCGAATTCCGCAAAGGCACTCCGGCGTAGAAAATGGCGTTATGTTCGGTGACGAGGGGATTCCCTTCAAATCGAACGTCCTTTCGGCTGTCTTCCACTATAAAAATTTCCGACTCATCCAGGATGGCATGAGCACAAAAGGAAATGTCCCTGGGCGATTCATTAAAGGGTACGCCAAAATGTGATTTTAAGAAATTTCTGTCAGTATCCAACAGGGTTACCAGGGAAATTGGAACTTCACAAATACTCGCTACAAGCTTGGTGATGGTGTCGAATTCTTTTTCGGGAAGAGTGTCTAAGAGGTTGTATTCCTTAACTGCAGCTAACCGTAAACGTTCGTTAACAGGATAATCGGGTTTGATCAAAATTCAATGTTACAATTAAAATAGTTCGCATCTTCTGGTTGGTTAGCGCGTAAAGATAACCAAATTCGATCATGCGTTAAAGGAATGTTAATCAAATAAAATAAGCGTAGAGGCCAACCGACTGTGTTCTTTCTTTTTAAGTAAAAAAGGCCGCAACATGGTTGCGGCCTTTGGAACATAGGTTAAGTAGGTTTGTTATGACTAATAGCAGTATTCGAACATCATGGACCAGTTATTCCCGCCAATTGGTTCGCCGGCTCCCCAGGCGGTTTCAGTGTCGCCCGTAACGGTATTGTGTACCACGGCATGTGCAGCGATATACACACAATCGCCCTCCTGGATTGCAGGTCCGGCATAGGTAACATCAACAGTACCGGCCGTATGGGTTCCTTTATACGGGAAACGGCCTATTTTTGGATTTCCTCCGCCGTTGGTAGGTAAATTGGCAAGGTCGCCAATATATAAATGTGTCTCTTCAATTACCCAATCCGAATCAGTACTGTAAGTGACTTCCACAATACCGTTGTCTGCATTCACGGAAACAATTCCTGCCAGCATATGCTGTCCGGCCATAAGATCGGTAGTTTGAGTAGTTGAAGCAGGAGGATCGGGAGTCACCAGATCTAACTGGTCTGAAGTAATAATTTCATCATTTTCAACACTACAACTAAATAGCGTTAAACAGAATAGTGCGATAAGAGTAGAATTCAATTTCATAATTAGTTGGGGTTTAAAATATTCGCTAAATATAAAAATTTTTTAAATAACCCGTTAAAAAACATGAAATAATCGATGAAATGCACATTTTTATCAAAAAATAAGCCTTTTACGTTAAAATTTCTCGTGAATACCCAGGCCAAATAAGGCGTAGTCATACTTAACCGGATCCTTTATATCGAAGCGCCGAAGGCTGTTGTCGAGTTCAATCACGGCCTTAGAATCATTTTGTTTCCGCTTAAGTAGCCCGAGTTTCCTGGCCACATTACCGCTATGCACATCTAAAGGACAGGAAAGCTGAGCCGGCTGTATCGACTTCCACAACCCAAAATCCACCCCGCCCGATGCAGGGCGTACCATCCAGCGCAGGAACATGTTGATCCGCTTGGCCGCGGAGTTCTTCATCGGATCGGCCAGGTGCTTCCGTGTGCGCTGCTGATGCGGTAATTCAAAGAAACTATTTTTTAACTCATGGATGGCCGGCTGAAGGGTAGTGGGCCGGGCATTCCGACTGAATATGCGTTCGAGTCCGCCCTGTTTGATATAGATATGCTGAAGGGCGCGAATAAAACAGACAGCATCGGTGGCATTGAAGGTACGGTGAACGAAGCCGTTGAACACAGCTTCTTGATTAGCGCTGAAGTTCGTAACGAATTCAAACGGACTGTCGTCCATCAATTTCATTAGCTTTTCGGCATTCGCAATGATACTCTTGCGATTCCCCCAGGAGATGATGGCCGTTAAAAAGCCGGCGATTTCAATATCTTCCTTGCGGCTGAAGCGATGCGGAATTTGTACGGGATCGGTATCTATAAAGGAAGGATTCTCGTAATACGCAGCTTTGGAGTCTAAAAAATCCTTTAATTCTTCAGAAGTCATTTACCTCAATATTTTCCCGTCCTGCATTTCGAGTTTTCTATCGGCCATCTCCGCCAATTCCTCGTTATGGGTAACGATGACAAAGGTCTGGCCAAATTCGTCCCTTAATTTAAAGAAGAGGTTATGAAGGTTTTCGGCACTCTCTGAATCGAGATTGCCACTGGGTTCATCGGCCAAAATGATTTCCGGGTTGTTAATCAATGCCCTGGCAACTGCCACTCGCTGTTGTTCTCCTCCGGACATCTCATTGGGTTTGTGGTCTTCTCTATGGGAAAGACCGAGGAAGTTGAGTAATTCCCGCCCTTGTTTAAAAGCATCTGCTTTGGGAGTCTTTTTTATGAACGCCGGGATACAAACGTTTTCGAGGGCAGTAAACTCGGGTAAAAGCTGGTGGAACTGAAAGATAAAACCCAGAGTAGAATTTCTGAATTTTGCCAGTTCTTTTCGCTTTAAACCTGAAATATCGGTATTATTAATCTGCAGGAACCCTTGGGAAGCATCGTCGAGAGTACCGAGGATTTGAAGCAAAGTTGTCTTTCCGGCTCCCGATGCGCCTACGATGGAAACGATTTCCCCTTTATTTATGTGTAGATTCACTCCTTTAAGGACATGAAGTGTACCGTAATGTTTATGAATATCCGTTGCTTCGATCATGTTAACACCTTTAATTTACCGTGATGAAATTAACGCTTTCCATTGGGACACACAACGTACCATTCCATTTAAGAATCTTTATTGAAGAGATCCACGACATTATTGTAATCGATAAAATATGTAATCCTCAGGGATATTGAATTCTGCTGTGGCTGATCGAACAAATTATTTAAACTTTCAGTATAGTCCAGGGTAGCCAATTGGTCCAGATTAAATATTTGGTTCCTGTATAGCAGTGAAGCCTCACTCCCGGGGGCAAATCGCCACCTGAAACTAAGATCGAGGTTCCAGATGTTGAAATTTCTGTTTGGGTCGTTTTCGGTAGTGTCGTAGGGGACTTCAGTTCGGGATCCGTCCTCGTTCAGACGAAAATATACATTATCACTGTAGTCGGCCGTACTCCAGAAATTTCTAAACCTCAGGTCGATAGCCTTATAGGGATCGAAGTTAAAACTGGCAGTTAAACTGTTTTCAATTCGTGTGATATCACGCTGTCCGAAGAAAACATCAGTATCCGTGTTGCTTACATAACCAAACTGGTTACTGTTAAAGCTCAGGTCGGTCCGCAATACTACTAACAACCTATCTGAAAATCTATATCGCGGTGAAAAATCTACAAAGTTAGATACCTGTGGGTCTCCAAACCAGCTTCGGTGGCCGTAGCCTATATCGTATGCGAATTTTTTTCTGAAATCGGACGAACACCATATCCTGCCACCCAGGTTGCTGCTGAAGGTTACAAACTTACCTTCCACCCGGGGTTCGAAATAATCGTCGTTCTTTGTGTTAAAACCCAGGTTCCCGCCAAAAGCGAAGCGAGACTTCTTAACAAAAAAGGTATTGAGGTCGAAGTTATTCCCGGTTTGCACATCTGGTTTATAAAGCCGTCGGTGCCGGGCCGTAAGTTCAATTCGATAGGTGTTGAAAGTCTCGGTGGGCTCGAAGATCTGATAGGATCCACCTACAACGAAATTGTTGTAGTTATTGGTAAAGTTCAAACCAAGATCGTTTATATCGTACGAACGGTTGGCAAAATCATGACCTACCCTGTACCGAAATTTTCCTTTTATCTTGAAAATATCGAGTTCAGAACCAAATCCACTCCGGAAGCCGCCGTTTTCATACACATTGCTAAAGATACCCCGTCCCGAAAAGCGGAAAGTGTTCTTTTTATCGGCAACATCGAATACCAGGGCCGAGACATTTGCATCTCGGAAACTTCCGTTACGAGTTACGTTGGTATTAATAACAGAGACAGAAGAGTTATTGTTGAACTGCTGGTCTAGTACAAAAATATTGTAATTGGAAAGGGGTTCGATTACCACCTCGCGCCTTAAAGTAGTAATGGTATCTTCCACTGTGGCCAATGTCTTATCCGTAATGGCGTTTAGGAATCCTATACCCAGTTTGCCTTTTGTTCTCCCTGAGATCTTCAGGGCATTGAGAAGTTTTACCCTTGAAGGGAATTCGGAGTACACCTCGGTTTCGTTATTCTCGGTTAAAGGGCCGGTAGGATTGCTACCAATCCTCCTTGAAAAAAAGAGACGCCCTTTATTGAATAATTCGGTACCCTCTGTAAAAAACGGCCTGTTCTCGGCAAAGGTCTGTTCGAAAGGCCCGAGGTTTAACCGCACATTATCGAAAGCAACCTGACCGAAATCGGGAACAAGGGTAGCGTCCAGTGTAAAGCTGTCGCTGAGGCCGTATTTAAGATCCATACCGGCACTAAAATTACCTTCGGAAGTACCGTCGAAATCGGTAATGCCTGCCTGGGCAAAAGGAAAAAAGGTTAGTCTCACCGGCGGATCGATGTTCTCAACGCCTGCAACCAATCCGCTGTATTGTGAAGGGCTGCCCTGAGTATTATCGATAAAATTCCAGGTATGGGTTTCGTTTTTATCCACAATCCTGCGGTAAAAATTCACGCTCCAGTCCTGTACCGTTGTTTCGGGAAAGCGTAGGGCATTGTAAGGGATGCGGTATTCGGCATACCATCCGTTTTCGTCTTCGGAAATCTTACATTCGAAAACAACATCATAACCAAAATCGAAATTATTTCTCACGGCCAGGGCATCACCAATGGTTCCTGCGCTTGTAACGAAAAAATGAGTTTCATTGATACCGTCATTGTACGTGTTCAGGGCAACAGAGAAGCGATCTGCCTGGACGAATACTTCGTCCCGCTGCGAATACTGCCTTAACATATCATCCGGTTCCGGGTGATACATATAGGCTGCAATGTAAACGGCCTTGTCGTCGTATGCCATTTTAACTTCGGTACGGTATTCGGGATCCACAGTACCTTCATTTCCGGGTTCGTACATAAAGAAATCACCATATGCCGGTAATGAATTCCAGATTTCATCGTCTAAGATTCCATCTATTTTTGGTGTTACGGAGGTACGAACGGCGGTGATGGTTTTTTGTTCCTGGGCAAATATATTCAAACATAAGAATAGTAACAGGCAGGGGGCATAACGAACCATGAAGGGAAATAAATTTTTAAAAACGCAAATCTACATTTCCGACACAGGCAGATTTATTAATGAATTGTTAAATAAAATAACGAAGTCTTAATGAAAGGCCTGTAAATCGTAATTTGCAAAGCTATGAAAAAAGATTTAAGGCAGATCGTTTTAGCCGGGGGTTGTTTTTGGTGCACAGAAGCGGTGTTCAGGCGTCTGGACGGAGTGGAATTGGTAGAATCGGGATATACCGGCGGAACTATAAAAAACCCTGCTTATCGCGAAGTATGCTCGGGGAGGACAGGACATGCGGAAGCAGTTAGAGTGACCTTCGATCCTGACATCCTGGACCTGGACACCATCCTAGAAGTTTTTTTTGCAACCCATGACCCTACCACGCTGAATAGACAGGGAAATGATGTCGGCACCCAGTATAGAAGTGCAATTTTCTTTTCGTCGGAAGCGCAAAGAGACAAAGCGGTGAATTTTATTAAATTGTTGGAGCAGAACAATGTTTTCCAAAAGAGAATTGTTACCGAAATTGCGCCTCTGGATGTATTTTATAAAGCTGAAGCAGATCATCAGGAATATTATGAGCAAAACAGCCAGCAACCCTATTGCCAGTTTATAATCGCGCCAAAACTTGAAAAGATCAATACATATTATAAGGACAAACTAAAATCACACTAATGGGTTCATACAGTACTTTTGAAGAATTCGACGACCAGGTAACCGATAAGATTAAACACAGCGTTTTGGAGATCCTCGAGAATATCGGTGAGGATCCGAATAGGGAAGGAGTGGTTAAAACTCCTGAACGGGCAGCCAAAGCATTACAGTTCCTCACATCGGGCCATTGTATGAATCCGGCTGAGATTTTGGAAAGTGCCATGTTCGCCGAAGATTATCACGATATGATACTGGTTAAGAACATAGAGCTGTATTCGCTCTGTGAACACCATATGCTGCCTTTTTTCGGCAAGGCACATATTGGCTATATACCCGATGGACATATCGTTGGCCTAAGTAAGATTCCGCGGGTGGTGGATGTGTTCGCAAGACGATTGCAGGTTCAGGAGCGATTAACCCACGACATACTTGAATGTATTAACAACACCTTAAAACCCAAAGGAGTGGCGGTGGTTATAGAAGCAGCCCACATGTGTATGATGATGCGTGGGGTGCAGAAACAGAACAGCATGACCACCACTTCAGGTTTCCGGGGACAGTTCGAAAAAATAGAAACCAGGAACGAATTCTTAAAATTAATTAGCAGTGATCTCACATAATTTTTGGCAGAGTTCTTGCGTTACTTCAGAGTAAACTATAACACAACAGCATGAAAAAGATGAAATTTAAATTGTTAAGGCAAAGTATACTTTACGATGCCGTTGGTATGGCCACCACTTTTATTCCCGTGGTTGGACCATTCCTCGATCTTTTCTGGGCACCTTATGCGGCCAAAAAAATGACACAGATGTACAAAGGAAGCACCGGTAAGGTTGCCGCGGTGATCGTATTTTTAGAAGAGATACTGCCTTTTACCGATGTTATTCCGACTTTCACACTAATGTGGATCTATACCTTCTATTTTGCAGCGGAGCCCAAGCAAGCCTTGCAACCAATAGAAGTAGAAGTAAACGAATAGAATTTATTCAAATAAAATAATAGGACCTCCGAAGAGAACTTCGGAGGTTTTTTTGTTATATCGATAAGCTGATAGTTGCCGAAATGTTTCTGCCGATGTTCGGAATTCCATCGGTTTTAAGCCGTGACATATGGGAAACGTAAGTCTTATTAAACAGGTTGGATACCGCAAGGTTAAATGAAATATCCAGTCCTTTTAGTTCCAAACTGCTTCCTCCTCCCAAATTCAAAAGGCTGTAACCTCCGGTTCTAGTTTCGAAGGTGCTGATATTCTCCTGATCCAAAACATTCTCAAGCCTGACAAAACAATTATTTTCCTTGAAAACCCGGCCATCGGGGAGAGTTATATTCAGGGTGTTCTTAAATGTATTGGCAGGAATAAGCGGCAATTCCCCGCCATCGATAAGGGAACCACTAAGTAATTGAAAGCTACTCTCTATATGCAGCCAATCCAGTGGGTGAGGATGGAGGTGCACCCCAAATTCACCTCCGTAGAGATGCGAATCGCCCTGCACATAGGTAAACACCTGGTCGCCATCGATAACATCTCCGGTTGGTTGTATAAAGATATAATCGTTTATGTGATTATAAAATCCATTAGCAAAGACCTCAAAATGTTCATTGCCATATTCTAGAGAAACATCCAGCTGAGAATTCTGTTCATTATCTAAGTGTGGATTACCAACCTCATATCGATTGGTGCCTTCATGAACTCCGTTTGAAGTTAATTCGGCGAGATTAGGGGCTCGGAAGCCGCTGGCAAGGTTTATTCGGCCAACCATCGTTTCGGAAAGATCGAATTTCCCGCCAAGAGCGGCATTAAAACTGCTGAAATCGGTATCAAGGGCCGGGATATATTCCGCGTCGCCGGCATCGCCGGCGGCATCACTTTTCAGTGCCCGATGATCATAACGAATTCCTGCCTGGAAATCTGCCTTGTCGAGGTGGTAGTGCGTTGTGGCAAGGATTCCAAAATCTGTAATCTCAGCATCCGGGATAAGAATTTCTTCCCCGAAATTTTCATTTTGCTGAAACATTCCCTGTATCCCTACAATGGTCTCAAACTTGCCGTGTTGGGGCAAATTATACTTTACGGTATAATTAAAAGTGTTCAACTTCATTTGTAATTCGGGATTCTCAAACTCTTCGAATTCACTGCGGTCGTTATGAATATAACCCGCAGTTATATCGAGACTGGACCTGTCGAAGAATATATTGTTCTCAAGGCTAAGCAGGTGGTTGTCGATTTCCTGGAATGGTATCATCTCTTTTTTGGATCCCGATTGTATTCCAATTTCCTCCGGTATCCCTATAGTGGCCTTATTTAAGTTATAGCGAAGCGTACTTTTAAGCTTGCCATGCTGATACCGAAGTCCGCCTTTAAAGTCTGATTCGGTAAACCTGGAGTTAGTAACCCGTATATCATCTCCCGTTTTGTAATCGCTATGTGCGTCGGTAGCCAGCCGTAACAAGAACTTAAATTTTTCACCAGACTGCTTTGCACCGGCATTCAGACTATAACCATCAGTATTCGAATAATAGGTTCCGGAGACATCCGTTTCAAAATCACCTACCGGGGCAAATCTTTCCGGATTGAGGTATAGCACGCCTCCAAGCGCATCACTTCCGTATAGGAGTGAAGCAGGACCTTTTATAACTTCCACGCTGGAAATTCCTGCTGCATTTACACCCAGGCCGTGTTCATCTCCAAATTGCTGGTTTTCAAGACGAACCCCCTGAGAATAGACCAGAACACGATTTGCACTTAAACCCCGGATCACGGGTTTTCCAATTCCCAGGCCTGTGGAAATTGACGATACACCCGGGATGGCTGTTATTCCCTGGGCCAGGGTAGTGGCTCCGTTTTTGGATAGTTCATTTACATCCATCCGCTCCACTTTCATCACATTTTCTCCCTGCAGCTTGTGAAACAGCGTTGAAATAATAACGGCTTCCATTTCTACCACACTTTCCTTTAAGCTGAAACTTTGTTTTATTTCAGAGTCGCCCAAAAAGGTGATCTTTTGAGATATGGTGGTGTACCCTAAAAAAGAGCAAACCACGGTATAGGTTCCATTGGGGATACCTTCAATATAGAATTCACCATCTAAATTGGCATCAGTACCTATTTCCAGTTGTGGTAAATAAATTGTGGCGGGAATCGGTTCTGTATTTGCTTCAGAAGTAACAGTACCGGATAATGAGTTTTGAGCTAGTATATGGTTCGCCTGCAGCCATATACATAGCGTTAAAATAATATATTTCATCGAATAAAATTTAGTTTAACAATTGTTGAATTACGAATGTTAAACTAAGGCAGGAGGTGCCCGAAGCGATTTGTAGGAATATACCGGTTGATAGAATTCGAAGGTAGCATATGTACTAATTTCAGGTACACCAATTAGTTTTGTCTCCTCCTGTGTATGAATACCGTAATAAGCATAAGTTCCATTCTGAAACATACAGATGGAGCAATCCAATGGCGTTTCGTGTATATGCGTACTTATATCTTCGCAGGAAAGATGGCGGTGCCCGTCGAAGGAGTGAACAAGTTGTACGCCTGAAGGCAATAACAAAGCTGCGGCAAGGGCTATTGCCGAGATAAACTTCGCTATTTCATTCGATACCTTCATTTCTTAAAAATAAAACCCAGGCCTAAAATACGTAACATTTTCTTCTCAAATTCCCAAAAGAATTCATATTCCCCGAACAGCCAGCCAAAAAATACCAATAGCACCTGATATACAGGGAAGATGACTATTATGCGAACCGGCCAGTATATATACCATCCAAAATCTTTGGTAATTCCGAAGAACTCAGTTACCGGGCCTGCAAACTTAGCCGATGAACTCCCGGTGATCGCAAACACCACAAAAATGACGAACAATTGCCAATTGGACTCTATCTGCCATTTTGCCTTTAGTCTTTTCATTGCCTGGCGCCTCGTCTTCCCCCGATAAACGATTGATTGTATTTTTGCTGAAAGAACATAAAATAGTTGTAAAGCAGATAATTAACTTCATATCCATAATCAACGTTGAAGTCATAGTTGATCTGTTGCTGGTATAAATTGGGATCGTATAATTGGAAATCCCGGACCCTGCGGTTGTATTCGCTCACGAATAAGCGATTTTTCCCTTCAAGAAAATTTAGTCCGTAATAGCCGCGAGGAGGTTGCGTTACCAACCAGTTGTTGAAACCTATATCCATGATGATAATCTCGTACTCGAGACTGTCGTTTGCAATTCTCAGCGTATCCATTCTTTCTGAAGCGGTATCGGTATTTCCGGACATTGCCGACTTACCGGATTCGCAACTGTAAATAGCGAGAGCAAACATGAAAATTCCTAGTAAATATCTCATAATCAATCCTTTTTCTTAAAGTTACAAAACCTCTCTGCCATGATTTGGATTTTAACGTCTTTTAACAACTCCTTTGAAAATAGCATTGCTGTTCTGTAATTACCGGCCGAAAAGGTTTCCCAGTAGCCCACCTTTCTTTTTTCCGCCCAACACCATACCGGCGATGTCGTCTACCACGCTCCCGTCATTATCACCATCAAGCAACGCTTCGATAAGGGATTGTTGTTTTCTTTGTTGCCTGTTTCCACCACCCATCAGGCCACCAAGCAGGCCTTCTAGGGCATTAGGCGAACTGATTTGCTTTTGTCTTTTTTGCCTTCCGAGATACCCAAGGATTATGGGTGCAGCTACCTGGAGTATCTGCATTACCGAATTGGAATCCATCCCTGATTTTTTTGATAATGCACCAACTACGTTGTCCTGGGAACCGCCCAGTACATGTCCTAATATTCCCAAACCGTCGATCTTCTGTTCGTCGTTCACACCTCCTTCGAAAAAGGTGCTTAGATTATCTAATACGCTGCCGTCGTGTTTCTTATCGAGTGCTTCTAACAATCTTTCCGCACCTCTGGGATCGCTCGCATTTCGCTTCATAGCGCCCATAAGCAAGGGCAGAGCCAGTTTCACAACCTCGGCAGTTTTATTTTCAGGCTGCTGGGTTTCTTTACTCGCTCCATGAACCAATTGTCTTCCTAAATCGCTGTTTAATAAGTCTGTTATTCCTGACATTGATTTTTAGTTTACTTTAATGGACTAATATTATGAATTTGTCGGTTTAAGAATGTCTATAATCTGTGAGGCCAGCTCGGTACCAATCCGGTCCTGGGCTTCATTCGTGGCTGCACCAATATGGGGGCTCAGGGAAATATTCGGATTCATCAGGACTTTGATCGCCGGAACCGGCTCTGCCTCGAACGTATCCAAGCCCGCAAAAGAAAGCTTACCACTTTCCAGGGCCTCGATTAGCGCAACTTCGTCGATTACACCACCCCTGGCGGCATTGATGATCGCAGCACCGGGTTTCATTTTTTCGATTTCCGATTTCCCGATTATATAATTTTTCTGAGCAGGGACGTGTAGCGTTATAAAATCGCTTTCGCTTAAAACGGTATCCAGGGGTTGTGATTTCAGTTTAAAATCAACAGATCGCCCGTCGAAGAATGAAACCGACACCTCCGTTTCGTCTATCACACTATCACTTACTATTACCCGCATTCCACAGCCCAAAGCGATTTTAGCCACTTCAGAACCTATCCGTCCAATTCCTATAATACCCAGGGTCTTACCTCGTAACTCTCGCCCCCCGGCATAAGACTTTTTCAGATCCTTGAACTTACTGTCGCCTTCCAGCGGCATATTCCTGTTCGAATCGTGGAGGTAACGAACTCCGTTGAATAAATGCCCGAATACTAATTCAGCCACCGAGGCCGACGAAGCTGCGGGAGTGTTAATCACCTTAATCCCTTTTTCCCGTGCATACGCAACATCGATATTATCCATACCCACCCCGCCGCGGCCAATGACCTTTAGGCCCGGGCAGGCATCGATAAGTTCTTTCCTGGCTGTTGTAGCACTGCGCACCAGCAGTACATCAATGTCGTGTTCATTTATGTAATTGGCTAATTGTTCCTGGGCAACTTTTACGGTTATTACTTCAAACCCGGCGTCCTCGAGGGCTTTTATTCCACTATTAGAGATTCCATCGTTTGCGAGTACTTTCATATATCTGTTATTTATTCGAATAAATGTTTTTCATTATGCCTTATTCTCAGTCATTTTCATCACATCCACCAGTACCTGAACGCTTTCCAGCGGTAGTGCATTGTACATGGATGCCCGGTACCCTCCAACGCTGCGATGGCCATTCAAACCATTGATACCGGCTTCTTTCCATAGCGAATCGAAGGTGTCTTTCATACCATCGTCTGTAAGATTGAAAGTTGCATTCATAGCCGAACGGTCTTCGGGTTTTGCAACGAAGCCTTCGAATAAGGGGTTGCGGTCTATTTCATTATACAATAATTCGGCTTTGGCGTTGTTTTGTTGTTCGATAGCGGCAATACCCCCGAGATCTCTAAGCCATTCCAGGGTAAGCATGGAAACATATACGGCGTAGACCGAAGGGGTGTTAAACATACTGTCCTTAGCAATGTGAACCTTATAGTCGAGCATGGCCGGGATATCCCTCTTTATCTTTCCCAAAATTTCGTTCTTAACCACAACTAGAGTGGTGCCGGCAGGGCCCATATTCTTCTGTGCCCCGGCATAGATCATATCGAATTTTGAAAAATCGAGTTGCCGTGAGAAAATATCACTACTCATATCACAGATCATCGGCATAGCCACTTCCGGAAACGATTTCATTTGGGTACCGAAAATGGTATTGTTACTGGTACAGTGAAAGTAATCGGCGTCGGAAGGGATGCTGTAATCTTTCGGTATATAGTTGAAATTAGCTTCTTTAGAGGAGGCTACTTCAACAACTTCCCCAATACGCCGTGCTTCTTTTATGGCCTTGTCGGACCAGGTACCGGTATTGAGATAGGCTGCTTTTTTATCCAGGAGGTTATAAGCCGTCATTAAAAATTGCAAACTGGCACCGCCCTGGAGGAATAGGGCAGTGTAGCCTTTATCGTTCAATTGCAGATGTTCCAATGCGAGTTGGCGTGCATTCTCCATCACGGCTACAAAATCCTTGCTGCGATGTGAAATTTCCAGTATTGACAACCCGCCGTTGTTAAAATCCAAGACTGCTGCCGCTGCCATATTTAAAACAGACTGTGGTAGTATACAGGGTCCTGCGCTATAATTGTGTTTTTTCATGTGAAGTTGTTTTCAGAATACAAAGATGTGAATTACAGCTTTAATTAAGGAGAAATAAGCGCTAAATTATTGTCAAAAAATAAACAGCCCGACTTAGAGTTGTTGAAGCAGCTGTAGCGTGTCTGTACCATCGGCGTACTCCCACAATTCCGGGCTTTGAGCCCGACCGAAAGCTATTTCACCTTGCAATCCGCAATTGGCGATAACAGCCTGAATTTTTTCTTTGTCTGAGTTAAGTCGCTGCTGTAGATCTTGAGTGGATTTGTAATATTCGTAAAAGAGCACAGAAATAGGAGAGGAGTAGTTGCTATCCTCTTTCAGCACTATAAACTCATTATCTAACAGTTTTATATTGCTCATAAGGTAAACAGCCTTATTGTAATCGTAATTGTTCATATACTTATGATTCTCAATCACATGCCTCCAATTGAAAATAGCTTCAAAGAACGGAGTAAAGTCGTAGTGTTCAGGAACAAAGAGTTTGGATACATTGCGACACCCCAGTCCGAAGTACCTGAATATATCATCTCCCAGGGCTTTCAATTGTTCAGGGCTTTCCCCGCCGTTTAAAACGGCCACCGAATTCCGATTCCTTCGAATGATACCGGGGTATTTTCCGAAGTAATAATCAAAATAACGCGCGGTATTGTTACTCCCTGTTGCAATCACCGCATCGAAGTTATTTAGCTTATCTTCAGAAAATTTAATTTTATGCTTGAAGTCACCCAATATATCTTCCAGTATATCAGCTATATGTGGCAATAGTATAGTGTCGTTAGAAGACAGTTTTATCAGCGCATTGTGTCCCGAGATCAAAACAGTGAGAAAGTCGTGAAAGCCAACCAGCGGAATATTTCCGGCCATGATAATAGCAACGGTTTTAGGGGAGGTGCCGGCTAGATCATATCCTGATAACCACTTTTCTAAATTGTCTTCAGTTAGCGCTTCCGACCAGCTTTTAAGCGCATATTGAATATTATCTTCAGTAAACCAGCCGTTGGCCGCAGTGACCCGACGGATTAAATTTGTATCTTCGACTACCTGTGAGGTGAGTAGTTCGCCTAACTTTCTAAAAGCGTTAATTCTTTGTTGTATTTGCATTTGCAGTTTGGAGTTACCCTTCCTAGACCTTAAATTTGCGCAAAGTTAGAAAAAGATATGCTATGGCGATTATAATCACCGACGAATGTATTAACTGTGGAGCCTGTGAACCGGAATGCCCCAACACTGCGATCTATGAAGGTGCGGATGATTGGCGTTATGCCGATGGTACGGATCTGAATGGTACGGTGGTGCTTCCCGACGGGAAAACGGTGAATGCCGAAGAAACTCAGGAACCGGTTAGTGATGAGATCTATTATATTGTACCCGATAAATGCACGGAGTGTAAAGGTTTCCACGAAGAGCCTCAGTGTGCGGCCGTTTGCCCTGTGGATTGTTGCGTGCCCGATGAGAACCACGTGGAAAGTGAAGAAACTTTGCTGGCCAAACAGGCCTTTATGCATCACAATTAATGTTTCGGTTGATAACCTTACACCGCTTTCTTATTAATTTGTAATCATAATCACCTAATTAACCACTTCGGAAATAGAACCCATTCACCGGGTACAAGCAGTAAAAAATTAATATTTTAGAATTTTCCGCATATATACACTTTGCTCAAGTTCTATTTGAAGCATAAAGTATCCGGAAGGTAGGTGGGCAAGAGAAATTTCCATATTCCTGGTCGGAGTTTCATTAAACATCACAAGCTGTCCGGTTATACTGAACAGTTTAAATGAATTAATCATTTCCGAAGAAATAATATTCAAGATATCCGACACAGGATTAGGATACACATCAATTTTACTCGAATTTATTAAAGGCACACCCAAAGTATCCTCATCGTAACTGCTAATCCATCCAAATTGGCTTAGCATACCCGGGTTGATGGTTCCCAGAGAGACAGATAATCCTGTATTGGGGTCTATTTCCCGCAATTCCGAATCACCTATAGCAGAGTTGTAGGCTGCGCTTAAAATTTGGTTGGTAGCCTCATCGAAAGCCATACCTTGTCCAAAGTTTGCATCATAGCCTACATTACCGATAAAATTCACTACTCCGCTTTCACGATTTATCATATAAACGCCGTCGTTATCTATGTCCAGTGTGAAGAGATTATTTGCAGCATCTCTTGCCAGTGCTATAGGTAAAACAAGCCCATTATTTCCGCCTATTGTTTCAGCCTGCCAGTTGGATTGATTTATCCGTAGTAGATGACTGCTTGTCGAGCCGTTAGTAGACACACCATAGACAATATCGGTACGGCCGGTAACTGCCTCAACCCCAGTAATGACTTCACCGGCCGGGACTCCACCAACCGGCCCTCTTGGGATATAATTGTTGTTAATGATTCCTCTTGTGTAAACCATATTCGTATTATCAATGATAACGGCTTCATTAATAGGGTTGCCGCGATTAAATCCGGCGCCTTCAAATTCATTTAAAGGCGAAGCCCCGAAATCATGCAAATCGTTCAGGTTATCTGGATCTATGGACACAACTCTTACCGGAATCACTACCTGTGACGCAGATAATCGCCGTTCTAACAGACGATTGTTTCGCTGATTCTGCTTATCCGATTGTAAATAATTCCTAATTGCTTCCAGTTCTTCCAAGGTAAAAACCTCGAGAACACTACCCATGTGGTTTTCATTGAATCGTTCCATTAAAAGTTCAATACTACTTGATTCTTGTGCTTGAATTATACTAGTGAGCAGAATCCCACAAACCGAAAATAATAGCCAAAATTTTCTCATTAGAACAGCTTAAATGATTAATTATGAACAAGATACTAAATAAAAATTACAGCTTGAAGATTATAAACCGCATGTGAGGGGTATCAATTATTCATTGGTTGACCGTACAAAAACTGTGTTTAAGAGTGCCAGACAGATTCCAAATACGATGAAAAGCAACGCAAAACCCAGATAGATGAAAACCTGAAGATCGGGAAAGCCCAGAGCTGCACCTTTACCTTGCACCGGCAAGAGGAGTACGGCGACATAGGTTAATATTCCCATTATTAATCCTTTCAGTAATACCGGTACTTTTAAAGATGATCTGAAAAATCCATAGAAAAGGCCTGCAACAGATCCTATGATAGAACCCAACAGGATCACTTCGATGGTTCCTCCCCAGCTAAAACCCTGTGCGGTATCATTCAGTATAGCAATAAGACGCATTAAAAAGCGCCCGGCCAGCCCGAGAACTAGAGTTCCGGCAATAAGTCCGGCAAATGTGGTGAGTAAAATTTTCATGAATATCGAATTCATGAGCTGAAGTTTTAGTTGGGTATTTAGTAAACCTTATTTAGGTTGCAGTTCCTGCCACCCTTTTTTAAAGGTATAGGTGTAGGTGCGGTCATCGTATTTCTGAATAAGTAAAAAAACGCTATCCGATTCTCTTCTAGCTGTATAGTGTTGGTCCGTTTTCCCATCATTGATGATAAGTTCTCCTTCCTCGGTTAGGGTCCAGGTCATCTTTCTGTTAAAACTCGTGGTAAGAGAGTGATCGGTTTTGAATTCGTAGCGAATAGGGTTTGAAATTGTGTGCTTTACCTTGTCTTCTGTGTTTAGCTGAACACGGCCATCATCTAAGGTCCAGACACCTTCCAGATAGGATTCGTCGAAGGCAGTCGAATTGGTTTGGCAGGATGCCAACAGCAGTAATAGTAATAAAAAAGTAAAATGTCTCAAGATATTGATTTGAAGGATTGATGAAATCAGTATCTAAGATAAACAATTATTGTAGTAAAAAAAGAATCCACCCGGATTCCAATTTGAATCAAACGGGTGGATCATTTAGTGGAGATTATATTCCTTACATTTTTTTCTTAGTCACAGTAGCTTCCGGAGTAACATTTATGGTATATACTGTGGTAACTAAGGTATCGTTGTCGGGATCGTATGATTCAACGACAAAGTTTCCATTTGCGTTAAAATAACCGAATTTACTGGTTCCGTTCTCGGTGAGGATATAGTAACCTTTCTGAGTAGAAGGTCGTAACGTTGCTATAGGTTTTATGGCGTCGTTCTTATCGACTACCACCATCGCATAATTTTGTTCATCAGATGTAAACCTATATGCTTTACCGTCGTGGTAATACACTGTTTCCGAGTCGACTTCCGTCGGCTTCATGGTGTAATTATAATTAACGTCACCGGTATTCCCTTTAACCGTAGTTAAAGCGATGTCCTCTGTTTTAGTTTTAGTCTCAGTCTTAGTGGATACATCGGTACCCTTGTCGGTTTTAACCGTAGACTTGGTCACAACAGTTTCGGTTTGTTCGTTTTCTATATTCGTGTCTTGAGCAAAAGCTGTTCCTCCTACGAGTACAGCAATCATTAATGCTAATTTTTTCATCTCGTTTGTTTTATAGTGTTTAACTGTATCAAATATAAAGGGAGGCCGTGTTAAAAAGGGATAAGACGAAATTAAGAGTTTGCTAAAGTTTCTGTTTCTTAACATTTTTTATGATAAAATATCTTAAAATCCCCATTTCATTGTCGAAACGATTTAATTCAGCCAGCTATGCCTCCCATTATGTTCCCTTACAATTTTTTGTACATTTAACAAAAAGCGCATTATGCCGGTTTGGTTACACACACTGATTTGGGTTTTAGCGATATATCTTATTATTAGTGTGCTGCTCTATTATCTGCAGGATTATTTCCTTTTCAAACCCGAAAAACTTCCGGATGATTTTCAATTCTATTATGAAAATCAGGAAGTTGAAGAATATTTCCTGGAAACTACCGATGGAGGGCGAATAAACGGGCTGCACTTTAAGACCGAAAAACCCCGCGGAATTGTGCTTTACCTAAAAGGAAACTCCAAGAGCATGAAAGGTTGGGGGAAATTTGCGGTCGACTTTACCAGGCATAATTTCGACGTCTTGATGGTGGATTACAGGGGCTTCGGCAAAAGCATAGGCAAGCGTACTCAAAAGGCAATTGCTCACGACCTGCAACTGGTCTATAACAAGATGAAGGAGAATGTAGATGAGCGATACATTATTTTGTATGGTAGATCGCTGGGTTCGGGCTTTGCCACCAAACTCGCATCCATTAACAATCCCCGCATGCTTATTCTCGATGCGCCTTATTACAGTTTAACCAAAGTTACGGGAAGATATATGCCTTTTATGCCCTTATCTGTAATTATAAAATATCCAATGCCTACGTATAAATGGCTGAAATATGTGAACTGTCGCATTCATATCATTCATGGCACCAATGATAAACTAATCCCGTTTTCGTCCAGTGTGAAGCTTTCGAAGATCAAGCCGGAACTAACTCGCCTCTATCCCGTTATAGGGGGAGGTCATAAAAACCTGAATAATTTTAAATCCTACCATCGAATGCTTGGAGAGATAATAAATTTCAAAGAAAAGGAAATCGACCTCGATACTACGAGCATAGGAGTGAAACACTCTTTAAAATAATATCATACCGATGAAACGCATTCTGCTTCTTGTATCGGCCACTATCCTGCTTGGGATAACAGGGTTGTATTTTTTTCAGGAAAAAATGATTTTTCATCCTACTGTACTTCAACAGGACTACAGCTTCAACTTCGAGCAGGACTTCGAAGAATTGTTTTTAACGGCTGACGATGGCGCCGTGATTAATGCATTGCATTTTAAACGCGAACAACCTAAGGGAATAATCGTCTATTATCACGGGAATGCCGGCGATCTGTCTCGATGGGGTACAATTGTTACCCCCTTTTTGGATTTTAATTACGAAGTGTTGATTATGGATTACAGGTCTTACGGAAAAAGTACCGGTATTATTTCTGAAGCCGCCCTGTACAGTGACGCCCAATTGTTCTACAACGAAGCAAAATCTTTGTTTTCAGAAAACAAAATCATTGTCTACGGCAGATCGCTTGGAACCGCAATGGCCGCCTATGTCGCTTCAAATAACCAACCGCAACAACTCATCCTGGAAACTCCGTTTTATGATTTTAAAGAACTGGCCCGACAAAAAATGCTAAATCTGCCTATTGCCGGCTTGTTAAAATACGAGTTCCCTTCCTACAGGTTTATAAAAACAGTAAAGTGCCCTGTTACTGTTATTCACGGTACTGCCGACAGGGTAGTGCCTTACGCTTCGGGCTTGGAGCTGTACCAGGCCATTCCCGGGGATCGGGGAAAGTTGGTAACGATAAAAGGCGGAACCCATAACGATCTCATTAGGTATCCCGCCTTTCACGATGCGATTTCGGATGTGTTGGATTAATTTCCTTTCTTCTTCAGTTTTACAATTCCTTTCCCGCGTTTCTCAAGTTGCTTTTTATTTTCTTCCAGTGCCTTCAGGCGCGCGGCTTCCAATTCGGCCAATTTTTTTCGTTCAGCTTCTGCCTTGGCCATTGCAGCTTCTTTAGACCGTTGGAGCTCTTCTGCTTTTCTTTTCTCTATGGCGGCTTTTTCAGCTTCATTCTGACTGTTCATCATTTCTTCATCCAGCAACACCTGTTCAGAATCTTCTTTTCGTGTTTGCTCACTGAACTCCTGATTCTCCTCTTCATCTCCTGCTATTACAACCGTTCCCTTTTCGGTTTGAATTTCCTTAACTTCCTTTACAGCTACCGTACTTCCTTCTTTTGTAACGACGCGTTTTACAACAGACTCCTCCTTTATGGTCTTGTTTTCCTGGGCACTAATTGCTCCAAAGCCGAACAAAAACAAGCCTAATAATGAAATCGATTTTTTCATAAGTTTTTTTATTGTGAATTATTGAATAAAGGTACCGTATTGATAGTGGTTTATTCATAAAAATTACTTAAAAAACAGTAGCGGAATTCCACCTAATTCTCAAGTGATTCTGTGCTTTTATTTATTGGCTGAAAGTGTATATTTGCAACCGCAATTAAAAAAGTATATGAAAGCTGGAATCGTAGGACTGCCAAATGTTGGAAAATCCACATTATTTAACTGTTTGTCGAATGCAAAAGCGCAAAGTGCAAACTTTCCGTTTTGTACTATTGAACCAAACATCGGGGTGGTGAATGTGCCGGACAACAGACTGGTTAAGCTGGAAGAATTGGTTCAACCTGAACGTGTATTACCCGCTACGGTGGAAATTGTGGATATAGCGGGTCTTGTTAAAGGTGCGAGTAAAGGGGAAGGGTTGGGAAACCAGTTTCTGGGAAATATACGTGAAACAGATGCTATTCTTCACGTGTTGCGATGTTTCGACAACGACAATATCGTGCATGTCGACGGGAGTGTTAACCCTGTTAGGGATAAAGAGACCATAGACATCGAATTGCAGCTTAAAGACCTAGAAACCGTAGAAAAGAAGATTGAAAAAGTTAGTCGTGCCGCTCGTACGGGAAACAAGGAGGCGATGAAGGAAATGGAAGCCCTAAACAAAGTAAAAAAAGGGTTGGAAGCCGGAATCTCGGTTCGTGCAATCGACCTTACCGAAGCCGAACGCGAAGAATATATCTCCCCTCTGCAGTTTATCACCGATAAACCGGTGATGTATATCTGTAACGTGGATGAGGAGGCGGCAGCAAGTGGCAATGCCTATGTAGAAGCGGTGAGAAAAGCGGTGGCCGATGAAAACGCTGAAGTATTGGTGTTGGCGGTGGGAATGGAAGCTGATATAACCGAATTGGAAACTTTCGAAGAGCGACAGATGTTTCTGGAAGACCTGGGATTAACCGAGCCCGGTTCAGCTAAACTGATACGGGGAGCTTACGAACTGTTGAACCTCCAAACCTATTTTACCGCGGGTAAAAAAGAGGTGAGAGCCTGGACCATTCCGGTGGGCGCAACTGCTCCACAGGCGGCAGGAGTAATCCACACCGATTTCGAAAAGGGATTTATCAGGGCAGAGGTTATCAAATACGACGATTACGTAGCCATGGGGAGTGAAGCCAAGGTAAAAGAAGCGGGAAAACTAAGTGTGGAAGGTAAAGAATACATAGTGAAGGACGGTGACGTCATGCACTTCAGATTTAACGTATAAATTCCTTAAAGGAATGGTAAATAAACAAAGGTGGTAATTGTCGTTTTACCACCTTTTTTAATGTTCTAATATCCTCCCGGGTATAGGGCGTTGATTTTAAAATGTATAATTCAACGACAGTCCTTTGTATTCATCGCCCAGGCGAGTGACACCGGCTGCCGGCCTGATTGACACTCCTTCAACTTTGGTTCGGTGAAGTTCGGGAACGAGATAACCGGTGGCAGCTCCAAGAGCATAACCCAACATCATATCAGTGAGGAAGTGTTGTCCGGCTTCCAATCGGAAGTAGGCAATTACGGCGGGTACTGCTGCTGCCCCCGTCCAGACAAAGAACTTACCTTTTAAATCAGGATTGAGATCGGTATAGACTTTGGCTGTGAAAAAGGTAGCAGTTGCTGCCGCCGCCACGTGCCCTGAATAAAATGATCGTTGTCCGTTTCCGCTGGTTCGCCTCTCCAGGCTTTCTTCTTCGCTGTACACATACGGCCTGCTTCTGCTCACCAGTCCTGCGGTTAAGGTATACATGGCTCCCGTGGTTGCGAGACTCTCAAGGTAAAGTCCGAGTACAGTTGCAGTCTGTTCGTTCACTTCATCGTCAAAAAGCAGCAGCAGGGGAGTGGCAAAAGAAAACGCAAAAGGGATATCACTAAAATTATTGGCACTATCGGAATTATTACCAACGGCCCATTTGTCGATAAAATTAATATCATCCTGTTTGGCCACCACCGATGCGAGTTCGGCTTCTGTGAGCCCTTCCTTGTTCTGGATTAAAATGAGGCCGGTGGCACTTCCGGCTATACCTAATCCGGTCCAGATACCGTCTCGGGTCCAATCCCAGTCGTAGTAAGACTTGTTTACTTCCTGAATTTCCTGCGAATATAAGTTAGTGCTGAAAAGCACAGCCAGAATTAAAATCGTAATTGCTCGTTTCATATATTTAGTTATAGTGAATTTTGTTATGGGTTTGTTGATAAAAATAGCAAGTGTAATAAGAGCTGATTGGAGTTTAACACCGATTTATAAAAACTTTAGCTGATTTTAATTCTTTCGCGTTAAATAATGTGATTTTACTAACAAAATCCGGGGATATTTGTTAATTACTTTCCCATTCAACGGTTTCCCTTTTATGGCTGAAACCCTATATTTAGGGCTCATTCAAGACGACCCCATGTCACAAACCCAATACACAGAAGACAACATACGTTCGCTCGATTGGAAAGAGCATATTAGGATGCGTCCCGGGATGTACATCGGTAAACTTGGGGATGGATCTACGCCCGATGACGGCATTTACATCCTGCTTAAAGAGGTAATCGATAATTGTATCGACGAATTCGTGATGGGCGCCGGAAAAACCATCGAAATTCGCATTAAGGATAAGGAAGTACGCGTTAGGGATTACGGCCGGGGAATTCCGCTGGGAAAGGTAGTGGATGTGGTTTCCAAGATGAATACCGGGGGAAAATACGATACGCGGGCCTTTAAAAAATCGGTGGGGCTTAACGGAGTGGGTACCAAAGCCGTAAACGCATTATCATCCTTCTTTAAGGTTGAATCCATCCGTGACGGACAAACAAAAGTGGCCGAGTTCGAGTTAGGAAACCTTACCAATGACCCCGAAATTGAAGAATCCTCAAAGCGGAAAGGAACCAAGGTAGTCTTTGTTCCGGACGAAAGTATTTTTAAGAATTACAAATTCAGGACCGAATACGTGGCAAAGATGCTGATGAACTACGTGTACCTGAATCCGGGGCTCACCATCGATTTCAATGGGGAAAAATTCCATTCTGAAAATGGACTGAAGGACTTACTAGAGGATAATATGTCGGCCGACGATATGTTGTACCCCGTCGTCCATCTGCGCGGTGAAGATATTGAGGTAGCCATTACTCATAACAGAACCCAGTACAGTGAGGAATACCATTCGTTTGTAAACGGACAAAACACTACCCAGGGCGGAACCCACCTTGCGGCTTTCAGGGAGGCACTGGTAAAAACCATACGCGAATTCTACGGTAAGAATTACGATGCCAGCGATGTGAGGAAATCTATAGTGGCCGCCATCAGTATCAAAGTGATGGAGCCGGTTTTCGAAAGTCAGACCAAGACTAAACTCGGATCCACCGAAATGGGAGGTAAACTCCCTACGGTGCGTACTTTCATAAATGATTTTGTGAAGACCCAACTCGACAACTTCCTTCATAAGAATCCGAATGTGGCCGAAAAGATCCAGAAGAAGATCATGATGGCCGAGAAAGAACGAAAGGAGCTCAGCGGAATACGCAAACTCGCGCGTGAACGGGCCAAGACAGCAAGCCTTCACAATAAAAAACTCAGGGATTGCCGGATACACCTGGGGGATATGAAACAGGATCGGCGGCTCGAAACTACCCTGTTTATTACCGAGGGAGATTCGGCCAGCGGTAGTATAACCAAAAGCCGTAATGTGAATACTCAGGCTGTTTTCAGCTTAAAAGGAAAACCACTGAACAGCTACGGGCTAAGCAAGAAGATCGTTTATGAAAATGAAGAATTCAACCTGCTTCAGGCGGCATTGAATATCGAGGAATCCATAGAAGATCTCAGATACAACAATATCGTTATCGCAACCGATGCAGATGTGGACGGAATGCATATTCGGCTATTATTAATCACCTTCTTTCTTCAGTTCTTTCCGGAATTGATCAAGGAAGGACATTTATATATCCTGCAAACACCACTCTTCAGAGTGAGGAACAAAAAAGAAACCATTTACTGCTATTCGGAGGAAGAACGGGTTGCTGCCATTGAAAAATTAAAACCCAAACCCGAAATCACGCGTTTTAAAGGATTGGGTGAAATTTCTCCGGATGAATTCCAACACTTTATTGGGGAAGATATGCGCCTGGATCCCGTAATGCTCGACAAAGCCATGAGCATAGAGGAATTACTCAGTTTTTATATGGGTAAAAATACTCCCGACAGACAGGAATTCATTATAGATAATCTGAAGGTTGAACTTGATAAAGTAGAAGACTAATCTATGACGGACGAAGGAAAGAACGAAGAAGCGCTTCAGAGAGACGAAGAAAATTCGGCCGATACCCCTCTCGAAAACGATAGCAACGAAACCATCACCAGAGTTACGGGTATGTACCGGGAATGGTTTTTAGACTACGCCAGCTATGTTATACTCGAACGTGCCGTTCCCGCAATAGAAGATGGGTTTAAACCCGTACAACGGCGGATTATGCATTCCATGAAGGACCTGGATGACGGTCGGTATAACAAAGTTGCTAATATCGTAGGACATACAATGCAATACCACCCCCACGGAGATGCGAGCATCGGGGATGCCATGGTTCAGATAGGACAGAAGGATTTACTTATCGATACCCAGGGAAACTGGGGGAATATTCTTACCGGCGACAGGGCAGCTGCTTCGAGATATATCGAAGCCCGGTTGTCGAAGTTTGCACTCGATGTGGTGTTTAATCCGAAGATCACCGAATGGCAAGCCTCCTACGACGGTAGAAAAAAGGAGCCTATCAACCTGCCGGTGATGTTTCCGTTGTTACTGGCCCAGGGAGCTGAGGGAATTGCCGTAGGTCTTTCGACTAAAATCCTGCCACACAATTTCATAGAATTGATCGATGCCTCTGTTAAACACCTGCAGGGCAAGAAGTTTCATATAGTGCCCGATTTTCCTACCGGGGGCATTATCGATGTCACCAACTATAACGATGGCCTACGGGGAGGAAAGATCAGGAGTAGGGCGAGGATCAACCAGGAAGATAAAAACACACTGGTTATCACCGAAATACCTTTCGGGACCACAACATCCTCATTGATCGATTCCATACTGAAGGCCAACGACAAAGGCAAGATCAAAATAAAGAAGATTGAGGATAACACCGCCGCTGAGGTTGAGATCCTGGTGCATTTGCCCGGGGGTATTTCACCAGATAAAACCATAGATGCCCTCTACGCATTTACAAGCTGCGAGACCTCGATTTCTCCTTTAGGCTGTGTTATTGAAGATAATAAACCGCTGTTTATCGGAGTGAGTGAAATGTTACGCCGTTCTACAGACAGAACGGTATCACTGCTGAAGCAGGAACTGGAGATCCGTCTGAACGAATTTGAAGAACAATGGCATTTCGCCTCCCTGGAGCGAATATTTATCGAAAACCGAATCTATCGCGATATAGAGGAAGAAGAAACATGGGAAGGAGTGATCAAAGCGATCGACAAAGGACTGCAACCTCATATCAAACATCTTAAAAGAGCGATCACCGAAGAGGATATCGTCCGACTTACGGAAATACGGATCAAGCGAATTTCGAAGTTCGACATCGATAAGGCGCAGCAGAAGATAGAGGCTCTGGAGGATAACATCGCCGAAGTTAAAAATCACCTTAAAAATCTCATCGACTACGCCATCGATTATTTTAAAAGGCTTAAGAAGGATTACGGCGAGGGCAGGGAACGGCGTGCCGAGATCAGGATTTTCGATGATATCGAGGCAACAAAAGTGGTAATTCGCAACACAAAATTATATGTGAACCGGGAGGAAGGGTTTATTGGTACTAGTTTGCGTAGGGACGAATACGTAACCGACTGCAGCGATATAGACGATATAATAGTATTCACCGAATCGGGAACCATGATGGTGACCAAAGTAGATTCGAAGACGTTCGTTGGCAAAGGGATCATCCACGTGGCCGTTTTCAAGAAAAAAGACAAACGCACCATTTACAACATGATTTACAGGGACGGAACCCGGGGAGCCACCTATGTAAAACGCTTTGATGTTACTTCTATTACCCGCGATAAGGAATACGACCTTACTGCAGGAAGCAGTGGTTCCAAGGTGCTTTATTTTACCGCAAACCCCAACGGGGAGGCGGAAGTGGTTACTGTTCACCTGAGGCAATCGGGAAGCATTAAGAAATTGAAATGGGACCTTGATTTTGCCGATATTTTAGTAAAGGGACGAGGATCCAAAGGGAATATCGTTACCAAATATTCGGTTAAACGTATTGAATTGAAAGAAAAGGGGCTTTCTACCCTTAAACCCAGAAAAATCTGGTTCGATGATACGGTTCAGCGACTGAATGTAGATGGGCGGGGAGAGTTGCTGGGTGAATTCACCAGCGAAGACCGCCTGCTCATCATTAACCAGGACGGTCGTGTAAAGACGGCGATTCCCGAAGTTACCATGCACTTCGACGATGACATGATTATTTTGGAAAAATGGGAGCCTGAAAAACCTCTTTCTGCGATCCACTGGGACGGAGAAAAAGAGTTGTTCTTTGTTAAACGCTTCCTGATAGAGAACCCGGACAAGGAAGAGGTGATAATAACCGATCATCCTAAATCATATCTGGAAAAGATATTTACCGATTATCGTCCAATGGCCGAAGTGGTATTCGTAAAGGAAAGAGGTAAGGAAAGAAAGGACAATATGGAGGTGAACCTCGAGGAATTTATTGCAGTGAAGGGTATCACAGCCACGGGGAATCAATTAACCCGCGATAAGGTTTTAGAAATAAACACCATGGATCCGCTTCCTTATGAGGCTCCCAAACCGATTCAGGCCCGCGATATGGATGTAGTAGATGAGGAAGACGTGTCGGGACCATCAGAGAAGCCTGCTGCCAAAGCAAATGAAAACGCAGACTCTTCCGAAGAAGGCCAGACGAAACTGTTTTAGATTTATGAAGTCATTTATTCAGGAATTCAAGGAGTTCGCTGTAAAAGGCAATATGATCGACATGGCGGTGGCCGTGGTAATCGGGACTGCCTTTAACAAGGTAGTGAGCACTCTGGTGAAGAAAGTCATCATGCCACCTTTATCGCTGCTTACAGATGATGTGGCTCTTGCCAATCGTAAATTTATTCTCAGGGAGTCCACAGACACAGCAGAAGAAGTAGCCATAGGCTATGGCGAGATGATAGAAGTGCTAATCGACTTTTTTATCATTGCGTTGACGATCTTTATAGTGGTAAAGGGAATGAACCGATTCAAAAAGAAAGCGGAGGATCCCAAAGACAAGGAAGTAACTACTCCCAAGGAAATAGAGTTGCTTTCGAAGATCGAAGAACACATGGCCGAACAGAGCAAACTGCTTCGCGAAAAAAAGTCTTAGTAGGCTATTGATATCGAAATTCCAAGACCCTGTCTGTGCCTGTTACCCGTTTTAACCAGGGATACCCATCCGAATTGTATGTATAGTTGTAAGAGGCTTCATTGATGCAAGATTCTTCACAACTACTGGTTTCTATGGCGGTTATATTGTTTAGGCTCTGCCATACTCCGTTGTTGGCCGGATTGTTAAGCTGATCGGTGCGTGACTCGAAATTTACAGCGAAAAGAAGGCTGTGAACCACACCAAAATTCATGGGTGACAGATCGAAAAAAGGATTCCTTTTATTGTCATAGCTAAATCGAACTTCTTTGCCGTCCTGGTCGATTTTGGACAACAGGTTGTTGTTAACATCGTAATCGAACTCCAGGGATTTTGTGGCAGAAGAAATTCGCCTGATGTATCGGTCGATATCGTACTCAATGTTTACAGTCTCGTTAGTCGCAGTGTTGAGAACAGTTGCTGAGAGATTGGTGTATATTACATTAAATGTAAAAGTTTCGGTTAACGGAATATCGGGCTGCTCGTAGACTAATTCGATGGTGCTTACCAGATTATTGGCATTATAGGTAAAAGTGTAACTGGAAATCGAATTTTCTGAAGCGCCGGAAACCGTATGGATGTAATTAGAGATTAACTGTCCGTTGTATTCTAGCTCTACTGAATGCTCCGCATCGATATAGAATGTAAGCCAGCGATTCAGCGTATTACCGTTAAAAAAGAACCTGTTTTTAGTGTCGGAAAATACAGGCCCGTCTTCCTCCCCGGAGATGTTAATCTCGAAGAGGGTTCTTTCATTCTCATCAAAAACATCGTTTAAAGTAACCGTTACATCGATATGTTCAGTGAGATCCTGGTTGGTGATGGCAACAACCGCGGTGAGTACCGGAGAAGTCTCAAAGTCGAAAAGCGACGGATCGGCGGCGCGGAGCTTACCGGTATCTGCTTCGACCATAAATGCCCCTTCCTCGGATTCAGAGGATATGGCATAGGTTACTGTCCCGATATTGGTAGTGGCACCTATAAAACCAAGCAGCTGATTGTTCGATGGATTTTCATCTATAACCACTGAGAATTCTTCTGCATAGATGGCCACAGGCAGCACTTCCTCAGTATTATTTTCGGGGTTACAGCTAAAGAGCAATAACCCGGATAACATAAAAAAAACCTCCTTCTTCATTATAGCAAAAATTTCTGCGAATTCTTAGTTGTCATCTTCTTCATTAACAGGCACCGTACTAACAATATCACTCGTTTTTTTACGGTACCGCATATTGAGGAATTCGATAAACAGTGAAAACGCGATCGTAAAGTACAAATATCCTTTTGGAATGGCCCCAATTTCATTTCCGAAAACCACAAGGTGCGACAGGTGAGCGCCTTCCGCAATTAACATAAACCCGATTAGGATAAGGAAGGCGAGACCCAGTAGCTGAACGGTGGGATGTTTGTTTACAAAACGTCCAACAGGGTTGGCAAAGATCATCATAATTAGAACGGAGATCACTACCGCGATGATCATTATGATTAGCGCATCGTTTGGGGTTTCTCCTATTCCGTTAGTCATACCTACCGCCGTAAGGATGGAATCGAAGGAAAACACGATATTTATCAAAGTAATCTGTATAACAGCCTTTGTCAAGGTGGTGGATCGACTTTTCCTAATTTCCCGTTCATCATGCCCCTTATCTTCTACTTTTTCATGGATTTCACTCACGCTTTTATACAACAGGAATAACCCCCCTGCAAACAGGATGAGCCCCTGCCCGCTAACACCAACCTGTATCCATGATAAATTAAGATTCCAGAATGGCGCTTCCATAGCAACCAGCCAGGTAATACCAAACAGCAATACGATTCGAATTAGCATGGCCATGACCAGTCCGATATTGGTTGCTTTTTTCTGAAGATTCTTGCTTAGTTTGCTAGCTGCCAGGGAGATAAATATAATATTATCGATTCCGAGCACGATTTCCAGGAATGTCAGGGTGAGCAAAGCGACAAGTGCATCGGGAGAGGTTAGTATATCGAACATAAGCGTTGAGTTTACGATTTAAAATTACGTGAAATTTACCAAGTATAAAACAGCATTTAATTCGAAATTTTTGTCGCCGTGGCCTTGCTTCGGGAGGAATTGCCAATTGCCTTGAATTCGAAGGTGTAAGTATTCTTATCGGTGGTGAGAATCTTTATGTGAATTGCCTTTTTCTCAGCCTTGTTCTTAGGATTGAGTTTTTGAAGTATATATTCGCAATCGTTTATCCAGCGTACGGTTGCCGTGTCTACCTGATCTTTAAAGTACTCGATTTCCATACTGTCGTTGCGAATGATCTTAGTAGTAAAAATCTCGGTGCCCGAAACAGCTTCAAACTGAAACGTACCTGTTTTAAATTTACTGCAGTCCCGTTCTACCTGGTAGCAGGAGGTAATGGTTAATAACAAAAGGATTAAGCACAGAAGGCGCATTGAATTGTTTTCTGCAAAGTTCAGAAATTTTCTCCAAGCATTTTAGTTTTCGTAAGACTTAAAACTACCGTCGGAATAAAAAACCACTATACGATCTATGTTCTTGTCGGAATCGGAAGCCGGAAGCGGGGTTTCTGTACTTTCTGAAGAGGGTTTGGCTTCCACTGCGGGAACTGACTGTTTTTTTTCGGGTTTATCAAGTGTATCGGCAGAAAGGGGAGTTGAAGGGGTAGAAGGAAATTTTCCTTTGCCGTTGAGAAACCAATACAGATCCACTTCAGGATAATGCTGAATCACTTTCAGTATAAAATCGAGACTGGGTTTATTTCTTCCTGATAACAAATGCGAAATCGTAGAGCGATTCATGTCTATGGTTTCCGAAAATGCCGTAGCTGAAACCCCGTAATAATCGAGTATTTTTTCAAGTCTTTCGGCAAATTGCGTGCTGTTTACCATCGTATCATGCTTCTAGCTTAAGTAACGATTACAAATGTAAAATATTATCGATTATTCCGAATAAAATAAACCATTTATCTTATATTAAATTAAATAATAACTTTATATAGATTAATATAAATAATTGAAAATAAGTAAATTATAAGTATGATATAAAAATATTGCAAATTTGATTACAACAATAACCTAAATTGGCTTCAAAATGTTTACATAAGTCATCAATTCAATCCAAATAATGGTTACAAGTGTAAACAGGTCTTTGTTTACCTTTGTAAAGCCGATGAAAATTCAAACGCTTTACAAACAGCATTCTTGTTCCGGATTAAGTGGTCGGTATATTACCTTCGACCACATCCGTCCCCTCTTAAATTTCTCATCAAGTTACATCTCCTGGGAGGAAATTGGCAGCACGCAAAATGACCTTCCGATAGTGAACATTAAAATTGGCAGGGGTCCAAAACGTATTTTGGCCTGGTCGCAGATGCACGGAAATGAATCAACTACCACCAAGGCCGTCTTCGACTTGCTGAAGTTATTCGACCAGAAAGAGGTAATTCAGGATAAAATTGAAGCCTTCTTTTCTACTTATACGCTTTCCCTGATTCCCATGCTCAACCCCGACGGGGCAGCGCTTTATACCCGTGAAAATGCCAACGGTGTTGATCTTAACCGCGATGCCGCTGATCTTTCAGAAAAGGAATCCCGTGTCCTGCGGTCTGCATTCGAGGACTTTCAGCCCCATCTCTGCCTCAACCTTCACGATCAACGCAGTATATATGGACTGCCATCCGGCCATCCATCGGTTATCTCGTTTTTAGCACCATCAGAAGACCAGCAAAGGACGGTAACAGCTACCAGAATAGAGGCGATGAAGGAGATCGTACGTGTTAACAGAGTGTTACAGAAGCATATACCGGGAATGGTAGGACGTTATGACGATACTTATAATCATAAATGTGTAGGTGATGCCTTTACGGCAGCAGGAGTACCAACAGTGTTGTTCGAGGCCGGTCATTTCCCGGGAGACTATAACAGGGAACGCACCCGCGAATTGATTTTTTATGCCTTGCTGGAAATATGCGGGATAACTGCTGTTTCATCCGAAATCGCGGATCATACGGATTATTTCGAAATCCCGGAGAATAAGGTAAACTTTAAAGATATAATCCTCCGAAATGTGAAATTCCATAAAGATGATGAACCGGTTTCACTGGGAATTCAATACCGTGAGACTTTAATCGACGATACTATTGAATTTATTCCGGTAGCAGAAAGCATAGGCGATCTCAGCAATTTTTACGGTCACCTGGAACTACAAGGAAAGGAAAAAGAAATTTTAGTGAATTATCAGCAAAACTTCGATATTGGTGATAAAATTGCAACAATTACAGAAAAAACCTCCAAAAACACACTGTTTTCTTCAAATACATAACAATTACTTAACTTAATTGTCTTAGATTTATACCCCAAAATTTTTGTTATGGCTAAGTTTAAACTGGACGATACCGACCACCAGATACTGGATATGCTTATTGAGAACACCCGCACCCCCTTTACCGATATTGCCAAGCGATTGCAGATATCGGCGGGAACAGTTCATGTCCGGGTTAAAAAAATGGAGGAAGCGGGTATTATTACGGGCTCGTCTCTTACTCTGGACTACAAGAAACTGGGATATTCCTTTATTGCCTATGTGGGTGTATTTCTGAATAAAACATCCCAAACCCAGTTCGTGCTGGAACGAATAAACGATATTCCCCATGTAACGGTTGCCCATGTAACCACGGGTAAATTCAATATATTTTGTAAGATCAGAGCTAAAGATACCGGTCATGCCAAGGAGATCATTTACCGTATAGATGATATTGAAGGCGTTACCCGCACGGAGACGATGATTTCGTTGGAAGAAAGTATCAACGACAAAAAACGATTGATGCATTCAATATTTAAGGAGATATAAATTCAGCTTATGACTGTTAGTGCGTTACCCCCAACCGAATTTCATCCGTATTTCGGAACTTATCTCTCTCAAGTTGGATCCGGAACCTTAGATCAATGCCTGGAAAACGGGAGGTTGGCCACAAAATCCTTTTTTGAGAATATTCCCGAAGCTCGCCATAATTTGCGCTATGCGGAAGGCAAGTGGACTCCCAGAGAGATCCTGGGTCATTTGATCGATTCGGAACGCATGTTCTGTTACAGAGCTTTAACCATTGCCCGGACAGACGATGCTAATCTTCCCGGCTTCGATGAGAACCTGTTCGCCGCCAATTCAAAGGCCGAACTTCGTACAATGGAAGACCTGGTAGACGAATATACAGCTGTTAGAGATGCCTCGATTCACTTCTTTAAGAACCTGCCGGATGAGACGCTGCAGCGCACTGGAATGGCCAACGGACACATGCTGTCCGTTCGTGCTGCAGGCTTTATAATTTGCGGACACGAGCAACATCACCGCAGGATAATCACCGAACGCTATCTCTCTCTTTAACCTTATAGTTTTCTTTAACAAACTTTAATTTAACCTTAATACCTCATAGTTGGCGGTGGCCGGCCTAAGCGGTATATTGTATTAGAATCGATGTTTAATTAAAATTTTAGTACAGATATGAAAAAGAGGATAGCAATATTAGCTACAAATGGATTTGAAGAATCGGAATTAAAATCTCCAAAAGAAGCGATGGAAGCTGAAGGATTTCAGGTGGATATCGTGAGTGAAGAAAGAGGCTCCATCAAGGCATGGGCAGACGGAAACTGGAGTAAGGAATACTCGGTAGACCGCACTTTGGATGAAGTGAACGCGAATCAATATAACGCCCTGGTACTGCCGGGAGGAGTAATCAACCCTGATAAGTTGCGACGGAATGAAGATGCCTTAGTCTTTGTACGCGACTTTTTCAAGGAGAAAAAACCCGTGGCAGCAATTTGTCATGCAGCATGGACGCTGATTTCGGCGGAAGTTGTAGAGGGCAGGAAAATGACTTCCTTTAAATCTATCAAGGACGATCTGGTAAATGCCGGAGCGAACTGGGTAGACGAAGAAGTTGTAGTGGATGAAGGATTTGTAACGAGTAGAAATCCATCCGACTTGCCGGCTTTCAACTCTAAATTGATTGAAGAGATCAAAGAAGGAAAGCACGAATTACAGCATGCGTAATCAATAAATCCTAAAATGAAGAGAGGCAACCAGTTGGTTGCCTCTTTTTTATTCCTCCTCCCGAAGGATCTCCGATTCGTCCAGATCGGTTTCTTTCTCCAGTTCACTAATAGGTTCAGAAAAATCCTCTTCGCTATAATCATCTTCGTCGAAATTGGCCATGGAAGTTTCCAGCCGTGAACTAACTTTAACGAGATAGATAGTATCCTCCGTACGAACTTCAACTGCTTCAACTGTTTCATTTCGTGCATTTTTGAACACCACAACATGATCGTCGTCGTAACCGTCGGGATATTTCTCTACCAGCAGTGAAATAATTTCGGGAGTTAATTTTTTATAATCTACAATTATGCGTTTCATTAAGTTCAGGGCGTTGATGGTTATTAGCTAAACTAATAAAAAAAGAATTATTCGATTTTAATGAAATTTAAATTTTTTCATAAATTTTTATAGTAGTTGAAAGCTGCTCTGATAACCGCATCCGGAACTTCACAATCCCAAATCGGTTTTCCGAAATCGTTTATTAAAACGAACAAGATCTTTCCCCCGCGATTCTTCTTATCGTAAATCAACAGGCCGAGTATCGCCTCAATATCCTTTTCGGAAAATCTTCGTTTGTCGAAAAACTCTAAGATTCCGTTGGCGATTGTGTCCCGCTTTTCCTCAGACAGGGATCGCATGCGAGTAGAAATATAGGCTGCCAGGATCATACCTATTGCAACAGCCTCCCCGTGTAATATGGCTTCCCCATCAGCTTTATCGAGATAATGAGATTCAATGGCATGACCCAGGGTATGTCCGAAGTTGAGGAATTTCCTGCTGCCTTCTTCAGACCGATCTTCGGTGACTATTTTGTGTTTAATTTCAACCGATTCCCAGATGAGATCCAACCACATACTCGAATCGTGGGATCTCAGCAATCTATTGAAATACGATTCAGAAGCAATGAGCCCGTGCTTTAACATTTCCGCCAGTCCGGAGACCTTGTGAGCGGGAGGCAGGGTGTCGAGAAACTTTATATCCATCAAAACCAGTTCCGGCTCGTTAATTACCCCTATCTGGTTTTTTAGAACTCCTAGGTCTACACCGTTCTTTCCACCAATGGATGCATCGACCATAGCCAAGAGGGAGGTGGGGATATTGATAAAATCAATCCCTCTTTTAAAAGTCGATGCCACAAAGCCTCCAAGATCCGTTACCACACCACCGCCCAGATTTATTAAAAGACTGTGCCGATCTGCCAGGTTTGAAGATAATTCCTCCCAGATCTGCAAACAACTTTCTATGTTTTTGTAGGATTCTCCTGCTTTAATTTGCAGTTGCCGGAGGTTCCATTTCTTAGGGAGTTTCGAGGTCAAATAAGGCAGGCAGTGGACGGCAGTGTTGGAATCGGTAAGTATGAAGATCGAGCCGTATTTCTTTAATTCAAGATGCTCATTAAGCCGTTGCCAAATGCCTTCCCCGGCGTATACAGAATCTAAATACCTAATCTCTTGCATCAATCGCAGTTTGTTGTTTTCGGTGACTTCAAATCTAACTATATTTGCTTACATTTTCCTTAACATGGCTTCAAATAACCTCTTTGAGAATACGGAGATCGCCTTTAAACTTAAAAGTGATTCGGAACTGGAACGCGCGTACTTCCTTTTTAAAATGATCGCTAATGAACCACTTGTACGGATAGGTACGGCAATGACCAAATTTGCCCTGAATGTGCATCTGCCGGTGGAGGGTTTGATCAGGTCTACCGTTTTCGACCATTTTTGTGGCGGGGTTAACGAGGCCGACTGTATGCCCACTGTAGAAACACTATACGGTGCGGGGGTATATTCGGTGTTGGATTTTTCGGTGGAAGGCAAGGAAGTCGAAGGGCAATTCGACCTGGCAAAAGAAAAGGTTATGGAGCTCACGCGTTTCGCCAGGAATAAGGAATCCATGCCCTTTTCGGTTTTTAAGCCCACGGGCCTGGGTCGATTTCACATCTGGGAAAAGCTTACAGCGAAACAAAAACTAACAGAAAAGGAGCAACTGGAGTGGCAACGAATAGAGAGTCGTTATGATTCCATTTGCCGGCTGGCAAGCGAATGCGATATCAAGTTGCTTATCGATGCCGAGGAATCCTGGATGCAGGATTCGGCCGATGACCTCTGTGAGCGAATGATGGCGAAATACAACAAGGACAAAGCTGTAGTCTTCAATACGCTTCAATGCTATCGCTGGGATCGCTTCGATTACCTGAAGAAACAGCACGACAAGGCCAAATCGGGAGGGTATAAACTAGGGTTTAAAATAGTTCGTGGTGCTTATATGGAAAAGGAGAACGAAAGGGCGGAGGAGCAGGGTTATACCAGTCCGATTTGCAGAAGTAAGCAGGAAACAGATGATAATTTCAACGCTGTTATGCAGTATATCTTCAACAATCTCGATACCATTGAATTATTCCTTGGAACACATAATGAAATAAGTAATTATATGGCCATGGAGATCATGCAACGTCAGCAGCTTGAAAACAACGATGCCAGAGTTTGGTTCGGGCAATTGTACGGGATGAGCGATCACATTAGTTATAATATGGCGACGGAAAGGTATAACGTTGCCAAGTACATCCCCTTCGGACCAGTAAAAGATGTAATGCCTTACCTGATACGACGGGCAGAGGAAAACACCTCGGTTGCGGGTCAGACCAGCCGGGAGCTGAGTTTGTTAAAAAAGGAAAAAGCGCGCAGGGGACTCTAGGCAGTTCCTTCCGCGGCAGGGAGCCATCCCCCTACTGTAACTATTTGTGGAATTCTTTCGACTAACACAGAAGTTTCCTAGCTTTACAACAGGAACAATATTTCATTTTACATTCAATTCCGAACATATATGAATCTGACCATTTTAGGTTGTCATTCCGCTACTCCGAGAGTCTCCGCTCATCCCACCTCCCAGGTATTGGAAATTAGCGGGCACATTTTCCTGATCGATTGCGGGGAGGGAACCCAGGTTCAGCTAAGACGAAGTAAAGTAAAGTTCTCCAGGATCAAACACATTTTTATTTCCCACCTGCACGGCGACCACTTTTATGGCCTAATCGGCCTTATTTCTACGTTTCGATTACTAGGGAGGGAAGCCGATTTACATGTGTACGGGCCCAAAGGCATTAAAGAAGCCATAGTGCTTCAGCTTAAGTTGGGTAAAAGCTGGACAGATTACGATCTTTTTTTTCACGAACTGGAATCAGTGAATTCCGAAGTGATCTTCGAGGACGACAGCGTGGTTGTTTCAACCATACCCCTGGATCATAGAATTTATACCAACGGCTTCCTTTTCAGGGAAAAGCCGGGTTTGAGGAAACTGAATTTTGAAGCGGCAGTTAAGCATCGAATCGATAAAAGTTATTTTAACAAGCTAAAACAGGGCGCGGATGTCGAGAATGCAGAAGGAAAGATAATTCCGAACGACAGGGTTACGTTTCCACCGGACCCCCCAAAAAGCTATGCGTTTTGCAGTGATACGGCTTATTATCCTGAGATTGTCCCCTTAATTGAGAATGTAACTGTATTGTATCACGAGAGCACGTTTCTGGAGTCGCATCATCACCTCTGTCTCACCACCAAGCACAGTACTGCAAAAGAAGCGGGGGTAATCGCAAAGAAAGCCAAAGCAGGAACCTTGATACTCGGCCATTACTCAGGCCGGTATCGAGATCTGGAACTTTTCAGAAGTGAAGCAAAAGAAGTGTTCGACAGCGTTGAGCTGGCAGAAGACGGAAAACAGTTTAAATTTTAACCTGGATTTAAACATTCCATAGTTTTAAAGCATTTACAATTCTCGTAACTTGCATCATATAAAGCTCGGGCCATGAGAGATAACTTACATGACTATAGAAAGTCGTATGAAAAGGGAAACCTGACAAAGTCTTCGGTGGATCCAGATCCCATGCAACAATTTCATTTATGGTTCCTTGATGTAGAGGATGCAGGGGGTGTGGATGAGGTAAATGCAATGACTCTTGCCACGGTAGGAGCTGATGATTTTCCCAGAGGTCGAGTAGTGCTTTTAAAGAAATACGATGAAAACGGATTTTATTTCTATTCGAACTACAAGAGTGAGAAAGGATCTGCCATCGAACACAACAACAAAGTTTCCCTATCGTTTTTCTGGCCAAACATGGAACGTCAGGTCATCGTTAAAGGAACTGCTGAACGCAGCTCTCGGGAAGATTCTGCAACGTACTTCTATTCGAGACCGAGAGAAAGTCAGTTGAGCGCCTTAGTATCGGAGCAGAGTTCTGTAGTAGAAGACCGGGAGGCCTTGGAGGCGCGCCTAAAGCTGCTGGCGGAAAAATATGAAGGTCAGGAACTGCCTATGCCAGAGCACTGGGGAGGATATTTGGTTCGTCCGCAGGAATTCGAATTCTGGCAGGGAAGACCCAACAGGTTACATGACCGTATTCAGTATAAATTATTTAAAAACGAATGGACCATCAATCGATTACAACCATAAAATTATTTTAATATATGAAAACCTTGTATATGGTTCGCCATGCCAAGTCGTCATGGAAACACAATCTACCCGATCACCAAAGGCCACTGAAAGGCAGGGGTCACAGTGATGCTAAACTGGTTTCGGATGAAGTTAGCTCCCTGGTGAAACCTCCCCAATTCATTGTGACAAGTGATGCCAAGCGGGCGTTAACAACAGCCGAATATTTTAAAGACGCCTTTAAAATCAGCGAGGAAGAGTTTATCCTGGAGCACGATCTGTACGATTTCAGCGGCCAAAACGTAATGCGGATCATAAAAAACATGGATAACAGCCTTGACCGGGTAATGATCGTAGGGCATAACCATGCGTTTACTTCCGTTGTAAATATGCTCGGAAACGAGTATATTGACAATGTACCGACAAGTGGTTTTGTTATGATCGAATTTGAAGCAGATTCATGGGCCGGGATCACAACCGGGAAGACCAAAAAAATAGTATTCCCAAGACATTTAAAGGACTAAGATTTAATGACGATATCGACAAAAGTTGCTAAAAATCAATATTTAAACAGGGAATTAAGTTGGCTGCAGTTTAACGCAAGAGTGCTTCAGGAAGCTGAGGACCCTACAGTTCCGCTATTGGAACGCCTTAGGTTTATTGGTATATTTTCGAATAACCTGGACGAGTTTTTCAAAGTGCGCTATGCAACCATCAAACGCATCGTGGAAGCCGGCAAGGGAGGTAGGAGTGTACTGGGTGGAATATCAGCTACGGAACTACTGGAAGATATCACCCAAACGGTTATTGAGCAGCAGGCTACAAGTTTGAATATTCTCGAACAGATTCACCAGGAACTTCAGCAGGAAAATATCTTTATCCTCGATGAAACTGAACTTAGTGCGGTACAGAGTGAGTTTATTTCCGAGTATTTCATCAGGAAAGTAAGTCCCGCCCTGGTCACCATTATGATAGGTGAATTAGAGGAATTCCCGAGTCTGAAAGACAGCGCGGCATACCTGGCTGTTAAAATGATCATGGCCAAGGATGATCCAATTTTCGAAGAAAAGATTAATTACGCGCTTATCGAAATCCCGAAAAGTATAGACCGCTTTGTCGTTTTGCCTTCGGAAGGAGAAAAACAATATATTATCATTCTCGATAACCTCATTCGACATTGCCTGCATAGCATTTTTAATATCTTCAATTACGAACAGATCACGGCACATATGATAAAGATCACCCGGGATGCGGAACTCGATATCGATAGTGATCTTAGCCGTAGTTTTCTGGAAAAGATCTCGAAAAGCGTCGAAAAAAGAAGTTCGGGCGACCCCGTGCGTTTTGTTTACGACAAGGAAATCGACCAAAAAACGCTTCAGTTCCTGATGAACAAAATGGGAATCGACAGCACAGACAGTATTATTCCCGGCGGAAGATATCACAACAGGCGGGATTATATGAACTTCCCCAGCCTTGGCCGAACCGACTTGCTATACAGGGTGAACAGGCCGCTTAAAATTCCCGGCCTAAGCCTTGAGAGCAGTGTATTCGATCGGATACAAGAAAAGGATTTCCTGCTATACGCTCCATACCAGAATTTTGCCTATGTAGTAAAATTTCTGAAAGAGGCGGCCCTGGATCCTAAGGTGAAGTCTATTAAAATCACTATTTACCGTCTGGCCGAAACCTCGCACATTGCCAGCGCTTTGATAAATGCGGCTAAGAACGGAAAAGACGTTACCGTTCAGATAGAACTGCAGGCGCGTTTCGACGAGGCCGCCAATATTAGCTATGCTGAAGAAATGCAAAGTGAAGGGGTAAAACTCATCTTTGGGGTGACCGGGCTCAAAGTACACTGTAAAGCCTGTGTTATTGAAAGGTTGGAGAACAAAAAGGTGATGCGCTATTCATTTATCAGTACGGGTAATTTCAACGAGTCTACAGCTAAGATCTATACGGATTACACCCTGTTTACTTATAACCAGAAGATAGGTAAGGAGATTACCAAAGTGTTCGATTTCTTCCAGGTGAATTACCAGATTAAGAAATACAGGCATCTAATCGTTTCGCCTCATTATACAAGGAATGCTCTGTATTCGCTGATAGATAATGAAATTGAAAATCATAAAAAAGGATTATCGAGCGAAATTCTTTTAAAACTCAACAGCCTTTCCGATTTTAAAATGATAGACAGGCTGTATGAAGCGAGTCGGGCCGGGGTACAGATAAGACTTATCGTGCGCGGAATTTGCTGTCTTATACCCGGAGTGGAAGGCATGAGCGAAAATATCGAAGTTATCAGTATAGTAGATAAATTCCTGGAACACCCACGGTTGTTCATCTTCGACAATGCGGGCGACACCAAGGTTTATATTTCTTCGGCAGATTTTATGGGTAGAAACCTGGATAACCGGGTAGAGATTTCATGTCCCATATACGACAATGACATTAAACAAGAGCTTATAGATACCTTCGAGATTAGCTGGGCCGACAATGTAAAAGCCAGAATTATTTCAGCAAACCAAGACAACGCATACAGGAATGGAAGCGGCCCCAGGATTCGGTCGCAGTTCGAATTGTACGACTACTATAAAAACAAATTAGACTAATTTGCTGAAAATAGAAAAATTCGCGGCTATAGATATTGGTTCCAATGCCATCCGGCTGCTTATTGCCACGGTTTTTGAAAAAGAGGGAAGGGAACCGTTTTTTAAAAAGACTTCCCTGGTTCGTGTGCCTATAAGACTGGGAGCCGATGTGTTTCTCCAGGACAAGATCTCCGAGGCCAACTATCATCGGATGGTGGATGCCATGAAGGCCTATAAGCTTCTAATGAATACGCACAATATAAGCGCCTACAGGGCTTGTGCCACTTCGGCCATGCGAGAGGCCAGAAACGGTGCCGAAATGGCCAGGCGAATTAAAAAGGAAACAGGGGTTGACATCCAGATTATCGACGGTAATGACGAGGCTGCAATAATAGCTTCAACAGACCTGCATGAGCTCATCGCGGGGGATAAGGTATTTCTATACGTGGATGTTGGCGGAGGTAGCACCGAATTTTCCATCTTTGCCTTCGGAAAGCTTGTGCAGTCCAGATCCTTCCAGCTTGGAACCGTAAGGATCCTCAATGACATGGTGCGCGAATCTACCTGGAAAGAAGTAAAGCAATGGATCACCGAACACACTAAAAAGTATGAGAAAGTAGAATGCATCGGCTCCGGTGGGAACATCAACAGTATTTACAAGGCCAGTGGTAAGAAGATAGGTAAACCGCTTAGTTATTTCTACCTGGCAAATTTTTATGAAAAGCTAAAATCCTTTACCTATCACGAACGTATTTTTGAACTTCAGATGAACCCGGACAGGGCAGACGTAGTGGTTCCGGCCACCCGGATTTACCTTTCAGCAATGAAATGGAGCAAGGCAAAGAATATGTACGTTCCTAAAATTGGCCTTGCCGACGGGATTGTAAGGAGCCTTTATAATGAGAAAAAGGCGAAGGATATGGAGATTAACCTAAGCGAATAAGGACCGTCTAAATTTTACGTATTTTAGATTTTATCAGCCGTGAATAGTCTCTTCCTTACCGAGATCTTTCATTAAACCGGCTTCGTATTCTAGCAGTTCATCCCACTTGCGATCTACAACCTTGCGATCCCCATATTTCCGAGCAAACCCCAGAAACATTTTATAATGGCCGGCTTCGCTGATCATTAATTTTCTGTAAAAACCGGCCAATTTCTTATCGCTTAGTTGCTCGCTAAGCAGTCTGAAGCGCTCACAGCTTCTAGCCTCAATAAGGGCAGCATACAACAGCCGATGTACTAACTGGTCGGTGCGGCTACCGCCTTTTGGAAAAAACTTAGTAAGATTCACAACGTAATAGTCGCGGCGGTCTCTGCCCAGGGAATAACCCCGCTCCACGATCTTGTCATGAACCATTTTGAAGTGGCTCATTTCTTCCTCAACCAAAGCCGTCATCTCCTGCACAAGTTCGGTGTATTCGGGGAAAGTAACGATGAGGGATATTGCGGTGGAAGCCGCCTTTTGCTCGCACCAGGCATGATCGGAAAGTATTTCTTCGATATTCTTTTCAACTATATTCACCCATCGCGGATCGGTTGGCAGTTTTAAACCGAGCATAACCTTCTTCCGATTGTCACTTTTTTCCATGGGAGGGTATTAAATTTCCAGGTCGAATTCTTTCCTAAGTTTATCGATTAAAGGGTTCTTTTCCTTCAGCATTTCGAATTTTTCCCTGGAAGTATAGGCGTAGCGCTTGGTTTCGGCCTCATTGACCTCTATTGAAAGATCGATATCGTAGTTCTGTAATTTTTCCCTCAAGAAATTCAAAAGATCGTATTTAGCACGCTCAACCTCTACTTTAATGGTGTCGTTAGGGAAAACCAGGTGAATTAGGGAACCTTCCAGTTTAGGTTCACCCATGGTTAAATGGGAAAGCAGGTTGTATTTACCGTCAGTCTGCACTTTTTCTGCGTAATTGGACCAGGCATCTCGCATATCTTCTTCCGAAAAATCCTCAGCCGGCAGATTGTCTTCATCAGGCTGATTTGCAATCAACGCTTTTTTTAGTTGTTGTTTCTTCTGAATACTTTTCAGAGACAATGCCGATACCTTTCTGGCATTTCTTTCCGCAATGATCTGAGGCCGTTCCACGACTTGTTCCGGTGTTGTTTCTAATGCATTAGCGTCCTCATTATCAGGTTGTGTAAGAGGCTCGAGGGTTTTGTCTTCCGTGGGAACTGCAAGGTCTTTCTTTGAAACTTCAACAGCCGGTTGCTTACCGTTTTTCGACTTTTCCTTAAAAAATGAAGGGGGAATTACGAATGGCTTGTTGTCAGCCTTTTTTTTTTCAGCGACGTAGGTGAGCGATGCCAATTGCAGCAGACATAATTCCACTAACAATCGCGGGTTTCTGCTGCTTTTGTATTTAAGGTCGCATTCGTTGGCGAGTTCAATCCCCGAAATGAGGAATTCCTGTGAAGTGTTATTCGATTGCTCAAAATACATAGCTTTCACCTGCTCGCCAACTTCGAGTAGGTCCATGGTTTGTTGGTTTTTACACACCAGCAGATCACGAAAATGAGATGCCAGCCCCATTATAAAATGGTGGCCGTCGAAACCTTTAGACAATATCTCATTATATGCAACAAGCAATTTTGGTATGTCGTTTGCAAGCAATAGATCGGTGACATTGAAAAAATAGGTGTAATCGAGTACATTCAGGTTTTCGGTAACGGCTTCACGGGTGAGATTCTTTCCGGAGAAACTAACCACCCTGTCGAAAATAGACAGGGCATCACGTAGGGCGCCGTCGGCTTTCTGAGCGATGATGTGCAAAGCATCATCCTCTGCGGTTATCCCCTCCATTTGAGCAACCTGTGCCAAGTGTTCCTTGATATCCTGAACGGTGATCCTTCGGAAATCGAAGATCTGACAACGAGACAGTATGGTGGGAATGATCTTGTGCTTTTCGGTGGTGGCCAGAATGAAAATGGCGTGCTTGGGCGGTTCTTCCAATGTTTTTAGAAAGGCGTTAAAGGCCTGGGGCGAAAGCATATGGACCTCATCTATGATATAAACCTTGTATTTTCCTACCTGTGGCGGGATTCGAACCTGGTCTATTAGATTTCTTATGTCATCTACCGAGTTATTGGAAGCAGCATCCAGTTCGAAGATATTAAAGGCGAAGTCTTCGTCTTCCTTTTCGGTGCCGTCCTGGTTGATCTTTTTTGCCAGGATACGTGCACAGGTGGTTTTTCCAACCCCTCGTGGCCCCGTAAAGAGTAAGGCTTGCGCCAGATGGTCGTTTGCAATTGCATTCTCCAGCGTATTGGTGATCGCCTGCTGTCCCACCACGTCTTTAAACTGTGTGGGTCTGTACTTTCGCGCCGATACAATGAAATGCTCCATAGGTGCAACAAATATAGAAAGCCGGTTGCGCTTTTTAAAAAATAGTCTGAGCTATTTTACGGTTTTTATTAACATTGAAGTACTTTTGCAAAAGCAGGCCGCCTTATCGCGATCCACCCCGGTGGAGCGAGGAAAGTCCGGACATCAGAGGGAAGTATAGCGGCTAACGGCCGTCGGTTGCGCCAAAGGCGTGATCAGGACAAGTGCAACAGAAAGAATGTACAGGTTAAGCTGTAGTGAAATCAGGTAAACTCTATACGATGAAATGCCATGTACACCTGCTTTCGAGGGTTTCCCGCCCGATGCAGGGGGGTTGGCAGATAGAATGCATTGGCAACAATGCATCCAGATAAATGATAAGGGTTACACTTTCGGGTGTGATACAGAATCCGGCTTACAGGCCTGCTTTTTTATATTTCTTGTGATGCTTTTCAATAAAGGCAATACATTCTTCCAACGTATAGAATGCTTTATGCGGCCAGGAAAAGAACTGTTCGGCAAAGACAGCATTCTTATACGATTCCTCCGAAAAACACAATGTCGATATTGCTACTATGTTGAGTGGGTGTTTTTCAACCTCCTTATAGTATAAAGGATTGATGGTATAATCGTTAATCCTGTTCGAAATATAACCAAACGGCTTGTTGCCGTAATATTTTTCAAAGACTTGGCGAAAGGTTTGCATTTCGTTTTTTCCCAGAACCACGCCTTCACCAACCGTAGTTATAAGATAGGTGTCGAACAATTCAAAATGGGCAAATCCAACATCGATCTGAATTTTTGGGGAATGCTTCATTAATTATTTTTTGGTTGAAAAAACAAAAGATTAAATGTAGTGAATATATCATTGCAATTGATATTTTGCTTTCCAACCCTTCGTTTCCAATAAATTAACTCGAAAAAAAGCTGAACACCGAGCCGCCGTAGCGCCTTTGATCGGTGAAATGGGCTGCATTCGACAGTTGGGTATGCTTACTGTGTTCGATGATGAGAAGACCGTCTTCGGCAAGTAAATTCTGTTCGAATACGCGGTCTATCAATTTAAAAAATTGTTCAGAATCCATCTCGTATGGCGGATCTGCAAAAATCAGGTTGAAGGTTCCGACTGATTTTTCCAGGAACTTAAAAACATCCGATCGTATCGCGGTGATAGGCATCTCCAGGGTATCGGCTGTCGCCTGAATAAACCGGACACAGCCTGTGTGGGCATCCACACTTGTTATCTCTGGGGTACCACGGGATGCGAATTCATAGCTGATATTGCCGGTTCCACTAAAGAGATCCAGCACCGAAATCGACGTGAAGTCGTATTTATTGTTGAGAATATTAAACAATCCTTCCTTAGCAAAATCGGTTGTGGGCCTAACCGGTAATTTCTTAGGTGCGATAATTCGTCTACCCTTGTGGATTCCGGCATTGATACGCATAATTATAGAGATTTAAGCAGCAGTTGCCGGTGAGAGGGACAATTCGGAATTTCGATTCGTTCCGAAGTTATATCGTAAAAAGAGATGTTTCTTATGTAATTGTAAGCAATGCTGTGAAGAGCATCCTGCTCCTCTATATTCCCCAACAGTTTAACATCCGCCTTTTCGGGATTCACTTTCAGTTGCTCGAAGGCAAATAAGATGTAGTAGATAAAATCTTCGGCGGTACTGAAGTGATACGAATTACACAATTGTAGTTCTCCTTTTTTCTGAATAAGCAAATCGAAGCTGTTGTCGGCCACATGAATGAACACCTCCGGTTCATCACTGTATTTCTGTTTGGAATCAAGTTTCTTTAACAGCATGCTGGCCATATGGTAATACCGGAAACTACCGAAGCGTTCGAACAGGTAGTTATTGATGTTCACATAAGGCACATAGACCACCACCAGGTCACGGTCTTTAAGCTCGTCGTAAGCGATAAAATCGTCAAGCAGTATCTTAGAATTGAATTTCAGGTAATCACTGGCCTTATCGGGGTCGAAAAGGGTTGAAGGCACCACCGTATATTCAATATTGGAATAGATTACCGATACAGACTCAAACTGGGGTGTGGCCGCAAATTCGTCCTTTAAGAATGTATCGATCTCGAGTAATAGTTCTTCAGGAGTCCTGGTTTGTTTAAACTTCTTTTCAGAAAAATGAATCAGTTCGGTGGCAGAACGATTGGTAATTAAAAAAGAAAGTCCGGTCAATGCTATTTGAACGGACAGTCTGTTATCTGAAGCGATTATTGAATTATTGCTTGATTTGTGAGTCATAAATTTTAGGCCAGTTTCCACTCGTGTCCACCTCATCCATAGATCCCACCTTTATATAAGCACCGTTTACACCATCGACCGAGACTACTTGTTTTTCCTGAGCCAGCAGGTCCTTGTCCAGATCGCCCAGAATTATGTCTTTAGGAGCACGAGCTTCGAACACAGAGTAGAAAGTTCCGCTTTTATTCAGTTTCCCTGCTCTTAATTCGAATTCGGCATCTACGCCCTCGATCGGGATCTTCATCATTTGTTTATATCGGTCGGTTCCGCCAAATAAAGAATCGCGAACCGGGGTAAAGCCTAAGGTGTCCAAAATGGTCTCCTCTATAAAATATCCTTCAGTAAGTCCGAAGGCCTTATTTTTTACAACATCCGGGTAACTAGTGTCCCTTCGCTGAACAATGGCGAACTGAGCGGTATCTATAAAGCGAACAAGACTGTCGAAACTTCCTGTAAACGATCCAGTTATTTCCTGGTGGGCCAATTCGGCGGCTTTAATATCTTTTAACTTGTTGATCACCTTCACATAGCGAGCCTCTTTTACCTTATTAAATTCAATCGGACCGCTTATTGAATTGTAAAGCAGGTACCCAAGAACGATAATTACAACCCAAAGTATTAACTGAATAACTAGTTTCATTATATGTAGTTTATGAATGTGTTTTTATAAATGGACTATCGCAAATCTACAATTTTTTTTTGTTCGTAAAAGTATAATCCGAAAAAATCATGGCTATCTTTAGCCCTTATGAATGCTAATAGCTCGATGGACGTTTCCCGATTTTACAGCCTCCTAAAAAGTGACTTTCCATTTTCTCCAACCACCAGGCAGGACATCGCATTACAGCTGTTGTCGAAATTTATACTCAGTGGGGAGAATCAACTGGTCTTCTTGCTGAAAGGGTATGCCGGAACCGGTAAGACAACCATAGTGGGAACCCTGGTCAAGAACCTGCCAAAGGCAAGGCAGAATTCAGTTCTACTTGCTCCCACAGGACGCGCTGCAAAGGTTATAAGTAATTATTCGGGTAAAACGGCCTACACCATTCACAAGAAAATCTATTATCCGAAAAGCAATAAGAGTGGCGGGGTGTCCTTTACACTTCAACCAAACAAACACCGCAATACACTTTTTATTGTGGATGAGGCCAGTATGATTCCCGATATCAATCAGGACTCCAAGTTGTTTGAGAACGGCTCCTTACTCGATGATCTCATGCAATACGTGTATTCCGGGTCTAACTGCCGCCTGATGCTTATAGGGGACACGGCTCAGTTGCCCCCGGTGAATCTCGATCTTAGTCCTGCACTTGAGAAACGGGTGCTGGAAAATAATTACAACAAAACGGTTATTGAAATAGAACTGGATGACGTAGTGCGCCAAGAGCATGACAGCGGGGTGTTATACAATGCTACGCGGATCAGGGATCGAATAGAGGATGGTTTGTATGAGGCCTTTAAAATGAAGATTCACGAGTTTCCTGAAATAGTACGACCAACAGACGGGCAGGAACTTATGGACGCAATAAACGACTGCTATACTGAGGGTGGGAAAGAAGAAATGGCCATTATTGTTAGATCCAACAAACGGGCAAACCTCTACAACCAGAATATTCGTAACCGAATTTTATTCCAGGAGGAGGAGCTGTCGGCCGGGGATTATCTCATGGTGGTTAAGAACAACTACTTTTGGTTAAAACCCGAAAGCGAGGCGGGCTTTATAGCCAACGGTGATATTGTACAGATACTCGAAATTTTCAGGTTTAAGGAACTCTATGGCTTTAAATTCGCCGAGGTCCAGGTGAAGATGGTCGACTATCCGGACATGAGACCCTTCGAAACGGTATTGCTGTTAGACACTCTAACTGCCGAGACTCCTTCGCTTTCTTACGAGGATTCCAATAGATTGTACCAGGAGGTTGTTAAGGATTTTGCAGACGTTAAGTCCAACTATAAGCGGTTTTTATCGGTAAAGAACAATAAATACTTCAATGCACTCCAGGTTAAGTTCTCCTATGCAATTACCTGTCATAAATCGCAGGGGGGGCAATGGAATACTGTCTTTGTAGAACAGCCCTATCTGCCTAATGGTGTCGACAAGGATTACCTGCGATGGTTATACACCGCCGTGACCCGTGCCCGTGAAAAATTATACTTAATTGGCTTTAAAGATGAATTTTTTGAGGATTCCCTGTAAACCTTTTGGGTTTATTTACATCTATTGAGTGAATTGTACTGCAAAAACGCAGAATTCTTTTATTTTTGGGGCCAACAAACAGATATTTCAATTGAAAGTAATAGCAATGATACCTGCGCGTTATGGCGCCTCCCGCTTTCCGGGAAAATTAATGCAGGATCTGGGTGGAAAACCAGTGATCGTACGTACTTATGAAGCTGCGCAGCAAACCGGGCTCTTTGATGAGGTTTACGTGGTAACCGATAGTGATATTATCTTTAACGAGATCGAGGCGCACGGTGGAAAAGCGATCATGAGTAAGAAGGAGCACGACTGTGGCAGTGATCGAATTGCTGAAGCAGTTGAGAACATGGACGTTGACATAGTGGTAAACGTACAAGGGGATGAACCCTTTACCAGTAAAGAAGGCCTGGAACAGGTACTTAACGTTTTTCAGGGTGCCGACGCCGATAAGATCGATTTGGCTTCGCTGATGACCGAGATTCACGACTGGAAGGAAATCAGCGACCCGAACTGTGTAAAGGTGATCGTGGATCGGGATAATTTTGCCTTGTATTTCTCACGCTCGCCCATCCCGTACCCACGAGATAAAAATGCAGCAGTACAGTACTATAAACACAAAGGTATCTATGCTTTCAGAAAGCAGGCACTTATGGATTTTTACCGCTTGCCCATGCGAACCATGGAAGCTGCGGAAAAGATCGAATGTATCCGGTACCTCGAATATGGAAAAAACATAAAAATGGCTGTATCCAACACTCAGGGAATAGAAATTGATACTCCCGAAGACCTTCAACGTGCTAATAAAGTTCTTAAAGAACAGAAAAAGGACACCGTAAACAACAAGTACCGGAACTTTCCAATGGTGCCTAAAGTTGTGTTCGGACAAGGAAGCTTCGATCAATTGTCGTCTATTCTGGCCCCACAGCGCAAAGACAAAGCTCCTTTTATTTTCCTGGTTGATGATGTTTTCGAGGAGAACAAGGAATTCGTCGATAGAATCAACCTAAGGTTTAATGACAAACTGATATTTATTTCAGCAGATGAAGAACCCAAAACCTCCCAGGTTGACCAGATCGTAAAGGAAATTAAAACCGAATTCACCTATAAGCCTTCTGGAATCATAGGAATAGGAGGGGGAACCATATTGGACCTGGCCAAGGCTGTTTCCATTATGCTTACCAACAAAGGAAGTGCTTCCGATTACCAGGGTTGGGATCTGGTAAGAAATAAATCCATTTATCACGTAGGTATACCAACTATCTCCGGAACCGGGGCAGAGGTATCGCGAACCACCGTCCTAACCGGTCCTGTTAAGAAACTTGGGATAAACAGTGATTTTACACCTTTCGACCAGGTGATTCTCGACCCCGATCTTACGATTGGGGTGCCAAAGAACCAGTGGTTTTACACCGGGATGGATTGCTTTATCCACTGTGTTGAATCTCTCAATGGAACCTTTTTAAACGCTTTTAGCGAAAGCTATGGTGAAAAGGCATACGATCTGTGCCATGAAATCTTCGTGGAGGGCAAGCTTTCGGATGAAGACGCCAGAGCCAAACTCATGATGGCATCCTGGCATGGCGGCATGAGTATAGCGTATTCTCAGGTGGGAGTGGCGCATGCCATGAGTTACGGACTTTCATATGTGCTGGGGACAAAGCACGGTATAGGAAACTGTATTGTTTTCAATCACCTGGAGGAATTCTATCCTAAGGACGTAGTATTGTTCAAACAAATGGTCGCCGATCACGGAATACAGATCCCTACCGGCCTGTGCAGGAATCTTTCAGAAAAAGAAATGGATACCATGATCGAAATTGCCCTTAGCCTTGTTCCCCTTTGGGAAAACGCGCTGGGCGATGACTGGGAGAAGATTGCAACTCCTGAAAAACTTAGATCGCTTTACCTGAAAATGTAGGGCATTGAAATACCAAATTGGGATTTACAAAATTCGTATTCAACAAGTTACTGGGATGGAAGATCCGGGGAAGCTTCGATCCGGGCATCCGGAAATCGGTAGTCATCGTGGTGCCTCATACCAGCTGGCACGATTTTTACATCGGAGCTTTTGCGAGGCGAATTCTCAACACCGAAATAAATTTCGTCGCCAAGAAAGAATTATTCAAAAAGCCCTTCGGCTGGTATTTCCGCTGGATGGGCGGAGCAGCTTTAGACAGAACTGCCGGGCAGAACAAGGTTGAGGCAATTGCCGAATTGTTTGCTGAAAAGAAGGAATTCAGGTTGGCATTGGCGCCTGAAGGTACGCGAAAAAAGGTTTCGTCCTGGAAAACGGGTTTTTACTATATAGCGCTGCAGGCGGGTGTTCCAATCATTCCGGTAGCCTTCGACTATAAGACCAAAACCGTTAAAATCGGTGCAGCCTTCTATCCAAGCGGTAATTACGATGAGGACTTACCTGAACTTAAAGAATTTTACAAAGGAGTAGTAGGGAAGGTGGCTGAATATACCTAACGTTTAATCGGCAGATTCTTCCATGGTGTGGTAGACATTCTGTACATCATCGTCCTCTTCTAGTTTTTCCAGTAGTTTCTCCACATCGGCGGCCTGCTCTTCACTAAGTTTCTTGGTAACCTGAGGAATGCGCTCGAAACCTGAGGAAAGAATCTCAATGTCGTTGTTTTCGAGGTAGGACTGTATAGCACCAAAGCTTTCAAAGGGTGCATAGATAAGCACGCCGTCCTCATCTTCAAAGATCTCTTCAACCCCGTAATCTATAAGCTCCAATTCCAGTTCTTCAAGATCAATCCCGTCACCGTCAATTCGGAAGTTACAGGTATGATCGAACATGAATACCACAGACCCTGAAGTTCCGAGACTTCCGTCGCATTTGTTGAAATAAGACCGGACATTTGCAACCGTGCGTGTGTTATTGTCGGTAGCTGTTTCGATAAGTACGGCAATGCCGTGAGGTGCGTAGCCCTCGAACAATACCTCTTTATAATCGCCCTGGTTTTTATCGCTGGCCCGTTTAATTGCCCGTTCGATATTGTCTTTAGGCATGTTTACGGCCTTGGCATTCTGGATTACCGCCCTTAGCCTGGAGTTAGCGTCCGGATCCGGTCCGCCTTCCTTAACGGCTATCACAATATCCTTTCCTATGCGAGTGAATGCTTTAGACATAGCAGACCATCGCTTCATTTTGCGCGCTTTTCGAAATTCGAAGGCTCTCCCCATTTCCGATCGTAGTTTTAGGTGTTAAACTGCAGCTGCAAATATAAAAATTACAATGAATTCAAATAATCTGATTATAGGTTAACCTATTAATTCGTCTATTATACCGGCCAGTTTAAAGTCTTTCTCGGTCACCCCGTCCGCATCATGAGTGCTAAGGGAAATGTGTAATTGGTTGTAGACATTGGTCCAATCGGGATGATGATTTAACTTTTCTGCTTCAAAAGCGATGCGCGTCATGATCGTAAAGGTCTCCTTGAAGTTCTTGAATTCGAAGGCCGTGTGTATAGCGTTCTCGTGGTATTCCCAGCCGTCTAGAGCCTCCAGGCGATCATTGATCTCCTGTTCTGAAAGATTTTTCATACTTAATTTTTAAAAGTTATTATTTCGTTATTCAAGGTACAGAATTCTATTACTTCCGCAATGGTAATCCTGTACGCTTTAGGCAGCAGGTTCTCTTTTGGTAATATAGCCTGGTAGATATCCTCGTTACTGCTGAAGACTTTTTTGAACACCGGTAATTTGTCGCCCATTTTCGATGCAATTTCCACAAAAAGATCGTCGTGATGTACCATGTCGCTGCTGGCGAGGTGGTAGATTCCGGTAATTTCCTTATTTATAATATAGTGAATTTGCTGAGCAACCTTATCGTCTGTAGTTGCGCTGATAATAACTTTCGGATACACCTCGAAACCGGCGTAATACTTTATCGCTTTTCGCAACTGAAGCATCCAAGGGCTGTTCACACCAAGTACAAGCGGTAGTCGAGCGACCGTAACCTGATTTTCGAGTTGCTCCAGTAATAGTTTTTCGACAGCGATCTTTTGCTTCCCTGCGGCCGATTCAGAAATCGGACGGTCGTATTCGTAGGAAGGAAACTTTTGTACTGCATCGAATACCTGCTGGCAGGACACATAGACGATCATGCTGGATGGGCGCACTTCACAATAATTAATTAACTCCTGATGTGCTTTAAGTTGAGACTCATTACTTGAAGTAAAGCTTGAAATAATAAATCTCGGCTGAATCTCGGATAATAAGTCTGAAATATCATCATTTTCCGCATCAAACCGGTAAAAGACCTGATTGTTGTTAAAAAGGCCCTCCTGGGTGTAATAGGTGCCAAAAACATCGAAATAGGAGAGGAGTTCTTTATAGAGTGCATTTCCTATAAAGCCACTGGCACCGAGTATGAGTATCCTGTTGTGAATCACCCTTTGTAGAACGGTAATTTAACAATTGTGGCAGCTACCGCATTCTTGCGAATCTGGATCAGCACTTCTGTTCCCGGCTTGCTCAACTCCGTAGGAACATATCCCATTCCTATCCCTTTGTTTAGGGAGGGCGACATAGTCCCGCTGGTTACATTACCAATAATATTTCCATCGATATCTACAATATCATAGCCCTGCCGCGGTATTCCACGCTCATTTAATTCGAATCCCACCAACTTACGGTTCACACCCGCTTCTTTTTGCTTAAGTAAGGCTTCGCTATTGATGAAATCCTTATTGAATTTTGTAATCCAGCCTAAACCGGCTTCCAGCGGAGAAGTGGTATCGTCAATATCATTGCCGTACAGGCAGTAACCCATTTCCAGCCTGAGGGTATCACGTGCTGCCAGTCCGATAGGTTTGATGCCATAATCGGCACCGGCTTCCAGCACACGCTCCCATACCTGTTCCACTTCACTGTTTTTACAGTAAATCTCAAAACCACCGCTTCCGGTATATCCGGTTGCGCTTATGATCACATGCTCGATTCCGGCAAAATCAGCCACTCTGAAGGTGTAGAATCCAATCTCCCTTAGATCTACGGATGTAAGCGATTGCATGGCTTCGACAGCTTTTGGGCCCTGGATGGCAAGCAGGGAGAAGTCTTCTGAAAGGTTACGCATTTCGGCACCCATGTCATTGTGCTTGCTGATCCAGTTCCAGTCTTTCTCAATATTGGAAGCATTTACCACCAGCAGCCATTTTTCCTCGTTCAGCCGATAGATAATGAGGTCATCGACAATGCCGCCTTGCTCATTTGGCAGACAGCTGTACTGAGCCTGGTTATCCACCAGCTTGGATGCGTCATTGCTGCTTACTTTTTGAATGAGCGCCAGCGCATTCGGACCGGTGATAAGGAATTCCCCCATATGAGAAACATCGAAGACGCCTACGGCCTTTCTTACCGTTTCGTGCTCGGCCTGCACACCTTCGTAGGAAACCGGCATATTATAGCCCGCAAAAGGAACCATTTTCGCACCCAACTCCCGGTGCTGCTTACTTAATGCTGTGTTTTTCATTCGAATTCAGAAATTTTCGCAAATGTATTATAATCTCTATAAGCTAACGAATGAATTGTTTGATTGTTTTCAACAAGGGTGGTAACTTGCAATAAAGATTATATACTATGAAAATATTCTCGGCTGAACAATTACACCAAGCTGATAAGGTTACCACTGAAAAAGAAGGTATCAGCTCGCTGGACCTGATGGAAAGGGCAGGTACCCAAATCTTTAACTGGTTACATCACCGTATGCAGGGAGCACAGGTCCCCGTGCATATTTTCTGTGGAATCGGGAATAACGGAGGAGACGGGCTTGTAGTTGGAAGGCTTCTGATAGAGCACGGTTACAAGGTTCATGTATACATTGCCAATTTTACCGACAAGCGTTCAAAGTGCTTTTTAATAAATTACGACCGGATAAAATCTGTTACAAAGAAATGGCCGGTATTAATGACTTCTTCGGCCGACTTTCCCGAAATCCACCCCGACGATGTTATCATCGATGCGATCTTCGGAATTGGTCTTAACCGGGCTCCGGAGGGGTGGGTTAAAGAACTTATTCAGTATTTAAACGCCCAAAAGGCGTTTCGTCTCTCGATCGACATTCCCAGCGGGTTGCATGCCAATCAGCCGATTGCCGACCCTGAAGCTGTTATAGAAGCTAATCATACGCTAACGTTTCAAACTCCCAAATTATCCTTCTTCCTGCCCGAATCGGGCAAATTCGTGCCTTATTATGAAGCTATTGATATCGGACTCGACCAGGAGTTTTTAGACAAAACCGAACCTCTGGCTCAATTGATACTAAAACCCGCCGCCCGGCAATTTTACAAACAGCGGGAAAAGTATGCCCATAAGGGAGATTTCGGCCATGTACTCATAATAGGCGGAAGTATAGGGAAGATAGGTGCAGCGGTATTATCGACGAGAGCTGCCTATAGAATGGGAGCAGGCCTGGTAACGGCATATCTGCCAAAATGCGGAGTTTCCGTAATGCAAACTGCGGTTCCTGAAGCCATGGTTATCTACGGTTCAGGGGAGGAATACGTTTCAGAATTTGAAACCGACCTTAAACCGGATGCCATTGCAGTAGGGATGGGCTTGGGTACCACGGCTGAAGTCGTTCAGGCCCTTAAGGCATTGTTTAAATCTGCAGAAGCTCCCCTTGTCATCGATGCCGATGCCCTGAATTGTATTTCTGCAAATAAGGACTTACTTAAGCTCTTGCCCAAAAATTCAATCCTGACGCCACACCCCGGAGAGCTGGAGCGACTTATCGGAAAATGGAAAGACGATTATGACAAGCTGGAAAAGACAAAGAAATTTGCCGCCAAACACAAATGTATAGTGTTGATCAAAGGAGCGAACTCGATGGTTGTTATTAATGATAAACTCTATATAAACACAACCGGAAACCCGGGAATGGCGACAGGAGGAAGCGGGGATGTGCTGTCTGGAATGATTGCCGGTTTGCTGGCCCAGGGGTACGATACATTACTCGCTACGATCTTTGCGGCCTACCTACACGGAAGTTCGGGTAATATCCTTGCTCAGCAACAGGGGTTCGAATCGATTATGGCTGGTGATATAGCAGAAGGCATAGGGGCGGCATATCTCGCATTATTCGAAGCCGAACCACCCCAACAGCAAGAGGAGTCGCAGGATAGCAGCTAATGGCATCGGCCCGATATTCAGTATTTAATTTGTAAAATAAGGCGGAAGGAATTTGTATTTTTGCCCGGAAACAACCCTACACCATGCAGAATACCCATTATATTAGTGGCGAAATTCTTGATTTACCGGTTCTTAGAGAGATTCTCGAGCAGGGCAAATCACTGGAACTCTCGGAAGAGGCCATCTTAAACATACGAAAATCGCACGAATACCTTCACAATAGAATAAAAGAGGACAAAGGGCCTATCTACGGCATAAACACCGGATTCGGTTCGCTTTGCAATGTTAAGATATCGCCTGAGAATCTGACAAAACTACAGGAGAACCTGGTGATGTCTCACGCCTGCGGTACCGGCGAATTTGTCCCCAAACAGATCGTTCGCCTGATGTTGCTGCTGAAAATACAATCCCTGAGCTACGGCTGCAGCGGAGTGCAGTTGGAAACTGTTCAGCGACTTATCGACTTCTACAATAACGATATACTTCCTGTTGTCTACAATCAGGGGAGTTTGGGAGCCTCCGGAGACCTCGCACCGCTTGCTCATCTCTCCCTACCACTAATTGGGAAAGGTGAAGTCTTTGTCGATGGCAAAATCGTTGAAGCAGCCAAGGTGCTTAAAAAACACGGATGGGAACCAATAACCCTACAGGCCAAGGAAGGACTTGCCCTGCTAAACGGTACTCAGTTCATGAGCGCTTACGGCGCCTATATACTTCTGAAAGCACATAAATATTCTTACCTGGCCGATGTAATTGGTGCAATTTCAATCGAAGCTTTCGATTGTAACATGAGTCCGTACGATCCCCTGGTACATCTGGCGCGGCCACACAGGGGACAGGTAAAAACTGCCGAACGTATTATTGAGTTGCTTGAAGGCAGTGAGATAGGTCTTAGCGAAAAAAATAACGTGCAGGACCCTTACTCGTTTAGGTGCATCCCACAGGTGCACGGTGCCAGTAAAGACACTATCGTATTCGTGCATAAGACGTTTAAAACCGAAATCAATTCAGTAACAGATAATCCGAATATTTTCGTCGCTGAAGATAAGATTATCTCCGGAGGAAATTTTCACGGGCAACCGCTGGCGCTTGGCTTGGATTACCTTGCTATTGCGCTGTCTGAACTGGCTAATATTTCAGAACGAAGGACCTACCAACTGGTGTCGGGACTGAGAGGGTTACCGGACTTCCTGGTGAACAACCCCGGATTGAATAGTGGGTTTATGATTCCGCAGTATACGGCTGCGAGTATTGTTAGTCAGAACAAACAACTGTCTACTCCTGCTTCGGTGGATTCCATAGTGTCGTCGAACGGGCAGGAAGACCATGTAAGTATGGGAGCCAATGCAGCGACCAAATGCCTGCGGGTAGTGGAGAACCTGGAAACCGTACTGGCGATCGAACTACTTAATGCCTCACAGGCCCTTGAATTCAGAAGACCAAAGAAATCCTCTGCCTTTATTGAGAGTTTTGTAAGTGCGTTCAGGAAGGTGGTGCCACTGATTGAAGAAGACAGGCTGCTTGCCGATGATATTCATGCATCCGTGGCATTTTTAAAGAATATGTCTGTCGATGATGAGGTGCTTTTTTAGAAAAGGTGTTAAGTGGTTTTTGCAATTAGATCGTCAATCCACTTAACTGCATCGTCAAGGTTATCGAAAACCTTGTACGGCTTTTGGAGAAACAACTGTTCGACTTCCGAATTGGAAATATGAATTTTTTTTCGGGAAACCATGGCAAATCCAATGAGCGAATCTATTTTTGAAGACTCTTTGTAAACCTGAGGATTCACCGAATACGAATGTACGCGATGTGAAATATATCCGAACGGACGATTTTTAAAATACTTCTTCTTTATATCTACCAGGTAATTATTGTGTTCTATCGTGATGGTAACGCCTTCATGCATCTTCATGATGACCGCATTTTCGAGAATTCGAGCCGAACCAAATTCAAAATCTACACATATAGCATTTTCATTGCTCATTTAGCGAGGTTTAAACGGAACTAGTTTGCGCACTGAATGCATTTGGTTGATGAAGGCATGAGAAGCATTCTTCCCAGTGGGATTGGACGTTTACATTTTATGCAAATACCAAAATCCGGGTCATTCAGTTTAGTTAGTGCAACTTCCAGGTTTTTTAGTTTGATCTCAGCCCTGCGCAAGGCCGATTCGTTTACCGATTTATTGTTGATCGCATCCATACGCGAAACTCGGCCAATGGCATTTTCCGGGGCGATCGGTTTGCTGAGTTCCCGGTATCTGGCCACTTGTTCCAGTGTCGCAGCGATTTCGGACTGTATTTTTTCTTTGATCTGTTCCTGTTCCTTCATGACGCCAGTGGTAAATAAAATAGCACCTGCATAATATACAAGTGCTAAAATTTACTGAGATTAAAATCAGGATTCTGTGGTCTTCTTTTGCTTTTTAATCTTGATCTTAAGTTCATTGGTCTTACTATCGAGGTCTATGGAGATCGTATCGCCTTCGGCAAGATTGGAGTTTATTATCTCTTCCGCGAGTGCATCTTCCACATACTTCTGAATAGCCCGTTTTAACGGACGTGCACCGTAATCTTTGTCAAAGCCTTTATCGGCAATGAAGTCTTTGGCTTTATCTGTAAGTGTAAGCGTGTATCCGATGTCTTCGATCCTCGAATACAATTTATCGAGTTCGATATCGATAATCTGGTGAATGTGTTCTTTCTCCAGTACGTTAAAGACCATAACATCGTCGACCCTATTCAGGAATTCGGGAGCAAAGGTCTTTTTGAGTGCACTTTCAATTACACTTTTGGCATGTGAATCGGCCTGACTTTGCTTTGCTGCAGTTCCAAATCCAACACCCTGTCCGAAGTCCTTCAGCTTACGCGCCCCGATATTCGAGGTCATAATAATGATGGTATTCCTGAAGTCGATCTTTCGTCCCAGGCTATCGGTAAGGTATCCGTCATCCAAAACTTGCAACAGCATATTGAACACATCCGGATGCGCTTTTTCAATCTCGTCCAGCAGTACGACTGCATAAGGCTTTCGTCTTATCTTTTCGGTTAGCTGTCCGCCTTCTTCGTAACCCACATATCCCGGAGGGGCTCCGATCAATCGGGATACTGCGAATTTTTCCATGTATTCGCTCATATCCACTCTTACCAGTGCATTCTCACTATCGAACAGTTCGCGTGCCAGCACTTTCGCCAGCTGGGTTTTTCCAACTCCGGTCTGTCCGAGGAAAATAAACGAACCAATAGGCTTGTTCGGGTCTTTCAGTCCCGCACGATTTCTTTGGATTGCTTTTACAACCTTACTAACCGCTTCGTCCTGTCCGATAACCTTGCCTTTAATCCGGTCTGGCAGGGCCGCGAGTTTAGTGCTTTCGGTTTGAGCTATCCTGTTAACCGGAATACCGGTCATCATAGAAACCACTTCGGCCACATTTTCTTCATCTACGGTTTCTTTGTGAAGTTTCGAATCCTTTTCCCAGGCTTCCTGCTGCGTTGCGAGTTCTTTCTCCAGGTTCTTTTCATCATCGCGCAATTTGGCCGCTTCCTCGTATTTCTGCTTCTTAACCACGCTGTTCTTCAGTTCCCGGACTTCCTCTAATTTTTTCTCAATATCCAGAATTTTCTCGGGGACGTGAATATTCGTTATATGTACTCTCGATCCTGCTTCATCCAAAGCATCGATGGCCTTGTCCGGAAGAAAGCGCTCGGTCATATATCTGTTGGTGAGTTTTACACAGGCGTCGATCGCCCTGTCGGTATAACTTACATTGTGGTGTGACTCGTATTTGTCTTTTATATTCTGAAGGATTTCTATGGTTTCCTCCACCGAAGTAGGTTCTACCAGTACTTTCTGAAATCTTCGCTCAAGTGCCCCGTCTTTCTCGATGTACTGTCTGTATTCATCCAGGGTTGTAGCACCTATACATTGTATCTCACCTCTGGCCAGTGCGGGTTTAAACATGTTTGAAGCGTCCAGTGAACCTGTAGCTCCCCCGGCGCCAACTATGGTGTGAATTTCATCAATGAACAATATAATGTCGTCGTTCTTCTCCAGTTCGTTCATTACCGCCTTCATTCGTTCTTCGAATTGTCCGCGGTATTTGGTGCCGGCTACCAGACTGGCCAGGTCGAGCGTTACCACGCGCTTGTCGTATAGTATTCTCGAAACCTTACGTTGAATGATTCGCAGCGCAAGCCCTTCGGCGATGGCCGATTTTCCCACACCGGGTTCACCAATAAGCAAGGGGTTGTTCTTTTTCCGTCGGCTTAGAATCTGTGAAACTCGTTGAATTTCAGCTTCTCGTCCCACTACAGGATCTAATTTACCTTCTTCAGCTAAATGTGTAAGGTCGCGACCAAAGTTGTCTAAAACAGGTGTTTTCGACTTTTTGCTGCCTTTCTGGCTGGTGCTCGCGAACAGGTTGTCCTTTGAGGTATCTTCTGCATTTCCGTCGTCATCGTCGTTCGGAAAGGATTCGGAGGTTGGACTGTCGATGTAGTCCTCGTCATTTGTTATCATAAGTTTGAATTGATCTTTAACGCCGTCGTAATCCACCTTCATCTTGTTGAGAAGTTTGGTGGTGGGATCATTCTCGTTTCTGAGAATACACAACAGCAGGTGGGCCGTATTGATAGAAGAACTCTGGAACAACTTCGCCTCCAGAAAGGTCGTCTTCAATGCCCGTTCCGCCTGGCGCGTTAAGTGTAGGTTTTTTTTATCGTTTGTGTTTGTTCCCTGGCTCGGGTTGGCGGGGCTTAATATCTCTACTTTCCGGCGCAGATGATTGAGATCAACGTCCAGGGCGTTTAAGATAGTCATAGCTTTACCATTTCCATCCCTAAGCAGGCCTAACATAAGGTGCTCGGTCCCAATAAAATCGTGGCCTAATCGCAAGGCCTCTTCTTTACTGAAAGCGATCACATCTTTTACTCTTGGGGAAAAATTATCATCCATAAATTTAATATCCTATTCCTTCTAAAAACTCTAAATTTACCCAAAAAAAGGCAAAAACCATACCCCATTTATGTCGGGCTTAGTAAAAGGACAAAAAAACAATGTAAATTCAAAGTGTTAACCACTATACTTATCAACGAAAAACAACTGCTTTTTTGTTAATAAAATCGTGAATTTCTCCGTCGTGAACGCCTGTAATAACGTACAAAAAGATGTATCTTGCCCTTTAGATTAATCAATAAAAATTTAAAGAAATTTTTCTATGGCAGAAGGCGAAAAATTGATCCCTATCAACATTGAAGATGAGATGAAATCGGCGTACATAGACTATTCTATGTCCGTCATTGTGTCACGTGCCTTACCCGATGTCCGCGACGGTATGAAACCGGTACATCGACGGGTGCTGTACGGAATGCATGAATTAGGGGTGCGGTCGAATACCGCTCATAAAAAATCGGCTAGAATCGTAGGGGAAGTATTGGGTAAATACCATCCCCACGGTGATACATCTGTGTACGATGCCATGGTGCGTATGGCGCAGGAATGGAGTCTAAGATATATGCTTGTTGACGGGCAGGGTAACTTCGGGTCCATAGACGGCGACAGTCCTGCAGCCATGAGGTATACAGAGGCGAGGATGCAGAAGATCTCGGAAGACATGCTGGCCGATATAGATAAGGAAACGGTAGATCTCCAATTAAATTTCGATGACACCTTACAGGAGCCAACGGTATTACCGACACGGGTTCCCGGCCTTTTAATAAACGGCGCCTCGGGAATCGCAGTGGGTATGGCGACCAATATGCCGCCACACAACCTTTCGGAAGTTATCGACGGAACCGTTGCCTATATCGATAATCCTGAAATAGACATAGACGGGCTGATGCAGCATGTGAAGGCTCCCGATTTCCCTACGGGAGGTGTGATCTACGGATATGAAGGAGTAAGAGAGGCATTTCAGACTGGCCGAGGCCGAATTGTAATGCGTGGCAAGGCCAGCTTCGAAGAAGTGAACGGCCGGGAATGTATCATTGTTACTGAAATTCCATACCAGGTTAACAAGGCCGACATGATCAAGAAGACTGCCGACCTGGTGAACGATAAGAAAATTGAAGGTATTTCCACCATCAGGGATGAGTCTGACCGCAGTGGGATGCGAATCGTATTTGTATTAAAGCGGGACGCAATACCCAATATCGTATTGAATATGCTGTACAAGTACACTGCCCTGCAGTCTAGTTTCAGTGTAAACAATATCGCACTGGTAAACGGCAGACCGAAGATGCTCAACTTAAAAGAACTAATCCATTATTTTGTTGAGCACAGGCATGAGGTCGTTACACGGCGTACCCAGTACTTACTCCGAAAAGCCGAAGAACGAGCTCATATACTGGAAGGTCTTATCATCGCTTCCGATAATATCGATGAAGTGATCGCCCTTATCCGGGCTTCAGCTAACGCAGATGAAGCACGGCAGAAGTTAATGGATACCTTCGAGCTTTCTGAAATCCAGGCAAAAGCTATCGTGGAGATGCGTCTCCGTCAGTTAACAGGCTTGGAGCAGGATAAACTGCGCTCTGAATACGATGAGCTGATGAAGACTATTGAGGATTATAAAGAGATTTTAGGCAGTAAGGATCGCCGTATGCAGATCATCAAGGATGAACTTATTGAGATAAAAGATAAGTACGGAGATGAAAGAAGATCTGTGATCGAATATGCCGGCGGTGATGTTAGTATCACCGATCTTATCGCCGATGAAAAAGTGGTAATCACTATTTCGCATGCCGGATATATAAAACGAACATCGCTTTCCGAATACAAAACCCAAAATAGAGGTGGGGTGGGGCAGAAGGCTTCAGCTACTCGTAACGAGGATTTCCTAGAGCATATGTTCGTTGGCACCAATCACCAGTATATGCTGTTTTTTACGCAAAAAGGAAAGTGTTTCTGGATGCGAGTGTTCGAAATTCCGGAAGGAAGCCGAACTTCAAAAGGAAGGGCTATTCAGAACCTGATTAACATCGAGCCCGATGACAAAGTGAAGGCGTTTATATGTACGCAGGATCTCAAGGATGAAGAATACATCAATAAGTATTACGTTATTATGGCAACCAAGAAGGGCCAGGTAAAAAAGACTTCTTTAGAACAGTATTCCCGTCCGAGAACCAACGGAATTAACGCAATTACCATTCGGGAGGATGACGAATTGCTCGAGGCAAAGCTTACCACAGGCGACAGCCAGGTGATGCTGGCAGTTAAGAGTGGAAAAGCTATTCGGTTTGAAGAAGAAAAAACACGTCCGATGGGAAGAAATGCTTCCGGAGTACGAGGTATTACCCTGGGAGGTCCAAAAGATGAAGTCATTGGTATGATTGCCATTAATGATGACGAAAGCGAGATCCTTGTAGTTTCAGAAAATGGCTATGGAAAACGCTCCAGTATAGAAGATTACCGAATAACCAACAGAGGTGGTAAAGGGGTAAAGACCATTAACATCACAGAAAAAACAGGTAACTTAGTTGCTATAAAGAATGTATCGGACTCCGATGATCTCATGATCATCAATAAATCGGGGATCGCGATTCGTATGGCAGTGGAAGACCTAAGGGTTATGGGAAGAGCCACACAGGGTGTCCGCCTGATAAAGGTAAGACAGGATGATGCCATTGCCGCCGTTGCTAAAGTGATGCAAGACGAAGACGATGTGGAAGCCGGAGCTTTGGAAGAAGGAAGTGTGGAAACAGAGAATGGCACCACTCTTGATAATACTGAGACCGAAGAAGAAAATAACACTTAAAATTTAAACCTAGTATAATGAGAAAACAACTATTGCTGGCGGGTCTAATTTGCGTTAGCGCGATTGCTTTTGGCCAGAAAAAAGAAATAAAGAAAGCCGAGAAAGCTCTGGATGCAGGAAACGCCACTGAGGCTGTATCCTTCATCAATGAAGCCGAGTCTATGATTGCCGGTGCAGACAACGATGAGAAGACCCAATTCTACATTGTTAAAGGTAGAGCCTATCTGGCCGACGCCGGAACCAAGAATTACGACAAGTTAATGACCGCCGCAGAGGCCTTCAAACAAGCGAAGGAAATGAATCCAACCGGTAAAGATGCCGAGACCTTAAAGATAGGGATGGCGAATTTACGGGTAGCGCTTGTAAATAGTGCCGTAGAAGATCAGAACGCTCAGAACTATAAGCGTGCCGCAGAGAAACTGTATACCAGTTATACGATTCAAAAAGACACTTCCGATCTTTATTACGCCGCGGGAAATGCTGTTAACGCCAAGGAATACGACAAGGCATTAAAATATTATAACGATCTGCTCGATATGGGTTATACCGGGATACAGCAGGAGTTTATCGCAACCGATTTGGAATCGGGAGAAGTGGTGACTTTCGCCAGCGAAAACGACAGGAACACGTATATGTTATCCGGAAAATATACAAATCCGGAGGAGCGCATGTCCGAATCTGTAAGAGGTGACATTCTTCAAAAGGTCACGCTAATCTATATCAGCAGAGGCGAGAATGAAAAAGCACTTGCTTTAATGAAGGAAGCGAGAAAAGAGAATCCCAACGACATTAGCCTGGTACGTGCTGAAGCAGATATGGCCTATAAAATGGGAGATATGGAGAAATACAGTTCTTTAATGGAGGAGATTATCGCAGACGACCCCAACAATCCCGAATTGTATTACAACCTTGGTGTAGGAAGCGCTAATAAAGGAAACACGGAAAAGGCCATGGAGTACTATAAGCAAGCCTTGGAACTGGACCCGAACTTCACAAATGCGAAAATCAATATCGCGGCCACTCTACTTCTTGAAGAGGGAAAGATCATTGAAGAAATGAACAATCTCGGTACTTCCAAGAAAGACTACGATAGGTACGATGAGTTAAAGGAAGTAAAGAATGACTTGTATCGCGACGCATTGCCTTACCTGGAGTCGGCTGCACAGGACAGACCTGATAATATTGAGCTGATTCGTACTTTAATGAATATTTACAGTCAGCTGGGAATGGATGACAAGTTCAAAACGGCGAAAGCCAAACTGGTAGAACTGGAAGACGGTAATTAATTCCGTGTACAACTTTATAAAAAACTCCTTTTCGGGTCTCGGAAAGGAGTTTTTTTATACAATCCGTTTAATCACTCTTAATTTATGGGTATGATGCCGCTTGTCATTGCTGAAGATACCACTGTGATCCAATCGGTCGATACGAACTTTGCCATGGGCGTGGATGATATGGTTTTCAGCCATAATGATACCTACATGTACTATATCACCTTCTTCATTGTCGAAAAATGCAAGATCCCCGGGTTCACTTTCTTCAATAAAACTAAGAGCCTCTCCCTGAGTAGCCTGCTCACTGGCATCGCGAAGTAAGCGATAGCCGCATAGGCGGTACACAATCTGTGTAAATCCGCTGCAGTCTATTCCGAATGGTGTTTTACCACCCCACAAATATGGAGAGTTTAAAAAAAGAACAGCGGTTTTAACTAATAAGGATTTATCTTGTTTTCCCATGATGCGGTTTCCTTCAAAACCGTGGTTGAGGAAACGGGCTGCAGAAAGATTAGCACCAATAGGGATGCTCATTAAGAGTCCTTTTTCGGCGGTAATAAAGTTAACCAGGTCGGTGGAGTATTCACAGGGGGTTTCATTCAATTCCTTATACTCTTCTTTCGAAACTTCGAGGAATTGTTTATTGTCTATCCAGCCTTCGTAATCGTCGAATCCAGATCGAATCCTACTCCATTTCTTACGTTGTTCCAGGATCTTGAAGGTATCTCCGTAGAGCAGCTGATTAACCATTTCACTGCGGTCTGAAGCCTCCAACCTGATTGGAACGATACTTAAATTACAAAGTCCGAATTTCATGTATTACACCAAAGTTAGTGGCGCTCGATTACCATGGCAGAAGCACCGCCCCCACCATTACAGATTGCGGCAGCTCCAATTTTACCATCGTTTTGAACTAATACATTCAGTAAGGTGATCAAAATCCTGGCACCGCTACAACCTAGTGGGTGACCCAGGGAAACGGCACCTCCGTGGACGTTCACATTAGAACTATCCAGGTTTAGAAGTTTCATATTTGCTAATCCAACTACTGCAAAGGCTTCATTGAATTCAAAGTAATCAACATCATTCAACGAAATCCCCGCTTTTTCTATGGCTTTTGGAAGTGCTTTGGCCGGAGCAGTGGTAAACCACTTGGGTTCCTGCGCGGCATCGGCATACGACTTTATAGTGGCCAGTGGTTTCAACCCGAGTTCTTCAGCTTTTTCAGCACTCATCAGGATAAGTGCTGCAGCACCATCATTGATGGTAGAGGCATTAGCTGCCGTTACTGTACCATCCTTGGAAAATGCAGGTCGAAGCGAAGGAATTTTTTCCATCCGGACATTTTTGAACTCCTCATCTTCCGAAACTGTTATCGGCTCACCGCGTCGCTGAGGGACTTCAACCGGTACTACTTCTTCAGAGAATTTTCCTTCGGCCCAGGCCTTTGCCGATCGCTTATAGGATTCGATGGCGAATGCATCCTGCTCCTCCCTTGTAAAATTGTGCTCAACAGCACATAGGTCTGCACAAACTCCCATGGCGTTATGGTCGTACGCATCAACCAGGCCATCTTTCTGCATCCCGTCTTCCATTGTTGCAGGGCCAAACTTATGTCCGTTCCGCATATGAACATAGTGCGGAATATTACTCATACTTTCCATACCCCCGGCGAGCACAATATCGGCATCTCCCAAAGCTATAGCCTGGGCGGCATGCATCACGGCCTTCATCCCGGAAGCACATACCTTATTTACAGTAGTACACGGAACCGTATCAGGAATACCGGCATTGAGTGCAGCCTGTCTTGCCGGAGCCTGACCTACGCCTGCCTGCACTACATTACCCATAAAGACTTCCTGAATCATGGACGGGTCCAGATCGATCTTAGATAAAGCGCCTTTGATGGCCGCCGATCCCAGCTGGGTAGCGCTTAAAGATGAAAGGCTTCCCATAAAACTACCAATTGGTGTTCTGGCTGCCGCGACGATTACTACTTTTTTACTCATAGGTACTGTGTTTTTTTAATTTTTGAAGGAATGCAAATTTACATATTATTAGCTGAATTATCAATTGAATTGAGGTGAGCTTCTATGAATAGTCGGTCGATATTCATACTTTTAACCATAGATTTGCGTGTATGGATAAACAACTGTCTCAGTTTACTAAAAAACAAGCTCTGGTTTATAAGGTATTCCTCTTTGTTGCGGCAACCTTGTTAATCATTTATCTTCTTCCTAAAGGCGGTCAGTTTAAATACGATTTTCAGAAAGGGAAGCCCTGGATGTATGAGAATTTGTACGCCCCCTTCAGTTTTACAATAAAGAAAAGTGAAGAAACTCTGGAGGCCGAAAAACAGGAGATCAGGAAATCTGCCATTCCTTATTTCGATTACGATTCGGCGGCAGCCGAGCAAACTGCAATTCGGTTTCAGAATTTATTGAATGAAAATTATGCCGACAGCATCTACAGAATTCCGAAGAACAGGTTAAGCGATATCGGTAATGAAATTCTGGACGAAGTGAATGCACATGGGTTTACTCAGGAAATCCAGCCTTTCGATCCCGAACAACTCGTCTATCTTAAAAATGGTAATCAGGTTGAGGAGATCGCCTACAACCAGATCATTAAAAGTGAAGATCTAAAGGACCGGCTGGAGCGTATGATCCATTCCCGAACCAGTTCGGAGAATGGCCGGGAACTACTTGGAATTCTACTTAACAGGGCGCTCACTCCTACGGTAACCTATAACAGTAAATTGACAGAAGCTGCCATAGCTTCAGAAATAGAGGCGATTAATCCCAATCGCGGTATTATCGAAAAAGGCGGAAGGATTATTGCCAGGGGGGAAGTAGTGGAAGGCGACACTTTTCAAATCCTTAATTCCCTAAAGCTGGAGTACCAGTCGCAGGTATGGAGTAAATCCAATCTGGTTTGGCTTCTGGTGGGATATTCGATGCTGGTATCGCTGGTATTCTTAATGTTGTTTCTGTTTTTGAAAAAGTATCGTCCGGATATTTATTACAACAATACTAAGGTTACTTTTATCTTTTTCAACATAGTGCTCATGGTGTTCCTCACTACCGTGGTGGTTAAACTTGATGCCGCCTTTGTGTATGTAGTGCCACTGTGTATACTGCCCCTGATCATCAAGGCGTTCTTCGATCCCAGGCTAGGGTTGTTTGTCCATGTGCTCACCTTGTTATTACTGGGCTTTATAGTGCCGAATAGTTACGAATATCTCTTTCTGCAAATTATAGCAGGTATTGTTACCATATTAACTGTTTCCGAATTGTACAAACGCGCCAACCTCTTTATATCGGTTTCACAGATCACATTGGTTTACATCGTTGGGTATTTCGCTTTCTTTATTATCCAGGAAGGGAATATCGAATTATTGGAATGGCGCACTTTTGGTTACTTCATTTTATGTGGTTTGGCAACCTTGTTCGCACATCCGCTTATCTATTTCTACGAAAAGCTCTTCGGACTGGTTTCAGATGTTTCGTTGTTGGAATTAAGCGATACCAATAGTAAGCTGTTAAAGGAATTGTCGAACAAAGCTCCGGGTACTTTCCACCATTCTTTAAATGTAGCGAATCTTTCGGAGGCCGCAGCTAACGAGATAGGTGCTAACTCCATGCTGGTAAGGGTAGGGGCCTTATACCACGACATAGGTAAAATGGTAAATCCAACTTATTTCACCGAGAACCAGGTAAATACTATTAATGCGCACTCGGAACTTGCGCCCAAAGAAAGTTCAAAGATTATCATCGATCACGTGATTAACGGGATAGAGATCGCCAGGAAGAATAATTTACCCGACAGGATCATCGATTTTATCCGAACCCACCACGGAACTACCCTGGTATATTACTTTTACAAAAAAGAAAAGGAACTCAACGGTTCGGCCAGCCCTGAAGACTTTACGTATCCGGGCCCAATCCCTTTCAGCAGGGAAACGGCCATACTGATGATGGCCGACAGCGTTGAAGCGGCCAGCAAGAGTTTAAAGGATCCTACTTCATCTAAAATAGACACCTTTGTCGAAAAGATCATCGATTCCCAAATGGAACACGGGCAGTTCCTAAATGCCGACATCACCTTCAAGGATATTCAAATTATTAAGAAGGTGTTGAAGAAGAAGCTCAACAACATCTATCATTTAAGGGTGGAATACCCCGAATAGACAACTTATATTCAATCGGGGGGAATTCAATTCGTTAATAAAATTCTTAAAATCAACCCTGCTATACCGGCTTGATTAAGTTGGTGTTAACAACTGATGTTAAGGAGTCACAAAGTCTTACCGTAGAGACGTTTTCTGTATTAAGTTAGATATGAACAATTAGCAATTAATAATCTAAACTTAAAAATTATGAGAACTTTATCTGACTTATTTGAACACGAACTCAAGGATTTATATTCAGCAGAAAAGCAATTAGTGGAGGCACTGCCAAAGATGGTCAAGGCCGCTTCCGACAGTAAATTGCAAACGGCCTTTTCCGATCATTTGGAGGAAACAAAAACACAGTTCGACCGGATTCATTCCATTTGCGAGGAGATGGAAATTAATCCCGGAAATACGAAATGCGAAGCTATGGAAGGCCTGATCAAGGAATGCGAGGGTATGATTAAGGAAGATGCTTCTTCCGATGTGAAGGATGCCGGGTTAATTGCCTGTGCACAACGTGTGGAGCATTACGAAATTTCGGGTTACGGGACAGCCGTTCGCTTTGCCAAGGAACTCGGATTGAAGGAAATCGCCAAAAAGTTACAAACTACGTTGGACGAAGAATACGACGCCGACAACAAGTTGGACAAATTAGCTGAAGGTCGATTAAACCAAAAAGCGCTTGCTTAATATACATAGTGAAACAGGCCCGTAAAAATACAGGCCTGTTTCGTTTTATACACATCATAGCGGGCTTTGATGCTTTTATCTACAGGCCTGTATTATTTCATTTAATTATTAAAATCAAAAAACTATAGCATGTCATTACTTACAATTATTCTAAACATACTTTTACCGCCATTAGCCGTTGCTATGAAGCATGGGTTGGGCAGTACCTTCTTGATCAATCTTATACTGACGATCATCGGTTGGATCCCTGGGGTTATTCACGCTTTTATTGTGAATGATTAGAAAGAATTTAGATTTCATTTTCGACACTTAAGTATATGTAGAAAACACCTATATAGGGGTATCTACTGGTGCAAGGACTATTTATAGGGTTGTTTCAGCATTAAATTACTCTTCTGAAGACTGTATTGATATTATTTGTTTTGATTAGTTGATAATTGATCGTTAAGAAAATTGGATTTGAACTTAATCTAATTCCCGATAGTTTGAAGTTCTGAATTTCCCTTATATAAATTTCTGTTAAACAAAATTAACATCTGTGAATATTTCTTAGTTTTGTAAGTACATATGAAGCGGTTTTTCCATAAAACAACGGCGCTGTTAATGGCAGTAGTGGTATTATTCTCTACCATGTCATTCACGGTGAATATGCATTATTGTGGAGAATTGTTAGTTGATACTGCCATCTTCCTGCAGGCCAAAGGGTGTGGAATGGAGATGAACGTCCTAGCTGCCGAAGGGTGTTCAATTAGCAAGCCGAACTGTTGTGAAGACAAGCAAGTGGCTGTGGAAGGTCAGGACGAACTTCAGTTGCAGATTGATAAACTTGCTTTTGATCAACTATTCTTTATCACTTCATTTTTAAATACGTACATCAACCACTTTGAGGGCTTAGAGAATAAGGTTACTCCTTACAAAAGGTATAAACCGCCCTTGGTCGTCAAGTTAATCTATAAGTTCGACGAGACCTACCTAATTTGATTTTTAAGCTTTAGACCATTCTATCCTGCGACACTTGTTTTAGGAGGAACAGCTGTATATGGTTTTTCTGAAGCCAATGTCTAACTGTTTAACAATCAAACCAAATGCTGAATAAAAGCATAAAATTCTTAATAGAAAATAAACTGGTGGCAGTTCTGTTGCTGGCCCTTTTCGTGGGCTGGGGTATCGTAAATGCACCGTTCAATTGGGATACAGGTCTCATACCAACAAACCCGGTGGCCGTAGATGCTATACCGGATATTGGCGAGAATCAGCAAATAGTATTTACAAAATGGGACGGTCGCTCCCCACAGGATATAGAAGATCAGATTACTTATCCGCTCACAACCACATTATTAGGCATACCCGGCGTGAAAACCATTCGTAGTTCTTCTATGTTTGGTTTTTCAAGTATCTATATCATTTTTGAAGAAGATATAGAATTCTACTGGAGCCGGAGCCGAATCCTGGAAAAATTGAATTCATTACCCGGTGGGTTGTTACCAGACGGTGTGAATCCGGCTTTGGGTCCGGATGCAACCGGGCTGGGACAGATATTCTGGTATACTCTAGAAGGCCGTGATCACCAAGGAAATGTTACCGGTGGGTGGGATTTGCAGGAACTGCGAAGTATTCAGGATTACTATGTAAAATACGCCTTATCTGCCGCTGGCGGCGTATCGGAAGTGGCCTCCATCGGGGGTTATGTGAAGGAGTATCAGGTTGATGTGAACCCTGAATTAATGCGACAATACAAAATCGGACTAGACGAGGTTGTAAAAGCCGTAAAGGAAAGCAATAAAGACATTGGCGCCCAAACACTGGAAATTAACCGGGCTGAATATTTAGTACGGGGATTGGGCTATGTAAAATCCATTTCCGATATCGAGAATGCCGTAGTGACTTCCGAGAATTTTACAGCGGTTAGAATTAAAGATATAGGAAAGGTTTCATTAGGTCCTGCTGCCAGGCGAGGCATACTGGATAAAGAAGGGGCCGAAGTTGTTGGCGCTGTGGTAGTGGCTCGCTACGGTGCAAACCCCATGGAAGTGATACAAAACGTAAAGGAAAAGATAAACCAGATAAGTAGTGGTTTACCGTCGAAAGTATTGGCCGATGGCCGGACTTCACAGCTCACCATCGTGCCTTTTTACGACAGAACAGAACTAATACAGGAGACATTAGGAACACTCAATGAAGCCTTAACTCTGGAAATTCTGATCACCATTTTGGTTATTATTATCATGGTGTTTAACCTCCGGGCTTCCTTACTAATCTCAGGGCTATTGCCGGTGGCTGTTTTAATGGTCTTTATAGCGATGAAACTCTTTTCCGTGGACGCCAATATAGTCGCCTTATCTGGGATCGCGATCGCCATCGGAACCATGGTGGATGTAGGGGTTATCCTGTCGGAAAATATCATACGTCATTTAGAGGAGGATAAGGGGAGATTATCAATAAACACGGTCGTTTACAATGCCACCGCCGAAGTGTCGGGTGCGATCGTAACTGCAGTAATGACCACAATTATCAGTTTTATTCCCGTATTTACAATGATAGGAGCAGAGGGTAAACTTTTCCGACCATTAGCTTTTACAAAGACCTTTGCATTAACAGCTTCGATTATAGTGGCCTTGTTTTTAATACCACCGTTCGCCGCATATTTATTCAGAAAGAAAAGCATTAAGACCAACTTCAAATACATAGTGAACGGGCTATTAATTGGATTGGGAATTGTAGCTCTCTTCTTTGGCTACTGGTTGGGTTTGATATTAGTTGCGTTTGGAGTAACCGCAGTTCTCAACCTTAAAAATGTTATTAGCGGTAAGGAATCGAATCGAATCAATATCATTATTTCAGCAACAGCAATTGTTTTCCTGTTAGCGGCATACTGGAGGCCGCTGGGTGTCGATAAAAGCATTTTCTGGAACCTCATTTTTGTAGGGGTTATTTGCTTCGGTCTCTTAGGTTTCTTCTCCCTGTTCATTAAGTATTACACTCGCATCTTAAGATGGTGTTTAGAGAATAAATTACTCTTTCTCTCAATACCGGCAGTTATCGTAGTTGCCGGGTTTGTAATTATGAAAAACACGGGAAAGGAATTCATGCCATCCTTAAATGAGGGCTCTTTCTTATTAATGCCTACTTCCATGCCACATTCGGGGGTAGAGGAAAACAAACGGGTGTTGCAGCAACTCGATATGGCTGTGGCGGGTATTCCGGAGATTGAAACAGTAGTGGGTAAGGCCGGGCGTACCGAATCGGCCTTAGACCCGGCACCTTTATCGATGTATGAAAACGTGATTCAGTATAAACCCGAGTATATGCTCAATGAAAACGGCGCACGGCAGCGATATAAAGTTAATGATGAGGGCTTGTTCGAAACGAAAGATGGCAGGTTTATAACAAACCCCAACAATACCGAAAATGCAAGCTGGAGCAAAGTGGACCGCTCTCAACTTATAGAAGACAGGGACGGGGAATTTTACCGCAATTGGCGCCCCGAAATCCAATCGCCCGATGATATATGGAATGAAATTGTAAGAGTGACTAAAATACCCGGGGTTACTTCGGCGCCCAAATTACAACCGATCGAAACCCGCCTGGTAATGCTTCAAACGGGCATGCGCGCACCCATGGGAATAAAGGTAAAAGGACAGGATTTAAAACAGATCGAAGCCCTGGGAATACAATTGGAAGACATATTAAAGCAGGTAGAAGGTGTTAAGGACGAAGCGGTTTTTGCAGATCGAATTGTGGGCAAGCCCTATCTGCTTATTGATATTGACAGAGAGAAGATAGCCCGTTACGGTATTTCAATTGATGACGTACAAAATGTCCTGCAGGTTGCGGTTGGTGGAATGGTTTTAACCCAAACGGTTGAAGGAAGAGAGCGATATGGCGTGCGCGTGCGTTACCCGAGAGAATTAAGAGCAAACCCCACAGATCTGGAACAGATTTATGTACCGGTTTCAAAAGGCAGTCCCGTCCCTCTAAGTGAACTGGCAACTATTAAATACGAGCAAGGGCCACAGGTAATAAAAAGTGAAGACAACTTTTTGGTGGGATATGTTTTGTTTGATAAAATGGACGGCTTTGCAGAAGTCAATGTGGTTGAACGTGCACAGGAGTTAATCAGGGATAAGATTGAAAGGGGAGACTTAGTAATTCCGAAAGGGATTAACTACCAGTTCACCGGAACCTATGAAAATCAATTAAGGGCAGAAAAAACCTTGTCGGTGGTAGTACCATTATCACTGATAATCATATTCTTAATTCTGTATTTTCAGTTCCGTTCTGTAGGGACATCCTTAATGGTGTTCACTGGGATCGCAGTAGCATTTGCCGGGGGATTTCTAATGATCTGGCTCTATGGTCAGGGGTGGTTTTTGAATTTCGATTTCTTTGGGGAGAACCTGCGGGATATGTTCCGGATGCATCCAATTAATTTAAGCGTTGCGGTGTGGGTTGGTTTTATAGCACTCTTCGGAATTGCAACCGATGACGGGGTCGTGATGGCCACCTATCTAACCCAGACCTTTAATAAAAATTCCCCGGAGAATAAAAAACAGGTAAGAGCATCGGTTGTCGAGGCAGGTGAAAAGCGTATCAGGCCATGTTTAATGACCACAGCCACCACCATCTTAGCCTTATTACCAATTTTAACCTCCACGGGCCGGGGAAGCGATATTATGATACCTATGGCCATCCCAAGTTTTGGAGGCATGCTCATCGCATTGATCACATTATTCGTTGTACCCGTACTGTTCAGCTGGAAAGCTGAAGCTCAACTAAAAAGAACGACCAAATGAAACGGAAAACTGTAACAAATAAAGTAACACTTGTTCTTGCTTTTACTCTGCTGGGAGTTTCTCTCTATGCCCAGCAGTTGGAAGTAATTATAGATGAAGCCCTGTTAAATAGCCCGGAAATTCAAAAATACGAGCTGCAATACAAAATAGCGTCCGAAAAGGTCAACGCAGTTAATACCCTGCCTAATACCGAATTCGGCCTGGGATACTTCGTCAGCGAACCGGAAACAAGAACGGGCGCTCAGCGATTTAAAGTTTCGGCTAAACAAATGCTGCCCTGGTTCGGAACCATTACCTCCAGAGCGAATTATGCCAGTGCGTTGGCAGATGCAACCTACGTGGATATAGTAATCGCCAAGCGAAAATTAATGGCTTCGGTATCGCAATCCTATTACAATTTAACCGCTAACCAAGCGAAGCAGGCAGTACTTACGGAAAATATCAAACTACTGCAAACCTATGAAACGCTGGCCCTGACCTCCGTCGAGGTTGGAAAGGCTTCGGCGGTGGATGTGTTGCGGTTGCAAATGCGGCAAAACGAACTGCAACAACTAAAAGCTGTCCTGGCATATCAATTTTCAGCAGAACAGGCCAATCTCAACAACCTTTTAAACAGAGACAGCACCATATCGGTAAAGCTAAGTGAGGAGCTCACAATTCCTTCCGCAGCCTCTGAAATCGATCCTGAAAACTTATCGTTACATCCTGAACTGCTGAAATACGACAAGCTCTATCAATCGGTGGAACAATCGGAAGTACTAAACCAAAAGGAGCGAAGTCCGATGATTGGTTTCGGACTGGACTATATCAATGTGGAACCGCGACCCGATATGAATTTTTCAGAAAACGGAAAAGATATCCTTATGCCTATGGTTTCAGTATCAATTCCAATATTCAATAAAAAATACACATCACAAAGCAGGCAAAATGAACTGGAACAACGGGAGATTTCAATGCAAAAACAGGATCGCCTGAACGCCCTGGATACTCGTTTGCAACAGGCAATTGCTGAACGCGAATCGGCGAGAATTAGTTTCGATATTCAAAATAAAAACCTGAAACAAGCCCGGGATGCAGAGGAAATATTGATTAAAAACTACGAAACAGGGACCATAGATTTTAATGATGTTCTGGATATCCAGGAATTACAGCTGAAGTTTCAAATGAATCAAATAGAAGCCGTGAAGACGTACTATATTCAAAGTACAATCATAAATTATCTAATTCAATAGGTATGTCGCACACATTTTACATAAAGAATATGGTTTGTAACCGATGTAAAACCACTGTTTTAAACCTGTTGAACGCTAAAGGTTTTCAGGTGGAATCGGTTCAACTTGGTAAGATCGAGGTTAGGGACAACCCTCATAACAACTATGGTGAATTTGAAAAGGAATTGAATGCGCTTGGATTTGAGCTCATTACGGATGCTGCCACCGCCCTGGTGGAAAAAATTAAAATCGTACTTATCCGGCAGATCGACAAGGGCGATACTGAAGGAATCCTTTCAAATCTGGCGGAACAGTTTGGAAACAACTATTCATTATTGAGTAAGACGTTTAGCAGAACCACCGGCATGACCCTTGAAAAATATTTAATCAACTTAAAAATCGAGAAAGCTAAGGAGTACATCCAGATGAAGCAGCTTAATTTTTCAGAAATAGCCTACAGCCTGAACTATAAAAACAGCAGTCATCTGGCGAAGCAATTTAAACAAATAACGGGCATGTCGATGACAGCTTTTAAGAATTTGCAAAATGGGAATAGAAAGGAGCTGGACAATATTGTATAAACATGGACCAAAATTAGAAAAGCTTAAGGGAGTGATCTCCCGTAATTTAGCTTGCTAATTTTAAAGATTTTAATCATGAAGCACAGCTATCACATACAGGGAATGACTTGCAACGGATGTAGAAGTCATGTTGAAAAAACACTTTCAGAAGTAAAAGGTGTATCCAAGGTAACAGTTAATCTGGAAAAGGCGGAAGCCGTTATCGAGATGGATTCGCATATTCCCATTGAAACCTTTCAGGCTGCCCTGAAGGTAGGTAACGACAGATACAGTATTCACAAAGAGAAAGCAGATCGGCCGCAAGCAAAAGCATCGGCAGCCGGGCAAGCAAAAGGCAAAAGTTCGGGCATCTTTTACTGTCCTATGCGTTGTGAAGGAGATAAGACCTACGACACCCCCGGCGACTGCCCTGTCTGTGGTATGGATCTGGTGGAAGAACAAAACCTGTCTGCAGTTGGAAATGAACAGTGGACCTGTCCGATGCATCCCGAAATTGTTAAGGACGAAGCGGGGTCCTGTCCGATTTGCGGGATGGATTTGGTGAGAATGCAACCGGATCTTTCGGCCGAGCAGAAATCCTATAAAAAACTCCTAAAGAAGTTTTGGATTGCTTCGGTCTTCACCTTGCCTATTTTTTTGGTGGCAATGAGTGAAATGCTTCATAACAATCCATTATACGACTTAATGGAACAGAAATACTGGAATTGGATTCAATTCGCATTATCACTACCGGTTGTGTTTTATGCCACCTGGATGTTCTTCGAACGTGCCTATAGAAGCATTAAAACGTGGAATCTCAATATGTTTACACTCATAGGCATTGGAGCCGGAGTGGCGTGGCTATTCAGCGTGATCGGGATGCTATTCCCTGACGTATTCCCACCACAGTTTAAAACCCCATCGGGCGCGGTACACGTGTATTTTGAAGCCGCAACCGTTATCCTCACCTTAGTGCTTTTAGGGCAGTTATTGGAAGCTCGGGCTCATAGTAAGACAAATTCGGCAGTTAAGGAGTTGTTGAAGTTAGCGCCCAATAAGGCTATAAAAATCGTAGACGGGGAGGAAGTTGAAGTTAGTATTGATAAAATAGAGATCGGTGATATTCTGAAAGTGAAACCGGGAGATAAGATTCCTGTGGATGGTATTATTACCGAAGGAGATTCAAATGTTGATGAATCGATGATCACGGGAGAACCTATTCCTGTTAGCAAATCTAAAGATGATAAGGTAAGCAGCGGAACTATCAATGGCAATCAAACTTTTTTGATGAAAGCCGAGAAGGTAGGAAGTGATACGCTGCTTTCGCAGATTATCCATATGGTTAATGAAGCGGGGAGAAGTCGTGCACCAATCCAGAATTTAGCGGACAGGGTTTCCGGTTATTTTGTACCCATCGTTGTTATCATTTCAGTACTCACTTTTGTAGTGTGGGCTGTATGGGGCCCACAACCGGCCTATGTCTACGCCCTTGTAAATGCCATTGCGGTTCTAATCATCGCCTGTCCTTGTGCCCTGGGTCTGGCAACGCCCATGTCGGTTATGGTTGGAGTAGGCAGAGGGGCTCAAAACGGTATTTTGATAAAGAATGCCGAAGCTCTTGAAAAGATGAACAAAGTAGATACGCTAATCGTCGACAAGACCGGAACAATTACCGAAGGGAAACCAACAGTGGAAACAGTAGGTGTATTCAACAATTCGTTCGATAATAACAAACTGCTACAATACATTGTATCGCTGAACTCTAACAGCGAACATCCGTTAGCGGAGGCGACGGTTAAATATGGGAAAGAACATCAGGCTGAACTTTTAAAATCTGAAGACTTTAATGCAGTTACCGGAAAAGGGGTTGAAGCCAGAATAAAGGGTAACAAAGTGTCTCTGGGGAATCCTAAAATGATGGAATATGCGAAGGCCGATATTTCGCCTGAAATGGAAGAGGAAGCCGGGACCTATCAGAAACAGGGGAAAACAGTGTCCTTTTTGGCAATAGACGGGGAGGTGGTTGGTTATGTCGTCATTGGAGATAAGATAAAGGATACCAGCGCCGAGGCAATTAAAGCCCTTCAGGAAAAAGGAATTGATGTTATTATGCTTACGGGTGATAATCGAGATACAGCCCAAGCGGTAGCCTCTAAACTAAATATGACCAATTTTAAAGCCAGTATGCTTCCTGAAGACAAACTCAGGGAGGTAGAGGCCTTACAGAAAAAAGGAAGGATAATCGCTATGGCCGGTGACGGTATCAACGATGCCCCTGCTCTGGCCAAAAGTGATGTTGGGATTGCGATGGGCACCGGTACCGATGTAGCCATCGAAACAGCGATGATAACATTGGTTCAGGGCGATCTGCAGGGAATTGTGAAAGCGAAGAATTTGAGCGACTCGGTGATGAAGAATATCAAGCAAAACCTGTTTTTTGCACTCATTTACAACACTCTTGGGGTGCCGGTAGCAGCGGGAGTTTTGTTTCCATTCTTCGGAATTCTGCTCTCACCGATGATAGCAGCATTAGCCATGAGTTTTAGTTCTGTTTCTGTTATTGGAAATGCCCTGCGATTAAGAACTGTGAAAGTTTAACTATAAATAAAAACGAATGAAAAATTTAATTATACTAATTGTAACCACGCTTTTTGTGATAAGCTGTAAGAATGAAGTCACAACAACTGAAGAGCAGTCTCATGACCATGGAAAGACCGCTGAAAAAGTTGAAGAACAGAAGAAAAAGCCTTTAAGTCCGCATACCGAAACAATGGCAATGATTGGCGATGCTCATATTCATATCGATTATTCATCCCCGGCAGTAAGAGAGCGAATTATTTTTGGAGGTTTGGTAGGTTATGACAACGTATGGCAAGCCGGGGCTCACAATGCTACCTGGATAGAAACCAATAAGGATTTAATCGTCAGCGGAAAGGTTCTTCCAATAGGAAAATACGGGTTCTTTATAATCCCATCGCAGGAGGATGACTGGACTGTTATCCTGAATAAAAACTGGAATCAGCACGGAAAGGATGATTATTCTATGGACGAAGATGTGATGCGGTTTAAGGTCACACCAACAAAAGAAGAGGATATTACCGAACATTTAACGTATGAGATAAGAAAGAAAAACGAAAAAGAAGGCACAATATCTCTAGCCTGGGAAAAAGTTAGAATCGAGTTTCCCATTACAATAAAAGACTAACATGTTACACAAGCGGATAGCCTTAAATAGTAGGATAGGACAGGGGAGTTTAGTTCCTTCTGCTCGTCATACAATTAGAATACCTTAAAGAAAATTAAGTCTAAACTATAAAATCAAAAATTATGGAAAATTCTAAAACGCACTCGAAAAACGGAAATTACAAGACCTTTTTAATGATGTTGGGGAGCTCGTTTATAGCGATGTACATCACCATGTATTTGAATACCTACACCATCGATCACGTATTGTTTAGTTTAACGAGATTCTATATGACCTGTTTAGGTATTTCCGCCATGGCTGTCATCATGTGGTTTTTTATGCGAAAGATGTATCCCAACCGAAAAAAGAACATTGCCATCCTTTTGGGAAGTTTTCTGCTTTTTATTACAGCTTTAGGATTAGTAAGGGCTCAGGCTCCAATAATTGGTGACGTACTGTATATGAGAGCTATGATTCCGCATCATTCGATCGCTATTTTAACGAGTGAAAGGGCAGATATTCAGGATCCGGAAGTTAAAAAGCTGGCAGAGGAAATCATCAAAGCACAGCGAAAAGAAATTGCTGAAATGAAAGCACTGATAAAACGATTAGAAAATGAAAAATAATAAAGCAATACGCTATATCGGGCTACTCGTTCTGGGTGTCCTTTTGGGTTGGATACTGTTTGGCGGTTCCTCTGAGGATGATTCTGGTCATGATCATAAAGAGGTAGCCGAGACCAATGAGATGTGGACTTGTTCCATGCATCCGCAGATCATGCAGCCGGAGCCGGGTGATTGTCCGATTTGCGGGATGGATTTGATCCCAGCCGAAGCAGGAAGTGACGGCTTGCTGGCCGACCAGTTCAGGTTGACCGAAAACGCTATGGCTTTGGCTAACATTCAGACCACAGTTGTTGGAACAGGTAATTTTGAAGGAAATGAGATAAAATTATCAGGTAAGATAGCTGAAAACGAAGAGGCTAATGCGGTCCAGGTGAGTTACTTTTCCGGAAGGATAGAACGGCTAAACGTAAGCTTTACAGGAGAAGAGGTTCGTCAGGGCCAGCTATTAGCTACCATATATTCCCCCGAACTCTACGCCGCACAGCAGGAATTGATTACGGCTGCCTCATTGAAGGAGTCTCAACCGGCATTATATAAGGCGGTTAGAAACAAATTAAAATTATGGAAACTATCCGAAAGTCAGATTAACCAGATTGAAGCAACAGGCAAAGTGAAAGAAAACTTTCCGGTATATGCAACTGTGTCAGGTACTGTCACCGAAAAGCTCGTGGAGCAGGGGGATTATGTTAAACAAGGAGAACCCATGCTAAAGATTGCCAACCTTAGCACGGTGTGGGCAAATTTTGATGTTTATGAAAATCAGATCGATCTGTTTAAAAAAGGACAGGAAGTCACAGTAACCACCAATGCATACCCAAATAAGGAATTCAAAGGGAAAATAGATTTTATAGACCCTGTTTTAGATACCCAAACCAGGACTTTAACCCTGCGCGTAGTTCTGAATAATAAGGACGATATTTTTAAACCGGGAATGTTTGTCAGCGCAAAAATTGACGGAGTTATACCAAAAAGTGATGAAACACTCACTATTCCGGCATCAGCGGTACTTTGGACCGGAGAGCGATCTGTTGTGTATTTAAAGATCGATCCCCAGCAGCCCGTTTTTGAAATGCGGGAAGTGAAGTTGGGCAAACAGATGGGAAATGAATACCAGGTTATAGAAGGATTGTTCGCGGGCAATGAAATAGTTACAAACGGAACATTTACCGTAGATGCTGCTGCCCAGTTACAGGGTAAGAAGTCGATGATGAACAAGGAGGGAGCCGTTACAGTGACCGGCCATGAAGGACATTCAGGTATGCAAACCAATGCATCAATCCCCACCGGTGAGCAAATAACATTCAATGAGCGGCGGTCGGTATCCGATACATTCAAAGGGCAATTGAAGGCCATTTTAGATGATTACATCAATTTAAAAGACGCATTGGTAATAGAGAATACAAAGAACACCACAGTAGCCGCAAAAAGATTTATAGACGATTTGAATAAGGTAGACATGACGTTACTAACCGATGAAAAGACTCACAACCTTTGGATGGCACTAGATTCGGAGTTAAAAGAGGGAGCAAGGGCTATTTCGAACGCATCGGATATCAAAACACAGCGCATGCACTTTAAAGACTTCTCATCCCACCTTATTAAAGCTGTGCAGTTGTTTGGGGTTAACGAAAAAGTATACGTTGAATATTGTCCCATGGCAGATAATAATAAGGGTGCGTATTGGTTGAGCAAGGAGGAAAAAGTTATCAATCCGTATTTTGGCGACGCAATGCTAACCTGCGGGGAAGTAATACAAATAATCGAATAATAATTATAATAGTTAAAGCATGAAAAAATTAATTTTAGGGTTAACTCTAATTACCGCCTTTACGGTTGTAAGTTGTAAAAATGACAGCAAGGAAGTTGAAACTACAGAAAACGTAAAGGCAACTGAATATCAATGTCCTATGAAATGCGAGGGTGACAAGACCTATACCGATAAAAATGTGAAATGTCCCGTATGTGGGATGAGGTTAAAAGAAGTGGATCACGCCGAGCATACGCAGTAGAAAACTTACAGAGTTTGGACATAAGATAAAGATTACTTCACTTCGCTCGTGATCCTGATTGCGTTCCGTAGTCTAAATTAAAAGCGCAAACCCAGGGGTTTGCCTGCTTATCACGTATGTAAAGAGGAAGGCGATTACCAAATCCGGATTACCTCGCTTCGCTCGTGATCCTGATTGCGTTCCTTGTTGAAACATCCCGTATAGAAAGAAGAAGTACGATCGCAAGATCAGGATTACTTCGCTTCGCTTGTGATCCTGATTGCGTTCCGTAGTCTAAATTAAAAGCGCAAACCCAGGGGTTTGCCTGCTTATCACTTATGTAAAGAGGAAGGGCGATTACCAGATCAGGATTACCTCACTTCGCTCGTGATCCTGATGGCGGTCCGTAGTCTAAATTAAAAGCGCAAACCCAGGGGTTTGCCTGCTTTTTTATTTTCATTTCGGCTTCTGAACAAGTTCAGGCCTTATTCAAATAAAAAAGCGTTCACACATTGTGAACGCTTTTAATTCTTAAGTGATCGCGACAGGATTCGAACCTGTGACCGTCTGCTTAGAAGACCCATTATAATTCTTTTCTATAATTGTTCATAATTTTGGTTTCTTTGTATTTACAGGGCCCTTAAAGCATTTATTTCAAATATATTTTTCAATATTTATCAATATTATTTTATGCAAATGCCATTTTTTGTGCAAAATTTGTGCAAATTTGAAATATGGAATTTTCCACTACATTTTACTTAGACACACGCAGGTCACTAAAGAATAACAAGAACATTTTTCCTGTAAAACTACGAGTATACTCTGTGAATACTAAAAAGGCAAAACTGTATTCAACCAATTTAAACCTCACGATTGACGACTTCAACACAATTACAGATTCGAGTGTTACCGTTAGAGGTAAAAACCGGGAAAACCGTGTTTATCTAACTGAATTTATGCAAAGGGCCGATAAAGCAGCAAAGGCACTAACAACATTTTCCTTTGATCAATTTGAGAGAAAATTATTCCGAAGTAAATCGGCTTCGATAAGTGTCAGTTATCACTATAAAAAGAAAATAGAGGAGTTGAAAAAAAACGGACAGGTGGGGTCTGCGAGTAACTATGATTTAAGTTTAAAAGCATTAGGAATGTACCTTTTAAATCAGGTGAAATTTGAATCTTATAAATCTAAATCTCAAAAAGTCTATGCAGCTGTTAAGTCTTTAACATTTTATGAAATAAATCAAAAATGGCTCGAAGGATTTGAGAATTTCATGGTTAAGCAACATAAGAAATCTTATACAACCGTTTCGATCTATATAAGATGTCTTAGAACCGTATTTAATGAAGCCATAAGTGATGGGGATATTAAGAGAGATATTTACCCTTTTGGTAAAGGCAAGAATAAGTACCAAATTCCAAAAGCTCTGAAAAAGCGCAAAGCTTTAGGTAGAGATCAACTTGCAGTTCTATACAGAGGATCTACAAATGGTCCAGAACAACAAAAAGCTAAGGATTTTTGGTTTTTAAGCTATGCGCTGAACGGAATGAATATGAAAGATATTTTGCTATTAAAAGGAGCTAATTTACAAGATGATAAAATTGTTTACTTCCGTCAAAAAACTATTACAACAAAAAAAAGCAACCTCAAGCAAATAAGTGTCTTTCTGAATGAGTATTCAAAAAGTATTCTGCAGCGTTATGGAGATATTCAAGCTGCTGATGATGATTATATTTTTGATGTAATATCTTCTGGGGACGATCCATTTGCACAGGATAAGAAGGTTAAAAACTTCATCAGTCATATAAATTTATTTTTTGATAGGTACGCTAGGAGCCTTGGGTTCGCATTTAAAATCTCAACTTATTGGGCCAGGCATTCTTTCGCAACTATTTCGATCCAAAAAGGGGCATCCATGGAGTTCATAAGTGATGCTTTAAATCATAGTAATTTAACCGTTACTAAGAATTATTTTGCCGGATTCGAAGATGAAACAAAAAAGGAATTTGCTAACTCGCTAATGGACTTTTAAATGTCTAACTACGTAAAAATTTATTTCCAACATTTTAGTAAAGAAATAATCAGCAACGAAGCTTTTTTAAAAGACTATTTTCTTAACCAAAGCTCATTGTCTGTGCGATATAATAATGTGTTTAATGACTTAAATCGTCAAATCTTAGATAGAAAAGGTTTATTGGAAAAGCAAATCGAAAATAACTACCCTGGGTGCATAGGGGTTTTTGAAGCTGGGAGAAAAAAATATTCAAAGGATGAAGTTCAAAATGCCATATTAATTGACTTAAAATCACAGTTTGATAATTTAAAAAACTGTTTGACACTTACTTTCGAAGAATTGATTAAGAAAATCGCCATAAGAGATGCTGATTATGAAACTATGTTGATTCTTAATCAGAACTATAATAATTACGAAAGCTTATACGAAGGTGACAAACTTGACTACTTTAAACTTCTAAGAATTGACGAAAATCCAAATTTTGCGGCAATTATTGAAAAAGTGCAAAATGAACGATATGGCGTAAAATCCATTGTGCAGAAAGCGAGTGACTCTAGCCTGGAAGAAGCTAATTCAAAAATTCCTACATCAAACAGTGTTCTGAGGTTGAGAAGTGACATTAAACAACTAGACTTTTCGGACAAATGTATCTTGTTACATTGTTGTTATCTTTCTTTAAATAAACTTAGAGATGATTTTAAGTTGACTGAATTTATACGAATTGTAAGTATCTGTGATGACATTTACGATGATAAATATTTTTTGAACAATGCTCAAAATCTAACGACTTACAAAAAGATATCTCAAGGTATCGATTATTCAAAGGTTTCAATACCAAAAAAAAGAGAGAGGATTGATAACTTAATAAGTAAAATAGAAAACTTATCTCTTGATTCAACCATAAATATACTAAAGCATTTACGAGTAAACCTAAAATAATGGTATCAACTTTCGCTCAACATTTATAGATATATTTATGTTTATTCTTAGCATAACATTTGAAACACAACAAGTTAGATTTCCAACTACTATCCACTCGATTTCCAAGCCATGCCAAATAACACAAATTTAGTTTGTCTATTGGGGCATGCGAAAAATTATTTACCAGCTCACAGAGCATCAAATAACAGTGTTAGCTGAGAGAATTTCAGCCAACATCAGTTCGACTCTACAGTCGACCAGTAAAGTGCCTCAACTTCAAGATATTTTTCTTGACGTAACACAGCTAAGTAAGCTACTTGATTTATCCGTTCAAACAATTTACGGTTTGGTGCATAGGAATAAAATTCCATATCACAAACCGGGAAAGAAGCTTTATTTTCTGAAATCGGAAATTATAGAGTGGGTGACGAATGGCCGAAAGAAACCTAAGGTATCGGATAAAGTAGATCAATATTTGTCTCAAGTGAAATTAAAGAAACAAGTATGAAAAGCCGTCAAATTAACGCACATAATACGGAAAATAGACTCTATCAATGTAATTATTGTGGTATCGAGTACTTGCCCAACAAACGGAGGATTCAAAAGTACTGTTCTTCTAGTTGCCGCTCCAAAGCCTATCATTATCGAGAATCAAATAAGTCTAATTCTACGATAATTAATTCCACTAAGAGTGGATTAGGAAAACCGGTCAAGAAAAAAATAAAAATTGAAAAAATGTCTTTAGCCGGAGTAGGGAATGCCGCGGCTGGAGCCTTAGCTGTAAATCTTATCGAAAAAGTACTTACACCACCCGCAAGTAAACCGGCAACTAAGGCTGATATAGAAAGAATAGAAAGCAAGTTAGCTAGATATCACTTAGTGAAGGGTCAACCTACAAGCCCGGATGGATATTTGACATATTTCGATTTAGAAACAAATTCACTGGTTCGAATGTTGCCCGATAATTTAACCACAGAATAAACATATGTTGAATAAAAAGAAAGGATTTATTAAGCTTCCTAGAACCTTCATGGATTGGCAATGGTATCAAGATGTTAATACTGCCAAACTCATGGTGCATCTCTTATTGAAAGCGAATTTCGAAACCAAACAGTGGCAAGGACAGACTATTTACCCTGGTCAACTTATCAGCTCCTTTGAAAAGCTAAGCATCGAAACCGGTTTATCAATAAGTAAAATCCGTACCGCTCTGGAAAAATTAAAATCGACAAACGAAATTCAGGTTGTTACAACCAATAAATTTTCAAAAATACAGCTGACAGCAAATTTTTTTATTGACATGCAAAATAGCAAGCGACTAGCACGCAAACAGCAAGAAGGTCTCAATCAAATCGCAACAACTAATAATGACAAAGAAATAAGTAAAGCATTAAAAGAATTTAGAGAGAAGGTGTATTCACTCTCAACTTATAAAAAAAGCCTTTTAGACTCTTTTTATTCGTTTTGGTCCGAAAGCAATCGCACGACAGGAAGATTGCGTTTTCAGGATGAGCAATATTGGGAACTTGAAAAAAGAATTAAAAAATGGGCGGCGAACGAAAAATCGCAAGCACATCACGAAATGCGAGATATGAATAGATAAGTTATAAAAGAAGTTGATATCATGATAGTCAAAAAGCCTAATAACATCCCACCTTTCATTGTCGAGTTTATGGATCAATACCAGACCGATCACGGACATAAATTTATAGAATCGCAGGAAACCTTTCTAAGGCTTATCACGATAATAAGATATTTAACCAGAAGCCCATTATTTTTTCGTTCTTCTTTAATAAATCAAAAATTGTCCAAGCCTGGCTGGGATAAGGGCCTCTTAATTATTGGGGATTACGGTACCGGAAAATCGAGTATTCTACAAACTTTAGTGAGATTACAACCATCTCTTTATAGATATCATACTGCCTTGGATGTAACATCTGAATATGAGAGCCTTCATACTTCGTATGATAAAAAGAATTTTATGGAAAAGTATGCTAAAGGAACTCGACTATTCGACGATATTTTAACCGAGCCTGTGGCCTCAAATTTTGGACTTAAAAATGTGTTTAAAGATATCCTAGAAATACGTTGTTCAAATAATGCTAAAACCATTTTAGCCTGTAATTACGATCCTGAACACGGCAATGAAGATGTTAACTCAGGCTTACTTCAATTCAGAGCAAAATACGGAGGTAGGGTATATGATCGGCTATTTGAAATGTTCAACATTGTCGAATTTAAGGGAAAAAGTATGAGACGGTGAAAATATAAGACAGCGAGAAAAATTGCAAGCTGAGTATGAAAAGCTGCCATCACCCGTTGAAAAATTTTGCTAGTATTAAGAATGTATATAGTTTATTTTTTACTAATCCAAAATGTACCAGATCGGCGAAAGTAATAATTTTTTAATATTTATAATTATTCAGTCGTTTTTTACCCGATGTTTCGATATATATCAAAAATATCCGTAGTTTCAAAGTTTGAAAAACTTCCCATGAACAGGATCAATGAAGTACTTCAAGAAAGAAGTATTATACCGACCTGGTTGGCTGAAAAGCTGGGCAAAAGCTATAACATTGTTAATGGATATGTCCAGAATCGACAACAGCCCAGATTAGAGGCGCTGTATGAAATAGCAAGAATTCTTGACGTTGAAGTCAAAGATTTACTAATAGAAATTAAGAAAGACGAGCAGAATGGCTAAAGACAATACATCGCTTGAACAACTAAAATCCTTCCTGAATCAACTCTTCCAATTCGATTCTCAAGACTTGGATTTTGGTGTTTATAAGATCCTACATTACAAAAAGAAAGAGATTGCCAACTTCATTGACCAACTATTAGTAGACAAGGTAAAAGCAGAGTTGCAGACTTTGTCAGCCGATGAAGCCAACCGGATACAGGAGCAAATCTCAGAGTTCGAAAAGGATGATATCATAAAAGGTTGGTTAGAAGCAGATGCGAGTGAAAAGAAAACTCTTGAGAAGTTCGGTAAGGACAAAATTAACCAGTATCAAGAACTAAAAGCAAAAGCGACTGAATCTTCTGTCTCGGCTGAAACTGAGAATCAGATATACAACCACCTGACCTTATTCTTCTCTCGCTACTATGATAAGGGCGACTTTATCAGCAAACGTAGGTTTGGCAAGAATGAAAAGTACGTAGTTCCTTACAACGGAGAAGAAACCCACTTTCATTGGGCTAATCAGGATCAATACTACATCAAGTCATCTGAGACCTTCAACCATTATGCTTTCAAGGTGCAAACAGCAGATGGTAACCTTGTAGTGAATTTCAAATTGCACAATGCACAACTTGAGCAAGGCAATGTAAAAGCCGAAGAAACCAACTTCTTTATGCTTTCTGATAAGTCGCCTGAAATCAAAGAAAAAGATGATAGCGACTTGCAGTTTGTGTTAGCCAACAAGCAGCCCGATGTAAACGAGAAAGAAATCACCATCTACTTTGAGTACAGACCATTGGGTGACCATGAAAAGAAGAAAGTTAAAGGCAATAGCAAACAAGACACCCTTGATGAAATTGCATTCGATTTCTTGAAAAAAGAATTTGGCACCAATCCAATATTTGCCAACCTATGGAAAGAACAAGAAGGTAAGCCTCTACTCTTAAAGAAGCTCCAGCACTACACCCGAAAGAATAAGCACGATTTCTTTATTCATAAAAACCTGAAAGGCTTCTTAGAACGTGAGTTGGATTATTACATCAAGAGTGAATTGGTAAATGTGGATGACCTTTATGTAACCGACACAGATTCACATTTTGACCGACTAAAGCACAACCTGAAAACCATTAAGGTATTCAAATCTATAGCTGATACCATCATTGAATTTGTTAGTCAGATAGAAGATTTCCAAAAAAAGCTATGGGAGAAAAAGAAATTTGTGCTGAGCACCGAATGGGTGATAACCATAGACCGCTTGGTTGAGTATATAGGTGAAGAAGCAGCCAAACCCATTTTGGAAGAAGTAGTTAAAAATGAAATGCAGGTTGCTGAGTGGAAAGAGTTGTTCGGAGATAAAAAAGTCCCAAAAGCAATTGAAGAGTTAAAAGCAGACTTACACGCATGGAGAAAGCTACCAATTGATACAATTCATTTTTCCATTGACTTCAAGAACAATCTTTTAAATGACTTATCAGATTGTATTAACATCGAAGAAAAATCTGATGGATTTGTTCAGCGTTCGGACAACTATCACGGACTACAGCTTATCCAAGATAAGTTCTCCAATGGAATAAGTCCAATTTATATTGACCCGCCATACAATACTGATGCCTCAGCTATTATTTATAAGAACAACTATAAATCTTCTTCCTTTTTGTCTTTGATGGATCAGAGAATCAAACTCTCTGAAGATCTTCTAAAGGACGATTCCATGATTTGTGTGGCAATTGATGATGTGGAAGTATTAGGACTAAGAAAACTCCTAGAAGAACATTTTTACAAAGAAGTTGGAATAGTCACAGTAAGGTCGAACCCTGCAGGAAGAAAAACGAAAGGTAAATTCTCTCCAGCTCACGAATATGCTTTGTTCTTTGGGAAATCTAATTTGGCAATACCCAAATCATTAGAAATATCGGAGAAGCGACTCAATCGATACCCAGAAAAAGATAGTCAAGGAAATTTTGCATGGGCAAATTTTATTCGTTCAGGAACAGGTGACAGAAAGGAAGATCGACCCACAATGTATTATCCAATATATGTGGATGATAAGGATAACATTCGTATTCCCAACCTTGAATATGTAAAGGACAATCCACCGATTGTACATGAACAACCACAAGAGAATGAAGAAGCTGTATGGCCAATAACAAATACTGACGGCAAGGAAGTACATAAAAGATGGCAAAGGGGGTTTGAAAGAGTTTCTAAAGAGCTAAATGAGTATAGAGTAAGGCGACCAAAGGAAGGTGGAATCAGTATCGATTTTAAGACTCGGATGGATGAAAACTCTCTGCCTGTTACTTGGTGGGACAAGAAAGAATACGCATCAGCAAATCACGGTGCAGCGGAATTAAAAGCGCTTTTTGATGAAAAGCCTTTCGACTTCCCCAAGGCAAAGCAGTTGGTTTTTGATTGTTTGCGAGTAAGTGGAGCTTTAGAAGATAAGACATCTGTGACACTAGATTTCTTCCCAGGTTCAGGAACTACATTTCATGCTGTACAAATGCTTAATGAAGAAGACAATGGCATGAGAAAATGTATTCTCATTGAACAAGGGAAATACTTCTATTCTGTGATTATTCCAAGGATTAAGAAGATCGGTTATACCTATTCATGGAAGTCAGGAAAACCAAAAGATGGCAGCATGAATGGGCTTGGGGTATTCTTCAAGTACCAACGCTTAGAGCAGTATGAAGAAGCCTTAGAAAACATTGCCTTTAATGCCTCAGAAGATGCCATACAAAAGGCATTAGAATTTGAGCAGTACATCCCAAAATACTTTTTGGAATTTGAAACAAAAGGCAGCCAAACCCTTGTAAATACTGCTGCCATGCAAGACCCTTGGGATTACAAACTCAAGGTATGGGATGGCTTTACCTATGATACCGAGCAAGCCGTTGATTTAGTGGAGACTTTCAACTACCTCATAGGGCTTCACATGCAGAAATGCATCACCAAAATACTCAATGGCAAGAAGTACCAATTCATTTACGGTCATAACAATGTCAACAAGAAAATATTGGTAGTATGGCGTTCCGTAAAAGATTGGAGTGTAGATGCTTTCAAAGAAGATGCAGCCACATTAAAAACAGAACTCAAAGCCTTTGAATATGATCTGTTTTACATCAATGACCAAGCACATATAGAAGGCTATCAGCCCATTGAAGAAGTATTTAAAAACAAAATGTTGACATAGGCTATGGCAAAAGATTTAACCACATCTGATGTTCATCGTAAAAACATACTGAACAACAAGTATGCTTTACAAGAAATAGAAAAAGAAGTTGCTTTTCCAGGTATATATTTTGAAGATAGTTTGCGATATACGAAAAGACAAATAGCGTATTACTATGATATTGATGTACGAACTATTAATAGATATTTAGAACAGCATGAAGATGAGTTTGCTAAAAGCGGTTATGAAGTTATTAGTGGTAATCGTTTAAAAGATTTCAAGAAAGCTTATGATCAATATCTACATGGGCTTTCAGATGTTAAGGACATCAATGTCCCGAACATACTTGATGATATATCTGAGAAAGATGTTGCTGATATTTCTAAAGCCCCTAAAGTAGGTGTTTTTACTTTTCGCGCATTTCTCAATATAGGAATGCTTTTAACAGAAAGTGATAGAGCTAAACAACTTAGAGCTCTTATGCTTGATATCGTAATTGACACTATAAACGCTAAAATAGGTGGTAATACAAAGTATATTAATCAAAGAGAAGAAGAGTTTCTCCCAAGTGCCGTCAGGGAATTTAATTATCGTAGAGCATTTACAGACGCATTAGATCATTGTATTGTGGATAACAAATGGAAGTTTGCCCAGTTTACCGATGCGGTTTATAAATCTATATTCCATGAAAACGCGAAGGAATACAAGCAAATATTGAACTTGAAGGCTAAAGATTCTGCTCGAGATACAATGTATTCCGAAGTCCTTGACCTGATTGCCGCATATGAAAATGGTTTTGCAAAAATCCTTCAAACTAAAAAGAAAGACGTTGGAAGAAAATTATCAATGCCTGAGGCCGCTTCACTTTTCATAGAATTTGAAAATGCACATGGTGCCGCATTCCAACCACTTTTGGAAAAAGCCAAAACATTAATGGCAAGCCGGGATATGGTTTTCCGTGATGCTTTACACGAAAAACTAAAGAGTTATGTGACACACCTCACTTCAGAGGAGTTTGAAAAATTCCTTGGCGAGAAGAGTATGGTCTTCGAGGAAAGGCTCAAAGCGAATATAGATGTGTTCAAAAGATTAAAGGAAAGGTAGGATGGCGTTCAATTATTTCACGACAGAATACGCTATTAGAACACACGATTTTATTTTTAATGCGTCTGGTGGTATACATGGAATAACTAATATTGGACTACTGGAAAGTGTATTAGAGCATGTACAGAATGATTTTTATTACCCAGAATTTGAACATAAGGTCACTCATTTGGTGTTTTCCGTCAACAAGAATCATGCTTTCCGAGACGGCAATAAAAGAAGTAGCATAGCTTTTGGGGCTTATTTTCTTGTAATAAATGGACTAGAATACTGTACAGACCGATTTATCATTGAAATGGAAAATATATCAGTGCATGTGGCTGACAATAGAATTGATAAGGACTTATTGTATGAGATAATTTATTCAATTATCAATGAAGATGATTTCAGCGAAGAACTTCGTTTAAAAATCATTGATGCAACTAACCAAGAAAAGAATTAGAAAATATGCAATTAGAAAAACAACTTGTCCTTTTCAGGTACATCCTGCATCTGTTTGGTTATGAAGCTTTTGAAGACTTACGAGAGGAATTTAACAACAAAGAGTCAGGTACTAGCTCAACGGGCTACACCTATTTTGCCAGTGCTTTAATATCTAACTCAGACAAATTCATCGAAGATCGTGCTATACAGCAATACGATGAAGCCATACAGGGTTATGAGAAAAAACTCCGTGAAAACCGTGCAGAACCTTTTCTCACATTCAAATACTATCAGTGGTTTGCCTTACTATTTACCGAGTATTTTTTTGACCATTACAGCAACAATGCAAATCAATTTATTGCCAAGCTGAATGACTATGCTGAAGGAAGCAAAGACTGTCAACAATTAGAAGCCTACACAGAAAATGACTTGAAGAAACTTGCTTATTGGATGGCAACCGGTAGTGGTAAAACGCTATTAATGCATTGCAACTATTGGCAAATTACCAAGTACTTCAAAGAATGGGAAAACATCATTCTCATCACCCCAAATGAAGGATTAAGCAGGCAACATTACGAAAGTTGTGTTGAAAGTGGTATTCCTGTTAAACTATATTCAGGAAGCGACGAAAGTCTAAAAGCCAAAGAAGGTGAAATTCTCATTTTAGAGATTACCAAATTGGTTAAAAACAAGGAAGGAGAAGGTGTAAGTGTTGATGTTGATTATTTCTCTGAATCGAAGAATCTAGTATTCATTGATGAAGGACACAAAGGGCAAAAGTCTGAAGAAAGAGCATGGAAGAATCTTAGAGAGCATTTGACTCGTGGAGAAGGGTCATTCACCTTCGAGTATTCAGCAACCTTTGGTCAGATTATCACCAAAAGCACAAAAGACTTATTGCAGGAATATGGAAAGTCCATCATCTTTGACTACTCCTATCGCCATTTCTATACAGATGGATATGGTAAGGACTTTAGCGTTTTCAACCTTGACACCAAAAATGAGTACAGCGAAGAACAAAATAAACTTCTTCTTTCAGCCAGTTTATTTGGTTATTATGAGCAACTTGAATTGTTTGATAAATATGAGAAGGAACTGCGCCAATATAATATAGAGAAGCCTCTGTGGGTATTTGTTGGAAGCCGAGTAATAGGAACGGGAAGAACACAAACAGACAAATCCACCATTTCTGATGTTTCTCGAATCATTAATTTCTTCAAATATGCTCTGTCATCACCCTCTTCTTTGCAAGAGGATTTAGATAAAATTTTAAATGACAGCACAGGTCTACGAGATGCAGATGGAAATGATATTTTCAAAAATCATTTTGAGCACCTTAGAACATCTCAACCTATTGCGGAAACCATTCTGAGCAAAGTATTCAATGGTATAGGAAACATAGAGGCCTTCCAGGTAAAACAGACGGATGGGGAAATTGCATTAAAGACAAAAACCAGCGATCAATACTTTGCGGTAATCAATATTGGAGATGTACCCAAATATGCCAAAACGCTTGAAGCAGATACGAAAGGAGAGCTGACAATCCAAGATGATAACTTCTCTAATTCATTATTTCAAGCCATATCAGAAACCAATTCCACTATAAACATTCTAATTGGTTCTAAAAAGTTTATTGAAGGTTGGAACTCATGGAGAGTGTCAAGCATGGGGTTAATGAACATGGGTAAAAGTGAAGGTTCTCAAATAATTCAGTTATTTGGACGGGGTGTTCGTCTAAAGGGCAAGAATCTATCTTTAAAACGAGAAGAAGTTCACGCACCTTACCATATCCGAGCATTACAAACCATTTCCATCATGGGTTTGAATGCTTCATACATGAATCGTTTCTTAACGGAAATAGAAAAGGAAGTTCCCGATTACATCGACTATGACATTGAAATAAAACTCAACCATATGGATAAATGGGATGGTCAAATTATGACCTTTAAGAAACCTCAGGACAAGTCTTTCAAAGATCAAATTATCGAGCTAAAATATCAGGCTGATGTTGCAAATCGGGTAACGATTGATTTAAGAAATAAAGTTAGTATTGCTTCTGGGGGTTTTAATGGTCAGGTTGCGGAAGCAATAGAAGACTACAAGGTGAATTTCTTAAGTACCTATAAAGATTTTCTTGATGCAGGTAAATTAATGCTTGAAGCAAACCGATATAAGCTACTTAAAGGGTATCACAATCTGATTCTGAAGGCCGCGCCTTTGAAGGATCTAATTGAAAAAAGCGAATTTAACATCTATAGCTATAAGGGACAATTTGGGATAGACGAAGCTATATCTGGGAAAATACAAATGATCGCTAATAATTTAATCAAAGATTATATTAATAAATTCTACGCGAATAAAGAAAAGGAGTTTTTGTCTAAGCATCTTACTTATAATATGCTGAATCATATTTCCAATCCAGATATGTTTCCTGCTTCGGATACCATGATTGTCAAAGTGCCAAAAAAACACATTTCCATCATAGAAGAATTAGAGGCTAAAATACAACAGCTCTATAATAAAGATGATAAGACTTTGCCATCTATTCATTTTGATAAACACCTGTATTCCCCAATTGCTTCAATTACCGATGGCCAAAAATTTAAAGAGATTAAAACCGTACCGGAAAGATTGAATGAAGGTGAAAGAGATTTTCTAAAACATCTCCGGACATTTTTAAAAGAAACTGAAATTTTCGAAGATAAAAGGTTATTTGTCCTACGAAACCTTTCAAAGAAGGGTCTAGGTTTTTTTATGGAGTCTTCAACTTTTTATCCAGATTTCATTCTATGGGTTGTCAATGGCCGTAAACAGTATATATACTTCCTTGATCCCAAAGGCTTATTACAAGGAGATACAAATTTCAACAATTCAAAAATTCTTTGGTGTAAAAACCACATCCCCGTTTTACAGGAGAAGATAAATCAAGACTTGAAAAAAGATAAGACCGATATCCAAGTGGAGATAAATGGCTTTATCCTTTCGGTGACCAATTTCACAAAGTTACAAAGTGTTTGGGGAGAAGGAAAAGGCACAACACTGGAAGAATTTGAAGATAATCATGTGTTGTTTATCAGTGAAAATTTAGAGTATTTAAAGGGAGTTTTTAGAAACCTAATAACTAATTGAGAAGAAGTATTCGAATAAGCGAAACAGTTATTAGTAATAAAGCGAGAGTATTTTTATGGCAATAGAAAATCTTTTAAGAGAAAGCTTATGCCCCATTTATTATTGCAGATTACCATCGAGCACAGTTAAAAGTTACCCGAAATTCATGAATTTCCGGTTTAATAGTTATTTTAAATAACTTGAATTGCTTAAATTTATCTACTCCTCAATAGTTTTAAGTACTCCCCAGTTTAATAGTGAAAGTATTTTTTTTCGCTTTTTATTTTGATTCCGTTGTTTTTTGGAAGATTTGTAAACCTTTAAACTAATAAATATGAAACCAATAATGTTTTTACCGATTTTATGCTTTTTGAAAGTATGTTTAGTGTTATCTCAACCTGTAGATTTCATTTGTGGAACTATTGACTATTCAGGAGAAGATACGCCTGGTATTTATAATGCTTCAATTGACCCTGTTGAATTATCTAATTATGATCCTGTTGTTTTCAACATTAGTTTTTGGGGAGTGAACCGTGAGGATGGCTCGAGTGATCACCCATTAATAGAAGAATATGCCTTACAAGCAGTTCAAGCTCTAAATATAGAATTTAACCAGTATAATATATTTTTTAAGTATTATGATATAGGCCACTTAAACAGTGACGATTATTATGAGATTGGCAGCTCGTTTGAATTTTATGATCTTATTGAATATGCCAAAATTAATGGCAAATACTATTACAATTCATTTAATGTATATTTATTTGTTCCAACGGCTTTTGCAGGAATTGGCATGTACAAACAAACAACTTCAGGATATAACCAATATTTCCATAATAACTTAGCTGGGTTTATACACGAAATTGGACATAATTTGGGGTTGAAGCATACATTCGATTCCTATGATATAGACTATAATTCTCCTCCAGTAAATCGATGTTTCGATTGTGAGCAGGTTACACGTAATCCCGCCGACCCACATTATAATGCCGATTGTGCAGGGGACGCAGTTCCGGACACGGCTGCAGTACCAAATTTTAGAGAGGAATATTGTTGGGAAAACTCCCTGAATCCGGCTGTTTGTGACAATGTAGCATATCAATATTATTATTTGAATTTGGAGGATTGTACTTATGAAAATCCATCGGCCGTAGATTGTGATGAGGACACACGACAAGTGTTTGAAATAGATGTTCGCAACTACATGGCTTATACTATAAAGGAATGTAGGGACTCTTTTACAATTGGTCAAGGCAATAGGATGCGACAAACAATTGTCGAAGACATATTTGGACAGTTTGAAGATGCGCAAACGACTCTTGCTTCTTTATATGAACCATACCGAGGGGAGTATTATGTTTCCGGGCCTGAACCAAGCCCAGCAAATCCTCCTTTATTTCAGCCGGGATTCGAATATCGTTTTCTCCCCTGCGAATGTGATTGTCCAGAACCAACAGAATATCACAACACAAATTTTTCTTACTCGTCAAGCGCCTGGTCAGTTATAGATAAAGCCACCAGTAATTATGGGTCAATTACACATCCAAATCATACTGCAATATTAATTAATCACCCACATTCTGATTTCGTGCCACAACCAAGAAGATGTTATGACAATTGGAATAGATCGCCTAAGGAAGGTTCTGTAACTAAGTTTAATGATGGAGTTTTTAACACGAATGTTACAATAACGGCCAAAGACTCCTTAGAAATAAATGACATTTATTTAATCCAAAACTTACCGCAAGGTCTTTATAAGATTGAAAAAAATTATAATGATGGATCAGTCTTAGAATCAATAATTCAAAAAGAAAATGAGTGAAATATCGTTTTTTGAGACTATAATAGTATAAATATATTACATGAACAGGCATACGAAAAAAATAATATTTATTACCCAACTGGTCTTGACAAATCTTACTGCTCAGATTAGCTCAAACGCTAATTACATTACAGACGATGCCAATGGCACACAGCGAATTGTTGTTGTGGATATTGACGGAGATAATTTAGTGGATGTGGTTTCTGCAAATAAATTTGACAGTTCTGTTTCTTGGTTTAAGAATCAAGGTGATGGAATTTTCGGCGATGAGCAACTAATCGGCATGATCCAGGAAACGATTTTTGTCTCCTATGCCGACCTTGATAATGATTTGGATATTGACATAATCGCTGTATCAGGTCCGGATGATTTGGTGGTGTGGTATGAAAACTTAGATGGATTTGGAAATTTTAGCACTCAAAAAGTACTTTCCACTTCGGCCAATGGGGCATATTCGGCCATTACTGGTGACCTAAATGGTGATAATCTTGTGGATGTTATTTCCGCCTCTGATTTAAATGACACGATAGAATGGTATGAAAATCTTGGGTCGGGTGTATTTGGCACAGGGCAAGTAATATCAACAGAAGGTAATAATGGCAGATATGTTGTTATCGCAGATTTCGATGGAGATGATGATCAAGATATTGCAGCGAGTTCTTCAGGTAGCGAAATATTGTCCTGGTATGAGAATTTAGATGGGCAAGGAAATTTTGGCCCTCCTCAAATCATCGGCCCAGCAGGTCCTGCCACAACAGATTTGTTCGCGGCCGATATAGACGATGATAACGACATAGACATCGTAACTGTAACTATAGGAAGCGATAGGGTATCATGGTATCAAAATTTAGACGGGCAGGGAAATTTTAGTTCAGAAATTATCATTACTAGTGAAATCCCAAATGTTCGAAGTTTATTTGTAGCTGATTTGGACAACGACGACGATTTGGATATTCTGGCTGCTGGTAATAATAATCAGTTATTAGGACAATTAGTTTGGCTCGAAAACCTTGATGGGGAAGGGACATTTAGTAATCCACACGTCATCTCAAACAATGATCAGCAAATAGGAATATTAGGTGTGTATGTTGAAGATGTTGATGATGATGGTGACTTTGATGTTTTTGCGGCTTCACAAAATGATGATAGAATAGCTTGGTATGAAAACCTTACAGTCCTTGGTCTTGAAGCATTCAAGTTAGAAACTGTCCAAGTATTTCCAAATCCTGTACAGAATAGTTTGGAAATTGTGTTTTCAGGTGAAATTAAGAAGGTTGTTATGTTTAATAGTTTAGGTAATAAACTATTTACTTCTGACAATATTCATAAAATTGATATGAGTAGTTTATCTTCTGGTCTCTATATTCTACATATACAAACAGAATATGGAACTGTATTCAGAAAAGTTCTTAAAGAGTGAGTTTAAATAGTTAGGAATCGAAGATAATTTATGCAAATATTGTGCAAATAGGCTAATAAAAAAGGCTTCCATAACTTGGAAGCCTTTTATTTACAAGTGATCGCGACAGGATTCGAACCTGTGACCGTCTGCTTAGAAGGCAGATGCTCTATCCAACTGAGCTACGCGACCAATTTATTATAACCTTTTAGTGGTACTTTTAATATTATTAAAGCCTTAATTTACATAAAAAGCTTTATTTTTTGTCTGGGTGGCAGGATTATGCATTGATCCTCTTGTGAGGATCACAAATCAATGCCTTCGCATTTTTAAGAAAGTAAACTTTCTACAAAAACTCCCTGTTGATTTGTCGGGGTGGCAGGATTCGAACCTGCGACCTCCTGCTCCCAAAGCAGGCGCGATAACCGGGCTACGCTACACCCCGAAAACAGTTTTACCTGTAATCAATCATTATTTCAATATTTGGTTCCAAAAAATACTACCAAATAAAGTAGTCCGGGAACCGGGCGGAGTTTATCCTGAGCGACGCCTCGCGGAGTCGAAGGGCTACACCCCGAAAACAGTTTTACCTGTAATCAATCATTATTTCAATATTCAGTTCCAAAAAATACTACCAAATAAAGTAGTCCGGGAACCGGGCGGAGTTTATCCTGAGCGACGCCTCGCGGAGTCGAAGGGCTACACCCCGAAAACAGTTTTACCTGTAATCAATCATTATTTCAATA
>JASBSY010000005.1 GCA_030148705.1 Pukyongia sp.
AAGCTGGAACATAGAGAAATAGCTGGATTCAATTGCTGCTGCAAAACAGCAGCAATTGGTCCAGAGTGGGGAGGGCTTTACAAATAAAACCTCAAGTGCTACGCACTTAATAGTTTTTGCGTTTCTTCAGAAGCTGGAACAAGTTCCGCTTCTTCCGAAACGCAAAAAACCTCTTGTTTTCACAAGAGGTTTTCTTTGTAGCGGGAGCTGGACTCGAACCAGCGACCTTCGGGTTATGAGCCCGACGAGCTACCTACTGCTCTATCCCGCGATATGTCTTTTAAACTAAAAACATTGTTTTAGTTCCTACTTTTTATTTCTTCTCAGAACCGGTAGGTACCCTGTCCTGAGCCTGTCGAAGGATACTGCTCTATCCCGCGATATGTGTTTATGATCAATCCGAAAAAGCGTTTCGCCCAAATCAATCTCTTATTTCAAAATTCCTCGCGCTGAGCTTGTCGAAGCGTCCCGCGATGTGGACTGCAAAGATACAAGGATTTTTAATTCTAACAAGCCGGACACCCCCTAACTTTAACAGAAAATCACAAATTTTATACCAGACATTCGGAAATGCCTAACTTTAAGTATGAATAAAACCGTACGCAACACCCTTCTTATCGTCCTGGCCATCGCCCTGCTCTGCTTCGGAGGCCTGCTAGGCATCAATTACTTCCTCAAACAAAAGGTGGAAACCTTCGTAAATAACAACCTGCCGGAACATTATAACATCACCTACTCCGACCTCTCCGTACACCTGCTTACCGGGACCATTACCTACTCAGGCCTGCAACTGAAAATTAAAAATCAGGACAACGACGATATGCACACCAGCGTCCATATGGACTCCCTTATCATCGAAGATATCAGCTACCAGCGATACCTCTTCAGCAACGAAATCCTTATCGAAGACATCAAACTAAAATCCCCGGTAATCCGCCACTACAAACACCTGTACCTGCGAAAACAAGACAGCAGCTCCCAAAAAGGTATGATAAAACTCGGGAAACCCCTTACCGTGGAAGAACTCAGCATCGACAACTCCACCATCCATATATTCGATAAAACTAAGGACTCCGTCTTCCTCTATGCCGAAAACCTTACCGTGGAAATAGACGACATCCATATAGACCCCGAAACCCTGCGAAAACGCCTGCCCCTGAAATACGGCGACTACGACGCCAAAGCCGATTCCATCGCCCTGAAAGTAGGTTCCCGAGAACTCCTTAAAATCGCCGATTTCGACGTGCACGACCGCAAACTGGTGGCCCGACAACTGCAACTAAAGACCGTCATGAGCAAACAACAACTGGACGCCAGCATAAACCGCGAACGAGACCATATAGACGTGGAAGTGGATTCAATCTCCATCGACAGCCTCGACTTCGGCTTTAAAACCCGCAAACTGTTTACCCGCGCCTCCCAGGTCTCCATCGATGGCCTGGATGCTACCATCTATCGCAACAAACTGCTGCCGGACGATCAGCGCACTAAAAAAGCCTACGGTCAGCTACTGCGGGAACTGCCCTTTAGCATGGATGTGGACTCGGTTACCATCCGCAATACTGCCCTGGAATACCAGGAAAAGACCAAGGCCGAAAACCCGCCCGGTACCCTGACCTTCGAGAAGATGAACGCCACCATCTATAATTTCGGGAATACCTACACCGGCGATACTAAAACCCGGGTGCTGGCAGATGCCGTGTTTATGGGCTATACCCCCATGAACGTAGACTGGAGCTTTGCCGTGCAGGATGCGAGCAACCAGTTTCTCTTTAAAGGGGATATGGAACAGCTGCAGGCCAAACAACTCAACTCTTTTACCCGCCCCAACCTCAACGTTGGTCTGGTGGGGGAAATGGATAAGGTCTATTTTACCATCTCCGGGACAGATACCGGTTCCAATATCGATATGCGTATAGACTACGAAGACTTTAAGGTGGAACTCCTAAAAGACAACGGGCGAAAGGAACGGAAGTTTATCTCCGGCCTGCTCAATATTTTCGTGGCTAAAGACAGTAAAGACGACGGCAAGAACTTCAGCGATTGTAAGGCAACGGTAACCCCCGATCGAACAAAATCCTTCTTTAATTACGTGTGGAAGAACCTGGAAGCAGCGCTGAAAGACTGTTTGATGTAACTCTTATCGCTCCGCAATCCAGGCAATGGCGTCCAATCGGTCTTCAGTGGAAAAACTCCTGAAGTTAATACTGGTGAACATGCCCTCCAGGGCCGCACATAACTTTATCCAGCGGCGGTCTGTAACCACCGCAATCTTATTAAAACGCTCGGCATTCTTAACCTTGAACATAATCTCGTCGATGACCGCATCCAGCGTGAACTTTTCAATATTCGAATCCTCAAGATAGAGGTTTATCTTATCGTATAGTTTTAACTTCTGAAGAATGCGCGCATGAAGTTCCAGTGACAATTCAGTATTAAAGTCTCCCTCAATAAGAAATCCCACCGTGTCGTCCGAAAAACTGAAACCAGAGAGCATCGCAAGTAATTTAATAACAGGGAGTTACTAAATATACGAATTATTGCTCGATACTCACCGCCGAAAAGTAAGATAATTCACCTCCCTCAAATTCTGTTGCCACTTCGATTGGATTGCAACACACTTCACAATCCTCTATATAGGTTTGGGAAACCGAAGGGTCCAGCAGCATGGAGATCTGCTCCCAACAGTACGGACATTGGAAGAAATGCTCCATTAGAATTCCACGTTAAGCAGCTGCCCGGTAAGCTGCAGTACTTCGAGTTCGGCCAGCTTGGCCTCGTATTTGGCAAGATTCTTATTGGTGCGGGCATTTAGCAGGTTCAACTGTGCCTGTCGCAATTCAACCGAGGAGATCTGCCCCAGTTTATAACGCTCGTTCGAACGTTCGAAGTTATTTATGGCCGTAATAACATTCTGCTCCTGTAAGTGGAATACCTCCAGCAAATTCTCGTAATTCCCCAGCGCATTGGCAATGTCGCGCTTTACCTCCATGATGATCTGTTGCTTCTGAAGCTCCCGGTTTTCGGTATCGATACGGGCATTCTTCACCCCGGTGATCCCGCTGCCGCCGTCGAACAGGCTCCATCTTAAACTCACGCCGGCCGAAAATCCCGCACTCACATTAGATGCGAGGAAATTTGTAGCAGGAAAATTACCCTTATTCCCGCCGTAAGAGCCTGTAAGCCCCACCGTGGGCAGGTAAATCGACTTGTTCGCTTTGTAGTTGTAATCACTTATCAGGATGTTCCTTTCGGCCTGTAACAATCGAACGTTGTTCGTATCGGCTTGCCGGACAAACTGCTCCAATACCAGTGGCGAAACAAACTGTACTACGGTATCTACTCTGAAATCGCGTTCCAATTCACTATTCAACACCACCACCAGGTCGCGCTTGGTATTCCGTAGCTGCTGCCGCGTATTCATCAGGTTGATACTGTCGGTTACCAGGTCCACCTCGGCATTCAGCACATCCAGCTTGTTGTTCTGCCCGTACTCGAAGGCGTATTCGGCCCGGGTAAGGCGCCTTTTGGTAATTTCGAAGGTCTCCTCCAATACCTTTTCATTCTCGCTCAGCCTGGCGACTTCGTAATAGACCGAAAACAGCTGTAGCACCGTGGTTTCTATGGTCTCCCGCGTTTGAAGTTCACTCAGGTTATACAATTCCTTCAACCGTTTATAGTCGTACCAGCGGCCCAGGCCGTCAAAAAGCGTATAGTTTAAATTCAAAGAGGCGTTATAGCGCGTGGTCTCGGCCCCGTCTACCGTACTCACCGTTCCGTCCTGGAAGGTGGCTTCCTGGTCTTCCAGGTTATAAGTAGCCCCGGCATTGCCGATTAGCGATGGCAGAAACCCTGAATTCAGGATACCACTGTTGTTTTCTGAGATCTCGGTATTGTTCTTTGCCACACGAATGCCGAAATTCTGTTCCAGCGTTTCCGAAATAGCTTCCTCCTTGGTAAGGAGTTCGGGTTGCTGGGCCATCATGACAGCCGTGCTGAAAAGCAGTATGATTACAATTCTAATGTTCTCCATTTTTCTCCTTTATGGCGCGTTCCACAGATTCCTTATTCACCTTATTTCCGGTCTTCAGCCAAACCGTTCCCGTCTTCACACTGTTGGTGAAGGAGAGCAACAACGGCAATACGATCAGCGTCAATACCGTGGCAATGGCAATTCCGTAGGCAATAGAGATCGCCATGGGTTTTAGGAATTGTGCCTGCCTGCTCTTTTCCAGCAAGAGAGGTGCAATCCCTGCTATGGTGGTGAGCGATGTAAGGAAAATCGCCCTGAAGCGTACCCTCCCGGCCTCGTATAAAGCCTCATCAAACGGCATCCCCGCCTTGAGGAAGGTGTTGAACTTCCCAATAAGCACCAGGCCGTCGTTCACCATGATCCCGATCAGGGCTATAATACCCAGAGCCGACAGTATATTGATGGGGAAATCGTGTATCCAGTGACCCCAGCCCACAGCGATAAAACTAAAGGGGATCATAAAGATGAGCAGTAGCGGCTGACTGTAGCTTCTGAAGGTAAATGCAATCACCACGTAGATCAGGAATATCACGATGGGCACCGTTGTTTTTGCCGAATTGGTTAGTTTATTGGCTTCCCGATTCTGACCTTCATACAGCACGGAAACCGTAGGATACTTCGAAAGTATCTCCGGCATTATATTGTTCTCTATGTCGAGCAGGATCTCCGTAGGACTGTCCTTGGGGTCGTCCAGATCGGCGTTCACCTGTATCTCCCGCTTACCGTTCAAATGACTGATAGACTCCTCTCCCCTTCGTATTTCGTAACTTGCAATTTCAGAAAATGGCACCCGCTGCCCGTTGGGCGTAACGATGCGCATGTCGTCCAGGTCGTTGATCGATTCCCTGTTGGCGCGGTTGTAGCGCACCCAGACCCTAATCTCATCCTGCCCCCTCTGGAAGCGCTGGGCCTGCAATCCGAAGAAGGCCGCCCGTACCTGTCCCATCACATCCCTTAGATTAAGCCCAAGCGCATAGGCCGTTTCATTCAGCTGTATGTTGATCTCTTTGATCCCCTGGGGGTCGGTATCGCTTACATCGGCAAGCCGAGGCATGTTTTCGAGGGCTTGTCGTAATTCGGTTTTAACCGCTTTTAATTCTTCTGTATTATTCCCAAGCAGGGATATGGATACCGGGCTTCCGCCGAAATTACCCCCCGAACCGAAGTTCAAGCGTTCCACCCCATACACCGGGCCTACCTCATCCCGTATGGCAGAGGTGATCTCGGGGGAAGAAAAGTCGCGCTCTTCACCGGGCAGCAGGTTTACCTGCAAAGAGGCCTTGTTGTTTCCGGGGCCTACGCGCTTTATAATGTTCTCCACCACCTGCTTATTATCGGTTTGCCGGGCCGTAAAATCTTCGTTTACCCTCCAGGCCGCTGCTTCAACCATACTAATGATGGAATCGGTAAGCTGGGGGTTGGTGCCTTCGGGCATCAGCAGGTCTATGCTTACCCTGTCGCTGGCAATGCTGGGGAAGAAGGCGGTGCGGATTATTCCGCCCATCATACTGCCCACGGTAAGTATCATCAGGGCAAGCAGGATAGAAAATGTTATAAAGCGTTGTCTTAAGGCAAAGCGAAGCACGGGACTGTATGCCTTATCCCTGAGGTAACGCATCACCCGGTCGCCCAGTTCGTTGAATTTTCTCAGCTGAAGAAAGAGCTTATCGAGCCCCTTCTTCTTCTTCTCTTCGGCAGCCGAAACAGCCACCAGAGCCTTGGAATGTGCAATATGGGACGGCAGGATGATAAAGGCCTCGATAAGTGAAACCACCAGGGTAAAAATAACGATTACAGACACCTCCCCGAAGAACTCCCCTATCCTTCCCTCAAGGAAGAGGAAGGTAGAAAAGGCCAGCACCGTGGTGATGATTGCGGCAACAATGGGCGGCACCACTTCCATGGTTCCGTCGATTGCGGCCTGTACCCGGGATTTCCCCGATTCGTAATGTTGGTAGATATTTTCGGCTATCACGATCCCGTCGTCCACCAGTATCCCGATCACGATGATCATACCAAAAAGCGATAGCACATTGATGGTAACGTTAAACTGGGCCGCAAAAATAAACATCCCCAGGAAGGCGATGGGTAAACCAAAGGCCACCCAGAAAGCAAGGCGGGTGTTCAGGAAAAAGGAAAGGAACAATAATACCAGGAAAATCCCCATGGCTCCGTTCTCAAGTAATAGTTGCGTTCGCTGCTGCAGGCTAATGGACGAATCGCTAACCACATCGATCTTTACCCCTGAATATTTTTTGTTGAATTCCTTGATATAGGCATTCACCTGTTCGGCCGTGTTGATTAGGTCTTCGTTATTGGTATTAGTAATCTCGATATTCACTGCCACGTTGCCGTTAAAATAAGAGGCGTTGGGCGTTTCCGAAAAGCGGTCGCGCACACTGGCAACATCCTGCAACCTTACCACGGTTCCGTCATCCCGCGAACGCACCACCAGGTTGTTTAGTTCGTCCCCGTAATAGGAACGGTTGTTGGCCCGAATTAGATAATCTTCGGCGTCGGTTTTGATATTTCCGCCGGTGGTAAGGATATTGGCCTGGGCAACTGCGTTGGCCACTTCCGTAAAGGTCAGGTTATAGGCCAACAGGTCGTTTTCGCGCACTGCTATTTCTATTTCCTCCTCCGGATAACCCGAAACATTGATCTGGGAGATCCCCTCCATAGCCCTGAGGTCGTTCTCCACCATCCGGCCAATCTGCTTTAGCGCATCCAGCTGAATGTCGTCCCCGCTAATGGCAAAATCGATGGTCTGCCTTACCCGTTCCTGCTTGGCTACCACCAGCGGTTCCATGCCGGTTGGAAAGTTGGGTACGCGGTCTACCGCATTTTTTACTTCGGAAAGCATGGCATCGATGTCTTCATCGGCATCGATCTCCACGGTGATACTTCCCCCGTTCTCTCTCGAAACTGATGTAACGCGTTCTACCCCTATCAGGCCTTTCAGGTTGTCTTCTATCTTCAGCACCACCCCTTCTTCGATCTCCTGTGGCGCGGCGCCCGGATATGCGATATTGATGGAAATGATCTCGGCTTCCAGTAAGGGAAAGAAGGATGATTTCAGTTTTAGAATTCCTATTACCCCGAAGATGAGGAAAGCCAGGATTACCACATTAACGGCAACCTCATACCGAATGAAATATGTAATGATCTTTCGCATTTACTCAGTCGTATTTAGCGATTGCTCTGTCGTTGGTACGGGAGCATCCTGCTCCACCTTTATAAGCATCCCCACATAGGCTCCGGGGATGGGCCTGGAGAGTATCCTAGTCCCATCGGGAATGCCTTTTACTATAACCTGCTTGGGTGAAAAATACACGGGGTCTATCTCCATGATGTCCAGGATGCTGTCTTTTACGTAATAGATCTTGGATTCGTCGACGAGCAACTTGCGCGATATTTCGTATGAATTCTCAATCTCGCGAGCCTCGAGCTCGGCTTCCAGATACATCCCTTCCTTCAGCCCATCCTCATTTACTTCCACATACACCTTGATGGTCTGCGTAGCCTGATCGATCTTCCCGTTGATACGCGACACGGTCCCGCTAAAGGTCTCGTCCGAATTCAGGGTAGAAAGTTCCACCTTCTCACCTATTTGCAAAAGGTCGCTGAAATTCTTTTGTATAGCCAATTCCACTTCGAAGACCGAAGTATCGATATATTCGCCAAGTTGCTGCCCGGGCCTTACCAAAGTTCCTTCTGTGACCAGAGCTTCGGTGAGAATGCCGTTAAAAGGGGCCGTAATGGTGTATTTACCCAGGCGTTGCTCCAGGTTCTTCAGATTGTAATAGGCCGTATACACTCCGCGGCCCGTGATAAAATACTTCACGTTCTCCGAACCCACTTCCGGTAAGGGCGGGGTGGATTTATTCAGGTCGAAATTATTGAGGTACTGCTGCCAGACCGGGAAGGCTTCCTGGTAATCAAGCCTGAGATCGGGCATTAAGGAGGTGATAAGATTGTAAAAGTCGCTTTTTGCAGCCTGTAAAGACGCATAGAACTCGGCGGCATTGATCCGGATAAGCGTTTCTCCCCTGCGGTATTCCTGCCCTGTTTTAAACGGGTGAGCACTGTACTGAAACACCCCCTGAACCTCTGCAAACAGTTCCAGCCGGTTCTTGGCAGTCAACACGCCATTGGTAGGAATGATTACCGGTACGGTTTTGTTGGTAACGGTTTCGGCAAAGACAGTCTTAATGATTTTTTGGGCCGGAGGCTGCTCTTTTGTGTTGTTGTCAATAATCCATTTTGCGGTAAAAAAGGCAGCCAGGATCACGACGATCCCGATAAAGAATAGAATTAATTTGCGCACTATGAAGGGTTAAAGGTTGAATAGGTCAAAAATACTATGCCCTCAATCACAAATCGTTAAAACTATCTTAAAAAAATGATTTTAACGTAGATCGTCAATGGCTGTGGAAACCGTTTCCCACTCGCCCATCAGCTTCTCCAGGGTGGCTTTCTTTTGCTGGTATTCATCGAAGAATCCTTCTTCAGCGATGGTCTTGTCGTAATTTATTTGAAGTTCGACATCGATCTCCTTGATCTCCTTTTCCAATCTGCCAATCTTACTTTCCAGTTTACTGAGTTTGTTCTGAAGGGATTTCTGTTTTTTTTGCTGCTCGTAGTCCTTCTTTCCTCCTGAAACTTTTTGGTTCTCAGTCTTCTGAACCTGGGTGCGTTTTTCAGCTTCCCGCAAATTCTGAAGGTTTCGCTGCTCGAGGAAATAGTCGATATCACCCAAATACTCCTTGATCTTTCTGTCTTTGAATTCGTACACCTTGTTACTCAGACCCTGTAAAAAGTCCCTGTCGTGAGAAACCACGATAAGAGTCCCGTTAAAATTCTTCAGCGCTTCTTTCAAAACGTTCTTCGACTTCATGTCGAGATGGTTGGTAGGCTCATCCATCACCAGCACATTGAAGGGCTGTAACAGCAGTTTTGCAAGTGCCAGTCGGTTGCGCTCCCCTCCCGAAAGCACCCGCACATATTTATCGACCGCATCACCCCTGAAGAGAAAGGAACCCAGTATATCCCGCACCCGCGGCCTTGATTTTTCATCGGCCGCATCCAGCATGGTGTCTTCCACGGTCTTACTACCGTCGAGATAATCGGCCTGGTTCTGGGCAAAATATCCTATCTGGACGTTATGTCCCAATTTGAGTGTCCCGCCGTGATCGATCTCCCCTACTATGATCTTGGCCAGGGTAGATTTTCCCTGCCCGTTCTGGCCAACAAAAGCAATCTTACTATCCCTTTCCACCAACAGTTTCACATCCGAAAGCACCTTGTTGTCGCCATAAGCCTTGGAGATCTGGTGACCTTCTATCACCACTTTCCCCGGGGTGACCGATACCGGAAATCGCAGACTCATAACCGCATTGTCGTCTTCGTCCACTTCAATGCGATCTATCCGATCCAGCTTTTTTATGAGCGACTGCGCCATGGAGGCCTTGCTGGCCTTGGCTCGGAACTTTTCAATGAGTTTCTCGGTTTGTTCTATCTGCTTCTGCTGATTCTTTTGGGCAGCCATCTGCTGATCTCTTAGCTCGGCCCGCAGTTTTAAATATTTCGAATAAGGCTTATTGAAATCGTATATCCTACCCAGCGAGATCTCTATGGTGCGGTTAGTGACATTGTCGAGGAACATACGGTCGTGAGATACCAGCACCACAACCCCGGGATAATTCTTCAGAAAATCCTCCAGCCAGAGAATGGACTCGATATCGAGATGGTTGGTGGGCTCATCCAGCAATAAAATGTCGTTGTTCTGCAAAAGCAGTTTGGCCAGTTCGATACGCATACGCCAACCCCCTGAAAAGGTTTCGGTGGGCATATTAAAATCCTCCTGCCGGAACCCTAGCCCTTTTAATATGCGTTCTGTTTCACCCTGGTAATTGTACCCACCAAGGATCTCGTACTGATGCTGTAATTCGTTTAAGTCGACCATCAGCTGGTGATAACTCTCACTCTCGTAATCGGTGCGTTCGGCCAGGGCCTCAGTGATCTCCTGCAGTTGTTTTTCCAGCTTGCGCAGTTCGGAAAATGCTTCGTACGATTCTTCCAACACAGTTTTACCCTTGGTGAAGTCGATGTCCTGCTTAAGAAAACCGATGGTAACTGCCTTATCGGTCGCAATCTGCCCTTCGTCATATTCCTGTTCCCCCGAAATGATCTTCAGAAGGGTGGATTTTCCGGCACCATTCTTACCAACAAGCCCTACCCGGTCGCCCGGGGTAAGTTGAAATGTAATTCCTTCAAACAGATAATCCCCCTGGAAAGAAACAGAAAGATTGTGAATGTTAATCATATAAAGCAGTTATTGTGTCATTGGACTTTGCAATTGAACACCGAATTTCAATTCTGCAAAGATGCTTAAATTTGTAGTGCAAAAAAAATGATATGAAGGGAACCAAGATCTACAGTATTTTTAAAAGCAAATGCCCTGTCTGCCATACCGGAAATATGTACAAGAACAGCAATCCCTATATCCTTTCCGAAACGCTTAAAATGTATGAACACTGCCCTCATTGCGGCACTAAGTTCAAAATCGAACCTTCGTTCTTCTACGGAGCCATGTATGTTAGCTATGGGGTAGGTATCGCCATCGCGGTAGTAGCAGCCTTTTTTGCTTTTGTGATTTTTAATCTGGACAAATTCCCGGCCTTCCTGTTTATCACTGCCAGTCTTGTGTTAATGCTGCCGGTAATCCTGCGACTTTCCAGGAATATTTGGATCAATTTCTTTATGAAATACGACGAAGAAAAGGCAAAGGGCTAAGCCTCCGAAAACCGCCTGATATCCACTTCCGAAGGCAATTTCTCACCGCTTTCGGCATAATCCGTCAACCACCTGGACAGCAAAGGTGCCATTAGTAATCCCCGTGTACCCAGTCCATTGAAGAATAAAATGATCTCATTGCCCTGTGATCCCAGGATCGGCCTACGGTCTTTTATGGTCGGCCTCATGCCCACCAGCTGATCCACCACCTCAAACGGACATCCTATCATGGTGCGTACCGCCTTTTCCAATTGCAACCTCCCTTTTTTAGTTTCCGCATATTCGTAATCCCCATGGGCGAAGGTGGCGCCTGCCATATACCGATCGTTTTCAAGGGGAATTAAAAAGAAGGGACCTTTAACGATCTCCTTCAGATTTAAAGCCGGGGCTTTGAAAACAAGGTATTCTCCTTTTTTCGGGATGAGGAAGTCGCCTCTTAAGAATGGATTGTTCACAGCTGCGGGCCCTTCGGCAAAAATAATTTTACCGGCCCGGATATCTTTGTACTGGACAGCATCATCGGTAACTTCCAGGCTATTGTAATCGAATACTTCGTTCCGAAGTCGTGCGTCGTTCTCTAAATAGGCTGTATACGCATCAAGCAGGGCATTGGTGTCCACACGAAAAGCGTTCAGCACCTTTCCCAGGCCATGTTTAGCTTGGAGTGCGCTGTTCTTGTTCTTAATTATTTCGGTATCCAAAAAGGGTTCTAAAAGGGGAGAATCCCCGGCGATGGTCCAGTTATTCTGCTCTTCGGTCGAAGCGAATGCCCGCAGCAGGTCTCGCTCTTCTACAAAAGCAACATTAAGCTTTCTGCTAAGGGCAGCATAAAAAGGCAGGGCGTGCTGCAGGAACTCCCGGGCTTTCCAAACCGGGGTAAAGCGTTTCAGCACCACGGGATTTACAACACCTCCGGCTACACGGGTGGCAGTGCGATTGCCGCTGTCGATAACAACAAAGCGCTTCCCCAGCCGCTGCAGTTGCTCGCAGGCAGCTATGGCGGCTATGCCCAGGCCAATAACGATATAATCTGTCTGTACCATAAAAAAACCCTCCTTGGCGCGTGGCTTCAGAGGGTTTTGGATTTAAGTTATAAAACTATTTAGTAGTTCCAAAGGTCGATTTCGATATTTCGAATACTCTCCTTAATTCGATCAGATTCCAACAACTGCATCAGGGCATTGTCGTTGATATACTCACGAACTTCCCGGTCGCCCTGTACGTTATCTTCTTTATAGATTACGGCACTGAAGCGTCTGGAATTCAGGAGATGGTCGTACGAAATGGGCTGAGAGGTGTTTTTGCGATTAAAAGCCTTGGCTTTGTGCAGCACCTCGCGAGCTCCGGGAAACCATACCCAGAACAACTCTACTTTACTGTCGATATTATCATCGGGAAAGGCCTTGGAGCGCGCTTCGTTGGCAACCGGACAAATACCTAACAAACGGTATTTCAGTTCCCCCTGACGCTTGTCAAGGTACCAGATTCCACGTATTCTCCACTCTTCAACATCTCCGGCGTCCAGCGTAAATCGTCTGATATACTCCGGATCTACAAAGCCGTCGGCGTTGTACTGATCGATCCCCAAGTCGGTAGTATCACTGTAAACCAGGGAGGCCTCAATATCCTTCAGCGTTCTTTTTTCGGTAAAATATGAATCGGCATAAACACTTTCTATATTCCCGTTCTTGATGTTCTTAACCAATACATCATAAAGGGAACGGCGCTCAGCACCAATGTTGTTCGTATCGATGGGATAGTACAGCGGGAAGTTGACACGCTCATCGAGGTCGATGATTTCCCAAACTGTCCTGGACCATAACACATCACGCTCATCGGTATAACCGTAAGGCAGTGGCTCGTCATTATCGTAGGCAATCTGCGCTTCGGTCTTCTTGCCAATATCCTCGGGAGTTTTGGCGTTCAGCACATTAAGCTGGGCGTTCGCGGAAGTAATCCCGAACACTACGCTTAAACCACATAATACAACATTTCTAAAACTCATATTCTCTTTTTTATTCTTAGTTTGTTAACTCGATACAAACCGGAGAGATCTTCTTCAGCTTATACCCTGAGTTATTTGCGATATTCGCAGATATATCAAATATCTGAACGGTTTCACCTCGGCCTGCTCTTCTCAGAGCGCCTTTAGCCTGATCGTTCATTTTTCTTCCATTTACAATAACGGTTGGCTGTCCCGACACTTTGAATTTGAATCCTGTTACATTCAGGTCGATATCGAAGTCGAAATCGGGAAGGATAGCTCCAATACTGGAGATTTCCAAACCTTCACGCTGCATACGTACACAACCTCCGTCGCCATCTTCCCCACGAATGGTTCCTGTTGGCCTCGGGATGTCCTTGATACGGAATACAGAGTTCGTACTGATGTTTTGTCCGTCGGGCAGTGTACCACGCGCATTGATGGTAACTTCTCTACCTCCACCCGGACGCATCACGTACTTGCTGCCTGAAACCTTACTTAAACCTGTTCCGGAAGCAGATACTTTGTTATCGGGGATACCGGGGATAGAAACCGTCATTGGGTTTTCAACGCCGCGATATACCACATTCATCTTATCGGCAGAGATCACGGCCGCGTTTGGCTTGGTGATGGTTGCAAAACTTGCGTTTACAGGAATCTCAACTTCTTTTCCGTCCTGCAGGAAGATCAGGTTTCCTTCGATCTTGTGATCTCCGGCGGCACCTGCGCTGATATTCAGCTTTACTTTACCGCTCTCAATTGTGTATTGGTCTTCGGTAAGTGGTCTTCCGTCCAGAGTAAGCTCAACGCGGTTTGGTTTTGTATTCGGGTCTTTACGCCCAAGTACGATCCCACCGTCGAATGCTTCCCCTTGGTAATATGCAGATTTAGACTGCTCAAGAAGGGTGTTATACTGTGTAAACGACAGTGCAGCTGCCTGCTGTCCGGCAAGCATAGTAGACAGGATCTCACTTTCGGTGGTTTTCACGTCATTCTGCATCTGGGTCATTTTCGTCGTAGAAGCTACAAGAGGGAATCCTTCGAAATGGTACTTCAACCAATCGACTTCCACACCGTCTCTTCTCTCCTCAGGAGTGGTAGCAAATTTCGATTTAACATCGGCTGCGATGTCTAAAAATCTCGGGTCGCCATCGATGATACCAAGTACGCCTTCGCGATACGCATCTATCTGGGCAACAAATTCTTGTCCCTTGGGAGATAATCGGTCGCCCTGGAAGAAGGTCTGATCAAGGTAGTCAGGCTTATCCTGAACCTCATAATCTGTAGCGTCTTCCGGCTTAACGGTGGCCATCATATTCGTCTTCACTTCGGCGATATACGCATCAAGTTCGTTCGATAATGTACTTATCTGATCTGCTTTTTGCTTTACGGTTCCGTATTGCTCGGGCTGTTCGGCTGCCTTGGTGGCAAGACTTTCCATAAAGGCAGTATTACGCGCCTCGGTAGCGGTGTTCGATTCAGATAGTCGTTCGTTTAGGAGTCCGAAGGCCGAAAGTACCTCCTTGGACATATTCAGTGCAAGCATAGCGATGAAAACCAGATACATCAGGTTAATCATCTTTTGCCTTGGACTTAGTGATCCTTTAGCCATAATTTTTTACTTTTTAAGGTTTATAAATTGGTCTATAGGAAAACTAGTTTCTATTCATTGCGGATAGCATTCCACCGTAAACTCCGTTAAGAGACGACAGGTTGGTAGCTAAATGTTCCATTTGTTGCTTAAGTTGCTCGGCATTCTCCACAACACGCTCGTTTACTTCTGCCTGACGGCTGGTAGATTCTACCTGCACTTTGTACAAGCTGTTCAACGATTCCATTTGAGCGGCAGCCAGGGCCATCTCTTCGCTGTATTTCTTAGTTGAACTCATAGCTTCGGCAGTAGGGGCTATACTTTTGGCAGCTCCTTCAAAAGAACGGATGCTGTCGCCAAGGCTGTTCATTAATTCTGAGTCTATTTTTGCTCCTTTCAGCATCTCATCTAATTTCTTAGACAGCATACCCTGAGGGTCCTGAACTTCGTCTTTCTTCGCTTTTCCTTTGCCACCGGCTAATTCAGGATAAACCAAAGACCAGTCAAGATCGTCTTCAACAGGCTCGAAGGCAGAAATTGCGAAAATAATCGCCTCGGTAATAAGTCCGATAGCCAAAAGCAATCCACCGTTTAGGGGACCTAATTCCCAGTGAAGGATTTTAAATAACGCCCCAAGGATTACGATAGAGGCTCCAAGGCCGTAGGCCATGTTAAAGAGTTTCTTAGATGATTTTGATTGTGCCATAATACAATAGTTTTTAGTTAAGTTAAGATTTAGATCTTACGGGATGCTTAGCGGGCATCGCCAAAGTTTTGGTTAAGTACAACGTCTGTACCCATATAATCCTGAACCGTTCTGAAGCCAATGTAGCTTCTTGCAGAGTCGGCGTATTCGTAGTCGCGCGTACTTACCTGAAGGAAATAAGCAACGTCTTTCCAGGATCCACCGCGCACGACTTTTCGCATGTTTTCTTCGTCGTTCACGTTGGGATTCATTGTTGAAGTGTATTCATAAGATGCCGGGTCGTACGATGACGCCACCCACTCGGAAACATTCCCTGCCATATTGTACAGGTTGTAATCGTTTGGTTCGTAAGCATCTGCTTCCACCGTATAAAGCGCCTGATCTGCAGCGTAATCACCTCGCAGCGGTTTAAAGTTCGCCATAAAACATCCGCGATCGTTTTTCGCATAAGGCCCACCCCATGGGAAGGTTGCAGACTCCAGACCACCACGTGCAGCGTACTCCCACTCGGCTTCACCCGGAAGTCGGAAGGAATTTACGTGATTTCTGTTACGTGATTTCTGGTAGGCATTCTTGTACAGTGTTCTCCATGCACAAAACGCTTTGGCCTGCTTCCAGTTCACACCCACTACAGGGTAATCGCCGTAGGCCTGGTGCCAGAAGTAATCGTTGTGCATAGGTTCGTTATAGGAATAGTTGAAATCCTTGATCCAAACGGTTGTATCAGGATAGATCTGAATCTCTTCCTTCTTAATAAAATCTTTTCTTCTTTGGTCTTTTGCACGTGCCGCAGCCTGTATATCCATATAGGTATACTGGAACTTCAGCTTGCTTACATCTATGGTGCGTTGTCCGTTATAGGCCTCTTCAGCCGGAATGTACATGGTGTCCATCACCTCTGAATAATACTCATCCGGATATTCCGAAGTATCCCAGATAAGGTCTATGTCGTTATTGATCTTACGGCCGGCGTAAAAATCCTCGCCCATTCCGTAATAATTGTCATACATATATTGTTCATAAGGAGTCATCTCCTCGTTTTCCTGGTCTACAAAGGCAAAATCTCCAATTCCACCGTCCCCGGGAGTCGCCCCAACCTCATCGGCCAGGATAGCAAGCTTTAAACGTACTGTAGAGTCGCGAACCCATTCAACAAATTGACGATATTCAGCATTAGTAATTTCAGTCTCGTCCATGTAGAAAGATCGGACGGTAACTGTCTTTGTGGGTGCGTCATTAACCGCCACAAAATCATCATCAGACTTACCCATGATAAAGGAACCACCAGGGATAAGTGTCATACCATAAGGCTTTTGTGGATACCACTTCTTACCTTTTGCGCCAACCAGTTCACCTCTATCACCAGAGTTACAACTGAACAAAAAGGCGACAATCGCAGTTAATGCAATAAACTTCTTCATAGGTATTTAGGTTAAATTTTCGAGATTCAAGGGCGTAAACCTATTTATAAAATTTTAAAAAAGCAACAAAATTCTTAAAAAACCCTTAAACCCAGTTTTACTTAGTTTGTTAGATTATACCTCATTTTTTCGGCGGGCTTTAAACCACCTTTCAGGAATTTCCTGATTCGTCGCACTCAAATAATCGCCATAAGTGCAAGGTAATAACGTTCTTCTTTTTAATTTATTATTAACATTCGAAATAAATGGCAATTCTATCCACCATCTTCCGGTTTTAATACTCTTCTTAAATACCAGTATTTCGTCATCTACCGGTACCTTATAAGTAGTAAACTCGTTTTCGTTGTCGAAATCGTCATCCGTGATCCTGAAATTAGCACCTTCTATAAAGTACCAAAGAATCTGCGCGACCAGCATGGCACCGGCCTCGGCATCCTCGAAATCCTTTAATTCGTAAACCCCGAACGAGCTTACGCGATTGCTTATTCCTGCATATCGGGCTATGGCACAAATCTCACGCCCGTTAAAGCCGTTCGGACTCTTGATATTTTTATAACTCAATTCCGAACTTTTTATTGCAGACACATCCATCATTACAATATCGGCATCCCTTAAAATGGGTTCCACCACCGAAATATCACCGGTAACCTCTCCCAGACGGTAGGCATCGAAGTAGAGCTTCTCCATCAGAGCGATTTCAGCAGGCGAATTGAAATAAGACTGGTACCCCAGCGTACTGTAGTTAAATAAATTGTAAGGCTTATCCACGATTATCTTACCAACATACGACTTGTTCGAAATTGGCATCTCGGCGTCCCCCAGGTCGAAATTGGTATCCACGTTCACCAGGTTTACCATATGGCCCTTGTTATCGTATCCCCGGTAATGAGCATATGCCACATCCTGGCTGCCACCCATAATAACAGGAATCACCTTGAGCTCCAACAGGGCTTCCACCACGGTGCGCAGTGCAAAATAGCTGTCTTCCACCGTATCGCCTTTTTCGATATCCCCAAGGTCCACGATCTTCTTCTTCCAGTTACCGGGGTAAAGGGAATACAACGACCGCCTGAAGGCATCCAGGCTAATATCTTCTCCAATAAAATCTGTGTCGTTCCTGTTCTCCAGCACACCTATCAGGGCGAATCGCGCGTCATCCAAAGTCGGCAATTCTCCTTTTTTAGTGTGAAGTTCAATGGTTTTTCCCAGCACGCCCTCGGGCAGAACCTCCCGGTGTGCAATTACTTTCTTGGAAACAGGAGCGAGAAACTCTATCATTTTTTACCGGTGGTGGTTTTTTTCTTTCGGGTGGTTTTTTTCTTAGGTGCCTTTTTCGCAAGCAATTCCTTTGCCTCATCCAGGGTGAGCTTGTCGGCTTTGGTACTCTTCGGCAACTCTACTTTTGTCTTTCCCTTTATAAGGTTAAAGCGACCCCAACGCGCCTTTTCAAGACGGATGCCTTCTTCAGGCCATTCGTTTACCAGTTTTTCGATCTCTTTTTGTTTCTTGTCTTCAATGAGTTCTATCACATCAGCCTCAGAGAGATTGTCGAAATCGTATTTTTTATTCACGTTGATGAACATATTGTTCCATTTAATAAATGGTCCGAAGCGACCCTTCCCTTTTTGAACAGGCAGGCCTTCTACCATATATATAGGTGCATCGGCCTTTTTCTTTTCGTCTATCATGCGTTTAGCCTGCTCCATGGTCACGTCCAGGGGATCCATCCCCTTAGGCAGGGAGATAAACTTTTTACCGGTACGCACATAGGGCCCGTAGCGCCCGTTATTCACTTCAACTTCTTCCCCCTCGTAAATACCCAGGGTCTTAGGCAGCTTGAACAGGTCCAGTACCTCTTCAAAAGTAACCAGGTGCAATTGCTGGTCGGGACGCAAACTCGCAAATTTCTTCTCTTCATCATCCGGGGCACCTATCTGTGCCATCGGACCAAATTTCCCAAGACGCACCAGTATGGGCTTTCCTGTTTCGGGATCATCTCCCAGGATGCGTTCCCCACTTTCGCGGTCGGCATTTTCCTGCACGTGTTCCACATGAGGGTGGAATTTCTCGTAGAAGTCCTTCATCATATTGGTCCACTCTTCTTTGCCCTCGGCTATATCGTCGAAACTCTCTTCCACCTTGGCCGTAAAATTGTAATCGAGAATATTTCCGAAGTGATCCACCAGGAAATCGTTTACTATAAGCCCGATATCCGTTGGCACCAGTTTTCCTTTATCACTGCCCACCGTCTCGGTAAGTTCCTTATTTTTTATTTCCTCCTTCTCTAAGCTCAGTTGAAGATACTTTCGTTCCACCCCGTCAATGGTTCCTTTCTCTACATAATTCCGGCTGATGATAGTGGAGATGGTTGGCGCATAGGTGGACGGTCGGCCAATCCCGAGTTCTTCCAGTTGTTTTACCAGGGAGGCCTCGGTGTAGCGATACGGCGGCCTTGTGTAGCGCTGTGTTGCAGTGATGTATTGGTTTGTAAGCGAATCTCCCTGCGACAGCTTTGGCAGCATGCCTTCCTGCTCCTCCTCCTCGAAATCGGTACCTTCAAGATATACCTTTAAGAAGCCGTCGAATTTTATCATCTCACCGTTGGCGGTGAATTGCTCCTCAAGTTGCCCCGGGGCATAAATCCCAATCTTCACATTGGTTCGTTCCAGTTGGGCGTCGCTCATCTGAGAGGCAATGGTTCGTTTCCAGATAAGGTCGTACAGCCGCTCCTGGTCCCGGTCTCCGTCGATCCGCGCTCGCGACATCTCCGTTGGGCGAATGGCTTCGTGTGCTTCCTGGGCACCTTTGGCCTTACCTTTATAATTTCTTGGTTTGCTGTACTCCGATCCATAGGCAGATTCAATGGCTTTCTGAGCCGCATTCCTCGCGTCGTTCGAAAGATTAACGCTGTCGGTACGCATATAGGTAATCAAACCGGCTTCGTACAATCGCTGTGCAATGGTCATGGTCTTCCCTACCGAAAAGTAAAGTTTCCTGGCAGCTTCCTGCTGCAAGGTGGAAGTGGTAAACGGTGGTGCCGGGGATTTTTTTGCCGGTTTTTTGGTAAGTTCGTCTACCTTATAGTTGGCGTTGATGTTATTCTGAAGAAATTGCTGTGCTTCTTCCCTGGTCTCGAAGTTCTTCGGAAGCCTGGCCTTGAACTTATTTCCTTCGGAAGTGATGAATTCGGCATCAACCCTGTAGGATGCAACTGCCTCGAAAGACTCTATCTCACGTTCACGCTCTACAATAAGCCGCACCGCAACACTCTGAACCCTTCCGGCTGAAAGCCCGCCTTTTACCTTCCTCCACAATACGGGGGAAAGCTCGTAGCCTACCAGGCGGTCCAGTACTCTACGCGCCTGCTGGGCGTTTACAAGGTTGTAATCGATTTTACGCGGATTCTCGATAGCTTTAAGAATGGCCGACTTGGTGATCTCGTGGAATACTATGCGTTTGGTATTGGCGTCGTTCAGGTCGAGGGTTTCGGCCAAATGCCAGGCAATAGCCTCCCCTTCCCGGTCCTCATCACTTGCCAGCCAAACCATATCAGCCTTCTTTGCCTGTGCTTTCAAATCCTTTACCAGACTCTTCTTATCGGGCGATACTATATATTTAGGTGTAAAATCTCCATCTACATCAACCCCAAGTTCCTTGGAAGGAAGGTCGGCAATATGTCCGAAACTGGAGGCTACCTTAAAATCCTTTCCGAGAAATTTCTCTATGGTTTTAGCTTTTGCAGGAGACTCAACGATCACTAAATTCTTGGCCATGCTCAGTATTTTTGGTTTACAAAAGTATATGAATTTTTTAAACCCTGCTTTTGTGATCGAATAATTAGCACCGACTTAACATCCGCCAAGCCTATCCTGATAACTCTCTACCCGGCAATTGGCTGCTGTGGTGAAGCGTCGAACCCAATGGTGTCTTTGTATAGGTAATACATGGGTAAATGAACAAAATAAGCGGTTACCAGTATTCCCACCAGACAAAGTATAAGACCCAGTTGTGCTATAATAGAAGAAATGATAATCAGCCCGAAAATAATAAGCCAGTATTTATTCCCCAGTTTAAAGCAGGCCTTGATGATCTCTGAAACCGACATCTCCGGGTTAAAGGCAAACATCGCGGTTATGAGTTGCAAGGGTACCATCACATAGAATATCGGTAGGTAACACAACAAAGTGGCCAGGATTGCAATTCCAAAGGAGGCCAGGTTAAGCAGGAAGATTTTCATCAGGTTTCCCTTCAGAAAATAAAAGTAACCCCCGGTTTCTTCCTCAGTCCCCAAATCGGTTTTCTTCATCACCTTGTAGAAATGAGCGTTAACGGCAAATACCACTACCTGTATAACCAGCATTAGCAGGATAGCCAGCAGAACATACCCAATTATGGCAAGTACCGATAACCCGACAAAAGGCTCATAAGCTGAAGAATATTCGAAGCTGTCGAATCCGCCGCCGTTTATATCGTGCAGCAGTATAGGGATAAAAGGCAGGTAGATGAGAATAACAAAAGGAATCACTATGACGATGCTGATAAGCGCGTGCAACAACCCCTGAACCCACACCTCTTTGAAAAGATCGAAACTGCGGGAAAGTATTTGTCCAAAATCGGGTTTGGAGGACTGCTCAATCTTCTGAAATACGGGATGTTCCATAATTAATCGTTTTATATATAGGTCGTTAAAAGTACGAAAAAGTAATCTGCCATTTTGACATAATCACGAATAAATCTTTATCTTTGCATGTTCATTGAAGAATGATCATTAAACTGGTTTACCACGCATATGGAAGAGAAGATCATAGACGAAAAAATACAGGGGGATGCCCTGGTTATTGAAGGGAAGCAAGGAAATTCACGCAAGCTTTATATCGAGAGTTACGGCTGTCAGATGAACTTTAGCGATTCGGAAATCGTCGCTTCTATTCTGGCAGGTGAAGGATTTAACACAACGGCCAATCTTGAAGATGCGGATTTGGTACTGGTTAATACGTGTTCTATTCGTGATAAGGCCGAACAGACCGTTCGCAAACGCCTGGAAAAATATAATGCCGTTAAAAAGATTAACCCAAAAATGAAGGTGGGCGTTTTGGGCTGTATGGCCGAGCGCCTGAAGAGCAAATTCCTGGAAGAGGAAAAGATCGTCGATATGGTGGTTGGCCCCGATGCCTATAAAGACCTCCCCAACCTGCTGGAAGAAGTGGATGCAGGAAGAGATGCCGTAAACGTTATTCTTTCAAAGGATGAAACCTACGGTGATATTTCGCCGGTCCGACTAGGCGGTAACGGGGTAACAGCCTTTGTGAGCATTACCCGGGGTTGCGATAATATGTGTACCTTCTGTGTGGTCCCTTTTACCCGTGGCCGGGAACGCAGCAGGGACCCCCAAAGCATCATAAAGGAAGTGAACGATCTCGCCCTTCAGGGATACAAAGAAATTACCCTGCTGGGACAAAATGTGGACAGTTACCTCTGGTACGGTGGAGGGTTGAAAAAAGATTTTAAGAATGCTTCCGAAATTCAAAAGGCCACGGCAACCAACTTTGCAGACCTGCTGGAAATGGTAGCCGAAGCACAGCCGCGGATGCGAATCAGGTTTTCTACCAGCAATCCGCAGGATATGACCGAAGATGTGCTGCACAGCATGGCCAAATACAAAAACATTTGTAATTACATCCACCTGCCGGTACAAAGCGGCAGCAGCCGAATTCTGAAAGAAATGAACAGGCAGCATACCCGTGAGGAATATATGGCTCTGGTCGATAAGATTAGGGAGATCATCCCCGATTGTGCCATTTCACAGGATATGATCACAGGATTTCCTACGGAAACAGAAGAAGACCATAAGGAAACCCTTTCCCTGATGGAGTATGTAAAATACGATTTCGGATTTATGTTTATGTACTCTGAACGCCCCGGAACCATGGCCGCGCGTAAGTTGGAAGACGATGTGCCGCTGGAAGTGAAAAAACGAAGACTAACGGAAATCGTCGACCTGCAGCAACGGCACTCGGCCTACCGGACAAAACAGTTTGTAGGCAAGACGGTAGAAGTACTCATCGAAAAGGAATCGAAGAAAAGCGACCTGGAATGGAGCGGGCGGACCGAACAAAATACCGTGGCGGTATTCCCCAAGGAAAATTACAAGGTGGGTGACTTTGTGTTAGTTAAAATTGAAGATTGCACCACGGCTACCCTACTTGGGAAGGCAGTTGGTTACGCATAAAAATATTAGTTATGGAAAGTGTTCAGGCAACAAAACAGCGCTTTGGGATCATCGGAAATGATCCCAAGTTGAATCGTGCGGTGGAAAAGGCCATTCAAGTGGCACCCACCGATATTTCCGTACTGGTAACAGGTGAAAGCGGGGTTGGTAAGGAAAGCATTCCTAAGATAATTCATTCCCTCTCACACCGCAAACACGGAAAGTATATCGCGGTAAACTGCGGAGCGATCCCGGAAGGAACCATAGACAGTGAACTCTTTGGCCACGAAAAAGGAGCATTTACCGGAGCCACAGCAACCCGTAGTGGCTATTTTGAAGTGGCCGACGGCGGAACCATCTTCCTGGATGAGGTTGGGGAACTGCCTTTACCTACGCAGGTCCGATTGCTGAGAATTCTGGAAAACGGAGAGTTCCTCAAAGTGGGTTCTTCAAAAGCACAAAAAACCGATGTTCGAATTGTGGCAGCAACCAATGTGAACATGATAGAAGCCATCGACAAAGGAAAGTTCCGTGAAGACCTGTACTATAGGTTAAGTACGGTCGACATACATTTACCGCCGCTGCGGGAACGGTCGGAAGACATTCACCTGCTCTTCAGAAAATTTGCTTCAGATTTTGCGCAGAAATATAAAATGCCTACTATTAGACTCGAGGAGGATGCGGTAGAGCTGTTGTTGCAATACCGCTGGAGCGGAAATGTTCGACAGCTGAGAAACGTAGCCGAACAGATATCGGTACTCGAACAAAACAGAGAGATTTCCTATAAGACCCTGCGTGGCTACCTGCCCGATATGGGATCGAATTTACCGGCGGTGATAAACACCAAAAAACGGGAGAGCGATTTCAGCAGTGAAAGAGAAATACTCTATAAAGTACTGTTCGACATGCAACGGGATGTAAACGATCTGAAAAAACTGACCCTGGAATTGATGAAGGGGGGGAATACTTCCAAAGTAAAAGAAGAGCAGTCTTCCCTGATCGATAAGCTTTATTCTGAAGAAAACGATCATAAAGACAGGCTTGCCTCCTTTGCCGAAGATCTGGACGATGCCGAGGATGTGGAAGTGGTGAGCGTTCATTCGGCTTCCGCCGAAGGCAACAAGGCTAATTATGACTTTGCCGAAGAGATAGAAGAAGAAGAGAATCTTTCGCTTCAGGAAAAGGAGCTGGAACTCATTAAGAAATCGCTGGAGAAGTACAAAGGCAAGCGCAAGGATGCGGCCGATGAATTAGGAATTTCGGAACGTACCCTCTATAGAAAGATCAAACAATACAACCTTTAAGAACAGTTAGAAACCGGCCACTTATGAAAAGACGTTTTTTTGGCATGTTATTCTTCCTGCTTGGTGCAGTCGCGATTCAGGGTTGTAAAGTGAACTATTCTTTTACAGGAGCAGACATTGGCACTGCTGAAACCTATCAGGTGAATTTCTTTCAGAATAACGCACCCATAGTAATCCCGGGAATTGCAAGGGATTTTACCATTCAACTCCAGGATTTGATCCTCAACCAAACCAGCCTCGACCTGGTGACAAATAACGGCGACCTGATCTATGAAGGCGAGATCACAGAATATTATATTGCACCCATTACCGCCACTGCTCAGAATACGGCAGCGCAGAACAGGCTCACCGTGGGCGTGAATGTTCGCTTCTTTAATACGAAAGATGAGACCAAGGATTTCGAACAGCGGTTCTCCTTCTATTTCGATTACGCAGGCGGGGCTCAGTTAACCGGATCGCGTCTCGACGACGCCCTCGCCATTATCTTTGAACGCATTACCCAGGATATTTTCAACACCTCCCTGGCAAACTGGTAATTTTTTGAATACTGAAACCTTTACATACCTGCTGGAACAGCCCGGAAATATCCGGGAGGAACACCTTGACGGCCTGGAGCGGGTAATTTCGGCTTATCCCTACTTTCAAAGCGCAAGAGCATTGGAATTAAAAGCTCTTAAAGACCGCAACAGTTTCAGGTATAACGAGGCATTAAAGAAAACTGCAGCATACACGGCCAATAGGGGTATACTGTTCGATTATATCACTTCCGATGTGTTTGTACAGAACGAGATTTCCGAAAAGATAAAACAGCACGACGCTGAGACCGAAGACATAGAGGTGGCTTTCGAAAACGTGAGCGAGCAGCTGAGCGTCGAGCTGGACAATAAGATCAAAGAGGAACTGAAAAAGGCAGAGGCCATCCTGAATCCGGATCTCTTTGAACGAAAAGTGGCTTCAGTCGCACAACTCACTAAGCAGCAAAGAGACGAACCTTCAGATGAAGTGTTGCAACCCGATAAACCCCTCGAATTCAAAAAAGAGGATACCCATTCGTTCGGAGAGTGGTTAAAACTTACGAAAGCGGTTCCCATAAACCGCAACCCGGAAGCGGAGCCTCAGCAGGAAGACGACAAAAACCGAAAGTTCGAACTCATCGATAAGTTCATTCAAGAGCGGCCCAGAATCCTGCCCGTTTCGGTGACGGCTAAATCGGAAGATCTTTCAGAACAATTTACCCAAACTCCCGACACCCTGATGACGGAAACCCTGGCAAGGGTATATGTGCAACAAAAGAACTATAAAAAAGCCCTGCAGGCTTATAACATTTTAATTTTGAAATATCCCGAAAAAAGTGGTTTCTTTGCAGACCAAATTCGGGCAATAAAAAAATTGATTAATAAAGAGGAACAATGAGCACGTTTACAATATTCTTAATACTGATTATTTTCATCGCATTCTTACTGGTTGTGGTGATCATGGTTCAGAATCCAAAAGGCGGAGGATTATCATCATCTTTCGGAGGCGGTGGAACACAACAACTTGGTGGTGTGAAAAAGACAACCGACTTCCTCGATAAAAGTACCTGGACCCTTGCAACTATTTTACTGGTATTGATCCTGCTATCCAGTATCCCGTTAATGGGCGGAAGCGGATCTACCGAGGCCGACCTGATCGACACCGAAGGGGTGCAAACCACCTTGCCCGATCCCGGAGCAGGAGACGCCACTCAAGAGCCACCGGCGGATCAATAATAGTAAGAACAAAAAATATAAATGCCAGCTTGTCAGAAGCTGGCATTTTTTGTTTCAAATTGTCAGATAAAGGACAATGGCATAATTTCTGTCTATCCTGTAGCTGCAAACAACGAACTAAATGTTTAACTAATCACAAAACGTATATACAATGGCATTAAAAATTCGACCCCTTTCCGACAGGGTTTTAGTAGAACCTCAGGCAGCTGAGACCAAAACTGCCTCTGGTATTTTAATACCGGATTCTGCCAAAGAAAAACCGCAGCAGGGAAAAGTAGTGGCTGTGGGTAAAGGCAAAAAAGATCACGACATGACCGTTAAGGTTGGCGACGTGGTACTGTACGGAAAATACTCCGGCAGTGAACTGAAATTTGACGGTAAGGACTACCTTATAATGCGCGAGGATGATATCCTGGCGATTATCTAATCACCTTAATTCTCACAATCTAAAATTTATGGATCCAATAATCGTACCGATAGAAAAATTTCGATAAGACGATTCGGATTTTAATTTTTAAAAACTTCAAAAAAAATTAAACATGGCAAAAGATATAAAATTTGATGTTGAAGCACGCGACAGTATTAAACGCGGGGTGGATGCATTGGCCAATGCGGTAAAAGTTACGCTTGGACCAAAAGGACGAAACGTAATTATAAGCAAATCATTTGGTGCACCTCAGGTAACTAAAGATGGTGTAACCGTTGCTAAAGAGATCGAACTGGAAGACGCCCTGGAAAATATGGGTGCGCAAATGGTTAAGGAAGTTGCTTCCAAAACCAACGACCTTGCCGGCGATGGTACAACTACCGCCACAGTTCTGGCGCAAGCTATCGTACAGGAAGGTTTAAAGAACGTTGCCGCCGGCGCAAACCCAATGGATCTGAAACGCGGTATCGACAAGGCCGTGGCCGCTATTGTAGCCGACCTTGAAAAGCAGGCTACCAAAGTAGGAAACTCTACCGAAAAGATCAAGCAGGTTGCCGCCATCTCGTCTAATAACGACGCCCAGATAGGCGACCTCATCGCTCAGGCTTTCGAGAAAGTGGGGAAAGAAGGGGTGATCACCGTTGAAGAATCCAAAGGTACCGAAACCTACGTCGATGTTGTTGAAGGTATGCAATTCGACCGTGGATATCTGTCTCCTTACTTCGTCACCAATAGCGAAAAAATGCAGACGGAACTTGAAAACCCCATGATCCTTCTTTACGACAAGAAGATTTCTTCCATGAAGGATCTGTTACCCGTACTGGAGCCGGTTGCACAACAGGGAAAATCCCTGCTTATCATCGCCGAAGATGTAGACGGGGAGGCACTGGCCACCCTTGTAGTGAACAAATTAAGAGGTTCCCTAAAAATAGCTGCCGTTAAGGCCCCCGGTTTTGGCGACAGGCGCAAAGCGATGCTTGAAGATATCGCGATTCTAACAGGCGCGACCGTAATCTCTGAAGAACGCGGCTTTACCCTGGAGAATGCAACCATGGATATGCTGGGCTCTGCCGAGACCATTACGATCGACAAGGACAACACTACCATCGTTAACGGGGTAGGTAAAAAGTCTGATATCCAGACCAGAGTTGGACAAATAAAAGCACAGATCGAAACCACAACTTCCGATTACGACAAGGAGAAGCTACAAGAGCGCCTGGCCAAACTGGCCGGTGGTGTAGCCGTATTGTACGTAGGTGCGGCCAGTGAGGTGGAAATGAAGGAGAAGAAGGACCGGGTGGATGACGCACTTCACGCAACCCGTGCCGCCGTTGAAGAAGGTATCGTAGCCGGAGGTGGCGTAGCGCTGGTACGAACAATTTCCGTACTTCAGAAGCTCACCACCGAGAGTATGGACGAAGCAACAGGAATTAAGATCGTTGCCCGGGCCATCGAAGCTCCGCTGAGAACTATTGTTGCCAATGCCGGTGGGGAAGGATCTGTAGTGGTGAACAAGGTGCTTGAAGGGAAAAAGAATTTTGGTTACGACGCCAAGAGCGAAACTTATGTCGATATGCTGAAAGAAGGTATTATCGATCCTAAGAAAGTAACACGAATTGCACTGGAAAATGCAGCATCGGTAGCCGGTATGATACTGACTACAGAATGTGCACTGGTTGATATCAAGGAAGACAGTCCTGCCATGCCGCCAATGGGTGGAGGCGGAATGCCGGGGATGATGTAAGCCATACGCAGAATTTAAAAATGAAAAAGCCTTTGAACTACTTCAAAGGCTTTTTTCTTTATAAAAATAAAACCACCTTTTTTAAGGGTGGTTGTTCTACTTAAGATCTAACGAATAGATCCGTGCCGGATTACTTCTTCTTTGAAGCAGTCGGAGTAGTCTTCTTAGCCGGAGCTTTCTTAGGAGCTGGCTTAGACTTACTGTTTGACTTAGGTGTTGCCATAATGATGTAATTTTTGAATTACATAGTAAATGTACATTTTAATTGAATCCGAAATCTTTTTTTTGTGTAAAATTTAACTATAAAAAAAGAGGCAGGTTTTTACCTGCCTCCTGTGAATAATTCAAGGTATAATATTACTTCGACTGAAGAAGCCCGATTAACGGAAAGCCTTAATTTCCGTGGGCTTTTCTAACAGCCTCATCCCTGTATCGGCAACATGGGTCCACAGACTCATAAGCTTCTAAGGTCGCTTTGATATCCTTGGTGTCATGGCCTACTGCCGCAATATTCGTTTTAATGGTCTTAAGATCTGTTTTACTGTCGTCGTAAATGAGGCTCAATTCATGAGTTTGCATATCCCAAACGGCAGACTTAACTCCCTTTGTTTTGATAGCAGCTTTCTCGATACGCTCTTTGCACATACCGCAGATGCCATCAACTTCCAATAACGCTCTGGCGTTCTTATTCTGCGCGGTAACCGACAAGGTCCCGAACAGAATTACTGTAATTAAAAATAACTTTTTCATTTTAGTTGAGTTTAAATCGCAATCCTGCGTAATACATACTTCCAAAAATCGGGCCATAGACCAAAGTCGAGTCGAAGGCCGACGAGAACGGGAAGTCTGATGCTAATATAGGATTACTCTGTTTAACATTGGTTATATTTTCTCCTCCCAAATAAATTTCGAAGGCATGTGAGAATACGCGGGTAATCTGGGCATTGATCGTGCCTACCGTAGGAGAATAGTCCGGAAGCCTGAAAACCGGTGCATTTCCCCTTGTTGAAGGAAAACGCTGTTCTCCAAGCCAGTTATAGGTTGTATCGAATTTCCAGGCGGCACCATTGTCCTTCATGGCTGTTTCATATGAAACGTTAGCAAACATACGATGTTGGGCCGTAAGCGGTTTCATTAATTTCTCAAACTGGTATTCGGTCTTTACGTCGTAATACTTATAAGCCAGTCGGAGGTCGAGTCGCTCCAGCACATTATAGTTGAATTCGGTCTGGAAATTATTCGCATAGCTCTCTCCTTCCAGGTTGTAAAAACTCACCTGTCTCGGGTTTTCCCAGTCCACCACGATCTGATTTTGAAAATCGGTGCGGTAGAAGTCGAAGACTACATCGGCCTTCCGGTTAAACAGGTTGAATCCCTGTAAATAGGAAAAGCCGTAATTCCATGCGATTTCAGGATCCATCCCGTATATCGGCCCTCCCGTATCTATGATATTAATACTTCTCGAGGAGGCGAACAACTGCTGGTTCTCCGCAAATATGTTTGCAGATCGTTTTCCACGCCCTGCGGAAACTCTGAATGCAGATTTTTCCCAAGGGGTGTATCGCAGGTGAAAACGCGGAGTGACAAACAAACCGAGCAGGTTGTGCTGGTCCACGCGAATTCCTGCCGTTAGATTGAGGTCGCCCAGGTTATCATAGGCATATTCAAAAAAGGCGCCAACCGAATTTTCCTTTCGTCCGTAATCGTCTGTGTTTACAAGCTCATCGTATGCATCGTACGTAAAGCTAAGTCCCGTTTTAAATTTATGCCGGGTATCGCTTATAATACTGTTTACAAGAGCCGTTGCATAAATACTGCTGTGTTGAATATCATACCGGTTTAGCCCGAAATAAGCCTCCTGATCGTGGTTACTGTAGGAAAACTGAACTCCCATTGTCTGATACGGAAGTTCCGGGTTCACATAGCCCAACTTTCCGGTAAACTCATAACGCCGGGTATCGATCTCACTTCCCCATGCATTTGTTGTGAACTTATCGGTTTCCGGGTCGAAAGTGAGCTCCCCGGTTTGTTTTTCATCGGTGAGATATCTGAAATTCAAAAAGCTTACAAAACCATTCTCGGCATCGGTATACTGCCAGCGATTCATTAAATTCAGCTGATTTTGTAAGGGTGCATCCAGGAAACCATCGTCATTCTTATCGAACTTTTCCTCCCGAAGGTTCCCGTGTACGTACAAGCCTGTGCTCCATCGGTCGCTCACCCTGGTATTGAAATGCGTATTCAGTTCATAACGGCCGTTCATAGCCCCATAGGCATTCACAAAGACCTTGGCGTCTGTTGTGGGCTTCTGTAGTTCGGCATTGATCTGGCCGGCTATACTCTCATACCCATTTACCACACTCCCTGCTCCTTTTGTGATTTGGATACTCTCTACCCAGGTCCCGGGGATAAAACTCAGGCCATAGGTTTGGGAAGCCCCCCGTATGGCAGGGATATTCTCGGTTGTAATGAGAATATACGGACTGGTGAGTCCCAGCATTCGGATCTGTCTCGCTCCGCTTACCGCATCGGCAAAATTCACGTCTATGGAGGGGTTGGTATCGAAGCTTTCCGAAAGATTACAACAGGCAGCTTTCAGCAACTCGGCACTACTTACATTTATCACGTTCTGCGCTTCCAGATAGGAAGTAGCACTTGCTTTATTTCGCGATTTAATAAAGACCTCATCGAGATCACTTTTAGATCGTAATTCGTGCCTGATAGGAGCATTACTGCTCACCGAAATAGTATCGGTTTGGTAACCTATATAACTTATTACAAGTTGGGTGTATTTTTTCTCGTATGGAATAGAAAATTTACCATCCAGGTCGGTCACATCGCCTACCGCGGTGTCCAGCCAGTACACATTGGCTCCGGGCAGCGGCACTTCTTCCTCATCGGTCGTTTCGTAAATAGTTCCTTCCAGTTGCTGCGCCTGCAGAAACGCAGGGAACAAGGTCATGGTGATTAAGAACAGCACACTGCTGAAAGACGACCGCATAGCTCTAAAGGACCAACCCTTTGAGGGCAGTCCGCTTCTATAAATCTCGGTCATCATACTTATTGCTTTGGAAGTTTAAGGGTCATATAAGCTCCCAGGATAAGGTCGTCTGCATGTCCTGCCAGCGCTTCATTCTCCGTACGGAAATGCAGGTGCATATTCGAATCGTGATGGGTGAAAACGCCCTGATGATCCTTCGAATAGAACCCCAGGATCTCTGCTTTTTCTTCAACCGTTACTCCGTTCAGCCCCATTTTCATGTGGTCCATCATGGAGCGTACTTCCACCTCGGGATTGAACTTTACGATATGCCAGCTTAGTTTTCGAACGTTGCCTTCCAGCATAAACGGAAATGGCTTTGAAGTATCTATCCCGGCCTGTTCGGCATGATGGGTAAGAAAAGGTTCGAACTGCTTTAGCGTATAAATGGCCTTAGGTACTTCAATTTCATGCCACTCGGGCACTTGGGCGTATACCAACATTGCGGCGTTGGACTGAAAATTACGTTCAATCTTGATCTTGTCGCTTTCCCGCTTACTTATAAAAGGTTGTGAATTGAATATTTGTACTTCGCCGTCCAGTCCTTCCACCGCTCCTAGCGCGTAGAGGTTCTTCATGCTCTTTAATTCATTCAGCGTAATAGTGGCTTCTATGTCTCCGCTCATTACATCCCTGAGATTACCGCTGTACTGTACGCCGTCTGTTTCAAAGGATTTTTGCTTACAGCTCAGCACAGTTACCAACAGTCCCAGTAAAATGATATATGTTTTCATCTGATTTGATTTTAGTTTGCAGAGATTGGCTTTATTCGGTAAAATTCAACCAAATAAACACAATTTCAGCAATATTCTTAAATAGTATTTGAATAAAATTGATTGGTCTGTTACGATCGCCGGCGATAATGCCAAAGGCGCGCGCTAACCGAGAATCAAATCAGGTAGGTCTCGTACAGAATGTAGAGCTCGTTCCTTGGAGGTGGCGGCCGATAGTCTGCCCTGTGAGGCTGCGGCCGAAGCAGCAATTCTTCCGCAGGCACAAGGAATGCCGCGGTAAATGCTACCAGGAAATCGTATTTTAAATTATACTCGAAGGATGACTTCGCAAAGGTGTCGTCTGTTATTAGTTTGGTGTATTCATTATCGCAACAATCGGAAGCCTCACTTTCATCATCACAGCCGGGTAGGTCGTCTGCCATTCCACAGCTTAATTCAGTCTCTCCCAGGGTGATCTTCGCCATCATTTCATAACCCCCGCAGAGATGTCGGGCATACGACAGGCCGGTGCTGCTCAAAAGCAACATCAGACTTAACGCTATGGAAATGATCTTAATCAATTAGTTTAGTTTAAAAAGATATATTATTCAATTACAGCTTCAATTCTTCCGCAACGGTACATTTTGTTGCCAAAGTAGGGATTGGCGATATCCTTGCTTTCACTTAGCCAGGACGCACCTGAATTGTCAAATGCCATGGGGCAGTACTGTTTGTAGATGGTGCCGCCTTCCAGTTCATCGGTAAGCAATCCTTCCATGGCTGCAGTAACATCCACAAAGGCTTCCCGCTGCTCGGCAATGTTTGAGGATGATGACATTCGTTCAACTTCCTCCAAGGCTCCGGTCTCTGCTCCGGCTTCAGTCATAGCGACCTTCAGATTCTTTGCTGCTTCAGCTGTCTTTGCCGCATCTGTGTTTACCATGGCATTCTTTACCTCGATATACGCCTTGAATGCTGTTTCTACTCGCTCGGTTTTAAAATCTGCATTCAACTCCCCCGCTTCGTGATAGAACTCCTTCTCAACTGTCTTTACCTCCGGTTCTGCAGGAGCTTGTTTCTTATCATCCGCACAGGATATAAACAAGAATCCAAGAGTGAAAACTATTGTGTATTTAAAACTGCTCATATTCATAGAAATTTTTCGCAAAGATACGCTATCAGGATGTTTTCTGAAAATAAAAGGCAGGGAATAAAATTAACAGCAGTATGGGTTGTATTAGGAAACGTCGCACATAGAACAAAACCATATGGCCGCCGGTTTCAGCAGACTGCATCAGCAGGATGAAAACTATAAAGAGAATCACAAAAAATACGCCGTAAATCAGTATCGAAAGCTTCAGCACCCCCGAACTCTTAAAGAAGAACCACAGTATACCAATGGAGATCAGGCTATTCAGAAAATAACGAATGGCCACGTTTAAATAGAGTTTCGAATAAATTACTTCCGGCAATTTAGAAGTACTGTGATCTGTCTTAAAGAATTCCAGTAAGGGATCGTAAAACAGCTCATTTTCATAATATCGTATCAGCACCAGGGCTGCCAGCAGTAAGACGATTAAAAATATACTTAAAGCCCTAGACATTCTTGGTGGTTTTTTTATTCAACATTCTAATCCATATCATCCAGAGTATAAAAACCATGGCGTAAATGAGTCCGGGAAAAACCACGGAGTGCAACAATTCCTCCCGGTCGGGGTACTTATAGAGCAACACAGCCAGGGCAGCAATTCTTACTATGTTCACCGCGTAGATTAAAGCGACACCGGCGAGAATAAACAACAGGGTTTTTTTAAGCGATTCGGAAAAGGCCACAATAAAAGAGATAAACAGTATGATAATGCTCACCGCATTGCAACCTTCAATAATCCGGGCCAGGAACTTGCCATTAACGTATAATTCCATGGTAGGCTCATGAGCGGAAGCTAGTATTCTGGCCGAATAACCCAGGTTGTTGATTAAATCATTGCTCTGTACGGCAACCAGGTGTGTAATGGGATCGGGAGGGTACTTTCCTCCGGTCGAAAGCTCAAGATAGATCATATAGGTTGCCGTTAGCACTATATATGCTCCCAAGAATAGGAAGACGAATCGAAGTACCGGTTTATACTTTTTAAAGATTGCTTTCAACTAAACTGTGTTTTAACAAAAATACGGGAATATATTTTGGTGGTCCGATCGATTTTGAAATACATTTGCCCAAAATTTCCAGCATGTCTTTAAACCGCTTAAAACCGGAACTTAGCGAAATACTGTCGAGAGACGACCTAAAGGTAGATGACAGACTAACCCGGGTGTGCGAACTTCTACAGCAAAATGTAGACTATTACAATTGGGTGGGTTTCTATTTTGCCGATCACAATACCAGGACCCTTCATCTTAAATCATTTGCCGGCGAACCTACCGATCATACCGTAATCCCCTTTGGCAAGGGAATTTGCGGACAGGTGGCCGAGAGTAATTCAAATTTCGTGGTTCCCGATGTACAGGCTCAGGACAACTACATAGCCTGCAGCTTACACGTAAAGGCTGAAATTGTGGTTCCTTTGTTTAAGGACGGGAAGAACATAGGGCAGATCGATATCGATTCGCACAAATCGGACCCCTTTTCGGCTGAAGATGAAGCTTTTCTGGAGTGGGTAAACAAAAAAGTAGCAGAAATTTTATAAATTTAGGGCTATGGCTCCGAAAAAAGTCCATAGCGATTTCAAAAAAGCCTCATGGTTTATCTTTGTTGCAGTTGCCTGCGGCATCTTTAAAGTGTATTCGATTTATACAGATGAGAGCCTGCAGGAACTCAACTCCGCGATCAGACTTGGCTTATCCCTTCTCCTACTGGGAATCTTTGTCTGGTTGGCAATAATGATTGCAAAGGGCAAGGAATGGGCGCGAATTACGTTTACGGTAATGGCAGCTTCACTACTTATATTTACTCCCCTGTTTATTTTCCACGAATTCGACATTTCGGTGCTTATCGGCAGTCTTACTACAATCTTTCTAATGTGTCTGTTTGTGGCTGTATTGCTTTTATACACCAAAAGCGCCCGCTTACATTCGGGTTAAAAAGCATTGATGTACTACATTCCGGTGCGGATGGCTTCCACGGGATCCAGTCGGGATGCAGAAATAGCCGGCAGAATACCTGAAATAAGGCCGATTGCCGCCGATATTGCCGTTCCCAGGAACATATTCCAGGGTGAAAGCACAAATTCGAAGTCGCCGGAGAAACTCGAGGCTATAAGCGAGGCGAAGAAAACGAGTACGAGGCCAATTAGCCCGCCTATCACAGCGAGGATAACGGCTTCAAAAAGAAACTGAAGAAGGATAAACTTATTCTTTGCGCCAAGGGATTTTTGGATCCCGATCAGACTGGTTCGCTCTTTCACACTCACAAACATGATATTTGCAATTCCAAAGCCACCTACCAGTAGGGAGAAACCGCTAATAATCAGTCCGATAATGTTCATCTGCCCGGTAATATTATCGATAAAATCGGCGAAGCCCTGCAATTCGTTTACAAAGAAGGTATCGATCTCGTCGGGTTTTAAACCGCGGAACAGGCGCATTTTTTGTTTGAGCATGGCGATGAATTCGGCATTGTCGACACCGCTTTCAGGCTTTATCACTATAAAAGGGAATAAGTTTTTGTTGCTTTCCCCGTAGATCCTGCGCACCACGTTCACCGGAATAAATACCGCCGTATCCTTGGAATCTCCGAAGAGTCCGGCTCCTTCCTTTTTTAGCACGCCGATAACGGTAAATTTTTGTCCGTATAAACGTACCTTTTTACCAATTGCAGCGGCAGAAGAACCGAAAAGCGACTGTGCGATCTCATCACCCAATACGATTACCGGAGAACCACTGGAAGATTCAGATTCATTGTAAAAACGACCTTCGGCGATCTGCAGGGATTCGATATCATAATATTCATCCGTTACGGCACCAATTTCCACGTTGCTTACAGATTTATCTTCGTACTTGATTGTCTCCGATTGAACGTTGAGCGTATAAGAAGCCGCATAGACATTTGGAACACCCCGCTTTATGTACTGGTATTCCTCGTAAGTAACGTCGGGAAACTGTTCCCATTTCCAGCGTGGCACGTCGGTTGGGCCGAAGGAAAATCGCCCCATAAAGATGGTGCTGTTGTCCAGAGAACTGATACTGCCTTCAATCTCCTTTTTCAGCGAATCGACCGCAGCCAGAACGGCGATAATCGAAAAGATCCCGATGGTAACGCCAACCAGCGAAAGAAAGGTTCGTAATTTATTGTTTCTAAGGGCGTTCAGTGCGAAGTTGAAACTTTCCTTAATAATTCGAAGATAGATCAGCATAGCTGTTGTTTTGTTCGCTGTTTTTCAGAATAAAGATAGGACGTTTTCAACAAATATATGTTACAAATTCTCTCGGTATTTGTTTACTTTTGCAGCTATCCGCATTAAATCACCACATAAACGATCACTTCATGAGCAGCACAAAGAAAATCGCTTCTGCATTAATTTCTGTATTTCATAAAGACGGCCTGGCGCCCATTGTAAAAAAACTGGACGATCTGGGCGTGACCATCTATTCTACCGGGGGGACTCAAAAATTCATCAACGACCTGGGCGTTAATGTAATTGCCGTCGAAGACCTTACCGATTACCCGTCCATCCTGGGCGGGCGTGTAAAAACCCTGCACCCTAAAGTTTTCGGTGGTATCCTGAACCGACAGGACAACGAGGAAGACGTAAGGGAGATGGCCAAGTTCAATATTCCGCAGCTGGACCTGGTGATCGTGGACCTTTATCCCTTCGAAAAAACCGTGGCTTCAGGAGCAAACAAAGAGGATATTATTGAGAAGATCGATATAGGCGGGATCTCACTTATTCGGGCTGCGGCCAAAAACTTCAGGGATACGCTCTGTGTCTCATCTATGGAAGATTATGAAGAATTGTTGCAGCTGCTGTCGCAGAATAATGGAGAAATTTCGCTGGAAGACCGAAAACGATTTGCCGCAAAATCGTTTAATGTTTCTTCACATTACGATACGGCTATTTTTAATTACTTTAATTCAGACCACGCCATACCTTCACTGAAATTTAGTGAAATGAAAGGACAGGTTTTGCGATATGGGGAAAACCCGCATCAGAAGGGATATTTCTTCGGAGATTTCGATGCGATGTTCGACAAATTGCACGGGAAGGAACTCAGCTATAACAATCTACTGGACGTAGACGCGGCAGTAAATCTTATGGCCGAATTTCAAGGCGAATCCCCCACCTTTGCCATCCTGAAACACAACAACGCCTGCGGGCTTGCGCAACGGCCTTCTATAAAAGATGCCTATGATGCCGCTCTGGCCGGTGACCCGGTTTCTGCATTTGGCGGAATATTGATTTCTAATTCTGAAATCGACAGGCCCACTGCGGAAGAGATTCACAAACTTTTTTGTGAAGTGGTAATAGCCCCGTCATTTTCGGAAGAGGCTCTGGAGACTTTAAAAGGAAAGAAGAACCGTATACTATTAAAACAGAAACCTGTGGAACTGCCTAAAACACTCACCCGGACATGTTTGAACGGAGCGTTGGTGCAGGACAGGGATTCTGTTACCGATTCTGCCGAAAATTTAACCTATCCTACCAACAATAAACCTTCCGATAATGAGTTAGAGGATTTGTTGTTCGCCTCGAAGATCTGTAAGCATACCAAGTCGAATACCATTGTCCTGGTAAAGGAAAAACAGCTTTGTGCCAGCGGCACGGGCCAGACTTCCCGGGTCGATGCGTTGCGACAGGCTATAGACAAGGCGCAGGCGTTTAATTTCGACCTACAGGGTGCCGTTATGGCCAGTGATGCATTCTTCCCTTTTCCCGATTGTGTGGAAATTGCTGATAATGCAGGTATATCTGCTGTGATACAGCCGGGAGGTTCGATTAAGGATGAACTCAGCATTGACTATTGCAACCAAAATAATATTGCTATGGTATTTACAGGGACACGTCATTTTAAGCACTAAAATTTGTTACATTTGTGTAACGTGATTATGCGTAACACGTTTAATTTCAATACCGCCAATAAAACTTATGGGATTTTTTGACTTCCTGACTGAAGAAATAGCAATCGACCTTGGTACTGCGAATACACTGATCATTCACAACGATAAAGTGGTTGTGGATGCCCCCTCCATTGTTGCCAGAGACCGAACTACCGGAAAGATCATCGCTGTTGGCCGCGAGGCAAACATGATGCAGGGTAAAACACACGAGAACATAAAAACTATCAGACCGCTTAAGGATGGTGTAATTGCCGATTTCGACGCCAGTGAGAAGATGATAAATATGTTCATAAAGGATATTCCGGCATTGAAGAAACGATGGATTACTCCTTCTCTTCGAATGGTTATCTGTATTCCCAGCGGTATTACCGAAGTGGAGATGCGAGCGGTAAAAGAAAGTGCCGAACGTGTTAATGGAAAAGAAGTATACCTCATCCACGAACCTATGGCCGCCGCCATAGGGATTGGTGTAGACATTATGCAGCCCAAAGGAAACATGGTGGTTGATATTGGAGGCGGAACTACCGAAATCGCGGTGATCGCCCTGGGTGGAATTGTCTGTGATAAATCGGTCAAGATTGCGGGAGATGTATTTACCAACGATATTGTTTACTATATGCGTACGCAGCACAACCTCTATGTTGGAGAGCGCACTGCTGAAAAAATCAAGATCCAGATCGGTTCTGCAACCGAAGACCTGGAACTACCGCCTGAAGATATGGCGGTACAGGGACGAGACCTGTTAACCGGAAAACCAAAGCAGGTACAAACCTCCTACCGTGAAATAGCCAAGGCACTCGATAAATCTATTTTAAGGATAGAGGATGCCGTAATGGAAACACTTTCACAAACTCCTCCTGAACTCGCTGCCGATATCTATAACACCGGAATATACCTGGCCGGGGGTGGCTCCATGCTTCGTGGTTTGGACAAACGACTATCCCAGAAAACCGACCTGCCTGTTTACATAGCCGAAGACCCGTTGCGAGCTGTTGTTCGCGGTACCGGTATATGTTTGAAGAACCTCGCTAAATATAAGAGCGTACTGATTAAATAAGACATAAGGTAGCATGCAACAGATTGTATTTTTCTTTATCAGGAATAAGAATTCCCTGTTGTTTCTGCTGCTCTTTATTATTTCCATTGCATTAACCGTAAACTCGCATTCCTTCCACAAGAACAAAGTTGCAACCTCGGCAAACGCCGTGAGCGGGGGTATCTATTCGTTTAAACAGAATATACTCGATTATATAAATCTAAAGGAACAAAACAACATACTGATCGACGAAAACAAACGACTGAGGCAAATGCTTTCCTTTGTAACCGACTCGATACAGCTGGATTCCACGCAGCCTCCGCACGAGCTTCTAAAATTTAAATATCGGGCGGCAAGGGTAATAAACAATTCGTTTTCCAAAAGCAAGAATTACCTCACCTTGAACAAGGGACGTAAGGACGGGATAAAGGTCGATATGGGAGTGGTCTCCTCCAGGGGAGTTGTGGGAATTGTAAACAGCGTGTCGGAAAATTACGCTACCGTACAGTCGGTGCTTAATACCAAGAGCCAGATCAATGCACAGCTAAAGAACACCGATCATTTCGGAACCCTTGTTTGGCGTACGGGCAGCCCTTTTGAAGCCACACTAATAGACATTCCCAGGCAGGTGGTGCTCACCGCCGGAGACACCATCATCACCGATGGAAAATCGACAATCTTTCCTGAAGGCATACTTGTTGGATCCATAAAGGATTTTACCTTATCCTCCAATAAAGACTATTACGATGTGAGTGTGAGTCTGTTTAACGACATGACCAACTTACGCCACGTTTACGTGATTGAGAATACTGAGAAGGATGAAATTATATCCCTCGAAAACGCCCTGGACAATGCAGAGTAACGATTTCCTCATAAACGCGGCCCGCTTTCTTATCCTACTGTTTATACAGGTGATTTTTCTCAACAATATAAACCTGTTTGGGTACATCAATCCCTACCTCTATATATTGTTTATTATGGTTTATCCGTTTACCGGTAACCAAAGCCTGCTTATTGTTCTCGCTTTTGTTCTAGGGCTGTCTATCGATATATTTTCAGATTCGGGAGGTGCCCATGCCGCAGCAGCTGTCTTTATCGCCTTTGTCCGTCCTGCTATTTTAAAGTTCTCCTTTGGTGTTAGTTACGAATACAACACCATCAAGATCAGTAAAACTGCCATGGGCGAGCGTTTAACCTATATTGCGATTATGGTTTTAATACATCACCTGGTGCTTTTTTCCATGGAAATATTTAACTTTAAGCATATACTGTTGATATTAAAATCTACGTTATTTTCAGGAGTGTTCAGTTCAGTACTCATACTATGTACCATCCTGATTTTTAGTCGCAAGAATTAATGAGAAAACTTCTACTACTTATAATTGTACTCATTACCGGAGTTGTCTTCGCAGGTCGGTTATTCTACCTGCAGGTATATGATGATTCCTTTCAGAAACTTTCCGAAAACAATGCAATAAAGATTCTATACGACTATCCTCAGCGAGGTTATATCTTCGACAGAAACGGAAAGCTGCTGGTGTCTAACCAGCCGTCCTACGATGTGATGGTTATTCCAAGGGATTTAAAACCCTTTGATACACTTGAATTCTGTTCGCTGTTGAAAATCGATCCGGAAGAACTAAACGACCGCTTGAAAAAGGCCAGGGTATGGTCTCCCCGCCTTCCCTCTGTGATCATGCCACAACTTACCAAAACCGAATACGCGTACCTGTCGGAGAAAATGTATAAGTTCAAAGGCTTCTATATCCAGAAGCGGTCGCTTCGAGATTACAAAATCGAGCATTCGGCCAATGTGCTGGGTTATATAGCTGAAGTGGATAACAGGATCATTGAGGATAACCCATATTATCAGATGGGTGATCTTATAGGGAAGCAGGGTGTTGAAATGCAGTATGAAGAGATACTGAGGGGCGTAAAAGGTGTAAAATACATTCAAAAAGACAATCACAATCGCGAGATCGGGCCTTATAAAGACGGGATATACGATACGATCCCGCAGCGCGGTACTGATATTACACTTACAATCGATGCCGTCCTTCAGGAATACGGTGAAACGCTCATGGTGAATAAACGCGGGGGCATTGTTGCCCTCGAACCGGCTACCGGTGAGATACTCGCACTGGTGGCCGCACCCAATTACGATCCCTCCCTGCTGGTGGGCCGTGAACGTTCAAAGAACTTTACAAAACTCTGGTACGACACTATTGCAAAACCCCTGTTCGACAGGGTGCTGCAAGGTGAATACCCTCCCGGTTCGCCTTTTAAAGCCCTTACAGCATTAATTGGTTTGCAGGAAGAAGTGATCGACACTCGTGAACGCATATCCTGTTACGGGGGATTTGTTTACGGGCGAGGTCGAAAACTGGGCTGTCATGCCCATCCAAGTCCGCTTGCGATGCAGGGAGGAATTGCAAATTCCTGTAATTCGTATTTCTGTACTGTATACAAGCGAACCATCGAAAAATATCCTAGCCCTCAGGAAGGAATCGACAACTGGAGAAACCACCTCACAAGTTTTGGATTAGGCGACTTCCTGGGTTACGATCTGCCCAGTGGCCGTCCGGGAAAGATTCCCAGTTCAAAAACCTATAATGCTGCCTACGACTATCCAACGTACAAATGGTATGCTTCGGCTACCATTTCGAATGCCATCGGACAGGGAGAAGTGTTGCTAACGCCCATGCAGATGGTAAATTTCACAGCCGCGATCGCAAACAGAGGCTGGTATTACAAACCCCATATCATAAAAGGCATAGGCTCTAAGGATTCCCTGCCCACCGAATACGGCCTAAAGCATTACACTACCATAGACAAGGAGCACTTCGAGCCGGTTATCGAAGGGCTTTTCGACGTGTATAACTACGGTACTGCCAGTCATCTGAAAGTCCCGGGCATCGAAATATGCGGGAAAACAGGTACTGCAGAAAACTATACCCGTATCGACGGAAAACGCGTTCAGCTCACAGATCATTCGGTATTCATTGCTTTTGCACCTAAGGACAACCCAAAGATTGCGATTGCCGTATTCGTGGAAAACGGCTACTGGGGAAGCAGGTGGGCCGGAAGGATTGCCAGTCTGATGATAGAAAAATACATCAAAGGGGAAATTACCAGGACCGACCTCGAAAGCTTTATTCTGAATGGTAGCCTGCAAGATGAATATGCTAAACCGTATAGCGGCGAACCCTTTAGAATAAACAAATAATGGCCGTAAGCAGAGGATATGTACGTTTCGACTGGCTCACCATCATCGTTTACTTTGCGCTGGTTGCCATAGGCTGGATAAACATTTACTCCACGTCCATCGACGATAGTGCAACCGGGCTATTCGACTTCAGCCAGATCTACGCCAAGCAACTTCTCTGGATTGCACTCAGCTTGCTTATCATAGTGTTCTTGCTTGCGCTTGAAACAAAATTCTATGAACGCTTTTCCAGCATTATTTATATTGTCTCGCTGCTTACCTTGATAGGCCTGTTCTTTTTTGGAAAGAACATCAACGGGGCCACGTCCTGGTACGCTATAGGTGGATTTACCATTCAGCCCGGGGAATTTGCCAAAGCCGCTACAGCACTGGCCTTAGGTAAATACGTAAGCGATATCCAGACAAATATGAAGGAGTTCAAGCACCAGTGGCGGGTTTTCCTTATAATCGCACTTCCGGCCTTGCTGATAATACCGCAACCCGATCCGGGCAGCGCACTGGTCTATGCAGCCTTTATCTTCCCACTGTATCGGGAAGGGCTTCCGTTTGTTTATCTGCTAACAGGGTTTTTTATTGCCGCACTTTTTATCGCCACGCTGGCCTTCGGAATAGTATGGGTCTCACTGGGTTGTATCCTTATCACCGCCTGGATTTATTTTCGGAAGAAGCGACGGCGTAAACAGAATATTTTCAGTTATATCGCCATAGCCTCGGCCTGTATCGCATTTACTTTTTCAGTAAATTATATTTTTAACAATGTCTTCGAACAGAGGCATCGCGACCGATTCAATATCGTCCTGGGCAAGGAAACGGACGCAAAAGGGATAGGCTACAATACTAACCAGAGCGAGATCGCCATAGGAAGCGGTGGCTGGACAGGTAAAGGCTGGACCCAAGGGACACAAACCAAGGGTAATTTCGTTCCCGAGCAACAGACCGACTATATTTTCAGTACGGTAGGCGAAGAATGGGGGTTCGTGGGAAGTATGGTAGTAGTGATACTCTTCCTGGTATTAATAGTCCGGGTCCTTGTCCTGGCCGAACGCCAAAAGAACCAGTTTAGCAGGGCATACGGCTACAGTGTGGCTTCCATATTGTTTATTCACTTCTTTGTGAATATCGGGATGGTAACCGGGCTTTTACCCACTGTTGGGATTCCGTTGCCATTCTTTAGCTATGGCGGTTCCGGTTTATGGGGCTTCACAATTTTGCTGTTTATCTTTATCAGGCTGGACGGCTCGAATTCGTATTACACTTAATTCACTTCCGTCCCCAGGCCTGTAGGTCAATTCGCGATTCTAATTTATTCTGAAGCGATGCATCTAAATTCCGGAAGAAGTCGATGCCGGTCTTTTCTTCAATCTCGTCTATGGTAACAACAAAGTCGAAGTACGACTGACTGCTGGGCTCATTGGGTATGAGAAAAGCGATGGCTTTATAATTCCCGTCTGTGCGGTCGACCACAATTTTATAGAAATCTGCGGGTACGCTAACGCCCTCTGAACCAATAGTTGGCAAGTCGTCTCTAAGGATACCGCCGGTAACGACAAATACGCCTTCATACTTTTTTGCCCAGTCCCTCACTTTCTGTTCCAGACGATTCCAGATACCGCCATTAAAATCGTGGTCCTGCGGGCTGATATTGCTGGTTAGGAATGTCTGGTGATATGCATTGTAGTTGTAACGGCGATCCCCGGCCGGGCACAGATGCCCCCTGTCGTAGCCCGAATTCTTATAATTCCTGAAATCGGCCGAACCGCTTTCCACACTCCTGTCCTGAATGAAGTAGGGCCTGTCGAACTCATTCTTGGAGAGATGCTCGAGTTTTAATTCGTAGGCCACCCACTCGGCTTGTTCGTGCTTTTCGTTATAGGAAAAGGCAAAAGCCGGGTGATCTATTACGATTTCTGTGGTCGAGGACGGCAGGAAAGAAGTGTCGAATTCCTCAAAGTTTATAGTATCGGTCGTATGGGAAGGGTCGGCTTCGGTGCTTCGATCGACATAATCTTCAGCATAGTAAAGAATAACAGTTACCAGTATGATTAAAATGGGGTATAATATTCTACGGTTCATGGGCATTTTTTAAGTCGTTCTCACATCCAGGGCATCTCTCAGGGCATTGCCTATCAGCATAAAAGCAGTCACCAGGCTCATTATGGCCAGGCCGGGAATAACAGCCAGGAAGGGTTTTCCAAGGATGATATAGGCGTAATGGTCTTTTATGATTCCTCCCCAACTGGGCATGGGGGGTTGGGCTCCGATCCCAAGGAAACTCAGGCCGCTTTCGATGAGGATGGCGCCCGCAAAATTGGCTGCAGAAATAATGATTACAGGAGCCAGGGCATTGGGTAGTATGTGTTTTAATATTATTCGCAGATCGGTATAACCCAGGGCTCTTGCCGCGGTAACGTACTGCATTTGTTTTACTCCCAGCACCTGCCCTCTTACCACCCGGGCGACCTCTACCCACATGGTAAGCCCCACTGCGATGAAGACCTGCCAGAATCCCTTGCCAAGAGCCAGGGTAATTGCAATAACAAGCAATAAGGTTGGAATGGACCAGGTTACATTAATAAGCCACATGATGGCAGCATCTACCTTACCGCCAAAATAACCGGCAATGGCACCTAAAGTGATTCCGATTAAGAGCGAAATAAATACTGCTACAAATCCTATGGCCAGCGATATCCTTATCCCTATGAGCATCCTGCTAAGCAAGTCCCTTCCGTACTTATCGGTACCCAGCGTAAAGTTTCGCTCGGTTATATATCTTGCGGGGATTTCTTCAGCATTAGATACCCCTTCGAATAATTCAAGAGGATAGGTTTTAAGCAGTCCCGAAGTTCCATCTGTAGTATATTCGGAAATGCGAATTCCCTCCTCCAAGACAGTGTAATCGTTGATTGGAATCTCGGTATCTACATTTTTCTTTCCGAAGAAAAAATCACCCACTCCCCTTTTGTCTGCGACTTCATTCGGGATGGTGAGCATTTGTACGCTGAAGCCGGGTTTCTTTGAATGGATGGACAAATGCATCTGATTGGCATTCCGGGAATCGTCGGGAGCCAGGGCATAAGCGAAGATGGCCGTTAAAACGCAAAGACTTATAAAGATCAAACTTAAAACGCCCCAAAAATTCCTGCTGAATTTTCGGAGCGCTTGTCTTGTTAGTGATGTCGATACCTGATCCACATCGTAAATTTAGGTAAAAGCTAACTTAATTTCTACCTAGTACTAATTTTTAATATCCGCTACCTTGGCAGCTTTGATATTTGTTAATTTCAGGTCTTCCAATACGTTGACTGCTTCCTCTACATAGATATCCTTACTGAGGCTCTTATGCCAGCGTTTTCTCTTTTCACGTAAGGTAGTATCCTGTTTCATAAGTGCGATCTCATCGGGTAAGGAACGATAGTTTAATTTGTTGTCGTATTCCCCAATAGCATCGAATTTCTTAGTCTCCTCTTTTCTTCTTTCGATCTCCGAGCTATAGTTCTCAATGTTCAGGTCGACCATCATTTCATCACGCCGGTTCTTGATCCAGCGTGCATTTTCTTCTATTAGCGCCAGTTGCTCACTTTGTGCCATTCGCTCCTGGCTTTTCTTGATCGCTTCATCGAAATCGATATAGCCATCCCAGATATCGTATTTTGCAGCTTCAATTTTATCGTAAGGAAGTGGATTGTCGTAATCCCGTTCCCCCACCTCGATATAACTGTAACGATCGGGCATCACAACGTCGCTTTTCACACCTTCCAATTGGGTTGATCCACCGTTCACACGATAGAATTTCTGTGTGGTTAACTTTAATGCACCCATATCTCCCAGGTCGTTCTGCCGCAACCATTGATTCAGGTCAATAAGGTTTTGAACAGTACCCTTTCCGTAGGTCTGTTCGCTACCAATGATAATGGCGCGCTTGTAATCCTGCATGGCGGCTGCGAGAATCTCTGATGCCGAAGCCGATAATTCGTTAACCAGTATTACAAGAGGCCCGTCCCATACGATTTCGTCGTCCTTGTCTTCCAGAACATTCTTTTTGCTGCCGGCTGAAGCCACCTGGACAACAGGCCCTTCCTTAATGAATAATCCGGCTATATCGACAGCGGTTTGAAGGGAACCTCCGCCATTATCGCGAAGATCCAGGACCAATCCTTCCATTCCTTCAGCCTTCAATCTCAAAATCTCATTCTTTACGTCACTGGCCGCGTTGCGTTTTTTGTAATCGTTCATATCGAAATAGAACTGTGGCAGGTTGATCAAACCGAATTTCTTATCTGCTTTCTCAATAACCGTCGATTTAGCGTAGGTTTCTTCAAGTTCCACCACATCTCGGGTTATCATTTCCTCTTCTATGGTTCCGTCTACCCGCTTTACGGTTAGGATAACCTTGGTGCCTTTAGGCCCTTTGATGAGTTTTACGGCATCATCGATTCGCATTCCTACGACGCTTACTGCTTCTTTTTCGTCGAATTGTCTCACTTTCAGGATGACATCGCCTACGGAGATATGCTCTCCTCTCCAGGCGGGGCCACCACTGATGATTTCCACCACATTGATATAGTCGTTCTTTTTCTGAAGCCGGGCACCTATACCTTCCAGTTTTCCGCTCATCCGAAGATCGAAACGATCGCGGTCCGGGGGAGCAAAATAATTGGTATGTGGATCGAATTCCTCGACCAGGGTTGTAAGAAAGACAGCAAAGTAGTCCTTGCGCTCCAAATCATCGGTAAAATCGAAATACTCCTGTAGTGAAGTCAGGGTTTGATTTCGGGCCTTTGCTTCCAGTTCGGCATCAGTAAGGTCCTCATTCTCTCCCGGTATGTATTCTTCGCCTTTTTCGGCAGCTTCCTTCTTACGCTCCGGGGCGGTTATTTTTTCCCGGGTAAGGTCGTAATAGGATGAAATCGTACTGAATTTCAGTTGCTGTCTCCAGCGCTCTTTGAGTTCTTGACGCGAATCCACGTACTCCAGATTATCGTAATCCACATTTATGGATTCATCTGCCGAATAATCGAAAGGAGATTCCAGAACTTCCTCATACAGCTGTTTTGATTCAGCAAGGCGCAGTTCGTATCGAGTGTAGACCACATTAAAGAAAGTGAGGTCTTTGTTTTTTATCTGGTCGTCTATTTCAAGTTTATATTTGCTGAATTCCTCTATATCCGAAGCCAGGAAATAGCGCTTCAACGGGTCCATGGCGTCTATAAAATCGGTATAGATACCTTCCGAGAAACTGTCGTCCATAACTTCGGGGTTATAGTGACCTTTTTCCAAAACGTAGGTTATCAGGTCTATAAGGAGCTTATCTTTATCGGGGTCGTTGAATTCTTTGGTGGTAAAGCTGCAGGATGCTGCGGCTACAAATACGGCAAGAAATAATACTTTAAAATTCTTTTTCATTAATCGCATAGCTGTCTTCTTAATTTTCAATCTCCTAAATTATACAAAAAACCGTGCCAAGACCCAGTATTCATAATAATTTTTTGTTAAACAAACACCTTGTCCCATGGCGTATAAATTGTTTATTTTAGCGGTTCAAACGCAATAGATACATGGCGAAAAAGCGGCCTCTCATTCTGGTTACCAACGACGACGGCATAACGGCCCCCGGCATACGTACCTTGATAGAGGTAATGAACAGCCTGGGTGATGTTTGTGTAGTGGCTCCGGATTCCCCACAAAGTGGGATGGGACACGCCATTACTGTTAACGACACATTGTACTGTGATCGTATAAAAGTAGCAAAAAATGAACCACAATCTGAATACAGTTGCAGCGGAACCCCGGTGGATTGCGTAAAGATGGCAGTAAATGAAATCCTGAAACGCAAACCCGATCTCTGCGTGAGCGGTATAAATCACGGCAGCAATTCTTCCATCAATGTAATATACAGCGGTACCATGAGTGCTGCGGTAGAAGCAGGTACGATGGGAATTCCTTCAATAGGTTTTTCCCTGCTCGACTATTCGCTGGAAGCCAATTTCGATCACTGCAGGGAATATGTTCGCAAATTAGCTGAAGAGAGCCTGAAACACGGCATGCCGGAGGGCGTGGTATTAAACGTCAATATACCCAAATTGCCCAAAGAAGAAATTAAAGGGATGAAGGTATGCCGCCAGGCTAACGCTCATTGGATAGAATCCTTCGACAAACGGGTAAATCCATTAGGAAGGGAATATTACTGGCTGAGCGGTGAATTTGTGAATATGGACAAAGGAGAAGACACAGACGAATGGGCCTTGAAAAACGGGTTTATTTCCGTAGTTCCGGTTCAGTTCGATCTAACGGCCCACCACGCCATGAAGGATATAAACAGTTGGGACCTATGATAAAAAAAGAAATCGGCATCGGGTTTTTAACCGGACTTATCTGTAATTCGCTGGGAATAATTGTTTGTGTCCTGGTAATTTCTGCCGTAAAGGGCATGGGCTTCGAAGAAACCTTATCATTTTACTGGTATACTGAAAGTATGTGGATGTTGGTGAGCCTCGGTGCCTTGCCCAATCTTGCGGCTTTCTTCGGGTTTCTTAAAATCAATCGGGAATACAGGGCGCGAGGGGTGTTGATAGCTACCTTCCTTGCAGCCATAGTAACATATATTTTCTATTTTAATTAAATGAAATACTACCTCATAGCCGGCGAGGCATCGGGAGATCTTCACGGCGCAAACCTGATTAAGGCGTTGGCTGCCCGCGACAGCAGTGCCCAATTCCGGGTTTGGGGAGGCGATCTGATGCAGGAAAACGGGGCCGACCTGGTAAAACACTACCGGGAACTTGCGTTTATGGGATTTGCCGAGGTAGTGATGAACATCCGGACTATACTGAAGAATATGTCCTTTTGCAAAAAGGATATCGCAGCTTTCAAGCCGGACGCTCTTATCCTGATCGATTACCCCGGTTTTAACCTGCGAATCGCCAAATGGGCACGGAAAAAAGGAATTCCGGTTCACTATTATATCTCGCCGCAGATATGGGCCTGGAAAGAAGGCCGGATCAAGGAAATAAAGCGAAATGTGGATGCCATGTACGTCATTCTCCCCTTCGAAAAGGATTTTTATGAACAAAAGCATGGAATGCCGGTTCACTTTGTGGGACACCCGTTAATCGATGCTATTTACAATCGCCCACAGGTGCATCCGGATAAGTTCAGAACTAAACACGAGCTCGACGACCGGCCAATCATTGCACTATTGCCGGGCAGCAGAAAACAGGAAATTTCTAAAATGCTGAAAGTAATGCTGTCGGTAGTGGATCACTTCCCCGAATACCAGTTCGTGATCGCCGGGGCACCCAGTCAGGATGCCGATTTTTACCGGGCATTTATCGAGCACGAAAGAGTTCACCTGCTTTTAAACCGGACTTACGACCTTCTTAGTGTCTCCTATGCCGCTTTGGTAACATCCGGTACGGCAACCCTGGAAACGGCCTTGTATAAAGTTCCGCAGGTAGTGTGTTATAAGGGTGGACGTATTTCTTACGAAATAGCCCGCAGGGTCATTAAACTAAAATTCATTTCTTTGGTAAACCTCATCCTCAACAAAGAGGTTGTAACAGAGTTGATCCAGGATGAATTCAATTCGAAACGACTCAAACAGGAACTCACCAAAATCCTCGATCCCTATAAGCGAGCTACCCTCTTTCTGGAATATTACGACCTGGAGCAATTGCTCGGAGGCAAGGGAGCCAGCAAAAAAACAGCCGATCTGATCTACAAGGCTACCTTAAAAAGCAGGAATACATCGACTGATCATTAGCCGGATACGCCACAACAATTACCCTGTTTATCTGTTATTTAAAGATAAACTGACGCCAATTTGAAAAAATTTGTATTTTTAGTCAAACCAAATCTCACATGAAAAGACTATTCCTACTCGGTCTGCTCGCGTTAATACTGGCGTCCTGCGGCAGTTCCCGCAAAGTAACCGATACTTCGGTTATCGGCTCCAATTCCTCCTCTGTATCGGAAAAGAAAATAAGTAAGATAGTCTCCCACGCCAAGACTTTTGTAGGCACAAAATACAAATTCGGAGGCACCACCAGCCGAGGTATGGATTGTTCCGGCCTGGTCTACGTTTCTTTTCAACAGGAAAACATTTTGCTTCCGAGAATTTCACGGGACATGGCCAAGGAAGGGGTTCCTATTTCTCTTAGACAGGCTGAAGAAGGGGATCTTCTGTTCTTTCAAACAAGTAAGAACCGCAAGGTTATCAATCACGTTGGCCTGGTGGTGGATACCGGAGGCGGGGTGTTGAAATTCATCCATTCCACCACCCGCAGGGGGGTTATCATCTCGTCCCTTGAAGAACGTTACTGGAACGAAGCGTTTGTAGAAGTGCGCCGTATTATTTAACTTAGTCTTCCTTTAAAACCCGCTCCCCGGTATGTTTAATACGCTGCCGGATGCGCTTCATTAACTTTGCCGTCGTTAAATTTTCGGTCTTCCTGATCCTGGGAATACTAGGCGGGCATTCTTTTAAACAAATTCACCTTCATTTTGCGATTCCACTTCTCGTGGTCTTGCTGTTCGTTGCCTGGCGGATATCGAGAAAGCAGCTGTTTCAGAAAGCGTATTTCGGATTGTTGACATTTGCTTGTTTTTTTGTCTTAGGATATTGCAACTACCAGTTCCGATCGCCCGAATTTCAGCCCTCACATTACGCAAACTCAAGGCTTGCCGGCAAAGCGGCTGTATTAAACATTCAGATTTGCGAGGTATTAAAACCTAGCGACTATTATCACAGGTATGTGGCGCGAGTAATCCGGGTGAATTCGACCTTTTCCACCGGAAAACTGCTGGTACTGGTTGTGAAAGACTCCACATCCGATAAATTTCGAACAGACGATCACCTTATCATTGGCGGTTCGATAAGGGCCATTCCCCCACCCTTGAATCCCGGGCAGTTCAATTATGCCGAATACATGGAAAATCAGGATGTATACGGGCAACTAAAGGTGGAATCGGCCGATATAATACATCGCTTAGAGGGAAGTTCTACCCTAAAAGGCCTGGCGAACCGGCTAAGGGATTTCTTAAGCTCCAAGTTAGATGCTACAAGACTGGGCCGGGAAGAACGCAGTATACTTCAAGCATTGTTGTTGGGCGACCGCAGGGAGATCGACCCTGCTTTGTATGCTTCATACGCCGCGGCAGGAGCAATACATATCCTTGCTGTTTCCGGCTTGCATGTGGGTATCCTTTACTTGTTGTTATCATGGGTGTTCAAACCGCTTCTACTAATGAGGTACGGCAGGAACTATCGCTGCATCCTCATTGTTCTACTGTTGTGGGGATTTGCCTTAATGACCGGGCTATCCCCATCGGTAACCAGAGCGGTTAGTATGTTTACCTGCTTCGGAATTGCGCAGCTGCTCAACCGCCCCACCAATTCCATCAATACACTTTTTCTTTCCTTGTTCTTCCTGCTGCTGATCAATCCAAAATTACTCTTTCAGGTGGGATTCCAGTTAAGCTATCTGGCGGTGTTCTTTATCTTGTGGTTACAACCCGGTCTCTCCAAACTGTATACTCCCCGAAGTTATATTGATAAAAAAGTCTGGAGTCTGCTAACTGTATCTGTAGCAGCTCAATTGGGAGTTGCTCCGCTGAGCATCTATTACTTCAATCAATTTCCAGGCCTGTTCCTGCTTACTAATCTGTTGGTACTGCCCTTTCTCGGCCTTCTTGTAAGCCTGGGGTTATGTGTCATCATTCTGGCTTCCCTGGACTGTTTGCCCTTCTGGCTGGCGAACACTTACAGCGAATTAATACGAGTATTAAATGCCGTAATCACCCGGATCGCTAACTGGGATACATTTGTAATCGGGGATATTCATTGTTCAGGGTATTTGTTACTGGGCAGTTATCTGCTAATCGTTTGCACGGTCCTATACCTGCGAGCACTGTCGTACAGGCGGCTGGTATTCATGTTGACGTCCTGGCTTATTTTTATAGCGATACTATTTTCAGATAAAGTACGGCTCAGCGGAACAGAACTCGTGGTATTCCACAACTTTAAGAATACGGTAATAGGGATTAAAAAGAAGGATTCTTTGATAGTGTATTCGAACGACAGTCTCAATAATTACCATCACAGCTTTCCGGTAAAACCCTATCGCCTTCAGAAAAACATAAAGAATTACTGTCAGAAGTATTTGAAAAACGTGATTGCCTACGACACCCTAAGTTTACTTGTTATCGATTCTACAGCCGTCTACCCAACTGATATTTCAGGAAAGATAGTGTTGCTTTCCCGCAACCCTCCCATACATCTCAAGCGCTTAATAGATTCAATAAAACCAAGGCAGATCATTGCCGATGGAAGCAATTTTCTTACGAGCGTAAAACGATGGAAGGAAACATGTAAAAATGAAAAGCTCCCCTTTCACCATACAGGCGAGAGCGGAGCTTTTATCATAGAGTAGAGAAACACTTAACTAAAATCTACTCTTAGAAAGTACCTTTAAAATTCTTCTGATATTCTTCCCATTGTTCCATGGTAGTTATGGAAGCATAATCGTCGTTTGCGATCATCTTCAGATAGATCTCAAGCTGTTGTGGGGTCTTATACCCGGGTATGGCTTGAATGAGCTGTCCGTTATCCTTAAAGAAAACCAGGCTTGGGTAGCCGCGCAATTTCAAAGCATCGGCAAAGAAATGGGTGGCATTCCTGCCTTTCCTTCCTTCCTGGTAGTTCGGGTTGGTATATGTGAAATCCTGGAAGGTGATCTCTTCGGTACCTTCGGCATTGAATTTAACTGCGTAAAAGTTCTTATTTATAAAATCTATGACTTTCTTATTGCTGAAGGTATTTTTATCTAAAAGTTTACACGGACCACACCAGGTCGTGTAAACATCCATAAATATCTTCCTGGGCTCTTTCTTCTGAGCGGCCAGCGCCTCGTTCATAGACATCCATCGAATCTCCTGGGCCGTTGTTACGGAGGTTACCAATATGGCCAAAAGAAGTAAAATCTGCTTCATTATCATTAATTTATTCTGCGTTTATTATAACAAAAAACGTTCCAAAATATGGAACGTTTTTTTAATTAAATAATTGTGTTTAGCGTACGCCGTGCATCAATCGTTTCAACAACGGATGCAGCATCAGCGAAACAAAGCCCAGTCCGATAGGGATTATGGTAAAGATCAGGAAAAAGGTCGATAAACTGTGTTCCTGGGTTATCTTTTCAATATCGCCACCCACATAATGTGCCAGTTTATTTCCAATAGCTATCGCCAGGTAATATACCCCGAACATGAAGGCAATCATCCTGGCCGGTATTAATTTACTGAGGTACGAAAGTCCCATAGGCGACAGGCATAATTCGCCAAGGGTGTGAAACAGGTAGGCCAGAACAAGCCAGGCCATACTTAAACTTGCGGTTGTGGCTCCCGCTTCGACATTCCGCGCTCCGAAGGCCAGCAACCCAAATCCTAAACCTAGCAGGGCCAGGCCAAGGAAGTATTTTACAGAGGCCGGTGGGTTATACCGGCTGTCCCACCATTTGGTAAACAGGGGTGCAAACATAATAATGAAAAGTGAATTCAGAATGGCAAACCAGGTTATTGGTACTTCGGTATCGGTAGATTGGAATTCGACATATAATTTGTATATCACGATAGCCCAAACGATCACAAAACTGGTGCCCAGGATTATATTAGACAGCCCTATCCTGTTAAAGGTCTTCCTAAATAAACTTAACAACACATATGTTATTATGAGAAGCGGAACAACCGTTACGATAAGGTCGATAATCTTAAAGCCCATTGCAGCATTTCCCTCCAGGAATCTATCGGTAAAGTCCCTGGTATAAATTGGTAGTGACCCCGCAGCCTGTTCAAAAGCCGCCCAGAAGAAGATGGTGAAAATACAGAAGATTGCAAATGCAATCATCCTGTCCCGCTCTATCTTGATATAACGGGGTAACCTGATTATTAATAACAACACAAAAGTAAGAGCTGCCAGAAGGGCGAAGAACAGCGAATTCCCCATCCCTGCTATGGTGAAATTCAAGGTTTGAATATCACCAATCTTATTCAGCGGATCGTTAATGATGAAGATGAGAGCCGAAATTGTAAACACTGCGATTAGTATTATATCCAGCATTCGGAACTCGTTAAGTACAGTTCCAACTTTAAGAGCAGCGGCTTTGTCGTCGGCTTTTTTGGTCTTCAGCGGCTTATTGCCGATATCGCCAAAAAGCGGTTGGGCAAAATAAAACTGCAGCATTCCCAGTAACATAAAAATTCCCGCCAGACCGAACCCGTAGCTCCATCCGATTTTTTCACCTACCCATCCGCAGAGCATGATACCGATGAATGCACCGGCATTAACTCCCATATAGAATATATTGTAGGCGCCGTCTTTCTTTTCATCATGGCCTTCATACATCCTCGAAATGATAGAGGTCATGTTAGGTTTAAAAAATCCGTTCCCAAGAATCAAAAGGGCTATACCTATGTATAAGAAGAGGGGTGTTTCAACGGCCATGGAGGCATGACCGAAGGTCATCAGTAAGGCTCCAATAACCACAGCCCTCCGGTATCCTATCTTATTATCCGCCAGCCAGCCACCCAACAGCGGAGTGAGATAGACTAACATGGCATAGGTTCCCAAGAGGGATAAGGCCGCTTCCGCAGACCATGCCCAGCCGGGGTTTTCCCCCAGGATGGCACCGGTAAGAAAGATCACTAAGATGGCACGCATCCCGTAATAGGAAAAGCGTTCCCACATTTCGGTAAAGAACAGTACAAAGAGGCCTGCAGGATGACCCAGTACCTTATTCTGAAACATATTTTCTACATCCGAATTCATAAGTGCTGATTTTTAGGTGAATTAATTGATATCCGGATCGGCCAGTTCATAGCCTTCGGTTACTTTCATCTCACGTTCATTGTCTTCAGCACCATGGGTGAGATGCTCCAGTTTCTTCCTGAACAACATCACCAATAATCCAAACACCACACAGAATACTGCTATCCCCGTAAATACAGCGAATTCGCCAAAATTAGACGCAGATTCACCCAACAGTCCGGCCAGTTTATTTCCCAGCCCCGTCATTGCAAAGTAAACTCCCATCATAATAGAAGCATATTTAAGCGGTGCCAATTTCGTGATATAGGACAAGGCTACCGGTGAAATACACAGCTCCCCTATTGTATGGAACAGATACGCCAGTACCAACCAGTACATAGCCGATGCTCCTGTACTCTCGAACTCTGCAGAAGCAGCCGACATAAAGAAAAATCCGGTACCCATGATGATCAATCCGATAATCATTTTGAAGAGGGAGGTTGATATCTTACCCTTCAACTTTCGCCTGGCCCAGTAGGCCGCAACCGCCGTACCCAAGAATATGATAAACATGGCGTTTAACGACTGAAACCAGGAAGCGGGTATTTCCCAACCCATCAACATTCTGTTTGTATTCTCTTTTGCATAAATATTCATTAATCCACCGGCCTGCTCGAAAGCACCCCAGAAGACAATTACCAGTAGAAAGGATATAAACAAAACGATTACCCTGTCCTTTTCAACCTTGGTAAGAGGCCGCTTCATAGCAGCTTTTTCTTCTTCATCCTTCGATTCTCCGAGGAAATTTCCAACGTGTTTCAGGTGTTTTTGTCCCGCCAGGTATTGGATCAGTCCAAGAGCCATACCTATCCCGGCAAGTCCGAATCCATAATGCCATCCGTGAACTTCCCCAACATATCCAACGATTAAACTAGACAGAAAGGCGCCTATGTTAATCCCTATATAAAAAATTGTAAATCCTTTATCCCGTCTTATGTCGCCTTGCTTGTACAATCCTCCAACCATAGTTGAAATATTGGGCTTAAGCATTCCAACGCCGGCAATAATCAAACCTAATCCGGTGTAGAAGGCCCACATTACTTCATAAGCCAGAATACTGTGACCGGCAACCAGGAGAATCCCCCCGTAAAGCACGGATTTCTTCTGACCCAGAAACTTATCGGCTATCCAACCCCCAGGGATGGAAGCTACATAAACCAACATGGTATACCAGCCATAGAGTGCCAGGGCTTCAGCATTTGTCCATCCCAGTCCACTATTATCTCCCACTGTTTCTGCTACAAGATATAGCACAAGAATGGCGCGCATTCCGTAGTATGAAAAACGCTCCCACATCTCGGTGAAGAACAATACGTAAAGACCCACAGGATGTCCGAACAATTCCTTGGGTTTATGAGCTAATGAATTTGACATAATTTATAGTATTAGTTAGAAGTTAGTTTTCGTAAGCTTAGTTTTTTACCTGAAGCATGGAAACCTCTTCCGGCTCCCCCAGGGATTCATAGATAAATTTGGTCATTTTCTTATACAGGTGTAATCGTGTATTCCCCCCGTAAATCCCGTGATTCTTATCGGGGTAGATCATCCATTCGAAATCCTTATCGGCCTGCACCAGTGCTTCAACCAGCCGCATGGTGTTCTGAACATGGACATTGTCGTCCGCACTGCCGTGAACCAGCAGGAAATCACCTTCCAGGTTTTTTACATGGGAAATGGGCGAGTTATTATCGTAGCCGGCGGCATTCTCCTGTGGTGTCTGCATATAACGTTCGGTATAAATGGTGTCGTAGAAACGCCAGCTGGTTACCGGAGCCACCGCAATCGCCATTGCAAAGGTTTCCGGGGCCTGGAACAGACAGTTGGCAGACATAAAGCCCCCGTAACTCCAACCCCAGATCCCGATTCGTTCGGCATCTATATACGGGAGTTGCCCGAGTTTTTCGGCGGCTGCGGTCTGATCGAGTACTTCGTATTTCCCGAGTTCCCGCTGCGTCATTTTCTTAAAATCCCTGCCTTTAAAGCCCGTACCTCGCCCGTCCACACAGGCGATTATATATCCTTCCTGCGCCAGCATCTGGTGCCAGTAATCGTTTGCTCCGCCCCAACGATTTGCCACGCTCTGGGAACCCGGCCCGGAGTACTGGTACATAAAGAGCGGGTATTTCTTATTAGGATCGAAATCAAGGGGTTTGATGATATACATGTTGAGATCTTCCCCGTTAATGGTAATGGTTGAAAATTCCTTGGGAGACAGTTTGTAATTTGACAGCTGTTCCTTGAGGGCGTTGTTGTTCTTTATTTCGCGAATCTGCTTGCCGGTCCTGGCATCGTGAAGGGTAAAGATATAAGGAGTTTCGGCATCGGAAAAGGTGTTGATGTAATAGGTATAATCTGCACTGAAAGAGGCGCTGTTGGTTCCTGTTCGATCTGAGAGTTTCACCTTATTCTTGCCTGAACGCAGTATGGAATACACAGACCGGTTAATGCTGCCGTCTTCCGTACTCTGGTAATAGATCCTTCCGGTATTGGTGTCGAACCCATAGTAATTGGTCACTTCCCAGTCGCCTTTAGTGATCTGATTGATAAGTTTACCGTTCTTGTCGTAATGATAGATATGATTCCAACCGCTTTTCTCACTAGTCCAGATAAAACTATTGTCGTTCAGGAAGGTAAGGTCGTCGGTGATGTCTACATATGCATCGTCCCGTTCCTGCAGTACCCGCCTGGAAGTATTATTCGTCGCATCGATAAAGACCAGGTCCACCATGTTCTGATGGCGGTTGGTTAACTGGGCGCTCAGGATATTGGGATCATTCGTCCATTTGATACGCGGAAGATAATACGAATTGTACCCGCCCAGGTCGATCCTGTTTGTATTGGTAGTATTAAGATCGTAGATATGCAAAGAAACATTTGCGTTGGGATCACCCGCCTTCGGGTATTTAAACACCTGTTGTGAAGGATAGAGTTCATCCCCGTAAACATCCATTGAAAAACGCGGCACTTCACTCTCATCGAATTTAATATAGGCCAGTTTATCGCCAGCCTTGTTCCAATCGAAGGCCCGTACAAAAGCAAATTCCTCCTCGTACACCCAATCTGTTATCCCGTTGATAATACTGTTTTTGGATCCGTCGGTTGTGATCTGTGTTTCTTCGCCTGTTACCAGGTCTTTAATATAAAGGTCGTTATTGCTGCCAAAGGCGATCTTGGTACCTGCACTATTAAAGGTTGGTTCCTGAATCTGCTTTTTTGAGACCAGGGTTAACGTCCCGCTGTTGAGGTCGTAAACGTAAAAGGTTCCAACCGATGAACGGCGGTAGATCTGTTTTAACTGGGTGGCAAGTAATAATTTAGATTCATCCTCACTGAATTCGTAGGAAATAATATAATTGATTCCGCTAAGGTCCTTGCTGTTTACCAGGGTTCGCACTTTCTCACCACTCACATAATTATAGACATCGACCGTTGAAGCATTCTCGGCGCGGTTGTAATTCAGTACGGCGTATTCGGTACCGTTCTTTAAGGAACGCAGCACATCCAGCCGCTCGGTCCGGAAGGTATTACCCCATATTTCGTCTAAAGTGATTTGTTTTTCCTGTGCCTGCGTGGAAAAGTTTACCACAATGAAAAGCGCAAGCAGGGGGAGAGAGAAAAATCGTTTCAAAATGTTAAATTTTTGTGATGTCAAGTTTACTAAAATTTCACGAAAAACTGCTAGTTTTTATGTTAAATACGGCCATTTTGTTAGTAATTAAGCCTCAAAAACCTTGAGTATAAATACTATCTTTGTTCCTCTAAGCAGCAAATTATGAGCATCCCGATTTCAGGATTTTCAAAAAAAAGCAAACAGGAAAAAATCGATTGGCTCGTAAGTCATTATTTCGATAATGACCCCACTGTATATAAAACGCTACAGTTGTACTGGAATTCGGACAAGGAGCTGCAGCGGCTGCACGATGATTTTACGGAGAACGCCATTTCGAACTATTACCTGCCCTTTAGTATAGCTCCCAATTTTCTTATAAACGACTCTTTATATGCTCTGCCAATGGTGATCGAAGAAAGTTCGGTGGTGGCAGCTGCCAGCAATGCCGCCAAATTCTGGATGAAAAGGGGCGGGTTTAAGGCTGAAGTACTGGGAACTTTAAAAAGCGGGCAAGTGCATTTCGATTATTACGGTTCGAGAAACGCTCTGCAAAAGTATTTTATAGATAGTAAGCCAGGGTTGCTCGCCTCTGTCGAATCGCTTCAACGGAACATGAAAAAAAGAGGCGGCGGACTAAAAGACATAGTCCTGGTCGACAAGACTGAAGAACTACCCGGCTATTATCAACTTCATTGCACTTTTGAAACTGCCGATGCCATGGGGGCCAATTTCATAAACAGCTGTCTCGAGAACATTGCCACCACTTTCGAAAACGCGGCTATGGATTCGGAATATTTTGCCGATGACGACAAGCGCCCTGAGGTGGTTTTAAGCATACTGTCTAATTATGTGCCCGACTGCCTTGTTGAAGCCAGTGTGAAATGCAGGATAGATGAACTGATGAAAACAAAGGAAGACAGTGTAAAATTCGCCGGGGACTTTGTACGGGCAGTTGAGATCGCTTCGGTCGACAAACAACGGGCGGTAACACATAATAAGGGCATCATGAACGGCGTGGATGCCGTGGTGCTTGCCAGCGGAAACGACTTTAGGGCCGTAGAGGCCGGGGTGCATGCCTATGCCGCCAGAACCGGGCGATACAGCAGTCTAACCAGTGCGAAAACGGATGGAGAATTTTTTCACTTCGGCATTAAAATTCCTCTGGCGCTGGGAACCGTAGGCGGGCTCACCAGGTTACATCCCATGGTTAAACTCGCATTGCAATTACTCAAACAGCCTTCAGCAGAAGACCTTATGAAAATTGCCGCAGTGGCCGGGCTCGCACAGAACTTTGCGGCTATCAGGTCATTGGTGACCACAGGTATTCAAAAAGGACATATGAAGATGCACCTGATGAATATACTAAACCAACTAAATGCCACCTCGGCTGAAAAAGCAGAGACCATACGGCATTTTCAATCCGAAACGGCCTCTCATAGTGCCGTATCGGCCTTTCTTGAACAATTGAGAAGTTAAATGCCAATGACACAGAAATTCCACAGTAACGGAAAATTACTCCTAACAGGAGAATACGCTGTCCTGGACGGTGCTCTTGCTCTTGCCATTCCGGTTAAATTCGGACAGACTTTAACCGTAAGTCCTTCGGAAAAAGCGGGGCTTCTTTGGAAAAGTCACGACCAGGACGGCAAGATTTGGTATGAAGGTTCGTTCGGCCTTCAAAACAATACCATCAAAGCCATACAAACCGATGATACCAGTAACAGGCTACTGGCTATTTTGTCTTCGGCGAAGACGATGAATCCTGAATTCCTCACAGAAGAAGGATACACGGCCGTCACCGAGCTGGAATTTCCGGCAGAATGGGGATTAGGCAGTTCTTCTACCCTTATCAACAATATTGCCTCCTGGGCCGGGGTTGATGCCCTTCATCTGCTGGATCAGAGTTTCGGGGGCAGCGGCTATGATATTGCCGCAGCCCAAAGAGATTCGGCTTTTACTTATCGCCGGGGGGAAGGCGCACCTGAAATACACGAGGTCGATCTTAAGTGGGATTTTACAGACCGATTGTTCTTTGTGCACCTCAACCAAAAACAAAGCAGTACCCAGGAAATAGAACGATATAAGACGTCAAGAAACATTAGCCCTTCACTGCTCGACGAAATTTCTGCAATCACCACAAAACTGGTTAATACTGCATCTTTCAGCGAGTTTAATGCCCTTATCACAGAGCACGAGTCCGTGATATCCGACCTGATAGCGGTTTCTCCCATAAAGGAGTCGAGGTTTCCCGATTTCGGCGGGGCCGTTAAAAGTCTCGGCGCCTGGGGCGGGGATTTTATACTGGCAACGGGTAAGGTTGAGGATATGGAATACTTCAGAAGTAAAGGCTATAATACCATTCTTCCTTTTTCAAAAATGATAAAATAAAAAATCCTTCTCACACTGTAAGAAGGATTTTTAAAACGTTGAATTTATCTTTTAATAGAAAGTAGACCTGTTATCTTCGATATCGGCTGTTTCCTTTAATGCTTTAACCAGATTTGTATTGAGGTTCTGGGTAACATTTACGTTCATCTTATTGGCATAAGAGGCATAGTTCTCAAGTTCTGGGGCCGGATTCACTGCCAGTACCCTTACTTTGAACACTCCGGCATTGCCTCTGATAAAGTCGGTTTCCTCACCTGCCTTCTTACCAAATGCAGCACCTACCACTTTAGGTTCGTTACCTGCTTCAGGGATGGTTGGAGCAGCCATGGTTATTGCTGAAGCATTCTGAACTGTTACATTATGAGAAGCAGCGATCTCCTGCAGTGTACTACCTGTCGATGCAGCTATGATTCTTTCGGCCTTCTTTTTATTACGAAGAATCGGTGTTACAAGAATGGACGCTTCGGAAACGCTCATCAGACCTTTTGGGTTACGCCGTGTTAACTGTGCGATCACATATCCCTGAGGCACGTTGAACCGACGTACATCCCCAACTTCTGTTTCTTCGTTAAAGCCCCAGCTAACTATGGGTCTGTTCGTACCTACACCGGGAATATTGGCATCCATTTTTCCTATTTTATTGACCGGTCTCAGAGAAAGTTCCTTTTCTTTCGCAATTGCGGCAAAATCCCCCTCGGCAGCTTCTAATTCGAAGCTGGTTGCTTCCGAAAATACTGTGTTTATTGTGTTTTCTGAAGGCTCTATCTCCTTGGTGATGGTTGCTACCTTTATAACATCCCGCATATTCTTTTGGCCGAGAACCTCGACGATATGATAGCCGAAATTGGTTTTTACAACTCCGATATCACCTTCATTACTTTCGAAAGAAAAGTCTCGGAACTCGGGTACCATGGCATTATATGCAAACCAATCGTATACCCCGTCGTTAGGGATACTTGAAATATCGGATGAGAACTGAGGTACCAGTTCGTCGTATTTTGAAGGTGTTCTCTTTACAATTGTAAGCAGGCTGTCGGCTGTGCGCTTCGCCTCCTGATCATTTCTTGTGATACTATCGGTCTGGTTGTATCCAACAGGGATAAGAATATGCCGCACTCGTGCGCTATCCGGCAATTGCCTGCGACCGATTACTTTAGTTAGGTTTAGGGTTTTATCTACCTGATACGGACCGTAGATCTCGTCTACTGAAAGTCCGAAAACAGTATCGCGAATGGATTCCGGAAGTTCATTCTTATACCACCATCTGTCGTTGAAACCCTGATCTGAATTCGCATTAAGGAACTCGTCATAGTTGGTTGTAGTTCTGAATCCTGCAATTGTATCGTTTTGGTTAGTCACGTTATTGAACACAACCCTGTTTTCAAGTAAAGCATTCATTTCGTCATGCGCTGCGTCTATATCTTCCTGGGAAGCTTTTTCCTCGATAAGCACATATTGGATGTCCACCTGGGGTTCAACTTCGTATTTCTTCGGGTTCTCTTTGATATATGCAGCTATCTCACTTTCAGACACGGTAATTTCCTCATCGGGAATAGATGTGAAGGGAACGAAGACGTATTCGATGTTGATCTTGTCGTTCTCGAACCTGTACTGTTGCTCGCCTTCAGCCAGGGTTGAAGTTAGCCCGCCACGCAACATTGCGATATAGGTGTTTTCGCGAATGGTTTGTTTCAGGTTTCGGATATAATTCTCCCAGGCATTGAGGGCCTGTGGATTTGAATTTGCATTGGCCTTAATTTCGGCAACATACTCCAGCATACGCTGTTCGCTGTATTGGCCGGTCTCATCCTGGAAGGTAGGATTGCTGGCCAGGTAGGAACGAAGTGCGTTATTGAGTTGGTTGGATTCAACAGTAATCCCAAGTTCTTCATACTGCTCTTCCAGCAACACCCGACGAACTTCCCTGTCCCATACAAGATTCATAGCCTGTGCGGTATTCCCGTTTGGCCCCATATTTTGCTGGGCAGCCTCCACTTTCTCCATAAAATCCACACGCTCCAGGTCGGTACCGTTGATAGTAGCCACCGTATTCTCGGCACTACCCCCGCCACCTCGCGTTAGCACATCACTTAGGATAAAAGCAAAAAGTGCCATCGCAATGATCAAAATAAGGAAGATTCCTCTTTTTCTAATACTGTTTAATATTGCCATTTGAAAATCTGATTTGTAGGGGGCGAAAATAGCATTTTCCCGCCATTTATAAAAGGTTCGTTACAAAAAAATCGGTAAAAAAAGGAAAACTAGGGCTCCGGGTTTATTTTAAGTTCAACCAGTTCAATTTTCGTGCTGGAAACCTCGAGAATTTTGCAGGTAACGTTTTCAATTACAACGATTTCGTTCTGTTCAGGGATTTCTTCGGTGAAATTTACGATCATACCTCCCAGTGTCTCGTAGTTCTCGTTTTCCGGCAGGGAAAGTTTATACATCTCATTAATGTAGTCTACCTCCAACCGGGCGGAGAATTTATAATGTCCTTCGGCCAGTTCCTCCTCTATCAGTTCTACCGAATCGTGTTCGTCCTCGATCTCACCGAACAATTCTTCAATAATGTCTTCCACGGTCATAATTCCGGAGGTTCCACCGTATTCGTCGATAACCACCGCAATACTCTTTCGTTTTCGGGTAAGGATATTCAGCACATCCTTGGCTAGCATGGTTCCCGGTACGAAGACAACGGGAATAAGTACCTTTTTAATACTTTGCGGCTTTTTAAAAAGCTCGAAGGAATGCACATAGCCCATAATATCGTCGATATTCTCCTTATACACAAGGATCTTCGACAGGCCGGTTTGGGTAAAGATTCTGCTTAATTCCCTGGGGGTTGTTTTGATATCCACGGCAACGACTTCGGTCCTGGGGACCATCACTTCCCTGGACTTTACTTCGGAGAATTCAAGTGCATTTTGAAAGATCTGTATTTCTGAATCGATCTCGTCGCTTGTTTCCACAGTCTCCATCTGTTCACTGATATAGTTGCCCAGTTCGATCTTGCTAAAACTCAGCTGCACATGATCGCCCCTCGTCTTAAAGAAAACCTTCAAAACGATATCAGATATCCAGATAACGAATTCGGAGATAAAGGAGAATAACATATAGAAGATATAGGCCGGCACCGCAAAAACCTTTACAAGTTTATTGGCATAGATCTGAAAGAACACCTTTGGCAGGAATTCGGCCGTAAGCAAGATAACCAACGTAGATATTACGGTTTGTACCAGTAGTCCGCGGAAGCCGTCCAGCGGAATCTGTCGCATGAGCAGATCGCCCATATAAAAGCCATAGACCACCAGAGCAGCATTGTTGCCTACCAGCATGGTCGCGATAAATTTCGAAGGTCTTTTGGTAATCTTCTTTAACACTCCGGCCAGAAAACCGGACTGCTTTTTAGCGATTTCGATGTGGATTTTGTTGGAAGAAACATAAGCAATCTCCATACCCGAGAAGAATGCGGATAGCAGGAGCATGATTGCAATAATAAGAATACTTACTTCCATTAACGGTTCTTGTTACGCTCTTCCATCTTCTTCCTGAAATTTCGTTTGAAGAAGAACATAAAGATAGCGACAACAGTAAAAAAGGCAAATAAATAGGCTCTGTTTCTATTTGTTTCCCAGTTGGTGATAACGAGAAAAATTGAAAAGGCAGCCATGCCCAGGTAAGCATATTCAAAAAGGCGGTAGATCTTATTACCCATTGGTGTTTTCTTTATTTTCGGTTTGGTCTATAATTTGAATGCCCGTGTTAGAGCGGGATAGAAAGGTATTAAAGTCTTCGCTGGAATCAAAGCCGGCTCCTTCATTGAAGGACCCGTCCGGAAAGGCGATTCGATAGGGCTTGTCTGTAAAAACCCATTTGTTTCGTTGGTCCCAATACAATTGCTGGGCATGCAGCACGAGACTGTCGCTGGTTACCAGCACCACGTTGGTTCTAAGGTCCACTAAATTAGTCTCATCGAACCTGATGGCGTAATCTGAAGTAACCACACTTTTTTCACCTTCCTCATTCCAAAAACGCACTTCGATGCCCTGTGGAAATTCCTGATAAGGAAAATCGAAGTTGGAGTAGTCGTGCAAGAGGGGAGCAATTAAGTTGGTCGCAACCTTGCCAGAATCGGTGTATTTCACATCGATATTGTGTCCTTCGGCAATAGGGGTATTGTCCTTGAGATTCAGTTTACGGATGTTATCGTAATTTCCTTCACATGAAAAAAGCGCGATGACGATTACAATCGCCATCACGCTTTTAACTGTATGTTTTATTGTGTTCATCCTTATAGACTGGGCACTCTTACAGAACCACCTACCCAACAGTTAAAGGTAATGGTTTTTCCACCCATTCCTTCAGAGAAGATATCACTTTTACTGGGAGCGCGTTCTCTGTAGCTGCTGGCAGTTGCTCTGGCGGTACCTGCAATGGAACCGTCCACTCGTGCGGCCCGATCTGCCATTTCAGCGGCCTTCCAGTAAATAGCTCGTTTTTCAAAAACCGTATTTCCACAGTTATTGGCACTTCCCGCATACATATTTGCTATCTTAAGATACGCAATTCCGGCAGAAGGTTTTACTTCGACCATTTTCATGTAGTAGGTTCTTGCCTGTCCGCTGCTTCCTTTCTTACGGAAGTTTTCCGCAATACTATAATATACTTTCGCTTTATCGCTAGGGTTGGTCTCCAGCTCGGCTGCCTGGTTGAAATAGTCGAGGGCAGTGCTGCTTTTCCCATCCTTTTCGGCCAATTTACCGAGGTAGTATGCAGATTTAGCTGAAGGCTCAAGTTTATGTAGCTGTTGTACCAACTGGAAAAACAACGGGGTATCACAATCTTTGGCACTAAGACGTCCGGCAGCTCGTCTCAACCAGCTCACATCGGTCTTCTTGGCCTCGAAATCTTTTTCATATAATGGAATAAGGTTAGGACAATCTGCCAATTGACCAAGTTTACCGTCTACCGAATTCTTAACTGTACCATAGGCACCGATATTGGTTTCGTAGGCATTCAGCAGGCGTTCCTCCTTAGAGGATAATTTTGTTCCGGCGTCCTGTTTCTCGATCAGTCTGGTTAGACCTTCAGCAAGTTTAGCTTCTTCCTTCTCGATCTTGGCAGTAACGATATCATAGAGATCGAATACATCTTCGATAGGTTTCTCGCCACTGTTGAACAGATCGACCGCAAGTGAGAAATAGGTGTAAAGACTTTTCGGACTGGTAAATTCTTCTTCGTCCTTTTTGAAGGCGGCATCGAATGCGTTAAACTGGTCCATTTTAGTTCCGATATCATTATCGAATTTTACCTGGGCCATTTTCATCATCAACTCCCCTTCCTGAGTTTTAGAAGGATAGTATTGCAGTCTAAGCTTAAATGCCTTTTCAAGTTCGGATATCTTTGCTTTATCACCGCTTTCGATAAAATGTTTAAACATTTTCTCGGCGTACTGATAAGTAGCCATGCTGTAAGTTGGACATTCGGCCACCAATTTGTCGTAATGCGGTAATGCTCCATCATAATTCTTTGCTTTGGCCGGTTCTATAAACAAAGACCCTAACGTAGCACATTTTTCCTGCGCGAAGGTTGCGCTCGTAAATGCACAGAACATTACGGTTGCAAGTAAGATTGCTTTCGTTTTCATAGTGTAAGTGTTTACTTTATTATTAATCATAGTATCTTTTTTCAAACCATCTGTCGTTTAATGACAGACTTAAAAATGTATTGAAGAAATTTTCCTGTATCAATCCCTGCTTAGTGGTTCCACGTCTTCCGATCTCAAATCCGAGGTTGATATTTGAAAATAACCTTCCTACGGGTAATCCAACTCCAAAAGATATGCCAAACTCTGTAATCCCCTCTCCGTTTATGTTAATTCCGGTTTCTTCGAAGCGCACGCCTCCTCTGTATACCACTCTGTTCCAGTAGTTTCCAACCGAGTTGTAATTTGGCACGTAAAATCCGCCCAGTCTGTATTTTGATGCATCGCTGAATTCCACGATGTCGATATCGAAGGCGCGGTTCGTAAGGTTACTAGTTTTCTGAGCGGTGTATTCCGCACCCAGAAACCAGCTCTTTGGTTTTCCAATCCCCAATCCGAGGGTTAGCTGGGAAGGAAAGGTGAATTCGGTGTCGTCTACGTCGATATCCCGTTCATCTATAGGGGTAGTATTTCCTGAAGGCAATACCAGAAAGGAGGCAATGGTTCGCTGATTTTCGGAAGTAATGTCGGTTTCGGGGGTATAGGTTATGGCCGAAGACAATTCGAGTGTCTCGGAGACCATTGTTTTATAGATAGCCCCGAAGTTAAAGTTAAAGCCCAACAGGTCCGATTTATTGTATTCGGAAGTTCCATATTGGATGTCGTCCTGCACGCGTTCGGCCGTGTTCTCAATATTTCCGAAGTTATAGTTGGCATCAATACCTATGCTGAACTTGGGCGTTACCTGGTAGCCCAGTGCTATAAAAGCCTTGTTAAGACCTCCTGTCCCCAGATAGGTAGTGGTAACATCATCTATTTCGGTTTGTAAATTATAACCTACCGCAGTAAAGGGAATAAGCCCGAAGCTCGCCCCGAACTTGCCCATGGGTATTCCCAGAGCCAGGTAATCCAGTGAAGTGGTACTTGCTTTTTCCTGTTGGGTAGTGGTTTTCTGACTCACGTATTTATGGCTGGCCCCTACGGTATAATTCACAAGTCTCAGACCAGCAACTCCTGCCGGGTTCTGTATACTCAAGTGGATGCTATCGGAAAAAACATTGATACCTCCCATGGTCCTGTTTTCAGCAGTTCCTTTAAACTTCAGTGCTCCAATCCCGTAAAATGAATAGGGCGAAGTGGTACCCTCCTGTGCATGCGATACACCTGCTATTACTAATAACAGCACTACTGTAAGTCGTTTTAACATCAATGTTTGTTATGTTCTAAAATGTAGTTCAAACCCTCCAACAGAAAATTTGAATGGGCAAAGATGTCACTTTTTAACCTTTCTCGCAAAAATTCGGCATCCCCACCTGTTAAAATAACTGTTAAATTAGGGTAAATATCTGTAAATGAGCCTATAAACCCTTCTATTTCAAATTCTATAGCCCGGATAATTCCAAGCTGGATGGATTGGTTGGTGTCTTTACCTGTAAGAGAATCGATCTGCTCGGGAGATAATAACGGCAGTTTTTCGGTAAACGTATGCAATGCCTTATAGCGCATTTTAAGTCCCGGGGAGATAGCGCCCCCTTTATAAGTGCCTTCTGAAGTGATTAAATCGTAAGTAATACAACTTCCGGCATCGATTATAAGTACGTCTTTTCCCGGATATCGATTAACGGCAGCAGCCGTCAAGGCCATTCGGTCTACACCCAGGGTTTTGGGCGACCCGTATTCATTTTTAAATGGCAATACAGTATCACTGTTAAGCGTTAACAACTTGAGACGCTGCCCGACGAGTGCCAGCAGGTTTCCGGTAAAACTGCCAACCATGGCCAGGATACAATGAGTAAGCTCCGGGTATTTCTGTAAAATACGATGGAATGCTTTCTCGAATTCCGACTTGTCGAAAATGTCTGTCCAAACAAGGGAGTTATCAGCAAATACTGCAACCTTCACACGGGTATTTCCAACGTCTATCGCGAGATTCATTACGGCTTCTAAAAGCCCAAAAGTACAACTTGTTGAGCACAGGTATTGTTAACAGCCTATTAAATTGAAATGTGCGTAACTTTTTTTTTAAATTTATACTTTGGAAAGTGTAAATAACAATTATATTTGCACCCTCCATTGCTGATGGTTCAGCCCTGGAAGTGCAGACCATAAATTTGCAAGGTACCTTAGCTCAGTTGGTAGAGCAACGGACTGAAAATCCGTGTGTCCCTGGTTCGATTCCTGGAGGTACCACAATAAATACAAACCCACTCACGGCAGTGGGTTTTTTTATTCGAAAAACCGAGGAAAATTTATTTTCCGAAGGTTTTGAGAATGAAAAAATAATAGCCGAAGGCTATGGGGTTTGTATTTTGACTTCCGGAAACGAAGGAACATTTGCCCTTGGCAAATGAATCCTGGAGAATAAAAGGTTTATCGAAAGCATAAAATAACTACCAATAGCCGAAGGCTATGGGGTTTGTATTCTGACTTCCGGGACCAAAGGAACATTTGCCACCGGCTGCTATCTCACTGATCTGCCCTGAGGTGGTGAACCGTTAACCTCATCGCACTACTCCAACCCTTAGTAATAATAGATGATCAGGTTCATCATCTCATCGATTGAGTTCCAACCCAATCCTACATCTTTAACGGGATCGTTGGGATTGGCCGGGTTATCGGCGGTATTGTCGTACTGGGCCGCAATAAGGATGAGGGAACCCTTCGGCAGGGTGATTCTCTCATTGAACAGATAGGTGCTCTGCCAGTTAAAATCCCAATCGTCTATCTTGATAAGCGGAATTTCCTTGTTGTCGGGCGTCACTGCAACTGCCGTAAAACTCTTTCCAAGGAAGTGCATATGAGGTAAGATGGAGACCAGGTTCATTTCCTCTTCTATGCGATAACTCACATAAAATTTCGGCTTGGTTCCGGCTTTCAGTAGGAACGGCTTATTGGAAATATCTTCTTCGGTAATCGTTAAGGTCTTTATTTCGTGTTCTACCTGCTCCTTGGCAAAATAAAGTTCGATCTTCGACAGATCCTGCTGTTCTTTTGAAGTGGGGGCGTAATGGATGTTCAGGATAAGATCAGTATTTGCAAAAAGTTTTTTACCCGTGCCTTCAGGATACAACAAAGGCAGGTTCCCCGGTACCCAACCATACATGAACTCATCTGCTAAAGGGTTCTTCTGAAACTCTTTGGTCGCAGGATCGAATTCAGACAGGCCGTCGATTCCGCGAATTAGATTGGTCGTATCTGCCATAATTCGACTGTGATGTACCTGTCGCTTATTGCCCGGAATATAAGCGATCGATTTCAGATAAACATCTTCTTTTAAGTTAGTTGGTATATTGAAAAACCGATAGTCTTCTATCCCCTCATTCGATAAGGTGTATGGCTTACTCATTTCAAGGACCAGGTCGGGGTTCCTGCTCTCAAGTTGTTCCGGTATTTCGGGTTTAGCTCCCTTGCGTTTGCCTTTTGGCATCCCGGAGTTCACCCAATTTACTATAGCATCAATTTCAGACTGCGTGAGTACGCGCTCATTCTTAAAGGACCGAAAGCCGGGGTCGGCTTTCCAGGGGGGCATATATTTAGACTTAACCACATGAGAGATAAAAGAGCCTTTATTCTTTACCTCTTTGTAAGTTGTAAGAGGAAACGGTCCGTAGCCTCCCGGCTTATGACAAGTTGCACAATTGTTGATCACAATGTCTTCTATATGGCCATAATAGGTAATCTCCTGAGCAGTAAGATTCCCTGTTAAGGCAATGAAAACATAGAGGGTTAGGATCCTGATCATTTAATGTTTCTTTTCAATTAAACAACCAATTGCATCCTTGTGTTTTACATCCACCGTTTTTGAGGCCAGCACCTGAGAAATAGCATCTTTGAGGTAATGTTCGGTAGGTTTTAAGCGATTTCTCCCTAAGGCAAAGAACCAGTTATCGATGGCTCCGTCGTAATGTACGTAACCAAACCTATCGAAGAGAAAGACTTCCGGTGTGACAGTAGCATTCATGATACCCGAATAGCGATTTTCATCGTCTCGGATAAGTTTGAAGGGCACCCGGTAGTCGGTTTTAAAACCGATTATTTGCTCTTCATTAAAATTTTTAGGTACAAGGCCGTAAATGGCAACGTTGTCCCCGAACTCATCGTAGAGCTCCCTAAGGGTATACATATATTTTTGAGAAATGGGGCAATCGGTTCCCAGAAAGATTACCAGATGTAAGCTGTTCGCGTCTTTATCCAGGAACTCAAGTTTTTCAACCGGGAGTAACTTCTGAAGGCATTCAGATTCACCGGCCACTTCCCTTGAATTCGCTGTCCCGGGAAATACCGGATGGGTGGTAAAAACAGGCACCGATAAAATTAAACTAAATAGTATAGAGACAAAGTATTCCATATATCTGAAATGGTGAATTAAGAAGTGGTTTACTTCAAAATTACAGACAATATTACAAAAACCGAACCTAAGTTACGCTCCACAGCGTTTAAAACCAAGCAAAGGTCAACTACATCTCATAGCCAGGTTCTTTCCTACCGAATTCAGATTAGGATATGCACAAAAAAACCCGGACGTCGGTCCGGGTTGATGTTATGCCAGCAGGTCTTTCCGACCCTTAAGGCGTTTTTCAATTTTTTGTTTTATCACCGTGAGGCGTTTCATAAGATCCATAATTGCGGCATCTTTGTTCTCTTTGTAGATCTCATTCAATCGCAGAATTAAATCTTTGGCTCTTCTCGAAGCGACGATCCTGTCGCTTGTTGTTTTATAAGAGGTCTTCTGCTGTTCAAATTCCAGCGCTTCGTTTATAACGTCCATATAAAATCTAATTAAAGTTGACTCTTCCTGCTAAAAGCCTGTCGAGCATTTTATGATCGACGTAAAAATAAATAGCTAATCTCGCGAAGCCAACAATTAAACAAATATTTAACATCCCAAATGTATTTAGAAAAGTTTCACGCTTCGAACTGTCTCAATACTACCTTTCTATAGTCGTATATTCAAGTCTTATGGCTACTGTATAATTTTCTTATTTTTGCCCTTTATTCAACTAAAAGATGCGCATTTTTCTACTTGCTATTTTATTAATCGGCTCTCATACATCCGCCCAGATCCTGAATGCAGAATCGCTGAGAAAAGTAACAGATACTTCCGGTTTTTCAGGAGCACTGAGTGCCAGTTTTGCACTAAAACGCAACACCAACGATTTTCTCACCCTCGGAAGCGATATTCATCTTCAATACAAAATGAAGGATCACCTTATCCTTTTTAAAAACGACGTGGCCTTTCAGAAGATAGAAGACCAGAACTTCGATAACAGCCTGATCACCCACCTGAGGTATAACTATCGCTTTCACGACAGGATAGCCTGGGAAATTTTCATACAAGGCCAGTATAACAAGATCAACCTTATCGATTTTCGGGGACTGGCGGGAACAGGCCCCAGGTTTAAATTAACCACCTGGGAGAATTACAAATTCTACCTTGGAACACTCGTGATGTACGAGCATGAGAAGCTAACCGACGGGATAACGCCCACTCAGAAAAATTTCAGGGGAAGCACCTACCTATCCTTCAGTATCTATCACAGCGAAAGCCTTACCGTTATCAGCACCACCTATTTTCAGCCCCGGATCGACAAATTTTCCGATTACCGTATCACCACGGACAGCTCATTATTAGTAAATATATTTAAGAATTTTGCCCTAAAGACAACCTATAGATTCACCTACGATGCCTTTCCTGCAATTGGTATCCCCAATTCACAATACGATTTCACCACCGGAATCACTTATTCCTTCGACTAGTGAAACAACATATTCGGCGCACTAAGCGGCGCGGGTTAATGAAAACTTTCGTAAGCTTCCCGGCATTTATTAGACTACTTCGTTATATTTACCCATGAAGTAAAACCAATCCAACTTCATATTCGTAAATAAAAAAAAGGAACTATGTCATATTACGATCCTAAGGACCTGCGGAAATTTGGAGATATCACTCAATGGAGTGAAGAACTTGGCACTAAATTTTTCGATTACTACGGAAAAGTATTTGAGGAAGGTGCCCTTACCGCCAGAGAAAAATCGCTGATCGCGCTTGCGGTCGCCCATACCGAACAGTGCCCGTACTGTATCGATGCCTACACCAAAGACAGTCTGCAACGCGGGGTTACCAAGGAAGAAATGATGGAGGCGGTACATGTTGGAGCAGCCATTAAAAGTGGTGCAGCCCTGGTGCACGGCGTAATGATGATGAATAAAGTGAATAAATTAGACGGATAGCCTCAATGACTAAATTAAAAACCCAATCCCTACACAAGCGTCACAGCGAACTGGCCCAACCCAACCGGCAACTGGAAATTCTTTCAAACGGAATTTTCCGGGATGGGGAGTTACCAACTTTTGCCGAAAAGATCGATGAGACGGGGCAATTTCCTTTGCGTCCCGGAAAACTCGAAATCCTGCAAATCAATGTGGGCTATATGTGCAACCAGGTATGCGAACATTGCCATGTAGATGCAGGTCCCGACCGGAAGGAAATAATGACCTGGGACACTATGGAACAATGTCTGGAAGTAATAAAAAACACGGGGGCTCATACGCTGGACCTCACAGGCGGTGCTCCGGAAATGAACCCTAATTTCAGGCGATTCGTGGAAGAGGCCAGCAAAGCCGGCATCCGGGATTTTATAGTGCGCAGCAATCTTACCATAATCAGAGCCAATAAGAAATATCACGACCTGCCCGAATTCTTTAAAAAACACAATGTGCACGTTGTAAGTTCCATGCCTCACTGGACCAAAGGAAAAACCGACAAGCAGCGAGGTGACGGGGTGTTCGATGCGTCTATACAGGCCTTAAAAGACCTTAACGAGATCGGCTATGGCATGCCCGATAGCAACCTTAGGCTCGATCTTGTGTACAACCCAAGTGGCGCCTTCCTTCCGGGAGACCAGGCCAGCATGGAAAAAGACTTTAAAAAAGCACTGCTCGAGGAGTTCGGAATTCAATTCCACAAGCTGTTTACCATAACCAATCTGCCAATTTCGAGATTTCTCGATTATTTGATAGCATCAGAGAATTATGAGGATTATATGTATCAACTGGTCGATGCCTTTAATCCGGCTGCAGTGGCAAAAGTTATGTGTACTAATACCATTTCCGTGAGCTGGGACGGCTGGTTATACGATTGCGATTTCAATCAGATGCTCGATCTAAAAGTTGCCAGTAAGGTAAAGCACATCAAGGACTATAACGAAGATCTGCTCAACGACCGGAAGATCATTATTTCCCAACATTGCTACGGGTGTACAGCCGGGGCAGGCAGCAGCTGCCAGGGAAGCGTTGCCTAATTCTGAAGCTAAGATGCGATACTTACTGTTATATATTGCGTTATTTCTCTGTGGTCATCAACTGTTGTCCCAATCCACCTTGTCTGAGTTATTGCAAATCTACAATACCCGCAGTGTACCTTATATTTCGGTTGAAGAACTGAAAATGCTAAAAGAAAAAGAACAGGTTTATCTTTTCGATGCCCGTGAAGCGAAAGAACATGCCGTTAGCCGTATCCCGTCAGCCACATTGGTTGGATTCAGCGAATTTTCGGAAGAGCTGATCACAGCCCGATTCCCGGCTAAAGATTCATTAATCGTTGTTTATTGTTCCCTGGGAATTCGTTCCGAAGAAATTGCAGAGAAACTGGTAAAGGCCGGATATTCGAACGTAAGGAATCTTTATGGCGGCATTTTCGAATGGAAGAATAAGGGATATGAGGTTGTTGATAAGGCCGGCAACATAACCGATAGCGTTCACACGGTGTCCGGAACATGGGCGAAGTGGCTTAAAAACGGAACTAAAGTCTATTAGATGGGAATTCTCACGAACAAAAAAAACGCCAGGCACGATACAGACGAGACTTTCTATTTTAAAAGTTCCGAGCGGGCCCTTATTATATTTACAAGGAATCCGGAATTGGGAAAGGTGAAAACCCGCTTGGCTCAAAAGACAGGTGACCGGATAGCGCTCGACATCTACAAATACCTGTTGGCTCATACCGTCGAAATAACCCGGAAGATCAAGGCTGATAAATATGTCTTTTATTCAGAGGAAATTATTGACAATGACCTGTGGGACGATGGAGTCTACAGAAAGAAACTACAACAGGGCGACCAGCTTGGAGGCCGGATGAAAAACGCCTTCGAACAACTATTCAGACTGGGCTATCGAAACGTTATGATTATTGGTTCGGATATTTATGAACTTCAACAGCTGCATATCGAGCAAGCATTCGAAACGCTGGAGAACAACGACATGGTAATCGGCCCGGCCAAAGACGGGGGGTATTACCTGCTGGGAATGAACTCATTTCTACCTGCAATTTTCGAGATCGGGAACTGGGGCGGAAATACGGTATTTGAAGATACTATGAAGGCTGCGGCAAAAGCCCGTGTCTGTGTGCTTTCGGAACGGAATGATGTCGATAATTTTGAAGACATTTGTGATGTTGAAGCCTTTCAACCATTTTTAAAATCATTAAAGACCAAATGAACAGACAAATAAATGAAGCCGTTGAATTCTTACAGAATCGGGGTTTTGGAACGCCCGAAGTAGGTATTATCCTCGGAACCGGGCTAGGAAAGATTCTTGAAGAAGTAGAAGTGGAAGCCGTTATGAGCTATAATCATATCCCTTTCTTTCCCACCGCAACCGTGGAATTCCACACAGGGAAGCTAATTTACGGCAGTCTCTCGGGCAAGAAGGTTATACTGATGCAGGGACGCTTTCATGTGTATGAAGGCTATACCCTGCAGGATGTAACCTTTCCCGTGCGCGTTATGCACCGGTTGGGAATAAAGAAATTACTTGTAAGCAATGCTTCGGGAGCGATTAACCTGAAGTTTAAAAAAGGTGAGATTATGCTTATCGACGATCATATCAACCTTCAGGGTGGTTCTCCCCTGGCCTTCAGGGGTGTTGAGGTCCTTGGAGAACGCTTTGTGGATATGTCTGCGCCTTATGATGCTGAGATGAATTCGGCGATCGAAAAGATCGCTTCAGAAAAAAATATAAAATTACACAAAGGGGTCTACGCCAGCGTTGTCGGGCCGCAATTGGAAACCAGGGCCGAATACCGCTACCTGAAACTCATTGGCGCAGATGCGGTAGGAATGAGCACGGTCCCGGAAGTGATCGTGGCTAATCATCTCAACCTGCCGGTGTCGGCTTTATCGGTTTTAACCGACGAATGCGACCCGGATCAGCTGGAGGCTGTTCAACTTAAAGACATACTGGCGATGGCCGCCAAAGCCGAACCCGATATGATCACTATATTCACCGAATTATTGAAATCAATTTAAATCGCAATACCGCACCGTATGAGTTACTTAGAAGCTACCCACGACCTTTATAAAGATGCTGCCTTATCTCCGGATGTGGGCCTTTGTTGTACCACTAACCCTATCTGGGAACTTCCCGGCTTAAAAATTCCAAAGATCATGCAGGAGATGAATTACGGCTGCGGGAGCACTGTTCATGCCAGAGATCTTGCCAATAATCCGAAAGTGCTGTATGTAGGCGTAGGTGGGGGTATGGAATTGCTTCAGTTCGCCTATTTTTCACGGCAGAAAAGCGGTGTGATAGGGGTTGACGTTGTTGATGAAATGCTGGAAGCCTCCAGGAAGAACTTTATCGAGGCAGAAGCAGAAAACCCATGGTTTAACAAGGATTTTGTTGAACTGAAGAAGGGCGATGCCCTGAACCTTCCCTTAGAAGACAACAGTGTGGATGTGGCTGCGCAAAATTGTCTTTTTAATATTTTCAAAGCCGAAGATCTGAAAAAAGCAATCGAAGAGATGTACAGGGTGCTTAAACCACACGGCAGGCTGGTAATGAGCGACCCTACCTGCGAACAGCCTATGAACGACCGTTTGCGTAACGACGATCGTTTACGTGCCCTTTGCCTTAGTGGAAGTCTTCCCATAGCGGAATACGTAAAAGCCCTTACGGATGTTGGTTTCGGAACTATAGAGATACGGGCGCGCAAACCCTACCGAATCTTAGACCCTAAGCGATATCCCACCGACGAGCTCATTTATATAGAATCTATTGAGATTGCCGCGATAAAGGACCCCATGCCAGCAGACGGGCCTTGTGTCTTTACCGGAAAAGCTGCGATTTACTACGGCGAGGAGGATTACCTGGACGATAAAAACGGCCATATCTTGCTTCGCAATCAGCCAATAGCTATCTGCGACAAAACGGCCGGCAACCTGGAAGGCTTAGGTAGGGATGATATTTTTATCAGTGATTCCACCTTCCATTACGATGGGGGCGGTTGTTGTTAATTTATATGAGTATGGACGCCTTCTGAACGTGTTTTTACATCCTGTAACAAAGCAACTGAAAGATATTTGCACTTCAGCCGACTAATTTGCCCGGGCCTGCAATCCGGGTATGTTTATTTTACGTAAATAATTAAAAACCACCGTATGAAGACTTTTAAGAATGTTGTTTTATTGCTTTTTATCGCTGTTAATTTCCAGGCCTGCAACCTGTTTTCGGCGGCCGGGCTAAGCAGCCAGGGACAGCCCACCAAGGAAGTTTCAGGAGCGTTAAAGAATATCAGTTCCTCTGAAGTTTTGGTAGACCACGGGCGTTGGGATGCGTTACTTAAAAAATATGTCGATAAAAACGGCATGGTGGACTACAAGGGGTTTAAGAAGGATATCGCTGAATTAAATTCCTATCTGCAGATGCTGTCGGAACAAAATCCCGACGAGAGTTGGAGTGTTGAAGAACTTCTGGCCTATTATATCAATACCTATAACGCCTATACGGTAAAGCTTATCGTAGACAATTACCCGGTAAAAAGCATCAGGGATATAGGCGGTGCATGGACTAAAGGCATTGTTCCAATAGGTGAAAATGATCTTTCCCTTGGCGGTATAGAAAACAGTATTCTTCGGAAAATGAATGAACCCCGGATACATTTTGCCATAAACTGTGCGTCCATTTCCTGCCCCAAATTGCTGAATGAAGCATTTACCGCCGCTAAGATAGCCCGGCAACTGGACAGGGTGACTAAAGAGTTTATCAACAGTGACAAGAACGAAATCCATCCTCAGAATCCAAAGCTTTCTTCGATTTTCGATTGGTATCGCAAGGATTATATCGTAAATGGAGAAGTGGATGTTATTGCCTATATAAACCAGTATTCCGACATAAAAATTTCACCGGATGCTAACATTAGCTATAAAAATTACAACTGGGATTTGAACGAACAATAACAGCCTGCTATCTTTGATATATGCTAAGCATTATCATCCCGGTCCTGAACGAAGCCGGCACCATCGAAAAAACATTAGTGCATCTCTGTGCCAATTGCCTAAATAAGAAGCACACCGAGATTATCGTGGTAGACGGGGGCAGTACGGATAAAACCCATTCTTTGGTAAACGGTTTTGCTCACAGACGGACCGAGCTTTCCTTAACAGTACATCACTCTGAAAGAGGCCGCGCCAAACAGATGAATGCGGGAGCTGCCGTAGCTAAAGGAAGTATATTGTATTTTTTGCATGCAGATTCACTTCCACCTAAAGGATTTGATGAAATGATTCGCAAAGAGGTTGAGCAAGGCAAAAAAGCAGGTTGTTTCCGAATGAAATTTGATAACAGCCATCTGCTGTTAAGAATCTCCCAGTGGTTTACCATGTTTAACTTCAAAGCTTGCAGAGGGGGCGATCAGTCTTTATTCCTGACTGTTGATATTTTTAATTCTCTGGGCGGGTTTAACGAGGATTTCGAGATCTACGAAGACTGTGAGTTTATCGGGCGTATTTACGATAGGTATAAGTTTACGATTATTAAAGATTATGTGGTCACTTCGGCCAGACGGTATAATACCAATGGTACATGGAGACTGCAATATCATTTTGCCATGATCCACCTGTTGAAATGGACAGGTGCCAGTCCGACGAAATTACTTCGCTATTATCTCAGACACATTTCATAAGCTTAGGGCTGGTCGTTTTATTGAAAGTTTTTTCGTTTTTTCTCATATTATTACCTTGATTTATCCATTTGCCTGGTATACTTCCTACAATGTTGAATGATTTTGGAAATCAAAACTTACCCTTAATCGATTTTAATAAACAGTTTATCTATAATACACTCATTTTAACTGTTTTACTGGTTAAAAATTTGTTTTTAACACGAATTTTCTCCTATGTTTGTCTTGTAGGAATTTTCGTATAGGTATGGAAATTCTGAAAATTTTCGAGTAAAGTGATCATGACATCTAATCTAGAGTCCTGAACAGTTGACTCAACTTATTAAGTAGTTGTTTTGGATTCGGAAGAGCTGTTTTGCTATATGCAGGCAGCTTTTCCACCTTTACGGCAGTACCTATTCCGAAGAATAATGATCTTTAATTACCAATTCCGCAGGTTTATTCTGTGGTGTAAACTGGTTATTCTCATGGCCTCCCGACCGCTGATGCTCGGTAAACCACTTCCACACATAGCCTCCCGCAAACCAGGGTTCGTTCCACACTTCTTCATACAGTGCCGTTAGCAAGTTGGCCTGTGCTTCCAGGTTAACCGTATTCTCGCGACCATCGGATCGCCAGGGTTCCTTGCCTGCATAGTCCATGGACCGATATCCGTATTCGGTAAAAAGGACTTTTCTGTTGTGCCCGGCAGCAACTTCGCTCATTTCCGCCTTCCATTGTTTCCAGCCACGCCCGGCCTCTTCAACCAAGGGGTTTTTTGAAGGAGTCACGGGAAAATAAGCATCTACACCTATGTAATCGAGATGATCCCAAAAGGGCACCCGCTTGTATTCGTCCCAGTTTGCTGCGTAGGTGAGCTTGCCCGTGTATATTTTTCTTATATCCTTAATCAACTCTTTCCAGTATGCAGGCCGGTTTAATACAAATTGCTCGAGCTCGGTTCCAATACAGAATATTTCAACCCCGGAATCCTCCGCACTCCCGGCAAAATCAAGTATAAAATCGCGGTACGCAGTTTCCAGTTTCTTCCAGTCGGCTTCAGTAGTCATCTTCATATAGCCGGTAAATTCACCCTGCCTGATCCAAATATGAGGCTTCAGCATCACCTTTATATTGTTGTTGTGCAAATGCTCAATATATTGCTTTACCCCTTCGGTAGTCTCACCAAACCATTGTCGGTCGCTGTTGTAAATTATTTCAGGATCATCGAGGGATCGGATAAAGCCGAATGGCATAACGGCCGCATGGTTGGCTTGTAGCGCTACCAAAGGATCTATATGCGACTGGTCCACATTATCTCGGGAGGCCACAAAACTCACCCCCTTGATACGTGTCTCCTGGGCTTCACAACCCAAGAGAAAAACCAGGCAAAGTAATAAAAGTTGATTGCGCACTTTAAATTTTTAAAGATTGAAAGTACTACTTTTTTAAATACTTGCCGACTGCCGTACATTTATAGCCACTCTGCGGAAAACCACCTAAATTGTAATTCCGTAAATTTATAAACGACTACTCCCCAACTAAGGATCGCAGATGGAACACATTGTAATAATTGGCAACGGCATATCGGGTGTAACTGCCGCACGTCACATTCGAAAATTGAGCGATAAGCGCATCACCATCATATCTGCCGAGACCGATTATTTCTTCTCCCGAACCGCCCTGATGTATATCTATATGGGGCATATGAAATACGAGCACACCAAACCATACGAGGATTATTTCTGGAAAAAAAACCGCATCGAACTTAAGCGAGGCTATGTACACACCATAGACCATCTCAATAAGCAGCTTGTATTTACGGGAGGAGAAACCATGTCTTTCGACAAGCTCATCCTTGCAGTAGGATCAAAACCCAACAAATTCGGGTGGCCGGGGCAGGATCTGAAAGCTGTGCAGGGACTCTACTCCTTCCAGGATCTGCAGGAACTGGAAGTAAATGCTCCCAATAAGGATGTCTGTAAACGGGCCGTGATCGTAGGAGGCGGCCTAATAGGAATTGAACTCGCCGAAATGCTCAGCACCCGAAATATCCCGGTAACTTTTTTGGTTAGAGAATTCGGGTTTTGGAACGGAGTATTACCCGATGGAGACAGCGCCATGATCAACAGGCATATCCGCAATCATAACATCGACCTGAGGCTGGGAACTAACCTCAGGGAGATTCTTCCGGACGACCACGGCAGGGCGAGGGCGGTTGTAATTGAAGAAACCGGAGAAGAAATTCCCTGCGACCTGGTTGGTCTAACAGCCGGGGTGAGCCCGAATATTGAATTTTTAAAGGATTCGGGCATCGAATTGGGCCGAGGCATCAAGGTAAACCGATATCTGGAAACCAATATTGATGATATCTACGCCATAGGCGATTGCGCGGAACAACGACAGCCAATTGGCAACAGGAAGTCTGTGGAAGCCGTCTGGTACACAGGGCGAATGATGGGTGAAGTAGTGGCTCAGACCATCTGCGGAAACCGAATGCAGTATAATCCCGGGCATTGGTTTAACAGCGCTAAGTTCTTCGATATTGAATACCAGACCTATGGCTGGGTTCATAGTACTGCTCTTAAACCGGATTACGAATCGCATTTTCACTGGATACACCCGGACGACACCAAGTGCATCACCATCGCAACCAATACCACTAATGGAAAGTTTTTAGGAATTAATGCCTTCGGAATTCGGCTGCGGCACGAGATTATCGACCGATGGCTCACTGAAGAACAAAGTACCGATTACGTAATCCGTAATCTCGGCAGCGCCAACTTCGATCCCGAGTTCTATCTAAGGTTTGAGCGCTCCATTAAACAAGCCTATACCAATCAATTTCAAACAAACTAAGCCATGGATACCATTCAGCGAAATATGAGCCTCACCGGCGAACCTCCCAAAGCGCTCAACGTCCTTCAGAAATTGGGTACGCTTATCGGTATGTTCGGCCTCACCATAATCCTGATGGCCGGTTTTAATATCGACTTCCCAAATAAAGCATTATGGTTGACCATTGCACTGGGAAGCATACTCTCCGGCGTAGTTTTGTTTTCTTTGGGAGCCTACAGGAACAAAATTGCGGGCATAAAGAACGACGGGGTTTGGTTTAAGTCGATTAGTAATCGGGGCTATCTGGCCTGGCTAATGGGCATAGCACTTACTTTATTCTATATAGTGTTGTATTTCTATCCGGCATATCTCGGCCTGAACGAAAATGGAGCGAATACCGGCATCATTGCTTTGTTCGATCCGCTCAGCATGTTCCTCAGCGGAAATCCTGCAAGTGAGTGGTTTGTATATGGCACCTTATACACCATAGCCATCTTCGCCTTTGGAATAAAATTCATCTGGAAGTACCGAAACAATCGTCACGAAAAGATACGTACCGTGAGCGTAATGTTTTTCCAGCTTTCCTTTGCCTTCCTTATCCCCGAATTCATGGCGAGGTTGAACAGTGAAACCTTCAGTCTGCCTTATTACGACCTTAAAAATATCTGGCCGCTTAACTACTACAACTTCGAACAATACCGGGTAGACAGTTTTATCTCGGCAGGGGACATCGGACTTGCATTATTGATTTTCGGGGTGGTTTCAATATTTGTAATTACCCCAATTCTCACCTACAAGTACGGCAAACGCTGGTATTGCAGCTGGGTCTGTGGCTGTGGAGGCCTGGCGGAAACAGCCGGCGACCCTTTCAGGCATTTATCGGACAAACGGATGGTAGCATGGAAGATCGAGCGTTGGGTGGTGCACAGTGTACTAGTGTTCGTAGTTGTAATGACCACAGCTGTTATTCATTCCTACCTGGGGGATGATGCGACTAAATACTGGTTAACCCGGGACGTTTTTTTGATCAGCGTGGCAGTTTTCCTTACGGTGCTGTTTGCAGCAATTTGGATCTTTAAACGAGAGCAACTAAAGAAAGATGCCCGCTACGGGGCCATAGGCTATCTGACCATTATACTTCTCTTAACAGCCCTTCATTTTAGCAGTGGAAAGACCTTGTTTCTGTTTGAAGCCGAAACGCTGCGCAGCACGTATGGTTTTCTAATCGGGGCAATTTTTAGCGGGGTGATAGGAACAGGGTTCTATCCTATTTTCGGAAGCCGTGTATGGTGCAGGTATGGCTGTCCGATGGCTGCGATACTTGGACTGCAGCAGCGACTGTTCTCCAGGTTCAGGATTACCACCAACGGCGGACAATGTATCTCCTGCGGGAATTGTTCCACCTACTGCGAAATGGGTATCGACGTCCGTGCTTACGCCCAGAAAGGTGAGAATATAGTTAGGGCCAGTTGCGTGGGCTGCGGTATCTGTTCGGCGGTTTGTCCCAGGGGTGTACTTAAACTCGAGAACGGTCCTTTAGAAGGCCGAATCGATTCGAACGAAATTCTCCTTGGCAACGATCCTAACCTGCTGCAATTGATCAACAGAAATTAATCCACCTCAACAAAGACAGGAGCCTGCTTTTATTTAAGGTTTTTAATTAATTCGGCGTTAGTAATCAAGGCTAATTGCGTCTACCCTATGAGTAAATTTAATCATATTTTTGCGCCCTAACATAATTGAATGGCCCGAATTAGTGTTATCATCCCCGCTTATAACGAAGAAGCTTCGATAGCTAAAGTTGTTCGGGACATACCGGACATAGCTTCCGAAGTGATTGTGGTGGACAACAATTCTTCAGATAAGACCAGCGTAAATGCCCGTTCAACTGGTACTACTGTTTTGTTTGAAGAACGTCCCGGCTACGGCTATGCCTGTTTAAAAGGACTGGCATACCTGGAAACGGTGGAACTAAAGCCCGATATCGTTGTCTTTCTCGATGGCGACTACAGCGATTACCCCGAGGAGTTGCCGAAAATTGTGAGCCCTATCCTGGAGAAAGACATCGACCTGGTAATTGGAGCGCGGGATAAAAGATTAAGGGAAGCAGGGTCGATGACCACACCCCAGATATTCGGGAACCGGCTTGCTACATTTTTGATGAAGATGTTCTTTAGTTCGAGGTTTACAGACCTGGGGCCGTTCAGGGCGATAAAATACGACAAGCTGCTGGCCCTGGAGATGGAGGACAAAACCTACGGATGGACGGTAGAAATGCAATTAAAAGCACTAAGAAAGAAGTATTCCTATGTGGAAGTGCCTGTGCGGTATCGAAACAGAATAGGAGTATCTAAAGTCTCGGGAACTTTAAAAGGTGCTATCTTTGCGGGCATTAAAATCCTGGGTTGGATTTTTAAATATAGTTTGAAGAAATGATTGTTCAGACAATAATAATGGTAGTCTATTCGGTTGCACTGGTACTTATCTTTATGTATGCCCTGTCTCAACTGAATCTTCTATTGAACTATTTGCGCTTTAAACGACAGGATGAAGCAGATTGCGACCAATACGACCTGACCGATCCCGACCAGGTTCCCTTTGTGACCATTCAACTTCCGGTTTATAATGAATTATATGTTATGGAACGGTTGCTAAAGAATATTTCGGAAATAAATTATCCTCTTGATAAACTCGAGATACAGGTCCTGGACGATTCTACCGATGAGTCCCTTCAGAGTTCAGCTGTTCAAATAAGGGAACTGTGTGCAAAAGGCCTGGATATCAAGCACATTACAAGATCCGACAGAAACGGGTTTAAGGCCGGGGCGTTGAAAGAAGGACTTAAGACTGCCAGGGGAGAATTCATAGCCATCTTCGATGCAGACTTTATGCCTAAAGCCAATTGGTTGCTAAATACAATCCCATATTTTAAGAATCCTGAAATTGGAGTCGTCCAGACGCGCTGGGGGCATCTCAACAGGGATTACTCTTTGCTCACAAGGGTACAGGCCTTTGCACTGGATGCCCATTTTACACTTGAACAGGTAGGCCGGAACAGCCGGGGTCATTTTATTAATTTCAACGGTACCGCAGGCGTGTGGCGCAAGCAGTGTATCCTGGATGCGGGAAACTGGGAGGGAGATACCCTTACCGAGGACCTGGACCTGAGTTACCGGGCGCAGTTGAAGAACTGGAAATTCAAATACCTGGAGGAAGTTGAAACCCCGGCAGAATTACCGGTGGTGATCAGTGCGGCCCGCTCGCAGCAATTCAGATGGAATAAGGGCGGGGCTGAAAATTTCCAGAAGATGGCGGCAAGGGTCATAAAGAAACGGGACCTGCCTGTTAAAACCAGAGTTCACGGGCTGCTGCATTTGCTGAACAGTACTATGTTCCTCAACATCCTGATAGTTGCCATCTTGAGTATTCCAATGCTTTATATCAAGAATGAATACGAACATCTGAAGATTTACTTCTTTGTTATGAGCTTCTTTGTAATTAGCACGCTCATCTTTTTTATCTGTTACTGGTTTACATATAAGGCAACTTATGGCGGGGGGCTGAAGGGGTTTTTGAAATATACCGCCATGTTCTTTACCTTCTTTTCTATTGCCATGGGATTTTCACTTCACAACAGCATAGCGGTACTTGAAGGTCACCTGGGGAAGAAAAGTGATTTTATACGCACTCCTAAGTTCAATATAAATTCCTTAAAGGACAATTGGAAAGGCAATAAATATCTGAAAAGCAGTCTCTCGCCCAATGTGATCGTAGAAGGTATCCTCATGGTCTATTTTGCATTTGGAATGTACAGTGCCTTTGTGGTTGGTGACCAGGGTGGGGATTTCGGTCTTTTCCCTTTCCACCTGATGCTGTTCATCGGCTTTGGGTTTGTATTCTTCAAAAGTCTCACAAGTAAGGTTTAATAAACAATTCGTTGAGAGGTTTTAAGTGTGCTATTCACTTTTTATGGGCAACAGTTTTGCTGTAAATTTCTTTTTATACATTTGAAGAATGATCCGCCAACCAAAGGATTTTATTCTTGTTTTATCAGCTTTCGTGTTTCTTAATCCTGTTTTGTACGCTCAGGACGAGGCAGACTCGTATACCACATCACCGCACTACACCCGCCAGATCGAATTGCAGCACGACAACGACTTTCTTCTCTTTACAGACTGGTATTATACAACCGGCTCGTTTGTTACATATCGGGTTTTGCTCAATGAGCTTGAAGAAAACAGAAACAGAAGACAAATAAGTGTGGGGCTGTCTCAGGAATATTATACTCCCTCGAACGTCCTGGCCGACGAAATTGACGATCTGGACCGGCCCTATGCGGGATATTCGGCGATTAACAGTCAGCTCACCTTCTCTAATAAGGAACGCGTACTCGATTTCTCATTGCAGTTAGGTGTCTCGGGGGCTATCTCCGGCGCTGAAGGATTCCAAAGCTGGTTTCATTCGGGGGATGATGTTAACGACCCTACCTGGGTTGGACAGATAGACGATGCCATTCACGCTAATTTTTACGCCAGGTATACCCGCGAATGGCATTTAAACAAAGGGCCCTTTGGTGTTTTTGCAGCCTGGAACCCGGGTTTGGCCATGGGAACCAGGGATATTTACATTGACAACGGGGCCACATTCTATTTTGGGAAACGCAGCAGCCTGCAAAGCAGTATGGCCTACAAGCAGCTGGGGAAAATAGTTCCTGAACTGTTCTTCCTGCTAAAGTTCAAGTATCGATATGTGATGTTCGACGGACTGTTGGAGGGAAATCTGGTTGGAGATAATTCCGTCTTTGTTTTAAACCCCGTGGATCATCTTTTTACCTATGGCTGTGAAGTCAATTATAGGAAATCCCGCATGGAGTACAGGCTCGGGTATAATTACTCTTCACCAAAAGCACAAACCACCGACCTCCATACCTGGATCAGTATTGCAGTTTCTCGAAATTTCTAGAATGTAACTTCCAATTCCAGTTCTTGCCCGTTTCGTTCAACGGTTACTCGGGTAGTCTGTCCTTCCTCAAATTTTGACAGGGCCCTCATATAGCTCATCATGTCGGTGATGGAATGGTCCCCGAGTTTCTTAACCACATCTCCTTTCATAAGACCGGCCTTTTGTGCGGGTTTATCTTCGCTAACGCCATCAATACGCATACCTTCCCCGGTATAGAGATAATCGGGAACCACACCGAGGGCCACTTTAAATCTCGGGACATCCTCGCTTTCATCCTTGGTTTTTCTAAATGTAAGTTTACCGTTGTCGTCAAGATCGCCAATAATATTCAGCAGATAGGTGGCGATGGTTTCCATTCCTTCGTAGTTCAGCTTTTCTGCATCATCGGTAGGTTTGTGATAATCGGCATGTTGCCCTGTAAAGAAATGCAACACGGGAATGTCCATAATATAGAACGAAGTATGGTCACTGGGACCTACCCCGCTTTCATGTTCAGCTATTTTCAAACCCAGGTTGTTATTGGCAAACAAGGTTTGTTTAAAGACAGGTGAAGTACCTACTCCATGAACGGCTAATGTACTTTCTTCATTTAACCGGCCTACCATATCGAGGTTTATCATATAACTCACACTACTAAGATCGATGGTTGGGTTCTTTACAAAATAGTTCGATCCCAATAAGCCCATTTCTTCACCCGAAAAAGCAATAAAAAGATAATTGTTGTTGGTATGCTTGTTCCGGAGCTCGGCTGCCAGTTTTAACACCACAGCTACGCCACTGGCATTATCGTCGGCCCCGTTGTGGATGGCATCCCCCTCCCTGAACAGTGAACCTTCTCCGCCCAGCCCGAGGTGATCGTAATGTGCCCCGATAACCACTGTAGATGCGGCCTTATTATCGATATAAGCTATAACATTCCTTCCGGTTAGCATACTGTCCTGTTTTTCTTCGACTACCTCCGCAGCCTGGTGCGGATTGGTACTAGGCTTGAAACTGAACTCCTGTATATACTTGCTGCTTCCTTTAGGCTGTAGGCCAAGATCTCTGAAACGATCGGCAATATAGGCGGCAGCCTGTTTTTCGAAAGCCGTCCCCGTCTCGCGGCCCGAAAGGTCATCGGCTGCGAGGTAGGTAACATCCTCCTTCATACTCACCTCTCGAGGAGGTGCATCTTTACAGGAAGCGACAATAAGCACTAAAAATAGAATGAGAATTAAACGCATATCGTTATTTTTGCTCAAAAATAATCGAAATATGAGATACCTGTGGTCACTTTTGTTAATTTTTGCCCTTATTTCGTGTAAAAACTCCACGGAACAGAAAATTCAAGAATCCGAGGCTTCCAATGATACTACCGTAGTTAAAGACAGCTTGATCTATCCGGACGAGGTTCATTTTAAATCGATTCGCCAGGTAACCTTCGGAGGAGACAATGCTGAAGCATACTGGAGCTTCGACGATGAGCAATTGGTGTTTCAGTCTAACTTCGAGGCCTGGGGTCTGGAGTGCGACCAGATGTTCCTTATGGATATGGAAGAGTCCTTCCGTGACAACAAGCCGCCAATGATCAGTACCGGAAAAGGAAGAACCACCTGTGCTTATTTCCTTCCCGATAACAAGCATATCGTCTACGCTTCCACGCACCTGGCCGACGAAAATTGTCCTGAAGTGCCTTTGCGAAAAAACGGCAAATATGTCTGGCCGGTCTATGATTCGTTCGACATCTTTGTGGCCGATCTGCAGGGAAATATCACTGCCCGACTAACCGATGAACCCGGCTACGATGCCGAGGCGACGGTTTCGCCCAGGGGCGATAAAATTGTTTTTACCTCTACCCGAAGCGGGGACCTGGAATTGTATACCATGGATCTCGACGGCAGTAATGTAAAACAGATAACAAATGAATTGGGCTACGACGGCGGTGCATTCTTTTCCCCGGACGGCAGTAAGCTTATTTTCCGGTCTTCCAGGCCCAAAACCGAAGCCGAGATCAAAGAATACAAGGATCTATTAGCCCAGGGACTGGTGCAGCCAACCGAAATGGAACTCTATATTTGTAATGCAGACGGGAGCGATCTGCGGCAGATCACCAATCTCGGTAATGCCAACTGGAGTCCGTTCTTTCACCCCAGCGGGGAGAAAATTTTGTTTTCCAGCAATCACGAGGCAGAACGCGGCTTCCCGTTCAACTTGTATATGATCGATGTAGACGGAAGAAACCTCAAACGAATTACGCATGGTGAAACTTTCGATGCTTTCCCGGTGTTTTCGAATGACGGTAAATACCTGGCGTTCTCTTCCAACAGGAACAACGGCGGAACCCGGGACACCAACCTGTTTATCGCTGAGTGGCAGGATTAAATTGATTGACCTTTTTTAAACAATATAGGATTCCTCTTTTGTTTGCGCTGCTGTGCAGTTTTATGTACGGCTGTTTCGCCTACGACTTGCTGCGATCCGATTTCTCAAAATTAATTACCCTCTTCGGGGCACTGTTCTTCCTAAGCTATAAGCTAATAAGAATTTACGGCTGGAATTTCTGGCTTTTGGCCGGAATGGGGGTTGTATTCCGTCTGATATTCATTGCGGCCTTCCCAAATCTTTCACAGGATTTCTATCGCTTTATCTGGGACGGAAGGCTAATCGCCCAGGGGATAAATCCGTATTTGTTTACCCCGGCCGAATATATGGACGGACTGGTAGCGGGAGTGCACATATCTCAGGCCGCCGAATTACAGGCCGGAATGGGAGCCTTAAATGCGGGACATTACACCAATTACCCCCCGTTTAACCAGTTCTTCTTTGGAATTGCCGGCCTACTCGCCGGAAAGAGCATCTTTGGTTCCGTCGTCGTAATGCGTATAATCATTATCCTGGCAGATATCGGGATTCTCTATTTCGGAAAAAAAATCCTGGAGCTAGTGAAACTGCCTGTTTATAATATCTTTTGGTATTTTCTGAATCCCTTTATTATCATCGAGCTTACCGGCAACTTACACTTTGAAGGGGTGATGCTGTTCTTTATGTGCTGGGCGTTGTTCGAACTCTTCAGAAGGAAATGGTTTGTACCCGGCCTGTTGTACGGGCTATCGGTTTCGGTGAAATTAATACCCCTGCTCTTCCTCCCGCTTTTCTTCCGATACTTTGTTCATAAAGGAGTTTTCGGTAAGGGTTTCTGGAAGATGAAAAAGTTTTACTGGGTAGTGTTGCTCACGATTATACTAAGCTTCTTGCCGTTTTCAAGTGAGGAATTCCTGTCGAATTTTTTTCAAACCATTAGTCTTTGGTTTCAGGATTTTGAATTTAACGCAAGCATTTTTTATATCATCAGGTGGATCGGTTTTGAAACAGTAGGTTGGGATCCAATCGAGACCGCCGGCAAAGTTCTGGCAGGCCTGGTATTTCTTTGTGTACTGGCAATCGCTTTTTTACGTAAAAACGCTTCAGCCTCTCACCTGATTGTGGTAACGCTCGCCGCAATTACAATTTATCTGCTGCTGTCTACCACCGTACATCCATGGTATATAGCGACCCCACTATTGCTTTCGGTATTTACCAAATATCGATTTCCCATAGTTTGGAGTGCTGTCGTGATGCTGAGTTATTCGGCTTACGGGGAGGCAGGCTTCAGTGAAAATCTTTGGTTGGTGGCAACAGAATACTGCTTACTCTTCGGCTATATGATCTGGGAAATATTCTTTAAATCCGGATCCGGCGGAGCAAGGGTTAGGTCGAAAATACATCAGCCGGCTCCTTAAAACATTTGAATTCGATTATATATCCGTTGGGATCCCTTAGAAAGAACGATTTGTGAGCACCCTTCCTACCGGTTAGGAATTTGGTTGCCGGAATATGAAGAAAATTCTCTGCCTTCATCCGCTTGTGAAGTTCGGACCATTCCTTGTCCTCCAGAATAATTCCAAAGTGAAAAGAAGGCAGGGCTACCTTCTCGAAACTGTAGGTTGGATATTCGAATTTGTACTTGCCCGATTTACTGAAAGTGAGCTGATGACCGTGCAAATTCACATCGATCCAGTTGGCTGCGGAACGCCCGATCTGCGCCCCGAGTATGGTTTCATAGAATTTCCTGGTGGCCTCTATATGAAGACAGGGCAACGAAATATGAAAGGTGTGTTCCATATATTTCTAAAGTAAACTACCTATGAGAAAGTTATGATATTTTTCCGATAAATCAATCATCAAAATCATCAGACATTTCGTCTACCGGAGTATCGTTTTCATCATCCTCGTACGATTCCTCATCATCGTAGGATTCTTCTTCGAAGTCCTCCATAGCTGCGACCAGTCTTTTACTGACCTTCACCAGGTAGATCGTATCATCGGTACGTACTTCCACGCATTCCACCAGTTCGTTCTGCGCATTTTTAAAAGTGATAATGTCCTTTGGATCATAGCCGGTTGGATACTTTTCCACCAGCATATTCAAAATAGCATCTGTTAATTTTGAATAGTCTACGATCACTCGTTTCATATTCTGAGTTGTCTGAGGTTTCATTGAATAGTTTCTTAATTGGATTTTACCCGTATTACATTGTACAAATCTTTTCTTCTGTCTTTTAAATTCTTTACCGCTCCGAAGGAATGAAGCTCCCTCAAGAGGCTGATGTCCACATCGGCTACCAGTATCATTTCGGTGTTGGTGGTTGCTTCGGCTTTAATACCGTTGCTGGGAAACGAAAAATCGCAGGGTGTAAAAACAGCCGATTGGGCATACTGAATATCCATATTGTGAACATTAGGCAAATTACCAACGCTGCCTGCGATAGCTACATAACACTCATTTTCTATGGCCCGTGCCTGGGCGCAGTGTCTTACCCGCGAATAGCCGTTCTGCGTATCGGTAAGAAAGGGGACAAAAAGTATGTCCATACCCTCATCGGCCAGCAGTCTGGACAATTCGGGGAATTCCGAATCGTAACAGATAAGTATCCCTATTTTGCCGCTATCGGTCTCAAAAGTCTGCAGCTTATTCCCCGGAAGCATACCCCAGACCTTGGATTCGTCGGGCGTAACGTGTATTTTCTCGTATCGCTCCACACTGCCGTCCCTTCTGCAGAGATAACCCACATTGTATAGATTCTCACCCACCACTTCGGGCATACTGCCACTTATGATATTGATATTATAGGAAATTGAGAACTGGGACAGCCTGTTTTTTATCTCTTCCGTAAACTTTGCCAGCTCGCGAATAGCCATCGGTTCAGACAAATGATTGTAAGCGGCCATTAAGGGCGCATTGAAGAACTCAGGGAAAATAGCGAAATCGGAACGATATACCGACACACTGTCCACAAAGTACTCGACCTGTTGCATTAGCTCCTCCAAATCGTTGTAAGGGCGCATTTGCCATTGAATAAGCCCAAGCCGCACAATCGATTTTACAGTTCGAGGATTCTTATTGGGTTTACTGTAGGAAATATTGTCCCATTCCATGAGAATGGCATATTCCCCCGACTGGGTATCGCCTTCCAGGTAGCCTTTTAATACCCGTACCGGGTGAAAATCGTTGGAAATCTGGAAATTCAAAACCGGATCGTGAATTTCTTTGGTTTTTACCTTTTCCAGGTACTCTTTTGGAGTAAGGCGATCCTGAAATTTGTGGTAATTAGGCAGCCTTCCCCCAAAAACAATCGCTTTGAGGTTTAAGTTCTCACATAATTCTTTCCGGTAGTCGTAAAGTCGTCTTCCCAAGCGAAGACCCCTGTAATCCGGTTTGATGAAAACATCGATCCCATAGAGCACGTCGCCCTCCGGATCGTGATTATTGAAATTCTTCCCGGAAATTATATCGGCATAGGTATGGTCGTCTTCAATTTTATCGAAATCCACAATGATGGATAACGCACAGCCGGCTATCTTCCCATCGATCTTTATTACCACCTGTCCTTCAGGGAAAAGTGTTGTTAAGCCCTCAATATTCGCCTTGCTCCAATACGTGTTCAGGCCACCGCCATACGACTGCAGGGCTGCTTCTTTCAGGTCTTCGTAATCCGCAACCGTAAGGAAGCTGAGTTCAATATTGTCTATTCGGCTTATATCCATGGTTACATTCCTAACAAATAGGCAAAGACGAGGGGTGCAACGATGGTTGCATCACTTTCTATGATATATTTTGGGGTATTGATATCCAGTTTGCCCCAGGTGATCTTTTCGTTGGGGACAGCGCCGGAATAACTACCATAGCTGGTGGTAGAATCAGAGATCTGGCAGAAATAGCTCCAGAACGGTGTATCTGTGCGTTCCAGATCCTGGTAAAGCATCGGAACCACACAAATGGGGAAATCGCCAGCAATACCTCCGCCAATCTGGAAGAATCCTATTCCATTTTCCGAATTATCAGTATACCAGTCGGCAAGAAAGGCCATATACTCAATACCAGACTTCATGGTACTGGCTTTCAGCTCTCCTTTTATCACATAGCTGGCAAAGATATTCCCCATGGTACTGTCTTCCCATCCGGGAACCACAATTGGGAGGTTCTTTTCAGCAGCGGCGTACATCCAGGAGTCCTTGATGTCGATCTCGTAGTGTTGTTCCAGTACCCCGCTAAGCAGCAATTTATACATGAACTCATGAGGAAAATATCGTTCCCCGTTAGCTTCGGCATCTTTCCAAATTTTTACGATGTGTTCCTGGATACGTCTGAAGGCTTCTTCCTCAGGAATACAGGTATCCGTTACCCGGTTAAGCCCTTTTTCCAACAAGTCCCACTCCTGCTGAGGCGTAAGATCGCGATAGTTGGGCACTCGCTCATAGTGACTGTGTGCAACCAGGTTCATAATATCCTCTTCAAGGTTTGCCCCGGTACAGCTTATAATGTGAACCTTATCCTGACGGATAATCTCTCCGAAGATCTTTCCCAGTTCGGCTGTACTCATTGCTCCCGCCAGGGACACCAGCATTTTCGAGCCTTCTTCCAATTGTTTTTCATAACCCTTTGCGGCATCGACCAGGGCTGCAGCATTGAAGTGCAGGTAATATTTCTCTATAAAATTTGTAATCGCTCCTTTAGTACTCATCTTCGGTTCTATTGAATTTAGTTACGCTTGGCTTCGAATCGTGAAAGTTACTTTCAAATTCGTCTTCTTCTTCTGTATTCTCGAATTTATAGCTCAACATCTTGTAGTAGAGTTTGGCGGCTAGAAAATCGGATGATTTGTCTACTTCGTTAGGGCAGAGTTCCACTATATCGAAACCAACCACATTCCGCTCCCTAAAGACCTGTTTTAAGAATTCGAGGGTTTCATACCAGAATAATCCTCCCGGCTCCGGTGTGCCGGTAGACGGCATAATAGAAGGATCGAGAGCATCGAGATCAAAAGTGATAAATACATTTTCGCCCAAGGCTTCAATCACGTTGTCCATCCAGTATTCGTCCTGGGCCATTTCGTGGGCAAAGAAGGTCTTATCCTTATCCATCACAGACAGTTCGGAAACATCCATACTGCGTATCCCCACCTGCACCAAATTGGTGGTCTGACTGGCTTCGTACACGGCACAAGCGTGATTGCAGCTGGATCCTTCGTACGACTTTCGCAGATCGGCATGGGCGTCGATGTGAAGTACGCTGAGGTCATCGAAGCATTCGTTGAAAGCTCGTATAGTACCGATTGAGATGCTGTGTTCTCCGCCAAAAATCGTAACGAATTTATTCCTTAATATATATTTCTTCGTTTTATTGTAAACCGCTTCCACTACTGCTTCCGGAGAAGAATTCTCCGTTATGGGATTTGTAAGATAAACCCCTTGTCTGTAGACTTCGGTTTCGGTCTCTATATCGTATAACTCCATGTTCTCCGAGGCTTTTAGAAACGCCTCCGGACCTTTATCGGCCCCTTTTTGCCAGGTACTGGTACCGTCGTAAGGAACTGGTATTAAAACAATTTTCGACTTTTCAGAGCCAGCATATTGTTCCTGGATCCCTGCATAACTTCTTGATTTCATTATTCGGATTGTTGTATTAGAGAAGCCTTATTAGTCTTGGCTTCATGTTTTTTTTCATTAGAATTAGTTGTTTTATTATACCCCAGAATAGAAAGCAATTGCTCACTGGTCTGTTGGGGGGCAAACAGGCTGGTAACCAAGTTGCCGTTTTCATCCCTGTCTATGAGGACGTGTTTGGGGGAAGGTATAAGACAGTGTTGTAGTCCGCCGTACCCTCCAATCGTCTCCTGGTATGCCCCGGTATTAAAGAAGCCTACGTAGAGCGGTTTTTCCTTTTTGAACTTGGGCAGGTAGATGGCATTCATATGCTGCTCACTGTTGTAATAATCGTCACTATCGCAGGTTAGTCCGCCCAAAAGTACCCGTTCGTATTCCTCGTTCCAACGGTTTACTGCCAGCATGATAAAACGCTTATTGATCGCCCAGGTATCCGGTAGCGTTGTAATAAAAGAAGAATTTATCATATTCCATTTCTCCCTGTCGTTCTGCTGCTTCTGATACAGAACTTCGTAGATGGCACCACCGCTCTCCCCTACCGTAAAACTACCGAATTCGGTAAAAATATTTGGTACCGGCACCTCGTTTTCAGAACAGGACAGATTTATCTGGTTAATGATCTCGTCGATAATGTATTCGTAATCATATTCGAATGCCAGCGAATTCTTTATGGGGAACCCACCCCCGATATTCAAACTGTCCAGGGAAGGGCATATTTTCTTCAGCTTTACGTACACCTTCAAGCATTTCAGCAATTCGTTCCAGTAATAGGCCGTGTCGCGAATGCCGGTATTTATAAAGAAATGAAGCATCTTAAGGGTTACCTTGTCGTTGTTCTTTATCTGTTCTTCATAGAAAGGAACAATGTTCTTGTACCCTATCCCAAGACGGGAAGTATAGAATTCGAACTTCGGTTCCTCCTCTGAAGCAATCCGTATTCCCACGTTGAAATCTGCTTCTATGTTGTCTGACAACAGCTCTATCTCCTCGTAGTTATCGATTATCGGGATGCAATTTTCATGGCCCTCATTGATCAGGCGTGAGATATTCTTGATATACTGGTCACGTTTAAAGCCGTTACAGATTACAAAAGTATCGTTGGAAATGGTTCCGTTGCGTTTCAGGCTCTCCACGATATCGATATCGAAGGCCGAAGAAGTCTCGATATGAATATCATTCTTCATGGCCGTATCCAGCACGTGTTTGAAATGAGAACTTTTGGTGCAATAGCAATAATTATAGACGCCTTTATAATCGTGTTTATCGATGGCGTCGTTAAACCACTTTTTCGCCCTCTGGATATTGTCGGAAATTTTCGGCAGGTAGGTAAATTTCAGCGGGGCCCCGTATTGTTCAACCAGGTCCATGAGTTCTATCCCGTGAAATTGCAGCTGGTTTTCGTTCAGCTGAAACTCATCCTGCGGAAATATATAAGTTTGATCGATAAGATCGATGTATTTAGTGTTCATTGCAAATATTTAAGATTGTAGTTAAATATAAAGGATACGCCTTAAAATTAGGACAGTATTAGTATAAACTTAACTCAGATGCGAATTGGCAGCAATAATGATGGAGATGGTAGTTCCCTCTGGGAAACCATTTTGATAAGAATACCGGAAGCTAGCTTTAAATTCCGGGTGATCACCTGGTGATCTGTTTTTGAATATAACTTCCTATTTTTCAAAAACCCGAACCTATAAACAGCGTTCAATTTGTTCAGCTAAAAGCGGGGCAAATGAACTAAAAAAAATTGAATTACAAACAAATATTGAAAAAATTTTATAACATGCTGAAAAGCTCCACTTCACGCTGGGTTAGCACTTTCCAACGCCCCCTGGGGAGGTCTTTTTTGGTGAGATGGGCAATGGTTACACAGTCCACCCGAACCACGTCGTACCCAAGATGGGAGAATATATCTCGAATTACACTGTTCCCCATATGTTTAATTTTCAGTCCGACCTCTTTTTTGGGCGAATTATTCACATAGCTGATATCTTCTACCATCACTTCTTTTCCTGAGATCTTTAATCCTTCTTTTATCTTCTGAAGGTCTTCGGCCTTTAAGTTCTTGTCCAGCTCTACGTGGAATAATCGCTCAAGTCCTTTGTGATGCAATTTGCTTACCAGTTTGTCGTCGTTTGTGAATAACACCAGCCCGGTTGCATTTCGCCCCAGCCTGCCAACAGGTTTTACCTGAGCGGCGGTGGCATTGGAAATAAGGTCCATAATGGTGAGCCCTTTGGATTCACTGGTGGTGGAGGCTACTCCCTTGGGTTTGTTTAGAAGAATATAGGTGTCCGGTTCCGGGTTAATTCTACGCCCATCGAAACGCACATCGTCCGACAGTTGGACCTTATGTCCCATTTCGTTTACGATCTTTCCGTTTACCGTGACCAGTCCGGTGGCAATATAGGTATCGGCCTCCCTACGCGAACACAGCCCGCTGTTGGCAATATACTTGTTCAACCTGATACCACTCCGGCTATCGGTCTTTTGAGTGGGCTTCTTAGCTGTCCTTTCAGGGCTTCGCTTATCGGTTGGTTTTCCGGGTTTCGACTTTTTAGCCGTACTCTGTTTATCTTTCTTTTCGGCCGACGCCCGATCTTTGCGTTTTGCGGGTTTTCCGGTATTCTTTCCTTTGCTTCGTTCACCTTGCTTTTTCATAGGACTGGTCTGTATGTACAGACATTTTAAAATTTTTGCAAAGATAGACAAAGCCGTTGGCTTTCAGATGGCAAAAGCAAAATTTCCTAAATCATAAGGTAAGTGGTGCAAATCGAATTCCTGCAGAAGAATTATAAGAATACCGCTTTACATGATGCGATTCAGCAACAGATCGACGTCTATTAAAACAATACTGAAAACGCCAATGACAATTACCAGCCGCAGTATGGTATGGAGCAGGATATAGTGTAGTTTTCGCGCAGAAAACCACAGGAAAACAAGAAAGACAATGAGGGCAAGGATGCTTCCGTAAAAATAGAAGTACATATACCCAATGTTGAACCTGGTAAGCAGAAAATATATTGGAATAAGCGTTAATATCGCCAAAACTGTAAGCATTCTCTTAGAAGTTCTTTCCCCGTAAACCACCGGAATGGTCCTGTAATTCTGGACAAAATCTCCCTTGAGGTTTTCGAGATCCTTTATCAGTTCCCGCATCGAAATAATAAGGAACAGGAAGGTAGCATGCACAAAGATCACCAGGTCGAAATTCCGGTAATAGATAAAGACCGCAAAAAACGGAACCACCGCAAGAACAGCAGCTACTATATTCCCAATAAAAGGGTACTTCTTCAATTTGTGAGAGTAATACCAAATCGCAAAGATGTAGATACTAAAGAAAAGCACGGCCCTGAACGACACATAACTGGCAAACACCACGGAGAGAAAGTTAAGTATAAAATAAGCCGAAAGTTTGGTTCGCTGACTTACCAGTTTATCGAGCATGGTCTTGTGCGGGCGGTTGATAAGATCCTTCTCTCGGTCGTAAAAACTGTTGATGATATAACCGGCTGCGATGGCTGCAGACGATGCCAGTACAATCATCAAAAGATTCAGATCGAATAAAATCCGCCGTATGGGAAGATGGTGCGCGAGTATATAAACCGAGGTGAGGTATTGCGCTATGATGATGATGAGAATATTGTATCCTCGAACAACGGAAAATAAGCTGAAAAACTTTAGAAAAAAATGTTTCTGCTTTCTGCTTAACATGATATGGGAGTGAAGGTTTCTTTAGAAGTTATAAACTACCTCAAGTTTATAATCTTTCAGGGCTTCTTTTGCCTTTTCGATGTCTTCGGTAAATCCGAGCATATAACCCCCGCCACCGGAGCCGCATAATTTCAGATAATAGGCATTGGTGTCAATTCCCTTCTTCCAAAGCTTGTGGAACTCTTTAGGTATCATCGGTTTGAAGTTTTCCAATACTACCTTTGAGAGTTGTTTGATGTTCCCAAACAGTGAGTTTACATCTCCTTTCAGAAAATCCTCAACACAGGCATCGGTGTGCTTGACAAATTGATCTTTTAGCATTTTTCTGAAGCCATCCTTTTTCATGTTCTCCATAAAGATCTGCACCATAGGTGCCGTTTCACCAATACTGCCACTGTCGAGTAGAAAGACGGCTCCTTTGCCGTTCTCGGTTTGGGACGGAATTCCGGCCGGTTCTATATTATCCTTGGAGTTTATAAGAATGGGGAGGCTGAGATAACTGTTCAGCGGATCCAATCCTGAAGACTTGCCGTGGAAAAACGATTCCATTTCAGCAAAGATGGCTTTTAGCTGAAGCAGCTTTTCACGGGTTAGATTTTCCAGCACCGTGATCTTATCGAAAGCATATTTGTCGTAAAAGGCCGCTACCAAAGCACCACTACTACCTACACCATACCCCTGCGGGATGCTCGAATCGAAATACAATCCCTCATCAATATCGCTGTACATTCGATCCAGGTCGAAGGACACCAGTTCCGGTTGCTGGTCCGATACCTTTTTTAGATAATCTGCAAAACGCTGTAAATTCCGGTTGCTCTTTTGGGTAGCTTCCGATTTATCCGCATCGATTTTAAGGGCACCGTTGTAAAAGTTATAAGGTATTGAGAGTCCTTTCGAGTCTTTGATGATACCGTATTCACCAAAAAGAAGAATCTTGGAGTAAAAAAGAGGACCGCGCATAAGCTGATTACGATTTCTAAGTAAATATAGGTGTTTTACCTAAAATATTGAATATATGCTGCAAAGATACAGGTTAGTGCTAATATTTTTAATAAAATAAACTTAAAATCATCTCTTCAGCCTCGGGCGTAATCCTCCGTTTTTCAATCAATTATCAAAGTATATCTTTCTTCATCTTCCCAAAACAGTTCATTCCACCTGCTCCTATAAAACCAACTCACAGTTGAACGGGACCGGCACCGAGCCGATCGGCGATGTATTCCCGATTCCGACAAAACTGCAGTAATTCCGATTTAATAAAATTAAAAGTGGTTTCCTCCTCCGATTCCGGATACAGAACATGCACATTGGCACCTGCGTCCAGTGTAAAACACAGGGATGATCCGGTGTCTTGCCTGAACTGCCATATGCGATTAATGATCTCCAGACTGTTGGGTTTCATAAGGATAAAATACGGTAGGGAAGTCATCATCATGGCATGCAGCTGCAAGGCTTCCGATTCGACTATCTCAATAAAGGCCGGCAGATCCCCATCGGCCAGGATATTAACCATACGGCCGATATTCGAATTAGCGAATTCAAATCGCTTTTGAGCATATGGGTGATTGTGCATAAGATTATGGCCAACACTGCTGCTCACCTGTTTTTCACCCTTGTCCACCAATAGAATACAGTCCCGGTAATTGCTGAAATTTTTGTGGACTGAGTATGGATATTCCACTCCGAGCAGATCGGAGCTGTTTTTAACGGCAGGGTGCTCGCCCCAAACCATCAACGGTCCGCCGGTGCTTCTGCAGGCGCTGCCGGAGCCCAGTCGCGCGAGAAATGAAGCCTTCCTATTAAATATTGAATCGTCCATGTCATTTTTCAAGATGGCTTTTTCCAGGCTCATCAGGCAGAGTGACAAGGCACTCATTCCGCTGGCTGAAGAGGCTATCCCGCTGCTATGGGGAAAGGAGTTGGCTGTGTGGATGGCAAACTGATAGTTCTTTAGAAAGGGTAAATAGGTCTCAATACGCTTAAAGAACTGAAGAATTTTCGGTTCGAAGGCTTTCTCTCGTTTTCCTTCCAGGAATACTTCAAACTGAAAGTTGGACGAATCTTTTCTTTCAAACTGCAGCTTGGTTTCTGTAAAACATTTGTTTAAGGTGAAGCTTATGGAGGTATTTCGGGGGAGTTGTTCCCCGTGTTTCCCCCAGTATTTTACCAATGCGATATTACTGGGTGCCTGCCAGTGGAAATTGCCCTCTTCGGCTAAGTCTTTATAGGTTTCGGGAATAAAACTGCTTTCAGACATATGATAGTTATAATATACCGGAATAACGAGTCTTTGTCAACACTTCTGCTCGACAAAACCGGGCTGTGAGGCACCACAAAAATAACCTTCTTTTTTATTAAATCACGGGAATTAAACGAACTTCGGGAGAATAATTGATTCGAATTATTGATTTTAAAAAGAATTGCACTAACGGATGATGACAATTTTCCGTTTCTCCGATGAATAGGTGAATCATTATTCGAGAATCATGAAAAACATCATAAAATTGTCGGTATTACCACTATCGATCCTTTGCACTTCCTGCTTCTTTGGAAATTCAGACACGGAAAATAGTTTCAGTGAGGAGGAATTATACGAGACCGGAAATCTTTCGGCTAATTCATTTCAACAACAGCCCAACGACGATCGTATCAAGTATTTTTATATGAAGGATGCCCAGAACGGGATGGTGATGGTAAAGTCTCCGCTCCCTGCGTCCTGGCAATATGACGAACGGCCGAATGCCAGCATAGTCTATCAGGGCCCTAACAACTTAAAGGTTTACAAGACAGAACGTTTCGAATATTTCTATTCCAACGATCCATATACCAACCAGACTGCCGCACAAATGGGAAAACAGGTATCGCAACCTATGCCGCTCGATCAAATTGTGAGTCAGCAACTAAAGCCCAATTACGAATCCAATGGATACACTTTTTTAAAGAGTTATCCGGCAGAAGGCGTTGTGGATTTCTGGAATCGCTTCGCTAGCGGTATGCCACAGACCGGCAGTAGGAAATCTTTTTCCGCAATTGGAAGCGACTTTAAAGCAGCGAACGGGAACCACATAATGGTTCTGGCCCTTCTAACCATGAGTCAAACGCAGACAGGCGTGATCTGGTCTATCAGCACCACTACCCTGGAAGCCGATGCCGACTACTTCGACAAAGCCCGCGATGCTTATATTCACGGCGTAGCCAACACCCAGATTAACCCACAATGGCAGCAGTATCAGAACGGGCAATTAGCGGCGAATATTAAGCGAAATGACGAATTCTACCGGGAGCAGATGATGAAAAGTGCTGCCGCCCATAAACAGAGAATGGCGGCAATTAACTCAAATGCAACGGCTTCGAACAATATTGCCAAAACCTATAGCGACATCCTGGACATCAGTCATGCCGGCTATTTAAAAAGAGACAATATTAACAGCGCAGGGCATTCGGCTAACATCAATATGATAGGAGAAAATACGGTGATTGGGAACCACCAGACCGGGGAACACTATACCATTCCCTCCACCAATAAATATTATTGGGTGAATAACCGTGGGGAATACCTGGGAACGGATAATCCGAACTTCGATCCCCGGATCAACAACCAAATTAATGATGCCGAATGGACACAATTTGATGTAGAACAGTAGAAAAATCTTTATCTTTCCTTTATCTATAACCGATGAAGGAAATAAAGCACATAAGTGAACAACTGGAATTAGTCCGTGCAATCAGGTCGAACAATGAGACTGTATTGCGACGATTATACACGGAAAACTTTGATAAGACCAAGATCTATATCCTGAAAAACAACGGAAGCATGCCGGAGGCAAAAGACATTTACCAGGAAGCTTTTATAGCGGTTTGGCGGAACATAAAAAACGGAAAGTTCAGGCCCGAGAATAATACTGCCGTACAGGGGTACCTCTACAGGGTGGCCAAGAACAAATGGCTGGATCATCTCAGGTCGGCGCGATTTAAAAAGACAGCTTCGATTTCACCGGGCATGGAGTTTAACGATACGGATGGATTGGTTGATACGATAGATCGGGAAACGGAGAAAAAAGAACAGCTGGCCATGAACGCATTTAAACAGCTGGGCCAAGAATGCAAAAGTTTGCTGAAGAGCTTTTATTTTGAGCGAAAATCCATGAGTGAAATTGCGATGGATTTTGGCATTGCGGAGGCCTCGGCGAGGAATAAAAAATATCGCTGCCTGGAAAAACTAAGATCGATTGCGAAGGCAGAAAACTAAATTTAGAGCGTGGAAAACACAGATAACATAACTCCCGAATTACTTGAAACCATAGACAGGTACATAACCGATGAGATGAATGAATCGGAGCGTACCGCGTTTGAAACCCGTATGGCTTCCGACAAAAAGCTTGCTGCGCTGGTAAAGGAAATGCAGCAACTTGTTTCAGCGGTAGAAACTGTTGCCCTCCGGGAGCAATTGGAAGAGTTTCACAATTCGATCGCCCAACCTACGGATGATAAAGTAAAAAAACTGCATCCGGTATCGCACTACAAGAGGCCGATGCGTTGGATCTATTCGGCAGCGGCCGTACTCTTGGTGTTAATGGGTATATTCTATTTTACCAACATGGATTCGCCTTCCGAAAGGATTTTCGCCAGGAATTTTGTACCCGATCCGGGCTTACCTACCACGATGAGCACTACTTCAGACTACGATTTTTTCGATGCCATGGTGAATTACAAACGCGAAGAATACACCCTTGCAATTGACAAATGGGAAAAATTGCTGGCAGAAAAACCACAAAATGACAGTTTGAATTACTTCCTGGGGGTGTCTTATCTGGCCATAGATGATGCTGAAACGGCACAAAAATATTTGGATAAGTTGCAGGCGCATTCGGAGAGTATCTTTTCTGAAGATGCTGTTTATTATCGGGCGCTTGCGCTGATCAAAAAGGATGAGTTGGCGCAGGCTGCACAACTGCTCCGTGATAATCCGTCGAAGCGAAATTCGAAACTCTTGTCAGATCTAAAGTAATCTTATGAACCGGAAGACATTTAGGGGAATAACGGCCATTTTGTTTCTGATGTTTTCCTTTGTTTGTAGTTACGGACAGCAATCAAGTAATTTCGGGCCGGAAGCTATTGAACTGCTTATAGCTGCCGATAAGATTCAGCAGGCACGAGAGAAACTTAATTCCGACCTCGAGCGGTTGAAGGCTTCAGGACTTTACGATTCACTTGTAACTTACATCCCCCTGGTTGGCAGTTTTACCCTGGCCGAAGGCAGTACCGAAAAAGCTGTAAATCACGCCACCCAACTCGCTAATCTTATTGTAAGAAATACTTCGGAAGGAACAAAGGCCAAAGCCCTGAACGAACTATGCACCGTACTTTACAGTGCAAAACGAAACGACAGGGTTGTGGAAGTTGCTTCCGAAGCAATTAGTTATTTAAAACCAAAAGAAAAGGATAATAGGGAGTTACTGGCCATCCTGGAGTATAACCTGGGAACCGCACTATTGAATCTCGGGGAGATAGAACGGGCCAAAACGCATCTTGATAATGCGAAAATCATACTTGAAAAGCTTCCGGGTAAAAACTTTCAGCAACTGTATAACACCTATAACTCGACCGGAAGATATTTCGCCAGTAAATCGCAACTGGACAGTTCGACCTATTATTATAAGAAGGCTGTAAGTACCCTGGACGGCATGGATAATTCGGAAGAAAATCGCGACTATTGGAAGGCCATTGTAAACAACAACATCTCCTTAAATCTCCAGAATACGGGTCGCACCCGAGAAGCTATTTCCTATATTCGTCGTTCTATAGAGAATTACCAGAGTTTTATAGAGACAGCCACCGATGAGAATAAGAAAGCCCGGGCAGTTCGTAATCGATTAGGTACAATCGATAATCTAGGCACCTTTTACCACGGCCTGGGTGAATACAACAAGGCTATAGACATTTTCACTTATTCGTACAAGCAAAAAATTAAGAAGCTGGGGCCGGACGACCCCAATGTAGTCTTCTCCCTGGTCATTCTCAGCCACGGACATCTAAGCGCAAAGAACTATGAACTTGCGGGGCAGTACGCCGATAAGGCATTGACCATCATCGATAATAATCCGTCGAATTACACTTTTCTACACAGCTATATAGTGGCGATCCGTGCTTCTGTTTACGAAGCATTGGATAAGATGGAAGAGGCCGCGGAGATGTATAAGAAGAGCGAAGCACTCTTTATGCAGGGTTACGACGGAACTTATTCCAAAGATTACCTTGATACCATGATTAATATGTCGCAATTCTATGCCAAATATGGTGAAGCCGAAAAGGCGACAGAACTGGCCATGGCCGGGTACGAATACACCCAACGGAAGAAGTATCAGAATGACCTGATTAGAGTCCGGCACATCCAGAATATGGCGAAAGTACATTTTGAACTGGGGAATTTTGATACCGCTTTAAAATTTAGTGAGGAAGCGCTTAATTATTTCGAAAGAAAGGATTTTTCGGCAACTTCAAAGGCCGATTCCATACAAATTGAGTTTACAAAACCCCATTCCCTCCTCATTAATGCTCAAGCTAAATTCAATTTACATCCCCACGAAGAACCGGGCCTGAAAGCACTCCTACAACAGGTTAAGGAAGGGATTGAAATCCTGGAACGCCGTAAAACTATTATCAATTCGGCAGATGACGTTCGCGTTCTTATTGACGATAACCGAGAACTATTCGATTTTGCGAAGCAACTCTACCTCGAACTTTATCGCCTTACTTCTGATGAAAAATATATGCTGGACCTGGTAACCATCCATGAGTCCAGTTTGTACAACCGTATCCGATCCAGACTGAACATTCATGAAAACATTGGGTTTGCCGGGGTTCCGAAAAAAGTTATCGAAAGAGAACGGCAACTAAAGAAGAACTTTTCGAAGGTCCTTAGCAAGGAAAATGACGAAAAGTTCGACCCGTTCTTCAGTGCTACAGGTGCCTGGAATCGGTTTCTCGATACGCTGAAGCAGCAGTACCCCAAATATTATACGATGCGCTATGCGACAATAGAATCTTCACTGGATGAGTTGCAACAAAACATGGATAAAGAAACTACACTGATCCGCTATTTTTTTATTGAGGAGCAGTTATTCGCCTTTGTTGTAAGTAAGAACAAAAAAAGTCTTCATACACTTAATTATGAACACGTAAAAAATCATATTCCACAATTGATTGCCAATGATTTTAAAGTAGCCCGGATAAAACAACCCTTGCACGAATTGTACACGGCACTTTGGAAACCCCTGCTGAGCGAGCTCAATACCGAGCGGGTAACGATAATCCCCGATCGCGAATTGTACAACCTTAGTTTCGAACTACTTACCCCCTCGCCTATTTCGGATTTCGACGAACTGGCAAGAAACAGTTTGCTCGCTAAGCATACCATCTCCTACAATTTCAGCCTGCTGATGGAACTGGGAGATACTGCCGCAATAAACTCATATAAGGACAACTTTGTTGCCTTCGTGCCGGAATTTTCAGATGGCATGAAGCATACGTACAAAATTGCAATAAAAGACTCTCTTAGTTTGGATCAAAATTACCTAACCTTACTGGCACAGCCTTTTAGCGCCGATCTGGCTAAAGAATATTCGAAGGTATTCGATGGTCACTCCTTTGTAAATGAACGTGCATCGAAACAGGTATTTATCTCTAACGCAAAGGAACACAAGATCATCCATATTGGAACGCATGCCGAATCCAACAATGTTAGCCCGGAATTATCCCGGTTGATCTTTGCCAAGGATCTCAATGCAAACAGGCTGAACCCGGAATCTGTAGATAATAATTACCTCTATACTTACGAGATTTACGACCAGAATTTAAGTTCCAACCTGGCGATTCTAACAGCATGCGAAACAGGAAAGCCAGGATTTAGTGCAGGCGAAGGGATGATCTCTCTGGCGCATGCCTTCACCTATGCGGGCAGCGAGAGTATTCTTACCAGTCTCTGGAAAATAGACGAAAAGTCCAGTGCTGAAATTCTAACCTATTTCTACGATAATCTCGACGAGGGTATGGCGAAGGATGAGGCATTAAAACAGGCCAAATTAACGTACCTGAGTAAAGCGAAAGGCAGGGAATTAGCACCTCAGTACTGGGCAGGACTCATTTTAATGGGCGACAGCAGACCTATAGAGCTGAATTATGAGTTTCCTTTCTGGCCGTGGTTTATCGGGGGAATCCTGATTCTGATATTGGTTTTTATCATCTTCAGAACAAAAGGTGATTAAGCCATATTGATTTCTTTCACAATTCACGATGACATTTCGTTTTTATTCCGATGTATTAGCAACAGAGGTTTTTGAATATAGCCTTTTTACACCAAAAATTTCAGAATAACCTACTTGTGCTTGTTAACCATTGAATAATGAAAAAAGCACTTTTTATTTTCGTACTAATTAGCCAGTTGATGACTGCGCAAGTAGGTATTAATACTACCAGCCCTGATGCCTCGGCAGCACTGGATATTGTGAGCACCGATACAGGATTGCTTATTCCAAGAATGACAGAGGCTCAACGTACGGCTATTTCTTCGCCGGCTACCGGATTGCTTGTGTATCAGACCAATAATGCCAGCGGGTTTTGGTATTTCGACGGCTCGTCCTGGACTGCACTGGCAGCTCCGGTTGCCGGAGGTAACTGGCAACTCACGGGAAATACAGGAACAAACCCCGCAACAGATTTTATTGGTACCACCGACGATGTGGACTTAAAATTTAGAAGAAATAATCTGGAAGTGGGAGATCTAACTAGTTATAACATCTCTTTTGGAGAATCCTCGTTTGTTAACCCTGCAAACGCATTTTATAATGTGGCGATCGGCAACAATGCCATGGAGAATATAGCCGGAGCCGATGGAAATGTGGCAATTGGCTGGAATGCTCTTCAGGCGAACACCAGCTCCGGGGCTTTAGTGGCCATCGGTAATGGAGCACTTGCCAATAATACTGAAGAAGGTAATGTGGCCATCGGATCCGGAGCTATGATCTCAAATACCGTTGGATTCAACAATACTACAGTAGGAACCGGAAGTTTACAATCTAATATTAATGGCAATGGCAACGTTGCTATTGGGTATTACGCGCTGTATAATAATATTGATGGCGGCACGAATTGTGCATTGGGCTTTTATTCTCTGAGAGACAACACATCCGGATTCCGTAATTCGGCTTTCGGAAATCAAAGTTTGCAGTTTAACACCACCGGTAATGACAATACCGCATTCGGTGCATTTTCTCAACAACAGAATACCACAGGCGTTATGAATACCTCGCTAGGAACATATTCACTTAGGAACACAACCACGGGCAATCGAAATACTGCAGTAGGCTATAGTTCGTATGCCGGATCTGGATCTGATAGTTTCAATACCACCTTGGGAGCTTACGCAGAGACCGACCCGGGATATTCGAATGCTACAGCACTTGGGTACGCAACGACTGTATCGGCAGCTAATACCGTAAGAGTTGGGAATATCAATGTCACCTCAATTGGAGGTTATGCTAACTGGAGTAATGTGAGCGACGCACGGTTCAAAACCAATATAAAAGAAAATATTGTCGGTCTGGATTTTATCCTTAAACTACGCCCTGTGACCTATAATCTCAATATAGATGCCATTGCCCGATTTAACGACGTATCCCAAACTTTGAGAATTAAGGATTCTGAGGTGTTAAAAGCAAAAGAGGTTCAAAATGGCTTTATCGCACAGGAAGTTGAACGGGCCGCTAAAGAGGCAGGCTTCGATTTTCATGGTGTCGAAATACCTAATAATGATAAATCACACTATGGACTAAGATATGCCGAATTTGTTGTACCCCTGGTAAAAGCAGTACAGGAACAACAAGAAATTATCCGCTCGCAGAAAGAAGAAATTGCACTTCTTGAATCCCGCCTGGCCAGTTTGGAAGCACTGCTTCTGAACGAAAATTAGCAATCACTTAAAAACTGTGATGACGTTTTAAAAATTCGCCGATGTATAATACAAGAGTTGAATAATCCCTTTTTTGCACCAAAAATTTCAGAACGACCTACTTGTGCTTGTTAATCATTTAATCAGCATATTATGAAAACTCCTTTCCTGTTTTTTACACTATTCACCGGTGCCATGGCATTGGCGCAGGTGGGAATTGGAACCACTTCTCCTAATGCCCTGCTTGAAGTTCAGGCTGGTAATCCATCCAGTCCGTTAAATACAGACGGTATCCTTATTCCTCGTGTTTCAGCTTTTCCCGCTATCAATCCTACTTCCGATCAAAATGGAATGCTTATTTTTCTCGATACGCAGGTTGGAATAAATAATCCCAATTTTTATTATTGGGATCATCCAAACGGTCGTTGGGAAGAAATTGGAAATACTTTGGATGAAGCATACGATCAGGATGGAGCCGGGAACGGTAAAGTTATTACGGCAGACAGTGGCGGAGTTGTAATTCAAGGTACAGACGGTTTACAGGTAACGGGTACTCATGGCAGCGGTGCTATTTTACCGTTGTCAGGAGCAGGCACCAAAATGTTCTTTTATCCCCGGAAGTCGGCTTTTAGGGCTGGTGGAGTTTCAGGAACACAATGGGACGAAGCTAATATTGGTGAATATTCTACCGCATTCGGTTATAATACCATAGCCAGTGGCACCTATTCGTTTGCTTCAGGAAATCAGAGTGTGGCCAGCGGTGAAAACAGTGTTGCATTGTCCACGGCCACAGCATCCGGATTAAATGCGGTTGCCATCGGATTCAATGCACTTGCTTCGGCCGATAATACGGTCGCAATTGGAGGCGAAGCCACAGTACCTAACGGCATTGCAATAGGCGGAGATGTCTCAGGAATAAATAGTATCGCGATTCTGGGAAATGCCACTGCCGATAATTCGGTAGCGATAATGTCGGGTTCTGCACAAGCAAATAATTCATTTGCATATTTAGGTGATGCGATGGCACCAAATTCAATGTCATTGGGAGGAACCGCTGAAGGAGACTACAGTATTGCATTCATTGGAGCTACTGCCAAATCTTACGGAGAAATCGCTTTAGGATCATTTGGTGTAGACTATGCCCCTGCGTCTACGACTACTTTTGTAGGGACCGACAGACTTTTTAGTGTAGCCAATGGTTATACCAATTTTCCTTCCTCAACGGTTTACTCGAATGCAATGGTTATTTTGAAAAACGGAAACGTAGGACTTTCTGTGAACGATCCCCAACTAAATCTGCAAATTGATGGAGGATTGGCGTTCGAACCGGCATCAAGTATTTCAGTTACTTCAGACAACCAATCGATAACAATTGGTAATAATTCCTGCATCATCCTTACTTCAAACAGTACCGATCCCGCGACCCGAACCATTGTCCTTTCTAATGGACTTGCTACCGGACAATTGCTAATAATTGCGGTAAATGGTAATGCATTCAGAGGCATCGAGCTTTTAGACGGCACAACAAATGTAAATCTTCAGCAAACCCGGCAGATCTATGGCGGAGATACCTTATCATTAATATGGAATGGGACCGAATGGCTGGAAACAAACTTTTCAGATAATTGACATGAAAACACTAAAACTAATCTTCGCCTTGTTTGTGATGAGCTTTATGCAGGCTCAGACCGTAGGTATTAATATCGTCACTCCAAAATCCCTGTTAGATATACCTGCCGCGAATTCCACAAATCCTTCCTCCCAAGACGGCATTCTGCCGGTTCGTGTTAATACATTTCCTTCTGTATCTCCTGGTGTAAATCAAAACGCATTATGGGTTTATAACACAACTACAGCGCAAAATTACTGGTGGGACAATAACCTTTCAATCTTCGAATCCTTTCGCAATACCCTAGACCAGGCCTATGATAACAATGGCTTTGGTCAGGGGCGGTTTATCAATGCAGTTAACGGAGGTGTTTCAATAGAAGGTGATGGCTTGTACGTTACCGGCAGTTTTGGAAATGGCAATACATTAAACTTAACGGGAGGTGATACGAACCTGATCTTTTATCCGAAAACCGGAAGTTTTATTAAAAGTGAAGAACTGTCGATCACAACCACAACCGATTTCGACTATAATGTAATTTTTGGTGAAGGATACAACGATGCCCAGTTCGGGGCGCGGTATGCTACAATATTTGGGGCTACTACCAGTGAAAGTGCCGATGAATCTGTCTGTCTGGGTAGGTCTTACTCCGGGGGGTTTAGAAATATCTGTCTGGGGTATAGCGGCACCAACGACTCATCAAGTATTCTGATAGGTAATTCCGGTGTAAGCTATGACTTTGGTTACTGTATAGGTCAAAATACCGGTGACCGCACCAGTATGATGATAATCGGTAATAATAATTCCGGTGTTTCAACAGGAGTGAATGGCGATCTTATAGGTATAGGCAATAATAACTCCGGAACATTCACTACATCCCCATATTCCAGACATTATTTTATTGGCTTCAACAACACATTTAGTAACGGACGCGGATTTGTTATTGGCAATGACAATTCAATTAACAGCGGACTAATTCTGGGACATCATCTGGTTTCGGACAGCAAGGATCAAATTTCTATTGGTTTTTATAACACCAGTTATACCCCGGATCCGGAACCAACGAGCGGGCAACAGCCCGACAACCGTCTCCTGGTTTTTGGAAACGGAACTTCCGTACAGCGATCGGATGCGTTGGTGATGCTGGAAGATGGAAGGACGGGTGTAGGTCAATCATCCCCTGAAGTTACTTTACAGATAAAAGGTGGATTTTCAAGCAACCCTTCAAGTGTCACTGCAACCTCAACTTCACAGACGGTTTCCGTAGGAAACATCTTTTATCTGAAAATTAATTCAAACAGCACCCCGGGTTCAAGAACAGTAAATCTTTCTGATGGAACAGTTTATGGCCAAATGTTAACCATAGAATGTACCGCAACCGGTAGCTTCGGAATTAGAATTAACGATGGAGGAAATATGACTCTTTCAACTGCTAATCTTGATCTTACAGCCGATGATACCCTCAGGCTAATCTGGTTAAATTCATGGCGACAGATTGGTTTTTCTGATAATTAGTTTTATGCTATTCTCATGATGACATTTTAAAACTGTTTCGATGTAAAGATAGATAGATCCTGAAATACATTCGGATTAGCCCAAAATCTACTCGTCAAATTCTATCATAACTCCTACTTGTGCTTTTTAAAGTTTAAATGATGAAAAAAGCACTATTACTAATTGCACTTATCACACAGACCTTATCCGCCCAGGTGGGAATCAATACTACTAGTCCAGACACCTCTGCGGCACTGGATATTGTAAGTACGGATTCCGGAATTCTTATTCCGCGTCTAACTGAAGCCCAGCGGACGGCTATCGCCTCACCTGCTACCGGATTATTGGTCTATCAAACCGATAATACCTCCGGCTTTTGGTTCTATGATGGGTCCATGTGGACCAATCTCGCAAGCGGAGTAATATCCGGTGAATTTCAAAGTATGGGTGGTGTGGTTCAGAATACCTCTAACCCGGCTAGTGATGATTTTGTATTTGGCAGCTCTACCCTGGGCGGTACAGGCGCCCGATTCTTCTTCGATAAGAGCAAACAGGCCTTTCGTGCGGGAAGTACAACGGGAAACGAATGGAACGATGCGAATGTAGGTATTGGTTCGATTGCCTTAGGTGATAACACCATGGCCACCGGCGGTGGCTCTATTGCATTTGGCGGGAATAGCAACGCAAGTGGCTCGGGAGCCATAGCGTTTGGAAGCGCTTCGGTTGCCGGAACCAATTCCTATGGATTTGGGGTTGGATCTGCTAACGGAAATAATGCGTTCTCGGTTTATGGTGCAGCATCGGGTAACGCCAGTTTCTCATTCTACGGGGATGCCCAGGGAGAGGAATCCATCGCTATGATAGGCGGAACCACAGGATCATCCGCTCAGGGAGCAGTGGCCATTGGTAATAACGCTTCCGCTTCGGGAGAAGCAAGTATGGCATTGGGAGATAACACAATCGCTTCGGCTCTTAATTCCTTTGCTCTCGGCAACAGCAGTAATGCAGGCGCATCGGGAGCCATGGCGTTTGGAAGCGCTTCGGTTGCCGGAACCAATTCCTATGG
>JASBSY010000019.1 GCA_030148705.1 Pukyongia sp.
TTTGCAGCAGCAATTGAATCCAGCTATTTCTCTATGTTCCAGCTTCTGAAGAAACGCAAAAACTATTAAGTGCGTAGCACTTGAGGTTTTATTTGTAAAGCCCTCCCCACTCTGGACCATTTTTCTGTGCTTCGCGCAGGAAAATGAATCCAGTGACCGCTGCGATATTTCTCCTCTTAAGTTTCTGAAGCAACACGGATTTCCTTGTAAAGCCCTCCCCACTCTGGACCATTTTTCTGTGCTTCGCGCAGGAAAATGAATCCAGCCCAAATTACAAGCAAATCCAGATTCTTTAGAATCCCGATTTTTAATTCGAAAAACGGGAAGTTTACTTTTGGATTTTTTGAAATAAAAAATCATTACCCCGTAATGGATTTGCTTTTAAAACATCCACCGGATCAGTGGTTGTTGCGGAGCAATGACCAGTGAATCCCTGCCTGCCTGCCGGCAGGCTAGCTTTAAGTGAAATTAAAATTTGCTTCTTATAAGATCTTCTTTTTTGCATTGTCTCTTTCTTCATTGTCTATGCTGTGCATTCCTCTCATCCGAAGAATCGGACTCGTCGGATGCAGGCAGTACACGAAGCAACAGAAAGGATGTATTTATTCTTCCTAACTTTCTTTTACTGGTCTAAAAGAAAGTTACAAAGAAAAGGACCTTTTTTCTTTTTCAGAGGCATTTTCATTGCTGCTACCGCGCAATGAAACCGTATTTATTTTGCTAAATTCTCTACAGGGATTCGCGAATTCTTAACGCAAAATAAATACCTATGCTGGCTGAAAAAGGAATTGGCGGCTTCTAAAAAAATAAGCCTCTAATTTCTCTCTTTTATCCCACAATCTCTTGATTTAGAACTAACAGTTCACCCCTCACTCTTAACTCATCACTCGTCACCACTCACTATTCACTATTCACTATTCACTATTCACTCTTCACGCCTCACTCTTCAAATCGGTGATTTCGATACAATCCCGCTCTGCGGGATCACTCAATCACCTGGTTCTTAACTTCTGACTTCCGACTTCCCACGTCCGCCGAAGCTCCTGCGAAGGCGGGCCGGCTTTCGACCTTCTATTGCTTCACGCTTCACGCCTCACTCTTCTCCAAAACCACTTCTCGATACTAATATGAAGTTGCTCGCGCACTTCATATTCACTCGAAGTGACAACTTCCCCTGTCCGCCGAAGCTCCTGCGAAGGCGGAGGCTTCCGTCTTCAGGCTTCCGGCTTTGGACCTTCTATCGCTTCACCCTTCACCCTTCACTAAATCAATACCCATTAAGCACCTCAACAACCTTAGACACTTCTTCTTCAGTCAATACCGGGCTCATGGGAATACTCACCACTTCTTGGTGCAGTTGTTCGCTTACAGGAAAACTCAATTCCCTAAATTCTGAAAGAGCCTGCTGCTTATGCGGGGCTACCGGATAATGAATAAGGCAACCAATATTGTGGTCCTTGAGGTATTCCATAAATGCTATTCTGTCCTTCACCCTAACCACGAATAAATGAAATACGTGATCATTGCCCCCATTGTAGCGGGGCAGGCCAATCTTTCTGTTCGATATTTCTTTCAAATAGCGATTTGCTATCGTACGTCGTTTATCATTATCAGCGTCAAGCAACGGGAGTTTAGTTCTAAGAAATGCGGCCTGCACCTCGTCGAGTCGTGAATTAAACCCCGCCACTTCGTTGATATATTTGGACGAAGTCCCGTAATTCCTCAGTTTGCGAACCATACCGGCAAGAGCATCGTCGTTGGTAGTAATGGCACCGCCGTCTCCCAAAGCTCCGAGGTTTTTAGTTGGATAAAAGCTAAATCCGGCAGCATCTCCCAGGTTCCCGGCTTTTCCAGCCTTATCGTCACTTGCTCCGTGGGCCTGGGCGGCATCTTCAATAATAAGCAGCTGCCGCGTTTCTGTGATCTGTTTCAATGCCTCCATGGGTGATAACTCCCCGTACAGATGAACGGGCATTATGGCTTTCGTTTTGGGGCCGATCGCCCGGCTTAGCGCATCCAGGTCGAAGTTATACGAATCCTTATCTGCCTCCACGAGAACAGGTGTAAGCCCTGCTTGTTTTATAGCCAGTATGGTTGCGATAAAGGTATTGGCAGCCACCAGCACCTCATCTCCCGGCTTGATCCGGCCCATGAGTTTATATCCTTCCAGTATCAGCCGCAGGGCATCCAGTCCGTTACCAACCCCCACGCAGTATTTTACACCACAGTAGGTCGCAAATTCGCTTTCGAAAGCAGACAATTGGTTTCCCAGGATATAATAGCCCGAATCAAGGAATTCGTCGAACCGCTGTTTGAAATCCTGTTCGAAGCGGCTGTTGATCTTGTGTAAATCGAGGAATGGGATCACTTTTTCTTTAGGTTTAGTTCTCTATAAGATGCAGTATCGACCAAATAGTTGTCTGCCACCCAACTCCGCGCACCACAGGTCTCTTTCCAGAAGATAAGGCCTTCGTTTAGCATAGCCCCGTCTTCTTCACTGGAGATATTAAAATCGAAATATCGTTTATCCTCGCGGAAGTGATTGATGATAAAATCGTAGGCCAGGTCCAGGCTGCCGTAAAAGTTTTTATCGGGATTGCCAGAAACATACTGAGGGTGGATGGTGGTATCTGTGAGAAAAACAGTGGTGCCCGCCACCAAAACGCCTTCCCCGGTATAGACATTCACCTGTTTTATGTTATCCGGAAACCGGGAAGCCAGCAGTTTTATCTCGTCCAGCGAATGCACCGGTTTCACCCCGTGTTTCTGATGAAGGTTGGGGATAAGTATGGTGTTCCAGAAGGTATCGAAGTCGTTATCTACTTGCACCACCAAGCCGTTGCGTTTTGCCTTGTTGATTCCTTCCCTTCTATTCTTCTGAAACCGCAGCTTATGTGCATAATCGATCACCATTAGTACATCCCGCTTCCGCAATTTCGCCCCTGCCTTAAACAGAAAATATTCCAGTTCGTCCGCCGGCATTCGGTTATAAAAAGTGGGAATTACCCGAATATCCAGGGTTTTTACCCCTTCAGTATAAAGGAATTCAAGCATGGCCTTAAAAGCCTCGAAGGCATCGAAAAGCTTGGCCGAATCCTGGAGTACAAAACTCCCGTAGGTAAGCCCCTGGTGTGAATAGACGGTGTCCTCTACCCTGTTGGCGGGAAGTATGGCCAGCAGTTTATCATCCTTATAGGCCATTAAGGAAAAGTCCCTGAACCGATCGCTGTGATAATCCATAAAGTCGCGATGGAATAAGAATGTGGCGTTTTTAGCAGTTGAAACGAATTCATTCCACTCTTCCTTTAAGTCGCCGGTATATTGTATTACACTAATTATAACTGATATAATTTGAAAATTAGTTTCCGATTAAACGATAAAACTATAATTATTTTTAATTTTAATTGATCATAAAATTAAACTATTGAATTACTCCATCTCTGAAAAACGTTTCAAATATTCACTTTATGTTATTTATTTAATAGTATTTGTAATTGTTATCAGCAGACCTATTGCTTTTTTTCCGGATTCTGAAGGATATCTGGACATGCACATAAACCGACTTCCCCTCTATCCTTTACTATTGAAATCAGTTCAGGCCGTTGCAACAGAAAGTTTCAGTCTGATTGTCATTGTTCTTCAAGCATTGTTGGGGTTATACTCTGTTCACTATTGTGTAAAAGTATTTAAGTCGAACTTGAATATCCATCTGATTTGGTATATAATTTTAGCTGTATTGTTGCTTGCGCCGTATGTTTACAATCATATTATAGCGAACCGTTTCCTTTCTGAAGCAATTGCATATCCTTTGTATTTATTAGTAATTACCCGGATAATAAATTCCTTTTTTACAGAAAATCGAAATTATTTGCTTCGAACTTTACCATTTCTGTTTTTACTTTTACTAACGCGAAGTCAATTTCTTTTTCTAATACCCATCTCGATATTCGTTCTATTATATATAAGCTACCGAAAACAGAGCTATAAGTCGAATCTGGGATTATTCATATTACTCATTATTTTTCCTGTGTTAACCTCTACTGCGGATAGAATTTACCACTGGTACGCTCATGATCATTTTGTCACAACACCCTGGACTGGAATTCACCTGTTAACCCCTGCCATGTATGTTGCTGATAAATCGGATGGGCACGTTTTCAGCAGTGAAAAGGAGAAGATTTTCTTTGATGAAATTTACAATCATCTGGAGCAAAAAAAACTAAATATCCACCATATCGACTCTAAAGAGCAAGATGACACAGCCTATTATATTTCAAATTACGCAGCCATAGCAAATGGTACGATTTACAATGAAGGAAAAGAGATGTTTGCAACTGGTCTAACGGAAAATGAAAAGTATATCGCTCTTGACAGGCTAACCAAACGCATGTCGCTTCCCCTTGTAATTGACAATTTTGGTTCCTGGTTCAGAATTTACCTTAAAAATTTCATTCACGCCTTTCAAAACGCCAGGTATATGGTGTTGTTCCTAATTCTGTTGTGCTTTAGCCTCGTTAAATTGAAAAAACATACTTCCAACACTATAAAATTTATTGCAATTGGGTCTCTACTTACATTGAGTAATGCGGCCCTCGTTGCCATAGGAATGCATACATTAAAAAGGTTTACTTTTTATAACGATTGGATCATATTCTTAATTATTTTCGCGCTATTGGATATATTAATAAAAAATCTAAGTAGAAATGAATATTGAACTCTCGGTTGTTATGCCTTGTCTGAATGAAGCCGAAACCCTTGCAGTTTGTATAAAGAAAGCACAGGATTTTTTTAAAAGGGAAGGTATAATGGGAGAGGTGGTAATTGCTGATAATGGCAGTACAGACGGTTCTCAACAAATTGCGGAAAAACTAAATGCCCGGATAATTAATGTCAAGGAAAAAGGATATGGCAGTGCGCTAAGAGGAGGTATCGAAGGTGCGAATGGAAAATATATCATCATGGGGGATGCCGATGACAGTTACGATTTTAATAACCTCATGCCCTACCTCGAGAAACTTCGTGAAGGATTCGATCTGGTAATGGGGAATCGGTTTAAAGGAGGAATTAAAAAAGGTGCTATGCCTTTCCTTCATAAATACCTCGGAAACCCCGTATTATCTTTTATCGGCCGCCTATTCTTCAAAGCGGAAATTGGTGATTTTCACTGCGGGTTAAGGGGATTTAGCAAAGAAGCTTATAATAAGATGAAACTGAGCACCACAGGTATGGAATTCGCTTCCGAGATGATAGTAAAATCCAGCCTTAATGACCTAAAGATCACAGAGGTCCCGACCATATTATCACCCGACGGTCGTTCCCGACCCCCACATCTCAATACCTGGAAGGATGGATGGAGACATCTCAGGTTTTTATTGCTGTATAGCCCGAACTGGCTGTTCTTTATCCCGGGCCTGATTATGATGCTGTTCGGTCTGATCGCCTCAACTATCCTTGTCATTGCACCGGTCAACATTGGAAATATAACCCTGGATGTCCATACCCTTCTCTTTACCTCTAGCATGATTCTGATCGGGTTTCAATTTATTGTTTTTTATGGTCTTACAAAGGTTTATACTGTGGAAAATCAATTATTACCTAAATCCAACAGGTATGATAATTTATTCAGGTATATTAATTTGGAGAAAGGATTGATAGTTGGTACCCTGCTGGTAATTACCGGTCTAATATTAAGTGTAATTGCTTATACTAACTGGCAGGATCTTAATTTTGGCGACATCAATAACAACAATACCATGCGAATGGTTATCCCGGCGGTTACGGCTATTCTTCTGGGGGTGCAGATAATTCTATTTAGTTTGTTCTTTAGTGTGCTGGGGTTGAAGAAGTAAGGATGGTAATTATTTACCAACGAATTTTTTAAAAACAATCTCGCCTTCATCATTGATGTACTCATAAATCCCTTTTGGTGCCCCCTCGTTAATGATGGCGTAGCTCCCGTCGTCCTGCAGCTGATTTAAATAGGATTTATCTCCACTTAAATACGAAATAACAACCCGAAAAACATTTACCGAAGATTTCAACTGCCTATCGTAATCAGAATGTTCGTCCGTGGGCCATCGTATGGACAACTGACTGCTGAAAATTGAATTTATCAGTTTCTCATCCACGATCTTCCTGTATACTTCCTGTGTATGCTCGAAGCCTACAAAACCACCGTGGTCCGACATAATGATGATCATCGCCTCCGGATCCTGCTGCACTATAGTATCTATAAGTTGTTTCAATTTTAAATTTGCAACTTCCAGCTTGTCAATCCATATTTCACGTTCTTCTGCCGCGCCTTTAGATGCCGCCTGACTATTGGTAATATGGCCCGGGCTAAATAACTCCATAAAATAGAATTTAGGAGTGTCCGGTTCTAACGCCATATAATCCTTTAAGGGTGCCAAAAGTTCCTTGCTTTCTCCCAACCCCGTTCCTATAAAAGCCACATCATCCATACTATAATTACACTCATCGTATCCCATTTCGGGTCGGTTAAGCAACAGATAGGGTTTTTCAATCAACAAATGGGTTTTATAGCCATTTCTCTTAAACAGGTCCAACACCGGGTTCGCAGTCACCAAAATATTCCTGGCATTGAGAAACTCTCCAAAATTTGTCCCCTTGTTATAGTAATGATGCTTCATAACAAAAGCCGAACTATTGGAAGTGAGTGTGGACATATAATTACTTCGGAATTCATCGTAGTTCTCAAAACCATGCTCGATCAAAAAATTCTCGAATCCGGAATTGTCATAATTGTAAGGAGGCATTTCTATACGGGAGAAATTCACATAACCGTCGGGTTGAATAATGTAAACATTCGGCTTTTTACTAAAAGTCGCCCTGCTGATGTCGTCCGGTTGTTTCATCCATTCAACCGAATAATTCATCTGACTTATCACCGTAGGAATAAAAGACCATAAAGCAAGGATCGCCAGTAAAAACTGCAGTATGATGATCTTTTTTAAATGCTTATACAAAAAAAAGGCAACCAGACAGGATATAAGCAGTATCCCCATGGTGATCTTTTTCTGCAATCCTGCATAAAGACAAACCTTGAGCAGAAAGAGGAAGACAAATACATTGAGAAACGGAAGCAGGTATTTTTTCCATTTTTTGAGAACACTCAGACTAAAAATCTTATTCCCTGTCCAGAAGATAAGTATCGGTACCAGCAAGAACATTAGCATAAAATATCCCAGGTGCTCCCAGGTGTTCACCAGTGTGAAATTATTATTGTAGTAGAAAAGTACAGGATACAAGCCAGCCGCCACTGCGGCAATAACAGGTACATCCTTTTCCGATCTCAGGAACCTCCCTATAAAACCGGGACGGGACCTATTCGATTTGCCACTTTTGGAAGGTGATTTTGCCATGCTCGTCAATATAACAATATATTCCCTTTTCCGCTCCACTTTTTATGGGCGCAAAACTTTTATCGGATTGCAGATTTTCTAAATAGCTAACGTCCTCCGCCAAATAACTTGTAACAACGCGAAACAGATTCACCGAACTCTTTAGTGAACCGTCGTACAAAGCTGCCCTGTCATCCGGCCAGTGTACAGCCATAAGAGCACCAAACATAGAACGAATCTTATCGGCTTCGTCGGTCTTCTCGTGTAACTGTAGCATATAGTCGAAACCCACATATCCGCCATGATCGGCCATAACGATAATAAGTGCGTCCGGATCCTGCCCCTTGATTACCTCAATAGTCGCTTTTAATTCTTTATTCGCCACTTGCAAGCGCTCCAGCCATAAGGTTCTCTCCGCCTCCATTCCTGCCGATTTACCCTTTTTCACGGCAACGTGCCAGGGCTTAAAGAGCTGCATAAAGGTAAAAGAAGGTGTCGTCTTGTTTTCTAGTACCCCTGCGAGGTCGTCTGTTGCATCCCGCCATTTATTCAATCCGTCTCCCAACGTTAGCCGAGTGGAATTTTGAAAATTATTGTAATCGAATCCGATTTCAGAACCTTTGTCCAGTAAATAGGGTCGCTCTGTGAGAAAATAAGTGGTGTAGCCATTATGGCGAAGCAGCCGAAGCAGGCTGTTGTCTTCCACGATCACCCCGGCCAGATTGATAGATTTCCCAAAGTTGGTATCATCGTTGTAATAATGATGTTTCATCGCAAAGGTCGCGCTGTTGGAAGTGATGGTAGAAACATAATTGGAACGAAAAGGGTCGTAAATGGTAAAACCTTCGCTTTCCAAAAAATCCTTAATTCCGGAGACATCCTGCTTGTAATAACCCCCCGAAAGGTCTGAAAGTGCCGGGTAACCGTCCGGCTGGATAAAGTAAATATTGGGCCTCTGCTTGAAGTTCGCCTGCTCAATATCGTCGGGCTGCTGCTGCCACTCCTTCGAATACCGGAAATCTTTAATTATAGGAACCACTAAATAAAATAACCCCACAAGCGCCAGCAACAGCTGGATTAGAATTAGTTTTCGCAAGTGCCGATATAACAAAAATCCGAGTAAGATTGCCAAAATACCCGCCACTAAGGCAATCGGCCAACGGAATCCCCCGTATAAACAGAGGTGGATCAGGAAAAAAAAGCAGCCCAGGTTCAGGACAGTAAGCAGCAGGTACTTTATTCCTTTTAATTGAAACCGTTTCAGTAATAAGCCCGCTCCCAGGATTACCACCAGGGGTGCCAGCAGGAAAACGGCCAGTAAATAGGCAACAAACTGCCAGCTGTTTATCTGGAAATAATTATCCGAAATATAAAAGATCAAAGGGTAGAGGCCGGAAGAAACAGCAATAAGCAGGAGATTCAGCTCCTTTTTCGGACTATAGCTTTTTATTCGATCGAACATGGCTTGTCCGCTCATCCTTATCGCTTTTTAAACAGGTACAGCAGGCGCTCGGTCCCCGGGATAGCTTGCTTCTTCTCCAGGCTGAAGAATTTGGAGTACCCCTGCTCGAAAGCCTCCTCGTTGTAAAAATCGAAATGATTGATAAACTCCCGTTTCCGAACCAACAACGATTCCACCCACGAATCGGAACGTTTAGGAAATTCGATGATAAGCATATTGGAGAAGGAAGCAAAGAATTCGGCCGATTTTTCAAAAGGGACATTGCCCGAAAGGGTGATATGATGAATAAGCGCCAGTGCCATGGTCACCTCGGGGTCATAGTCGGCCAGGCGTTTCAGCAACGACTCTCGTTCGGTATTGTTAAACCCTATGCCCGGTGCCGGTTGCAATACATCACATACAAAGGGCAGCATATTCATCTCCTCATTCTCACGAATCTGCTTATAGTTCTGCTCAACGGCCTTGGCATCGATGTCGGTCACGATAATATGGGGAACATCCTTGCTTATCGCCCTGGCAAAGGTACCGTCGTTACCCCCCATATCTATCAGCCGCTGAGGCGACAGTGGTTTTACCCACTTTTTTATCAGGGCTCTCTTGGCTTCGAAGGCTTCTTTGTCGTAATTGGTCTTATCGTAATAATTTCCCCATTCGGTATCCTCCTTCAGCTCCAGTTTCCTGATATAATTGAACAGGCTCTCAAGGATGTTGTTCTGCGCCTTTTTCGACAGCTTTGCCATTTTGGTTTCAGCCTTGTAGTCGTCCTTGTGTTTCCCTTCCAGTTTTGCCAACAGGTGAATATTGGTATACAGCACCGGGTTTAACTTTGTGCGGCCCGGCAATAGCGAGGAAAGCAGTTGCACCGGAATACCGTCGATATGCGTCTGCATCATCTTCAGCATGTCGGTCCCGTGATACTTGGCCAAAACCAACGGCCCCAGGAAATGCATTACGAATTGTTTATAGGCTCTCCACGGACTGTCCTCCTCGTAAAAATCGAAGGAAAGCGTGTCCAGGAACACCGGTCGGCCCCTGTGAAATGTAACGTTATAGGCCGAGGCATCCTTCAGAATAAAGCCTTTTGATAAGGCGAACTTCTGAATCTGAAGGGTGAGTAGGGCAGCGTGCTTATATTGCTCAAAACTCCACTCGTAGGGGTTTGTAATAAAGGGAATGGGATCGGGGGTGATAACGATCTGTTCTTCCGAAGCAGACGTCTCCTTATGCGAAATAAGCAGCCCCTTTTGGATCAGGGAACTAAAGAATCCACTGTCTGTAAGTTTATGGTATTGCTCGAAATAAATAGGATTAATTGCTCGTCGCAACTTGCCCTTATCGTAAAAAACATATCCGGAGGGATCCCGGAACGAAGCCTGGTGCGCTTTATTTTGGCTCATCTTTTTCGGCCTCTTGTTCATCAATGTCAATGGAATCGAACGAATCGTCCTCCTCTTTGATCAACCCGAAAAAAGATTTTAACTTATACATCACATTCTTTGAAAACAACAAAACTCCAGCTGCAGCGGCAATTACTGCCTGAGCAATCATAGCACCTAATCCCGGATCGAAATACAAAAAATACATAGCGAATGTTTGATTTTTATTAAACTGTGAGCAACACCTGCCCGCAAATTACGGAAATTTGAAGCAGTTTACTTCAGTAAAACTGCCAAAATTAAAGTTTGTTGCGCTTACGGTCTACTTCTTTTAAATGGATTTTTCTCAACCGAAGATGCTTTGGCGTCACCTCAACATACTCGTCCTTCTGAATGTATTCCAAGGCTTCTTCCAACGAAAACTTCAAGGCCGGAACAATCCGCGCCTTGTCGTCTGCCCCCGAAGAACGCACGTTCGAAAGTTTCTTGGTCTTGGTTACATTCACCGTCATATCGTCCTGGCGCGAATTCTCACCTATCACCTGCCCTTCGTAGATATCCTCACCCGGATCGATAAAGAACCGACCCCTTTCCTGAAGCTTATCGATAGAATACGGAATAGCCTTCCCGTTCTCCATAGACACTAAACTTCCGTTCTGACGCTCGGGAATTCCGCCTTTCAACGGCTGGTATTCCAAAAATCTGTGCGTCATTATCGCCTCTCCCGCCGTAGCGGTAAGCAATTGGTTTCTCAGTCCGATGATTCCGCGAGAAGGAATGATAAAAGTACAAACCATACGTTCGCCTTTAGATTCCATACTCTGCATCTCCCCTTTTCGCAGGGTCACCATATCGATGGCCCTTCCGCTTACTTCCTCCGGCAGGTCGATGGTTAACTGCTCTACCGGCTCGCACTTTACACCGTCTATCTCCTTAATAATCACCTGCGGCTGCCCGATCTGCAATTCGTAGCCTTCCCGGCGCATGGTCTCTATAAGAACCGAAAGGTGTAGCACCCCGCGTCCGAAAACCATAAATTTATCTGCGCTATCGGTAGGCGATACTCTCAAAGCCAGGTTCTTTTCCAGTTCCTTGTCCAGGCGCTCCTTGATATGGCGCGAAGTAACAAATTTACCATCCTTGCCAAAGAAGGGCGAATCGTTGATTGTAAACAGCATGCTCATGGTAGGCTCATCGATGGCGATGGTCTTAAGGCCTTCAGGGTTTTCGATATCGGCAACGGTATCGCCAATTTCAAAACCTTCCACCCCAACCAGGGCACAAATATCCCCGGCCTCCACTTTGCTTACCTTCAAACGGCCCAGGCCTTCAAAGGTGTGTAGTTCCTTGATCTTCGACTTCGATATGCTGCCGTCTCTTTTAACAAGCGAGATCTGCATATTTTCTTTTAAAATCCCGCGCTGCAGTCTTCCAATGGCAATTCGTCCGGTGAAGGAAGAATAATCCAGGGAAGTGATCAGCATTTGCGGAGACCCTTCAGAAACCTTTGGAGCCGGGATGTGCTCCAGCACCATGTCGAGCAAAGGCTCGATGGAATCGGTCTGCTTCTTCCAGTCGTCGCTCATCCAGTTGTGTTTGGCCGAGCCGTAAACAGTTGGAAAATCCAGCTGCCACTCTTCCGCACCCAGTTCGAACATCAGGTCGAAAACCGACTCGTGTACCTCATCAGGAGTACAGTTCTCCTTATCCACCTTGTTGATCACCACACAGGGCTTTAAGCCAAGGTCGATCGCCTTTTGCAATACAAAACGGGTTTGCGGCATCGGCCCTTCGAAGGCATCCACCAAAAGGAGCACCCCGTCTGCCATGTTAAGTACACGCTCCACCTCCCCGCCAAAATCGGCGTGACCGGGCGTATCGATGATATTGATCTTGGTGTCCTTATAGACAACCGATACATTCTTTGAGGTTATGGTAATGCCGCGCTCCCGTTCCAGGTCGTTATTGTCGAGGATAAGCTCCCCGGTATTTTCGTTTTCGCGAAACAGACTACAGTGGTGCATGATCTTGTCAACCAGCGTGGTTTTACCGTGGTCTACGTGAGCGATGATGGCGATATTCCTGATATTCATATTGTTCTGAGTTAATGCGCTAGGGCTGTTACAATTAGCGTGCCGTATACGCGGGCGCAAAAGTAGTGTTTCTGAAACGATAAATACACAAGATTCCGTTAATTCTTTTTGGGCGTTCCCTGTAGTAGTCGTGAAGTGAGCTGCGCTCTACTTCACAGCACTACAGGGCGGGCCATACGCTTCAATTCCTCGCTGTGGCTGCGGGATTTCCGCTGCTGTCCCTAACGCAGGATGCCACATGAATACCTGTGTACAAACTATGCTATGAAAATTTCCTTTAAATTCCCGAGAAGATCGACCTGATTAAAAAGGTATTCGAGCTAATTTCTTTATTGAGTATCTTTGCGTTTCAATATACTTTTTATGAATCTCGCATCCATACCTAAAATAAAACATACAGCTTCCAACAACTTTTTTCTCCTGGCCGGGCCCTGTGCCATTGAAGGGGAAGACATGGCCTTCCGAATCGCGGAGAAAGTAGTTGAAATCACCGATAAACTGGAAATACCCTATATCTTCAAAGGGAGTTTTCGCAAGGCAAATCGCAGCCGTATCGACAGTTTTACCGGCATAGGCGACGAAAAAGCCTTAAAGATACTGCAGCGGGTTTCGGAAAAGTTCGACATCCCCACCGTAACCGATATACACGAAAGCAGTGATGCCGAATTGGCGGCACAATATGTGGATGTACTGCAGATCCCTGCCTTCCTGGTCCGTCAAACCGAACTGGTGGTAGCCGCAGCAAATACCGGTAAGGTGGTCAACCTTAAAAAAGGCCAGTTTATGAGCCCGGAGAGTATGAAACACGCAGTTACCAAGGTAACCGACTGTGGGAATGACCTGGTAATGGTCACCGACCGCGGAACCATGTTCGGCTACCAGGACATGGTGGTCGATTTCAGGGGTATTCCTACCATGAAGCAATTTGCCACCACAGTACTGGACGTTACCCATAGCCTGCAACAGCCCAACCAGTCGGCGGGTGTTACCGGCGGACGACCGGAGATGATCTCCACCATTGCCAAAGCCGGAATCGCTACCGGGGTGGACGGACTGTTTATAGAAACCCATTTCGATCCGGCCAACGCCAAAAGCGACGGGGCGAATATGCTGGATATTAGCCGACTTGAAAAATTATTGTCGGATCTTACTGCTATAAGGAAGACCATCAATCATTTGTAATACTTCAGATGGCGCAACGAATAGGCTTCATTTAAAACATCAATAAGCACCTCCTCTTCTATATCCTCGGGATTAAAATAACGTAAGGACTTCATGTGTTTGCGGCCTTCCGAAACCAGTTTATCGAGGTGTTTGGTGAGATGAGTGCCCCTGGTAAATCCAAGGTCTACGTAGTTCTTCGACTGGTTTATATAACAGAATCCCTGGTTGTTGGAGAAGTAATAAAACGGAAGATGCCATTTGTACTTGAGTTCCAGCTCCGGAATAGCATTTTCGATCAACAGCTGCAACTGTAGCATGATGGACCGATATGGTTCCCTGGCGTTGAGGATGTAGGCTTCGGCCGGTTTCATACTGTAAAGCTACAAAAAAAGGTTGCCGGGCTAAGGCAACCTTTTGATAGGAACATAATCGCGGTTTTAACTCCCCAATTAAATGACGATTAGTTGTTGACGTCTTCAAAAAGTATTATGACTAAACTGAAGACACTTCAAATATCGGTTAGATACCCAGGCTGCACAAGAGGACTTTCCCTGAAAGTGCACAGGTTTTTTCCTGTTTTCCTTTCCAAAGTAAACTTCTGCTGGCCCCGGTTGAGAATTTCTCATAAAAGCTTTAGCTTCGTAACCATCAAGTATACGCCATGTTCAGGACCTTTTTCTTTTCACTACTCCTTATCTTTCTAAGCAACTGCAAGGAAAAAACTGCTTTAGATATACCTTCTTCAGAAGAAACTTCCGTATCCCGGACCGGTGGCACCGAAGCTATGACAGACAGTATCCGGCGAATCATATCCCGTGTAAACTTCAGAAAACACCCCTATGAAAGTGGTGAACGTTTAAAACTAATAGAACAAGAACTGGCTACCGCACGTGCTAATAACCGCTTACCCGTTCAACTTTATGTGGAATACGGACAAACCTTGCTCAATGCCGGCAAATCTGCTGAAGCCATTGAAGTATTCGAGGAAATTCTGAGACGCACTCCGGAAAACAGGGAAATAACTCCCACCACCAAAGGATTGCATGAAGCCCTGGCAATTTCATACATGCGCCTGGGCGAACAGATTAATTGTCGGGATAACCACAGCACCGAATCCTGCCTGTTCCCGATAAAAGGAGGCGGGGTTCATAAGGATACTAACGGTTCCCGCAAGGCCATTGCCATTTACGAACGGATACTGGAAAAATTCCCGGACGACCTCCAAAGCAAATGGATTCTAAACCTGGCCTATATGACCCTGGGGGAATACCCTTTGGCGGTGCCGAAACAACATCTAATTCCACCCAAGACCTTCCGGTCTGATTATTCAATCAAGCCCTTCGAGAATATCTCCATGTACCTCGGCCTGGATGTAAACGAACTGGCCGGCGGGGTGATCACAGACGATTTCGACAATGACGGCTTTTTGGATATTATAGTTTCCTCCTGGGGATTATTCGGGAAGCTGCACTACTTTAAAAACCAGGGTGACGGGAGTTTTGAAGACCTGACGGCCAAAGCGGGACTCGATGAATTAACCGGCGGACTTAACCTGCTTCAGGCCGACTACAATAACGACGGCCACCTGGATTTCTTTGTCTGCCGTGGTGCCTGGAGCGGCTACTCTTTTTTGGGGCAGCTGCCCAATTCCCTCCTCAGAAACAACGGGGATGGTACCTTTACCGATGTGACCATCGCCAGCGGACTCTATGCAGAACATCCCACCCAGACAGCGGTCTGGTCCGACTTTAACCTGGACGGATATATCGATCTGTTTGTTGGAAACGAAACACATACTACCGAGGAACTGCATGCCTCTCAGCTGTATATCAATAATGGCGATGGTACCTTCAGGGATGCCTCGGCAGCGGCAGGCTTGAACTTTAACCGCTATGTAAAGGGCAGTACAGCCGGCGATATAAACAATGACGGCCTGCCCGACCTTTACGTCTCCATGCTCGACGGCCCCAACCTGCTCCTCCTCAATACATCTTCGGGTGGGAATATCTCTTTCAGTGATATTTCAAAATCTGCAGGAGTTGAAGCTCCTATGGAAAGTTTTCCAACCTGGTTTTTCGACTATAACAACGACGGACTGGAAGACATCTTTGTAAGTTGTTTCGATTCGTACGCCCTGAAACAACAGGCTACAGAAGTGGCCGCAGATTACCTGAAGTTGGAATTCAGTTCGGATTTGCCCAGGCTGTACAAGAACCTCGGAGACAATCGGTTTAAGGACGTAACCACCGAAGTGGGCCTGGATCACGTGCTGCCAACCATGGGTTCCAATTACGGCGACCTGGATAATGACGGCTTTCCCGATTTCTACCTGGGAACCGGTGCCCCCGATTTCAGGGCCATAGTACCAAACAGAATGTACAGGAACAACCGGGGGAACGGATTTCAGGATGTAACCTATGCAGGGAATTTCGGCCATATTCAAAAAGGCCACGGAGTAGGTTTTGCCGACCTGGACAATGACGGGGACCAGGATGTGTATGCGGTGATGGGCGGATCGGTTTCAGGAGATATATTTCAGAACGCGCTGTTCGAAAATCCGGGAAATTCCAATAACAGCATCACGATCAGATTGGTGGGTAAAAATTCGAACAGGTCGGCCATTGGAGCCAGGATTCGAGTTTCCTATCGGGATAAGAGCGGTAACGTAAGCGTATATCAAACAGTGAATTCGGGAGGAAGCTTCGGGGCCAACAGCCTGCAGGCAGAGGTTGGAATCGGCACAGCAACTGCGGTCGAAAACATCGAAGTGAACTGGCCCGACGCCAATAACACCTTTGTGTCCTACGGCCCGGCTGAGGCCGGAAGTGTATTAAAGATTATCGAGGATAACAAGACCCCGGAGGTGGTACAGCCAAAGAAAGTCACCTTTATGAAATCGCATATGAGCGGTAGTCATTAATCGACTTTATAACCCGGACCGGCCGGAAGTTTGTACCAAAATCCGGAAATAATAAAGTGCTAATTGAGAATTTCTTGTATTTTGGCGTGAAATCATCATCCAATAAGCATGTTGTCTAATTTTCGTTATCTCACCCTCCTCTTAGTTTTATTAAGCAGTTTCAACCTCGAGGCTCAGCGCCCTCCTCAACCGGAGTTTGGCGTTTTGGAATACAGCGATTACCAAATTGAGGATTATCCAAAAGATCCGGAGGCCCCGGCGGTGGTGCTGTATGAACGGGGTAAGAATTATGTGAAGCTTATAGACAATTACGTCTTTCTTATAAAAGAGGTGCATCGCAAGATAAAAGTATTTGACGCATCCAAATACGAAGGCAAAACGGTGGTAATTCCCTTTTTCGAAAAAAAGCAGGATAAGGAAAAAGTGATCGAACTTAAAGCGGTTACCCATAACGGAAAACATCTCACTTACCTCAACGAATATGCCGTATACGAAACCAATGAGACCGATAACTGGTCTTTAAAGCGGTTTACCTTTCCCAATGTTAAGGACGGCAGCATTTTAGAATACACTTATACAATTCGATCACCCTATTATGCATACTTCGACGGCTGGCAGTTCCAGGATGACATTCCGAAGATCTATTCGGAATTCGTTTCCGAGATGCCGGGCAACTTTGTGTACCGCAAGTCGCTTGTAGGAACAGAGCCGCTGGATATTAACGACGTAAGTTTGAAGAAGGATTGTTTCTTTCTTCCCGGCCATGTGCAAAACGCGGATTGCGAGCTGGGCATTTATGCAATGCATCACGTCCCGGCCTTTCAGGAAGAAGAATATATGCTGGCGAAAGACAATTATATGGCTCGCCTGGATTTTGAACTCAAGGAGCATATAGATTTCAGGGGTATAAAAACAAAGTATACCCGCGACTGGGATGATGTGGATAAGGAATTCAGGTTCGATAAAGACCTGGGACGGCAGCTGGGTTACCGGAATTTCTTCCAGGAAAATATTCCGGCCAATATACTGCAAATTAGCGACCCCCTGGAAAAGGCGAAAGCCGTTTTTTATTTTATCCAGAGTCATTTCGCATGGAATGGCAGGCAGCGAATTCTCAGCGATATCAGGGTAAAAGAAGCCTTTAACGAAAAAACCGGGAACAGCAGCGAGATCAACCTGGCGCTTATCAATGCACTTGAGGCTGCAGGACTGGACGCCCGCATCGTTTTGCTTGCAACAAGGGACCGGGCAATTCCAACGCAACTTTATCCGGTTATGACCGAGTTTAATTACGCCATTGTCCATCTGGATATCAACGGAAACAGCTTTCTGCTGGATGCAACCGACAAATACAATTCGTTTGGGGTGCTGCCGGTACGGGCACTGAACAGCATTGGAAGAAAACTGGATTTTAAAGAAGGCAGTTCGTGGATTCCTATAGAGCCTTATGCGAAGAATGTATCCAATCTTTCGGCACAATTTAAGTTTGAAGGAAACGGCCTGCTTCGCGGCATAGTAAAAGAATCGCATATGGGATACAGCGCGATGGAAGTGCGAGCGCAGATCAACCAACTTACGCAGGCTGAATATCTTGCCAAAATGAAGAACAAGGTTTACAGTGCAGAGGTTGATATCAATGAATACAGCAATGAGAATCTAACCGATCTCGAATCCGTCTTTACCGAAACCTATTCGGTGGAGGCAACATTGGACGATTCGGGGTCGATTGTGCTATATCCCTTTTTCCTGGGCCCCTTCTTTAAAGAGAATCCGTTTAAAATGGAAGCCCGCAATTACCCGGTCGACTTCGGATATCCCGGCACTTATGTCTATTCCATGACCATGGATCTGAACGATATGTATACCATAGATGAAACTCCGGAGAACAAAATTGTAAAGCTACCCGAGAATGCCGGTGAATGTTCTGTAGTCTATTCAGTTTCCGGATCGAAGCTGAATCTACGTTTTACACTTAAATTGAGGAATGTCCTTTATACTTCCGCCATGTATCAAAGTTTGAAGGAGTTTTTCAACCAGGTGGTTTTAATTCAGAATAAGGAAGCAATAATTTTAAACCGGCTTTAAGATTATCAGTGTGAAATGTTGCTTTTCATTAACCGATAAATTAAACCGTACCTAAGGGCTGAATGCGCTGAAGAAGCCATAAAGTTCGACCGGATTGTTTGCTGTTATTTGGGCGGGGAAATAAGGCGTACGGGGCGCTATAGTCTAAATACATGGCTATTTATTTTCACAATTTGTAGGCGTTTTCTTCATGTATATGTGTATTTCGTCGTTATTTTGCTCATTTCCACGATTATCAACATAATTCTTAGGTGGTTAGCGGTTTTTTGACATATATTTAACTACCCTAAAATTTGATTGAGACGTGAAAGAATTTGTGTTCATACTTACGTTCCTACTTATGTGTTCGAGTCATTTGAACGCACAATCTGTTTCGTCCGAAGCACAAGAGAATCCTGTTGCAAATTCAGAATTGGAATCCAAGAAGGAGAAAGTGGATACTATGGTGCGTTATATACGTAACCAATTCTACAGGAATAATTACGATATAACCATCGAGCTGGGGGAAGAAGTTCTGAAGGATGCGATTGAAATTGACAATCTGAAGGCGGTTGTTTCATTATCCAGTTTAATTGGAAATGCCTTCTTAAAACTGAACGACACCTTACAGGCGCGCAGCATTTTCCAGGACGCCATTGAAAAAGCAGAACAGGAGCACGACTCCACGGCTATAATAGTTACAGCACAAATCGATCTGGGTAATTATTACGCACTTCAGGGAAGAAGTAATAAGGCAATTCCCATCTACAAGAAAGTGATTCCGCTGACCAAAAAATTAGAGGATACCACGCATTTATATATCCTGAACTACAATATTGCCGAATTATATCTGAACGATCAGGAACCGGAAAACGCCCGCCACTTCGTTAATGAGACCAATAAGTATGTGGAATCTCTCAAGCCCGACGCCTATCATGCGGGGGCCAAGCTACTAACGGGTAAACTCTTCTTTCAGCAAAAATTTTACAGGCAGGCCATAGAATTGCTCAATGAAAGTGTAAAACTATCTGAAACCTCCGGCTTTATGGATGGCCTGATAGAAGGACACGATTACCTGGCTCAAGCTTATTTCGCCATAGACGATACACGTTCGGCATATGCCGAAATGGAGAAACTGGCCGCGTACAAGGAAGAAAAATACAATAGCGACAAAATAGAAGCCATTGAATCGGCTACTGCCAAATACAAGCTTAACGAGTACCAGCAGGAACTAAAGGCCCAAGCCCTGCAAAACGAGATCGAACGGCAGACCGCAACCAGGGAAACCACTATTTTCTGGGTTAAAATAGCAGGTACCATCCTGGTCATTTTCTCTATCTTCCTTTATTTATCCTATAGAAAGCGAAAACAACTTCTTATTCACCTGATCGAAAAGAACAAACAGTATCTGCAGGCTAAAGAACGCTCTGAAGAACTGGCGAAAGCAAAAAGCATACTGTTTTCGAATATTACCCACGAGTTGCGCACGCCCATGTACGGAATTATAGGAATTTCATCCATACTAATGCGCGACAAGAAACTCAACAGCCATAAGGAGAATCTCAGTTCGCTGAAGTTTTCGGCCAATCACCTTTTATCGCTTATTAATAATGTGCTTCAGCTAACCAACATCTATTCGACCAGGAAGGATGAATTAAAGCGGAACAAATTCAATATAGGTGAACTGGTGCGTAATGTGGTTAAATCGTCCGAATTCATTAATGAGGAGCATCCAAACACTTACGAGATCAATATAGACAAATCCATACCCGATCAGATTATTGGCGATGAGATGAAGATCACGCAGATACTGATCAACTTAATTGGTAACGCCACCAAATTCACACATGACGGGGTGATTACAGTTGAGGTTGTTAACAAGGAAACAAAGGACAATAAAGTACGTCTCGGGTTTTGTATAAAGGATACGGGAGTTGGAATTTCGGAAGAAAAACAGATCAACATTTTCAACGAATTTTCAAAAGAAAACAACAACAACGAACACGGAGCCGGACTGGGATTACCAATCGTTAAAAAAATCCTGGATCTCTACGATTCGGAAATTTCATTGCAGAGTGAAGTGGGCAAAGGAACCGAGATCGCTTTCGATATCTGGTATGTGGCCGCGCCCTCAAAAAAGTCCTCTAAAAAAACTTCCAAAGCCCATCAGCCGAACCTCTTTAAAGGCAAGCGGATTCTTGTAGTGGACGACAACAAGATTAACCAACTGGTAACCAAAAAAGTTTTAATATCCTACAGCGCAGAAGTTGAAGTGGCGGGAGGCGGAGCAGAGGCCATACAAATGGCTGCAGATACAAAGTTCGATCTAATCCTTATGGACATCAATATGCCGGAAATTAACGGGTTCCAGGCTACCGAGGCCATCCGGGAAAAAGATATGGACACGCCCATTATTGCCCTTACCGCCGTGGAGATGGAAAAACTAACCGGGGAAAATTCGTTTAATCTAATGAATGCTTGTATTATCAAACCCTATAAGAACGAATATTTCCTCAATACGATCTCCGAGCATATCTTTCGGGTTGCCCAACTGGAACAGACCCGCTAATCCCGATTACCCTTCAACAACCATGCTACCGGCTCTTTCCCGGTCTTAAATTACTTAGTACATCCTACAGCCCTTCGCTCCAGTTCATAGCCTTAAAAGGCTTCTTTCGACCTCATAAGATTACCGGAGCGATGAGCAGCGGTACGCCTTTAAACAGCTTGGATGCGTTTATTCTAACTGAATTAATTCTTCGCTGAGAAACCGACAGTTATTCAAGATTATTTAATCCTTCTGCTATTAAGCTAATTAGGTTTATGTAAAGCAAATTTTTCGTTTGAACTCCAATACGATCGTTTGCCATTGAATGCGGTTGACCTTTATTTTGCGTTTGAATTCAACTGTCCTTGTAAAACAGCTGTCTTGATAGCGACTTCATAGCTGTGGTTGCTTTAAGACTAAAGCCGGTAAAAGCCTTAATGCGGCTTCCATGTTAGTTGGCGGATCTGATGATGAGATCCGTTAAGCAGAGGGAGTAGGTAAAAAATGAAAGTATGGATTGGCCCAATAAAAAACGCCTCCGGGATAGAGGCGTTTAGCTAGTCTATAATATAGTCTGTGATTAACGATCCATAATGATCCATTTAGAACGTGTGGCGTCGTACATCAGCTTAACCATTTCGTATCGTTCTACAACAAGGTTACTGTTGTTTTCAATGCGGTTACCGAATAGGGACAGTAAACTGTTTGGCAGGAAGGTTATGTCTCCCGATACCGGGTACAACCAGATCTGCTGTCCGTCCTGTCCGGCGACAATACCTGTGATTATGATATCACCCAATAAACTGGAAACGCGAATTACCGATTTATCTTCATTGGGTTCACCCGGCCAGATTACCAGGTCCATATCGTCAATAATCGGCACGCCCAAAGTGGGAACATCACCGATCTTTAAAATACGGTTTGTAGCTCGAAGTCTGTTATTTTCAAGAATCAGGTTGTCATCTACTTCAACTTCGACAATATTACCCAGATCATCAATACCGACGATGCGAGTAGCTACATTATCGTTTGAAAGACTGCGTTCGGCTTTACGTACGCGAAGCGTTCCGTCAATGTCTAAGGTCGCTGTTGGTTCGGTTGTGTTAATTCCAACCTGAGAATAAGCGGTCGATGCACATAAAACTGTGACTATCAAGGGGGCGAATATCTTCATGAGGAGTCTGTTTATATATCAAACTACGCTCATAAAATTTTAAAAATCAAATTATTGTAGGATTTTTCTAATACTTTTCGATAAAATGTAAATAATGTCCTACAAAATGTATGTTAATTTTTTGGGGTGTTCTTTTTCAAGGTATTTTTCACCTTATTTATTCCTCCACGAAATCCTGCAAATAGCTAAAGCGTTCAGTTAGAGTTCCCTGTGCCGTTGTGATTTTCGCCCGGTGTAGAATGCCATCGGCATCTCCATTAAAGAAGGCCGGAATCACCCAGCGGGAGAACATTTGTCCGAAGCCTTCACTGGCATCTTTGGGAAGTTCACAGGGAAGGTTATCCACAGCCATAACGGTGATGGCACCATGGGCATTGAATGCGGTTTCCGATTCGGTGGCAGGGTCATAGCCATAGAAGGGATCTGAAATGGTGGATGCGCGCAGGGTGGATGCCACCGGCCCGTCCACATCGCAGGAAATATCGGCTACAAGATTGATATTGAAGTCGGGATGCCTGGCGTCTTCCCTACTAAACAGGTAGGGAGCACCTGTACCGTAAAAATGGCCGGCTATAAACATATCGGTTACTTTGGCGTATTTCATAAAGTCGCTCTCGTATCCCGAGGGGTCGTTATAGAATTCCAGTTTATCGCCTGCTTTGCCGTCGGTTCTTCGGTTGTACTCCATAACGTCGATTATACAGTAGACCGGCTCTGTGAAGCTGCGGGTGAGGTAATTTGCATCCGGTACTTCACTAATGTTAAGGTGGTCCAGTATTTCCTTGGCACCTTTTGCGACCTTCCCGGTTCCGGAAAGAAGTACGCGAAGATTTTGCGGGATGACAATCTTATCGAGTTCGTGTTTCATGGCGCGAAGGTCCGGCAGGGTTTCCACTTTTGGCAATTCGAACAGGCCGTCGCGCAGTCCCAGGGCTCGAAATCCGTTGTAAGTGCCTACCAGTCCGGCATAACGTCCGAAGCCGATGAGCCTGGCGCCATTTCGTTTTACGATGGTCTCGTGATCGTAGAGTTCGATCTTCTTTTCGAGTATGGCTTTTAGCAGCTTGCGGTTGTAGGGTTGTTTTTTTATGGTATGGCTGAAGAAGAAGTACTTTCTATTTGCGATTAGTGCATCGATGGGCACCTCTTTTACCCCCAGCATGACGTCGGCACGGGAAACATCCTCGGTGACTTCGAAGCCTGCATCTCTGTACTGTTGATCGGGAAAAACCCGGATATCGGACGATTCGACTATGATCTCCACATCGGGAAAGGTTTGTACCACCTCTTTGCACATTTCGGGCGATAGTACAACCCTTCTGTCGGGCGGAGATTTACGTTCTTTAATGAGTGCGAATACCATTGACTGAGAATTTTTGCGAAAGTACTCGCTTTTAAATGTTTTAACAAGTAAAACTCACTGTTACTAGCTAACAGGTTCTACTTCGCTTTCGCTCTTTAATACGTGATCGCCGTCTTCCTGTTCGATGTACAAGGCTTTATTATCGTTTGTTGCCAGGCGGGTTACGTCGTATCCCTTTATGGTCTTTGAGACTTTTGAGGAATAGGTTTCCACCACTTTTCCCGTGGCCGTACCGCTGCCCCAATTCCAGCGGACTTTACTTCCTTTTCGTATCATAACTTTTTTCTTTAAAATTAGGGGTTGTCTCTGCCATTTTGCCTTAAAGAAATGATAAAATACACTTGGAATGCTTTTTGTGTTATTAGTGGCGGTGCGGAGCTATGGTTTTATTATATCTTTGCAGCCTTTGGGCGCCCAAGCGGTTCAATTTTCCCGGAAACGGGAGGACAGTGAAGGTGCCCGCGTTAGGGATTGAGGTGAGCTACCGTGTAGCGCCGAAAGCCCGGTCCTGTAATGCCGTGAAGTGGAGCGAAGCTCACTACACGGCATTAGGGGGAACGCCATAATGATCTTTGAAAGACAAGGGGCCGACTGGTTTTGACAGCGGGTCTAATTGTACAGTAAGCATGCCGAGCGCTGGGATACAGCTCGTAAATCTCATATTTCACACTTTTTAAACGGCGAGAATAACTACGCCCTAGCTGCATAATCTGAATTATAGTAGGATGTGCCTCGGTCCTGAAGCAGGACAAGCAGGAACTCACTCGACTGCCTTGGTTTACGGCGGTTGATATAGTGGGTTCGTAAAAGTAGACCTAGGGAAAACAGGGCTTTGATGTTTTCTCGAAACTAAATTGAAGCTAAGGGGTGCGTTGGTAGTTTTCGACCGGCAAGCCCACGAAAATCTAAATGAAAACTAAGCATGTAGAAAGCGGTATGGTTGCGCGTTTGGACGAGGGTTCGAATCCCTCCGGCTCCACGATCAAGCAGAAATCTCTGCCATGGATTCAAATATAAAAATGCCTGAAAGTTTACTTTCGAGGCATTTTTTGTTTGAAGACATTTGGTTTGTAAGACTAACCAGAGATTTCTATTTGCAGTACGGGAACCACTAGGGATCACCCCGGCTAATCCTTCCTTCCGCCTCCGGGATTCGAAGGCCGGCGCGACAGGCTGGCACCTCGCTGAAAATGTCCACAGGACATTTTTATTCCGCTCGGTCCTCTCCGGCTCCACCTACGCCCGCCGAAGCTCCGAGTTACAAGGAGCGAAGGCGGGCTTTTTATATTATTGCCCAACATATTGATATATTCACAATCGGCAGGCTACGGCGGATGAGGATCCACGTTCTTTAAAACAGTCTTCATATCCTTTGAAGCAATACAACGAAGAATGATGTACGAATATTGAGGTAATACTTAATTCAATAAATTGAATTTTGGTCAACGTCCGGTAAAAAATATATTTTTGTTTTGCACTTCGCTCTCCTTAACATTTTAGTTTTATGGAATTACCTTATGGGGTGTATATCCTACTATGTGGTAATGGACAATTTTACTCGGGATTTAGTAGGAATATCGCTAAAAGAATAACGGCCCATTCTAACGGTACAGTTCGACTTACAAAAGACAAACTTCCTGTTAAACTGGTACACGTTTCGCTTTTTGAAACTGCTCAAAAGGCTTACGACTTCGAACGGTATCTCAAGTCCGGATCAGGTAGAGCATTTATGAAAAACCATTTGGTTTAAATTTTCAGAAGCTGCGTGGTTTCTATTTGCAGCACGGGAACCACTAGGGATCACCCCGGCTAATCCCTCCTTCCGCCTCCGGGATTCGAAGGCCTGCGCGACAGGCCGGCGCACACTATAATTCCCGGGGGCATAATTAGGGGCATATTTTCATTATATTTTATTTATATTTTTACCAGCCTGATCTATTTCCTACATATTGAAAAGGCTATTAATCAACCGAGAAAATGGTATATTAGTTTATACTTTTATCATGTTATGTGCCGGGAAATAATCACTAAAGTAAACTCTATAACATGAGAGTTACTTATTCAAATTTTATCAATCGCCAGCTTTTCATTTTTAGTGGAGAGGATAAAGAAAAAGCTGATTTAGACTCATTTTGGGATACTTTGTTTTATCCAAATTCTCCAAATAATTGACATGAATCGAATATTTAAAGTAATTAATTTCATCATATGGTCTGGATGCTTAACTCCTTACATATTTGCCTTAATGGCCGTTACCAAATTGGGTACTTTTTATATTTATGATACGGATCCAAAGGAAATAGAGAATATAAACCTCTTTGAGTGGCTTCGATTTTTACCTTTAATTGGATCCTTTGTGTGTTTATTTGGGCTAATAATTCTGGTCCTTTCAATATTTATTAATTTACGAATATCTCGTTTAAATAAAGGCGTATTTGTATTTGGCTTGATTCTGAACATTATAAGTTATTATTTTAATCCATTTTTTATTCATAGTTGGTTTCATGATTAGAGTAGACATTCTAATTTACGCTTGTGACAAGATATTTGATATCCAAGATTACAGCTTTCAGTGAGATCTGAACAAAAGTCCAAATAGTTGTTTAGCTTCAGATTAATATAAGCACGATTAATAATATCTATTTGTGGGTTCTAATTCTATTGCGTAAATATATATCATAGCTTTCGCAAAATTCCCGGGGGCATAATTAGGGGCATATTTTTACTTCAATTAATTTTTATCTTTCCACAACTGAGGTATTCTTATATATTGAAAAGGCTACAAATCAACCCGGAAACCCGAAAAATGGTATATTGGTTTTTTATTTTTACCCTGTTCTGTTCCGGGATATGATCAATAAAATAACTGTTATAACACGTTGCCAGTAATTTGATGAAACAAACATTATCGCTCATATCAATCTTTTTGACTCTGAATTTATTCGGACAAAAGTCAGATATAGAGAATTTGATTAATCAAGTTACTAAAGCCGAAGTCCCTGAAAATTTTGAATACTAT